>NZ_CP090640.1:0-1272082 GCF_029633825.1 Burkholderia contaminans | reverse complement strand
GCACGTCGGGGTTGTGCTGCTTGATGAGCTCGCGCGCGACGAGCGGATCGGGCGCGGTCGCGCACACCGTCATGTCGGGCTGGCTATTGATGATCTCGGTCATCAGGCTGCGGATCAGCGCCGAATCGTCGACGCACAAAACTTTGATCTTCTGCACTGCGGTCATGCCTCCTGCTTTCTTGATAGGTTCGCCGCCCGCACGCCGCCGGCCGGCGCCGCGCTGCGCGCGCCGAACAGCTCGATGCGCGGCCGCGCCGGCTGCGGCGGCGCCGGACGCTTCGCCGCGAACAGCTCGACCTGCGGACGCGGCCGTGCGGTGCGGGCGCGATCGGCCTCGCGGGCGAGCGCGGCTTCGCGTTCGGTGACGCCCGGCACCTGCAGCCGCAGCTTCTTCACCGCCGCGCGCCCCGTGGCCGCCATGAACGCGACCTTGCGCGGGTGCACGCCCTGCAGGTCTTCCGCTGTAATGCGGATGCGCTCGAGCGCCAGGTAGCGGCGCACGAAATCCGCGTTGCGGTCGCCGATGTTGATCGTGGTCATCCCGGCCAGCACGGCGGCGCCCCCGAACACCTTCGCCTCGAAGCGTTCGCGGCGCCCGCCGGCCTTGATCATCTCGTTGATCAGCACTTCCATCGCATACGCGCCGTAGCGCATCGATTCCGACGCGGCCGCGCCCGGATCGGCGCCGTCGTCGGGCAGCATGAAGTGGTTCATCCCGCCGATGCCCGCGTACGGGTCGTGCAGGCACGCGGCGACGCACGAGCCGAGCACGGTCATCAGCACCATGTCCTCGGACGTCGTGTAGAACTCGTTCGGCAGCAACTTCACGCCGGGACGGCCGAAGTGGTTGTCGAAGTAGCGATTGGTGGCGATCGGCAGGGCGCTCATCCGCGCACTCCAGGAGCTGATGCGGCACGCGCATGCGCGGCGGACAGCATCGCAGGCGCCTGCGCGCCCCGCGGCCGCGCGCCCTGTGCGGCGTCGCGGGTCAGTTCGTACACCGTCTGCCCGCGCAGCCGGAACGCCTGCGTGACGTACGTGAAGTTTTCGGAATGACCGGCGAACAGCAGCCCGCCCGGCTTCACGAGCGGCTCGAAGCGCGACAGCACCTGCCCCTGCGTCGGCTTGTCGAAATAGATCATCACGTTGCGGCAGAAGATCGCGTCGAACGGCTTCGCGATGCCGTAATCCGCATCGGTCAGGTTCAACTGCTCGAAGCGGATCATCGCGCGCAGCTCGGGACGCACCTTCACGCGGCCGGCCTGCGCGCCCGTGCCCTTCAGGAAGAAGCGCTTCAGCCGCTCCGGCGCCAGGTGCTTGACCTGGTCGTACGTGTAGATGCCGGCCTCCGCCTTCGCGAGCACCTGCGTGTCGAGGTCGGTCGCGAGAATCGACGCGCCGCGCGCGGCCGATTCGCCGAGCGCCTCGATCAGCGTGATCGCGATCGAGTAAGGCTCCTCGCCGGTCGACGCCGCCGAGCACCAGACCGATACCGGTGCCGGCCGCCCCTTCACGAACTCCGACAGGATCGGGAAATGGTGCGACTCGCGGAAGAACGCGGTCAGGTTCGTCGTCAGCGAATTGGTGAACGCTTCCCACTCGAGCGGATCGTCTTCCTGCTCGAGCAGGTCGAGGTAGTCGCGAAACGTGTCGAGGCCGCGTGCCCGCAAGCGGCGCGCGAGACGGCTGTACGCCATGTCGCGCTTGTGCTCGGACAGCGAGATCCCCGCGCGTTGATGGATCAGCGCGCGAATGCGTGCGAAATCCGCGCTGGTGAACGCGAAGTCGCGCCCCGGCTCGCCCGCGCGAGGCGAGGCATCCGGTACATCGGGTCGAAACGGCGCGCGCGCGTGCGGCATGGTTTAGAAGGTCTCCCAATCGTCATCGGACGTGCCGGCCGTGGCCGGCGCCGGCTTTTCGCCGTTCAGCGCCGGGCGCACGAGCGCGGGCTTCGCGGCCGGCTTGTCGGCCGGCGCGGCGGTTTTCGCGAGACGCGGCCCGTAGCCGCCCGCAGCCGTGCCGCGCGAAGCCGGTGCATCCTTCTGCGCGTGTGCGCCCGTATCGGCCGCACGCTTCGGTTCATGGCCTGCGCCCGACGCAGCTGCAGCGGCACCGGCAGCACGCGGCGCCGGCGCGGCGCGCCGTGCCGGTTGGGCGTTGGCTTGCGGAGCCGGCAGCGCGGCGACCGGCGCCGCGTCGAAACGCGGCTCGGACGTCAGCGCGGGCCCGGCCGCCGGTTCATGCGCGACCGGTCGCGCGACACCGCGCGACGGCGCGAGCACGATGCCGCCCGCCACGCGCCAGCCCGACACGATCGCCTTCATCTGGCGCGTCTGCTCCTCGAGCGACGCGGCCGCGGCCGCCGCCTGCTCGACGAGCGCCGCGTTCTGCTGCGTGACCGAATCCATCTGGCCGACCGCGCGGTTGACCTGCTCGATGCCGGTCGACTGCTCGTCCGACGCGGCGCTGATCTCGCCCATGATGTCGGTCACGCGGCGCACGGCCTGCACGATCTCGTCCATCGTCGAGCCGGCGCGCGACACGAGCGCCGACCCGCTTTCGACCTTCTCGGCCGAATCGCCGATCAGCTGCTTGATTTCCTTCGCGGCGCTCGCGCTGCGCTGCGCGAGCGAGCGCACCTCGCCCGCGACCACCGCGAAGCCGCGGCCCTGTTCGCCGGCACGCGCGGCTTCGACCGCCGCGTTCAGCGCGAGGATGTTGGTCTGGAACGCAATGCCTTCGATCGTGCCGATGATGTCGACGACCTTGCCCGAGCTCGCCGCGATGTCCTGCATCGTCGACACGACCTGGCCGACCACTTCGCCGCCCTGCGTCGCGATGTCCGATGCGTTCACCGCGAGCTGGCTGGCCTGCCGCGCGTTCTCCGCGTTCTGCCGCACGGTGCCCGTCAGCTGCTCCATGCTCGACGCGGTTTCCTGCAGCGACGCGGCCTGCTCCTCGGTGCGCTGCGACAGGTCGGTGTTGCCGGTCGAGATCTCGCGCGCGCCGACGTCGATCGACTCGGTGCCACGATGCACGGCCTGCACCATCGTCGTGACCGCGTCCTGCATCCGCTTGATGCCGCCGAACAGGCGGCCGATCTCGTTGGTGCTGAACACGTTCACCGGCTGCGTGAGGTCGCCGCCGGCGATGCGCTCGAAGTGCGCGATCGCGTCCTCGAGCGGCTGCACGATCAGGCCGCGCAATGCAAAGCGGATCGCGATCACGACGACGAACGCGATCGCGATGCCGGCCGCGATCAGGCCGATCATCAGCGAGATCTGCGACTGCGTCGCGGCCTGGCGATCTTCCGCGCGCTTCTGCAGTGCGGCGATCACGGCCGCCGCCGTCTGGTCGAACGCGATGAACATCGGGCTGATCTTCGTGTCGGCTACCGCGTGGTACGCCGCCATGTCGCCCGCGCGCGCCGCCGCGAATTCGGGCTCGACGCCTTCCTTCACGATCGTCGAGTAGCGTGTGGAAAGCTCGTCGAGGAGCGCCTGCTCGACGCCGAGCTTCGGCAGCGACTGGAACGCCTGCCAGTTCTGGTTCGACTTCGCGAACAGCTCCTGCGCGCGATCGAGCACCTTCGTGGCGTCGGCCCCGTTGCCGGCTTCGGTCAGCGTACGGAAGCGATCGAGCGCCACGCGCGAGCGCAGCAACTGCGCGGCCGTGTCGTCGAGCGCGTGGATCGCCGGCAGGTCGACGTGCGCGATCTCGTCGAGCGAGCGGCTCGCGTGATTGAGCGCGTAGAGGCCGAGCCCGCCGACGGCGGCGGCCAGCGCCACGAGGATGAGTCCGATCGCCGTAAGCGTCGTGCGGATCGACCAGTTATGCAACATTGCAGATTCTCCCGAAATTCCTGCGCGCGCGGCGCGCTTAACCGCCGAGCGTCTCGATCAGCGCCATTTCACGGCTCGACATCAGCTTCTCGATGTCCATCAGGATCAGCATCCGGCCGTCGACCGTGCCGAGGCCCGTCAGGTACTCGGTCGTCAGCGTCGCGCCGAATTCCGGCGCCGGCATGATCTGGTCCGTCTGCAGCGTCAGCACGTCCGACACGCCGTCGACCACCATCCCGACCACGCGGTTCGACACGTTCAGGATGATCACGACGGTCTGGTGGTCGTACTCGACGCGGCCGAGATGGAACTTGATCCGCATGTCGACGATCGGCACGATGATCCCGCGCAGGTTGATCACGCCCTTGATGAACTCCGGCGCGTTCGCGATGCGCGTGACGCTGTCGTAGCCGCGGATTTCCTGCACCTTCAGGATGTCGATCCCGTATTCCTCGTCGCCGAGCGTGAAGACGAGAAACTCCTGGCCCGTCGCGTCGCCTTGTTCTGCATCGCGGCGGCTCGTTGCCGCGTTCGCCGCGGCCGGATTGATCATTTGGACTTCAGCAGACACGTTTGCCCCCAATCGGTTGAATGGCGAGTGACATCAGAACATCGCGAGCTCGGCGCCGGCTCGGGCGCCGTGCGTCGCACGGGTTTCGCGGTTCAGCGCCGCGACGTCGACGATCAGCGCGACGCTGCCGTCGCCGAGGATGGTCGCTGCCGAGATGCCGTGCACCTTGCGGTAATTGGTTTCGAGGTTCTTCACGACCACCTGCTGCTGGCCGACCAGCTCGTCGATCAGCATCGCGAAGCGGCGCCCCTCGGTTTCCATGATCGTGACGATCCCCTGCGTCGGGTCGGTGCGCGCATCGTCGACCGAGAACACCTCGTGCAGCGCGACCAGCGGCAGGTATTCGCCGCGCACGCGCACCACGCGCTCGCCGTTGCCGACCGTGTAGATGTCGTCGTTCGACGGCTGCAGCGACTCCATCACGAAGTTCAGCGGCAGGATGAAGATCTCGTTGCCGACCTTCACCGACATCCCGTCGAGAATCGCGAGCGTGAGCGGCAGCACGATCCGCGTGGTCGTGCCGCGGCCGGCCACCGACGTGATTTCCACGTGGCCGCCCATCGACTGGATGTTGCGCTTCACGACGTCCATCCCGACGCCGCGGCCCGACACGTCGGTCACCGTCTCGGCGGTCGAGAAGCCCGGCGCGAAGATCAGCTGCCAGACTTCGTCGTCGCTGATGTTGTCGGACACCTGCATGCCCTGTTTCGCGGCCTTCGCGAGGATGCGCTCGCGGTTCAGGCCCGCGCCGTCGTCGCTCACCTCGATCACGATGTTGCCGCCGTGATGCGCGGCCGACAGCACCAGCTGGCCGACCGCGTCCTTGCCGGCGGCCACGCGCTTGTCGACCGTCTCGATCCCGTGGTCGAGGCTGTTGCGCACGAGGTGGGTCAGCGGATCGATGATGCGTTCGATCAGGCTCTTGTCGAGCTCGGTCGCCTGGCCGAACGTGACCAGCTCGACCTGCTTGCCGAGCTTGCCGGCGAGGTCGCGCACGAGGCGCGGGAAGCGGCTGAACACGTAGTCCATCGGCATCATGCGGATCGACATCACCGCTTCCTGCAGGTCGCGCGCGTTGCGCTCGAGCTGCGCCATCCCGTTGAACAGGCGGTCGTGCAGCGCCGGATCGAACGCGCTCGCGGTTTCCGCCAGCATCGCCTGCGTGATCACGAGCTCGCCGACCAGGTTGATCAGCTGGTCGACCTTCTCGACGCCGACGCGGATCGAGCTGCCTTCGGCGCCCGATGCCGCCGCGGCGGCCGGGCGGGCGCGCTTGTCGTCGTGATGCGCGGCGGCCTGCGGCGCGTGGTCGGCGTGCGCCGGCTGGGCCGGCTGCTGCGCTTGCGCGGCGGCGGCCGGCGCGGCGGGCGCGGGTGCGGCCGGTGCCGGTGCAGCCGGTTGCGGTGCCGCGGCCTGCGGCGCGAATACCTCGGCGCGCACCGGTTGCGCGGCGGCGGCCGGTTCTGCTGCCGGCGCCGCGGCGTCCTGCGCGGCAGCGGGTGCGGCCGGCGCCGTGCCGTGCCCGACGCGGATCTGGCTTTCGTCGATCACGAAGCAGCACACGGCGACGATGTCGTCGGACGGCACGTCCGATTCGACCCACAGCGTCAGGTCGGCGCCCACTTCCTCGCGGCCGACGATCCGGCCGAGGTTGCCGAGTTCTTCGGTGAGCAGTTCGCGATCCTTCGCATCGACGCCCACGAGCGTGATCTTCAGGTGCGGGCCGCCTTCGTCCGCACCGGCGTCGGCCGTCGGATGGGCAGCCGCGACGGCCTGCTCGATCACGTGGTCGGGCACGCGATCGTCGCTGGCGGCCGGCGCAGCCGGTGCGACGGCAGCGGCGACCGGCGCCGCGGGCTCGGCCTCGGCAGCTGCCGGCGCACCCGCGCCGCTCTCGGCCTTCAGCCGTTCGAGCTTCGCGCAGATCGTCGCGGCGGCGGCCGCGTCCGGTTCGGCGCTCGCGCGGTAGTCGACGAGCTGGTCGGACAGCACGTCCTTGGTCTCCAGGAACGCGTCGACCATTTCCTTGGTCAGCGTCAGCTCATGGTTGCGTGCGCGGTCGAGCAGCGATTCGAGGATGTGCGTCGTGTCGGTCAGCGCGGAAAAGCCGAACGTCGCCGCACCGCCCTTGATCGAATGCGCGGCGCGGAATATCGCGGCCAGATCCTCGGGGTCGGGCGAACCGACGTCGAGGTTCAGCAGCAACTGCTCCATCTGCGCGAGCAGCTCGTCCGCTTCGTCGAAAAATGTCTGGTAGAACTGAGTGATGTCGAGAGTCATGCCCGGTCCCGGGTTGAAAGCGTCGCGTGAATGTCAGGAAGCGGCCGGCTCGGACAGCGTCGCGACCAGGTCGACCAGCACGGCGGGGTCGATCGGCTTTTCGATCCATCCGGTCGCGCCCGCGTCGCGCGCGGCGTCCTTGAACGCGTCGCTGCCTTCGGTCGTCAGCACGAGGATCGGCGTTTCCGTATAGGCAGTGAGCTTGCGCAGCGCGGCGATCACTTCGAGCCCGCTCTTGCGCGGCATGTTCTGGTCGGTCAGCACCAGGTCGTACGGCACGGTGGCCGCCAGGTCGAAGCCGGCCTCGCCGTCCGGCGCCACCGTCACGTCGTACCCGGCCTGCATCAGCGTGGCCTGCAGCAGCGCACGCATGGTCGCGGAGTCGTCGATGGCGAGAATGGTTCGGATCATGTCTGTCTCGGAATCTTGTCGATATCAGGGTTTCGGCACGGCGACGGCGGACGCCGCGAGCGCCGGGCGCACGGCCGGCGCCGGGGCCAGCTGCTGCGCGAGCTGCTGCGAGCCGGCCGCATCGGCCGACAGCGTCGTGGTCGTCGCATCGTCGCGCATCAGCGCCTCTTCGGATTTGCGGTTCAGCACGATCACGCTGATCCGGCGGTTTTCCGGATCGAGCGGGTCGGCCTTGTTCAGGTTCTGGGTCGACGCGAGGCCGAGCACGCGCAGCACTTTCGCCTCGCCCATGCCGCCGGCGATCAGCTCGCGGCGCGACGCGTTCGCGCGGTCGGCCGACAGCTCCCAGTTGCTGTAGCCGCCCTCGCCGCCCGCGTACGGCACGGCGTCGGTGTGGCCCTGGACGATGATGCGGTTCGGCACGTCGTTCAGCGTCTTGCCGATCTCGCGCAGGATGTCGCGCATGTACGGCTCGACGTGGTCGCTCGACATCGCGAACATCGGCCGCTTCTGCGAATCGACGATCTCGATGCGCAGCCCCATCAGCGTCGAATCGATGCGGATCTGCTGCTTGAACTGGCGCAGCGTCGGGTTGGCCTCGATCGCGGCCATCAGCTTGATCTGCAGGTCGTGCAGGCGCGCCTGCTCGAGCCGGTCCTGCGCGGCCTGCGCGTTCTGCGCCTGCGAGCGGGAATGCTCGTCGCCCATCTTCGCGAGGCGTTCGGCGAGCTGCGTCGTGCCGTCGGTGCGGCGCAGCGTGCCGGCGTCGACGCTCGACAGGTCGCGGCCGCCGCCGTTGATGATGCTGGAATCCTGCGAGCTGCGGTCGCCGCTGCCGAACAGCGCGGCCTTCAGCGGCGTGTTGAAGTATTCGGCGATCCCCTTCAGCTGCACCGGCGTGACCGAGCTCAGCAGCCACATCAGCAGGAAGAACGCCATCATCGCGGTCATGAAGTCCGCGTACGCGAGCTTCCAGGCGCCGCCGTGGTGGCCCTTCTTCGCGGGGGCCACCCGCTTGACGACGATTGCGCGATCCTTGCTCTTGCTCATTGGGCGCTCCGCGTCACTTCGCCTTCACGCGGCGCACGTGCTCTTCAAGCTCCGAGAACGACGGGCGCTCGGTCGAGAACAGCACCTTGCGGCCGAATTCGACCGCGATCGCCGGCGCATAGCCGTTCAGCGTCGCGAGGATCGTCACCTTGATGCACTGGAACATCTTGGTCGACTCGGCGACGCGCTGCTCCGCGAGGCTCGCGAGCGGCCCGATCAGCCCGTACGACAGCAGGATCCCGAGGAACGTGCCGACCAGCGCCTGCGCGATCATCGCGCCGAGCACCGCGGGCGGCTTGTCGGCGGACGCCATCGTGTGCACGACGCCCATCACGGCCGCGACGATACCGAACGCCGGCATCGCGTCGCCGACGCGCATCAGCGCATGCGCGGGGCCTTCGCCTTCCGCGTGGTGCGTCTCGATCTCCTCGTCCATCAGGCTCTCGATCTCGAACGCGTTCATGTTGCCGCCCACCATCAGGCGCAGGTAGTCGGTCAGGAATTCGACGATGTGGTGATCGGCGAGGATCTTCGGGTATTGCGTGAAGATCGGGCTCTTTTCCGGATCGTCGATGTCGGCCTCGAGCGTGAGCGTGCCTTCCTTGCGTGCCTTCGCGAGCAGCACGTAAAGAAGCGCCATCAGCTCCATGTAGACATCCTTCGTGTATTTCGAGCCCTTGAAGAGCGTCGGCAGCACGCGCAGCGTGGCCTTGATGGTCTTGCCGCCGTTGCCGAGGATGAACGCGCCGACACCCGCGCCCACGATCATCAGGATCTCGACGGGCTGGATCAAGGCGCCCAGATGCCCGCCTGCCAGCGCATAACCGCCGAAGACGGACAACAGCGTCACGAGTGTTCCCACGATAATCAGCACTGCCTGTCCCTCACGAATGACCGGCGGGGAGACCGCCGTTAAACAGGTTTACGGCAGTCGGCAGGAAAACTTTCGCGGGCGGCCAGGCGGCGGCCCGACGGTGTTTACCAGCAATTCGCAGACGATTCGCGCCGCCCGGCGCGGCCTGAACGCCCCGCCCGGCCCCGCCAGACGGTGCTCAGGCCGCGGCGGCAGCCAGTTCGGCGCGCGCGGCGGCGGCCTTGCGGGTCTTGCCCGCGCGCGACGGCGGCTGGCAAAGGCCGCAGACGAAACCTTGATGCGGATCATGCGCATGCGCGACGAAGTGGCCGCCGCAGCGCGTGCACGGGGTCATCTGCAGCATCCCCGAATCGAAGAAGCGCACGAGCGTCCATGCGCGCGTGAGGCTCAGCGCGGCCTCGTCGCCGGACAGGTTCACGTGCTCCTGATAGAGCCGGTACGCCTTCACGATCGACTGGATCGGCTCGCAACGGCCGTGGTCCTGCATGAACCGGTAGATGTTGTAGAACAGCGACGAGTGGATGTTCGGCTGCCACGTCATGAACCAGTCGGTCGAGAACGGCAGCATCCCCTTCGGCGGCGACACGCCCTTCAGTTCCTTGTACAGCTTGATCAGACGGTCCCGCGACAGGCTCGTCTCCGCTTCCAGCAGCTGCAGCCGGGCGCCCAGTTCGATCAGTTCGATGGCGAGGGTGATTTCCTTCACCTCGATCACGACGCTTTTGCTTGCCATGGTGATAACCGTCCGCTTGACGTTTTTCGGATGGATGGCCAATACGCTGCCCACCGGCGCGGCACGCCGGGACAAACGCAAGGCGGGATGGATCAGCGGACGCCTTCGACCTGCTGCCCGGCCATCAGGATGGCCGAGTGGGCGTGCGCGACGACATCGCTGCGGCCCTTGTCGGCGAGCGACGAGAGCAGCGCATGATCATCGAAGCGGAAGCGGCACAGCATCTGGTTCGACGCAGCCAGCTTCACGGTCTGTGCGAGCGTGAGGTTGGCGAGCAGGTCGGCGAGTTCCTGGGAGATTCCCATGCGGAACATGCCCATCGCTTTGTCTTCCCGCAGCAGGCGCTGCGCGAGGAGGAGGTACGACAGGTTGACCTCTTTGATCTCACTGAGCATTTCGCTGGTAGCGCTCATGATTCCCCCGTTAAGAGCTTTGCTTTGGCCATTCGTGTTATGAAAACGTTTGCTCGATCAGAGCGCTCTGGGCGCTCAGTCGGCTCGTTTATAGTCTTACAGGGCGAATTTTGGCCAAACGGCATTTATGCCGGTATCAGCGAAGTGGCGTATGCCATGCAGGATTTGTCTGTAAACCGTGTAGGAATTTTTCCGACAAGGCGAATTGAAAGCGGCAATGGGGAATGCGGGTGACAGCGCGAATTCGGCTGAGATGTGCCCGATGGCCTCCGCGCAGTGGCGAAAGGCTTGCCGGCGAGGCGGCCGACAATCGGATCGGTAAAAATTATAGTGGTTTTTCACGATAGCGCAACAATAGTTGTGACCATCTCGATTCATGAATTCGCGCCCCTTTTCTCGGGGTTTTCGCGTATTTCATCGTGTAACAAGCCTTAAGTGTTTGAAAAAACACTCGAACCCCCCGGGGCGATATCGATAATGGACTCCAATGGGCGGCGGCGCGAGCCGTGCCGGCCCGCCCCGCAGCTTGCCGTCCGGCGCCCCGCGCACCCCGCCCAGGGCACGGCCCCGTACCGCCAACCGCGTACGCCGGCGAGTTTCGCAACCTTGCACGGGATCCGCATCGGCGCCACCGCGCCCCCGGATCAACACAGGAGAACATCCATGCGAATTGCCCAGATCGCGCCGCTTTACGAAGCCGTTCCGCCGAAACTCTACGGCGGCACCGAGCGTGTCGTGTCCTACCTCACCGAGGCGCTCGTCGATCTCGGCCACGACGTGACCCTGTTCGCCAGCGGTGACTCGGTCACGTCGGCCCGACTCGAGGCGGCCTGGCCGCGCGCGCTGCGGCTCGACCCGTCGATCCGCGATTCGATGGCGCCCCATATGCGGCTCCTCGAACAGGTCGCCCGGGTCGCGCACGAATTCGACGTGCTGCACTTCCACCTCGACTACCTGCCGTTCCCGCTGATGTCGCGCCTCGACACGCCGTACGTGACGACGCTGCACGGCCGCCTCGACCTGCCGGAACTGCAGCCGGTGTTCGACGCATTTCCGGACGCGCCGGTCGTGTCGATCTCGAACAACCAGCGCAAACCGCTGCCGCAGGCCGCGTGGGCCGGCACCGTGTATCACGGGCTGCCCGACACGCTGCTCACGCCGCAACCGGGCGTGAAGCCCGAATACCTCGCGTTCCTCGGCCGGATCTGCCCGGAAAAGCGCGTCGACACCGCGATCCGCATCGCCGCGCAAAGCGGGCTGCCGCTGAAGATCGCCGCGAAGGTCGACAAGGCCGATGCCGACTACTTCAAGGAAGTGATCGAGCCGCTGCTCGACCAGGCGCACGTCGAATTCATCGGCGAGATCAACGAGGCGCAGAAGCCCGCGTTCCTGTCCGGCGCGAAGGCGCTGCTGTTCCCGATCGACTGGCCGGAGCCGTTCGGCCTCGTGATGATCGAGGCGATGGCCTGCGGCACGCCGGTCGTCGCGTTCAACCGCGGCTCGGTGCCCGAAGTGATCGAGGACGGCGTGACCGGCTTCATCGTCGAGGACGTGCAAGGCGCGGTCGGCGCGCTGCACCGGATCGACAGCCTGTCGCGTACCGCCATCCGCGAGCGTTTCGATACGCGCTTCAGCTCGAAGGCCATGGCGCAGCGGTACGTCGAAACTTACGAATCGCTTTGCGCGGGAGCCCGCCAACCGGCATTGCGCCAGGTCGCCGGCGCCTGACACGGAATTCCGCAAGGAAATATTCCGTAATCCAATCCGCGCCGGAATTGGCGCGGATAACAAAAGAGCCGCATCTCGATGCGGCTCTTTTGTTTGGGCTTTCGGTCATTCGATGAGGAAACGATCGCGGTTTTTACCGACGATCCAATTCGGCGGCTTGCCGCGCCCGCTCCAGGTCGCGCCCGACTTCGGGTCGCGGTATTTCGGGGGCAGCGGCGCCTTCTTCGGCGGGCGCCCGCGCTTCGCTCGCTCCGCGAAGCCCAGATCCTGGGCAGTCAGCCCATATTCGGCAATCTTTTGCTGGACTTCCGCAATCACCGCCGCCACTTCCTGGCGGCGCACATCGTCCGCCTGGGCCTGCAGATCGGCGATCTGCGCCTTGAGTTTCGCGTATTGAGACATTTTTCGACTCCCCTTTTGATGATGCGGCCCCGGCGAATCCGGCCGGGACACCAACATCCGTTACGCCATCCGCACTGCCGCCCTGCCCTTCGAAATTAATGCTGCCATCTTTAACCGATTCGGCTATATCGAGAATGCGGACTTATTCTAATAAAAGGCATTCGTCAGCCATTCAAATTTAACAATCGTTGACCCTCCCCCACCCGATTCATTTCCTATAATCCAGACCAATTCCGGGTGACGGTTTAAATCCGTCGCGTCGTCCGGTTGTCTTCAATCCACTTGAACGAGGTCCTTACATGAATCTTTCTCAGCGTCTCGCTGCAGAGGTATTCGGCACGTTCTGGCTGGTGCTCGGCGGGTGCGGAAGCGCCGTGCTGGCCGCCGCCTTTCCGGGCCTCGGCATCGGCTTTGCCGGCGTCGCACTTGCCTTCGGCCTGACTGTGCTGACGATGGCATTCGCAATTGGCCACATTTCCGGCTGCCACCTGAATCCGGCGGTGAGCGTCGGCCTGACGGTCGCCGGCCGCTTCCCCGCACGCGATCTCGTGCCGTACATCGTCGCGCAGGTGGTCGGCGCGACGCTCGGCGCATTCGTGCTGTACCTGATCGCGACCGGCAAGCCGGGCTTCGACGTCGTCGGCAGCGGCTTTGCGACGAACGGCTTCGGCGAGCGCTCGCCCGGCCACTACGCACTCGGTTCGGCGTTCATTTGCGAAGTCGTGATGACGGGCTTCTTCCTGTTCGTGATCCTGGGCGCCACCGACAAGCGCGCGCCGGCCGGCTTTGCGCCGATCGCGATCGGCCTGTGCCTGACGCTGATCCACCTGATCTCGATTCCGGTCACCAACACGTCGGTGAACCCGGCCCGCTCGACCGGCCCCGCGCTGTTCGTGGGCGGCGATGCGATCGGTCAGCTCTGGCTGTTCTGGGTGGCGCCGATCATCGGCGCGGCACTCGCCGGGATCATCTACCCGCTGGTCGCTGGGCGTGACAACGCCGTCGACCTGCTGCCGGCATCGGCTCGCACAAGCGAATAAAACACTACGGGGTCAAGCGAGCAGAGCAGCGAGCCTCACGCTGTCAAAGAAGATCGAGGCAGGTAATTTCGACGGGCGCCACTGGCGCCCGTTTTTCATTTCCGCCGGGCAGGACGTTCAGGATGCGGCGACGTTGTCTTCGAGCGAGAACAGCGTGCGCAGGTGGCGGGCGACGCCCGCGTCGAAGTTGTTGCCGATCCGCGGGATGTGCGGCAGCCGCGCGACCAGGTCGGGATTCGCGTTGTTCATCATGAACGCGTGGCCGGCGGTTTCGAGCAGGTCGATATCGTTCATGTTGTCGCCGAACGCGATGCAGTGGCCGGTGTCGACGCCGAGCCGGGCCAGCACCGAGCGCAGCGCGCGGCCCTTCGACACGTTCGCGGTCATCACTTCGAGGCAGTCGGGCAGCGAGTACGTGACGTACAGCGCATCGCCGAAGCGCACGCGCATCTGCTCGGCGACGACCGCCAGATCGGCCGGATCGCCGATGTACAGCACCTTCGCGATATCCGCGCCGTCGTGCGCGGGCATGTCGATCACGTCGTAGCGGAAGCCCGAATCCTGGTGGAATTCGAGCAGGTGCGGCGCCTCGCGGTCGATCAGCCAGCCCTGGTCGGTGAACAGGTTGACGATCACGCGGCCGTGCGCGCCGACGACATCGGGCTGCACGAGGCCGCGGACGATTGCCGGATCGATGTCCTGCGCGTGGATCGTCGTGTCGTCCGGCGCATGCACGCGCGCGCCGTTCGACGTGATCAGGTACGGCCGGATGCCGAGCACGTCGCGAATGCCGGCGACGTCCGCGTAATGGCGCCCGGTGGCGATCACGAACTGCAGGCCGTCGCGCTCGAGCCGGCGGACGGTGTCGATCGTGTACGGATCGAGCTGGTGGTCGCTGTTCAGCAGGGTACCGTCGAGATCGGTGGCGATGACTTTGTACATGGGACGGAAGCGTGGCGCTCAGGGCTCTGCGGAACGGCCATTTTAACGTCGTGCCCGGTTGCCCGCCGGACGGTTCGCGGTCGATCGCCGCGAGCGGCGCGGTTGCGGCGTGCTTTCCTCCGGCGTCGAAACGCCGTCAGCTCCCCTCCTCCGCCCGCAGCGCCTGCAGCGCGAGCCGCAGCGCGCCGTGCGCGGAATCGTCGAGCGGCGCGCGCAGCCGGGCGGCATGGCGCGCCGGCACGGCCGGTGCGAGGGCGTCCGCCAATCCGCCGCACAGCGCCACCGGCAGCGCCTGCTGCGGATCGAGCGCATCGATCATCTTGCCGATCTCGTCGCCCGCCTGCGCGATCAGCGCGCCCGCGACCGGATGCGTACGATGCGCGAACACGACCGGCGCCAGCCGCGCGTAGATCGTCTGGTTCGCATCGCACGACCACTGGACGAGCGCGTCGCGATCCTGCGCGCCCGTTTCCGCGAGCAGCGCGTTGGCGAACGCGTCGCGCGGCACGCGGCCGTCGAGCGCCTGCTGTGCATACGCGAGCGCGCGCACGCCGAGCCATGCGCCGCTCGCCTCGTCGCCGGACGGGAAGCCGAAGCCGCCCGCGATCCGGCACGCGCCGGCCGCATCGAGCGCCGCCGCGATACTGCCGGTGCCGAGCGCGACGATCAGCCCCGGCGCGCCGCCGTGTGCGCCGACGACGGTCGTACTACGCGTCGCTCTCGACCGCGAGCGCGCCGAGCGGCGCCTGCGCGCGGAACGCGGCCAGCCACGCCGCATTGTTGACGCCCGCGAGCCCGCAGCCGAGTGCGCACTGCGACCAGTCGAGTGCATAACCGGCCCGTGTGAAGGCATCCGCGCAGGCCGCGCCGATCGACGCCCACGCGCGCTCGATGCCGAGCCCGAGCCCCGACGGGCCGCCGCGCCCCTGCGCGAGCTCGCGCCCGTGCCGGTCGGCCAGCACCGCGCGCGTGCCCGTGCCGCCTCCGTCGATGCCGATCGCAAAAGTAATGCCGCCATGCCTTCATCCCGCTGATTCGAACAGGCGCCAAGCTTAACCGGATCGGCGCCGCGCGCCCATCTGCCGTTCGGCCGGCTGTTCCGTGAAAAGGGCTTCCGCTATGCTGACGCGATCGAATCGATACGAAAAGCGAGGCAAGCGATGTCGCAGCGGTGCAACTGGGTGAAGACGGAAGCGGATGCTCACTATCACGATACCGAGTGGGGCGTGCCGTCGCACGACGATCGCCACCTGTTCGAAATGCTGATCCTGGAAGGCGCGCAGGCCGGGCTGTCGTGGTCGACGATCCTGAACAAGCGCGCGGGCTACCGTGAAGCCTTTGCGGATTTCGACGTCGATGCCGTCGCGCGCTTCACGCCGAAACGCATCGAGAAGCTGCTGGAGAATCCCGGCATCGTGCGCAACCGCGCGAAGGTCGAATCGGCGGTCACCAATGCGCGCGCCGTGCAGCGCATCCGCGAAGAGCACGGGTCGCTCGCCGCGTTCCTGTGGTCGTTCGTCGGCGATGCGCCGGTCCAGAACGCGTGGCAGTCGTACCGCGACGCGCCCGCGTCGACCGAGCAGTCCGACGCGCTCAGCAAGGCGTTGAAGGCGTATGGCTGCAAGTTCGTCGGTTCGACGATCTGCTATGCGCTGATGCAGGCCACCGGCATGGTCAACGATCACGAAGCTGGCTGCCCGTGCCACGCGCAATGCGCGGCGCTCGGCGGCAAGCAGCCCGCACGCCGGCGCAAGGCGGGCTGACGGCGAGCGGCCCCGGTTCGACAGGATGCGGGGCATTCGAGGTCAGGCGCCGCGCACGAGCGGGCCGGCCGCCGCTAGCGAGGCCGGATGCCCCTGCGCGCGGCATGGAACAGTTGCGCGTTCGACGGGTGTTGAAACGATGCGTGACATTCCATACCCATGCAAATGATTCCTGGTTCCGTTGGTATTCATTCGCCATGACCGTCAGCCTCGCCTGCCCTCGCGTCCGTCCACGTCGCGTGCCCGCCCGGTAGCGCGCCCCGCTCGCCCAGGCACCGGGATTTTCCCGACCCCCAAAAGCAAAACGGCGGAGCGACTTCTTTCGAAGCACGCTCCGCCGTTTCGCGGCGAACCGTAAGACGCTCTTAGTGGAGCTTCTTCGGCAGCATCTGGCTGCGCAGGCGCTTGTGCAGGCGCTTGACGGCTGCTGCCTTCTTGCGCTTGCGGACTGCGGTCGGCTTTTCGTAGGACTGGCGTTCGCGCAGTTCAGCGATCAGGCCATTTTTTTCGATAGCACGGCGAAAGCGGCGAATCGCCACTTCGAACGGCTCGTTTTCTTTCAGAAGAATCGTCGTCATGTCGTTCCTAAATTGCTTAAACGGTCAAAAACGTAGCGGCCAAGCGCCACGCACCGGCCATCCGAGCGTCCCCACAAACAGGCGAAACGAGCGGAAATACGGCCTCGGAGGCCGGAAAAGAGAGGCGGAAAGCACCGCGAGTACGCTTCACAGCCGCGTGCAGCGCCGCGTTTGACTGCCAGCAGACGTGCCGAAAACGGCAGAGGCTTGACAGAAATCTCAATTCAGCCCGCCATCATAGCAGAGAATCACAGATAAAACTATCCTTTTGCATCTTCCGGTTCGTCGCTCCGCGTGGCACGGCCGATCGCCTCGTCGAACGGGGCCGGGTGCCGCGCCTGCCCGCGGCCCGGCCGGCCAAGCCGGGCGTGCCTTTCGGCCGACCGCCATCCTTCCGTCCCGAATTTACCCAAACATCCCTCTAAAGTTTTCGCCGGGTGCCGCCGTCAACCAGGAAAGGCGGGCAGCGCCAGTCGCGATAAAGCGCAACGCCGATATCAGAACCTGTCTGTATCCCAGGCATTTTCCAAAACGAGGAAGCAAATGCTGAACATCAACACCAACATCCTTTCGCTGACGACGCAGACGAATCTGTCGGGCTCGCAAAGCGCACTGTCGCAAGCGATCAACCGCCTGTCTTCGGGCAAGCGCATCAACACCGCTGCTGACGATGCAGCAGGCCTGGCGATCTCGACGTCGCAAACGGCGGCAATCAACGCGCTGACGCAAGGTGTTGCAAACGCGAACAACGGCATCTCGATGATCCAGACCGCCAACGGCGCGCTGCAATCGACCGTCGACAACCTGCAGCGTATCCGTACGCTGGCGCAACAAGCCGGCGACGGCTCGCTGGATTCGAGCGCTCGCGCGAACCTGCAAGCTGAAGTGTCGACGCGTCTCGGCGAAATCGACCGTGTCGCATCGCAAACGACGTTCAACAGCCAGACCATCCTGGGCGGCACGGGCAGCGTCACGTTCCAGATCGGCGCAGCAGCGAACCAGGTCGTTACCGTCGACTTCGGCACGGCGAACTGGAACAGCACGGGCATGAGCGTGAACACCCTGAGCGTCGCCACCCAGTCGGGCGCGCAATCGGCGATCACGGCGATCGACGCGGCACTGAAGCAAGTCAACACGTTCCAGGCAACGCTGGGCGCAGCACAGAACACGTTCCAGGCTGCGATCTCGACGACGCAAACCCAGGCAACCAACATGACCGCCGCTCGCTCGCAGATCACCGACGCGGACTTCGCGACGGAAACGGCGAACCTGAGCAAGGCGCAAGTGCTGCAACAAGCTGGTATCTCGGTTCTGGCGCAAGCGAACTCGCTGCCGCAGCAAGTCCTGAAGCTCCTCGGCTAATCGAGCAGCACCCGCGGCGGGCCACGCGCCCGCCCGCCTCCGGGCCCGGCGGCGTCGCCATGCAACGCATCGCGATTCCGCCGAAACCGCCCGGACCAGAATTTTCCAGGGAGGCACGCCTCCCTCTTTGCATTGAACCGCGGCGCCCCGCCGCATCGCGCACGTTGATAGCGCGGACGACCGGAGCAACGGCATGGCCACCACGACCCCCGTCAGCAGCACGGACATCACTACCCTCCTGTCGCAGGCCGGACAGTCGATCATCAGCGGCGCGACCAATTCGTCGCTCGACGTCAATACGCTCGTCACGACGCTGGTGAACGCGAAGACGGCCGGGCAATTGCAGACCCTGCAGACCCGCCAGACGAACGACAATACGCAGCTGTCCGCGATCGGCCAGTTGAAGGGTGCGCTGTCCGCGCTGCAGACCGCGCTCACCGGCCTCTCGAACGGCACCACGCTCGGCAGCCTGGCCGCGACGGCAAGCGGTACCGGCATCGCGACGACGGTCACGAGCGGCAGCGGCGCGGTGGCCGGTTCGTATTCGGTCAATGTCACGCAGCTCGCGACCGCCAACAAGCTGTCGTCGGCCGGCGTGACGTCGGCGGACACGATCTCGGCCGGCTCGCTGAGCATTACGTTCGGCAGCAACCCCGCATTCAACGTCAACGTGGCGGCCGGCGCATCGCTGTCCGACATCGCGTCGTCGATCAATTCCGCATCCGGCAATGCCGGCGTCACCGCGTCGGTCATCACCGGTTCGGACGGCCAGCATCTCGTGATGCAGTCGAACGCCACCGGCGCGGCCAACACGATCTCGATCTCGGGCACGGGCGTCAATTCGAAACTGACGTCGGGCTACTCGACGGTCACGCCGGCCGCCGACGCGAAGCTGACGATCGACGGCACGCCGGTGTCGAGCGCGTCGAACAACGTGTCGGGCGCGCTGACGGGCGTCACGCTGGCGCTGTCGCAGGCCGCCGTCGGCACGACGCAAACCGTCACGCTGTCGCAGGACACGGCAGCGGCGACGACCGCGATCACCAATTTCGCGACCGCGTATACCAACTTCGTGAATACCGCGAAGTCGCTGACGAGCTACGACCCGACCGCGAAGACCGCCGGCCCGCTGCTCGGCGACGCGATGATGAACACGATCAGGAACACGCTCGCGACAACGCTCAGCAGCGGCGTCACGACGGGCGGCACGACCTATGCGCTCGGCAGCATCGGCATCAACGTGGACTCGACCGGCGCGATGTCGGTCGACACCGCCGCGCTGACCACCGCGCTCAAGTCGAACGGTTCCGCGGTGGCGGCGATCTTCAACCAGACGAACGGCATCGCCCAGGCGCTCAATGCGAACATCAACACGTACACGCAGACGTCCGGCCTGATCGACCAGCGCACTACCGCGATCAATGCCGACCTGACGAGCGTGCAGAATCAGGCCACGCAGCTGCAGACCTACTCGAGCCAGCTGACCACGCAATACACCGCGCAGTTCACCGCGCTGAACACGCTGATGGCGCAGATGGCGAACAACACCCGCTACCTGACCCAGCTGTTCGGCGGCCAGAACAGCGCCGGCGCGATGGCCACCAACAAGTAAGTCGCAACCGCACCGAACGGAACTGACCATGACGAACGACACCCTGTCCCGCGCCTTCGACCTGACCCGCGCCATGCAGTCGGCGGCCGACGCACGCGACTGGGTGCGCGTCGCGGCCCTCGTCGACGAACGCTCGCCACTGCTGATGAACCTGTCCGGCGAGCAGACGCCAGAGGCACTGGACCGCGTGCGGCAGATCATGGCGATCGACGCGTCGATCACCGAGCATGCGCAGACGGACCGTGACCGCCTGGCTGCGGAATTCGCGCAGTCGCAGGAGCGGATCAAGGCCGCGAGCCAGTACCAGAAGGCCGGCATGCTGTGACCGGCCGGGCGTCTTGCCCGCCGTGCATTTCGAATAAAATTTCGAATTAAAAGACGCCGCCAGTCGAGCGGTCCGTTGTCGCCGTACCGTCGAGCCGCTTCAATGCGGCTTTTTTTTTCGCCTGGAGGCGGGAGCGCGAGCCGGATCGCGCCGGCTACGCCCGCGTCGCCCGCTCGACGGCCGCGTCGATCATGCTCGGGCGGCCGGCCCGACGATGCGCGAGCGCGGCTTCCAGCCGCGGCGCGATCCCGCTCGTCACGCGTCCCGGGGCGCCGTGTCGCCGGCCGCGTAGCTGGCCCACATGCCGTGCAGCGCGTCCTCGAGGTTGCGTGCGAAGCGCGACGCATCGCACAGCGGCGACGCCAGCGCGCGCTCGCGCAGCGTTGCACGCAGCGTCGCCAGCCCGTCGCGGTCGCGCGCGAACGCAACGGCCTTCGCGAGGTACGCCGCCTCGTCTTCCGCGATCCATTCTCCCATGCCCGCCGCGTGCAGCAGGCTCTCGCAAATGTGCGTGACGAAGCGGCTGCCCTTCATCCCGAGCACCGGCACGCCCATCCACAGCGCTTCGGCGGTGGTCGTGCCGCCCGGGTACGGGAACGGGCTCAGCGCGATGTCGATGCGGTTATACGCGGCGAAATACTCCGCACGCGGCGAGCCGCCCTCGAGGATCAGCCGATCCGGGCCGATGCCATGCCGTGCAAAGCGGTCGAGCGTCGCCTGGTTCACGTCGCCGGCGCCGAGTTCATGGGCCTTCAGCAGGAGGCGTGCGTCCGGCAGCGCGTGCAGGATGCGCGACCACAGCGCGACGACCGCGTCGCTGATCTTGATCAGCTTGCCGAAGCAGCCGAACGTGACGCCGCCATGAGCCGCCATCGGCAGCGGGCCGACCGCGATATCGTACGGAGGCGGCGTGAAGCACAGGTAGCTGTCCGGCAGCCGCCACGGCCGTTCGGTGAAGTGATGCGCCTCGTCGGCCGGCAGCGTATGCGCATCGCCGATGAAATAGTCGATCGCGCGGCAACCGGTCGTCGCGAAGAAACCGAGCCAGCTCGCCTGCACCGGCGCGGGCTTGTGCCCGAAGATCGGCAGGCCGCTCCAGTTGGTGTGTCCTGCCATATCGATCAGGATGTCGATGCCGTCGTCGCGAATCAGTTGCGCGGCCTCCTCGCGGCCCAGGCTGACCACCTTCTTCCAGCTCGCGAAGTTCGGCCTGAGCCGCGTGGTCACGTCGTCCTCGCCGACGAACGTCACATACGCATGCGGCTCGATGCGCGACCGGTCGATCCGCGCGAGCACGCTTTCAAGGAAGATGCCGACCGGGTGCTGCCGCAGGTCGCCCGACACGAAGCCGACGCGCAGCGGCCGCCCCTGCGCCTGCGCGACACGCTGCGCGCGATCGTGCTCGAACGGATGCGCGTCGCGCTCGAGATGTTCGCCGTAGCGGCGCGCTTCAGCGACCCACTCCTGCGGTTCGAACGCGGGCGAACTCGACATGTTGAACAGCATCCGCGAGTACGCGCGATGCAGGTCGTGCCGGATCGCCGAGCGGAACGCATCCAGCGCGCCGGCGAGATCCCCTTTCGCCCACAGGATGTCGCCGAGCGTCATCTGGACCTTCAGCGGATCGATGCCGAGCGCCCGCGCGATCTCGGTGTGCTTCATCGCCTCGTCGAGCTTCTCGAGCCGAAACAGCGCGGCGGCGAGGTTGTGATGCGCGTCGGCATCGTCCGGGTTCAGGTCGATCGCATGCCGGTGGCTCAACTCCGCGGCGGCCAGCAAGTTGAGGTTGTGATACGCGAAGCCAAGGAAGTTGTATGCGTCGGCCAGTTCGGGATCGAGCTCGATCGCACGCCGGCACACCTGCACCGCCTGCCCGTATTCGCCCTGCTGGTTGCGCAAATCGCCGAGCCACGCCCATGCCTGTGCATACGCGGGGTCGATCGCGACCGCCTGCTCGAGCAGTTCGAGCGCCTTGTCGAAATCGCCGATGCGCTGCAGCAGCCTTGCCAGTACGCAGTGCGCGTGCGCGTCGCCCGGATCGAGCCCCTCGCGCGCATGGTCGACCGCACCCCGCAGATCACCTGCCGCGCGCAGCGTCGCGCTCAACCCCTGGTGCGCGACGCGGAAGCCCGGTTGCAGCGCGATGGCGCGACGATAGGCATCCGCAGCGTCGTCGAATTTCTCCTGCGCATGCAGTGCGTTGCCGAGATTGCAGTACGCATCCGCGTATTGCGGCTGGTGCGCGACCGCCTTCGCGTAGCTCGCGGCCGCCGCTTCGTGCTCGCCCAGATCCTGCAGCGCGTTGCCGAGGTTGTTGTACGCCTGCGCGTAACCGGGCCGCAGTTCGATCGCGCGCGCGCAGCTCTCCATCGCAGCCGCCGGCTCGCGCGCGTCGCGCAATGCATTGCCGAGGTTGTTGTGCGCCTCCGGGTAGTCCGGCCGCAGCGCCACCGCGCGCCGGTAGCGCGCGATCGCGTCGTCGAGCCGGCCGCTTTCGCGCAGCATGTTGCCCAGGTTGTTGAAGTACGACGCGTCCGGCCGCTCGACGAGCGATTGCTCCATCAGCGCGAGCCCTGCGTCGTACTGCTTCAGCTGGCACGCGAGCAGCCCGAGGAAATGCAGCGCATCCGGCTGGCCCGGCTGCGCGGTGAGGATCGCGTCGTACAGTGTCTTCGCTTCCGCGAGACGCCCCGCCTGATGATGCGCAAGCGCGGACTGCAGCGTGTCGTGGATATCGTTCATGCTTCCTGCTCCGAGTTTGTATACCGTTGCCACATGGCGAGGAACGCCGCTTCGAGATGCGCGGCGAACCGGCGCGCGTCGCACAGCGGCGATGCGAGCAGCTGCGCGCGCAGGCCGGCGCGCAGCGCCGCAAGCTGCTCGCGATCGCGCACCGCCGCGATCGCCTTCGCGACATAGGTGTCCTCGCCGTCAGCGACCCATTCGCCCATGCCCGCCGCGTGCAGCACGCTTTCGCAGATGTGCGTGACGAACCGGCTGCCCTTCATCCCGAGCACCGGTACGCCCATCCACAGCGCTTCGGCCGTGGTCGTGCCGCCCGGGTACGGGAACGGGCTCAGCGCGACGTCGATGCGGTTGTATGCGCCGAAGTATTCCGCGCGCGGCGAACCGCCCTCGAGGATCAGCCGGTCCGCGTCGATGCCATGCCGCGCGAAGCGCGCGGCGGTCGCGTCGCACACGCCCTCGCGGCCGAGCTCGTGCGCCTTGAGCAGCAGCCGCGCGTCCGGCAGCGCGTGCAGGATGCGCGACCATGCGCGCACGACGTCGTCGCCGATCTTCACGAGCTGGCCGAAGCAACCGAACGTCGGATGGCCGCTCGCCGCCATCGGCAGCGGGCCGACCTCGACGTCGCAGGCCGGCGGCGTGAAGCACAGGAAGCTGTCCGGCAGCCGCCACGGCTTCTCGACGAAGTGATGCGCTTCGGCGTCCGGCAGCGTGTAGCGGTCGCCGATGAAGTAGTCGATCGCGTCGCAGCCGGTCGACGCGAAGAAGCCGAGCCAGCTCGCCTGCACCGGCGCGGGTTTCCAGCCGAACACGGGAAGCCCGCTCGACTGCGTATGGCCCGCGAGGTCGACGAGGACGTCGATTTCGTCGTCGAGAATCATCCGCGCGGCCGCCTCCGGACCCAGCGCGGCGATGGAGCGCCAGCCGTTCGCGTGCGGCTTCAGTTTCGCGGTGATCGCGTCCTCCTCGTCCGTGGTCACGTACACGCGCAGGTCGATGCGCGTGCGCTCGAGGTGCGCAAGCACGCTTTCCAGAAAGATGCCGACCGGGTGCAGGCGCAGGTCGCCGGACACGAAGCCGACACGCAGCGGCCGCCCTTGTGCGCGCACGGCCCGCTCGCGCGGATCGTGCGCATGGCGCGTCGAACGCGCGGCCAGGTGCCGGCCGTAGCGCCTCGCGTCGGCCAGGTAGTCGGCGGGGTTCACGCACGCGGACGCCGCCGCGCTGAACAGCAGCCGGTTCAGCACGGTCGCCGCGACGTCGTCGGCGGCGTCGCGCACCAGCGCGAGCGCCTCGCGATACGCGTGGACCGCGGCATCGACGTTGCCCTGCGCGCGCAGGATGTCGCCGAGATTGACGTGCATCAACACGGCCGGCGGGCCGGCCTGCAACGCCTGCCTGCAATACACGAGCGCCTCGTCGAGCCGCTGCAGCTTCAGCAGCACGACGGACAGGTTGTGACACGCGCCGGCGTCCGCCGGATTGAGCGTGACGGCCGTGCGATGGCTGGCCTCGGCCGCGTCGAGCCGGTCCAGTCCGTGATACGCGTTGCCCGCGTGGTTGTGCGCTTCGGCGAGGTTCGGCGCGAGCCGGATCGCGTCCAGCGCATGCGTGAGCGCCTCCGCGCAGCGCAGCTGCTTGTGACGCACGGCGCTCAGGTTCGCGTGGGCCATCGCCATCGATGCGTCCAGCTCGATCGCGCGGACGTAATGCGTGGCGGCGCCGTCGAGGTCGCCCAGATCCTGCAGCGCGTTGCCGAGGTTGTTGTACGCCTGCGCGTAACCGGGTCGCAGCTCGATCGCGCGCGCGCAGCTCTCCATCGCAGCCGTCGGCTCGCGCGCGTCGCGCAATGCATTGCCGAGGTTGTTGTGCGCCTCCGGGTAGTCCGGCCGCAGCGCCACCGCGCGCCGGTAGCGCGCGATCGCGTCGTCGAGCCGGCCGCTTTCGCGAAGCATGTTGCCCAGGTTGTTGAAGTACGACGCGTCCGGCCGCTCGACGAGCGAATGCTCCATCAGCGCAAGCCCCGCGTCGTACTGCTTCAGCTGGCACGCGAGCAGCCCGAGGAAATGCAGCGCGTCCGGCTGGCCCGGCTGCGCGGTGAGGATCGCGTCGTACAGCGTCTTCGCTTCCGCGAGATGCCCCGCCTGATGATGCGCGAGCGCCGCCTGCAATGCCTGTCCTGTTCCGTCCATCTCGTTTGCCCTGCTAATTACGGATGCGGTTCGCGTCCGAAGTCGATCAGCCTGCCGCCGTGACCCATCGTCACGGCCAGCGCCGCCATCCCATCGCATGCCATCCCGACGACGGTGTCGCGCACGCGCCACCGGTCGGAACGACGATCACGTCGGCCGGCGCGGTGTTCAGCGCGAGGGGCGCCATGTTCCGCTTGCCGCCGGCGTCGGAATACCCACGCACGTCACGTCGTGAGCGGCCTCACACGGATGCGACCGGCGCGGCTTCGACGTGCTGCGCCCACATGCCGTGCAGTGCGTCCTCGAAGTGGCGCGCGAAGCGGGGCGCGTCGCACAGCGGCGATGCGAGCACCTGCTCGCGCAGCGTCGTGCGCAGCGCCGCCAGCCCGGCGGGCTGGCCGACCTGCGCGACGGCCTTCGCGACGTACGCGTCGTCGTCGTCCGCGATCCACTCGGGCAGCCGCGCCGCATGCAGCAGGCTCTCGGGGATGTGCGACAGGAAGCGCTCGCCGCGCCGGCACAGCACGGGCACGCCCATCCACAACGCTTCGGCGGTCGTCGTGCCGCCCGGATACGGGAACGGGCTCAGCATCAGGTCGACGCGCCGGTACGCGGCCAGGTATTCGGCGCGCAGCGAGCGGCCTTCGAGGATCAGGCGCTGCGCGTCGATGCCGTGCGCCGCGAAGCGCGTGGCAAGCGCCTGCTGCTGGTGAGGATCGTCGAGATGCTCCGCCTTCACGAACAGCTTCGCGCCCGCGACCGATTGCAGCACGCGCGACCAGACCGCGACGACGTGATCGGTGATCTTCGCGAGCTTGCCGAAATAGCCGAAGGTCGGATGGCCGCTCGCGAGCATCGGCAGCGCGCCGACGTCGACAGGCTCGGCCGGCGGCGTGAAGCAAAGATAGCTGTCCGGCAGATGCCACGGCCGCTCGGTGAAATGCGCGGCCTCGGCGGGCGGCAGCACGTGACGGTCGCCGATCACGTAGTCGATCGCGCGCACGCCGGTGCTCGCGAAATAACCGGGCCAGCTCGCCTGCAGCGGCGCGGGCTTCCACGCGAACAACGGCAGGCGGTTGTAGACCGTGTGGCCCGCCGCGTCGAGCAGCACGTCGATGCGGTCCGCGCGGATACGCGCGGCCGCCGCTTCGTCGCTCAGGCCGGCAATGCAGGTCCACGTCGCGAAGGCCGGCTTGATGCGGGCGGTCACGTCGTCCTCGAGGTCGCGCGTCGGGTACGCATGCATCTCGATCCGGTTCGCGTCGAGGTGCTTCAGCATGCTCTCGATGAAATAGCCGACCGGATGCGCCTTCAGGTCGCCCGACACGATGCCGACCTTGAGCGGCCGCCCGGCGCGGGCGGTCAGGTCGACGAGCCAGTTCGTCCACGGCGTCGCGCACCGCGTGACGACTTCGTCGTAGCGCGCGGCCTCGGCGAGATAGGCGTCGTGGTCGAACGCTTCGCTGCAGTGGCTCGCGAACAGCAGGTTGCTGCGCGGCTCCGGCAGTTCGGGGCGCAGCGCGACCGCGTGCCGGTAAGCCTCGAGCGCGGCCGGAATCTCGTTCAGGTCGAACAGCGCATTCGCAAGGTTGTTGTAGGCCTGGCCGTTGTCCGGCTTCAGCGCGATGGCCTGGCAGAACGCATCGACGGCCGCGCGGGCGTCGCCGGCGAGCCGCAGTGCGTTGCCGACGTTGTTGTACGCATCGACGTAGTCGGGTCGCAGCTCGATGGCGAGACGGAAGCACTCGGCGGCGGCGGCGTGACGGTTGTCCGCCTGCATCACGTTGCCGAGGTTGTAGTAATAGATCGCGTCCGGCTTGACCTCGATCGCCGCCATGATCAGGTCGGATGCCTCCTGATAGCGCCCGTACTGATGGCCGATCAGGCCGAGGAGGTGAAGCGCGTCCGCGTGCCGGGGATCGGTGTCGAGGATCCGCCGGTACAGCGTCTCGGCCTCTTCCAGCCGGTCGGCCTGATGGTGCGCCAGCGCCTGTTCGATCGTGGCGGCGGCGGGGGAGGTGGGCATCATGAGCTAAGTCGTCCTGGTAGCCAATACGGGATTCGAATCGCGGCCGGCGCCGCCGCGTCGGCGCACGCCTTCGCCCGCGGACGCACGCACCGACGGTCTCCGACGTGTCCGAATTCTCCCCGCGCACGCCGCGTTCCAATCTGGCGAGCAGGTGCTGGAATTGGTCGCTATTCCCGCTACTGCGAGCCGCACCCGCGGGCGCCCGGAATTCGCGCCGGATGCCCGCGAATCCATCGAAATGCGGGGTGAAACCACCCGCTAATCCGACATTCGATCCTGGCGGCGCTCGCTAGACTTGATCGCAGAAAGATGCCCGACCTGCGACGCTCGGACGGTTGCGCATTCCGATGCCACCGCGCCGACGCGCGCTCGTCCGGTCACACCCTTTGTGCCTGGAGCCCTGTGTATGCACGAATCAGCGATCATCACCAACGCAGATGGCGATCAGCTCGCGGCGCGCCGCGAACTGTTCGACCTGATGCAGACCTACCCCGCGACGCGCGAGGAACTGGAACGGTCGCTCGGCCTGTTCGTGCGCGGCTCGCTCCTCGCACGCATTCTCGCGACCTTCGAAATCTATCAAAAAATCGTGCCGCTGCCGGGCGCGATCCTCGATCTCGGCACGTGGCGCGGGCAGACCGCCGTGCTGTGCGAGAACTTCCGCGCGATTCTCGAGCCGCTGAACTTCCAGCGCCGCATTCACGCTTTCGATACGTTCACGGGCTACACGGGCTTCGCCGAGCACGACACGCGCGACCGCAAGCTGTTCTCCGACGGCACGTACTCGCTGTCCGGCGAGTACGCCGACTTGCTGCGCAAACTGCTGAACCTGCACGAGCGCAGCAACGCGATGGGGCACGTGCATGACAAGCACCACGTGTGGGAAGGCGACTGCCGCGACACGCTGGCGGCGTTCGGCGAAGCGCATCCCGGCGAGATGGTCGCGCTTGCGTGGTTCGACCTGAACGTGATCGAGCCGACCCGGCACGCGTTCGACGCGGTGATGGAGCGGCTGGTGCCCGGCGGCATCGTCGCGTTCTGGCAGCTCACCCGCGGCGGCCAGCTGCCCGCGGAAGGCATCCATTACCTGCGCGACCTGCTCGGCAACCGTCCGCACCAGATCCACAAGGCCGCGGCCTATCCGTCGCTCTGCTACCTGTCATTCCCCGAAGGCGGGGGCGCACGCAAATGAAGATCGCAATCCTCGGCAACGGCATTCTCGGCCTGATGACGGCCCGCGCATGGCAGCAGGCCGACCCGGGCGTCGAGCTCGTGATCGTCGGCCACGCGCATCGGCCCGGCTCGGCCACGCGCGCTGCGGCGGCGATGCTCAATTCGTTTACCGAACTGGAAGGCGATTCGCTCGGCACGCCGATCGACCGCTTCAAGTTCGAGCTGAGCCGCGGCGCGACGGCGGCCTGGCCCGCCGTATTCGCTGAAATCTGCACGCCGGAGCGCGCGATCGCGTACGGCTTCGGCACCTTCGTGCTGAACAATGCCGCGACCGACGCGCTCGACGACGAGAACTTCGCGGCCATGCAGCGGTTCTGCCGCGAATTCGAGGAGCCCTGCGAGGCGGTCGATCCGTCAGGCATCCCGAACTATCATCCGGACCCGCGCTATCGCGCGCTGAAGGCGGTCTTCCTGAAGCGCGAAGGCTGGGTCAATCCGAAACAGTTTCTCGACGCGCTGACCCAGTCGGTCGCGCAAGCCGGCAACGTGCGCTTCATCGACGCCGAGGTCGAGCGGCTCGACACCGCGGCCGGACGCGTCACCGGGGCACGCCTGTCCGATGGCAGCGTGCTCGGCGCGGACCGCTTCATCCTCTGCAACGGCGCCAACGTGACGCGCGTGCTGCAGGCAAGCCTGCCCGAGCTGCCGGTGCAGCGGATGTTCTACGGCATCGGCATGTCGATCGAACTGCAGAGCAAGGAGAACGTGCACACGCACTGCGTGCGCACGACCAACCGCGGCCTCGCGTGCGGCGTGTATTCGGCGCCGCACGGGCCTGACCGGACCCTCGTCGGCGCCAGCAACTACATCAGCCCGGTGCCGCACGACCACGGCCACGCCGGCAGCGCGTACACGCTGCTCAAGTCCGCGATGGACCAGATCAACACCCGCTTCTCGCGCGCGAACCTGCTCAACGTCAACGTCGGCTGGCGGCCGACGACGTCCGACCTGTATCCGCTGTTCGGCGAAACCAGCGTGCGCGACCTGTGGATTCTCGGCGGCACCAAGCGCGACGGCTTCCACCTGTCGCCGGTGCTGTGCCGCGATCTCGTCGCGGCGATGCGCGGCGAGCCGATCGATCCGCGCTATGCGGAACTCGCGCCCGAACGCCCGCTGATCCGCAACATGACGCGCGAGGCCGCGATCGCGAAGACGGTACGTCACCAGATCAATGCCGCGTACCAGCACGACTTCGTGCCGGCGCGCAACCGCATGGTCGAGCAGCTGCAGAACGCGATACGCGCGGACCTGGAGGCGCTGCACGACAAGCTGGGCGCGACGGACTGGGGCATTCCGCCCGAGCTCGTCGACATGTACCGGTACGGCCACATTCCGGCATGAGCGGTGCGACCATGAACCGTGACGCGAAGCGGGTGGCGATCGTCCAGTCCAACTACATTCCGTGGAAGGGCTACTTCGACCTGATCGCCGCCAGCGACGAGTTCATCCTCTACGACGACGCGCAGTACACGCGCCGCGACTGGCGCAACCGCAACCAGATCAAGACGCCGCAGGGCGTGCAATGGCTGAGCGTGCCGGTGAAGGTGAAGGGCAAGTATCACCAGTCGATCCGCGAAACCGAGATCGACGGCGCCGACTGGGCACAGCTGCACTGGAAGGCCCTGCAGCAGAACTACGCGCGCGCGCCGCACTTCGCGCGCTATGCGGACGAGCTCGAAGCGCTCTACACCGGTCGCACCTACGGGATGCTGAGCGAGCTGAATGTCGCGATGCTGACGTGGGTTCTCCGGCAGCTGGAGATCGGCACGCGCGTGTCGTCGACGTCGGACTATGCGCTGCACGGCGACCGCACCGAGAAGCTGCTGAACCTGTGCGTGCAGGCGGGCGCGACCGAGTACCTGTCCGGCCCGGCCGCGCGCAGCTACCTCGACGAGAACCTGTTCGCCGATGCCGGCGTCGCGGTGAGCTGGTTCGACTATCCGGCCTATCCCGAGTATCCGCAGCAGTGGGGCGACTTCGTCCACGGCGTGACGGTGCTCGACGTGCTGTTCAACTGCGGTCCCGAAGCGCGCCGGTACGCGCTGACCTCGAAAGACTGAGGTGATGTCCATGAGCGAATCCCGGCATGCGAGCCTGCTGGAAGATGTGGCCGCGTACTACAGCGCGCGGCTGGCGGAGCACGGCGCGACCGCGCGCGGCGTCGACTGGAACGGCGAAACCGGCCAGTTCCTGCGCTTCGAGCAACTGACGAAAATCCTGCCCGCGTCCGGCGGCCACTCGGTGAACGACATCGGCTGCGGCTACGGCGCGCTGGTCGATTTCCTGAAGGCGCGCGCGCTGCCCGACGGCTTCGCGTATGCGGGCTACGACATCTCGTCCGACATGGTCGACGCCGCGCGACAGCGCTACCGCGACGACGCGAACGTGGCGTTTCATGTCGGCGCGGAGCCGCAGGCCGCGTCGGACTACGGGATCGCATCCGGCATCTTCAACGTGAGGCGCGGTCACGGCGACGACGCGTGGCTCGACTACATCCACGCGACGCTCGACACGCTGCACGCGACGAGCCGCCTGGGCTTCGCGTTCAACTGCCTGACGTCGTATTCCGATCCGCCGTTCATGCGCCCGGACCTCCTGTATTACGCGGACCCGTGCGCGCTGTTCGATCGCTGCAAGCGCCGCTATTCGCGCCACGTCGCGCTGCTGCACGACTACGGCCTGTACGAATTCACGATTCTCGTCCGCAAGGACATCTGAGCGGCGCCGCGCGCGAACCGCGCGGCCGAACGTCCCACCCCTTGACGCGGAGCCTGACCATGTTCGGCCCACCCAATCTCGACAGCATTCCGTTCGGCCGCCCGTTCGTGGTCGGCAAGGAGCTCTACTACATCGCGAAAGCGGTCGAGCAGGGCGGCCTCGCCGGCGACCAGGCGTTCACGAAGCTCTGCCACCGCTGGCTGGAAGCGCGCATCGGCTGCCAGCGCGCGCTGCTCACGCACTCGTGCACGGCAGCGCTCGAGATGGCCGCGATCCTCGCCGACGTGCAGCCCGGCGACGAAGTGATCATGCCGTCCTACACGTTCGTGTCGACCGCCAACGCGTTCGTGCTGCGCGGCGCGACGCCGGTGTTCGTCGACATCCGCCGCGACACGCTGAACCTCGACGAGACGCAGATCGCCGCCGCGATCACCCGGCGCACGCGCGCGATCGTGCCGGTGCACTACGCGGGCGTCGCATGCGACATGGACGTGATCGGGCAACTCGCGGCGGACCACGACCTGTGGGTGATCGAGGACGCCGCCCAGGCGCTGCAGTCGACGTGGAACGACAAGCCGCTCGGCAGCCTCGGCCACCTCGCGTGCCTCAGCTTCCACGAGACCAAGAACGTGATCTCGGGCGAAGGCGGCGCGCTGCTGGTCAACGACCCGCGCCTCGTCGAGCGCGCGGAGATCATCCGCGAGAAGGGCACCAACCGCAGTCAGTACTTCCGCGGACAGGTGGACAAGTACACCTGGGTCGACGTCGGCTCGTCGTTCCTGCCGGGCGAGCTGATCGCGGCGTTCCTGTACGCGCAGTTCGAGCACGCGGACGTGATCACCGCGCAGCGGCGCGCGACCGTGCAGCGCTACCAGGACGCGCTGCAGCCGCTGCACGCGGACGGGCTGATCGAGCTGCCCGCGATTTCGCTCGCCGAGCGCGGCAACGGCCACATGTTCTATTTCCTCGCACGCGACCTCGCCGAACGCACCGAGCTGCTGCAGCAGATCCGCGCGGTGGGCGTGAACGCGGTGTTCCACTACGTGCCGCTGCACAGTTCGCCGGCCGGCCAGCGCTACGGGCGCTGCGGGTCCGGCATGGCGGTGACGGATCTGGTCGCCGACCGGCTCGTCCGGCTGCCGCTTTACCACGACATGACCGAAGCCGAACAGGATCGCATCCTCGACGTGGTCTTCGATTTCTACCGCACCCGATAACGATGACGACTCCCAAACCTGGCCTCGCGCACGGCGGTTCGCGCATTTTTACGCGACTCGACCACCCGTACTACATACTCGCGCCGAATTTCCGGCAAACCTCCGGCGGGATCCGCGCGATGCACTACCTGTGCCACGTGCTGAACCTGCTCGGTCAGGAAGCGTACGTCTGCACGCCGGTCGTGCATCCCGACCTGCGCACGCCGCCGCTGACCAACGACATCGTGCAGGCGCACGCCCGCGCGAATCGCAGCCCGATCGTCGTCTACCCGGACGTCGTCACCGGCAATCCGTTCAACGCGCGCTGCGTCGTGCGCTACCTGCTGGCCGAGCCCGGCCGCATCAACGGCGAACCGATCACCCTGCAGCCGGACGACCTCATCTTCACGTTCGGGCCGTCGCTGGTGCCCGAAGAATGGAAGGCGGACCTGCTGCGCATGCCGCTGGTCGACACGCGCATCTTCAACAGCGACGGAGTCGACGACGCGCGCCGCAACGGCACGGCCGTCTTCATCAATCGCCACCTGCGGCGCGGCGGCACGCTGCATCCGGTCACCGCCGAGTCGATCGAAATCTCGACCCGCGTGCCGGAACGTTCGGCGCACGAACTCGCGGCGCTGTTCCGACAGGTCGAGTGCGTGTACATGTACGAATGGTCCACCGCCGTGTTCGAAGCGCTGCTGTGCGGCTGCCCGGTCGTGTGCATCATGAATGACGCGTCGCTGTCGGAGCCGACCCGGTGGGTGATGGACGGCAAGGGCATCGCGTGGGGGCTCGACGAACACGAGATCGCACACGCGAAGGCCACCGTTCACGAAGCGCGCAGCGTCTACCTGAAGGAGGAGGAGGCGTTCTGGCAGCAGTTGCAGCACTTCGTCGAGCGGACCCAGGCCCATGCGGACAAGCTGGATGCGCAGGCCGTCGCGACGGGCGCCGCCGCCCCGGGACAGCCCGCGTCCGCGCCGCGCTCGTGCATCGCGGTCGTCACCGCCGAAGCGGCCGACCACGCGCGCACCAGCCTGCGCTTCGCGCAGCCGTTCGCGCGGCTGGACCGCGAATGGGCGCTGACGTTCCCTGTCACGCAAGCCGGCATCGATCCCGACGCGCTGCAGCGCGCGGACCTGATCGTGCTGCAGGGCGACACGCCGGGCCTGCTGTCCGCCGCCACGCTGGAACACCTGTTCTCGCTCGGCAAGCCGGTCGTCCTTGAGATCGACGCGCCGCTCGACACGCTGCTCGCCGACATCCCCGGCGCGGCCGACAACGCGCGCCGCAAGGCAGGCATCCGCAGCGCGGTGCAGCGCGCGCATGCGATCGTCGTGCCGTCGGAAGCGCTGGTGCGGGAGTACCGTCAAGTCAACGCATCGGTCCACGTGCTGCCGACCGGCGTCGATCTCGAGCGTCTGCACCGCGCGGCGCCCGGCGTGCGCGACCACGTGAACCTTGCGGTTTCCGGCACCGGTCTCGACGGCGTGCGTCTCGAGCAGGTCCGCCACGCGCTGGCCGAGCTCCGCCGTCGGTTTCCGGGGAAGCTCCGCGTGTCGTTCGTCGGCGCGGCGCTGCCGGCCGGCTGGGACCGCGAACCGGACGTCACGCTGATTACGGAGCCCGCCCCTTACGACAGCTACGCCGACGCGCTGAAGCGCGCGGACCTCGACATCGCGCTGGTCGCGGCGCCGGTCGCGTTGCGCGACGATGCGCCGCCGCGCGCATGGCTCGAATACTCGGCGGCCGGCGCGGCCACGGTGCTCGTCGCTACGCCGGCGCAAGGCGGCCCGGTTGTCCACGGCAGCACGGGCTCGCTCGTCGCCGACACCGCCGACGCGTGGGTCGACGCGATCGCGCACCTGATCGAACATCCGCAAACCCGCGCGCAACTCGCCGCAGCCGCGCAGGATGCGATCCGCGCGCAGCACGACATCGGCCGCAACGCCGCGCGCCACGGTGCGCTGTACGCCCGGCTGCTGGCGGAGAACCGGACGCTGGCGCCCGTCGCCGCGACTGCGGACGCCGCACCGCGCCGCAAGCGCCTGGTCGTGTATTCGATCGATCCGGACGCATGCGCGTCGTCGCGCATTCGCCTCACGCTGCCGTTCGGTCTGCTGAGCGACGAATGGGAACTCGTCCCGGGCATCCGGGACGGCCAGATCGACAGCAGCGTGCTGGCCACGGCCGACGCCGTCCTGCTGCACCGGCTGACGCCCGGCCTGCTGACGGGCAACGACCTGTACACGATCTTCAAGCATGAAAAGCCGGTGATCTACGAGACCGACGACCTGCTGACCGAACTGCCGCCCGCGCATCCGCTCGCCGCGCAAGGCGGGATGGCCCGCGCGGGGATCGAACTCATGCTGCGCAACGCGGACGCCGTGATCGTATCCACGCCGTTCATCGCCAGCCGCTACCGGCTGTCGCACCCGCGCGTTCACGTGCTGCCCGACAGCGTGGACTTCGACCGGTTCTACCGCCCCGTGGCGGCGCGCGGCGACGACTGCGTGACGATCGGCATCGCCGGCGCGTCGCTGCGCGCCGACAACTTCGCGCTCGTCGACGCGGCGCTGCACGCGATCTGCGCGCGCCATCCCGGCAAGGTCAGGGTGAGTTTCGTCGGCGCGGACGTCCCGCCGGGCTGGGCCGGCCATCCGGCCGCCGCGTGCGAGCCCGAGCTTCACGACTACGACGCGCACGCACGACGCCTGCCGGAACGGCGCTGGGACATCGCGCTGCTGCCGCTCGCCGACCATGACTACAACGCCGCCACGAGCACGATCCAGTGGCAGGAATACGCGGCGGCCGGCATCCCCTCGATCGTCAGCGACCGGCCGGCCTATCGCTTCGCGCTGCACGACGGCTGCGACGGCCTGCTGGTCCCGGATGCGCCGCAGGCCTGGGTCGACGCGCTCGACCGGCTGATCGCGAACCCGGCGCTGCGCCGCGGGCTCGCGCGCACGGCGCAGGCGAAGGTCCGCAAGCATCACGCGCTGCAGCAGGCGCTGCCGCGCTATCGCCACGTGTATCAGCAGTGCATCGACAAAGGCGCTGTCGGCAACCCGCCCGGCCGGCCGGATGCGCCGATCGCCGGCGCGCTGATCCTGGACGCCGAGGGCGACCTCGACCAGGTCCGGCTGAGCCTGCAGGAAATCGCAAGGCGGCCGGAACAGGATCTGCTGGCGGTCGTGGTGACCACGTCGCAGGCGCCGCTGCCCGAATGGACCGACAAGGTGCGCTACCTGCACGCGCCCGCGCACGAGTACACGGCCACCGTCGAGCAGCTCTGCGCGCTGCCGGCGTTCGACTGGACGCTGATCGTCGAGGCGGGCGACGGGCGTGCCGCGCAGGCACGAACGCCTGCCGATGCCGCGATCGCGTAGTTCGGCGCGCGCCGTGCCGCCTGCCTGACGCTGGCGGCACGGCGCGCTATCCCGGCAGCGCGCGCTGTGCTCAGGTGCTCGAACAGCCGCCGCAACTGCTCGAGCTGCATGAGCTCGACGAACTGCACGAACTCGACGCTCCGCACGAGCTCGAACTGCTGTCCCCGGCGCCCGAGTCGGACGAACCGCTCGACCCGCCGGTTTTCACGGCGATAGGCGGCGCCATCAGCACTTTCGAATGCGCGGCCCACACGGTGCCGGCGAGCGCACCGGCGCCGAACAGCGCGGCCGTCCACAAGAGCCCGTCCGGCGTCGCGCGCTCGCCCCGGCGTTCGTCGCGGTGCGCGTCGAGCGCCGCCGGCCGCCGCGCGTCATGCCGCCGCGCCCCAGGCCGGGCAGGCGTCCGACCATGAAGTGGTACGCGACCATGAACGCCGTCATGACAATCATCAGCAGCAGCACGGGCCGGCCGCGGGTCAGGCCGACCGCGAGCTTCGCCGCGCCCGCGCCGTACACGAGCAGCAGGATCGCGCGCGCGGCCATCCGCGTCGCCCGCATCTCGCCCGGCGCCCAGAGCCAGCCTTTGCGCTGCAACGCCGCGGCGCATTCGGCTTCGCGCCACGCGAGACGCTGACGAAACGCGTGGCAGCTCGCCTCGCCGCCGGGCTGCCTCCTCAGCCATTCCCAGTCGGCGCCATAAGCGCCGGCTTGTCGCGGATCGTCGATCCGCACCCGCGCGCCGTGGGCCTTGCTCATCCGCAGCTCGATCGCACCGGCATGCGCGAGCGACAGCATCGCGACCTGCGCCATGCGCGCACCGCCGCCCGCGAGATACGCCGCTTCCTCCGCGCTCAGGTCGGGCGACGATTCGGCGGCGCGCGTTCCCCACACACGGTGGCGGTATTCGAGCCACTGCAGGCCGGCGATCAGCAGCAGCGCGGCGATGCAGAGCGGCACGTAGAACAACCCGAGAAAGTCCGGCCCCGAGAAGTCCAACACATTGAAATCGCTCGCGCTCGCGCAGGTCGCCGCGACGCTGATCGCCGCCGTCGGCCAAGCGAGCTTCGCGAAGCGCCGCCAGCGTCGCGGGCGTGCGGCGGGCTCGCTAGACGGGCCATCGCGCGGTTCTGCGCGCTGCGCGGGGGCGTCGGCGGGCACGGCCACGGGGCGCGGCCAGATCGCTTCGGGCGGCTCGCAGCCGAACAGCCTGCGGTAGCTGTCGAGCGTCTGCCGGTAGTGCCGCGCGTACTGCGCGGCCTCGTCGGGCGCGCCCGCACCCGGCACGTGATGCAGCGGCGCGCGCAGCACGTCGGCGCAGAACACGTCCCAGTATTCGCGCGTGTATTGCAGGTGCAGGTGCCAGGCGGCGTCGACCGCGTGCGACGGCGTGACCGGATGGCCGGCCGCCTGCGCGAGGAACGCGAAGCGCTTGTATTCGTCGATCACGGCCAGCGCGTGCGCATGCGACCAGCGTTCGGCTTCGGCAAGGCGCCGGCTGTACGGCAGCGGTGCATCGGGCGCGTCGGGGGAATACGCGTGCAGACGCGCAAGCAGCGCCTGCTGCGCATCAGTCAGCACGCGGGCATCGACTGCGGTCGAGGTAGACACGATGGCAGCCATCGGAAGTCGGCGCGATGCGCGGACGGCCGCCGCGATCGTCGCTTGGAGTGGTTGTTGCGGGCGATTCTCGCACAACGGCGAGGCAACACGACACCGGCACGGCGGCTGCGGCACGGGGCGCCCGGCATGCCCGGTGCGCTCGCCGGCCCGTGCGTCAGAAGTCGAGCTGCGTCAGCGTGATGCCCAGCGCTGCCGCGATCTTCCGGCGCTGCGGCTTGCGCAGCTTCTCGCGCTTCTCGCGTTTTGCGTAGTCCGAGCGACTGATGCCGAGCCGCTGCGCGACCTCGGCCCGCGTCAGCCCGAGATATTCGCGCCACGCGCGCACGGGCGAACTGCCGTCGAACACGGCGCGCGTCACGACTTCGTGCGGTACCGGAGCGGGCGTGACCCGCTGCTGCGCGACATAGTCGGCGTACGGAATCACGACGAAGGCCGGTGTGCCGTCCGGCCCGTTGATGAACTGAACGGGGAGTGATTTGCTCATGCGGTGATCGCCGCCTATGGTGCGGCGCGGCTCCTTCTCGTTTCGGTCGACATTTTCAATCCACGCTGCCGGGTGGGCTTCGAGCAGGTCGAACCGGATCGGCGGAAGATTGCGCCGGGTCGGATGCCACGCGATCGAAAACCGCCAACCGGCCGGGATATTACTGCAAACGGGAAACCGCCGAGTGTCTGAGCAGGCATGTTTTGGCGCGCCCGGCAGGGATCGAACCAGCAACCCCTGCCTTCGGAGTTTTACCGGCACCCGACGATCTCTTATAAATCAATGCCTTGCGCGGCATAGAAGAGCGCCCCGTCGAGCGCCACGCGGCCTGTGCAGGCGTACTTAAAAACCACTCGTTTTGGCGGGCAGGTGTGGAGCTGGTACAACTGCGCCCCCCTCCTCTGCAATCTCGCTCTCCCGCACTATCAGACTCCATAACCACATGAATTCGCGTTGCGATTATACGGCATTGCCGTATAATCCGCCCCTGTACACGGTCATCGAAACGGAAGTATTCCAGTGGTATGCCACTGACATCTGGCGCGATGGTGAGCGGGAAGCCTTCATCGTCTGGTTGGCCACCAATCCGCTCTCAGGGGACGTCATTCCCGGGAGTGGCGGATTGCGCAAAGTTCGGTGGTCGCGCGCCGGCATGGGTAAACGCGGTGGCGCCCGAGTCATCTATTACAACGTGCTCGACGATTGATGTATCTGGCTGCTGATCGCCTACACGAAGGCGAAATTTGACAATCTGCCGGTGGACTTCCTCAACCGGCTACGTGAAGAGGTCGAAAATGGATAAGGAACTCGAACAGTTTCAGGCCGACCTGCTGAAGTCGGTTAGCGATATGAAGGCGGGAAAACGCGCACGCGTCACCAAGGTGGAACCGACCGTAGCATCGTTGGCACGCACGAAAGTTGGTCTGTCGCAGAGCGCTTTCGCTTTACTGCTCGGGGTGTCGGTACGGACGCTGCAGGATTGGGAACAAGGGCGCCGCGAACCAACCGGCGCCGCGCAGACCTTGCTGCGAATCGCGGCGCTTCATCCCGAAGCGCTACGCGATTTGCAAGCAGCCTGACCGCAAGGTCCGCAGGCCAATAGCCTGCCACTGGCTAGCTGTATTTTCGCTGTACCGGGAAAAACGATGAAGTAAACTGGTCTTTCACCTGTTTGCCTCGCTGGCCGAGTTCGAGCGAGAGCTTGTGAGGGAGCGAAGGCGCGCCGGCCTCGATGCGGCGCGCGCTCGCGGCCGCAAGGGAGGCCGGCCGCATGCTTCGGACCCAAAGCAGCGCAAGGCTGTACTAGCGATTATGCGGAATCGGGACATGTCGATAGCGGAAATCAGCCGACACTTCGGGGTGTCGCGCTCGACCCTGTACAACATTCAGTCGGCAAGTCGAGAGATGCTCGAATAGCGCCGACGCCCCACGGGAAAATCGCGACCGCGAGTGCAACGGAAATTTCGCTCGTTGGTACCGGATTCAGGGTTCAGCACGCCGACCTCATTGCCGATATCGTTTCTGAGGAGGCAATTGTTATGACGCATCTAAAGTTGGTCGCGGGCACGGCGGTGCCCAACATCCGTCAAAAAGATTTCCACACGACGAACGATGGGGCACTGAAAGCAGGAGGCACCCGGGTGGCTGAACTAGAGGCGCGGGCACGCACGGCAATCCGTAAGCTGAAGCCAGGTCTCGACGATTTGACGGTGGAAGAACTGTTTGCCGAAACGAACCGTAATCGTGGCGGGGTGACCATGCCCATGGCCGCGGCACTTCACCGAAATGGACAGATTCGGCACGCTTTGCGAGTCGCGGGCATTCACGCGAACGCTGCGCTGGACGTGTCTCTCTATGGCGTCGTCATCGAGCCCGAAAAACTCCTGATGGCGTGCCCAGCGCTCAAGCCGTATGCCACTGTTCTGGAAGGCATCACGCTATAGACGCGTGCGCCGTAGCAGCGCCCTCAATAGGGCCGAACACCGATGCGAGGGTTCACGCAGGCGTAGATAAGAGTAAGGGCGATGAACACGAGCAGGAAGGAGGCTACTGCCTTGCCCACGTCGCCGGCCCGCCGCGTTCTCGTGAACAGAATGCTCCCGATGAGCACCAACGCGATACCCATGAAGAAGTCGGTCGCCAGGCCGCCGGCGGTCTGACCGTCCACAAAGCTGAGGTAGTCGAAGCTCAGTAGGCGATGGAGTTGGTCCAAGCTCTTGAGGGAGAGCAGCGCACCAATGCTGAAGACCATGCCCGCCAGGGAGAGAATGGATGCCGCTGTCGCAAGCACGATTTGCGTCCACTTCTTCATAGGTTACCCGACCGTATAGAAAGCTTCGGTTTGCGCATAGAGCAGGATGACGAGCAATGCAACGGACCACCCGAGCACAAATGCAAAGGCCTTGCCGTCGCGCGCGCCGCGGAACACCAATCCACCCGCTGCCAAGCTGATGGCCGCCAACACCAAGACATAAAAACGGCCCGCCAGCAGTTCCGCGTCGGGTATCGCGCGGTCCAGTCGGTTGGCCCAGTGATAGGTGATTGGCTTCAATGCGAGGCCCCCTCCTATTACGGAAGGCTTAAAGAGCAATCCGATGGAGGGGGCACCAGCTACGACGTAGCACAGCATGAGCGCAGCAAGCACCGCGATGGTAAGTCTCAGTTTCATAGATTGTTGAACTCGGCGAAGTTCCAGCGCACGTGCTTGTTCATGCTTCCCCATACATCGGCGTCCCAGTCTCGATAGTCGCCGTAGAGACGCTGATACATCCACTTGCCATTGCGCTGCTCGTACACGGCATTCTGAACAGGGGAGCCCAGGTAGTTCGAGCTTTCCCGGTTGCCAGTATTCGTCGCGCGAATCCAGGGACCGAGTTCCAGATAGCTTGTCCACTTTCGGCGAGGTGTCTCGCCCGGTCCAGGGAAGTTGCCCTGCATGATTTCTACCCGCCCTGGCCCCACCCCGGTTACGACCTGGATATGCCCGCCGTTAAATTCGACGAAGAGGTCGCCCGGCAACAGGTTGCTGTCAGCTACGGGAAGCGAGTTTTTCAGCACGTCGGGCGCCCCGCTGGCATAAGCAACATCAAGAGCAAATCCAGCCGGTGTCGGCGGAGCCGTCTTGTTTCCGGACTTATAGTCCATGTCGATGTTTTTAAAAACCGCGGAGCCGGTCTTGATTTTCAAGGGCAACTTGTTGCGTGAGGCAAACTCAATGAGAATTTCGAAGGCGAAATCCTCACAGGTAAATCGGTTCGTGTCATTCCCACCGGTAGGTGACCCGTCGATGGGTTCGCTCTCCAGCTTCGACATATCGACCTTTCGAGCCTGTATTTCCTTGGCCAGTGCAGGTACTGCAGCATGGTATTGAGCTATCCACTGGGCGTTCCATTCATGCCGATGAATCCAGTAGATTTTGTGTTGAACCGTGACGGCCTTACGTTCGTCCTTGGGGGTCATCAGCGCGTTGGCCAGTTGCATTACTCACTCCCTCCCGCCAAGTGAAGAAAGAACTGGACATCATGCGCTTGGTCAGCCGAGATGAGTTCGGTTTTCCCGTTCGCTGATGTAATGCCTTGCACGGTTTTTCCATCCGCGCTCTTGAGCATATAAGGCAACCCTTCCACTGGTTCCCCATCGCTGTTGATAATCCGAAAGTGCTGGTCGTGCGTCTTGAACGCGTGCTCAATCAACTCGCCGCTTGGCGCAAAACCGAGGTCGGCCAAATGATTGCTCTCGAAGGTCATGTACATGTCGGTCTGAGAGGCAATCATCACCGGGGGCGGGTCGCATTTACAGGCGCAGATGTCACCTTCCAGCGCTGGCTCCTTACCCATCATTGAACTCGGCCAGCGCGGCCCCGTCGGGACAATACGGCCGACGGATTTGCAGGCAGGACAAGTCACCTGCGCACCGAGAAAGGTCGGTTCGGTGCCGTGATGGGTCGTCATAGGCACCCCTTCAATCACCGTTCCGTTGGCAGACGACTTGTCGCCCACCATCAAGTAGCTGCGCCTCATGCTGGTGATACCTTTAAAAACGTTGAACAGGCTAGTGGCCGTAGAACCATCCTGGCTTCCCGCAAATCCGTTCTTGCCGGGAAACCAACGACTTCAGTCGTCGAGTCAAAGCTTTGCCAGTGGCGCGGGGGATACAAAATGCCACTGCTCGAACTCAGCGTCGTAGAGCGCCATCTGGTTGTACTCGCTCCCCGCCGGCGCGAGGCCGCCCATCTTTTGCACGGCCGCCGTAACGGCTCGGTTGCGGCGCGTTTCAGGCCAGCCCATCATCGTGTTGAACGTCTCTCGATACGCAAACAGGCCGGCGCTCATATATAGCTCGTCGAGAACTGCCAGGGTGCCCTGTTCAAGTCTGAACGCGATGTGATGAGCGTGCTCGGGTGGAACCTGCATCTCGTGATGCGAAGCGCAGGAGACGGGCTTGCCGTTGCGCCGGGCAATCAACTGGCCGTTCCGCGCCGGCCAGCCCAGGTGCACGTCGAGCGCAAGACGACCGTTGTTGTCATCAATGAATGTCGTCGGAACGAATCCGCTGGCGGGAATTGCGTAGTAGCGCTTGCCTTGCTTCGAGGCGAAGATTGCGTCGAGCATGGCATCCACCGGCGAGAGGTATGCGCAGATTGCGTCGCCCCCATCGTGCCGTTCGCACAACACGTTGACCCAATTCGGATTGTCCGGGCGAGGCTCATAGTTCGCCACCAGATACAGGGATGGCTCAGGGAAAAATACCTGCCCGGGCGAAAAATCGCTTTGTGCTGTTCGTGTTATCAAGACGTCTCTCTACGTCATTATCGCCACGCGAATTATTAGGTCAGAAGAATGTGTTTGTCCATCGGGCGACTGCATGTAGCGGCTGCTTAGCCAGCGAATTGACACATTTTCACGATGGCGCCGTACCGACGAGTACGCGCCGTCCCGGAAGCGCAACGCCGTCCGTCAATCGCACCATCACCATGGTGAAGTCACCAGCCATATCGTGCGCGAAGCAAAAACGCAGCGCACCCGCGAAACCGAGGTCTTGCGTTGAGCGAGAGAACGTCTGTGATAGGCTTCTTCGTCGATTCGTGGTGTCGGCTGATGGTTCGATCCAAGAGGACAATATGGACAAAACAACAAAAGGTGCGTGGCTGCTGGCGCAATCTAAATGCTTGGACGCTGTAACGGGGGCGGGACGGCTAGAAAACATCGCATATGCGGGCCGTGTCGGCAGGCTATATAACCTGCTGCGACGCAACATCATTGATGAGCCGAGCCCGACGATCAACGCGGAGACGGTACGCAATATTTGCCAGATGAACGGAATCGACCGGGCGTCTCGCGAGGCTGAGGGACACTATCTGCGGTCGTTTGTAACCCAACGCGATGAACAGTAACTTGTAACCCGTCGAGTCCGCGAAGCCTCATCGCTTCGCGGAGGCCCCCTGAAACTGCCCTTGATTGTGAATCAACGTGTGTGCGCGCTTCGAGACGGGAAAGTCATCCCAAAGCATCCTTGCTCAACGTGAGCCGGCCATATTGACCAAGGCGTTAAATTCGTAAGCAGCGTAGTCGGCATCACACCCTGGATAAGAAAAGTATGTGAAAGAGGCGACTATCTGATATGAGCCGTCGGGCAGCAACAAAGCCGTCTATCTGGCTTTGGGCATTCAGGCCGATGGCCAGCGCGACGTGCTGGGCCTCTGGATCGAGCAGACCGAGGGCGCCAAGTTCTGGCTCAAGGTGTTCAACGAACTCAAGACGCGCGGCTGCCAGGACATCCTGATCGCCGTGGTGGACGGCTTGAAGGGGCTGACCGAGGCCATCAGCGCGGCCTATCCTGTTCGGAGACCGATTTATGCAGGCGCGCGGATAACCCGCTGTTCAACCGCCTCGCCCACAAAAATGCGGACAGGTTCCAGCGACCGGAAAGTCGCCCAGCTCTCTAAGTCTTTGTTCTACTGGGAATTCTTGGCGCGCCCGGCTGGGATCGAACCAGCAACCCCTGCCTTCGGAGGGCAGTACTCTATCCATTGAGCTACGGGCGCCTGTGACAGTGAAGCGACCCCAATATACAGGCCGCCCACGATTGGCAAGACAGCAAGGATACCCGGTTTCCCATGATGCGTCCACCTTGCCCGACGAATCCCCGCCGGGCCCCGCTGCGTGCGGGTAAACACGCGCCATCGCACCGCTCGCCGTGATGTAAACGTTCCGTCTATAATCGACCGGGCTTCATTGGACTGCCATTTGCCGTTGCACCGCGCTCACAATTCCTATTCACGGAGACGAGGCAAGCATGAGCGAAGCACCCCACGAATCTCCCGTCAAAACCCCCGGGCAGCTGATTGCCGTCATCATCGCGTCGTTCGCGATTCCGATCATCCTGATCGTCCTGTTCGCCAACTATGCGAACCATGCGTTCCGTTCCGGCGCCGGCACGGACGCGCTATCCGACGAACAGGTCGCCGCACGCGTCGCCCCGCTCGCGAAGGTCGACGTGAAGGACGCCAACGCGCCCCGCACGTACAAGACCGGCGAGGAAGTCTACAAGGCCGTCTGCGTGACCTGCCACGGCACGGGCGCCGCCGGCGCGCCGAAGTTCGGCAACAAGGACGACTGGGCGCCGCGCATCTCGCAAGGTTTCGACACGCTGCTGAAGACGGCACTGGCCGGCAAGGGCGCGATGCCGCCGCGCGGCGGCACGAGCCCCGACGACGTCAGCGACTATGAAATCGCCCGAGCGATCGTCTACATGGCGAACAACGACGGCGCGAACTTCCCCGAACCGGCCGCGCCGGCCGCCAACGCGGCGCAACCCGCCAGTGGCGCCGCAGCCGCGTCGGGCGCGGCTGACGCCGCGAGCGCGCAAGTCGCCGCGGCCCGGGCAGCGATCGCCGCGATCCCGAAGGCCGGTGAAGCGCCGGCAGCCGCTGCCGCCCCGGCCGGGGCCGACGCCGGCAAGGCGCTGTACACGTCGACCTGCCAGGCCTGCCACGCGGCGGGCGTGCTCGGCGCGCCGAAGTTCGGCAGCAAGGAAGACTGGGCGCCGCGCCTGAAGGACTCGATGGATACGGTCTACAACTACGCGCTGCACGGCAAGGGCGCGATGCCGGCGAAGGGCGGGTCGAACGCGTCGGACGCCGACGTGAAGGCGGCCGTCGACTACATGGTCAACGCGTCGAAGTAACCCGCCCGGCCGTCAGTAAAAAACCCCCGCGGCGCTCACGCGTCGCGGGGGTTTTGTTTTGCGGTCACTCAGCCGGAACGCCCGGCGTCACTTCTGCAGCAACGCCTTCAGGCTCGCGAGCCGGTCCTTCGGCGACATCGGCGCCTCTTCCGGCGTCGGCGGCGGCGCGTCGTCGAGCCCCATCTCCGGGATGAAGCGCGACGGTTCGCACACGACCGTCTCGCGCGCCCGCTTGCGCTTCTTGCACCAGTTCAGGTGCAGGCTGCGCTGCGCGCGCGTGATCGCCACGTACATCAGCCGGCGCTCCTCCTCGATCCGCTCGTTGTCGATCGGGCCGTCGTCCTCGGAGCCGCCGCGGTGCGGCATGATGCCTTCCTCGACGCCGACCAGGAACACGTGCGGATACTCGAGCCCCTTCGACGCGTGGACGGTCGACAACCGCACGGCGTCCGGGTCTTCGTCCTTGCCCTCGAGCATCGACATCAGCGCGACGGTCTGGATCAGGCCGAGCAGGTTCTTGCCCGTATCGGCGAGGCCGTCCGCGTTGTGGAAGCCTTCCGCCTCACCGTCGACCGCTTCCGCCTCGGGCTTGGTGCCCTTGCGCTTCAGCCATTCGAGGAATTCGAGCACGTTCTGCCACTTCGACTGCGCCTGCCGTTCGTCGAACGCGTCGTACAGGTACGCCTCGTAGTGGATTGCCTCCATCATGTCGTCGAGCACGGCGGTGGCCGGATCCTTGTCCGCGCGCTCGGTCAGGCGCTGGATGAAGTCGCAGAACATCCGCAGCGGCTCGACCTGGCGCGCGGACAGCCGCGCCTCGATCCCGCCCATGTACACGGCCTCGAACAGCGACACCTTCGCCTGGCCCGCGAACGAGCCGAGCGCTTCGAGCGTCGTGTTGCCGATCCCGCGGCGCGGCGTAGTGACCGCGCGGATGAACGCGGGATCGTCGTCGGCGTTCGCGATCAGCCGCAGGTATGCGCACAGATCCTTGATCTCGGCCTTGTCGAAGAACGACTGGCCGCCGGACAGCACGTACGGGATCCGCTCGCGGCGCAGCACCTGTTCGAAGATCCGCGCCTGGAAGTTGCCGCGATACAGTATCGCGTAGTCGCGGAACTGCGCGCGCCGCTCGAACTTGTGCGCGGACAGCCGGAACACGACCGATTCGGCTTCATGCTCTTCGTCATTGCACGGCGTGACGGTGATCGAATCGCCCATTCCGTGCTCGGACCACAGCTTCTTCTCGAACAGCTTCGGGTTGTTCGCGATCACGTTGTTCGCGGCAGTGAGGATGCGCACCGTCGACCGGTAGTTCTGCTCGAGCTTGATCACGTGCAGCTTCGGGAAATCCTTGCCGAGCTGCGCGAGGTTCTCGAGCGTCGCGCCGCGCCAGCCGTAGATCGCCTGGTCGTCGTCGCCCACCGCCGTGAACGCCGCGCGCGGGCCCGCGAGCAGCTTCAGCAGCTCGTACTGGCACGCGTTGGTGTCCTGGTACTCGTCGATCAGCAGGTAGCGCAGCTTGTTCTGCCAGCGGTCGCGCACCTGTTCGTTCTTCGCGAACAGCTCGGCGGGCAGGCGGATCAGGTCGTCAAAGTCGACCGCCTGGTACGCGTGCAGCGTCGCGACGTAGTTGCGGTAGACCAGCGCGGCCTGGTGCTCGTCCTCGTTGGCCGCGATCGTCATCGCCTCGTCGGGCATGATCAGGCCGTTCTTCCACAGCGAGATGGTGCTCTGGATCTTGCGGATCAGGCCCTTGTCGGTCGTGCCGATCTGCTCCTGGATCATCCCGAAGCAATCGTCCGAATCCATGATCGAGAACTGCGGCTTCAGGCCGACGTGCTCGGCCTCCTGGCGCAGGATCTGCACGCCCAGCGAGTGGAAGGTGCAGACGGTGAGCTGGTTGACGGGCACCTTGCGGCCTTCCTTGCCGGGCGTGGTGAGCGTCTTGCCCTCGAGCAGCTTCGACACGCGCTCGCGCATTTCGGCGGCCGCCTTGTTCGTGAACGTGACGGCGGCGATGTGGCGCGGCTCGAAGCCTTTCGCTTCGATCAGGTGCGCGATCTTCTGCGTGATCACGCGGGTCTTGCCGCTGCCCGCGCCGGCGAGCACGAGACAGGGACCGTCGAGGTAGCGCACCGCTTCGTTCTGGGCGGGATTCAGGCCTGCGGACATGATGGCGGATGGTGTTGCGGTTGACGGCGGAACGCCGGGAGGATGCCGTGCGCGGCGGGCTGGCGAAGCAGGCGGACACGCGGGCAGGACGCGCATGTTAACACGTCGGCGGCGCGCTTTTCGGGAGCGCCGCCGGACGGGGCCGCGCGGGCCGGCCAGCCGGCCGCCCCCTGTCCGTTCGGCCAATCCGGCCCCGTTCGCGCACCGATCGGCCACAATACGTCCACGCCGGCGCCGCCCCGCGCCGGCCCGTTTGCGTCACCTGAACCGCCACCGGATCGACATCATGGGATACCCGTTCGCCACCGCTGCCCTTGGCCCGCTGCTGTTCGCGCAGGGGCGCTACGTGCGCCGCGTCACGCCGCGGCTGCCCGAGGCGGCCGGCCCGCGCGACGGCGTGGCGGGCGATGGGCCGCCGCTGCGCGTGCTGGTGGTCGGCGATTCGGCCGCCGCGGGCGTCGGTGTCGCGACGCAGCGCGACGCGCTGTCCGGGCAGCTGGCGAGCGCGCTCGCGGCCACCCACCGCGTGAGCTGGAAGCTGCTCGCGCGCACCGGCCTGACCACGCGGGAATTCGTCGACTGGCTCGCCGCCGAGCCGGCCGAGCCGTTCGACGTGGCCGTCACGTCGCTCGGCGTCAACGACGTGACGGGCGGCGTGCCGCCGGCCCGCTGGCAGGCGCAGCAGGCCGAGCTCGTCCGGTTGCTCGCCGCGCGCTTCCGGGTCGGGCACGCGATCCTGTCCGCGGTGCCGCCGATGGAGCGCTTTCCGGCGCTGCCGCAGCCGCTCGCGTGGTATCTCGGGCTGCGCGCGAAGCGGCTCAACACGGCGCTCGCCGGGTGGGCCGCCACGCAGCCGCACTGCACGTTCCTGCGCGTCGAGCTGCCGCTCGAGCGCCGCCTGATGGCCACCGACGGCTTCCACCCCGGCGCAACCGCCTGCGCGGTGTGGGCCGAGCAGGTCGCCGCCGCCGTGCGGCAGCGGGCAGCCGTATGACGCCGGGCGACGCCCCTGCGGCAGCCGCTCATTGCACGGGCGCAGGCGGGCAAACCCCGCCCGCACGGGCCGCCGGCCTGCGCAAATGCCGGCTTTCCTTGCGCAAGCGCCGCATCGCACCGTGCAATTCGCCCGAACGCGCCGGTGCAAGCGGCGGCGCCATGCCAAAATAGCCGGTCGTCTTCGCGCCGTCTCGGCGCGCCATCCTTTAGTTTCCTTCGCAGCCAGGAATTGCCATGTCGTCATTGCTCAGGATTGGTTTGATGGGTTTCGGTTTCGCCGGCGCGACGTTCCACGCGCCCGTGATCGCCACGAGCGGCCGCACTGAAGTCGCCGCGATCGCGACGGGTCAGCCCGATCGCGCGCAGGCGGCGTATCCGGGCGCGCGCGTCGTTCCGGATCTCGACACGCTGCTCGGCCTCGACGACATCGAGTGCGTGGTGATCGCCACGCCGAACGACACGCACTTCGCGCTCGCACGCCAGGTGCTCGAAGCCGGCCGCCACGTGGTCGTCGACAAGCCCGTCACGCTCACCGCCGACGAGGCGCTCGCACTCGCGCGGCTCGCGAACGCGCGCAGCCGGCTGTTCGCGCCGTTCCACAACCGCCGCTGGGACGGCGATTTCCTCACCGTGCGCGACATCGTCAAATCGGGCGAGCTCGGCCGGCTGACCTTTTTCGAATCGCACTTCGACCGCTTCCGCCCGACGCCGCGCACGCGCTGGCGCGAGGAGCCGGCCCGCGGCGGCGGCTTGCTGCTCGACCTCGGCCCGCACCTGATCGACCAGGCGCTCGCGCTGTTCGGCCTGCCGGAAACGGTGGGCGCGACCGTCAAGACGCGCCGCGACAACGGCACCGCGCCCGATTTCGTGCACCTGCAGCTCGGCTATCCGGACAAGGACATCGCGCTGCATGCGAGCGCGCTGTCGGCGATCGAACCCGCGCGCTTCACGCTGCACGGCACGCGCGCCAGCTACCAGAAGTTCGGGCTCGACACGCAGGAAGACCAGCTCAAGGCCGGCCTCACCGCCGACGACGTCGAATTCGGCGGCGGCAACCCGCCCGGCCTGCTGCGCGTGCTCGACGGCGAAGTCGAGGTCGAGCGCCCGGTGCCGACGCTCGATGGCCAGTACGCGGAGTTCTACCGCGCGCTCGCCGCGTCGATCCGCGACGGCGCGCCGTTCCCCGTCACCGCGCAGGACGCCGTCGACGTGATGACGATCATCGAGCTCGCCGCGCAGAGCGAGCACGACGGCCGCCGCCTGCCGTTCGTGCGCCGCACGATCTGACACCGCGCGCCGGCCGGCGGCGGCCGGTCGGCGCCGGTGCATGGGATCAGCCGGAACATTCGGTTACAAATGCCGGGGGAACGAAAGTCAGCGGCAGACTAGTCTGATGCGTTTCTCAAAAAAGTCGATCCGACACCAATCCGTCAGGAGAATGTTGATGCAACGGTTGATTCGCGCAGCAGTGTGCTGTGCCCTGGTTTCCTCGCTTGCGGCCTGTATCGTGCAGCCGCAGCAGCCGGTCCGCCCGGCCCCCCCGCCACGGCCGAATCCGCAGGTCGTCGCGAACGAGCGGATGCAGCAGATCCAGGGCCGGATCGACAACCTGCACCGCCGCATCGATGCGCGCGTGAACGGCGGCTACTACCCGCCGCCGTACGGCGCGCAGCTTCATCATCGCCTCGACGTGATCCGCCAGGAATCGAACGACATGTCCGCGCAGCACAGCGGCGGCCTGTCCGGCGACGAGCAGCGCGTGCTGAACCAGGAACTCGACACGGCCGCGCGCGCGATCGGCGAGTAACGCACCGGCGCCCGCCGGAGCGGAAAAAGCGGCGGCACCGGTTGCCGCCGCTTGTCGCGAAGCGACATTCTTTTGCTCAAATTGACAAGGCCCACCCGCTCGCGTACAGTCGCCCGCACGCGTCGGGAGAGCGTGTGACCGGGCTGTTTCAGCCGGTTGCGCCGCCGAAGGGGCACACCCGCAAACTCTCAGGCAAAAGGACCGACCGCGTCGGGGAATCCCGTCCGCGCATTGCGCGGGCCACACTCTCCCCGCACTCTGGAGAGCGGCAGTAGCCCGCAGCGCATCCGCTGCGCGGGCAAGCTGCCCACCGAAGGGGCGCGCGTTCGCCAGGCCTGGCCGGCAACGCAATCTCTCAGGTATCGAGGACAGAGGGGCATGTACCGGATCGCTCGCAGGCCATCGGCCGCGGTGGTCGGCACATGGCCGTTCTGATCCGCGCGCAAGCGCCTTGCCTGAGGCCTCGATGACTGCACTGAATCACACCCCGCTCAACGCCGCGCACCGCGCGCTCAATGCCCGCATGGTCGACTTCGGCGGCTGGGACATGCCCGTCAACTACGGCTCGCAGATCGAAGAACATGAAGCCGTGCGCACCGACGCCGGCATGTTCGACGTGTCGCACATGTGCGTCGTCGATTTCACCGGCAGCCGCGTGCGCGCATTCTTCGAGCATGCGATCGCGAACAACGTCGGCAAGCTCAAGACGCCCGGCAAGGCCCTCTACTCGTGCCTGCTCAATCCGCAGGGCGGCGTCATCGACGACCTGATCGTCTACTACTTCACCGAAGAATTCTTCCGCGTCGTCGTCAACGCCGGCACGGCCGAGAAAGACATCGCGTGGTTCAACCAGCTGAACGAGCAAGGCGGCTTCGGCGTCACGATCGCGCCGCGCCGCGATTTCGCGATCATCGCCGTTCAAGGCCCGAACGCCCGCGAAAAAGCCTGGGCGACGGTGCCCGCCGCGCGCGCCGCCACCAGCGAACTGAAGCCGTTCAACGCCGCGCAGGTCGCCGGCACGCCGTTCGGCGATCTCACCGTCGCGCGCACCGGCTACACCGGCGAAGACGGTTTCGAAGTGATCGTCCCGGCCGTGCACGTCGAAGCGCTGTGGAACGCGCTGCAGCAAAACGGCGTGCGCCCGTGCGGGCTCGGCGCGCGCGACACGCTGCGCCTCGAGGCCGGCATGAACCTGTACGGCCAGGACATGGACGACACCGTATCGCCGCTCGACGCGGGCCTCGCATGGACGGTCGACCTCAGCACGCCGCGGGACTTCGTCGGCCGCGCGGCACTGGAAGCCAACGGCACCCGCGCAGCTTTCGTCGGCCTGATCCTGCAGAAGGAAAACGGCAAGGCGGGCGGCGTGCTGCGCGCGCACCAGAAAGTCGTCACGCCGCACGGCGACGGCGAGATCACGAGCGGCACGTTCTCGCCGTCGATGCAGGAATCGATCGCGTTCGCACGCGTGCCGGCGGCCGTCCAGATCGGCGACACCGTCCAGGTGCAAATTCGAGACAAGAATCTTCCCGCGCGCGTGGTAAAACTGCCGTTCGTGCGCAACGGCAAGGTCCTCGCTGCGTAACGGCCGGGAGGCCCGCCTCCCGGTAAGCCGGGAAATGGCGCCCGGCGCAACCCCCTACCCGGCGCGCCCCGGCGGCGCGCCAGCAGAACGAACAAACCCTTTTATCAGGAGCATCCGATGAGCAACGTCCCGGCCGAGCTGAAATACACCGACGAACATGAGTGGATCCGCACCGAGGCGGACGGCACGCTGACGGTCGGCATCACCGATCACGCGCAGAGCACGCTCGGCGACATCGTCTTCCTCGAACTGCCGCAAGTCGGCAAGTCGGTGAATGCGGGCGACGCGGTCGGCGTCGTCGAATCGGTGAAGGCGGCATCCGACATCTACTCGCCGGTGTCCGGCGAGATCGTCGCCATCAACGAAGCCGCCACCGATGCGCCGGAGGAAGTGAACAGCGACGCGTACGGCGTGTGGCTCTTCAAGATCAAGCTTGCGGCCGGCGCATCGACCGACAAGCTGATCGACGCCGACGCGTACAGCAAGCTGATCGACTAATTTCCCTACCCGAACCGCGCGGCGCCGGCCTCGGCCCGCGCGGGACCAGAGTCACGCCATGAAGCTCGAACACCCGGACCGCCTGATGAACCGCACGCCCCTCTCGCTCGCCGCGCTCGAAACGCACGACGCGTTCGCCGAACGCCACATCGGCCCCGACGCCGCCAGCCAGCAGGCCATGCTCGACACGCTCGGCTTCGCGTCGCGCGCCGCCCTGATCGACGCCGTGATCCCGGCCTCGATCCGCCGCGCCGAAACGCTGCCGCTCGGCCCGTTCGCGCAGCCGAAGAGCGAAGCCGAAGCCCTCGCCGCCCTGCGGGTTCTCGCGGACAAGAACCAGGTGTTCCGCTCGTATATCGGTCAGGGTTACCACGACACGCACACGCCGGCCGTCATCCTGCGCAACGTGCTCGAAAACCCGGCGTGGTACACGGCCTACACGCCGTACCAGCCCGAAATTTCCCAGGGTCGCCTCGAGGCGCTCCTGAACTTCCAGCAGATGGTCGCCGACCTCACCGGCCTCGCGATCTCGAACGCGTCGCTGCTCGACGAAGCCACCGCCGCCGCCGAAGCGATGACGCTGCTGCAGCGCACCGGCAAGCCGACGTCGAACGTGTTCTACGTCGCCGACGACGTGCTGCCGCAAACGCTCGAAGTGATCCGCACGCGCGCGCTGCCGGTCGGCATCGAGGTCAAGACCGGCCCGGCCGCCGACGCCGCGCAAGCGAATGCGTTCGGCGTGCTGCTGCAGTACCCGGGCGTGAACGGCGACGTGCGCGACTACCGCGCGCTCACCGACGCGATCCACGCGGCCGGCGGCCACGTGGTCGTCGCGGCCGACCTGCTCGCGTTGACCGTGCTCACGCCGCCGGGCGACTGGGGTGCGGACGTCGCGATCGGCAACACGCAGCGCTTCGGCGTGCCGATGGGCTTCGGCGGCCCGCACGCAGCGTATCTCGCGGTGCGTGACGAATTCAAGCGCCAGATGCCGGGCCGCCTCGTCGGCGTGACGGTCGACGCGCAGGGCAAGCCCGCGCTGCGCCTCGCGCTGCAGACGCGCGAACAGCACATCCGCCGCGAGAAGGCCACGTCGAACGTGTGTACCGCGCAGGCGCTGCTCGCGATCATGGCCAGCATGTACGCGGTCTACCACGGCCCGCACGGCCTGAAAACGATCGCGCTGCGCGTGAACCGCATCGCGGCGCTGCTCGCCGCCGGCGTGAAGCAGCTCGGCTTCGCGACCGTCAACGACACGTTCTTCGACACGCTGACGATCGACACCGGCGCGCGCACCGCGCAGGTTCACGAATTCGCGAAGGCGAAGCGCATCAACCTGCGCCGCGTGAGCGACACGCAAGTCGGCGTGTCGGTCGACGAAACGACGACGCGTGACGACCTCGCCGATCTCCTCGCCGTGTTCGCGCAGGCCGCGGGCGGCACCGCACCGGCCGTCGACGCGCTGGACGCGGGCCTCGCCGGCGTCCCCGCGCTGCCGGCCGGCCTCGAGCGCACGAGCGCGTACCTGACGCACCACGTGTTCAACCGCCACCATTCCGAAACCGAAATGCTGCGCTACCTGCGCAGCCTGTCGGACAAGGATCTCGCGCTCGACCGCTCGATGATCCCGCTCGGCTCGTGCACGATGAAGCTGAACGCGACGTCGGAAATGCTGCCCGTCACGTGGCCCGAATTCGGCCGCATCCACCCGTTCGCGCCGGCCGAGCAGACCGTCGGCTACCGCGAGATGATCGACCAGCTCGAGCAGATGCTCGTCGCGGCCACCGGCTACGCGGCCGTGTCGCTGCAGCCGAACGCGGGCTCGCAGGGCGAGTACGCGGGCCTGCTGATCATCCACGCTTACCACGCATCGCGCGGCGAAGCCCATCGCGACGTGTGCCTGATCCCGGCGTCCGCGCACGGCACGAACCCGGCATCCGCGCACATGGCCGGCATGAAGGTCGTGGTCGTCGCCTGCGACGCGCAGGGCAACGTCGACATCGCCGACCTGAAGGCGAAGGCCGAGCAGCACGCGAAGGATCTCGCGGCGATCATGATCACGTACCCGTCGACGCACGGCGTGTTCGAGCAGAACGTGCGCGAGATCTGCGAAATCGTGCACGCGCACGGCGGCCAGGTGTACGTCGACGGCGCGAACATGAACGCGATGGTCGGCCTCACCGCGCCGGGCCAGTTCGGCGGCGACGTGTCGCACCTGAACCTGCACAAGACCTTCTGCATCCCGCACGGCGGCGGCGGCCCGGGCGTCGGCCCGGTCGCGGTCGGCGCGCACCTCGCGAAGTTCCTGCCGAACCAGCGTTCGACCGGCTACACGCGCGAAGAAGACGGCATCGGCGCGGTATCGGCCGCGCCGTACGGCTCGGCGTCGATCCTGCCGATCTCGTGGATGTACATCGCGATGATGGGCGCGAAGAACCTGACCGCCGCGACGGAAACCGCGATCCTCAATGCGAACTACATCGCGAAGCGCCTCGCGCCGCACTACCCGGTGCTGTATTCGGGCCCGGGCGGGCTGGTTGCGCACGAGTGCATTCTCGACCTGCGTCCGATCAAGGAATCGAGCGGCATCACCGTCGACGACGTCGCGAAACGCCTGATGGACTACGGCTTCCACGCGCCGACGATGAGCTTCCCGGTGCCGGGCACGCTGATGGTCGAACCGACCGAATCGGAGTCGCAGGAAGAACTCGACCGCTTCATCGCCGCGATGATCGCGATCCGCGATGAAATCCGCGCAGTCGAGGAAGGCCGCGCCGATCGGGAGGACAACCCGCTGCGTCACGCACCGCACACGGCGGCCGTCGTCACCGCGAACGAATGGCCGCACGCGTACTCGCGCGAGCAGGCTGCGTACCCGGTCGCGTCGCTGGGCACGAACAAGTACTGGCCGCCGGTCGGCCGCGCGGACAACGTCTACGGCGACCGCAACCTGTTCTGCTCGTGCGTGCCGATGTCGGAATACGCATAACGCGCGCCAGGCCAGGAGCCGCCCGATGGCGACCGCACCGCACGCAACCCGGAGTTGCGTGCGGTTTTTTTGTTCGCCGCTCGAACCGGTTCACGTTCGTCCGCCAATCCGGCTAACATCACACGCGATCCAGCCAATGAAGGAGTTCCGCATGGTGCGTCCGATGTTTCCGGGCCATGGTGCAATGCAAGGGCGGCCGCGCGCGCGCCGCGTCGTGCCGATGCTCGTCGCGTCGCTGTCGTTTGCCGCCGCCGGCCTCGGCGCGTCCGGCAGCGCGCGCGCGGCGATGAATTTCTGCGCGGCGCCGGCACTGCAGGCGAGCGAGACGACACAGGCCGAGCCGGGCATCCAGGCGCTGATCCGCAGCGTCGACGCGCGCATCGGCGAGCAGCCGAAGGCGATGGCGCGCGTGCACACCGAGGGCACGCTGCCGCACGAAGGGATCTACGACCAGAGTGCCGCCGCGCTGAAGGATCTCGACCTGATGCGCGATGCCGCGCTCGCATGGCGCGTGACGAACGCGCCGCGCTACCTGCAGCTCGTCGACCGCTTCCTGTCCGCGTGGGTCGCGATCTACCAGCCGAGCTTCAACCCGATCGACGAGACGCGTTTCGAAAGCCTGATCGTCGCGTACGACATGACCGCGAGCGCACTGCCGGTGAAGACCCGCAACGCGACGGCCGCGTTCATCGCGAAGCTCGGCGCCGGCTACGTCGCGCAGATCGACGCGCAGAAGCGCCCGCTCACGGGCACCTGGCGCAACAACTGGCAGAGCCACCGAATCAAGCTGATCGCGCTGTCCGCGTTCACGCTCGGCGATCGCAAGATGATGAACGCCGCGCAGCGGCTGTTCGTCGAGCATCTCGCCGACAACATCGGCCCGGACGGCAAGACCTGGGATTTCGAGGAACGCGATGCGCTGCATTACGCGGTCTACGACCTGCAGCCGCTGGTGACGGCCGCGCTCGCCGCGCGCCGCTTCAACCGCAACTGGCTGCGCGAACGGGGCGCGAACGGCGCGACGCTCGCGGCCGCGCTCGACTGGCTCGTGCCGTACGCGCTCGGCGAGAAAACCCACGAGGAATTCGTGAACTCGCCGGTGCCGTTCGACGCGAAGCGCCGCGAGGCCGGCCTGCCCGGCTACACGGGGCAGTGGGACCCGAAAAACGCCACCGAACTCTTTCATCTGGCCGCGCGGCTCGACGGGCGCTACGCCCGCGTCGCGCAGCAACTTTCCCCAACGCCGCCCGCATGGCTCGCCGCGTGCCTGCCATTGCAGGCGCGCTAGCAATATTCTTAAAGCAAGGCAGGAATCGAAATGGCAGTCAGCGTCTTTGACCTCTTCAAGATCGGTATCGGTCCGTCCAGCTCGCATACGGTCGGGCCGATGCGCGCGGCGCTGATGTTCGTCCAGGGCCTCGAGCGTGACGGGCAACTCGACGCCACGGCCCACGTGAAGGTCGAGCTGTACGGCTCGCTCGGCGCGACCGGCAAGGGCCACGGCACCGATCGCGGCGTGATGCTCGGCCTGCTCGGCGACGCGCCCGACACCGTCGATCCGGACACGATCGACGCGCGGCTGGAAGACGTCCGCAAATCGAAGCAGCTCGCGCTGCTCGGCACGCATCCGGTGCCGTTCGTGCTGAAGGAGAACATCGCGTTCTACCGCCAGGCGCTGCCCGAGCACCCGAACGGCATGAAACTGCGTGCGTCCGACGCGAGCGGCAACGTGCTGGTCGAGCGCACCTACCTGTCGGTCGGCGGCGGCTTCGTCGTGACGGCCGGCGCACCGAACACGAAGGTGCTGAGCGCGGCCGAGCAGATGACCCACCCGTTCCGCACCGGTGCCGAGCTGCTCGCGCTGACCGAGTCGACCGGCAAGTCGATCGCGCAGCTGATGTGGGAAAACGAGCGCGCGTGGCACACCGAGGAAGAGACGCGCGACGGCCTGCTGAAGATCTGGGCCGTGATGCAGTCGTGCGTGTCGCGCGGCTGCGGAATCGGCAACCCGGACGCCGACGGCAACCTGCCCGGCCCGTTCCAGGTCAAGCGCCGCGCGCCGCAGCTGTACCGCACGCTGACGGGCAGCCCGGAGCGCGCGCTGCAGGACCCGCTGTCGATGATCGACTGGATCAACCTGTACGCGATCGCGGTCAACGAGGAAAACGCGGCCGGCGGCCGCGTCGTCACCGCGCCGACCAACGGCGCGGCCGGCATCATCCCGGCCGTGCTGCACTACTACACGCGCTTCACGCCCGGCGCGAACGAACAGGGCGTGATCGACTTCCTGCTGACGGCTGCCGCGATCGGCATTCTTTACAAGCTGAATGCGTCGATCTCCGGTGCGGAAGTCGGCTGCCAGGGCGAAGTGGGCGTCGCGTGCTCGATGGCGGCCGGCGCGCTTGCGGCCGTGCTCGGCGGCACGCCGCAACAGGTCGAGAACGCGGCCGAAATCGGCATGGAACACAACCTCGGCCTCACCTGCGACCCGGTCGGCGGGATGGTGCAGATCCCGTGCATCGAGCGCAACGCGATGGCGTCGGTGAAGGCGGTCAACGCCGCGCGCATGGCATTGCGCGGCGACGGCTCGCACTACGTGTCGCTCGACTCCGTGATCAAGACGATGCGCGAGACGGGCGCCGACATGAAGACGAAGTACAAGGAAACGTCGCGCGGCGGGCTGGCGGTGAATATCGTCGAGTGCTGATGCCGGATCCGAGGGTCATGCGGGACAATCCGACGTCTCGCATGACCCTCGGGCGCCCTGCGTGCCCTGATCAATCGTCCAGCCAGTTCTCCAGCCGCAGTCCCGGATAGCTCACGAAATCCCGCTCGTTGTTGGTCACGAGTACGACATCGAGCGACACCGCATGCGCGGCGATCAGCTTGTCGAGGTGATCCTTCTTCCGCTCCCGGGTTGCCTCGCGGACCGGGCCATACGCTTGCGCGGCCGCGACGTCGAACGGCGCAACGGGAATGTCGTCGATCAGCGCGGCAAGATTGCCGCGCTCCCGCGCAGGGCTCGCGCACGCCGCGACGCCGTACTCGAGCTCGGCGTACGTGATCGCCGACATCACGACGTCCCCCGTGTAGCACTGCGCAAACCGTCTCGCAACCTGCTCCGGCTGATTCTTCATCAGGTAGATGCACATGTTGGTGTCGAGCATGTAGCGCGGCATCACAAACCCTCGCGATCGGCCTGCTCGTGGTCACCGCGCCCATCCGCCATGAAATCCGGCCCGAATTTAGCGAATTTCTCAAGGACGCGGGTCAACGGCCGCCGCGCCGGCCGAATGCGGATTTCGTCACCAATGCGCTCGATTTCCAGTTCGATATCGCTGCGTTCATAGGCAAGGTCGGCAGGAATTCGCACGGCCTGCGAGTTGCCGTTCCGAAATACCCTCGTCGTATGCATGTCGCCCCAACATCCGGATGTACTGTGGATGTACAGTATATCCGCTTGGCCGACGATGTAAATCCATGTGTGTACATCCGCGCTGACCTCGGGATCGATTCGGAAGCGAACGCCGGCACGCCGTTCTTTTCATCGCGGTCAGGGCCCCTTCCGTCACGCCCACGGCAAGCGGGCCGACCAGGCATTCGTAGCGTCCAATTCTTCTGCGTTGGGGATGCACGCACAAGCTGGCCGTTCGGCCGAAACCGCGGTGCATGCCCTGCCTCCCTGCGCGTTCCGGCACTTTTCCGCGGCCGGCGCACCGGCGGCCGTCCAACCGGCGTAAGCTGTACGTCCCGCTACCCAGGGAGACGGCAGCCCATGTCGCATTCCAAGGATCTCGAGCAGCCCGCCACCACCGGCGCGCGACTGCTCGTCGATGCGTTGCTCGCCAATCACGTCGAACGCGTGTTCTGCGTGCCGGGCGAGAGTTTCCTCGCCGTACTCGATGCGCTGGCGGACGATACCGCGCGCATCCAGACGGTCGTCTGCCGCCACGAGGCGGCCGCCGCGAACATGGCCGAGGCCGTCGGCAAGCTCACCGGCCGCCCCGGCATCGCGTTCGTCACACGCGGCCCCGGCGCGACCCACGCGTCGATCGGCGTGCACACCGCGTTCCAGGATTCGACGCCGATGATCCTGTTCGTCGGCCAGTGCGCACGCGAGCACCTCGACCGCGAAGCCTTCCAGGAAATCGACTACCGGCGGATGTTCGGCCAGATGGCGAAATGGGTCGCGCAGATCGACGACCCGCGCCGCATCCCCGAATACCTGAGCCATGCGTTCCACGTCGCGACGTCCGGCCGCCCCGGCCCGGTCGTGCTCGCGCTGCCGGAAGACGTGCTGTCCGACGCGTGCGCGCCGCAGCCGGTCGTGCCGGCTGCGAAACGCGTTGCCGCCGCGCCGTCGGCCGCGCAGATCGACGAGCTGCGCGAGCGGCTCGCGCGCGCGGAACGGCCGTTCGCGATCGTCGGCGGCAGCGGCTGGACACCCGACGCGTGCGCCAACCTGCGCACCTTCGTCGAGCGCTGGCAGTTGCCCGTGGCCTGCGCGTTCCGCTACCAGGACACGATCGACAACGCGCACCCGAACTACGCAGGCGACGTCGGGCTCGGGATCAACCCCGCGCTCGCGAAGCGCATCCGCGACGCCGACCTGCTGCTCGTGATCGGGCCGCGCCTCGGCGAAGCGACGACCGGCGGCTACACGCTGCTCGACATCCCGAAGACGCGCCAGACGCTGATCCACGTTCATCAGGGCGCGGACGAGCTTGGCCGCGTGTATGCGGCCGACCTGCCGATCGTGTCGGGCATGCCCGAAATCGCCGCGCCGCTCGCCGCGCTCGAGGCGCCCGAGCCCCCCGCGTGGGCCGGCACCGCTGCCGACGCGCATCGCGCGTATCGCGAATGGCATGCGCCGCTGCCGATGCCCGGCGACGTCCAGCTCGGCGACGTGATGGTGCAGCTGCGCGAGCGCCTGCCGCATAACGCGATCCTCACCAACGGCGCCGGCAACTACGCGATCTGGCTGCATCGCCACTTCGCGTACCGGCACTTCCGCTCGCAGCTCGCACCGACCAGCGGCGCGATGGGCTACGGCGTACCGGCCGCGCTTGCCGCGAAGTCGCTGTACCCGTCGCGCGCCGTCGTCGCGCTCGCGGGCGACGGCTGCTTCATGATGGCCGGCAACGAGCTCGCGACCGCGATGCAGTACGGGTTGAACATCGTCGCGATCGTCGTCAACAACGGGCATTTCGGTACGATCCGCATGCATCAGGAGCGCAATTACCCGGGGCGCGTGCATGGCACGGGGCTCACGAATCCCGATTTCGCCGCGTATGCGCGTGCGTTCGGCGCGCATGGCGAGACCGTCGAGCGCACCGCCGATTTCGCGCCCGCGCTCGAGCGCGCGCTGACCTGCGGGCTGCCCGCGCTGATCGAGATTCGCATCCCGCAGGACGCCAGCACGCCGGCCGCGACGCTCGAACAGATCCGCGAACAGGGCCGCCGCGCGCGCGGCGGATGACGATGGACACGCACGCCGCGCCGCCCGACGTCGCGTTGTCGCACGACGACGCGCTCACGCTTCCCGGCACGCTGCTCTCGCCGGACGGCACGCTCGTCGCGCCGTACGACCTGGAGCACGGCGGCGCGCATGCCGTCGGCCACGTGCCGGCCGCACCCGCGCGGAGCCTGCTGCACGCCGCGCACCGGCCGTTCCGGCTCGACTACGACCGCGCACGGCACGTGCACGTGATCAACGGGATGGGCGTCACGCTCGGCGATTCGGTGATCGGACTCACCGCCCTCGCCGCGCTGCGTACCGCGCACCCGGGCCTGCACTTCACGCTGTACCGGCCGGCTTGCGCGCCGCGCTACGTCGAGGCGCTGTATGCGCTCGCGGCCGACCTCGTCGCACCGTCGCGCGCGCTGCCGTACCGCGCCGACGCGCTGCCGGCGGATGCACCCTGCATCGACGTCGGCAATCACCTGTACTGGCCCGCGTTTGCGCGGCTGCCGATGATCGATTTCTTCCTCGACGCGCTCGGCGTGGAACCCGCGTCGGTGCCGGCGTCGGCCAAGCGCAACCGCTGGCTCGCGCGGCTGCCGCTGCCGGAGTTGCCTGAGCAATGGCGGCGTCCGTACGTGCTCTTCTGTCCAGTCGCGAGCACCGCGTTGCGCAGCGTGCCGCCCGCGCTGCGGGCAACGTTCGTCGATCAGCTTGCGCAGCGCTACGGGTTGCCGGTGGCCGGGTTCGGGCCTGTCGCGCACCCCGCCTATGTCGACGTGAGCGCCGATGCGGCCGACGATACGGCCCGGTTCATTGCGTGGGTCAAAGGCGCCAGCCTGCTGTTCGCGCCGGACACGGCCGCGCTCCATCTCGCCGACGGTTTCGACGTGCCGACGCTCGCGTGCTTCACGTCGATCGGGCCGGCGCTGCGCGTGCGCGACTATCCGCATTGCGTGCCGGTCGCGCTCGACGTGCCTGCCGAATTGCACGGAATGCATCGCAGCGAACGGCACGCCGATCTCGCGGCGGTCGAAGCCGCCTATCGCGCGATCGACTGGGATTCGCTGGCATGGCCCGCGCCGCGCGAAGCGGCGGCTACGGCCGAATAGGGAAACGGGGTGCGGCGGCCGGTTGCGAGGCCGAAAGGGTCGCTGCGTGTAGGCGCCGCCTGAGCCTGAGCCGAAGCCGGCATCCAAACCAGACCCGCTTCGACTACCGCTCCACGCTCACCCCACCGCCACCATCACCGCGCGATCGCGCAGTGTCTCCGAAGGCCGCTTGCCGAACAGCCGCCGGTAATCCGTCGCGAACTGGCTGAGATGCCAGAAGCCCCACGCCTCCGCCACGTCCTGCACCGAGCCGGCCGCGCGGCCGCACAGGTCACGCCGCGCGCCGTTCAGCCGCAGCGTGCGCAGATAGGTGGCAGGCGCCATGCCAAGCACGTCCTGGAAGCAGTACTGCAGCGTGCGCCGGCTCACGTGCAGCTGCTCGCACAGCTCGGGCACGCCGACCGGGCGTGTGCGGTGCGCCAGCACGTAGTCACGTGCCTGTTCGACGATCCAGCGGCGCATCGACGGCGCACGGCCGGCGTCGTCCGCCGGTTGCGCGCACACGTCGAACAGCGCGGCCAGCACCTCGGCCTGCAGGTCGTCGCGCTGCGCATCGGGCAGCGGGCCGGCCATCGCCATCGCTCCGTCGAGCCGTCGGCCGAGCAGCGCGCACAGACCCGCGAGACGCGCATCGCCCACCTGCATCACGCGCTGCGTAAACAGCCGCTCGTCGAGCGGGCGGCGTTCGACCTCTTCCGCGTAGTGACGCAGCACGTCGCCACGCACGACGACGCCGTAGATCGAGAACTGCGCGGGCGTCACCAGTTCGAATTCGACGTTGCCCGGCCGGAACGCGAGCGCGCCGGGCCCGATGCGGCACGCATCGACGCGCGCGGTGCCGTCGCTCGCGAGCGGGATGCCGAACCAGTAGGCGTCGCCGCGCACCTCGCACGCCTGGCGCAGCAGGTGGCTCGTCGATTCGCGAAACAGCTTCATCGTGTCGAGCGGCAGCTCGGTCAGCGTGCCGACGAAGCGGCCGGCCGCGAGCTGGTCGTAGGTCTGGCGCCAGCCGATCAGGTTGCGTGCCTGCTCGTCGGCGTCATGCGCGACGCTGACGACCGCCTGCCCGGCCAGCGCATCGTCGCCCAGTGCGTTGCGCCGCGTGTCTTCGGCCGTCGGTTCTTCGCTGCACGCCACGTATTGGTCCATCGTGTCCTCCCTCACCTGCCCGGAACCGCACCTGTGATGCAAGTCCCGTGCCGAACTGGGCGCAACTCGCGCAAAGTCCGTTATTCGACGCTGCGCGGCACGGACGCGCCATGCGGGCATGCCCGAACGCCTCGTCGCGCGCACCCCGTCGGTGCGGTACGCGCCACGCCGGCGCAGCCGGTGCGCGCCCCCCGGCCGGCGATGCGCGAAGGCCGGAGTCAGCCACCGTTCGCGGGCCGCAGCCGCACGACCCGCGTGCCGCAATTGCCGTACGCCTGCGCGACCGCCAACTCGACGATCGCGCTACCGACCGGCCACGGCGCCGCGTCCGCATCGGACAGATCCGTACGCAGCGTCGCGCGCCCGTTGATCCGGTAACGGATACCGCGCATGAAATCGACGAACAGCAATCCGACGCCGCTGCCATTGCACCGCCCCGCGTCAATCCGGCCGCCATCGCGCTCGCCGTACACCGGCAGCACGAAGCGCAGCGTCTTCGTATCGATCACGCGCACGACCGGCAGCAGGCCGCCATTCGCGTCGCGCCGGCTTTGCACGATGTCGCAGGTCACGCCCGCCTGCCCGCCGTACGCCGTGCCGACGAACATGAAGGGCTGCGTCTCGATGAATTGCCGCACGCCGATGCTCAGCCGCGTCGTCACGACGTCGCTCATCCGCTCGGCTTCGTCGGCGACGCCGAAGTGGTGATGCGCGTCGAGTTCGCCCGCGTGGAACACGGGATGGCGCGGATAGGTTCGAGGCGGTTCTGACATGGGGTTTTGCGTCCGGCGCGCCGGCTCGATTTTCCGCGGCAAACGAACGGCCGTCGGTAACGTTTCCGGCGAAGGCCGCGACAATGCGCGGACGGTATCAGGTTGCGAATGCGAACGGGCCGAAACGGTCAAAGCGGTCAATCTCCGCATCGCCGGTCGGTCGCGCGGCACGCGTTCGCGCACCCGTGGGCCAGGCAACCACCGTCGCCCGGCGCGACACGCATCCGACGACCCTCCGGTATCCGAAGCTTCGCCGCGCAAGCCTGCGCCCCGACCGGCCGACGCATACCGCGCCGCCGGCCGGCCAGGACGCCCGCGCGCGGATCAGAAGAACCCGAGCGCCTCGGCCTGGTAGCTCACCAGCAGGCACTTCGTCTGCTGATAGTTCGACAGCGCCATCTTGTGCGTCTCGCGGCCGATCCCCGACTGCTTGTAGCCACCGAACGCCGCATGCGCGGGATACAGGTGGTAGCAGTTGGTCCACACGCGGCCGGCCTCGACCTCGCGGCCCATCCGGTACGCCCGCGTGCCGTTGCGCGTCCACACGCCCGCGCCGAGCCCGTAGAACGTGTCGTTCGCGAGTTCGATCGCCTCCTGCTCGTCCTTGAACGTCATCACCGACGCGACCGGCCCGAAGATCTCTTCCTGGAACACGCGCATCTTGTTGTTGCCGAGCAGCATCGTCGGCTTCACGTAGTATCCCGTGCCGAGGTCGGCGGCCGGCGCCGTGCGCTCGCCGCCCGTCAGGCATTGCGCGCCTTCGCCGCGGCCGATGTCGATGTACGACAGGATCTTGTCGAGCTGCTGCTGCGAAGCCTGCGCGCCGATCATCGTCTGCAGGTCGAGCGGGTGGCCGGCCTTGATGCGCTCGACCCGCGCGACCGCCTTCTCGATGAACTTCTCGTAGATCGATTCCTGGATCAGGATCCGCGACGGGCACGTGCACACTTCGCCCTGGTTCAGCGCGAACATCGCGAGCCCCTCGAGCGCCTTGTCGAGGAATGCGTCGTCCTGGTCGAGCACGTCGGCGAAGAAGATGTTCGGGCTCTTGCCGCCCAGTTCGACCGTCGACGGGATCAGGTTGTCGGCCGCGGCGCGCAGGATGTGCTTGCCGACCGGCGTCGAACCCGTGAACGCAATCTTCGCGATGCGCTTGCTGGTCGCGAGCGCTTCGCCCGCTTCCTTGCCGAAGCCGTTCACGATGTTGATCGTGCCGGCCGGGAACAGGTCGCCGATCAGCTCCATCAACACCAGCACCGACGCGGGCGTCTGCTCGGCCGGCTTCATCACCACGCAACAGCCGGCCGCGAGCGCCGGCGCGAGCTTCCATGCGGCCATCAGCAGCGGGAAGTTCCACGGGATGATCTGGCCGACGACGCCGAGCGGCTCGTGGAAGTGGTATGCGACGGTGTTGTCGTCGATTTCGGAGATGCCGCCTTCCTGCGCGCGGATGCAGCCCGCGAAGTAGCGGAAGTGGTCGATCGCGAGCGGCAGGTCGGCCGCCATCGTCTCGCGCAGCGGCTTGCCGTTGTCGATCGTTTCGGCCACGGCCAGCAGCTTCAGGTTCTTTTCCATCCGGTCAGCAGCGGCGAGCAGCAGGTTCGCGCGCTCGGCCACCGACGTCTTGCCCCACTTGCGGCGTGCGGCGTGCGCGGCGTCGAGCGCGAGCTCGATGTCGTCGGCGCCCGAGCGCGGCACGCGGCAGAACGGCTGGCCGTTGATCGGCGACACGTTCTCGAAGTACTCACCTTTCGTCGGCGGAACCCACTTGCCGCCGATGTAGTTGTCGTATTGCTGACGGTACGGGTATTCGACGTCGAGGCCCAGTTGTTTCAGGTCAAACGGGTTCATACATGTCTCCTGTTCATCGTGCTTGTGTGAGTACAGCGCCAGTTGGAATCGCGCTGCCCTCGTTTACGCAACATGCGTGCCAAACAGGACGCAAGCACGGCGATCACGGCCGGCCCGCGTCCCCGCCGTGCCGTGTTCACCGACGCAGCATGGCGGGTGTCCCGAATCTGAACAGCGCGACTGCGCCGCGCGCCGGGGCGGTGTTCGATATCTCCACAGTGCGCAGGCGCACCTGCGCGCGGAGGCAGACCGGGCCGCGTGGCATGTCGCTTGCGTGCGCCCTGCGCATTCCCACGCAACGGCGCGTGCGCCGACCGACACCATGAACGACCGCGCCCCCCTGACCGACGACGCCATTGCGTTCATCCGCGAGCAGGCATTCCTGATCGTCGCGACCGTCGACGCGGCCGGCAACAGCGACTGCTCGTACCGTGGCCGCCAGCCACGCGCGGACGGCTCGTTCGAGCCGCTCGTCGACATGCCCGACCGCCGCACGCTCGTGCTGCCCGACTTCGCGGGCAACAACCTGTTCAACACGATCGGCAACCTGCTCGTGAATCCGGCCATCGCGCTGCTGTTCGTCGACTTCGTGCGGCAGACGACCTGGCTCGTGCAAGGCCGCGCGACGATCGACGAGGATGCGGGAAGCCGCGTGCATCTGTGGCCCGATGCGCGGCGCTATGTGGTGGTTGAAGTGGAGCATGCGCAGGCACGGGCGGACGCGGCACTGCCGCCGCTGGTGCTGGTGTGACGGGCGCGACGGGCGTGGCGGTTCGTCGGCGTGCGAACGCAGCCGACGCAATGGAAACGGCGCTCCGGCCGTCCAGGCCGAAGCGCCCCATGCGCGATGACGCGACGCTCAACGCCCTTGCGTCTCCGTACACGCGGCTTCGATCCGGTTGCGCACCGGCACGTCGGCATGCGCGTGCCCGTCGGTATCGTCGCCCGATTCGGTAGCCACCCGCCGCCCGCCGAGAAACGCGAACACCACCCCCGCACACAGCACCGTCACGACCGCCAGCCCGATCAGCAACCGATCGAACGCATGCGTGTAACTCGCGAGCAGCGCTGCGTGCCCGACACCCGGCAACGCTACCGCCGCACCCGCGAGATCGCCGGTCCCGAGCCGCGCCGCCGCACGCAGCGTCGCGTCGGGCGTGCCGGCAGCGCCCGCCGCCTGCGTCAACCCGGTCCGCGCGAGCCCAGCCAGCACCGCACCAACGATCGCGAGCGCGATCCCCTCGCCGGCCACGCGCGTCGTGCTGAAGATTCCGGTCGCCATCCCCGCGCGTTCCTTCGGCACGACGCTCACCGACAGCCCGTCCATCAGCCCCCACGGCATGCCGGCCCCGATGCCGATCGTCACCATCGGCGCGATCGCCGCAGCCCCCGCGCCACCGCGCAGCGCGATGCCCAGCCACACGAGCCCGGCTGCCGCGATCAGGAGCCCGAGCCCCGAGATCACGCCGGCCGACAGCCAGCGCGTGAGCGTCGCCGCGATGAACGGCACGACCAGCATCGGCGCGGAAATCGCGAGCATCAGCCAGCCGGCGTCGATCTCGCTGAAGCCGTCGATGCCGATGAAGCGCAGCGGCAGCACGACGAGCAGCACGATGTAGCAGCAGCAGGTCGACACCGGCAGCACCTGCACGCCGACGAAGCGCGCGATCCGGAACAGCGACAGGTCGAGCATCGGCCGCGCGACCCGCGTCTCGATCGCGACGAACGCACCTGCGCCGAGCGCCGCGCCCGCCAGCAGCGCGATCACCAGCGGGCTCGACCAGCCGCGCGCGGGTGCCTCGATCACGCCGAACGTGAACAGCGTCAGCGCGGTGGTGAACGCGGCCGTGCCGGGCCAGTCGAGCCCTGTCGCATGCGGGTCGCGCGACTCGTGCATGCGCGGCAGCCCGAATACGAGCGACAGCCCGCCGGCCACCGCGCTCGTCACGAAGATCGCGCGCCAACCGTAATGCCCGATCAGCGCGCCGGCCAGCACCGGCCCGAACGCGAGCCCGATGCCGAAGGTCGTGCCGAGCAGGCTGAATGCGCGCGTGCGCGCCGCACCGTCGAATTCCTGCGCGAGCGCGGCCGTGCCGCCCGCGAGCGCCGCGGCCGCCGCGAGCCCTTGCGCGGCGCGCAGCAGGTCGACCGCGAGCATCGACGGCGCGAACGCGAGCGCGACCGACATCAGCGTGAAGCCGCCGACGCCGATCGCGAACAGGCGCTTGCGGCCGAACTGGTCGGCCAGCGCGCCGGCCGCCATCAGGAAGCTGCCGAACGCGAGCATGAACGCATTGGTGATCCAGTTCATCGCGACCGTCCCGCCGTGCAGGTCGCGGCCGATCGCGGGCGTCGCGACCGCGCCGCCCGAAAACGACAGCGGCAGCGCGACCGCGGCCATGCAGACGGCGGCCAGCACCCACGCACGCCGGCGTGCCGACAGGTCCGAAGCGCCTGAAAAAGGGTGATCCATCATCGCTCCTCGAAAAGCCGGCGCGGATGCGCCGTCAGAGCGACAGAAGATAAATCCGATTCAATCCGCGAAAAACTACGCAAAGCTCCGCATATAACGGACTAGAATTCCGCAATTCACTCGGCCACGTGCATCGCCGCACGCCTTCGACTCGATGGACAACCTGACCGGCATCGTCGCCTTCGTCCGCACCGCCGAAGCATTGAGCTTCGTCGCGGCCGGCCGCGCGCTCGGCATCTCGGCGTCGGCGGTCGGCAAGACGATCGCGAAACTCGAGCAGTCGCTCGGCGTGCGGCTGTTCAACCGCACGACCCGGCGCGTCACGCTCACCGAAGAAGGCCGGCACTTCTACGAACGCTGCCAGCGGATCCTCGAAGATTTCCGCGACGCGGAAGCAACCGTGACGGCCTCCGCACAGCGCCCGCGCGGCAAGCTGCGCGTGAGCCTGCCGGTGATCGGCTACCGGTTCCTGCTGCCGGTGCTGCCCGAATTCCGGCAGCGCTACCCGGACGTCGAGCTCGACCTCGATTTCAACGACCGGATGGTGGATGTCGTCGAAGGCGGCTTCGACGCGGTGATCCGCAGCGGCCCGCTGTCGGATTCGAGCCTGATGTCGCGGCGGCTCGGCCCGTTCGCGTTCGTGCTGTGCGCGACGCCCGCGTATCTCGCGCAGGCCGGCACGCCGCGCACACCGCGCGATCTCGAAGCGCACGAATGCGTGCGCTACTGCTTCCCGACCACCGGCAAGCTGCAGGACTGGGCGCTCGCGGCCGACGACGGCACGCCGCTGAAGCTGCGCACCGCGCTGACCTGCAACAACATGGAGGCGCTGCGCGGCACCGTGCTCGCGGGGCTCGGCATCGGCTACATGCCCGACTTCCTCGCGCGCGACGCGCTCGAGCACGGCGCACTCGTCACCGTGCTCGACGACTACCGGATCGCGCCGGGGCAATTCTCGATCGTGTGGCCATCGAGCCGGCAGCTGTCGCCGAAGCTGCGCGTGTTCGTCGATTTTCTGTGCGAGCGGTTGTTCAGGTAGGCGGGTGGCGAAAGCCGCGACAGCGGCCCTGCACGCCCCGTTTCAGTCCGCCCCGATCCGTTCCGCCTGCGCCTGCGGCAGCAACGCATCACTGTCGTCCTTCAGCCCGACGCCCGTCAGCCCGAGCCGTCGCGCGTGCGTCATCAGGTAATGCAGCTTGTGCGCGGCCCCCGCGTACGGCAGCCCTTCAGGCCGCACGTTCGAGATGCAGTTGCGCAACGCATCGTGGCAGCCGACCTTCGGCGCCCACGTCAGGTACACGCCGAGGCTGTCCGGCGAGCTGAGCCCCGGCCGTTCGCCGATCAGCATCGCGACGACCTTCGCGCGCAGCAGCTCGCCGATCTCGTCGCCGAGTGCGACGCGCGCCTGCGTCGCGACCACCACCGGGCCGATCCGCCAGCCGTCCGCGTCGAGCCGCGGCCGCACGGCCTGCAGCAACGGCAGCGCCTGTTTGGCGGCCGCGAACGCCGACAGCCCGTCGCCGACCACGAACACGACGTCGGGCGCATCATCGAGCGCCGCGCCGTAGCCGGCAAGCAGGCCGCGGCTGTCGTCCGACAGCTTGCGGCCAAGATCGGGCCGGCGCAGATAGTGATCGCGGTCCGGCGCGGCGCTCTGCACACCGAGCGTCGGCAGCAGGCCGGCCGCCTCGATCTCCCGCCGCAGCGCGCCCACGTCGAGCGGCTGGTGCACCGCGTCGCGCGCCTGCGCATGCGACAGGTTGAACGCGAGCAGCGGCGCCGTCGGCAGGCTGTTGCCCGCGCGGCCGAGCGCGATCCGCGCATTCGTGAACGACTTCAACTGCGCCCACGGGTTCTTTTCGACGGCGTCGCTCATGCCGAAATCCCCATCCAGTCGTTCGCGCCCGCAAGCAGCGGCACGCGCGAAGTCGCCGCACGCAACGCGCCGTGCGCGTCGGCGATCTCCATCGTCTCCAGCCACTCCTCGAATTCCGGCGCGCGGCGCAGGCCGAGCACCTCGCGTACGTAGAGCTGGTCGTGGAACGACGTGCTCTGGTAGTTCAGCATCACGTCGTCCGCGCCCGGAATCCCCATGATGAAGTTGATGCCGGCCGCGCCGAGCAGCGTCAGCAGCGTGTCCATGTCGTCCTGGTCGGCTTCCGCGTGGTTCGTGTAGCAGATGTCGCAGCCCATCGGCACGCCGAGCAGCTTCCCGCAGAAGTGATCCTCGAGCCCCGCGCGGATGATCTGCTTGCCGTCGTACAGGTATTCCGGCCCGATGAAGCCGACCACCGTGTTCACGAGGAACGGCTCGAACTTGCGCGCCACCGCATACGCGCGCACTTCGCAGGTCTGCTGGTCGACGCCGAAGTGCGCGTTCGCCGACAGCGCGCTGCCTTGCCCCGTCTCGAAGTACATCAGGTTGTTGCCGACCGTGCCGCGCTTGAGCGACAACGCGGCCTCGCGCGCCTCGGCGAGCAGCGCGAGCGAGATCCCGAAGCTCGTGTTCGCCTTCTCGGTGCCCGCGATCGACTGGAACACGAGGTCGACCGGCGCGCCCTTCTCGACCGCCGCGATCGTGTTGGTCACGTGCGTGAGCACGCACGACTGCGTCGGCACGCCGTAGCGTTCGCGAAAGCCGTCGATCATCGCGAGCAGCTTCACGATCGCCGCGAGGCTGTCGGTGGCCGGGTTGATGCCGATCATCGCGTCGCCGCAGCCGTACATCAGCCCGTCGAGCATCGACGCGGCGATGCCTTTCACGTCGTCGGTCGGGTGGTTCGGCTGCAGCCGCACCGACATCCGGCCCGGCAGCCCGACCGTGTTGCGAAAGCGCGTGACGACGCGGCGCTTCCTCGCCGCCGCGATCAGGTCCTGGTTGCGCATCAGCTTCGACACGGCCGCGACCATCTCGGGCGTGAGGCCGGGCGCGATCCGTTCGAGCGCGGCGCCGTCGGCGGCCGGCGACAGCAGCCAGTTGCGGAAATCGCCGACGGTGAGGTGCGAGATTTCCGCGAAGGCAGCCGCATCGTGGTCGTCGACGATGAGGCGCGTGACCTCGTCGTCTTCATACGGGATCACCGCTTCGTTCAGGAACGCCTTCAGCGGCACGCCCGCGAGCGCGATCTTCGCGGCGACGCGCTCCTCCTCGCTCGCCGCCGCGACACCGGCGAGCTGGTCGCCGGAACGCAGCGGGCTCGCCTTCGCGAGCAGCGTCTTCAGGTCCGCGAAGCGGTACGTGCGCGGACCGATCGTCTCCGTATAGGACATCTGCGAATCTCCTTGCCTAAAGCCGACGGCGCGCCCGTTCGACGGGGCGCGCCGGATGCCGTCAGGAACGGCCGTTCAACTTCACCCTGCTCACTCCTCCAGCAGCACGTCGCCCGGCGCACTCGCACGCTGCGAACGCGTCGCGAGGAAGTACGCATAGCCGAACGCGAGGAAGCCGAGGAACACCAGCGCGACCAGCCCGTTGAAGTAAATCATCGTACCGAGACAGACGAGCGCGGCCAGGATCGCGAATGCCGGGAAGATCGGGTACAGCGGCGCGCGGAATGGCCGCGCCATGTTCGGCTGCGAGCGGCGCAGCTTGAACAGCGACGCCATGCTCACGATATACATCACGATCGCACCGAATACCGACATCGTCACGATATTCGCGGTGAGCGTCTGCCCGCCGAACTGGATCAGCTCGTCGCTGTAGATCGCCGCGATCCCGACCACGCCGCCCGCGAGAATCGCGCGATGGGGCGTCTTGAAGCGCGGATGCACCTTCCCGAGCCATTCCGGCAGGTAGCCTTCGCGGGCCAGCGCGAAGATCTGGCGCGAATAGCCGAGGATGATCCCGTGGAACGACGCGACCAGCCCGAACAGCCCGAGCCACACGAGCATGTGCATCCAGCCGCTGTTCGCGCCGACGATGTACTTCATTGCCTGCGGCAGCGGGTCGTTGATGTTCGCGAGCTTCGTCCAGTCGCCCGCGCCGCCGGCGAACACCATCACGCCGATCGCCAGTGCAACGAGGGTCAGGATCCCGGCCACGTACGCGATCGGGATCGAGCGCTTCGGGTTCTTCGCTTCCTCGGCGGCCATCGCGACGCCTTCGATCGCGAGGAAGAACCAGATCGCGAACGGGATCGCCGCGAACATCCCGTGGAACGCGCCCACGCTGAAATGATCGGCGCCCGACCAGCCGCCCTTCATGAAGTTGCTCCACGCGAAGCCCGGCGACACGACGCCCATGAACACCAGCAGCTCGAAGATCGCAAGCAGCGTGACGACCAGCTCGAAGGTCGCCGCGATCTGCACGCCGACGATGTTCAGCGCCATGAACACGAGATACGCGCCCATCGCCGCATGCTTGGGCTCGAGGCCCGGGAACTGCACGTGCAGGTACGCGCCGATCGCGAGCGCGATCGCCGGCGGTGCGAACACGAACTCGACGAGTGTCGCCGCGCCGGCGAGATAGCCGCCGGTCGGGCCGAACGCACGGCGCGCATAAGCGAACGGGCCGCCCGCGTGCGGGATCGACGTCGTCAGCTCGGTGAAACTGAAAATGAAGGTGGTGTACATCGCCGCGACGAACAGCGCGGTGACGACGAAACCCAGCGTGCCGGCGCTCGCCCAGCCGTAGCTCCAGCCGAAGTACTCGCCGGAAATCACGAGGCCGACCGCAATGCCCCACAGTTGCCAGGTCCCGAGCGTCTGCTGCAGCGCGGGCTGGCCGGACGACTTGGCGCCGGCGGCGGGCCGGCCATTCGACTCTGCTTTCATCGGACTCTCTCCTCAAAGGCGCCGTGCCTGCCGGCCTGCGCGACTGAGAATCGATGCTAGAGAGTCATTAAACGACGTGTTATCGAAATTCGGCAAAGATCGCGGCTGACATTTCGCTTGCAGAAATGCAGGCGCGGAACGGCTGACGAAGCCGACACGCCGCAGGCGGCACGGCGGCCGCCATCTGCCGACAGCCGCGACAGCCGGCCGCTGGCGGCGCCGCGCGAGCGGACGCTGTCGCGTGCCGTTCTCGCCCGGCTGGATACACACGCTGCCGCAGCGCCGTCCGGCCATGCCGCGCGGCCGGACGGATGCTCGACGGTGGCTTTACTGGCCGCCGCCGCGCTGGTTGAACCAGCGGTCGAGCAGCTTGCCGGCCGCTTCGCGACCGCCGAGACCGAACGACAGCGCCACCGCCACCGCGATCGCGCCGAGCACGAGGCCGAATGCGAGCTGGACGATCTCGTTGGCGATGCCCATCGCGCGCAGCCCCATCGCGAACACGAGGCCCAGGATCGCGAATTGCGCGATGCGCGCGAACAGCACGCTGTGCTCGCGGTCGGCCTGCTCGATCACGCGGCGCGCGAGGCCCGCGAGCCACACGCCGATCACGAGGATCACGCCGCCCATCAGCACGTGGCCGCCGAATTCGATGAACAGCGTGACGACGTCGCGCACCTGCGAGAAGCCGAGCCGGTTCGCCGCTTCGACCGACGCGAACAGCATCGCGAAGAACACGATCAGCCGCGCGACCAGCACCGACGGCTGCAGGATCCCGGAAAACACGCGCTCGACGCCGAGCACGGCCGGCAGCCCGTCGACGCCCGCGGCTTCCAGCAGCTTCTGCGCGAGCGACGCGACGAAGCGCGCGAAGTAGAACGTCACCAGCACGATCACGATCGCCGCGACGATGTCCGGCACCGCGCCGAGGAACTGGTTCAGCATGTTGGTCGCGGGGATCGAGATCGCGTCGATCTTCAGCGCGTCGAGCGCGGAGATCAGCGTCGGCACGAACACGAACACGTAGACGATCGTGCCGACCAGGCTCGACACGCGCACGGGTGTCGGGCTGTCGATGCCCTGCGTGAGACGGTCGGCGCCGGCGGCGACGAGCAGGTTCGTCACGAGGCCGCGCAGCACGCGCGCGACGATCCAGCCGACGAAGCCGATCACCGCGGCCGCGAAGACGTTCGGCACGATCGCGAGCAGCTTGTCGACCATCCCCTGCACGGGCGACAGCAGCCCCGACAGCGCGAACGACGCGAGGATCGCCGGCAGGAACATCAGGATCACGAGCCAGAACAGCACGTCGCCGAGATAGCCGCTCATCGGCCGCATGCCGGCGCCTTCGGACAGCTTGTCGTCGATCTTGCTCGCCTTCAGCGCGCGGTTCGCGAGGCTGCGCAGCATCGACGCGATCAGCCACGCAATCAGCGTCAGCGCCCCGCCGCCGATCAGGTTCGGCAGGTAGTTGACGATGTGCGTGACGAGCAGCGAGAACGGGTTCGACACCGCGTACAGGTTGAGCACGTTGAAGATGCCGACCGCGGTGATCAGCAGCACAAGCCAGAACAGGCCGCCGGCGATGATGCGCTCGACGCAGGCGCCCTGGCCGGTGCTTTCGTTGATCCGCTGGTCGACCTTCAGCGCGCTGAGCAGGCGCAGCGCGCCGGCCCGCACCACGACGGCGATCAGCCAGCCGATCACCAGGATGCCAATCGCGCCGGCGATCTTTGGCAGATACCCCCCTAGCGTGGTCTGCAGCGACGTGATGAAGCTGGAAGCATCCATTTCTTCTTCTCCCGAAAACGTGGTGTTGCGATTGAACATCGACGAACTACCTGCGTACTTCGAAAAACGTGCTGCCCCGACTGAGCAACTTACCCGAGAAAAATGACGCGATCACCCGATTTCACCGTCTTTAACTTTAGTTCTAGATCTGGGAGGGGCAAGACCCCATTTCGTCAAAATAAAATGGGGCTCGATTCATCGGCTTCCTACGCATTTCCGCAAGATTTATCAAATCGGGCCGTGCTACCGTGGCGTCGGTTCCTGCCCTGACACGCCGATGACCATCGAAACGAGACCCGACCCGCCCGCCTGGATCCGCTACGCAGCGAGCGTGGCGCGCGTCCACGAGTACATCCGCGCGCACCTCGACGACCCGCTCGACCTGAACCGGCTCGCCGAAGTCGCGTGCCTGTCGCCGTATCACTGGCAGCGCGTCTATCGCGCGCTGTACGGCGAGTCGATCGTGCTGACGGTGCGGCGGATGCGGATCGTGCGCGCGTCCGAGGATCTCGTGTGCACGGCGCGGCCGATCGACGAGATCGCGCGGCGCGCGGGCTACGGTTCGACACATGCGTTCGCGCGGGCGTTTCGCGACGCGTACGGCGTGCCGCCTGCGCAGCACCGGCGCACGGGCAGCCACCGGCCCATCTATCCGTTACAACGAGGAGAGGAAGACATGTTCAAGCATGAAGTCGAGATCCGGCGGCTGCCGGAATTACACGGCTATGCGGTGGCGCACACCGGTTCGTACTTGAAGGTGGGGGACGCGTTCGCCCGGATCGGCGCGTGGGTCGGTCCGCGCGGGCTGATCGGCCCGGGCGCGAAGATGATCGGCATCTTTTACGACGATCCGGACACCACGCCCGAAGCGCAGTTGCGCGCGAAAGCGTGCTTCATGCCGGCCGACGGTGCGCCGGACATCGAACCCGCGCCGCCGGTGGAGCGCGTAACGGTGGCGGGCGGCGAATACGCGGTGCTGCTGCATACGGGGCCGTATGCGGACCTGAAGACGGCCTACCAGTGGCTCTACGGCGACTGGTTGCGGCATTCGGGCCGCGAAGCCGCCGATGCGCCGCCGTTCGAGCTGTACCTCAATACGCCGATGGACGCGGCGCCGGCCGACCTGCGCACCGAGATCTACCTGCCGCTGCGCTGATCGAAAGGCCGGTGGCGACAGCCCCGGCCCTGAAACGAAGCGCGCCGGCCGGCGTTCGCACGCCGCCGGCGCGAATGCGCTGACCAACCGACTCAAGCAGCCTGCGTCCCGCACCCGGGACAGAACCGCGCGTCGGCCGCCAGCGCCGAGTGGCAGCGGCTGCAGGACTTGCCGCGTTGCGCGGCGCCGCACTGCGCGCAGAAACGCGCATCCGACGCGTTGAGCGCACCACAGCCCGCGCAGGCAAGCTGACTCAGCGGCACGTTGCCGCCGCTTTGGCCGCTTCGACTGTCGGCCGGCGCCTGCCAGCCCCAGCCGTAACGATCGCGGCCGCGCGCCTCGTGGCCGCCGTGGCCGTCCTGGCGCTGCCCGCCGTGATGCCCGCCGCCATGGCCGCTGTTGTTGCCATGTCCGCCGCCATGGCCGCCCAGGATTCGTTTCAGAAAGCTCATCGCCTGCTCCTCAACGCTTGGCCTGCGCGCTGCCGAACGCCCCCGAGGACGACAGCAGCCGCAAACCGTTGGCCACGACGATCAGGCTTGCGCCCGCGTCGGCGAAGACCGCCATCCACATCGTGCCGAGCCCCGCGACCGTAAGGCCGAGGAACACGATCTTCACGCCGAGCGCGAAGCCGATGTTCTGCACCAGTACGCGATGCGTCGCACGCGACAGCCGCACGAACGCGGGAATCTTGCGCAGGTCGTCGTCCATCAGCGCGACGTCGGCCGTCTCGATTGCGGTGTCGGTGCCCATCGCACCCATCGCGAAGCCGATGTCGGCGCGCGCGAGCGCCGGTGCGTCGTTGATCCCGTCGCCGACCATCCCGACCGCGCCCGTGCCGCCGGCCGACAGTTCCTCGACCGCCGCGAGCTTGTCTTCCGGCAACTGGTTGCCGCGCGCATCGTCGATGCCGGCCTGCTGCGCGATCGCCTGCGCGGTATGCGGGTTGTCGCCGGTCAGCATCGCGGTGCGGATGCCGAGCGCATGCAGATCGGCGATCGCTTCACGGCTCGTGTCCTTGATCGTGTCGGCCACCGCGAAGATGCCGAGCACGCGCGCTTCGTCGACCAGCACCACGACGCTCTTGCCCTGCCGCTCGAGCGCATCGAGCTTCGCTTCGAGCGCCGGCGAGCAGCGCTCGAGCTCCTCGACGAGCCGGTGGTTGCCGAGCCAGTAGCGCGTGCCGTCGATCGTGCCCTGCACGCCGCGCCCGACGATCGCTTCGAAGTCCTGCACATCGGCGAATGCCGTCGTGCCGGTGTCGCGCGCTGCAGTTGCGATCGCCTGCGACACCGGATGATCGGAGCGCGCCGCCAGGCTCGCGCCGAGGTGCCGCACACGTGCCGCATCGGCGTCGGTCGCATGCAGGTCGAAGTCGGTCTGCACCGGCTTGCCGTGCGTGATCGTGCCGGTCTTGTCGAGCGCGAGCCACGCGAGCTTGCGCCCTTCTTCCAGGTACACGCCGCCCTTCACGAGAATCCCGCGTCGCGCCGCGGCCGCGAGGCCCGACACGATCGTCACCGGCGTCGAGATCACCAGTGCGCACGGGCACGCGATCACCAGCAGCACCAGCGCGCGGTAGATCCAGTCGTGCCATGCCCCGCCCATGACGATCGGCGGCACCACCGCGACCAGCAGCGCGACCGCGAACACGATCGGCGTATAGACGCGTGCGAACTGGTCGACGAAGCGCTGCGTCGGCGCCTTCGCACCTTGGGCTTCCTCGACCGCGTGAATGATCCGCGCGAGCGTCGAGTTCGCCGCGACGGCCGTCACGCGATAGTCGAACGAACCCGATTCGTTGATCGTGCCCGCGTACACGGCGTCGCCGGTCGTCTTTTCGACGGGCAGGCTCTCGCCGGTGATCGGCGCCTGGTTCACCGTCGAGCGGCCCGCGACGACTTCGCCGTCCAGCCCGATCCGCTCGCCCGGCTTCACGCGCACGACTGCACCGAGCGCCACCTGTGCGGCCTCGATCGTGCGCCACGCCCCGTCGGCGTCCTGCACGGTCGCGGTGTCCGGCGCGAGCTGCATCAGGCCCTGGATCGCATTGCGGGCGCGGTCGAGCGACTTCGCTTCGATCAGCTCGGCGATCGTGAACAGCACCATCACCATCGCTGCTTCCGGCCACTGGCCGATCGCCATCGCGCCCGTCACCGCGATGCTCATCAGCGCGTTGATGTTCAGGTTGCCGTTGCGGATCGCAATCCAGCCCTTCTTGTACGTGGTGAGCCCGCACGCGAGCACCGCCGCGAGCGCGAGCGCCGCCGCGAGCCACACGGGCAGGGCCGCCCGGGTCGCGCCCTCGGACGCGATCGCAGCGACGCCGGCCAGCGCCAGCGGCCACCACGGCTTCGCGGGCGCGTCGGCGGCGCGGGCGGCCGGTGCGCCTGCCGTTGCCGCCTCGGGCGTCATCCCGAGCGAGCGGATCGCGCTTTCGATCGCGGGCTGGGCATCCGGCACGTGCTCGACGGTCAGCATCCGCTGCATCAGGTTGAATTCGAGCGCCGACACTTCGCTCATCCCGCCGAGCTTCTTGCGGATCAGCGTTTCCTCGGTCGGGCAGTCCATCTGCATGATCCGGAATGCGGAGCGCACGTGGCCCGACGCGGTCGCCTGCGCGACCGGCAGCGGCGCGAGCGTCAGCGCGGCAGGCGCGCAGCAATCGCCGGCCGCGTGGTCGTGGTCGTGGTCGTGGTCGTGCGCGGCGCTGCCGTGTGCACAGGCGGCGCCATGGACATGCCCGTCGCCGTGCTCGTGCGCAGGGCCATGACCTTGGTCGTGGTCGTGTTCCTTGCCGCTGCCGTGGTTGCAACCGGCGCCGTGGGCATGGCCCTCTTCACGAACCGCATGCGCGTGATCATGATCATGATCATGATCATGCTCGTGGTCGTGGTCGTGGCTGTGGGCATGCGACTGCGCGCCGCGCGCTGCGGCGGCCTTGCCATGCGCGTGCTCGCCGGCCGTCGGCGCCGCCTCGGCGACGGTGGCCGTATCCGTATCGTGCGCGTCGGCGCAGCACGGAGCGGCGCCGCCGGCATGACGGTGTCGTGGGTCGTGGGTACGCTGGGCGTCGGTCATGACAACCTCCTCAATGGCTAACGGTGTAGAGTTAACACCCTGAAGCCACTACAAGGTCAACCCTTACACGGGAGAAAGGCATGAAGATTGGCGAACTGGCCAAAGCGGCCCGCTGCACACCCGAGACGATCCGTTTCTACGAGAAAGAGGGTCTGATGCCGGATGCGGAGCGCACCGACTCGAACTACCGCAACTACACCGACGTGCACGTCGAACGCCTCCGCTTCATCCGCAACTGCCGTGCGCTCGATATGGCGCACGACGAAATCCGCGCGCTGCTGCAGCTCACCGACACGCCGGCCGACCCCTGCGATTCGATCAATTCACTGCTCGACGAGCACATCGGGCACGTCGATGCACGCCTCGCGGAACTCACGCATCTGCGCGACCAGCTCACCGAATTGCGCCGCCAGTGCGTCGGCGAACATTCGGTCGAGGATTGCGGCATCGTGCACGGTCTCGCGACGATGGAAACCGTCGCCCCGGCTGCGAAGCGCTCTCACCTCGGCTGAAACCCTTGTGAAATATGATAGTCTGGTCGAGAATAGTTATATTCTTACTAGATATTGAATAACTATTCATGTCCACCAGTCGTCCGTCCCCGCTAGCGCTGGCCGTCCTCGCGACGCTTACCGAAACGCCGATGCATCCCTACGGGATGCTGCAGCAACTGAAGGCTCGCGGGTACGACGAAGTCGTCAACGTGCGCCAGCGCACCAGCCTTTACCAGACGATCGACCGGCTGCTGCGCGACGGGATGATTGCCGTGCACGACACCGAGCGCGACGGTGCGTTTCCGGAGCGCACGCTGTATGCGCTGACCGAGGCCGGGCACACGGCCGGGCAGGCGTGGCTGCATGCGCTGCTCGCGGAGCCCGCGCGTGAATTCCCGGCGTTCGGCGCCGGTCTCGCGTTCCTGCCGCTGCTCGACGCCGAAGATGCCCGCCACCAGCTCGAGCTTCGAATCACGCGGCTCGACGCGGAGCGCGAGCGCCTCGAAACGCTGCGCGCCACCGCACAGGCCGACCAGGTGCCGCGCCTGTTCCTGCTGCAGAACGAGCATGCGCTCGTGCTGCTCAATGCCGAACTCGACTGGGCGCGCAGCGTCGTCGAACACCTGAAGATCGGCGCGCTGCGCTGGGTGGACGGCTGACGCGTCGCGCTGGCCGGCTCCCGCCGGCAACGTGCATCGCACCGATCAAAGCACCTTGCCGGGATTCAGGATGCCGAGCGGATCCAGCGCGGCCTTCAGGCGTCGCATCAATCCGATTTCCGCGTCGCTGCGCGTATGCGCGAGATAAGCGCGCTTGAGCACGCCGATCCCGTGTTCGGCCGACACCGACCCGCCCATCTCGCGCACCACCGCGTACACGCAGTGATCGAGTGCATCGAGGTCCGCGTCGGTCATCCCCGCCAGCGACACGCCGATATGCACATTGCCGTCCCCGACATGGCCGAAGAACAGGCACATGACGTCCGGCCAGCGCGCCCGCAACGCCGCCTCGCAGCGCTCGGCGAACGCACCGAGCTCGCCCGTCGGCAGGCTCACGTCGAAGTTGACGAGATGCGGCAGCGCGTCGATCGCGAGGCCTTCGCGCAGCGTCCACAAGTCGCGCGCCTGCCGCTCCGACGTCGCGAGCACCGCATCCTCCACGAGCCCCGCGTCGAACCCCGCCGCGAGACCGGTTTCCAGCGCCTGGTGCGCGTCACCGCCCGGCGCGCTCGTCGCGCATTCGATCAGTACCGCGAAGCCGTCGTCGCCGACGAACGGAGCCGAAACGCCCGGCGTATGACGCGCGACGTAGTCGTAGAACGCCGGCCACATCGCCTCGAAACTGACGACCTCCGGCAACATGCGCACGCGGTTCCACAGCGCGACCACCGCGTCGTAGTCGCGCACGCGGCAGAGCGCCGTGGCCGGTGCGGCCAGCAACGGATGCAGCCGCAGCACCGCACGCGTGACGACGCCGAGCGTCCCTTCGCTGCCGATGAACAGCTGCTTGAGGTCGTAGCCCGCGTTGTTCTTCAGCATCCGGTTCATCGACGACACGACCGTGCCGTCCGCGAGCACCGCCTCGAGCCCGAGCACCTGCTCGCGCATCATCCCGTAGCGGATCGCCCGCGTGCCACCCGCGTTGGTCGCGAGCATGCCGCCGATCTGGCATGAACCGCGCGCGCCGAGATCGACGCCGAACGTGAAACCCGCCGCTTCCGCGGCTTCCTGCACCGTCTGCAACGGCGTCCCGGCGCGCACGGTCATCGTGCCGGCCGCCGCGTCGAGCGCCTCGATGCCCGCGAAGCGTTCCATCGACAGCACCACCTCGCCGCCCAGCGCGACCGCACCGCGCGCGAGCCCCGTCAGGCCGCCCTGCGGCACGACCGGCTGGCCGAAACGCGTGCACAGCGCGAGCGTGCGCGACACGTCGTCGATGCTGCGCGGGCGCACCAGCGCATGCGGCCGCGCGCCGGCCGGCTCGTTGTACGCGGTGAAATAACGCGGATCGATGTCGGCCGAGCGGGTGACGAGCGCATCGCCCAGTTCGGCGACGAGCACGGCTTCGAGTCCGTCACCCGGCAGCGGCGCGCCGCCCCGATCGCTACCCGTGGCGGCCGTGTTCCGGTTCTGCATCGCGCGGCCCGCTTACTTCGCCGAGATGTCGATGTCGCCGAAATACTTCAGGCCGAGCGTCTTCACCGTCCCGTCCGCCTTCAGCTTGTCGATCGCCGCATCGAGTTTCGCCTTCAGCGCGCTGTCGCCTTTACGCAGCCCGAATGCGATGCCGTTGCCGAGGATCTTGTCGTCGCGCACCGGCTGGCCGACGAACGAGAAGCCCTTGCCGTCCGGACGCGACAGGAAACCGCGCTGGCCGGACGGTGCGAGCACGAGCGTCGCGTCGAGACGCCCGGACACGAGGTCCGCGTACGCCTGGTTCTGGTCCTGATACGGGACGACCGTGACGCCGGCCGGCTCCCAGTGCGCCTTCGCGAAGGTTTCCTGGATCGACGCCTGCAGCACGCCGACGCGCTTGCCCTTCAGCGATTCCGGCGTCGGCAGCAGGCCGCTGCCGGTGCGGGCGATCAGCTGGGTCGGCACGCGATAGATGATCGTCGTGAAGTCGATCGCCTGGCGCCGCTGCTCGGTCGCGTTCATCGCCGAGTTGATGGCGTCGAACTTGCGGCCCTGCAGCGCGGGAATCAGGCCGTCGAACGACGTCTCGATCCATTTGCACGACAGCTTCGCCGTCTGGCAGACGGCATTGCCGACGTCGACGTCGAAGCCCTGCAGGTCGCCGTTCGGCGCTTTCGATTCGAACGGCGGGTATTGCGCCTCGAGGCCGAAGCGCAGTGTCTGCGCTTCGGCGAGCGCCGCGCCCGAGCCGATGGCGCACGCGAGTGCGAACGCGAGTTTCAAGGGGGCCGTGTGCTTCATCGTGATCTCCTGTGTCTGGTCGGTGCGACGTTCCCGTCGCCGGATGCCCGTCGCCGGATGCCCGTCGCCTGTTTCCGTACGGGCCTTACAGCGAACGCAGCCGCCGCGCGCCTTCGATCAGCGTCGCGTCGTCCTTCGAAAAACTGAGCCGGATCACGCCGGCGTCGGTGCCGTCGGTATAGAACGCCGACAGCGGAATCGTCGCGACGCGCGCGTCGCGGATCAGGCGCAGCACGAAATCGCTGTCGCTTTCGTCCGAGAAGTGCCGGAAGCGCGCCAGCATGAAGAACGAGCCTTCGCTCGGCAGCAGCTCGAAACGCGAATCGGCCAGCTCTCGCGCGAGCAGGTCGCGCTTGGCCTGGTAGAACGCCGACAGGCCGAGGTAGCTGTCCGGCCGCGCGAGGATCTCCGCGAACGCGACCTGCATCGGCGTGTCGGCCGCGAACACCATGAACTGGTGCACCTTGCGGATCTCGTCCATCAGCTCGGCCGGCGCAAGGCAATAGCCGACCCGCCAGCCCGTCACGTGGAACGACTTGCCGAACGACGACACGATCACACTGCGCTCGGCCAGCTCGCGATGGCGCGCCATGCTCTGGTGCTGCGCGCCGTCGAACACGACGTGCTCGTAGACCTCGTCGGACAGGATCACGATGCCGGTATCGCGCGTGAGCTGCGCGAGCCGTTCGAGATCGTCGGCCGAGAACACGGTCGCGGTCGGGTTGTGCGGCGTGTTGACGATGATCATCCGCGTGCGCGGGTTGATCGCCGCGGCGACTTCGTCCCAGTTCACGCGGAAATGCTCGGGCGACAACTTGATCGCCACCGGCGTCGCGCCCTGCAGCCGCACGATCGGCGCATAGCTGTCGAACGACGGCTCGAAGTAGATCACCTCGTCGCCCGGATGCACGAGCGCGCTGATCGCCGCGTAGAGCCCTTCGCTCGCGCTGGCGATCACCGTGATCTCGGTGGCCGGGTCGTAGTGCGTGCCGTACAGCGCCTCGGTCTTCTCGGCGAGCCGCTCGCGCAGCGCCATGACGCCGGCCATGGGCGCGTACTGGTTGTGTCCGTCGCGCATCGCGCGCGCAACGCCTTCGACGAGCGCCGGATCGGGCGCGAAATTCGGCGCCCCTTGCGACAGGTTCAACGCGTCGTGGCGGGCAGCCAGTTGGCCGATCACCGTGAAGATCGTCGTCCCGACGTCGGGCAATTTCGAGCGGGGCGCGGTGGCGCTTCGCATGACTCCTCCTTCTGATGTCCTTCGGGCGGCCGCGCGCGACGCGCACGGCCTGCATCCGTCGCACGATTTAGCCCGAGCCAATATCGGCGGACAATCGAAAGTTCGTCATGGCGACCATGCATTTTTCTCATGGCTCGCCGCGAGGAGTACGCAGCGGCAAGGCAAGCCTGCCGGAGCGACATGCGAATCAGGCATTTCCCCTAGGAATGCTACCGGCCGGCCGCCGCCAGGTAGGCGAGCAGCACGGCCCGCAGTTCGTCGCGCAGCGCGGCGATGTCGAACGCGGGCCCGAGCGTCAGCAACGCCTGCGAAAGGCCGCCGTAGCAGATCGCGTGCGCCATCCGCGCGAGCCCGTCGAGCCGCGCGGCCGGCGGCGGATCGGCCGCGTGCGCGAGCGCGTCGCGCCACAGCGCGACATACGCGTCGTAATGCCGACGGTAGGCGGTGAGCGGCGACACCTGCCGCTCCAGCGCGAAGAGCGCGCCCCACAGCGCCGCGTCGGCGCCGATCGCCTCGACCTGCAGGTCGACGAGCGCGGCGGCCAGTTCGGCCCGCGGCGCTCGCGCAGCCGCGCCACGGTGTCGCGCAGCCGGTCGGCCAGCGCCAGCACGTGCCGGTGGATGCAGAGCGCCGCGAGGCTCTGCTTGTCGCCGAAATATTCGTAGAAGGTGCCGATGCTCACGCCCGCGACCGCCGCGATCTCACGGATCGTCGCCTTCGCGTAGCCGCGTTCGAGCAAAAGCTGAACGAACGCCTGCTGCAGCGCGTCGGAACTCGCCTGCGCGCGCGACTGGCGCGGCCGGCGGCGCAAGGCGGGCGCGGGTTGCGCCGCCGGCTGGCCGGGCGGCGCCGGAACCTGAACATGTCGCGGCGGCATATTTGCTACTCTGGAAATCAGCAGGGAATGCGTTTTACCGGGGGCCGGAGCCGGCGCCGAAGCGTCATCCGTGCGGCATGACGCCGGCCGCCCGCGAAGCATGAGACCGGAGACACCTCGATGACCGAATCGACTCACGCCGTCACGAACCAGTTCGACGAACTGGTCGACTATAACCTCTTCACGACGGACATCGCGCTGCGCGACGCGCTCACCCGCGCGGGCGCCGACTGGGCCGTGCCGCAGCTCGACGCCTACGGCGCGCGGCTCGGCAGCGCCGACACCGCACGGCTCGCCGACGAAGCGAACCACCACACGCCGGAACTGCACACCTTCGACCGGCGCGGCCGGCGCATCGACCGCGTCGACTTCCACCCGGCCTGGCACACGCTGCTCGGCCAGTACCGCCACGAAGGCTTCGTGTCGCTCGCGTTCCGCGACACGCGCCGCGGCCGCTGGGCCGCGACGGCCGCCGGCTTCTACCTGCACGGCCAGATCGAGGCCGGCACGCTGTGCCCGGCGACGATGACGCAGGCCGCGATTCCCGTACTGCAGAAGGAGCCCGCGCTGTGGGACCTGCTGCGCGACAAGCTCTACAGCGACGACTACGATCCGCGCGACGTGCCGGTCGCCGACAAGCGCTCGATCTGGTTCGGCATGGGCATGACCGAGAAACAGGGCGGCTCCGACGTGCGCGCGAACACGACGCTCGCGACCGCCGTCGGCGCGGGCGGACGCGGCGGCGAATACCGGCTGCGCGGCCACAAGTGGTTTTTCTCGGCGCCGATGTGCGACGCGCATCTCGTCGTCGCGCGCACCGAAGCCGGCAGCCCTTCGTGCTTCTACGTACCGCGCTGGCGGCCGGACGGCACGAAGAACGCGGTCGAGATCCAGCGGCTGAAGGACAAGGTCGGCAACCGCAGCAACTCGAGCAGCGAGATCGAGTTGAACGACGCGTGGGGCATCATGCTCGGCGACGAAGGCCGCGGCATTCCGACCATCATCGAGATGGCCACCTACACGCGGCTGAACTGCGTGCTCGGCAGCGCGGCGATGCTGCGCCAGGGCGTCGTGCAGGCGATCGCGTACACGCGCCAGCGCCATGCGTTCGGCCGCGCGCTCGCCGAGCAGCCGCTGATGCGCACCGTGCTCGCCGATCTCGCGCTCGAAAGCGAAGCGGCGCTGTCGCTGTCGATGCGTCTCGCCGACGCGTTCGAGCGCGACGACTCGCCGCGCGAACGCGCATGGAAGCGCATCGTCACGCCCGCCGCGAAATTCTGGGTGTGCAAGCGCGCGGTCGAGCTGACCGGCGAGGTGATGGAAGTGTTCGGCGGCAACGGCTACGTCGACGATGGCCCGATCGCGCGGCTGTTCCGCGAGGCGCCCGTCAACTCGATCTGGGAAGGCTCGGGCAACGTGATGTGCCTCGACGTGCTGCGCGCGATATCGCGCGAGCCCGACGCGGCCGCCGCGCTGTTTGCCGAACTCGCCGATCTCGGCGCGGGCGAACCGCGCATCCGCGCGGCGCTCGATGCGCTGCGCGCGATGCTCGCGGCGCCTGCCGACACGCTCGAGGCATCGGGCCGCGTGGTCGCGCAGCGGCTCGCGGTGGTCGCGCAAGCCTGCCTGCTGCACCGCGATGCGCCGGCGCCCGTTGCCGACGCATTCATCGCGACGCGGCTCGCCGCGCCCGACTGGGGCCGCATCGCGGGCGGCTTCGATCCGCACACGATCGACGTCGCCGCGCTGCTGCAGCGCGCGTACCCGGCCTGATGCCGTTTCGGACAACGCAATACGACCCCGTTCGCCTTCGATCGCCCGCCCGGAGTTCCGATGAACCTCGTCGCCGCCCTTGATCGCGCCGCCCGTGCGACGCCCGACCAGCCGTTCCTCGTCAGCGAATCCGCGACGATCACCTATGCCGCCGCGCGCGAGCGCTCGCACCGCGCGGCAGCCGTGCTGAGCGCGCTCGGCGTCGCGGCCGGCGACCGTGTCGCCGCGATGTGCTTCAACACGCCGGCGTTCGTCGACCTGATGTTCGGCGCGTGGCGGCTCGGCGCGACGTTCGTGCCGGTCAACCACAAGCTGCAGGCGCCGGAAGTCGACTACGTGCTCGAACACAGCCGCAGCAAGGCGCTGCTGTTCGACGTCGCGCTCGCGCCGGTGGTCGAACGCCTCGTGCATCCCGCGCGGCGGCTCGTGACCGAAGGCGAACTCGACGGCGTGCCGTGCTTCGACACGCTGTGCGCGACGATGGACGGCCTCGCGGGCATCGAGCCGGCCGACGGCGACATCGCGCAGATCCTCTATACGTCGGGCACGACCGGCCACCCGAAAGGCTGCGTGCACAGCCACCGCACCGTGACGCTCGCGGCGATGCAGGCGGCGCTCGCGACCGGCATCGGCCGCCACGAGCGCACGCTGATGGCGATGCCGATCTGGCATTCGTCGCCGCTCAACAACTGGTTCGGCGGCACGTTGTACGCAGGCGGCACCGTCGTGCTGCTGCGCGAATACCATCCGCTGCGCTTCCTGCAGACTATCGAGCGCGAGCGCGTGACGCTGTATTTCGGTGCGCCGGTGTCGTACCTGCTGCCGCTCGACACGGTCGACGGCTTCGCGGCGTTCGACCTGTCGAGCGTGCGCGCCTGGCTGTACGGCGGCGGCCCGATCGGCCCCGCGCAGGCCGAACGTCTCACGCGTGCGTATCGCAGCGATGCGTTCTTCCAGGTGTACGGCATGACCGAAGCAGGCCCGGCCGGCACGACGCTGTATCCGGACGAGCAGATCGCGAAGGCCGGTTCGATCGGCCGCACCGGCGGCCCGGGTGTCGACCTGCGCGTCGTGCGGATCGACGGCCTCGACGCGCACCCGGGCGAGACCGGCGAGATCTGGCTGAAGACCGACAGCATGATGCTCGGCTATCTCGACGATGCGGCCGCAACGCGCGCCGCGTTCGCGCCGCACGGCTGGTATCGCACCGGCGATATCGCGCGAATCGATCAGGATGGCTACCTGTTCATCGTCGACCGGCTGAAGGACATGATCGTGACGGGCGGCGAGAACGTCTATTCGAAGGAAGTGGAGGACGTGCTCGGCGCGCACCCGGACATCGCCGAGGCGGCCGTCGTCGGCGTCCCGCATCCCGAGTGGGGCGAGACGGTCGTCGCGCACGTGGTGCTGCGCGCGGGCACCGTGCCCGACGCGGATGCGCTGCGCGCGTTCTGCGGCGAGCGCCTCGCCGCGTACAAGATCCCGCGCGAATTCACGTTCGCGCAGGCGCTGCCGCGCACGCCGACGGGCAAGCTGCAGAAGTTCCTGCTGCGCGTGCGTCGCGAATAGCCGCTCGAGCGGCCGCGGCAAAAGAAAAAGCCACCCGGCCCGACGGCCCGGTGGCTTTTTCGCATGATCGACGGGGCGGCGGCATGCGCCGCCGCCTGCGCGTCACATCAAAGGCTGCTTACTTGCCGCCGATGCTCTTCAGCGGCTTCCACTCGCCCTTCTCGACCTTGTACATCGTGATGCCGCCGTTCTTCAGGTCGCCCTTCGCGTCATACGCGACGTGCGTCGACGTCACGCCGGCCATGTCGGTCTTCGCGAGCACCGGCAGGTACTTCGCCGGATCGGTCGAATCGGCCTTCTTCATCGCGTTGAACAGCGCCATCGCACCGTCGTACGCATACGGCGAGTACGTCTGCACGTCTTCGCCGAAGCGCTTCTTGTACTTGTCGGCGTACGTCTTGCCGCCCGGCATTTCTTCCAGCGGGAGGCCTGCCAGCGAAGCGATCGTGCCGTCCGCCGCGGTGCCCGCGATCTTCAGGAACGTCGGTGTCTTCACCATTTCGCCGCTCATCAGCGGGGCGGTGATGCCGAGCGTCTTCATCTGCTTGACCATCGGTGCCGCCTGCGAATCCGCGCCGCCGTAGTAGACGAGATCCGGCTTCGCCGCCTTCAGCTTGGTCAGGATCGCCTTGAAGTCGACAGCCTTGTCGTTCGTGAATTCACGGTCGACGATCGTCGCGCCGCCGGCCTTCGCGGCCTTCTCGAACTGGTCGGCGAGACCCTGGCCGTAGGCCGTGCGGTCGTCGACGATCGCGATCTTCTTCATGCCGAGATCCTTCGACGCGAACGTGCCGGCCACCGAGCCCTGCTGCGTGTCGGACGTCATCATGCGGAAGGTCGTCTTGTAGCCCTGCTGCGTGTATTCCGGTGCGGTCGCCATCGCGATCTGCGGAATGCCCGCGTTCGCGTAGATGCGCGAAGCCGGAATCGTCGTGCCCGAGTTGAAGTGGCCGAGCATGCCCTTGATGCCGTCGTCGACGAGCTTCTGCGCGACCGTCGTGCCGGTGCGCGGGTCAGCCTGGTCGTCCTGCGTGTCGAGCACGAACTTCACCGGCTTGCCGCCGATCTTCGGGCTCGTCGCGTTGAAATCCTCGATCGCGAGCGCGATCCCGTTCTGCATATCCTTGCCGTAGTGCGCCTGCGCGCCCGTCATCGGCCCTGCGTAACCGATCTTCACGTCATCCGCATGGGCCGTCCCCGCCAGCGACATGACCGCGACGAACGTCGCGCCTGCCAGCTTTTTCATCGTGTGTTGCATAGCATCTCCTTGGTACCAGGGTAAATGGAGCGGCTTCGGGATCGCCTAGCCGCTTCCTTTGTTTGATCCGAACGGCAAGGATGATCAGCCGATCGTCATCAAATTCGCATTGCCACCCGCCGCGGCCGTGTTCACGCTCACCGAGCGCTCCGTCAGCAGCCGTTCCAGCGCGTAATCTTCCGCATCGCCGTTCTCGAACGCGCCTACCGACACGCCCTGCACCGACACGATCGGGCCCGGCCGCTGCGCGACGTCCTTCACGAGCGTCTGCAGTTCGTCGCTGTCGCCTTCGAACAGCACCGCGTCGAACGGCGCGTCGGCCTGCTTGCGCACGGTCGCGTGAGCCTTCAGCGAGGCCGGCAGCGCGGCAACCAGCGCCTCGCCGGCCGCACCCGCGAACAGCGCGCGGTTACCGGTCGCCAGCACCGCCGCGAACTGCGCGCGCGCACCGCCCGGCGTCGCCGCGACACACAACACCGTGCCGCGCGGGCCGAGTGTAGGCTCGTGTTTCGCTCGCCCGTCGGACCGGTCAGCACCGCGGTTGCACCGGCCGGCACCTGCGCCAGGTAGCCGTCGCAACGTGCCGCCAGTGCCGGCTCGCGCTGCTCGATCAGCCAGTCGCGCAGCGTCGTGAGCGCCGCCGCCGGGTTGCCGCGTGCGTCGCCCTCCACCGCGCCGTCCGCGATCAGCATCTGCGCGAGCGAACGCGGCAGGCCCGACGGCCGCGTCGCGAGCAGGCGCTGCAGGTACAGCGCGCCGCCGGCCTTCGGGCCCGTGCCCGACAGCCCTTCGCCGCCGAACGGCTGCACGCCGACCACCGCGCCGATCACGTTGCGGTTCACGTAGATGTTGCCGACGTGTGCATTCGAGATCACGTGCGCGATCGTCTCGTCGATCCGCGTGTGGATGCCGAGCGTCAGCCCGTAGCCGGTCGCGCGGATCTGCTCGAGCAGTTTGTCGAGCTGGCTGCGGCGGTAGCGCACCACGTGCAGCACGGGGCCGAACACTTCGCGCTTCAACTCGTCGATGCTGCCGATCTCGATCAGCGTCGGCGGCACGAACGTGCCGTGCGCGCAGGCTTCCGGCGCAGGCAGTTGCGTGACCGCGTGGCCCTTGTCCTTCATCGCCGCGACGTGCGTGTCGATCGTCTGCTTCGCTTCGGCATCGATCACCGGGCCGACGTCGGTCGACAGCCGGTCGGGGTTGCCGAGCGCCAGCTCGTGCATCGCGCCCTTGAGCATCGTCAGCGTGCGGTCCGCGACGTCGTCCTGCAGACACAGAACGCGCAGCGCCGAACACCGTTGACCGGCCGAGTCGAACGACGACTGCATCACGTCCGCGACGACCTGCTCCGCGAGCGCCGACGAGTCGACGATCATCGCGTTCTGGCCGCCCGTTTCGGCGATCAGCGGAATCGGCTTGCCGTCCGGGTCGAGGCGCGCGGCGAGCGTCTTGTTGATCAGCCGCGCGACTTCGGTCGAACCGGTGAACATCACCGCGCGGGTACGCGCGTCGGCCACCAGCGCCGCGCCGACGGTCTCGCCGGTGCCCGGCAGCAGCTGCACCGCACCGGCCGGCACGCCGGCCTCGCGCAGCAGGCGCACGGCCTGGGCGGCGATCAGCGGCGTCTGTTCGGCCGGCTTCGCGAGCACCGTGTTGCCGGCGGCCAGTGCCGCGGCCACCTGGCCCATGAAGATCGCGAGCGGGAAGTTCCACGGGCTGATACAGACCACGGGGCCGAGCGGACGGTGCGTGTCGTTCGAGAACTCGTCGCGGATCTGTGCGGCGTAGTAGCGCAGGAAGTCGACCGCTTCGCGGATTTCGGCGATCGCGTTCGGCAGCGATTTGCCGGCTTCGCGCACGATCAGGCCCATCAGCGTGTGCATCTGCGCTTCGAGCAGGTCGGCCGCGCGCACCAGGCAATCGGCGCGGGCATCGACTGGCGTCGCCTGCCAGATCGGCGCGGCGGCCACCGCGTGCGCGAGCGCCGCGCTCACGTGTTCGGCCGTCGCTTCGCTGACCGTGCCGACCGGGTCGCGCTGGTCAGCCGGGTTGCGCACGTCGCGGGGCGGCGCGTCGGCGAGCGTGTCGTCGGCGAGCATCGGCGCCGCACGCCACGGGAAATGCGCACTTGCGAGCAGCGCCGACGACAGCGACGCGAGACGGTGTTCGTTCGACAGGTCGAGGCCCATCGAGTTGGGGCGCTCGTCGCCGTACAGGTTGCGCGGCAGCGGGATCTTCGCGTGCGGCGCGCCGAGCGGCACGACCTTCGATGCCTCGTCGACCGGATCGGCAACCAGCTCCTTCACCGACACCGATTTATCCGCGATGCGGTTCACGAACGACGTGTTCGCGCCGTTCTCGAGCAGGCGGCGCACCAGGTACGCGAGCAGCGTCTCGTGCGTGCCGACCGGCGCGTACACGCGGCACGGGCGGTTCAGCTTGTCGCGGCCGGTGACTTCCTCGTACAGCGGCTCGCCCATCCCGTGCAGGCACTGGAATTCGTACTGGCCCGGGTAGTAGTTCTGGCCCGCGAGCTGGTAGATCGCGGCCAGCGTGTACGCGTTGTGCGTCGCGAACTGCGGGTACACGGCGTCCGGCGCCGCGAGCAGCTTCTTCGCGCACGCGAGGTACGACACGTCCGTGTAGATCTTGCGCGTGTAGACCGGATAGCCTTCGAGGCCGTCGACCTGCGCGCGCTTGATCTCGGTATCCCAGTACGCGCCCTTCACGAGGCGGATCATCAGGCGGTGACGGCTGCGGCGCGCGAGATCGATCAGGTAGTCGATCACGAACGGGCAGCGCTTCTGGTAACCCTGCACGACGAAGCCGATGCCGTTCCAGCCCGCGAGATCCGGATCGAAGCACAGCGCCTCGAGCAGGTCGAGCGACAGTTCGAGGCGGTCGGCTTCTTCGGCATCGATGTTCAGGCCGATGTCGTAGCGGCGCGCGAGCAGCGCGAGCGCGCGCACGCGCGGCAGCAGCTCGCTCATCGTGCGGTCCTGCTGCGAGCGCGAGTAGCGCGCGTGCAGCGCCGACAGCTTGATCGAGATGCCCGGGCCTTCGTAGATGCCGCGGCCGCCGGCTGCCTTGCCGATCGCGTGGATCGCCTGTTCGTACGACGCGTAGTAGCGCTGCGCGTCCTCTTCGGTCGTTGCCGCTTCGCCGAGCATGTCGTACGAGTAGCGGAAGCCGCGCGCTTCGTACTTGCGGCTGTTCGCCAATGCTTCGGAAATCGTCTCGCCGGTGACGAACTGCTCGCCCATCAGGCGCATCGCCATGTCGACGCCCTTGCGGATCAGCGGCTCGCCGCCGCGGCCGATCAGGCGCGTGAGCGCCGACGACAGCCCGGCTTCGCTGTTGGTCGTCACGAGCTTGCCGGTGATCATCAGCCCCCACGTGGCCGCGTTCACGAACAGCGACGGCGCGTGGCCGACGTGCGAGCGCCAGTCGCCCTTGCTGATCTTGTCGCGGATCAGCGCATCGCGGGTCGCGCGATCGGGAATGCGCAGCAGCGCTTCGGCTAGGCACATCAGCGCGACGCCTTCCTGGCTCGACAGCGAGAACTCGTGGATCAGCCCTTCGACGCCACCGCCGGAGCTCTTCTCGCGCAGCGCCTCGACGAGCTTCGTCGCGAGCGCCTGCACGTCCGCCTGCAGGTTCGCGGGCAGGCGCGCCTGACCGAGCAGGAAGGGCACGCATTCCGGCTCGGGGCGGCGGTACGCCGCCGTGATCGCCGCGCGCAGCACCGATTGCGGTTGCACGTTCTGCGCGAACTCGAGGAACGGATGCGGCGAGTTGTCGTCGTCGCCGTCCGCGGACTGACCGTCGGCGAGCTCCGTCACGCCGCTGTGGCCCGACAGCTCGGGCGGCAACTGGCCGTGCTCGATCCGCTCGAGATACGCGAAGATCGCCTGCTTGATCAGCCAGTGGGGAGTGCGCTCGAGACGCGCGGCGGCGTCCTTGAGGCGCGAGCGGAGAAGGTCGTCGACCTTGACGCCGAGAGTCGTGCTTGCCATGGTGGGTTCGTGCGCCGGTGCGAGCCCGGCAATGTGGTGTGAGAGGATGCGCGAAATCCTACGGCACGCAATAAAAAGGTGCAACCAAATTACGAGATGGGTTGCACCCTTAGGTTACTCAATATAATCAGCCACTTATGCGGTTGCAACCTAGGAGTTGCCCGTGGTCGGAGGCTCGGTGTTTTCCCTGATCGGGCCGGTTTGACATGCGTGCGCAACCTTTCGCGCGCGTCGCGGCGGACGAAAACGGGTTGCACTGGGTATGGGGGAAGGTGCGGCGCCCGGGCGCGGGCGGGCGGCAAGAGATGGTTCGCGGGTACCCGGCCCGGCGGCCGGGGGTGCAACGCAGCGGCAAGCAGCACGGCGGCCGCATGCCGCGCCGCCGCTCAGCTCAGATATCCAGCGGATCGACCTCGACGCTCCAACGCAGCACGCCCTTCAGCGCGCGCAGCTCAGGCTGCCATGCGCGTAGCGCATGCTGCAGCGCCGCCCGCGATGCGCTTTCGAGCAGCAACTGCGCGCGATGCACGTTCGCGACCTTGACGATCGTCATCGGCACCGCGTCGTAGACCGTCACGCGATCGGCGCCCGGCAGCCCCGGCAACGCGGCCGCGGCTTGCAGCAGGAACGCGAGCGCGGCGTCGAGCGTGCGCCCTTCGGCGCGCAGCAACGCCTGGTAGACGAACGGCGGCAGGTGCGCGTCGCGGCGCTCGCCGAGCGTCGAATTCGCGAAGCCGACGTAATCCTGCCGCCCGAGCGCGTGGTACAGCGCGTGACGCGGGTAACGTGTCTGCACGAGCACTTCGCCCGGCAGCCCCGCGCGGCCCGCGCGGCCGCTCACCTGCATCAGCTGCGCGAACAGCCGTTCGCTCGCGCGGAAGTCGTGCGAGAACAGCGCGGTGTCGGCATTGAGCACGCCGACGAGCGACACGCGCTGGAAGTCGTGCCCCTTCGCGATCATCTGCGTGCCGACGAGGATATCGACCTCCCCCGCATGCACGTCGGAAAAGAGCGCCTGGGCGCTGCCCTTGCGGCGCGTGCTGTCCGCGTCGATCCGCAGCACGCGCGCGCCCGGCACGGCTTCGGCGAGCGCTTCCTCGATCCGTTGCGTGCCGCGCCCGAGCGGCGCGATGTCGACGTTGCCGCACTCGGGGCACGACCGCGGAATGCGCGACTCCCAGCCGCAGTGATGGCAGCGCAACGCGTGCTCGGGCTTGTGCAGCACGACGTACGCGCTGCAGCGCGGGCAGCCGGCGACCCAGCCGCAGGCGTCGCACGCGAGCTGCGGCGCATAACCGCGCCGGTTCAGGAACACGAGGCTCTGTTCGCCGCGCTCGAGCCGCGCCTTCAGTGCCGCGACGAGCGGCCCCGACAGCCCGCCCATCGACGCGCGACCGCGGCGCCGCTCCTCTTCGAGGTCGATCAGCCGCACGGTCGGCAGCGTCGCGTCGGCCACCGCGCGACGCGACAGCGTGAGCCGCGTGTAGCGGCCCTGCTCGGCCTGCCACCAGCTTTCGAGCGACGGCGTCGCCGAGCCGAGCACGACCGTGATGCCGAGCTGCTTCGCGCGCCACACGGCGAGATCGCGCGCCGAATAGCGCAGCCCTTCCTGCTGCTTGTAAGCGGGCTCGTGCTCCTCGTCGACGACGATCAGCGCGAGCGTCGGCATCGACGCGAGCACCGCGAGGCGCGTGCCGAGCACGATCCGCGCGCGGCCCGTGTGCGCGGCGAGCCAGTTGCGCGCACGTTCGCCCTCCGCGAGCCCGCTGTGCAGCGTGACGATCGCGTCGTCGGGGAGCGCCCCCGCGAAACGCGCGCGAAACGCGGCTTCGAACTGCGGCGTCAGGTTGATTTCGGGAACGAGCACGAGCGCCTGCGCATCCGGCCGCGCGTCGAGCAGCGACGCGAGCGCGTGCAGATAGACCTCGGTCTTGCCGCTGCCCGTCACGCCGTGCAGCAGGAACGGCGCGAAGCCCTGCGCGGCGCGGATCGCGTCGAGCGCCTCGGCCTGCTGGTCCGTGAGCGCCGGCGGCACAGTTCGTCCACCGGCTGCCAACAGGTTATCCACAGCTTTGGGCACAGGCGCATCGGCCCAGCCGATCTCCTCGACGTCGACCCAGCCGCGCGCCGCCCAGTCGTCGAGCGTGGCCGCCGCCTTCGGGTGCAGCGCGCGCGCGTCCGGCAGCGCCAGCGAGCCGGTGTCGACCAGCGCCTGCGCGAGCCGCCGCAGCGCGGCCCCGCGCGCAGGCAACGCGTCGGGTAGCGCCGCGCGGCCGGTTTCCGTCGGCCGGTAACGCACCTCCGGCGCGAGCAGCCGCCCCCAGCGCCCGGCATCGCGCAGCGCCTGCGGCAGCGCCGGCAACGCGACCTCGCCACGCCCGCGCTGGTAGTAATCCGCGGCGAACGACACGAGCGCGAGCCAGTCCGGCGACAACGGCGGCAGGTCGGTGCAGATCGCGTCGATCGCGCGCAGCCGCGACGGCGGCACGTCGGTGTGAGTCGTCACTTCGCAGACGAGCCCGACGGCCTGCCGCTTGCCGAACGGCACCTGCACGAGCGTGCCGGGCCCGGGCGCCGGTTGCGCGTCGCAGCGGTAGTCGAACAGGGTGGCGAGCGGATGGTCGAGCGCGACGCGCAGATAGGTGCCGCTCATCCCCACGCTCCGGCGGCGGCGTGCGCCGCATGGGCCTGGACGGCCGACATCCGCGCCCGCATCGGGGCAGCGAACTTAAAGTAAAACTTCAGATTCGGCGCTAAGTTTTGGATTCGCATTAGGAATCGCCGTATACCCTGGCCAGCCTGTGGATAACTTTGTTGAGAACTCGCCGCTCGATGGCCGCAACGCGCGCGGGGCCGCGCTTTGCGCTGATTTTCGCCGCTTGTTGCGGTGCCCCGCGGAGCCTTATTCCATAAGGCTGCTATTCAAATTACCGAACCATAGCGAGACAAATTGACCGATACAGGGCTCTACCGCGCTGCAACGTGGAAAATGTGTATAAGTCAAGTCTTGACAAGCACTGAATCGGCAACCGGTGCGGGGTTGCGCCCTGTTTAGTGCCGATAACGAAACGCAGTCACGCCGCAGTGCAGCATGACAGCGCTTGCGTTCAGCCGGCGGCTCCGCTACGGATCGCGCGGCTGTGGCTATGCACTTCGTCGACGAGTTCGGCAACGTGATCGGGCGACGTGAATTGCGAAATACCGTGCCCAAGGTTGAATACGTGGCCCGGATGGTTGCCATAGCTGTCGAGCACCGCGCGCGCCTGCTCGCGCACCGCGGCCGGCGGCGCAAACAGGATCGTCGGGTCGAGGTTGCCCTGCAGCGCGACCTTGCCCGCGACGCGTTCGCGTGCCTTGCCGAGGTTGACCGTCCAGTCGAGCCCGACCGCGTCGACGCCGGTCGCCGCGATCTCCTCGAGCCACAACCCGCCGCCCTTCGTGAACGTGATCACCGGCACGCGCTCGCCGTCGTGCTCTCGCTTGAGCTGCGACACCACGCGGCGGATGTAGTCCAGCGAGAAGCGCTGGTACGCGCCGTCCGCCAGCGCGCCGCCCCATGTATCGAAGATCATCACGGCCTGGGCGCCCGCTTCGATCTGCGCGTTCAGGTACGCGGCCACCGCCTGCGCGTTCACGTCGAGGATCCGGTGCATCAGGTCGGGGCGCGAATACGCCATCGACTTCACCGTGCGGAAATCGTCCGACCCGCCGCCTTCGACCATGTAGCACGCGAGCGTCCACGGGCTGCCCGAAAAGCCGATCAGCGGCACGCGCTGGCGGCCCTGGCCGTCGGTGAGCGCGCGACGGATTTCGCGCACCGCGCCCGTCACGTAGCCGAGCGTTGCTTCGATGTCCGGCACCGCGAGCTTCGCGACGTCGGCCTCGGTGCGCACCGGATGCGCGAACTTCGGCCCTTCGCCGACCTGGAAGTCGAGGCCGAGCCCCATCGCGTCGGGAATCGTCAGGATGTCCGAGAACAGGATCGCGGCGTCGAGCGGAAAGCGCTCGAGCGGCTGCAGCGTCACTTCGGTCGCGTAGTCGGGATTCTTCGCGAGACCGAGGAAGCTGCCGGCGCGTGCGCGCGTCGCATTGTATTCGGGCAGGTAGCGGCCGGCCTGGCGCATCAGCCAGATCGGCGTGTAGTCGGTCGGCTCGCGCAGAAGCGCACGCAGGAAGGTGTCGTTGAGCAGGGTATGGGCCACGGTAGGAGCGACGATGCGAGAGCAAAGCGGCATTTTACCGGACAGCCGCCGTCGGGCTGCGCATGCCGACGCGATGGCGGCCATATGACGCGCGCGATGGCTCCGTTATGATCGGACGCTCATATCGAACGAAACGAAGGAGGAGACCGATGAAGACATTCGCCACGCTCGCCGCCACCGCATTGCTTTGCTGCGCCGCCGCGCACGCGCAGACCGGCGCGGGCGCTGCTGCTACCGCACCGGGCGCCGGCTCGCGGCTCGACGACGTGCTCGCGCGCGGCACGCTGCGCGTGTGCACGACGGGCGACTACAAGCCGTATTCGTACTACCGCGCGGACGGCCGCTTCGAGGGCATCGACATCGACATGGCCGAATCGCTCGCGAAGTCGCTCGGCGTGAAGACCGACTACGTGAAGACGAGCTGGCCGAACCTGACCGGCGATTTCGTCGCGAAATGCGACATCGCGGTGGGCGGCGTATCGACGACGCTCGAGCGCCAGAAGCGCGTGTTCTTCACGCAGCCGTACGTGGTCGACGGCAAGACGCCGATCGTGCGCTGCGCGGACGCCGACAAATACCAGAGCGTCGCGCAGATCGACCGGCCGGAAACGCGCGTGATCGTGAACCCGGGCGGCACCAACGAGCGTTTCGCGAAGCAGTATTTCACGCACGCGAACCTCACCGTCTATCCGGACAACGTAACGATCTTCAAGCAGATCCTCGCCGGCAAGGCGGACGTGATGGTGACGGATGCGTCCGAGACGCTGCTGCAGCAAAAGCTGAATCCGGGCCTGTGCTCGGTGCATCCGGACAAGCCGTTCCAGTTCGGCGAGAAGGCGTACATGGTGCCGCGCGGCGACGTCGCGTTCCAGCAGTACGTCGATCAGTGGCTGCATCTCGCGCTGTCGACCGGCGAATACCAGGCGATTTCGGATAAATGGCTGAAGTAAGCAGGCTCGTGCGTGGCGGCCGGTAGCGGGCACCGACCCCGCATCCGCTGCCCGCAAAAGTCGCTGCGCGGCGGTGGCCCGATCACCGTCGTTACACTTCGGTGCCGCGCGCCCACACCCGGGAAATCGGCCCGACGCGAACGAATTGGCCGAACGGCCGACTTCCGCGCATGCCAATCACGTTTCAAAATCTTTCTGACGAATGAATCGTCATGCGTGGTATCGGCCGAAAGACGCATTTTCTCGCGTGCAAATCGGCAATTCGTCGAGCCTGATACGCATGAAAAACGCATTGCGCGCATGCGCTGAAAACGCTGCGGAAAATATGGGTAAAAATGACCTTTTTCAGGCCCTCAAAAACAGCAAAAAATCCCGGAAAGCCTTATCTGGCGGGCGTTACAACCTGAAACACTTTGTTACCGCGAGGGGTCATTAATTCGCCCACAATGGCCTCAACGGTTTCAACACGGATGCGGTCTCGTGTGCCAAGTGTGAGCGGACGCGAAGCGCTGCGAGCCAGTCGGTCACGTACCGAAGCCCTTCCGAGGGGCATCCCTGTTGGAGTCGTTTCCGGCCCCCCGCCGGACTCGGTTTCATCTTTGGTCTCCTCGCGCTAACCCCGTAGCGTGTGGTTTTTAGCGGGCTAATAAGCCCGCTTTTTTTCGTCCATCGAAAACGCAACGGCCCGCAGGCCGCCGCGTTTATCCCGCCTTCACGCCGCGCTACGCGGTCTTCTGCACGTCGAGCTTCAGCTCCTCGATCATCCGGTCGCGCATCACGAACTTCTGCACCTTGCCCGTCACCGTCATCGGCAGCTCGTCGACGAAGCGGATGTAGCGCGGGATCTTGTAGTGCGCGATCTGCCCGTTGCAGAACGCGCGCACGTCGTCTTCGGTCATCTGCTCGTCCGCGCGCAGCACGATCCACGCGCACAGCTCCTCGCCGTACTTCGCATCGGGCACGCCGAATACCTGCGCGCTCTGGATCTTCGGATGCCGAAACAGGAATTCCTCGATCTCCCGCGGATAGACGTTCTCGCCGCCGCGAATCACCATGTCCTTGAGCCGGCCGACGATGTTGCAATAGCCGTCCGCATCGAGCGTCGCGAGGTCGCCCGTATGCATCCAGCCGTCCACCAGCACCTCGCGCGTCTTCGCATCGTCGTCCCAGTAGCCGAGCATCACCGAATAGCCCTTCGTGCACAGCTCGCCCGTCGTGCCGACCGGCACGATGCCGCCGCTCGGATCGACGATCTTCACTTCCAGGTGCGGCTGAATGCGCCCGACCGTCGTCGTACGCTTCTCGAGCGGATCGTCGGTCGAACTCTGGAACGAAACCGGGCTCGTTTCCGTCATCCCGTACGCGATCGTGATCTCCGACAGGTGCATCTGCGACACGACGCGCTTCATCGTCTCGATCGGGCACGGCGAGCCGGCCATGATCCCGGTGCGCAGCGTCGACAGGTCGAATTTCGCGAACTCGGGGTGATCGAGCTCGGCGATGAACATCGTCGGCACGCCATGCAGCGCGGTGCAGCGCTCCTCCGCCACCGCCGCGAGCGTGGCGACCGGGTCGAACGCTTCGCCGGGGAACACCATCGCCGCGCCCTTCGACACGCACGCGAGCACGGCGAGCACCATCCCGAAGCAGTGATACAGCGGCACCGGAATGCACAACGTGTCGTGCTCGGTGAAACGCATCGCCGTCGCGATCGAGCGCCCGTTGTTGACGACGTTGCGGTGCGTGAGCGTCGCGCCCTTCGGGCTGCCCGTCGTGCCGCTCGTGAACTGGATGTTGATCGGCTCGTTGGCCTCGAGCGTCGCGCCGAGCGCATCGAGCAATGCGGGATCGACGGCCTGGCGGCCGCGCGCCATCAGGTCCGCGAAGCGGAACATGCCGGCCGGCGCGACGTCGCCCATCGACACGACCGTGCGCAGGCTCGGCACGCGCGCCGCATGCAGGTCGCCCGGCGTCGCGGTCGCGAGTTCCGGCGCGATGGTCTGCAGCATCTCGACATACGCGGACGTCTTGAAGCGTTCGGCGGCGATCACCGCCTTGCAACCGACCTTGTTCAACGCGTATTCGAGTTCCGACAGCCGGTAGGCCGGATTGATGTTGACGAGCACCGCTCCGATCCGCGCGGTCGCGAACTGCGTGAGCAGCCATTCGCTGCGGTTCGGCGACCAGATGCCGACGCGATCGCCCTTCACGATGCCGAGCGAAGCCAGGCCGGACGCCAGCACGTCGACTTCGTTCGCGAACTCGCGCCAGGTCCAGCGCACCTGCTGCTCGCGGAACACGACGGCCGGACGATCGGGAAAGCGCCCGGCCGTGTCGAGCAGGAACCGGCCGATCGTCGCTTCGGAGAGCGGCACGTCGGTTGTGCCACGTACGTACGACAAGCCGTTTTCGGGCGAGATCAGCGCGCCCACGCCAAGGTCTGCTGCCATGAATGTCTCCGTCCTTTTTTGTCTGGTCGGCCTGCGCGCTTGCGGCGCCCGCCTCCGCCGCGCATTCGCGACGGACGGCCTCGACACGGATGATGACGCGCGCGGCTGACGATACTCTGACAGCAAATCGCGGCGGACGGATGAAATAGCACGACCGGACGGAATGATCCGGCCCGCAAAAAAACAGACGAAAACGGAGGGCGAAAAAAAAGCAGCCCGAAGGCTGCTTTCTTTCGCGGGATACGCGGCGCGGCTCAGTGCCGGCTGCGGATCTTCGCCAGACGCTGGATCGCCTCGAGCTGCGCCATCGCGGTCGCGAGCTCGGATTGCGCCTTCGCGAGGTCGAGATCCGACTTCGCGTTCTGCAGCGTTTCCTCGGCACGCTTGCGTGCTTCCTCGGCTTTCGCCGCGTCGAGGTCCTTGCCGCGGATCGCGGTATCGGCGAGCACCGTCACGGCGCCCGGCTGCACTTCGAGAATGCCGCCCGCGACGAACACGAATTCGTCGTTGCCGCCCTCGACTTCGATGCGCACCGCACCCGGACGAATCCGCGTGATCAGCGGCGTGTGGCCCGGCAGAATGCCCAGCTCACCCGTTTCGCCCGGCAGCGCGACGAATTTCGCCTCGCCCGAGAAGATCTGCTCTTCCGCGCTGACGACGTCTACTTTGATGGTTGCCATATCGACTCCTGTCGATCGGAGCGGGCACTTGCGCGCCTGCGCCGATCCCATGCACGGCGGATTGAGCGTGTTGCGGTCGGCGCGACCGGCCGGGATTGTCAGTCCGACTGCCAATCCCGACTAGAACGCGCCGTGCGACTCACCCGATCCTTACGAGATCTTCTTGGCCTTTTCGAAGGCTTCGTCGATCGTGCCGACCATGTAGAACGCCTGTTCCGGCAGGTGGTCGCACTCGCCGTCGACGATCATCTTGAAGCCGCGGATCGTTTCCTTCAGCGGCACGTACTTGCCCGGCGAGCCCGTGAACACTTCAGCAACGTGGAACGGCTGCGACAGGAAACGCTGGATCTTACGAGCGCGTGCGACCGACAGCTTGTCTTCCGGCGACAGTTCGTCCATACCCAGAATCGCGATGATGTCGCGCAGTTCCTTGTAGCGCTGCAGCGTCTGCTGGACGCGACGGGTGATCGAGTAGTGCTCTTCACCGATCACGTTCGGGTCGATCTGGCGCGACGTCGAGTCGAGCGGGTCGACCGCCGGGTAGATACCCAGCGAAGCGATGTCACGCGACAGAACGACGGTTGCGTCCAGGTGGCCGAAGGTCGTAGCCGGCGACGGGTCGGTCAAGTCGTCCGCAGGGACGTACACGGCCTGGACCGACGTAATCGAGCCCTTCTTGGTCGACGTGATGCGCTCTTGCAGCTTGCCCATTTCTTCAGCCAGCGTCGGCTGATAGCCCACTGCCGACGGCATACGGCCGAGCAGTGCCGACACTTCGGTACCGGCCAGCGTGAAACGGTAGATGTTGTCGACGAAGAACAGCACGTCGAGGCCTTCGTCACGGAAGTGCTCGGCCATCGTCAGGCCGGTCAGCGCGACGCGCAGACGGTTGCCCGGCGGCTCGTTCATCTGGCCGTACACCAGCGCGACCTTGTCGAGAACGTTCGAGTCCTTCATTTCGTGGTAGAAGTCGTTCCCTTCACGGGTACGCTCGCCCACGCCCGCGAACACGGAGTAACCGCCGTGTTCCTTCGCGATGTTGTTGATGAGCTCCATCATGTTGACGGTCTTGCCCACGCCAGCACCGCCGAACAGGCCAACCTTGCCGCCCTTTGCGAACGGGCAGATCAGGTCGATGACCTTGATACCCGTTTCGAGCAGTTCGGTCGACGGCGACAGTTCGTCGAACGCCGGAGCCTTCTGGTGGATCGAACGCGTCGTTTCGCTTTCGATCGGGCCGGCTTCGTCGATCGGACGGCCGAGCACGTCCATGATTCGGCCGAGGGTCGGCTTGCCGACCGGCACCGAGATCGGCTTTGCCGTGTTCTTCACGGTCAGGCCGCGGCGCAGGCCGTCGGATGCACCCAGACAAATGGTACGGACCACGCCGTCGCCCAGCTGTTGCTGGACTTCGAGCGTCAGTTCCGAGCCATCGAGAATAAGCGCGTCGTAGATCTTCGGCATGCTGTCGCGCGGGAATTCCACGTCGATAACGGCGCCGATGCACTGTACGATCTTGCCTTCTACCAAAGCAGCAGTACTCATCGCTTTTCCTTTAAATACCTGATTCTTTACTCGCGCAAAGGCGCAGTTGTCGTCCCGGGCGCGCGCTTAAACAGCGGCTGCGCCGCCGACGATCTCCGACAGTTCTTTCGTGATCGCGGCCTGACGGCTCTTGTTGTACACGAGCTGCAGTTCGCTGATCACCGTCTTCGCGTTGTCGGACGCGGCCTTCATCGCGACCATGCGCGCCGATTGCTCGGACGCCATGTTTTCCGCGACGGCCTGGTACACCAGCGCCTCGACGTAACGCACGAGCAGTTCGTCGACGACTGCCTGCGCGTCCGGCTCGTAGATGTAGTCCCACGACGTGGCCGGCGTACCGTCATCGGCTTCGAAGTGTTCCGACGACAGCGGCAGCAACTGCTCGATCACGGCTTCCTGCTTCATCGTGTTGACGAAGCGCGTGTAAGCGATATAAACCGCCGACAGCTTGCCTTCCGAGTACAGATCGAGCTGCGTCTTCACGGCGCCGATCAGCTTGTCCAGGTGCGGGGTGTCGCCGAGGTGCACGACCTGCGACATCACCTTCGCGCCGAAGCGGTTCAGGAACCCGAGGCCCTTGCTACCGATCGCGGTGGCTTCGACCTTCTGGCCCTTCTCTTCCAGCTCCTTGAACTTCTGCACCGTCGCACGCAGCACGTTGGTGTTCAGACCGCCGCATAGCCCCTTGTCCGTCGTGACGAGGATGATGCCGGCCGTCTGCGCGCCTTCGTTCGCCACCATGAACGGGTGGCGGTACTCGGGGTTCGCGCGGCTCATGTGCGCGGCGATGGCACGGACCTTGTCCGCATACGGACGAGCGGCGCGCATGCGTTCCTGCGCGCGGCGCATCTTCGATGCGGCCACCATCTCCATCGCCTTCGTGATCTTGCGCGTGTTCTGCACGCTCTTGATCTTGCCGCGAATTTCCTTCATTCCAGCCATAGCTTGCTCCTTGACCGAAGCAGCGCGGGCGCATCAGCACCCGCGCGGCCTCAGTGTGTCACTCGCGGATCAATAGGCACCGGACTTCTTGAAGGATTCGATCGCCGAGCGCAGTGCGCCTTCGTCGTCCTTCGAGAGATCCTTGGTGTCTTCGATGCGCTTGATGAGGTCAGCGTGGCTGGTCTTCAGGTTTTCGCGCAGGCCCTTCTCGAACGACAGCACTTGCTTGACGTCGAGGTCGTCGAGGTAGCCGTTGTTTGCGGCGTACAGCGACACGGCCAGTTCCCACACCTGCAGCGGCTGGTACTGCGGCTGCTTCAGCAGTTCCGTCACGCGGCGGCCGCGCTCGAGCTGCTTGCGGGTCGCTTCGTCGAGGTCCGATGCGAACTGCGCGAATGCGGCCAGTTCACGGTACTGCGCGAGGTCGGTACGGATACCGCCCGACAGCTTCTTCACGACCTTCGTCTGAGCGGCGCCACCGACTCGCGACACCGACACGCCGGCGTTGATTGCCGGGCGGATGCCTGCGTTGAACAGGTCGGTTTCCAGGAAGATCTGGCCGTCGGTAATCGAGATCACGTTCGTCGGAACGAACGCGGTCACGTCGCCAGCCTGCGTTTCGATGACCGGCAGTGCCGTCAGCGAACCGCTCTTGCCCTTCACTTCGCCGTTCGTGAACTTCTCGACGTACTCTTCCGACACGCGAGCAGCACGCTCGAGCAGACGCGAGTGGAGATAGAACACGTCACCCGGGTACGCTTCACGGCCCGGCGGGCGGCGCAGCAGCAGCGAGATCTGACGGTATGCCCACGCTTGCTTGGTCAAGTCGTCATAGATGATCAGCGCATCTTGACCGCGGTCGCGGAAGTATTCGCCCATCGTGCAGCCGGCGTACGGTGCGAGGTACTGCATCGCTGCCGAATCCGAAGCCGAAGCGGCGACGACGATCGTGTATTCCATCGCGCCCGTTTCTTCGAGCTTGCGAACCACGTTCATGATCGACGAAGCCTTCTGGCCGATCGCGACGTAGATACAGATCAGGTCCTTGCCCTTCTGGTTGATGATCGCGTCGAGCGCCACCGCGGTCTTGCCGCACTGACGGTCGCCGATGATCAGCTCACGCTGGCCACGGCCGATCGGCACCATTGCGTCGATCGACTTGATGCCCGTCTGCACCGGCTGCGACACCGACTTACGCCAGATCACGCCCGGGGCGATCTTTTCGATCGCGTCGGTCAGCTTCGCGTTGACCGGGCCCTTGCCGTCGATCGGGTTGCCGAGCGCGTCGACCACGCGGCCGACGAGTTCCGGGCCAACCGGGACTTCGAGAATGCGCCCCGTCGTCTTGACGATGTCGCCTTCCGAGATGTGTTCGTATTCGCCGAGAATCACCGCGCCGACCGAGTCGCGCTCGAGGTTCAGCGCGAGGCCGAACGTGTTGCCCGGAAACTCGAGCATTTCGCCCTGCATCACGTCCGACAGGCCGTGGATACGCACGATACCGTCGGTCACGGAGATCACGGTGCCCTGGTTGCGAACGTCTGCGCTCGCTTCAAGGCCCTGGATCCGGCTCTTGATCAGCTCGCTGATCTCAGAGGGATTGAGTTGCATTATTCGCTCCTGATAGTCAATTCTGTTGCGTGCCGGCGTGGCGCTCAGGCGGTCAACGCAGCCTGCATCGATGCGAGGCGCGCGCGAACCGAGGTGTCGAGCACTTCGTCGCCGACCGTCACGCGCACGCCGCCGATCAGCGACGAATCGACTGCGACCGTCGGTTTCAGCTTGCGCTTGAACTTGCGTTCGAGGCCCGAGACGAGACTCTCGAGATCCGCGCCGTTCAGCGGGAACGCGCTCACGATCTCGGCGTCGGCTGCACCTTCACGTTCGTTCTTGAGCGCCTCGAACTGCTCGGCAATTTCCGGCAGCAGCGCGATGCGATGATTGTCGACCAGCATCTGCACGAAGTTCTTCGCTTCGGCGCCAGCTCCGAGCGGCGACTTCACCGCAGCAAGCAGCAACTCGGCTACTTGCGTGCGCGTCACCTTCGGGCTCGACGCGACCGACAGGACTTCCGGCAGACGCGCAACCTGGGCCAGCTCTTGCACGAGCGTGGACCAGGCGGCGATGTCACCGCCCTCGGCCACGCGGAACAGCGCTTCTGCGTAAGGGCGGGCGATGGTTGCAAGTTCGGCCATGATCAGAGCTCGGCTTTCAGTTGATTCAGCAGTTGGGCGTGGGCCGTTTGATCGACTTCGCGCTTCAGGATCTGCTCGGCGCCCTTCACGGCCAGCGTAGCGACTTCGCCACGCAGCGCTTCGCGCGCCTTCACGATTTGCTGTTCTGCTTCCGCCTTCGCCTGGGCGATGATGCGGGCGGCTTCAGCTTGGGCGTTGGCCTTGATTTCCTCGGCGACCGCCTGGGCACGCTTTTCAGCGTCGGCGATGCGCTGCTGGCCGTCATTGCGGGCCTGCGCGAGTTCCTGGTCCACGCGCTTGTGCGCTGCGTCGAGTTCTGCCTTGCCCTTCTCGGCGGCGGCGAGGCCGTCGGCGATCTTCTTCGAACGTTCGTCGAGGGCGTTGATCAACGGCGGCCACACGAATTTCATCGTGAACCACGCGAGGACCAGGAACACGACCATTTGCGCAAACAGAGTTGCGTTGAGATTCACGGTGTTTCCTTATCTGCTATTCCGGAAAAATGAAACGGTAAGGCGCTCATCGAGTTGCATTCGATCAGCGCCCCAAGTCTCCGTTCCGCCCTGCGCCGGCTTGCGCCGGACGCAAATTTCCGAGGAACCTTAGCCTGCGAGCTTCGACAGGAGCGGGTTCGCGAACGCGAACAGCATTGCAACACCCACGCCGATCAGGAATGCCGCGTCGATCAGACCAGCCAGCAGGAACATCTTCGTTTGCAGCGGGTTGATGAGTTCCGGCTGACGTGCGCAGGCTTCGATGTACTTACCACCCATCAGCGCGATACCGATACAGGCGCCGATTGCACCCAGGCCGATGATGATGCCGATACCGATGGCGGTCAGACCTTGGATGTTGGCGATGTAAGCTTGCATGATCACTCCTTTGTGAAAAGACTTGGAACTGAGATTTAAAAAACTAAAACGGAAACTCTTTCTTGCACGCCGCGCTTAGTGCTTGTCGTGCGCTTGGCCGAGATACACCAGCGTCAGCATCATGAAAATGAATGCCTGCAACAGAACAATCAGGATGTGGAAGATTGCCCAGACGCTACCCGCGATCACGTGACCAACGAAGCCGAGGAACGTTGCGTCGCCACCGAAGCTCCACATGCTGCCGAGCAGGGCGATCAACAGGAACAACAGCTCACCCGCGTACATGTTGCCGAACAACCGCATACCGAGGGAGACGGTCTTCGCGAGGTATTCGACGATGTTGAGCGCGAGGTTCGGGATCCACAGCAGCGGGTGGGCGCCAAACGGTGCCGACAGCAGCTCATGCACAAAGCCGCCCGCGCCCTTGATCTTGATGCTGTAGTAGATCATCAGGACGAACACGCCGAGCGCGATGCCGAGCGTGCCGTTCAGGTCGGCCGTCGGGACGATGCGATGGTGGGAAATCACGTCCGACAGACCGAGCAGGCCGATCACGCGGCCCGGCAGGTCGACGGGGAGGAAGTCGAGGGAGTTCATCAGCGCGACCCACACGAACACCGTGAGCGCGAGCGGAGCGATGAAGGTACGATTGCCGTGGACGATGGCCTTCGATTGGTCTTCGACCATCTCGACGAGCATCTCGATCGCGCACTGGAAACGGCCCGGCACGCCCGACGTCGCCTTGCGGGCAGCCAGACGCAGCAGGAGGATCGTCACGATGCCGCAAACGATCGACCAGAACAGCGTGTCGAGATTCCAGACGTGGATGTCGAAAATCGACGTCTGATGCGAGGTGGAGAAATTCTGCAAGTGGTGCGCAATGTACTCGGACGGATCCGGACCGCGCGTGCCTTCGCTAGCTGCCATATCGTTAATGCCACCCAAATTGTCGAAAATCGTTTCGCCAGTTCCGCAACACGCTATTGCGGGAACGGGCCGGTGCGGTTCGTTGTCGAAACCGCACGCTGCTTGTTCCTTACCGCCAGGCCAGCGCGATCCAGTACGTTTTCAGCACGACGAGGTACGTGACGAGGAACGGCACCCAGTGCACGCCGGACCAGCCGAACGCCACTGCTGCGAACATCCCGATCGTCAGAGCGAGTTTCAGGGCTTCGCCCATCACCCAGCTCATCACGGTGGCCGAGCCACCTGCCTTCAGTCGTGCCACGAATACCGCACTGGGCACCCAGCCAATCGCTCCGCCCAGAAACGCGGATTGCGCAGCGGCGCCCGGCGACTTCGAAAACAGCCACCACGCCAGCGTTGCAACCAGGGACAGAACCACTTGCGCGAATACCACCTTATAAGGGGTCACGCGCGAGGGCTTGCTCACGTTCGGGCCGAACAGCTTTTCGGCTTCTGCCCGCGTGAGCGGAACGATGTTGTTATCTTGCTGCTCGGCATCCCAGTCATCATCGAATTCGCGCCGCTCGCCGGCCGCTGAAGCGGTGCGTTGCGTGCGCTGATCATCGTGCCTGTCGTCCGGCGCCTGACCCGCCATCGCAATCTTCCGCAAAATCCTTGAACCCGGCCCCAAGCTTTCTGAAAGCTTTCAGGGGTGCCTAGCTAACAAATCCGGGCGATTGTAAGCGATAGTTGCAAGTGATTCAAGGCTTTAGACGCGACAAAAACCTGCGTAAAACGACGCCTCATCATGTGAAAAAAGCTGCGATTCGACGACGTACGATGACAGTTGTAAGGTCGCTTTTTTGCACCGGTATTTCTTGCCCGAAAAAATGCGGCGACGAGGGAATCGCGAGGAAACGATGCCCGGCGCGGGCGCCGGCGGGGCGTCACGACCGCCGCCCAGAACCCGCGCTGTGACGCGGCTCCAGCCTCGGGCTCGGCACGAAGCCCCGAGCAGGCGAAACACTGTGACCACCCGGCCACGTCGGATGCATGACATCCGGACCGACGCTGACGCAGCGCATCATCCAATCAGTTGTCATGCCACCACAGTCGAGCGACTGTGGATTGCGGCACTTATCAACAGCCCCGCACCAACGCGAATGCTGTGCACCCTCCCCGCCACCCGAATGGCACGCCTGTGCCACGCGCACCGGCATCGCTCAACCGTGAACGAGCAGCCACGCGCCAAGTGCCGCGCTGGCGAGCGCGAATGGAATCGAGACCAGGTGGAACGGCAGCCACATGCGCGGCTCCTTCGCGAGACGCACCGCAATCAGGTTCGCAAGCGAGCCGATCGCGAAACCGAATCCGCCGACCGATACGCCGAATGCTAGCGCACGCCAGTCATGCGTGAACTCCGACAGCAGGATCGCGGCCGGCACGTTGCTGATGCCCTGAGACAGCACGGCACCGGCTGCAAAGATGCGCAGCGGTGAATCGAGATTCGCATGCGCAATCGCGTCATGGATGACGGGCAGCGCCGCCGCGCTGCGCAGCACGACGAACATCAGCACGAAGATCAGCAGCAGCAGCCAGTCGATCTTCAGGACTGCGTCACGTTTGACGACGAGCAGCACGATCGCGACGGCAAGCAGGCCGGGCAGCGGATGGTGCGCATCGGCGAGCAGCACGAATGCCGCGAACAGCACTGCCGCGATCAGCGCATGCATGCGTTGTACGGGAACGGCGACGACGTCGCCGGACAGGTCGAGCGGTTTCGCACGAAACGCGCACGCGGTCAGCACGAGCAGCAGCGCCATCAGCGCGAGCGCGAGCGGGCCGAGCGTCACCACGAAACGGCCGAACGACACGCCGCTCAATTGCCACAGGAAGAGATTCTGAGGATTGCCGAGCGGCGTCGCGACGGACCCCGCGTTGACGGCCAGCGCGACGACGATCACGAGCCGCCGGAACGGCAGTGGCGTCAGCGCGCGCAACGACACCATCAGCGGCACGACGACGAACAGCGCGACGTCGTTGGTGAGCCACATCGACAGCAACGCGGCGAACCCGACGAGCAGCATCGCGAGCCCGCGTTCGGAGTGCACGTGATGCACGATGCGGTGTGCAAGCCACATCAGGCAACCGGACAATTCGAGCGCCTTGGTCAGCATCAGCAGGCCCGCAAGCGTCGCAACCGTCTGCCAGTCGACGCGATCGGCCAATACGGAAAATGGTTGCGGACGCACCCATTGCAGCACAATCAACCCAAGCACGAGCACCGATAGCACGGGCTCCTGCGCAAGCCACCCCAACCACCGGCGCGGCGCCGGTGCGCCCGTCTCCTCCATGCGCCGCCCTTTATTCTTCGGTTGCGACGTTGCCGCGCAGTCGCGCGAGAATGCCTTCGAGCGCGTCGAGGTTGCCGAAGTCGATCGTCACCTGCCCTCGCCCGCGGCGGCCGAGCTTGATCTTCACCGTTGACGCAAGCAGGTCGGACAACTCTTCCTCGAGACGGCGCGTATCGCGACCGCCATCGTCCTTCGCGCGCGCCTTCACGGCCGGCACTTCCTTCGTCGTGTGCGTGACGAGCTTCTCGGTCTCACGCACCGACATGCGCTTGTTGACGACCTGATGGGCAAGCGTGATCTGCGTGGCCGCATCGACGGCGAGCAGCGCGCGCGCATGCCCCATGTCGAGATCACCGGCCAGCAGCATCGTCTGCACCGGCGAAGCCAGGTTCAGCAGGCGCAGCAGGTTCGATACCGCGCTGCGCGAACGGCCGACCGATTCGGCCGCCTGTTCGTGCGTGAAACCGAACTCGTCGAGCAGACGCTGGATACCGTGGGCTTCTTCAAGCGGGTTCAGATCCTCGCGCTGGATGTTCTCGATCAGCGCCATCGCCGCGGCGGCCTGATCCGATACGTCCTTCACGAGCACCGGCACTTCATCGAGACCGGCCAGGCGCGCCGCACGGAAACGGCGCTCACCCGCGATGATCTCGTATTTGTCTGACGAAATGGGCCGTACCAGGATCGGCTGCATCACGCCCTGCGCGCGAATGCTTGCCGCGAGCTCCTGCAGGCTGCCCTCGTCCATCCGCGTACGCGGCTGGTACTTGCCGGCCTGCAGCTTGCCGAGCGCGAGCGTGTTCGGCGCCCCTTCGATCTTCACCGCTTCGGTGATATCGGCACTGCCGCCGAGCAGCGCTTCGAGGCCACGTCCCAAGCCCTTCTTCTTTGGTACCGCGTTCATGTCTTTCTTCCTCGCTTCGCTCATGTCCGGATCACGACACCTCGAACGCGCGAACGCGGTCGATCATTTCGGCACCGAACTGGAGATACGCTTGCGCACCACGCGAGCTGCGGTCGAACACGACGCCCGGCAGCCCGTAACTCGGCGCTTCCGCCAGGCGAACGTTACGCGGAATCACCGCGTCGAACACCTTGTCGCCGAAGTGCGCTTTCAGTTGATCGGAGACTTGCTGCTGCAGCGTGATGCGCGGATCGAACATCACGCGCAGCAAGCCGATGATCTTCAGGTCGCGGTTCATGTTCGCGTGAACCTGCTTGATCGTGTTGACGAGGTCCGACAACCCTTCCAGTGCGAAGTACTCGCACTGCATCGGAATCACGACGCCGTGCGCCGCGCACAGCCCGTTCAGCGTCAGCAGCGACAGCGTCGGCGGACAGTCGATCAGCACGAAGTCGTAGTCGTCGGCCACGCGCTCGAGCGCAGCCTTCAGCCGGCGCTCGCGGTTGTCGATGCTGATCAGTTCGATCTCGGCACCGGACAGCTCGCGGTTCGCAGGCAGCACATCGTAGGTGACGCCGTCCGGGCGGATACGCGCGTCGGTCACCGACACGCCGTCGACCAGCACCTCGTACACGGTCGCTTCGCAGGCAGCCTTGTCGATTCCGCTGCCCATCGTCGCGTTACCCTGCGGGTCGAGATCGATCAGCAGGACTCGTTGCTCCTGCGCTGCAAGGCTTGCGGCGAGATTGACCGATGTCGTCGTCTTGCCGACGCCCCCCTTCTGGTTCGCAACGCAGAAGATCTTTGCCATCGTTGGTGTGTTCCCTTTACCTTCAAACAAACGGCGCGCTACTGCGCGCCGGCCCTTCAATTCGCTTCGTCGACGGCCACTTCGATCAGATGCCGTTCGGCATCGAGCATCGGAACCGCCAGCCGTATCGTCTGCTTCACGCGGCTGCCCTCCGGCAATCGCGCAATCTCGTCGTCCGGATGGACGCCCTTCATCGCCCAGATCGATCCGCCCGGCGCGACCAGATGTCGAGCAAGTTTAACGAAGTCGGATAGATCCGCGAAAGCGCGGGATACGATCATGTCGAATTTTTCCGGCACTTCGACGCCGGGCTGAAGCGATTCGACCCGACCGGTGACCACCGACAGGTTCGCGAGCTTCAGCTCCGCACGCATCTGAGTCTGGAATGCAGACTTCTTATGCACGATATCGTTCAGCGTGATCAGCCAGTCGGGCTCGACGATCGCCAGCACGATACCCGGCAACCCGCCGCCCGAGCCAACGTCGAGCACGCGGGCCGATGCAGGGCCACGCAGATGCGGGACGATGGAGAGCGAATCGAGAATGTGCTGGATCAGCATCTGCTTCGGGTCGCGGATCGCGGTCAGGTTGTAGACCGCGTTCCACTTGCCGAGCAGCGCGACATAGTCGAGCAGCTGGTTGCGCTGTGCATCCGTCAATGCGAGGTCGAGCGCCGTCGTGCCTTCGACGAGCATCTGTTCCAGTACGTCCCGATTAACCGCCGGCGCGCGACGCGCCGTCATTGTTGCGTCGGGACGGCGCCGTCCCCCTGCTCCGTTGCCTCTATGGCAGTGCCATTACGGCGCCCCAGGCCGCGGCGCTTCAGGTGCACCATCAGCAGCGAGATCGCTGCCGGCGTGACACCCGAGATGCGCGACGCCTGCCCGATCGTTTCCGGCCGGAACTCGTTGAGCTTCTGGCTCACCTCGAACGACAGGCCGCGGACTTCGCGGTAATCGATACCGTCCGGCAGGCGCGTGTTCTCGTTCGCGTCGTTGCGTTCGATCTCGGAGGCCTGGCGCTCGATATAGCCCTGATACTTGATGCCGATCTCGACCTGCTCCTTGATCTGCTCGAGCATCACCGGATCGTCGGCCAGCGGCTCAGCCGGGCCGCATTCGCCGCCCTTCAGTCCACACACGCCGTCGTAGCTGATCCCCGGGCGGCGCAGCAACTCGGCGAGGCTGTATTCGTGGTCGATCGCCTTGCCGAGGAGCGCGGTCGCCTCTTCCGCCGGCAACGTCTTCGGCGTGACCCACGTCGACTTCAGGCGTTCGGTTTCACGTGAAACAGCGTCGCGCTTCCGGCTGAATGCGTCCCAGCGCGCGTCGTCGACGAGCCCCAGTTCGCGGCCGATCTCGGTCAGGCGCATGTCGGCATTGTCTTCACGCAGGCTCAGGCGATACTCGGCGCGGCTCGTGAACATCCGGTATGGCTCGGCCACGCCACGCGTCACGAGATCGTCGACCAGCACGCCAAGGTAGGCCTGGTCACGGCGCGGGCACCAGGCGTCCTTCTCCTGCACGTAGCGGCCCGCATTGAGGCCGGCCAGCAGACCCTGCGCGGCCGCCTCTTCATAGCCGGTCGTCCCATTGATCTGGCCCGCAAAGAACAGCCCGTTGATCGCCTTCGTCTCCAGCGACGCCTTCAGCGCACGCGGGTCGAAGTAGTCGTACTCGATCGCATAGCCGGGGCGCAGGATATGGGCGTTCTCGAGGCCGCGCATCGAATGCACGAGCTCGAGCTGGACATCGAACGGCAGGCTCGTCGAGATCCCGTTCGGATAGAACTCGTTGGTCGTCAGCCCTTCCGGCTCCAGGAAGATCTGGTGCGACTCCTTCGACGCGAACCGGTGAATCTTGTCCTCGATCGACGGGCAATAGCGCGGCCCGACGCCTTCGATCACGCCTGTATACATAGGCGAACGGTCGAGACCGCCACGAATGATGTCGTGCGTGCGCTCGTTCGTGTGCGTCACCCAGCACGGCAGCTGCTGCGGATGCTGCTCCGCTCGGCCGAGGAACGAGAAGACCGGGATCGGATCGAGATCGCCCGGTTGTTCGGTCAGCTGCGAGAAATCGATCGAGCGGCCATCGATACGCGGCGGCGTACCCGTCTTCAGGCGGCCCTGCGGCAGCTTCAGCTCCTTCAGGCGCGACGACAGCGACACGGCCGCCGGATCGCCCGCGCGACCGCCCGTGTAGTTGTTCAGGCCGACGTGGATCTTGCCGTCGAGGAACGTACCGGCGGTCAGCACGACCGCACGGGCGCGGAAGCGGATGCCGATCTGCGTAACGGCGCCCACCACGCGATCGCCTTCGACCATCAGGTCGTCGACGGCCTGCTGGAACAGCCAGAGATTCGGCTGGTTCTCGAGCCGGTGACGGATCGCGGCCTTGTACAGGATGCGATCGGCCTGCGCACGCGTCGCGCGCACAGCCGGGCCCTTCGACGAATTGAGGATCCGGAACTGAATACCGCTCTCGTCCGTCGCGGCGGCCATTGCGCCGCCCAGCGCATCGACTTCCTTGACCAGATGGCCCTTGCCGATACCGCCGATCGACGGATTGCAGCTCATCTGCCCAAGCGTTTCGATGTTGTGGGTCAGCAGCAGTGTCTTTGCGCCCATACGGGCGGACGCCAGCGCAGCTTCGGTGCCGGCATGACCGCCACCGACGACGATGACGTCAAATTCTGTGGGAAAAAGCATGGTGGATTCCGTCCGCAGGACTGCGCACGAACCTATCTGAGAAATGTATGGGGCGAATTATAGCGGGTTCGCTTTTCGCCCGAATGCCGTCCGAATGGTAGGGTCTGTGCATTTCGGCGATTTTTCGGTGGCGAACCGACGAATCTGTGGTTCAGCGCCCACGCCTGCGAAGCCTCCGGCCCGCCCTCCGCACATCGCTGCGCCTGTGCAGCGATCCATTTGGCGGGAAATTTCACGTGGAACACACAACACGTTCGAGGCCTGTGCCCCGCCCCCAACACCCTGAGGAAATACCCTGTGCAAACCATCCGCCCCCTTCCGCACAGAATTTCCGTCGATTCGCTCGGCACTTATCCCCTGTGACGCCGTACATCGTCGGCCAGCGGAACGACCGATCAACTCCGAACGACAACCAGGATCGCCATCTGCACTGTGGATATCTCGCGACCCGCCGCCGCTGCACAGAGCTTTTTGATGGTTCCTCCGGTACTTATCCCCTGGTTATTAACCGTCGATGCATCGACATCACATCTCGCCCCGAAAACAAAAGCGGCGTGTTTCACGTGAAACACGCCGCCCATTTCCCGCCAACCGCGCCACCGATCAAGCCGTTTTCTTCGCCAGCCCGAGGTAGGTTTCGATCACGCGCGGATTCTGCGCGAGTTCCGCCGCCGGCCCTTCCAGCGCAAACTCGCCCGTCTCCAGCACATAGCCGTAGTCGGAGATCTGTAGCGCAGCCCGCGCGTTCTGCTCGATCAGCAGCGTCGCCACACCCGTCCCGCGCAACGCGCTGATGATATGGAAGATCTCCTTCACGATCAGGGGCGCCAGGCCGAGGCTCGGCTCGTCGAGCATCAGCAGGTCGGGCTTGCCCATCAGCGCGCGGCCAACCGCGAGCATCTGCCGCTCGCCGCCGGACAGCGTGCCGGCCGCCTGCCTGCGTCGCTCCCTCAGCCGAGGAAACAACGCGAACACGTGATCGAGCTGGTCGAGGAAGTTCGCCTCACCGGCCAGCTTGCGCCGATACGCGCCCAGCACGAGGTTGTCCTCAACCGTCATCGTGCTGAACAGCTCACGCTTTTCCGGCACGAGGCACATCCCGCGCGCGACGCGCTGCTCGACCGGCAACGCACCGACGTCGTGACCGCGATACACGACCGCGCCCGACGCATGCCCGTTCACCGGCAGTGCGCCCATGACCGCGTTCAGCAGCGTCGACTTGCCGGCTCCGTTCGGTCCGATCACGCTGACAATCTGCCCCGCACCGACCTTGATCGCCGTGCCGTGCAGCGCCTCCACCTTCCCGTATCGGACCGCCAGCCCGCGCACTTCGAGAATCGGTATCGTCGTGTCCGTCATCACTCCACCCCGCCCAGATACGCTTCGAGCACCGCCGGATCCTGCTGCACGTCCTGCGGCAGCCCTTCCGCGATCCGCGTGCCGAACTCCATCACCACCAGCCGGTCGGTGAGATTCATCACGAAATCCATGTCGTGTTCCACGAGCAACACGCTCATGCCTTCCGCCTTCAGCCGCCGCAGCAGGTCGGCGAGTTGCTGCTTCTCTTGGTAACGCAGCCCGGCGGCCGGCTCGTCGAGCAGCAGCAGTGTCGGGTCGCAGCACAGCGCGCGCGCGATTTCGAGAATCCGCTGCTGGCCCAGCGCGAGGCTGCCCGCTTCGTCGTACATGTGCTTCTCGAGCCCGACGCGGCGGATCTGCTGTGCGGCCTCGGCCAGCAATTGCGCTTCCTCATGGGCATTGAGCCGCGCGACGCTGCGCCACACGCCCGTATGGCCACGAAGGTGCGCGCCGATCGCGACGTTCTCGAGCACCGTCATCGCCGGCAACAGCTTCACGTGCTGGAACGTCCGGCCGATGCCGCGGCGGACGATCTGGCGCGATGTGAGCCCATCGATGCGCTCGCCACGGAACGTGATCGTGCCGCCCGTCGGCTTCAGCACGCCCGTCACGAGGTTGAACGTGGTCGACTTGCCGGCGCCGTTCGGGCCGATCAGCCCGATGATCTGCCCCGCTTTCACGTCGAAGCTGACATCGTTGACGGCCACGAGCCCGCCGAACTGCTTGCGCGCGTTGTCGACGACGAGCAGCGGCTCGCCGGCCGCAGGCTTCGCGCGTTGCGGCAACGGATCGGCATGCTCGGGCACATGCGCACGCGGCCCGTGCGGGAACAGCCTGGCGACGAACGGCCACACGCCCTGGCGCGCGTACTGCAGCAGCAGCACCATCAACACGCCGAACACGATGATCTCGAAGTTGCCTTCCGAGCCGAGCAGCTTCGGCAGCAGCGTCTGCAGGTAGTCCTGCAGCACGGTCAGGATCGCCGCGCCAAGCACTGCGCCCCACACGTGCGACACCCCGCCGACCACGGCCATGAACAGGAACTCGATCCCGTGATTCAGCCCGAACGGTGTCGGGTTCACCGCACGCTGCAGGTGCGCGTACAGGAAGCCCGATACGGCCGCGAGCACGGCCGCATAGACGAAGATCACGACGCGCATCCACGCGGTGTTCACGCCCATCGCCTCGGCCATCACGCCGCCGCCGCGCAGCGCACGGATCGCTCGGCCTGGGCGGCTGTTCAGCAGGTTCTGCACTGACACGATTGCAGCCAGCACGACGGCCCAGATCAGGAAATACAGGCTGCGGCCGCTTTCGAGCGTGATGCCGAACAGGTTCAGCGCCGGAATACCGTTGATCCCGTCGTACTTGCCGAGCAGTTCGAGATTGCCGAACAGGTAGAACAGCGCGAGGCCCCACGCGATCGTGCCGAGCGGCAGGAAGTGGCCGGACAGCCGCATCGTGACCGCCCCGAGCACGAGCGCGACGAGCGCCGTCAGCACGACGCCGACGATCAGCGCGAGCCACGGCGACACGCCATAGCGCGTCGTCAGGAACGCGGTCGCGTAGGCGCCGATGCCGACGAACGCGGCCTGCCCGAAGCTCGTCATCCCGCCGACGCCCGTGAGCAGCACGAGCCCGATCGCGACGATCGCGTAGAGGCCGATGTAGTTCAGCAGCGTGATCCAGTATTCAGGCACCTGTAGCGCGCCGGGCAGTACCGGCAGCGCGAACAGCACCACGAGAAATACCCAGAAGGTCTTGTTGCGTACCATCGTCTTCATCGCATCACTCCTCTTCCTCTTCCGCGTGCGGCGTCGCGAAGCTCCGCCACAGCAGCACCGGAATGATCAGCGTGAACACGATCACCTCCTTGTAGGCGCTCGCCCAGAACGACGAATACGATTCGAGCACGCCGACGAGCAGCGAGCCGGCAGCCGCGAGCGGATAGCTGACGAGCCCGCCGATGATCGCGCCGACGAAGCCCTTCAGGCCGATCAGGAAGCCCGAGTCGTAGTAGATCGTCGTCAGCGGGCCGACGAGGATCCCGGACAGCACACCGAGCCCCGCCGCGAACGTGAACGCGAGCCGCCCCGCCTCGGTCGTGCCGATGCCGACGAGCCGCGCGCCGAGCCGGTTCACCGAGGTCGCGCGCAGCGCCTTGCCGGCGATCGTGCGGCCGAAGTACACGTAGAGCGCGCCGATCAGCACGAGCGCCGTCACGACGACCAGGATGCTCTGCACCGACACGGTCATGCCGCCGATCGACAGCGACGCATCAGAGAAGCCGTTGGTGCGCGAACCTTCCGCGCCGAACATCACGAGCCCGAGGCCGACCATCGCGAAGTGGACGGCGACTGACACGATCAGCAGCAGCAGCGTCGTGCCTTCGGCGATCGGCTGGTAGACGAGCCGGTAGACGAACGGCCCCATCGGCACGACGATCGCGAGCGTCAGCGCGATCTGCGCGAGCATCGGCAGCGGCTGCGCGGCGAAGCTGCGCGTGATCGCGAATACTGCGAGCGGCAGCAGGATGTAGCGGCTGCCGAGTGTCGCGAGCGTGCGTCCGAGCTGATGGCGCCGTTCGCGATGCCGGATCAGGCCGCCGACTTCGAGCAGGAAGCACGCGATGCCCATCACGAACAGCAGCCAGCAGGTGGCGGGAAATTTCTGCGCCTGCAACGCGGCAAGCGTCAGCGCACCATAGGCGACGAATTCGCCCTGGGGAATGAAGATCACCCGCGTGACGGAAAACACCAGTACGAGCGCCAGCGACAGCAATGCATATATGGCGCCGGTCGTGATGCCGTCTTGCGCGAGGATCGCTGCAATCGAGAGATCCATACGTTTCGTGTATCGAGAATGCTGCGGAGAAACGAAAGACAGGAACGGCCGGGGCGCACGCGCCGCAAGATCGGCGCGTCGCGCGCCACGCAGCGAGCCCCGGTGGTTCCATACGACATGGGCACGGTCGCGGGCCGGTCGGGTCCGGCGCGCTGCCGGCGGCATGCACGGCGCCATTCGCGCCGCGCACGCCGGTTTCACGTGACGCTTATTCGGCCTGCAGCTTCCACTTGCCGTCGACGATCTGCACCATCACGCGCGCACGCGTGTCGAAGCCGTTGTGGTCGGTCGGCGTCATGTTGATCACGCCGTGCGATACGGGCAGGTCCTTCACGTTCTCGATCGACGCACGCAGCGCCTCGCGGAACGCCTCGGTGCCCGGCTGGCCCTTCTTCAGCGCTTCCGGAATCGCACGCTGCAGCAGCAGCCCCGCATCCCACGCGTGGCCGCCGAACGTCGCCAGCGAGCCCGCGCCGTACGCCTTCTCGTACGCGGCCTTGTAGCCGAGCGCCGGCTTCTTCACCGGGTTCGAATCGGGCAGCTGGTCGGTCACGAGCACCGGGCCGGCCGGCAGGATCTCGCCTTCGCAATCCTTGCCGCACACGCGCAGGAAGTCGTTGTTCGCGACGCCGTGCGTCTGGTACACCTTACCCTTGTAGCCGCGCTCCTTCAGCGTCTTCGCCGGCAGCGCCGCCGGCGTGCCCGAGCCGGCGATCAGCACCGCATCCGGATTCGAGCCCATCAGCTTCAGCACCTGCCCCATCACCGACGCATCGGTCCGGTTGAAGCGCTCGTTCGACACCAGCTTCAGCCCGTTCTTCGCCGCCGCCGCATCGAACGTCTTGTACCAGCTGTCACCGTACGCATCGGCGAAACCGATGAAGCCGACCGTCTTCACGCCGTGCTTCGCCATGTAGCCGGCGATCGCGTCAGCCATCAGCTGGTCGTTCTGCGGCACCTTGAACATCCATGCGCGTTTCGCGTCCATCGGCGAGATGATCTGGGCGCTCGCCGCGAGCGAGATCGTCGGCGTCTTGCCCTGCGATACGGGGTCGAGCATTGCGAGCGAGTTCGGGGTGACGGACGAGCCAATGATCGCGTCGACGTGATCTTCATCGATCAGCTTGCGCACGTTCTGCACCGCGCGGCTCGTGTCGGATGCGTCGTCGAGCACGATGTACTGCACGCTCTTGCCGGCGATTTCCTTCGGCAGCAGCGCGATCGTGTTCTTCTCCGGAATCCCGAGCGATGCGGCCGGCCCGGTGGCCGACAGCGTCACGCCGATCTTCACCTGCGCCGACGCCGTTGCCGCCGCGCACACGAGGCCCGCGGCAAGCAGCGCCTCCATCCATCGATTCATCTTCATTTACGTTGTCTCCAAACGCTGCTCGAAAAAACCACGGGTCGCTCGGCGGCTCCCGGTCCCCAAACAAGTTAATATCTTAATTATCCCGCCCGGCCACGCCCATGCTCGTTTTCCCGTGAAATGCCGCACCCATGCGCCGCATGCCGGCCGCAACGGTCGTTCGACCGTCACGATGCGCAATGGCAATGTCGTCGCGATGAAGAAGGCGAAGAAATGCAGGATCGTGCGGGAGATCGATGCGAGCGCAACGATAGCGGGAACGCACACCGATCCGGCCTGATGCGACCGGATGGACAAGCGGTGAAACGTCGGAAAGCCGGCGGCTCATGAGGCAGCGGGTATGGATGCGAACGCAACGACCTGCGATGGCGCCGGAACGGGCATACAGGCCGTGGAACAGCTCGGGAAAGCCGCGACGAGCTGCCCCCTTCCCCACGGCGAACGAACGGCACCCGCCGCCTCTCCTGCCCCGAACCATCGTCCTGCGCTGCTCATCCAACCGTACTCCCTCTTCTGCATTCTGCTTGTAGGAGAACTGCCGACCGTTTTCCCGACCGCGCGGTCGGCGAAAGCTGAGTGTAACGGACGCGTTTCGCGCACGCCAACCGGGTAAGCCCGGACGGCATGCGCGCAACAGCGCGCTGTCCGCGAACGAACAACCGGAACAGGAAAAAACGAAGGGACGGCGCGAAGCGCGGAAGAGAGGCGGTGCGAATGCAGGCGCACGACAGGATGATCGCGCAGGCCGGTGCACCATCGAGGGAAATCCGTGCACGCAAATGAAAAAGCGCTGTTGGATTCCGTCCAACAGCGCTTTGGGGTCCGGGCACTTTGTGCCTCGATTGTCTCCTCGTTCTCCACCTGCAAATTCGTTTCGCGGTGCATCAGAACTAGAGTGAATCTTAAAGAGGCTTAAGCACCACGGCAACTTAGCATTTACCCCTATGGTGCATCGCCGCACGGAAATGGGGCACTAGTCTGCCTCACGGCACCGGCCCGAGCCCGCTCCTGCGCCCTTCCGGAGCATGCAGGATGGTGCTTCGCATCAACGCCCGGTGACGCGCGCAGCACGCATTCAGGACGCCCTGAGCGGCTTGATCCGCGCGACCATCTCGCCGACGATGCCGCGCCGGAACGCCAGCACGCACGCGATGAAGATCAGCCCCGTGACGATCGTCGCCGATTCGCCGAGCGAATGGAACCACGCGACGCCCGTCGTCGATGCGAGCCATTCGCCGATGTCGCCGAGCCGGTCTTCCAGTGCGACGATCAGTGCCGCGCCCAGCAGCGGCCCGAACAGCGTGCCCATCCCGCCGACGAGCGTCATCAGCACGACGAGGCCCGACATCGTCCAGTACGCGTCCGACAGCGTCTCGAAACCGAGCACCAGCACCTTCAGCGAGCCGGCCAGCCCCGCGATGCCCGCCGACAGGATGAATGCGAGCAGCTTGAAGCGGTCGGTGTCGTAACCGAGCGAGATCGCGCGCGCTTCGTTCTCCTTGATCGCGACGAGCACCTGGCCGAACGGCGAATGCACGACCCGCACGATGAACGCGCACGCGGCGACCACCACCGCGAGCACGACGTAGTACAGCGCGACGTCGTTCGACAGGTCGAGCAGCCCGAACAGGTGGCCGCGCGGCACGCCCTGCAGCCCGTCCTCGCCATGCGTGAACGGCGCCTGCAGGTAGATGAAGTAGACCATCTGCGCGAACGCGAGCGTGATCATCGCGAAGTAGATGCCCTGCCTCCGGATCGCGAACAGCCCGACGACGAGCCCGAGCAGCGTCGCGGCAACGGTACCGACCAGCACGCCGAGCTCGGGCGTGAAACCGAGCGTCTGCATCGAATAACCGGTCGCATAGCCGGCGGTCGCGAGGAACATCGCATGGCCGAACGACAGCAGCCCCGTATAGCCGATCAGCAGGTTGAACGCGGCCGCGAACAGCGCGAACGTGAGCACCTTCATCACGAACACCGGGTATGCGCCGATGAACGGCGCGGCGAGCAGTGCGGCGAGCAGCACGCCGTAGAGCACTTTTCTCTGCATCATTTTTCCTTGCCGAAGAGGCCTGCCGGGCGGAACAGCAGCACGATCGCCATGATCACGAACACGACGGTGGCCGACGCTTCGGGGTAGAACACGCGCGTGAAACCCTCGATCACGCCGAGCAGCAGGCCCGTGACGATCGAGCCGAGGATCGAGCCCATCCCGCCGATCACGACCACCGCGAACACGGTGATGATCATCGGCTGGCCCATCAGCGGCGAGACCTGGATCACCGGCGCGGCCAGCACGCCAGCGAACGCGGCGAGCGCGACGCCGAAGCCGTAGGTGAGCGTGATCATCATCGGCACGTTCACGCCGAACGCCTCGACGAGCTTCGGGTTCTCGGTGCCCGCACGCAGGTACGCGCCGAGGCGCGTCTTCTCGATCACGAACCACGTCGCGAGACACACCGCGAGCGACGCGACGACGACCCACGCGCGGTAGTTCGGCAGGAACATGAAGCCGAGGTTGGTGGCGCCGGACAGCTGCGACGGCACGTCGTACGGCTGGCCCGACGAGCCGTAGATCGACCGGAACACACCTTCGACGACCAGCGTGAGCCCGAACGTGAGCAGCAGCCCGTACAGGTGATCGAGCTTGTACAGCCAGCGCAGCATCGAGCGCTCGATCAGGATCCCGAATGCGCCGACCACCAGCGGCGCGATCACGAGCATCGCCCAGTACGGCAGCCCGAAGTACGACAGGCCCATCCACGCGAGCATCGCGCCCAGCATGAACAGCGCGCCGTGCGCGAAGTTGATCACGTTGAGCAGCCCGAAGATCACCGCGAGCCCGAGGCTCAGGATCGCGTAGAACGAGCCGTTGACGAGCCCGAGCAGCAACTGGCTCAGCATCGCCGGCAACGGAATGCCAAAGATTTCCATCGACTTAGCCGTCAGAATGAGTGTCGTTGCGTGCGCAACTTTCAAGCGTCGCACGCGCGGGCGGCGCAGCGGGCACATCGCCGCAGCCGCCACCGAGCGGCGCGCCCGCGCGCGCCGCTACGCCCTGCCTACTTCCACAACGCGCAGCGCGTTTCCTGCTTGGTCCCGAACGCCTGCTCGCCCGGAATCGTCGCGAGCACCTTGTAGTAGTCCCACGGCTCCTTCGATTCCGACGGCTTCTTCACTTCCATCAGGTACATGTCGTGGATCATGCTGCCGTCCGTGCGGATGTAGCCCTTCGCGTAGAAGTCGTTGATCTTGATCTTCTTCAGCTCGGCCATCACCTTGTCGGAGTCGGTCGTGCCGGCGGCCTGGACCGCCTTCAGGTAGGTCGTCACCGACGAGTAGTCGGCCGCCTGCAGGCTCGACGGCATCTTCTTCATCTTTCCGAAGTAGCGCTGCGCCCACTGGCGCGACGCCGCATCGCGGTTCCAGTACCAGCTGTCGGTCAGCACCAGGCCCTGCGTCGTCTCGAGCCCGAGGCTGTGTACGTCGTCGATGAACATCAGCAGCGCGGCGAGCTTCATCGTCTTCGTGATGCCGAACTCCTTCGCGGCCTTGATCGAGTTGATCGTGTCGCCGCCCGCGTTCGCGAGGCCGAGGATCTGCGCCTTCGACGATTGCGCCTGCAGCAGGAACGACGAGAAATCCGATGCCGACAGCGGGTGGCGCACCGCGCCGAGCACCTGGCCGCCGTTCGCCTTCACGACGTCCGACGTGTTCTTCTCGAGCGCCTTGCCGAACGCGTAGTCGGCCGTCAGGAAGAACCACGACTTGCCGCCCTGCTTCACCACCGCCGAACCGGTGCCCTTCGCGAGCGCCATCGTGTCGTACGCATAGTGGACCGTGTACGGCGTGCACTGCTCGTTGGTCAGCGTGTCGGCGCCCGCGCCGATGTTGATGTACACCTTCTTCTTCTCGGCCGCGACCTGGTTCATCGATAGCGCGGTGGCCGAGTTCGTGCCGCCGACCAGCAGGTCGAGGCCGCCGCGGTCCATCCATTCGCGCGCCTTCGACGCGGCGATGTCGGCCTTGTTCTGGTGATCCGCGTAAACAACCTCGATCGGCTTGCCGAGCACCTTGCCGCCGAAGTCGGCCACCGCCATGCGGATCGCCTCGAGGCCCCCCTGCCCGTCGATATCCGCGTAAAGCCCCGACATGTCGGTGATGAAGCCGATCTTCACGGTATCCGCCGCGTGTGCTGCGCCGGCGGTGAACGCGGCGCTCGCGAGCGCGAGGCAGGCCTGTGCGAGGGTCTTCATTTTCATTGACGTCTCCTGTTGTTCTGATGCGTTGTGGTTGTTCGAGGGCCGCCACGGCTAGCGGCAAGGCAAACGGGGCGGCGTCACACCCCGAGCAGGTCGTGCAGGGTCGGCATCTTGCTTTCCAGTTCGGCCGCCTGGAAATGTTCGACGATGCTGCCGTGCTCCATCACGTAGAACCGGTCGGCAAGCGGCGCGGCGAAGCGGAAATTCTGTTCGACCATCACGATCGTGTAGCCGCGCGCCTTCAGCGCGACGATCATCCGCGCCAGCGCCTGCACGATTACCGGTGCGAGGCCTTCGGAAATCTCGTCGAGCAGCAGCAGGTTCGCGCCGGTGCGCAGGATCCGCGCGACCGCGAGCATCTGCTGCTCGCCACCGGACAGCCGCGTGCCCTGGCTTTGCCGGCGCGACGCGAGGTTCGGGAACATCGCGTAGATCTCGTCGATCGGCATCGCGTGCTCGCGCGGCCCGATCAGCGGCGGCAGCATCAGGTTCTCCTCGCACGACAGGCTCGAGAAGATCCCGCGCTCCTCCGGGCAGTAGCCGATGCCGTAATGCGCGATGCGGTGCGTCGCGAGGCCGATCGTCTCGTTGCCCGCGACCTTGATCGACCCGCTGCGGCGGCCCGTCAGGCCCATGATCGCGCGCAGCGTCGTCGTGCGGCCCGCGCCGTTGCGGCCGAGCAGCGTGACGACCTCACCGCGATGCACCGTCAGGTCGACACCGTGCAATATGTGGGATTCCCCGTACCAGGCCTCCAGGCCCGTGATCTCCAGCGCGGGCGTACCGCTTTCGACGCCGCTCAATTCGCGTTCCTCCCGTTCGCTGTGCTTCATGCGTGCGCCCCCGCGAGCGCCGCGTCGGCGCTGCCCATGTAGGCCTCGATGACGAGCGGATTCTTCGACACTTCCGCGTACGAGCCTTCGGCCAGCACCTCGCCGCGTTGCAGGACGGTGATCGTGTCGGAGATACCCGCGATCACGTTCATGTTGTGCTCGACCATCAGGATCGTGCGGCCGCTCGCGACCTTCTTGATCAGCGCGGTCACGCGATCGACGTCCTCGTGGCCCATCCCCTGCGTGGGCTCGTCGAGCAGCATCAGTTCGGGCTCCATCGCGAGCGTGGTCGCGATCTCCAGCGCGCGCTTGCGGCCGTATGCGAGCTCGACGGTCGGCACCTGCGCGAAATCGGTGAGGCCGACCTGCGTGAGCAGGTCCATCGCACGGTCGTCGAGCCGCTTCAGCGTGCGTTCGCTGCGCCAGAAATGGAATTCGGTGCCGAGCGCGCGCTGCAGCCCGATGCGCACGTTCTGCAGCGCGGTCAGGTGCGGGAAGACAGCCGAGATCTGGAACGAGCGGATGATGCCGCGGCGGGCCACCTGCGCGGGCCGCTCGTCGGTGATGTCGATGCCGTTGAAGACGATCTGGCCGGCCGTCGGCGTCAGGAATTTGGTGAGGAGGTTGAAGCAGGTCGTCTTGCCCGCGCCGTTCGGTCCGATCAGCGCATGGATCGCACCCCGACGCACACGCAGGTTCACGCCGTTGACGGCCGTGAAACCCCTGAATTCCTTCGTCAGTCCGCGTGTTTCCAGAATCGTGTCGCCGAGAATCATGTTCCCTTCCGTACGAAGTCAGGCGATGCACCGGGAAGATTCGCGAGAAGCGTCCGCGAAACAGGTCAGCGGATGAGCGGGCTGCCCCGGGCGCCGTGTTACGCCTCGAGGGTGGTCTCCCGCGCCGACGCGTATGCACACTGCGCCACATTGTCTCGCCGTTGGTGCAGTGCAATCATCGGGATTTGCACTTATAGGGGTGGCCGCCATGTCGCATGCGGCTGTGCACGGTTTTTCACGCCGTTTTTTTGACACGTGCATCATCGTGCGTTGACCATCCGCACGGCCCCGCACGCACGCACGCAACAAAAAAGCCGTGCGGCTGCACGGCTTGCATGGATCTTGCCGGACGCACCGGCGTTATTCGAAACCATCGGCACCGCCGCTGCAACAGCAGCAGCTTGTTTCGCATAGCGAATCAGCGGGCGTCATCATGACGGCCCGCTGTCGTGCGTGTCAGCGTGCCGTCACGCGGCCGTCACCGCCGGCTCCGTGCGCACCGGCGTCGCTTCGCGCGCCGCGCGGCGATCGGCACGAATCATGTCGCTCGCGCGCTCGGCGATCATCAGCGTCGGCGAATTGGTGTTGCCCGATGTAATGAACGGCATCACCGATGCATCGACGATTCGCAGCCCGGCGACGCCGCGCACGCGCAGCCGGCTGTCGACCACCGCGCGCTCATCGTCGGCACGCCCCATCCGGCACGTGCCGACCGGATGGAAGATCGTCGTGCCGACCGCGCCGGCCGCCTCGATCAGCTCCGCTTCGCTCCGGTATTGCAGGCCCGGCAGGATTTCCTCGGGACGATAGCGCGCGAGCGCCGGCGCGGACGCGATCCGGCGCGTGAGGCGCAGCGCGTTCGCGGCAACGCGGCGATCGTGGTCGGTCGACAGATAGTTCGGTGCGATCGCGGGTGCCGCGCCCGGATCGGCGCTCGCGATATGCACGCTGCCGCGCGACGTCGGCCGCAGATGGCACACGGACGCCGTGAACGCGTTGAGGCTGTGCAGCGGCTCGCCGAAGCGTTCGAGCGACAGCGGCTGCACGTGGTATTCGAGATCGGGGCGCGTGAGCGCGGGATCGTCGGGATCGGATTTCGCGAACGCGCCGAGCTGCGACGGCGCCATCGACATCGGCCCACGCTGCAGCAGCGCATATTCGGCGCCGATCATCAGCTTGCCCCACCAGTGCGCGGACAGCGTGTTGAGCGTGCGCACGCCTTCGACGCGAAACGCCATCCGCAATTGCAGGTGATCCTGCAGGTTTTCGCCGACGCCCGGCAGATCCTGCACGACGTCAATGCCGAGCGCCTGCAGCCGCCGGCCATCGCCGATACCCGACAGTTCGAGCAACTGCGGCGAATTCACCGCGCCGGACGTCAGCAGCACCTCCGCGCGTGCCCGCGCGACGTAATCCGTGCCGCCGCCGTGGTATTCGACACCGACCGCGCGCCGCCCGTCGAAGATCACGCGCTGCGCGTGCGCGCCGGTGATCACGGTCAGGTTCGGGCGCGCCATCGCGGGCCGCAGGAACGCCTTCGACGTATTCCACCGCACGCCGCGCTTCTGGTTCACCTCGAAATAGCCGACCCCGGAATTGTCGCCACGGTTGAAATCGTCGGTTGCCGGGATGCCTGTCTGCTGCGCGGCCTGCGCGAACGATTCGAGGATCTCCCAGCGCAGCCGCTGCTTCTCGACACGCCAGTAGCCGCCCGCGCCGTGCGCGTCGCTCGCGCCCCCATGATGATCCTCGCTGCGCTTGAAGATCGGCAGCACGCTGTCCCACGACCAGCCGGCGTCGCCGGTTTCCTGCGCCCAGCTGTCGTAATCCTCGCGCTGGCCGCGCATGTAGATCATCCCGTTGATCGACGAGCAGCCGCCGAGCACACGGCCGCGCGGATACGACAGCGCGCGGCCGTTGAGCGCGGCTTCGGGTTGCGTCTTGTACAGCCAGTCGGTGCGGGGGTTGCCGATGCAATACAGATAGCCGACCGGGATATGGATCCAGTGATAGTCGTCCTTGCCGCCGGCTTCGAGCAGCAGCACGCGGATGTCGGGATCCTCGGTCAGGCGGTTCGCGAGCACGCAGCCCGCGGTGCCCGCGCCGACGATCACGTAATCGAATTCGCCTTCTAGCGTGCGTTGGGTAGTCACGGTTTGTCTCCTGTCACGCGGCGCAACGCCGCGCGTCATTTTCAGCATAGTGCGTCGCGAGCCGCGCTTGCGACCCCGCGCGCCACGACCGATGAAGCGTACTCCGGCCGCCGGCCGCCGATCCAATGAGTTATGCTGAACTGCGTTATAAGCTGCGCTCATATCACGACGATGGATCTCACCCTGCTCCGCGCGTTCGCGACGGTCGCGCGCGAAGGCAACCTGACGCGCGCCGCCGTGCAGCTGCACCTGACGCAGCCGGCGGTCAGCCTGCAGATCAAGCATCTGCAGGAAACGCTCGGCGTCACGCTGTTCACGCGCACGTCGCGCGGCCTCGTGCTCACCCGCGACGGCCAGACGCTGCTGCCGCATGCGGAACGCGCGCTTGCCGCGGCCGCCGACGTGCAGCGCGCCGCTGCTGCGCTGCGGCACGAGGTGCGCGGCCGGCTGCGGATCGGCACGATCCTCGATCCGGGTTTCCTGCGGCTCGGCGGCTTCCTGCGCGCGCTCGTCGAAACCCACCCGCAGATCGAGACGGCGCTGCGCCATGGGATGTCGGGCTGGGTGATCGAACAGGTGCGCACGCAGGCGCTCGACGTCGGCTACTACATCGGCCGGCCGGGCGAGGACGATCCGCTCGACGGTGCGCTGTTCCACACCGTCACGCTCACGCATTTCCAGTACCGCGTGCTCGCACCGGCCGGCTGGAAGGAGCGCGTGCAGCGCGCACACGACTGGCGCTCGCTTGCCACGCTGCCGTGGATCTGGACCCCGCCGGCATCCGCGCACCACCGGCTGCTGTCGCGTCGCTTCGCGGAGGCCGGCGCGCAACCGCTCAAGGTTGCCGAAGTCGATCAGGAGCAGTCGATGCTCGATCTCGTCAAATCGGGGATCGGGTTGACGCTCGCGCGCGACTCGACCGCGCTGGCCGAAGCGCACGCGCATGCGCTGACGATCGTCGAACCCGTGACGGTGCCGACCGAGCTGACGTTCGTGACGCTCGCCGCGCGGCGCGACGAACCGGCGATCGCGGCCGCGCTGCGGCTGATCGAAGCGCAGTGGGCGATATGAGTCCTGCTGATGGCACGTCGGCTGGCCGCGCACCGGGCGTCAACGCCCAACCCCGTCTCCGGCCGGCAGCCGGCGACCGTGCGGGCCGTCGCGTGCGCGTGAACCGTGCAATCACGGGGCCGAACCTCCCGGCCGCGTCGTGTCGCCGCGTCCCGCCGCTCGTCACGCCACCTTCGCGGGCTTTTTGCTAGATTGTGCGTTCGCACACCGCGAGACCCCGATTGAAGGAGACCCGCATGGCCCGCAACATCGAGATCAAAGCCCGCGCCCGCGAATTCGACCGGCTGCGCGAACGCGCGGCGACCCTCGCGACCGAAGCGCCGCTGTTCTATCGCCAGCAGGATTTCTTCTATGACGTGCCGCGCGGCCGGCTGAAGCTGCGCCGCTTCGAGGACGGCACGCCGGCCGAACTGATCTTCTACCAGCGCGACGACCGCGACGGCCCGAAGGCGTCGTACTACACGCGCAGCCCGGTGACAAATCCCGATGCGATGCACGCGCTGCTGGCCACCGCGCTGACCACGCGCGGGATCGTGACGAAGGAACGGCACGTGTACCTCGCGGGCCGCACGCGCATTCACCTCGACCGTGTCGACGGTCTCGGCGATTTCATCGAGCTGGAAGTCGTGCTCGGCCCCGACGACGACGAAGCCGGCGGCGAAGCCGAAGCACACGACGTGTTCGCGAAGCTCGGCGTGTCGCAGGACGATCTCGTCGCGGTCGCGTACGTCGACCTGCTGAACGCCGACACGCCGCACGAAGTGGCCTGATCCGGCCCTGCCCCAAGGCGGCGCAACCCGCGCCGCCTTCAACCCTGCCGCCGCGCGGTTGCCGCGTCAGGCGGCGCCGGGCGCCAGGTGCGCGAGCGGCAGCGCACCGTTGCGCTTGAAGGTCGTCAACACGATGTTCGATCGCACGCTGTCGACGCCCGGCACGCGCATCAGCTTCTTCATCACGAACTGCGACAACGCGTTCAGGTCGGGCGCGACGATCCGCAGCAGGTAGTCGGCATCGCCCACCACCGCGTGGCATTCGAGCACTTCGGGCAGCACGTCGATCTGCTGCTGGAACTGCTCGATGATCGAATCGCCGTGGTGCTTGAGCTTGAGGCTCGTGAACGCGGTGACGCCGAGCCCGAGCTTTTCGGGGCGCAGCATCACACGGTAGCCTTCGATCACGCCGGCCGCCTCGAGCCGCTGCAGCCGCCGGCCGATCTGCGACGGCGACAGCGGCACCTCCTCGCCGAGCTGCTGATGCGTCGCGCGGCCGAAGCGCTGCAGCACGTCCAGCAGCGCGAGATCGAAGTGATCGAGTTCCAGCATGAGCATTCTCCGCATTGATTCGTTGTTTGATGCGCGATTATCGCATCACTGAGCGAATTTACGCCAACTATGCGCCCATTCCGCGCGAAGCTCGCTCTACACTTGCATGGTTCCAACCCGCCACGTGCAGAGCCAGATCATGTCCACCGTCGTCACCGCGAAACTGCAGGAGCAGTTCGATGCGGGCCTCGAAACCCGCGCCGATTTCACCATCGACCAGCCGCTTGCACGTTACGGCCAGGTCGACCACGCGGTGTGGAAGCAGCTCTATGCACGCCAGTCGGCGCTGTTGCGCGGGCGCGCATGCGACGCGTTCGTCGCGGGACTCGGGAAGATCGACCTGCCGGCCGACCGCGTGCCGTCGTTCGACGACGTGAACCGTCAGTTGAAACCGGCGACGGGCTGGGAGATCGTCGCGGTGCCGGGCCTCGTGCCCGACCGGGTGTTCTTCGAGCATCTCGCGAACCGGCGCTTCCCCGTTACCTGGTGGATGCGCCGCCCCGACCAGCTCGACTACCTGCAGGAACCCGACTGCTTCCACGACCTGTTCGGCCACGTGCCGCTGCTGATCGACCCGGTGTTCGCCGACTACATGCAGGCGTACGGCCGCACCGCGCTCGCGGTCGCCGACGATGAAGCAGCGCTGGCGCGCCTCGCGCGGCTCTACTGGTATACGGTGGAATTCGGGCTGATTCGCGATCCGCGCGGCACGAACGGGCTGTCGATCTACGGCGCCGGGATCGTGTCGAGCAAGGGCGAAAGCCTGTACAGCCTCGAAAGCGCGGCGCCGAACCGGCTCGGCTTCGACCTCGAGCGCGTGATGCGCACGAAGTACCGGATCGATACGTTCCAGAAGACCTACTTCGTGATCGACGATTTCGCGCAGCTGTTCGCGCTCGCCGACGTCGACGGCCGCGCGCTGGCCGACCGGCTGGCGGCGCTGCCCGAGTTCGCGGCCGGCGCGGTGCTCGAGACCGATCGCGTGCTGCATCGCGGCACGGGCGAAGGCTGGCCGGACGACGCCGATGCGTGACGTTCGAGGGCGCCGGAACGCGCCACGGCCGGCCTCCCGATCGCCGTTCCCGGACGGCCGTCCCCGGATACCCGCCCCCGGATGCCCATCCCACAACTATGAAACAATGACCGGTGCCGGCTTCGCCGCGCGGCGCAGCCGTGCGCGGGCGCCGTTACCGACCGAGAGGTGCAAGATGATCCACAAGCTCACATCAGAAGAACGCAAGACCCGGCTCGAAGGCCTGCCGCTCTGGACGGCCGTCCCGGGCCGCGATGCGATCCAGCGCAGCCTGCGCTTCGCCGATTTCAACGAAGCGTTCGGCTTCATGACGCGCGTCGCGATCAAGGCGCAGGAAATGAACCACCATCCGGAATGGTTCAACGTGTACAACCGTGTCGATGTCACGCTGTCGACCCACGATGCCGACGGGCTGACCGAACGCGACATCGAACTGGCGCTGTTCATCGACCGTGCCGGCGCACACGCGCAACCAGCCGCCTGAGGCCTTCCTCTACCGCCGCGCGTCTTTCGATGCGCGGCGCGTCAACTTTTCATTTCGATGAACGTTTTCTAGGATGTAGTGAGCGAAAGCCTTCAGCTTTCCAAGCCATCCTTAAGGCGCACGTAAGTCTCGTACGCATTCCGCGCCTTGGGGTCCAATCCTTCCAGTTGCAGCGCGCTTTCGCGCTGTACAATCAGCAGCGCATACGGCTTGGAAAGCGCGCTGGCCTCTTCGCAGAGTTTGAGTTCGTCGCCGCTCGACGGCGAGCGGGCGCGCCAGAAATTGATCGCGGCTTCTAGGTCGTTGATCGAAATATCGGACATGTTTGGATTTAATCGTTCGCTGGCCGCCATGCTTGATGTCAGGTGTTGCGGCGCCCCTGTGGAAACGGCGTCGTGCTGTCCGCGTGCCTGAACCGCCAACCCATTGTACTTGAGCGAACTTCATGCGACTCCTTCTGATCGAAGACGACCGCCCCATCGCACGCGGTATCCAGAGCAGCCTCGAGCAGGCTGGCTTCACCGTCGACATGGTGCATGACGGCATCTTTGCCGAACAGGCGCTGGCACAGAACCGCCACGAACTCGTGATCCTCGACCTCGGCCTGCCGGGCATCGACGGGATGACGCTGCTCACGCGCTTCCGCCAGACCAACCGCCATACGCCCGTCATCGTGCTGACCGCACGCGACGAGCTGAACGACCGGATCCAGGGCCTGAACTCCGGCGCCGACGACTACATGCTCAAGCCGTTCGAGCCGGCCGAGCTCGAAGCGCGCATCCGCGCGGTGATGCGCCGCAGCGGCCCGCACAGCGACATGCCGCGTCCGGAAGTGTCGCTTGGCGGTGTCCGCCTGTCGGGCGTCGATCGCCGCATCTTCAACGACGACAAGCCGCTCGAACTGTCGCCGCGCGAATTCGCGGTGCTCGAGATGCTGCTGCTGCGTCACGGCCGCGTGGTCAGCAAGGCCCAGCTGCAGGATCACCTCACGCACTTCGGCGGCGATCTCGGCGACACCGCGATCGAAGTCTACGTACACCGCGTGCGCAAGAAACTCGAGCAGTGCCGTGTCGAAATCGTCACGGTGCGCGGCTTCGGCTACCTGCTGCAGGAAATCCGCCAGACGGCGAGCGTCTGAGCGGCACCGCACGCCGGGCGGCCACGTGCCGCCCGCGTGTACGTGCTGCTTCGCGTCGCCGCCCGGCGCACGACCGCGCCGCTCCCCGTGAGCGGCGCTTATCCATTTGCCCGTCGAAATGTCTCCTGATCCGGCTGTGACCACCAGCCTGCGCCGCTCGCTGCTTCGGCGCCTCGCCGCCCCGCTGTCGATGCTCGCGCTGATGAGCGGCCTGATCGCCTACTGGCTCGCGTGGCAATACACGCAGCACGTGATCGACCGCTCGCTCGCCGATCTCGCGACCGCCATCTCCAAACAGATCCAGATCGCCGGCCCCGACGCGCCGTTCACGGTGCCGCCGCTCGCGCAGGCGATGTTCTCCGATCCCGCCGAAGCGCTGATCTACCGGATCAGCGACGGCGAACAGGAACTCGCCGGCGATCCCAAGCTGCCGCTGCAGGGCATCAACGTGCGCCGCATGCATCACGCGTACGTGTTCGAGGCCGAGTACGACAACCGCGCGGTGCGGGTTGCGCAGGTGCGCGTCGACGACGTCGAAGGCGGCAAGCCGATGGTCGTCGAGGTCGCGCAGCCGGTGCGGCACCGCTACCGGATCGCGGCCGAATTCCTCGTCGCAATCATGATGCCGCTGCTGCTGCTGCTGCTCGCGGGCTGGGGCATCGTGTGGCGCGTCGTGAACCAGCAGCTCGGCCCGCTCACGCACCTGGCCGATTCGCTGAACCGGCAGACCCACACGTCGCTGGAACCGGTCGACGAAACCGAAGTGCCGCTGGAAATCCGGCCGCTGACGAGCGCGATGAACGCGCTGCTCGGCCGCCTGAAGACCGCGCTCGACGCGCAGCGCAAGTTCATCGCCGATGCCGCTCACCAGTTGCGCACGCCGCTCACGGCCGTGAAGCTGCATGCCGAGCAGGCGGCCGTGGCGCGCGACCCGCACCAGACCTTCGCCGCGGTGCGCGAACTGCGCGCGGCCGCCGACCGCGCGGTGCGGCTGTCCAACCAGTTGCTGTCGCTCGCCCGCGCGGAGCCAGGCGAACAGGCCGCGCGATTCGTCGACGTCGACCTCGCGGCGATGGCGTTCGAGACAGGTGCCGAATGGGTGCCGCGCGCGCTTGCGTCGCACGTCGACCTCGGCTTCCAGCGCACCGACGATCCGGGTGACGACGAGAAGCTGGTCGTGCGCGGCAACCCCGTGCTGTTGCGCGAGGTGATCGCGAACCTGCTCGACAATGCGCTGAAGTACGTGCCGCTCGCGCGGCCGGACGGCGCACGGATCACGGTGAACGTTGCGCGCGGCACACTCGAAGACGGCCAGCCGGCCGCCGAGATCGTCGTCGAGGACAACGGCCCCGGCGTGCCCGCCAACCAGCAGGCCGACCTGTTCAAGCGCTTCTTCCGCGGCGACGCGCAAAGCGGCAACGGCGTCGAGACGGGCGCCGGGCTCGGCCTCGCGATCGTGCACGACATCATCGCGATGCACGGCGGCACCGTCTCGTACGAGGATGCATCGGAAGGCGGCTCGCGCTTCGTGGTGCGGGTGCCGCTGGTCGCGCGCACCGAGAAGCCGGCCAGCGAAACACCGACCGCCGCGTCGACGCACTGAAGAACTGAAGACTCGCGGCGGGTGGCCGCTGATCGGGCCGCGCGCCGGATGAGGAAGGCGGAAAGCACGGCTGCACGATGCGGCAGCCTTCCGCTGAAACGGCAGCGGCAGCGCACGATGCGCCGCCCCCTGCGTCACTTCTTGCTTTTCTTGTCCTTCGGCCGGGACTCGGACTTGCCGTCCTTCTTGTCCTTCTTCTTTTTCTTCTTCCCGCCCTCGTCGGACGTCGCGAGCAGCGTGCCGCGGCACGACGCCGCGCCGCAATGGCACGCGTACTCGCGCTTGAGCTTCTTCGTCAGCTTCGCGTCGATCACGAGGCCGTAGTCGTAGAACAGTTCCTCTTCCGGGCCGATGTCGCGCAGCGCGTGGATGTACACGCGGCCTTTGACTTCCTCGGCTTCGCAGTTCGGCGCGCACGAGTGGTTGATCCAGCGCGCGCTGTTGCCGTCGATCTTGCCGTCGATCACGCCGCCCTCGTCCAGTGCGAAGTAGAACGTATGGTTCGGTTCGCTCGGGTCGTGCGGGTGGCGGCGCAGCGCCTCCTTCCACGAAATTCGTTCGCCCTTGTATTCCACTACGCGCTCGCCGGCCTTGATCGGCGCCACGGCGAACACGCCCTTGCCGTGTACTCCCGAGCGGCGCACCGCGATCCTGCGTGAACTCATCGAACGAATCCTTGTGAAGACGACTTGAATGGAATCCGGCCGTAATCACGGCCCGGCGTCGCGCAAAACGAAAACGCGGCACCGGTGGGTGCCGCGTCGGGGCATGCGGCGAATCACCCGCATCCTACACGTTCACGATTGCTTCGTTCAACATCACGCGCAATATTGCGCGCGCGGTGCTCAACGCTGGCCGAATGCGATGTCGCCGAACAACGCCTTGTGCTCGCGCGGCTGCGAGCGCCAGTATTGCGGCGGCGCCGTCACCTGCGCGCCGAGCTCGGCCGCCGCGTGCCACGGCCAGCGCGGGTCGTACAGCATCGCACGCGCCATCGCGACGAAATCGGCATCGCCGGCCTCGATGAGCCGGTTCGCGTGTGCGGGCTCGTTGATCAGGCCGACGGCGATCGTCGGCATGCCGACCGCACGCTTCACGGCCTGCGCGAACGGCACCTGGTAGCCGGGCGACAGCGGAATCTTCTGCAGCGGCGACACGCCGCCGGACGACACGTCGATCCAGTCGCAGCCGCGGCGCTTCAGTTCGTGCGCGAACGCGATCGTATCGTCGAGCTCCCAGCCGCCTTCCACCCAGTCGGTCGCGGACACGCGCACGCCGACCGGCCGGTCCTCCGGAAACGCCGCGCGCACGATCTCGAAGATCTCGAGCGGAAAGCGCATGCGGTTTTCGAGCGAGCCGCCGTATTCGTCGGTGCGCTGGTTCGCAAGCGGCGACAGGAACTGATGCAGCAGGTAGCCATGCGCCGCGTGCACTTCGATCGCGTCGATGCCGAGCCGTGCGGCCCGCTTCGCCGCGGCCGCGAACGCGTCGCGGATCCGCTTGAGGCCGGCAGCATCGAGTGCGAGCGGCGGCGTCTCGCCGTCCTTGTGCGGCACGGCCGACGGCGCATGCGGCAACCAGCCGCCGTCGGCGACGGACACGAGCTGGCCGCCCTGCCATGGCACGTTGCTCGACGCCTTGCGCCCCGCATGCGACAGCTGCATCGCGACGCGGACCGGCGAATGCTTGCGGATCGCGGCCAGCACCGGCTTCAACGCGGCTTCGGTCGCGTCGTCCCAGAGGCCGAGGTCGCCATGCGTGATGCGCCCGTCGGGTTCCACCGCGGTCGCCTCGATGCAGAGCAGCCCCGCGCCCGACAGCGCGAGATGGCCGAGGTGAATCATGTGCCAGTCGGTCGCCTCGCCGCGTTCGGCCGAATACTGGCACATCGGGGAGATCACGATCCGGTTCGGAAGGGTCACGCCGCGCAGCGTGAACGGGGAAAACAGCGCAGTCATGGAAGCCGCTCGCCAGGAAAGGTAAGAGCGGACGAGCGTAGCATGCAGGCGGCAAGCTTGCCGACGGCGCGCTCGGCAGTAAGCGGATGGTCAGGTACGACCGGCGGCAGGTTGCCGGCAACGAAGAAAAGGCGGCGCATACGGCGATGCGCCGGCCTGCAACGAATGCGGGCCGGGCAACCCCTGCGCGGCGAACGGCGGTGCCGCTGGCGGCGTCAGAGTCCGACGCTGTCGAGCCACTCCGCGAACATGCGTCGCGCGGCCGCCTCGAGCGCGGGGCCGTGCTGAGCGGTATCGGCGCGCAACTGGCGCGCGTCGATGCCGGGCGTCGCCGCGATTTCGCCGGCGTTCGCGATCAGCCACGGTTCGAAACGGTCGGTGCGGATTTCCGGATGGCACTGCAGCGCCAGCACGTGCCGGCCCCATGCGAATGCCTGGTGACGGCAGGCCGGGGTCGATGCGAGATGAATCGCCCCGCCCGGCAGGTCGAACGTGTCGCCATGCCAGTGCAGCATCGACGTCGCCGCACCATCGAGATGGCGCAGCGGCGACGCGCGACCGGCATCGGTGAGCGTCAACGGCGTCCAGCCGAGTTCATGCCGGGCAGCCGGATAGACGCGCGCACCGAGTGCCCGGGCGATGAACTGCGAACCGAGACAGATCCCGAGAATCGGCAACCCGGCGTCGATGCGCTGGCGCACGAGCGCCGCGAGCGGCGCGATCGTCGGATACTGCGCATCGTCGTACACGCTGAGCGGCCCGCCGAGCACGACGAGGAGCGACGGCTCGAGCACGTCGAGCACCTCGACCCGCGACGACCCGACGTCGACGTAGCGCACCCGCCTGCCCCGTTCGCCGAGCACCTGCTCGAAGCTCCCGAGATCCTCGAAATGCACGTGGCGGATCGCCACGACTTCAGCGTTCATCATCGGCCTCCCGGTCGATCGACGGACGTCAGCCGGCGAAAATCTTCCAGGTCTTCTTCTGCGTCGCCGCGTCGGCCTCTTCCTGCACCGAGCAGTCGAGACGCAGATCGCTGTCGGACATCGAGATGTCGAGCGCCGCGCAATGATGCACGGTCTTCTTCGACAGCTTGCCCGGCTGGAAGTGAGCGCACGTCAGGCACATGCGCTGCGGCGGCGTCGCACCGGCCACCTGCAGTTCACGCAGCGTCTTCAGCAGCGCGCGATACAGTGCGCCCTGCTCGTCCGCGCCGAGCTTGCCGACCGCTTTCGTCAGGAATTCAGGCCATTGCAGCGCCTTCTTCGCGGCCGTCCGGCCACGGGCCGACAGGCGCACGGCCAGCGCGCGGCCGTCGTCCAGCGCACGGCGCTTCTCGACGAGCCCCTTCGTTTCGAGCGTGCTCACCGCATCGCTCGTGGTCGCCGCGGTCAGCTGCGTCTCGCGCGCAATCTCGCCGAGCCGCATCGGGCCCTTGCGCTGCAGCAGCAGCACGAGAATCTCGCCCTGCGTCGGCGTGAGGCCTGCGCCTTCCGCCCAATCCCATGCCTGGCTTCGCATGGCCGTACTCAACCGCAGCAGGCTGTGGGTCACACGTCCCGAAGCCTGATTCCCGTAAACGCCTTCGCTCATAGTCTTTTCGCTTTGCCGCCGCCCGGTTTGCCGAGCGGCCGTAGTGTGGAGATCGAATGTCTATCTCAAAACAGACATGCTCTTGCGAGTATGTCAGCACGGCCGTCGCGAGGGCACACGCGGCGGTCGCGTTCGCGGCGACCGGTAAGACACGCATCGTTCCGGTGTCCGCAAAGCCGACATTCTAAGCGAGAGCGGAAAATCGCACAGCTAAGTTATCCCCTTCATTCTGTGGAAAATCGTTGGATAACCAAAATTTTTCGTTGTGCCTGCTATGCCGAACGCCCGCCGAACGGTGCGCAAGGGCATTTTCCTGTTCGGATCGGCCATCGGGCCGACCGCAATGATCCACCGGGTTATCCCGCGCACAGACCGTTGACTTTGCTGAGGAATATCAGGTTATCCACAGATTTTCAGGACAACCGGCAACGATTTCGGCGGCAATCGGGGCCGCTGCTCGTTCAGTGAATCGCGACTTGGTCGACCCCGTAATCTGCAAAACATTTTTTCACTCGCGCCAACGTAAGCACTGCTGGCGGACCGTCTCATTGAGCGATTTTTCCTGTTTGAAAACGGTTCTCAACCACGATGCGTCGTTCACGCGCGCCTTGGCGAGCGCACCGATCTCGTCGAGCGCCGCGCGCGAACCGAGCGCGGCCGCATGCGGCGCGATCCGGTCGAGCGTGTCGAGGATGTCTTCGGCGATCGTGCGGCGCTCACCCGTCTGAGGATTCACGCAGGTGCCCTCGAGCCCGAAGCGGCACGCCTCGAAACGGTTGAACGTGTAGACGAGGTAGTCGTCCTCGGACAGCTTCAGCGGCCGGTCGGTCAGCAGGTAGCGCGCGAGCGTCTGGATGTAGCAGGCGATCGCCGCCGCGCGGTCGACCGACAGCGGCGTGTCCATCACGCGCACCTCGATCGTCCCGTAGCCGGGCTTGGGCCGGATGTCCCAGTAGAAATCCTTCATCGAGTTGACGACGCCGGTGTTCACCATCTTCGTGAAGTACTCCTCGAAGCTGTCCCAGGTCAGCACGAACGGCGCGCGGCCCGACAGCGGGAACGCGAACACCGAATTCAGGCGTGCCGAATGGAAGCCGGTGTCGACGTTCTGCACGAACGGCGACGACGCGGACAGCGCGATGAAGTGCGGAATGAAGCGCGACATCGAGTGCAGCAGGAACAGCGCGCTGTCGGGATCGGGGCAGCCGATGTGCACGTGCTGGCCGAACACGGTGAACTGCTTCGCGAGATAGCCGTACAGCTCGGAGATGTACTGGAAGCGCGGCGCATCGTAGATCTGCCGGTCGCTCCATTGCTGGAACGCATGCGTGCCGCCGCCGGCCAGCCCGACGTTGAGCTGGTCGGCCGCCTTCACGAGCACGTCGCGGATCGCATGCAGCTCGCTCACCGCCTGCTCGTGCGAATGGCAGATGCCGGTGGACAGCTCGATCATGCTCTCGGTGATTTCCGGCGTGATGTTGCCCGGGAAGGTCTCGCCCTGGATCAGGCGCATCAGGTCGGAGGCCGCTTTGGTCAGGTCGTAGTTGTGCGTGTTGACGACCTGGATCTCCAGTTCGACGCCGAACGTAAAGGGCTCGGAATTGACGAAGGTTTCGAGTGCCATGGCAGGTTCCGGAATCAGTTGCCGTCGCTGCGTTCACCGACCGCCGACAGGCAGCGGTACACGATGAACGGGCTGACGAGCTGCAGGATCACGATCGTGCACATCACGATCGCGCGCAGGTGCGGGTCGAAATTCGGATAGAGCTGGTAGGTGTCGTCGACGAGCAGGTACGACAGCGCGGACATCGGCGTGAGCGCGATGCCGAGCGCGATGCCCTGCTTCATCCCGATGCCGCTCGGCTTCGCGAACGCGACGACGCCGGCCAGCTTCGCGACGAGCCGCGTGACGATCAGCACGATCGCGAGCAGCCCGCCGAGCGCGATGTCGCCCCACGTGAACGACGTGAGCGTGAGGACGAACAGGGTCACCGTCAGCAGCCAGCCGGCCGTACCGAAGTGCTCGGGCCACAGTTGCGGACGCGCTTCGAGGTTCTTCACGATGATGCCGGCGAGCAGCAGCGTCAGTAGCGTCGACAGCTTCAGCGCCTGGGCAACGGCGATCGCGAGCATCACGAGCCCGAACAACGCGACGAACGAATGCTCGTCGCGCATCGTTGCCGTCATGTGGCGGAACAGGTAGTTGCACGAACGCGCAACGACATACGCGACGATGAACGAACCCGCGAGCAGGTAGAGCGGCTGCAGGATCGTCGCGAAAACGTTGCCGTACGCTTCCTGGTGGAGCCAGCTCGTCACGAGCTTGGTCAGCACGATCGCATAGACGCTGTTGAGCGCGGTGAGCGTGATGAGGCGTTGCGACACCTGCCCTTCCGCGCGCAGTTCGGTCTTCAGCTGGATCACCATCGATGGCGACGTCGCGATCGCGATCGCCGACAGCACCAACGCGACCATTCCCGACACACCGAGCGCGAGCATCACGAACAGCACCAGCACGAACGTCAGCGTGGCTTCGGCGAGGCTCGACGCGATGAGCCAAGGATTGCGCCGGATCCAGCGCAGGTCGAGGCGGCTGCCGAGCTCGAACAGCAAGAGGCCGAGCGCGACGTCGATCAGGAGCCGCGAGGTTTCGTCGGTGCTGGCATCGATCACGCCGAATCCGAACGATCCGGCGATGAGGCCGATCACCGCATAACCGGTGATGCGAGGCAGACGCCATGCGCGATAGCAAAGCTCGCCACACAGGCCGGCCGCGAACAACGCGAGCCCGGCCCAGAACACGGCATCCGGCGTAAGCGGCCAGTTGGGCAGGAATGAGAACGCCGACTTCATCGTGGTGACTTCTCCTTTGGAAGCGACCGCCAGCGACGCGGGGTCAAGCGTCAGAAATGGATGCGCGCCGGCTGGGTATCGCCCCGAATGTGATTGTTGTGTCGACGACGGCGGGACATGGGATCCGCCTTTTCCACCACAGGGCGGAAAGTCGTTCAGGTTGCCGATCTGGATTGTCGGCCTGGTGTGTGAACGGACTGCGCAGTCTCGAAGATTCAGATTCGAAATCGTGCCGACCGTTCCATTGAAGCATGTCCGGCGCCTGGCCGGATGAACGCGAAGGAAACCGATTGTGCCACAGCTTTTTCGGTCTGGAACCCATTGAATCGACTCGCGGCGCTGTGCGGCACCACAGGTCTTTGGTTTCAAAGGTTTACTTGTATATATACATAGTAGAAGTTAACAAAGGACCCACAGTTCTGTGGATAACTCCGGTTTACGCTGATGGATCAATGCGTTGGCGAAACCATAACCGGTTGCACAGGCTGTTCGTGCACAGACATTTGAGTTGAGCAACTTTTGGGCCGCTTCACAGCTGTGCCGAGTTGCCCAGTTTACGTCCACTGTGATTACACACGAAGTGCGCGCGGATTTCGTGCGGTTATCCACAGCGTCGAGTGGATAACCTTGCGCGAAAAAGTCGGGAAACTGTGAGCGGCTCGAGTGAGCGGTCAACCGGCCTGGCCGACGCGGCGCGCGCGCAATGCGCGGATCAGGAAGCGTGCGGGGTCGACGGCATCGGCGAGTTCGCGCTCGAGCGGCCACGGCTCGCCTTCGAGTTGCGAGGCGATCAGTTCGGCGCCGAGTGCCGCCCATACGAGGCCGCGCGAGCCGAAGCCGAATGCGCCGTAGAGCCCGGGCAGGCGCGGCAGGTCGCGCGCCTGTGCGCCGCCCAGCGCGCGAGCATTGGCGATGGCGCCTGCTTCGTCGGCAAGCGGGCCGAGCAGCGGCAGGCGGTCGCCGACGACCCAGCGGAACGCGACGCGGCCGCGCAGTGCGTCGGGATCCGGCAGGTCGCCGATCAGGCCCGGTAGCAGATGCCGTACGCGCTCGATGTTTTCGAGGTGGCCGGCCGCGCGCATCGCGGGATCGACGTCGTCGGGTTCGAACGTCGCGCCGATCAGCAGCGTGCCGTCGTCGAGCGGCACCGCGTAACCGTCGCCGATCGTGGGGCACGGCAACGGTGCCGTGCTGCCGGCCGGCAGCAACGTGAGTTGGCCACGCACCGGTTGCAGCGCGACATGTTGCAGCCCGGCGAGACGCGCGGCGTCGCCGGCATTCGCGACCACGACGACAGGCGCTTCTGCCAGCGTGCCGCCCGCATCGTCGAGTGCATGCCACGCGTCGCCCCGGCGTTCGAGCTTGGCAACGCGGGTGGACGCGAGCAAGCGCACGCGCTCGCCGGCCGCCGCGTATTGGGCCGCGCAAAGGCCGGCCGGCCAGACGGCGCCGCCGTGCGGAAACAGCAGGCCGCCCTGCGCGACCGGCAGGTTCAGATGCGCGCGCGCGGCGTCGACGCCGAGGAGCGACACATAGTCGGGCGGTGCGCCGAACGCATCGAATGCCTCGCGCATCCGCTCGAAGTCGTCGGCGGATTCCGCGAGATGGATCATCCCGTGCGTGCTGCGCGCGAATGCGTGGCCGGCACGTTCGAGTGCGCGCCAGCGTGCGATCGCATGCAGGAAGCCGCCGCGCGTGAGCCGGCTCGCGACGTTGTCGTCGCGTGTCATCAAAGGATGGAATACCCCTGCCGGATTGCCCGACGCGTCGCTCGCGATCCGCTCGTGCCGCTCGATCAGCGTGACTTCCCAGCCGCGCGCGGCCAGACGTTCGACGACCGCGCAGCCCGCCAGCCCCGCGCCGATCACGATCGCACGGCGTGTCGCAACAGGCAGGGCGAGCGGCGGCTCGTGCCGGCGCGCGCGCCAGCGCGGCGCATATTCGCCGACGAGCAGATCGTCGACTTCGCGATACGTGAAACCCGATTTGCCGAGCGCGTGTTTCAACGCATCGGAACTCGCATGCGCTGCAAACGTGGCGTGTTCCCCGGCGATTTTCGACAGCGCGCGAACTGCGTCGGTCGACTGAAGATCCGCGTCGCTCGATGACGCGAGGCCGTCGAGACAGAACGCGTCGGCGCGCGCGACGATCTTCCCCAGCATGTCGATTGCATCGCCGAACGCGAGCGTGAGCACGACGCGCCCTTCGTCGAATTCGAGTCGATGAAGGCCCGGTACGAGCATCGGCCACGCGTCGGCAAGTGCATCGACATCCGCCGATATGGTTGTGTCCGCAACGATATGGGAAGCTGCACGGCGCAGGTCGTCGCGCGTGAACGGATGCGGCTCGACTGCGACAAAATGCAGCCGCTCGCAGCGCGCGGGATCGTCGCGCCATGCGGCCCAGGCCGCGAGAAAGCTGCCGCCCGCGCCGAATCCGGTCGCCACGATCGTGAACGTGCGGCGGCCCTGCCAGCGCGCCGGCAGCCCGTTGCCCGCGACGAACACGCGATGCGCCAGCGCGCCGGATGCACCGCGGTGGAGATCGCCGAACTCGGGCGAGGCGAGCGTGCCGTCGTCGCGAAGCGCGAGCGTGGCGGGAACAAGTCGGTCGGTCATGCGAAACAAAAAACGTGGCAGCCAAGCCTGGCAAGGGATTGCGCGGGGCCGTCCGACCGGTCGTTGGAAAAAGCCAACGGCGCGGCGCACGGGCGGACCGCGCTGCGTATCCTGTCCGGCTGGCGCTGGTCAAAAAACGGGCAGTCGATGATTCATTCGGCGAAATACCGATGAAAATCTTTGAAACCCTTGTCGTTATTGGGTTTGCGCTGCGCTATCATAGCAACGCCGTACCGCGGGGTGGCCACCGGCTCACCGGAGGGCGCGTCGCGCGGGCCAGGATTCGGCGCTGTGTCGTCGGAGTCTGACTCTCGACGGCACGGTTCGCGCACGTATAATCGGCGCGTTCGCGCTGTTCGTGTCAACCTAACCTGATAAAGGAACCTTAATGAACAAACAGGAACTGATCGACGCCGTCGCCGCCCAAACGGGCGCCAGCAAGGCTCAAACCGGCGAAACGCTGGACACGCTGCTCGAAGTCATCAAGAAGGCCGTGTCGAAGGGTGATGCGGTTCAGCTGATCGGCTTCGGCAGCTTCGGTTCGGGCAAGCGCGCAGCACGTACGGGCCGCAACCCGAAGACGGGCGAAACCATCAAGATCCCGGCAGCCAAGACGGTCAAGTTCACGGCTGGCAAGGCGTTCAAGGACGCCGTCAACAAGCGTTAAACCAGCGCCTGTTCCAAGAAAAACCCGCCGAGAGGCGGGTTTTTTGTTGGGCGCGCGCGGCATTTTCGCCACAGTCCGCGCCCCTCTTGCAAGATTTAACGGTTGTTTTTACAACGCGTTACGCGTGCACGATCTGCGTGTCGCCGTGATCGTCGTCGTCGTGGGAATCGACATCCCACGCCGGGAACGGATCGTCGAACGCGTGCCATCCGGCCGCGCCGAGCGCGAATTCCGCATCGGTCAGCAGGCACGCATCGAGCTTCGCGCGCCATGCATCCGCGTCGATCGCGATGCCGATCAGCACGAGTTCCTGCCGGCGATCGCCCACTGCGCGATCGTCGAGATCGCCGTGCCATTCGGCGCGGATTTCACCGAGCAGCTCGTCGTCGTCCGGCCATTCCGCGCGATCCTGCGCCGCCCACCAAAGCCCCGCCGGGCCATGCCGGCAGACGCCGCCCGCCTGCGACAGCGAACCCGCGATGTCGTTGCGCGTCGCGAGCCAGAAGAAGCCCTTGCTGCGCAGCACGCCCGGCCACTCCTGATGCAGCAGCGCCCAGAGTCGCGCCGGATGAAACGGCCGGCGCGCGCGGTAAACAAAATTACCGATGCCGAATTCGTCGGCTTCGCCGTGCACGTGCGCATGATGTTCGTCATGGCAGTCCGGGTCGTCGCAATGCGTGTGATCGTGATCGAGCGACGCGAGCCAGCCCGGCGCGTTCGCGGCCTCGTCGAAATCGAAGCGGCCCGTGTTCAGCACTTCGTCGAGCGGCACGTTGCCGAACGTCGACACGACCTGGTGCGCGCGCGGGTTGAGTCGCGCGAGGATGTGCTGCAGACGAGCGAGGTCGTCCGCGGCGACGAGATCGGCCTTGTTGATCACCAGCACGTCGCAGAATTCGATCTGCTCGATCAGCAGCTCGACGAGCGTGCGGTCGTCCTCTTCCGATGCGGCGATGCCGCGCGTCGCGAGCGCATCGTCCGAGCCGTAGTCGCGCAGGAAGTTGTACGCGTCGACCACGGTGACGAGCGTGTCGAGCCGCGCGATCGTCGACAGCGACGTGCCGTCGTCGTCAACGAACGTGAAGGTTTCGGCGATCGGCATCGGCTCCGCGATACCGGTCGATTCGATCATGATCGCGTCGAAGCGGCCTTCCGACGCGAGCGTGCGGATCTCGACGAGCAGGTCGTCGCGCAGCGTGCAGCAGATGCAGCCGTTCGACATCTCGACGAGGCGTTCCTCGACGTGCGACAGCGCCTGCGCGTCGCGCACGAGCGACGCATCGATGTTGACCGCCGCGAGATCGTTGACGATCACGGCGACTTTCAGGCCCGCGCGGTTCGCGAGGATGTGATTGAGCAGCGTGGTCTTGCCGGCGCCGAGGAAGCCGGACAGCACGGTGACGGGCAACGGCTGGTTCATTGCCGGATTCATAGCGATATGCACCAACGGAAAAATTGAAAAAGCGGCCGCGACGCCCTTCCGGGGCGCGATCGTCCCGCGGACGGGCGAAATTGCGGCGTGAGATCCGCATTGTGCATCAAACGCGCGCCGGCCGGCCGCTACGGCGTCAGGTCGCGCTGCGGCGCGGGGTCACTGCACGGGCGGCAGCAGCTTCCACTGCGTCAGGATGCCGGCGATCTGCCGTGCATACTTGTCGCGCAGCGACGGGGTTTCCGAATGATAGGCGCCGACCGCCTGCCACGTGTTGCCGTAGCGGTTCATCTTCTGCTTGAGATGCCATGCGGCGATGTACACGTTCTTGCACGGCTCCATCAGCGTGTCGCGGCCGATTCCATAGCGCGACAGCGTCGGCAGGTGAATCGAATTGATCTGCATCAGGCCGTAGTCGACCGAGCCGTTCGTGTTCTTGTTCAGCGCCTCGGGCCGGTTGCGCGACTCCTGCCACGCGATCGCGCGCAGGATCAGCGGATTGACCTGCTGATATTTAGCGGCTTCGTCGAAACAGTCCGCGCGAGCGTTCGCGCTGGCGAAACACCCGCCGGCGGCGATCAACACGACCGAAACGAACCGTCTGTTCATGGTGCGGAATCGACAAGAAAATGCGTGAGGGTCGGGAAAACCCGTGCCTGTTATTCGTGCGACGAGAAACGTGCCGCCCGTATCATACCGACAGTCCGTCAGCTTGCGACATACAGGAATACGGCCGCCCGGTTATACCGCATTTCCGTGTCGGTTCATCGTGAAACGGGGGCGATGGCCGCATGCCGAGAATAGCGTTGAATCTTACATATCGCATACGGTTCGCCGGATACATGTCGTATGTGAGACAGTCTTCGGATCAATGTGATATTTCGGACATGAAAAACTGCTAATGTCGCCTCTTTCGGACTTGGATCCCAGCACTACCGCCGGAAGTGGCCTGAGCCGGCATCGACCCATTCATCCATGACAAGAAATCGCTTCGTTATGCGGCGTGTCGCCACGACCTTGATCGTCGCCGGCATCATCGTCTCGCAGGCCGCCTACGCTCAGGTCACGCTCAATTTCGTGAATGCGGATATCGACCAGGTCGCCAAGGCGATCGGCGCCGCAACCGGCAAGACCATCATCGTCGACCCTCGTGTGAAGGGGCAGCTCAACCTCGTGGCCGAACGGCCGGTGCCGGAAGACCAGGCGCTGAAGACGCTGCAGTCGGCACTGCGCATGCAGGGCTTCGCACTCGTGCAGGATCACGGCGTGCTGAAGGTCGTGCCCGAGGCCGACGCGAAACTGCAGGGCGTGCCGACCTACGTCGGCAATGCGCCGCAGGCGCGCGGCGACCAGGTGATCACGCAGGTGTTCGAGCTGCACAACGAATCGGCGAACAACCTGCTGCCCGTGCTGCGGCCGCTGATCTCGCCGAACAACACGGTCACCGCGTACCCGGCGAACAACACGATCGTCGTGACCGACTACGCGGACAACGTGCGGCGCATCGCGCAGATCATCGCCGGCGTGGACAGCGCCGCGGGCGCGCAGGTGCAGGTCGTGCCGCTGCGCAACGCGAACGCGATCGACCTCGCCCAGCAGTTGCAGAAAATGCTCGACCCCGGCGCGATCGGCAACAGCGACGCGACGCTGAAGGTGTCGGTCACGGCCGACCCGCGCACCAACTCGCTGATGCTGCGCGCGTCGAGCGCATCGCGCCTCGCGGCCGCCAAGCGCCTCGTGCAGCAGCTCGATGCGCCGAGCGCGGTGCCCGGCAACATGCATGTCGTGCCGCTGCGCAACGCCGATGCGGTGAAGCTCGCGAAGACGCTGCGCGGGATGCTCGGCAAGGGCAGCGGCAGCGACAGCGGCTCGTCGGCGTCGTCCAACGATGCAAACAGCTTCAACCAGAACGGCGGCTCGTCGTCGAGCGGCAACTTCTCGACCGGCACGTCGGGCACCCCGCCGCTGCCGTCGGGCGGCCTCGGCGGCTCGTCTTCCTCGTCGTCGTACGGCGGCACGTCCAGCAGCGGCGGGCTCGGCAGCGGCGGCCTGCTCGGCGGCGACAAGGACAAGGGCGACGACAACCAGCCGGGCGGGATGATCCAGGCCGATGCGGCGACCAATTCGCTGATCATTACCGCATCGGATCCGGTCTACCGGAACCTGCGCTCGGTGATCGACCAGCTCGATGCACGGCGTGCGCAGGTCTATATCGAAGCGCTGATCGTCGAGCTGAACTCGACGTCGCAGGGCAACCTCGGCATCCAGTGGCAGGTGGCGAGCGGCCAGTTTCTCGGCGGCACGAACCTGAACCCGGGGCTGGGCCTGGGCAACAGCATCATCAACCTGACGGCGGGCGGCGTGACCAACGCCGCCGGCGGCATCACCGGCGGCGGGCTCGCGAACAATCTCGGGGCGCTGAGCCAGGGGCTCAACATCGGCTGGCTGCACAACATGTTCGGCGTGCAGGGGCTCGGTGCGCTGCTGCAGTATTTCGCGGGCGTGAGCGACGCGAACGTGCTGTCGACGCCGAACCTGATCACGCTCGACAACGAGGAAGCGAAGATCGTCGTCGGCCAGAACGTGCCGATCGCGACGGGCTCGTATTCGAACCTGACGAGCGGCAATACGAACAACGCGTTCAATACCTACGATCGTCGCGACGTCGGCCTGACGCTGCACGTGAAGCCGCAGATTACCGACGGCGGGATCCTCAAGCTGCAGCTCTACACCGAGGATTCGGCGGTCGTCGCGGGCACCACGAGCGCGCAGACGGGCCCGACCTTCACGAAGCGCTCGATCCAGTCGACGATCCTCGCGGACAACGGCGAGATCATCGTGCTCGGCGGCCTGATGCAGGACAACTACCAGGTGTCGAACAGCAAGGTGCCGCTGCTCGGCGACATCCCGTGGATCGGCCAGCTGTTCCGTTCCGAATCGAAGGTGCGCGCGAAAACCAACCTGATGGTGTTCCTGCGCCCGGTGATCATCTCCGATCGCAATACCGCGCAGGAAGTCACGTCCAACCGCTACGACTACATCCAGGGCGTGACGGGGGCGTACAAGTCGGACAACAACGTGATTCGCGACAAGGACGATCCGGTCGTCCCGCCGATGCCGATCGGCCCGAGCCAGGGCGGCACGGCCGCCGGCAACCTGTTCGATCTCGACAAGATGCGTCGCCAGCAGCTGCAGCGCCAGGTCGCGCCGGTGCCGGCCCAGCCGTTGCCGGAAGCGGCGCCCGCACAGCCGCAGAGCGTGCCGCAGCAAGTCGTGCCGCAACAGCCGCTGACGGCCACGCCGGGAGCGTCGCAGTGAGCGACGTGCACGCCTCTTCCACCCACGACGGCGCGCCGGGCGAACGGCAGCCGCCGTCGCCGCTCGCCGCGCGACTGTTGCCGTACGGCTTCGCGAAGAGCGGCCAGGTGCTGATCGCGCACCAGCTCGACGACACGCTCGAGGTGTGGATCAGCGAACGCACGAGCGATGCCGCGCTCGCGGAGATCGCGCGCAACTTCGGCTCGATCTCCGTGCATCGCGTGCCGGCCGACGAGCTCGCGCAGGCGATCAACCATGCGTACGCACGCCAGGACGGCAGCGCCGCGCAGGTGGTCGGCGAGGTCGAAGGCGAAGTCGATCTGTCGCGGCTGATGCAGGACATTCCCGAAGTCGAGGATCTGCTCGAGTCGGAAGACGACGCGCCGATCATCCGGATGATCAACGCGCTGCTCACGCAAGCTGCACGCGAACAGGCGTCGGACATTCACATCGAACCGTTCGAGAATGCGTCGGTCGTGCGCTTTCGCGTCGACGGCACGCTGCGCGACGTCGTGCGCCCGAAGAAGGCGCTGCACGGCGCGCTGATCTCGCGGATCAAGATCATGGCGCAGCTCGACATCGCCGAGAAGCGCCTGCCGCAGGACGGCCGCATCACGCTGCGCGTCGGCGGCCGGCCGGTCGACGTGCGGGTGTCGACGCTGCCGACCGGGCACGGCGAACGTGCGGTGCTGCGTCTGCTGGAAAAGGATGCGCAGCGGCTGAACCTCGAAGCGCTCGGGATGGGCCGTGACACGCTCGTGCAGTTCGACAAGCTGATCGCGCGCCCGCACGGCATCGTGCTCGTCACGGGCCCGACGGGTTCGGGCAAGACGACCACGCTGTATGCGTCGATGTCGCGGCTCGAAACCGCGACGACGAACATCATGACCGTCGAGGATCCGATCGAATACGACCTCGGCGGCATCGGCCAGACGCAGGTGAACGAGCGGATCGGGATGACCTTCGCCCGTGCGTTGCGCTCGATCCTGCGTCAGGATCCGGACGTGATCATGATCGGCGAAATCCGTGACCTCGAAACCGCGCAGATCGCGGTGCAGGCGTCGCTGACGGGCCACCTCGTGCTCGCGACGCTGCACACGAACGATGCGGCCTCGGCCGTCACGCGTCTGACCGACATGGGTGTCGAGCCCTACCTGCTCGCGTCGTCGCTGCTCGGCGTGCTCGCGCAGCGGCTGGTGCGGCAGCTCTGCCCCGTCTGCAAGGAAGAACGCCAGGAAGAAGGCCGCACCGTGTGGCATCCGGTCGGCTGCGACAAGTGCGGGCACTCGGGATATTCGGGCCGGCGCGGTGTGTACGAGCTGCTGCTGGTCGACGAGTCGATCCGCTCGCTGATTCACCGCAACGCGGCCGACGCGGAGATTCTCGCCGCCGGCCGGGCGGAAGGGATGCGCACGCTGCGCGACGACGCCGAGCGCTGGCTCGCGTCCGGTGCGACGTCGCTCGAGGAAGTGCTGCGCGTGACGGGAGGCGCATAGCGCGATGCCGGCATTCCGTTTCGAAGCAATCGATTCGGCGGGACGCGCGCAGAAAGGCGTCATCGATGCCGACAGCGCACGCGCCGCGCGCGGGCAACTGCGTACGCAGGGACTCACGCCGCTCGTCGTCGAACCGGCCGCCAGCGCGACGCGCGGCGCGCGTTCGCAGCGGCTCGCGTTCGGCCGCAAGCTGTCGCAGCGCGAACAGGCGATCCTCACGCGCCAGCTCGCGAGCCTGCTGATCGCCGGGCTGCCGCTCGACGAGGCGCTCGGCGTGCTGACCGAGCAGGCCGAGCGCGACTACATCCGCGAACTGATGGCCGCGATCCGCGCCGAGGTGCTCGGCGGTCATTCGCTCGCGAATGCGCTGGGCCAGCATCCGCGCGACTTCCCCGAAATCTACCGCGCGCTCGTCGCCGCGGGCGAGCACACCGGCAAGCTCGGCATCGTGCTGTCGCGCCTCGCCGACTACATCGAGCAGAGCAACGCGCTGAAGCAGAAGATCCTGCTGGCGTTCACGTATCCGGGGATCGTCACGCTGATCGCATTCGGCATCGTCACGTTCCTGCTGAGCTACGTGGTGCCGCAGGTCGTCAACGTGTTCGCGAGCACGAAGCAGCAGCTGCCCGTGCTGACGATCGTGATGATGGCGCTGTCGGATTTCGTGCGGCACTGGTGGTGGGCGATCCTGATCGCCGTCGTGCTGATCGTGTGGTTCGTGAAGTCGACGCTGTCGCGCGACGGGCCGCGCCTCGCGTTCGACCGCTGGGTGCTCACCGCACCGCTCGCGGGCAAGCTCGTGCGCGGCTACAACACGGTGCGCTTCGCGAGCACGCTCGGCATTCTCACCGCGGCGGGCGTGCCGATCCTGCGCGCGTTGCAGGCGGCCGGCGAAACGCTGTCGAACCGCGCGATGCGCGCGAACATCGACGACGCGATCGTGCGCGTGCGCGAAGGCTCCGCGCTGTCGCGCGCGCTGAACAACGTGAAGACGTTTCCGCCGGTGCTCGTGCACCTGATCCGCTCCGGTGAAGCGACGGGCGACGTGACGACGATGCTGGATCGCGCGGCCGAAGGCGAAGCGCGCGAGCTCGAGCGTCGCACGATGTTCCTGACGAGCCTGCTCGAGCCGCTGCTGATCCTGGCGATGGGGGGCATCGTGCTCGTGATCGTGCTGGCCGTGATGCTGCCGATCATCGAGCTGAACAACATGGTGCAGTGACGGCCTGACCGCGGGTCGGGCCGTCGCCTTCGGCTTCAGCGCACGTAGATCGCCGGGGACGGCGTGTTGGCGGGCAGCTGGACTTCGGTGCGGGCGCCGTTGCGCTCGACGATGATCGAGCGCGGGCGGACTTCGGCGAGCTTCGCGCCGGACGTGACGTCCGCGCCGAGCGACACGGCACGCGGCGGTTCGCCACCGACGCCGATGATCGCGGCGCCGCCATGGTCGAGCGCGAGGATGCCGAACAGGTGGATGTCCTGCACGGCATTCTTGTCGAGCTGACCGCCGAAGAGCGCCGCGGCGTCCTCGGTGCGGATCGGCAGCCGCGCGGCGGCGGCGGGCAGCGGCGCTTCGCGGGCGGACAGCGTGACGACCCAGTAGGTGGCCGTCGCGCACAAACCCGCGAAGAGGGCTAGGGAGAGGATCCGGATCGAGAGCGCGTTCATGCGCGCTATTGTACGGATGTATATGAAATTTGCGTTGGGTGAAAGCCCTCGGCAATGCGCGCCTTACAATGCGTGCTCCGCGCCCGCGGGTTCGGAAGGTTGCCGTCAGGCAATCGTCCGGTGCGCCGGGCGCGTCACTCAACCCACGACATTTTTTGGAAAGAGGTAGTCAGTCATGCAAACGTGGATCACTCGCCGCAACGCGGCCGTGCGTCGTCAGCGCGGTTTCACGCTGATCGAGATCATGGTGGTGGTCGCGATCCTCGGGATCCTGGCGGCGCTGATCGTGCCGAAGATCATGAGCCGCCCGGACGAGGCACGCCGCATCGCCGCGAAACAGGACATCGGCACGATCATGCAGGCGCTCAAGCTGTACCGTCTCGACAACGGCCGCTACCCGACGCAGGATCAGGGCCTGAACGCGCTGATCCAGAAGCCGACCACCGATCCGATCCCGAACAACTGGAAGGACGGCGGCTATCTCGAGCGCCTGCCGAACGATCCGTGGGGTAACGGCTACAAGTACCTGAACCCGGGCGTGCACGGCGAGATCGACGTGTTCAGCTACGGCGCCGACGGCAAGGAAGGCGGCGAAGGCAACGACACCGACATCGGTTCGTGGCAATAAGCGCTCACTGACCGGCCCTACGCTTCGTTCCCTTCTTCATGCTCGCCACTCGCACGACCTTCCGCTGCGGCCGCGATCGCCGTGTGCGTCGCGGTGCGGCTTCGTCCGCGCCGGTGCGTGCCGACGGCGGGCAGGCGTTGCATGGCGCGCGGCGTCGTCGCGCGCGCGGCTTCACGCTGCTCGAAATGCTGGTCGTGCTCGTGATCGCGGGGCTGCTCGTGTCGCTCGCGTCGCTGTCGCTCACGCGCAATCCGCGCACCGACCTGCGCGAGGAAGCGCAGCGCATCGCGCTGCTGTTCGAGACGGCCGGCGACGAAGCGCAGGTGCGTGCCCGGCCGATCGCGTGGCAGCCGACCGCGCACGGCTTCCATTTCGACGTGAGCTCGCCCGACGGCTGGCGCACGCTGCGCGACGACCTGCTGCGCCCGCGCGACTGGGACGGTGGCGTCACGGGCGCCGACATCGACTATCCGGGGTCCGACACGCATGCGAATCGCGTCGTGTTCGGTACCGAGAGCATCGACACGCCGGTACGCGTGACGCTGCATTCGGCTGTCGGCAGCGCGACGATCGTCGGCACCGGCAACGGCCGCTACGAGGTGCAATGACGATGCGTCGTCGCCTGCCCTCTTCCGTTTCTTCATCGCGCGGTTTCACGATGATCGAGGTGCTGGTCGCGCTCGCGATCATCGCGGTCGCGCTCGCCGCGTCGATCCGCGCGGTCGGCACGATGGCGAACAACGCGTCCGACCTTCATCACCGCCTGCTCGCCGGCTGGAGCGCCGACAACGCGCTCGCGCAGATGCGGCTCACGCATGCGTGGCCGGAGGTCGGCGAACAGAGTTTCGACTGCTCGCAAGGCAACGTGCAGCTCGTCTGCACGCAGCGCGTGAGCACCACACCCAACCCGGTGTTCCGGCGCGTGCGGATTTCAGTGAGCATGCCCGGGCACACCGGCGTGCTCGCGCAAATGGTGACGGTGGTCGCGAATGAAACCAGCCGTCCGCTCTGACGCGCCGATGCGACGCCCGCTCGCCCGCCCCGCCCGCGGCTTCACGCTGATCGAGCTGATGATCGCGATCGCGATCCTCGCGGTGGTCGCGATCCTCGCGTGGCGCGGGCTCGACCAGATCATGCGCGGTCGCGACAAGGTCGCGGCCGCAATGGAAGACGAGCGCGTGTTCGCGCAGATGTTCGACCAGATGCGCATCGACGCGCGGCTCGCCGCGACCGACGACGAGGCCGGCCAGCCGGCGATCGGCGTGGCCGGCAATACACTGCAGATCGTCCGCGAACTCGAGGTGCCGGGCGTGGCGCCGCGGCTGCAGGTGGTCCGCTACCGGATCGCCGGCGGGCGCGTCGTGCGCTATGCATCGCCGCCGATCGACGACGCGAACCGGTTGCGCAACATGCTGAAGGACAGCAGCGTCGAAGGCTGGAGCTGGGTCGCGCTGATGGGCGGCGTCGGCGCAATCGACGCGAAGCTGTACGTGCCGCGCGTGGGCTGGACCACCAACCTGCAGACGGCCAACGACGCGCTCGCGCAGAACAACGATGCGCTCAAGGTGCCGCAGATCGGCAACGCGCCGCCCGCACGCGCGGTGACGGGGCTGCAGGTCAGCATCGGCGCGACGTCGCTGCGCGTGCCGGTCACGCGCATCTTCCTCGTCGGGGAATGACCATGCGCGCGCGCCCTCACCGCTCATTGTTCGTTGCCCGTGCCGCCGGTCGCGCGCGGCCACGCGGCCACCAGCGCGGCGCGGCGATCATCACCGCGCTGCTGGTCGTCGCGCTGTCGGCGATTCTCGTCTCGGGGATGCTGTGGCGCCAGCAGGTGCAGATCCGCCGGATCGAGAACCAGCGCGTGATCGCGCAGGCGCAGTGGGTCGCGCGCGGCGCGCTCGACTGGACGCGGATGATCCTGCGTTCCGAAGGCGACACGGCGCCCGGCATCACGTATCTCGGCGGGATCTGGGGCGTGCCGATCGCGAAGACGAAACTGTCGGACTTCCTCGGCCGGATCGGTGCGCCCAACGACACCGGCGGCGAAGACACCTATATCTCCGGCTCGATCGAGGACGCGCAGGCGAAGTTCAACCTGCGCAACCTCGTGGCGTCGCCGGCGCCCGGCGTGCTGCAGTTGAACGTCACGCAGGTCCAGGCGTTCCAGCGCCTGCTGACGACGCTCGGCTACGACGGCGCGCTCGCGAAGCGCATCGCGCTGCAGGTGCGCGCGAGCCTGCTGAATTCGGCGACGCGTTTCCAGATGCCGACGCTGCCGGGTGGCGGCACGGCGCCGCCGGTCACCGCGCCGGTGACGACCGATCAGCAAGGCGGCGGCGGCTTCACCGACGATCCCGGCATGACGGGCGGCGATCGCGGGCCCGCGCCGCTGATGATGACGGGCGTCGACAGCCTGCTCGACGTCGACGGCGTGACGCCCGAGATGGTCGCGCGGCTGCGCCCGTTCGTCACCGTGCTGCCGACCACGACGCCCGTGAACATGAACACGGCGCCGGCCGAGGTGATCGCGGCGCTGATGCCGGGGATGAGCGTGTCGTCCGCGCAGGCGCTCGTGTCGCGCCGCGAGACCGTGTTTTTCCGCAACGTCGCCGACGTGCAGCTCGCGCTGCGCGGCGCCGGTGCGCCACCGAACGTGACGCCCGACTCGAGCCTTGTCGACGTCAATTCGAGCTATTTCATCGTGCATGGCCGGATCCAGCACGAACGCGCGGAGGTCGATCGCACCTCGCTCGTGTATCGTGATCCGACCACGCACTCGACACGGGTCGTGCGCATTCGCGACCAGCTATAACGACGCCAATCGGGAGAGGAGCTCTTGTGAGCACGTTGATTGTTTCTTTGCCGCCGCGCGAGCCTGCCGTGCCGTTGCAGGAATGGCAGTGGCCCGAGCTGCCGTTCACGCTCGTCGACAAGGCCGGCCACGTGCAGCGCGCCGGCCGCGCCGCGCTCGCGCTGCTGCCGCGCGCGAATGCGACCGTGCTGATCGTCGCCGCGCGCGACGTGCTGCTGCTGGCCGCGACCGTGCCGCCGCTGAAGGGACCGAAGCTGCGCCGGGCGCTGCCCAACATCGTCGAGGATCAGCTGATCCAGGATCCGCTCGGCTGCCATATCGCGCTCGATCCGGACCCGCTGCCCGACGGGCGCCGCGTGCTGGCCGTCGTCGATCGCGCGTGGTTCCGCACGATCTGCGAAGCGTTCACCGCGGCCGGCCACCGGCACCTGAGCGCGGTGCCCGCGACCCGCTGCCTGCCGGCGCCGCGCGTCACCGCCGCGCCGGCCGACAGCGAAGTCGACGCCGCCGCGGTGGCTGCCGACGCCGTCGAGGCGCCGCCCGCCCGTCCGGCGACGGTGGCCGCGGTGCTCGGGCTTGCGGCATCGGTCGAGCCGGTACTCGTCGAGGCCGGCGCGCTGCCGGCTGCAGCCGGTGCGCCGCGTCTCGAACTCGCGGTCGCGCGCGGTGCGCTCGGCGAAGGCTTCGCGGCGCCCGCGTCGCGTGCGGCCGGCACGCTGGCCGCGCTCGCGGGTGGCGGCGACGTCGAACTGTACGAACTCGGCGACCCGGGCGCGGAGCCGCGGCTCGCATCGGTCGGTCGCACCGACGGCGGCCCGCTGCTGCCGGGCGCCGCGCCGCTGTCGTTCGACGCGTTCGCGCGGCGCGCGCTGACCGAGAAATTCGACCTGTGCCAGTTCGAATTCGAATCGCAGCCGTGGCGCTTCGACCGCGCGACGGTGAAGCGCCTGCGCGTGCCGCTCGCCCTCGTCGCGGCGACGCTCGGCGTGGCGGTGATCGGGATGAACCTGCACTGGTGGAAGCTGTCGCGCGAGCGCGATGCGCTGTCCGCGCAGATTACCGAGACGCTGCTGTCCGCGTTCCCGAAGACGACGACGGTGCTCGATCCGCCCGCGCAGATGCAGCGCCAGCTCGACCAGTTGCGTCTCGCGGCCGGCGAGCTGTCGCCGAACGATTTCCTCGCGCTGGCGAGCGGGCTGTCGCGTTCGATGGGCGCGCTGCCGCTGAACGGCATCGCGTCGCTCGACTATCACGACCGGCGGCTCGACGTCGGCTTCAAGCCGGAGGTCAAGGTCGATCCCGATTTCACGCAGCGCCTCGCGCGTAACGGACTGTCCGGCGAAGTCGACAGCAATACGGGCAAATGGACGATCCGGAGCCGCTCATGAAGACCGAACAACTGAACCAGACGCTGGCCCAGTTCTGGGGCGAGCGCTCCCAGCGCGAAAAGATGCTGCTCGGCTGGGGCGGCGCCGTGCTGGCGGTCGCGATCGCGTATTCGGTGCTGTGGTCGCCCGCTCAGGAAGGCCGCGCGCGGATCCAGCGCGAGCTGCCGACGATGCGCCGCGAGCTCGCGCAGATGACCGCGCAGGCGAACGAGGCGAAGTCACTGACGGCCGCCGCGCAGGGCGTGGCGCCGACCGGCCTCGCGCTGAAGGACGCGCTGACCGCGTCGCTGGCCGATCACGGGCTGCAGGGTGCGCAGGTGCAGATCGTCGGCAACGGCGTGCAGATCCAGATGAAGAACGTGTCGTTCCCGGCGTGGACGCAGTGGCTTGACGATGCGCGCCGGCAGTTCAAGGTGCAGGTCGGCGAGGCGCATGCGACCGCGCTGAAGGACGACGGCCAGGTCGACCTGATGGCCGTGATGCAACCGTCTACGCAGAAATGACGCAGTGGATGAAGCACGTGGCGGTCGGCCGATGAGGCCGGGATTGAAGCGGCTCGCCACCGCATTGCCGTGGGTACTGGCGGGTGCCGTGGCGACGGCGGTAACGCTCGTCGCGCTCGCGCCGGCCGCATGGATTGCGCCTCAGTTCGCGCGTGCGACCGGCGGGCACGTGAATCTCGTCGATCCCGACGGGTCGCTGTGGCACGGCTCGGGCACGCTGATGCTGGCGCCGGGAGCCGACCAGAGCGCGGCGACGCTGCTGCCCGGCCGGGTCGAATGGACCACGGGCTTCTGGCCGCTGCTGACCGGGCGCGTGCAGATGCGCATGCGGCAGACCGAGGCGATGCCCGACGCGGTCACGCTCGATGCGACGTGGCGCGGCGCGGTGCTGTCGGCGGGCACGATGGCCGTGCCCGCGTCGCTGCTCGCCGGGCTCGGCACGCCGTTCAACACGCTCGACCTGCAGGGCGACGTGCGGCTCGGCTGGAGCGACTGGCGCCTGATCGGCAACAACGCGTTCGGCCAGCTGACGGTGACGATCGATTCGATGAGTTCGCGCGTCTCGCGCGTGAAGCCGCTCGGTTCGTACCGCGCGGTGCTGCAGGCGAAGGGGGCCGGCGCCGATCTCGACCTGTCGACGACGCAGGGTCCGCTGTTCCTCGACGGCCACGGCAGCTTCGGCCCGGGCCAAGGCTCGTTCCGCGGCACCGCGCACTCGGCGCCCGAGCAGCAGGCGAACCTCGCGGGGCTGCTGAACCTGCTCGGCCACCCGATCGGGAACAACGAGGTGTCGCTGATCTTCGGCGACGCGCAGCGCTGACGCGCGCGTCGCCCTTTCCTTCCTACTTCTGCGCGAGCGGCGCGGCGACCGACGGTGCGGTGGCCGCGGGGGCGGCTGAACCGGACGCCGGCACCGGTGCCGGCGCCGCCATGTCGCCGTTCTCGCGCGCCATCTCCGCGACGTTCCAGCCGCCGCCGAGCGCCTTCACGAGCCCGACCGACGACGTCATCCGCTGCCCGGCGATCGTCGCGAGCTTCTGCTGCGCGGTGAACGCCGTGGTCTGCGCGGTCAGCACGTTCAGGTAGGCGACCGTGCCGGCCTTGTACTGGTTCGTGACGATCGCGAGCGAATGCTCGGCGCTGTCGACGGCCTGCCGCTGCACGTCGATTTCCTGCGCGAGGATGCGCTGCGACGCGAGGTTGTCCTCGACGTCCTGGAACGCGGTGAGCACCGCGAGGCGGTACGCGGCGACGTCCTGGTCGTAGGTCGCACGCGCGGCGTCGGTCTGCGCGGCGCGCAGCCCGGCGTCGAACAGCGTGGCCGCGAGCTGCGGGCCGACCGTCCAGAAGCGCGCCGGCAGCGTGAACAGCTGCGACCACACCGAGCTCTGGAAGCCGCCGGTGGCCGACAGCGTGAGCGTCGGGAAGAACGCGGCGATCGCGACGCCGATCTGCTCGTTTGCGGCCGCCGCACGGCGCTCGGCCGCCGCGACGTCGGGCCGGCGCTCGAGGATCGCGGACGGCACGTCGACCGGCGTGATCGGCGGCTCGGCCGTGAGCGGATTCGGCGGTAGCGAGAAGGTCGACGCCGGTTCGCCGATCAGCGTCGCGATCGCGTGCTCGTACTGCGCGCGGGCCACGCCGTTGTCGATCGACGCGGCCTGCGCGCTCTGCAGCTGCGTCTGCGCCTGGATCACGTCCGCGCGCGCGGCGACGCCCTGCGCGTACTGGTTCTGCGTGAGTTTCAGCGACTGTTCGTACGACTTTACGGTGTCGTCGAGCAGCTTCTGCAGCGCATCGGACGTGCGCAGCTGGAAATAGGTTTGCGCGAGCAGCGCCTGCTGCGACAGCCGCGCGTTCGCGAGATCGGCGGCGGCGGCCGCTTCGCCGGCACGCTGCGCGCTGACGGTACGACTCACCTTGCCCCACAGGTCGGGTTCCCAGCTCGCGTCGAGGCCGACGCTGTAGCTGTTGTTGATCGAGCCGGACGAGCCGCCGCCGAAGCTCGACGACGAACTCGACGACACCGACGTGCGCGGCGTGCGGGCGCGCGAGCCCGACGCGGTCAGCCCGACGGTCGGGAAATAGGCGGCCCGCGCTTCGGTGACGAGCGCGCGCGCCTGCCGGTACGCGGCCGCCGATTGCGCGATGGTCTGGTTCGACGCGTTGAGCCTGCCGATCAGCGCATCGAGCTGCGGATCGTTGTAGACGGTCCACCACGCGCCGCGGTCGGTGCGGTCGGCGGGTTGCGCGACCTTCCAGCCGGCCGGCGCTTCCTTGTAGGCGGCGGGGATCGACGTGTCGGGCCGGTGATAGTCGGGCCCGACGGCGCAGCCGGCGAGCAGCACGGCCGTCGCAACGGCGACGGCGGCGCTCAGCGGGCGAACGGCGCGCGGGAGGGAGGCGTACGGCATGGTGGTTTTCCTGTCTGGGCGCGACGTCCGGCGAGCGGCGTCGCGCGATGCGGTCGTCGTGCCGCTGGCGGACAAATGGTAACTGACGGCGAGAAAGCTGCGCAGCCCCAAGGGTACGGTGCGCGGGGACAGGAATGTGTTACCGGTGCGCGCGGCCGGTTTACCGGCCATTACGGCTCGCTGACGGAAAGCCGGGGGCGCTCGGCCAGGGCAGTCAGGAAGGCGGGAGACGCGCGCGGTCAGTGGCAGCGCGCGGGCAGCGGGAGCGGTTCGGCGGCGGATCGCCATGTCGACGGCTCCGTCGCGGCCGGCTGGCCCGTGCGGCGCGCGCCGTCTTTCGCGTTGCGCTGCCGGCGATGATCGAACCATGCGAACCCGAGCGCCGCGAGCGAGCCGCCCGGGACCACCAGCATCGTCACGTACAGTGCGATCTTCCAGCCGCGGTGCGGCCCGGAAAACGCATGATGAGCGGTATCGGTCAGGTTGCGGCGCAGCGCGCCGGCGGCATTTTTCAGGAACAGCATCGCGAACATCCTCGGGGTGCCCGCAGCGCGGGCGCATCGGTCAGAACATAGTCTCCGGCAGTGCAACATGCACGTCGTAACTGGTTGCCTCAAATAATATTGACTATGCAATCAATTTTCAAGATACTGGGCGCGTCCAAATCCGAAACGCACTATTGCTGCGCGCGCAATCGCATGACCGGCGGCCTCTACGATCCCGAGAACATCGCGCTGGAAACGAGCCTCGGCTATTACCTGTCGAAGGCGAAGCAGGCGCTCGTCGAGCGGATGGACCGTGCACTCGAGCCGCACGACCTCACCGCGCAGCAGATCGGCGTGATCCTGCTGCTGTCGCGCGGCTATGCGCGCACGCCGTTCGAGCTGTCCCGCAAGATGTCGTACGACAGCGGGTCGATGACGCGGATGCTCGACCGGCTCGAACGCAAGGGGCTGGTCGCCCGCTCGCGCAGCGAGCAGGACCGCCGGATGATCGAGCTGACGCTGACCGAACGCGGCGCCGAAGCCGCCCGGGCGCTGCCGTCGCTGATCGCGAACGCGCTCAACGCGCAGCTCGAGGGTTTCTCGGCCGACGAGCTCGTGACGCTCACCGGCCTGCTGCAGCGCTTCATCGCCAACGGCCCCGGTGCGACCGGTTGCCCGAAACCCGACGAAGAAGCGGACAGCTGATGTGCGCGGAGGCCCCATGTCTAGGTTAAGCACTCGTTTATTTATCTGTCTGGGCAGAAGATGACAGGGCACGCGCTCCCCTTTTCCCTTTATCCGTTCCACCCGGCCGGGCGGCGCTGCGGCGCACACCCGTGCGTTGTGCCGGCGCGTCGCGCGCGCCGCGTCTAGGAGATTCCGATGTCCGCCACCACGGCATCCGCCGCCCCCGTCGCCGAACCCGCGCCGCTGTCCGGCGGTGCGCTCGCGCTGCTCACCGTCGGGCTCGCGCTCGGCACCTTCATGGAAGTGCTCGACACGTCGATCGCGAACGTCGCGGTGCCGACCATTTCCGGCAGCCTCGGTGTCGCGACGAGCGAAGGCACCTGGGTGATCTCGTCGTACTCGGTGGCGTCCGCGATCGCGGTGCCGCTCACCGGCTGGCTCGCGCGGCGGGTCGGCGAGGTGCGGCTGTTCACGTTGTCGGTGCTCGCGTTTACGATCGCATCGGCGCTGTGCGGCCTCGCGACCAACTTCGAGACGCTGATCGCGTTCCGGCTGCTGCAGGGCCTCGTGTCGGGGCCGATGGTGCCGCTGTCGCAGACGATCCTGATGCGCAGCTACCCGCCCGCGAAGCGCGGGCTCGCGCTCGGGCTATGGGCGATGACGGTGATCGTCGCACCGATCTTCGGCCCGTTGCTGGGCGGCTGGATCAGCGACAACTACACGTGGCCGTGGATCTTCTACATCAACCTGCCGATCGGCATCTTCTCGGCGACCTGCGCGTACTTCCTGCTGCGCGGCCGCGAGACGAAGACGTCGAAGCAGCGGATCGACGCGATCGGCCTGGCGCTGCTCGTGATCGGCGTGTCATGCCTGCAGATGATGCTTGACCTCGGCAAGGACCGCGACTGGTTCAACTCGACGTTCATCGTCGCGCTCGCGCTGATCGCGGTCGTGTCGCTCGCGTTCATGCTCGTGTGGGAGGCGACCGAGAAGGAGCCGGTGGTCGACCTGTCGCTGTTCAAGGACCGCAATTTCGCGCTCGGCGCGATGATCATCTCGTTCGGCTTCATGGCGTTCTTCGGCTCGGTCGTGATCTTCCCGCTGTGGCTGCAGACGGTGATGGGCTACACGGCGGGCAAGGCCGGCCTCGCGACCGCGCCGGTCGGGCTGCTCGCGCTCGTGCTGTCGCCGCTGATCGGCCGCAACATGCACCGGCTCGACCTGCGGATGGTCGCGAGCTTCGCGTTCATCGTGTTTGCCGGCGTGTCGATCTGGAACTCGACGTTTACGCTCGACGTGCCGTTCAACCACGTGATCCTGCCGCGGCTCGTGCAGGGGATCGGCGTCGCGTGCTTCTTCGTGCCGATGACGACGATCACGCTGTCGAGCATCTCCGACGACCGGCTTGCGAGCGCGTCGGGGCTGTCGAACTTCCTGCGCACGCTGTCCGGCGCGATCGGCACCGCGGCGAGCTCGACGTTCTGGGAGAACGACGCGATCTACCATCACGCGCGACTGTCGGAATCGGTGAGCGTGTATGCGCAGGGCACGACCGACTACCAGGGCGCGCTGTCGCAGCTCGGGATCGTCGGCCAGACGGCCAATGCGCAGCTCAACCAGCTCGTCACGCAGCAGGGCTTCATGATGGCGACCAACGACTTCTTCCTGCTGTCGGCATTCATGTTCGGCGCGCTCGCGGCGCTCGTGTGGGTCACCAAGCCGAGGAAGGGTGCGGGGCCGGCGATGGGGCATTGAAGCAGGTGTGGCGGGATGAAAGGTCGGCGCGTTGGCGCGCCTCTTCCGATCAAACTGGGCCGGCTGGATGTTTGAGTTCGGTTGATCGGGGAGGCGCAATGCGAATCCACGTACCGATCGACATGCCGGAGCCTGCTCCTCGGAGTCGGATCGGCTTCATGAAAGGCCAAATCCACGTCCCGGCCGACTTCGATTCGATGGGACGCGATGTCATTTGGACGCTGTTCGAGGGCAACCGCTGATCGCCGGGCCCGCCGGACGTCACTCCCTCGCCCGCAACCCGCCGAACGCCAGATCGTCACCCGGCGCGATCGGCAGCGTCGCCCGCGCCACGTCGAGCCACGCGCGCGCCGCGTGCGACAGATACCCCTTCTTCAGCCAGCCGAGCGCGATCGCCCACGTGATCTCGGGCTCGACGATCGGCCGGCACGTGAACTGGCCCGCGTCGAGCCGCCTGCAATACGGCTCGGGCAGCAGCGCGATGCCGACCCCCGCATGCACGAGCGCGGCCATGAAATCCCAATGGCCGCTGCGGCTCACGATCGACGGCGTGAAGCCGGCCTGCCGGCACGCGTCGAGCACCGCATCGTGCAGCGCGAGGCTTTCCGCGTAGAACACGAACGACTCGCGCGCGAGATCCGCGAGCGGCACGGTCGCGTGATCCTCCCAGCGCGACTCGCGCGGCGCGACGAGCCACAGCGGCGCGCGCACCATCGGCAGCCGCTCGAAGGTGCCGGGATCGACCGGCTCCAGCAGCCCGCCCAGCTCCAGCTCACCCGACATCAGCGCGGCCTCGATCATCCGCGCGCCCTGCTCGAACAGCTTCAGCTCGATGTTCGGGTAGCGCTGCTTGTACGCGGCGATGATCGGCGTGAACAGCGAGCCGCCGAGCGGCGGGATCCCGATCGTCAGCTCGCCGCGCCCGAGCGTGCCGAGATCGTTCAGCTCCGACTGCAGCTGCGCCTGCGCGGCGAGCACGTCCTGGCCGCGCTGGAACACGATCCGCCCCGCGTCGGTCAGCACCATCTGCCGGCCGTCGCGCAGCAGCAGCGGCGATCCGATTTCGTCCTCGAGCGCCTTCACCATCTTGCTGATGGTCGGCTGGGTCACGAACAGCTTGTCGGCGGCCGCCGTGAAACTCTGCTGGCGAACCACCTCGACGAAGTACCGCAACGCGCGCAATTCCATCGATGTCTCCCCAAAATGGTGCGGCGATCCCAATATGAATTCCGGATTGGAATGACAAGGATAGAGACAAGTCATTTTATTTATGGTTAGGGGAAACCCTATACTCCCACCATCAACGGAATATCTGTAGGGAGCCCGCCATGACCAAGCCGACCGCCGCACCCGCCGCCCGCCCCGCTGCTTCGCCCAGCCTGGCGCACACGGGCCGCATCGCGCTGCAGGCCGCCGCGCTCGGCGCGCTGTGGATGGCGGTCGACTGGGCCGTGCGCAAGATCGGGCTGCCGATTCCGTCCGGCGTGATCGGCCTCGCGGTGCTCCTCGTGCTGCTGTTCTCGGGCCGCGTCGCGCCCGCATGGGTGAAGGACGGTGCGAACTGGCTGCTGTCCGACATGCTGCTGTTCTTCGTGCCGGCCGCCGTCGCGGCCGTGCAGTACGGCGGGCTGTTCCGCGAGGACGGCTGGCGCATCGCGCTGGTCATGCTCGCCGGCACCGCGTTCGTGATGGTTGCGGTGGCCGTCGCGGTCGACCTCGCCGCGAAGCTCGAGCGCCGGCTCGCCGCGCAGCGCGTGTTCGCCGAACGCCGCCGCACGCGCCTCACCGCCGCGTCCGCCCACTGAGCCGGAGCCTGCCATGCTTGCCGCATTGTCGAACCTGTCCGCCGACCAGGCGAACACCGCGATCTCGTTCGGCTGCTTCGTGCTGACCGTCGTGCTGTATTTCGCGTCGAAGCGGCTCTACGCGTACAAGAAGACGCTGCTGTTCTCGCCGCTCGTGTTCGTGCCGGGCGTGCTGGTGCTGCTCGTCCTGCTGACCGGCATCCCGTATTCGGTCTACTTTCACGACACGCGCTGGCTGATGTGGCTGCTCGGCCCGGCGACGATCGCGTTCGCGGTGCCGATCTACGACTATCGCGACCTGATCCGCCGCCACTGGCTGTCGCTGTCGGTCGGCGTCGCGGTCGGGATCTGCGCGGGCGTGTGCGGGTCGCTGCTGCTCGCGAAGCTGCTGCACCTGTCGCCCGAGCTGCAGCGCTCGCTGATGACGCGCTCGGTGTCGACGCCGTTCGCGCTCGCCGTGTCGGACAAGATCCACGCGCCGAAGGATCTCACCGCGCTGTTCGTGATCGCGACCGGCATCTGCGGGATGCTGCTCGGCGAACTGGTGCTCGCGCTGGTGCCGATGCGCACGCGGCTCGCGCGCGGCGCGCTGTTCGGCGCAGCCGCCCACGGCGTGGGCACCGCGAAGGCGCGTGAGATCGGCAGCGAGGAAGGCGTCGTGTCGAGCCTGACGATGATGATCGCGGGCGTCGCGATGGTGCTGATCGCACCGCTCCTGACGCTGCTGCCGATCTGACCGGGCGGCGCACGCCCGTCAGGCGCGGGCCCGGCGCGATCGTTCCTGCCGCCCTCGGCGCGGCAGGCTCCGCGAGGCAGGAACGACGCCCACGCCCGGCCACGCCCGGCCACGCCCGGTTCGGCCGCCATCCCGGCGGCCCTTTCCGCCCCCACTTACCCTGCATCCGGCCGACACCCGGCCGACAATCGGCTGAGATAGCCGCAAATCCCCCCTCTTTTCCGCCCATCGGCCTCGGCCCGGATGCCGAACAATGCATGCTACGAGACATCACGCACGCATTCACATGGCCTCCACGACCGCAAACCCGACCGCCGACAAGCCGGCTTCTTCCGGCAAGTTCAAGCGCATCGCGCTCATCGCCGTCATCGCGCTGGGCGCGGCGGCCGCCGCAGCCGGCGGCATGTACGTGTTCCTGAGCAAGGAAGGCGTCGGCCATGCGAGCAAGCCCGCCGAGCCGGCGCCGCTGGCCGCGCCGGTGTTCTTCCCGCTCGACGCGCTGACCGTGAACCTGCAGTCCGACGACGGCGCGCAGCACTACCTGCGCGTCGGCCTGTCGCTGAAGCTCACCGACCCGAAGGCGCAGGAGCAACTGACCGCGCGGATGCCTGAGATCCGCAGCCGGATCCTGCTCGCGCTGTCGAACAAGCATCCCGAGGATCTCGCGACGCCGGACGGCAAACGTTCGCTCGCGAAGGAACTGCGGGAGCTGATCGAGCAGCCGACGCAGCCGGGCAACCAGCGCGCGAAGGTCGACGACGTGCTGTTCACCGAGTTCGTCGTCCAGTAACGCGGCCGAGAAAGGAGCGCGTATGGGTCACCAGGAGTTCATGTCCCAGGAGGAGGTCGATGCCCTCCTCAAGGGCGTCACGGGCGAAGCCGATTCAGTCGACGAAAAGCGCGACACATCGGGCGTCCGCCCCTACAACATCGCGACGCAGGAGCGGATCGTCCGCGGCCGGATGCCCGGCCTCGAGATCATCAACGACCGCTTTGCGCGCCTGCTGCGGATCGGCATCTTCAACTTCATGCGGCGTACGGCGGAAATCTCCGTCAGCCAGGTGAAGGTGCAGAAGTACAGCGAGTTCACCCGCAACCTGCCGATCCCGACGAACCTGAACCTGGTGCACGTGAAGCCGCTGCGCGGCACGTCGCTGTTCGTGTTCGACCCGAACCTCGTGTTCTTCGTCGTCGACAACCTGTTCGGCGGCGACGGGCGCTTTCACACGCGCGTCGAGGGCCGCGACTTCACGGCCACCGAGCAGCGGATCATCGGCAAGCTGCTGAACCTCGTATTCGAGCACTACACGACCGCGTGGAAGAGCGTGCGGCCGCTGCAGTTCGAGTTCGTGCGCTCGGAAATGCACACGCAGTTCGCGAACGTCGCGACGCCGAACGAGATCGTCATCGTCACGCAGTTCTCGATCGAATTCGGGCCGACCGGCGGCACGCTGCACATCTGCATGCCGTACTCGATGGTCGAGCCGATCCGCGACGTGCTCGCGTCGCCGATCCAGGGCGAGGCGCTCGAAGTCGACCGCCGCTGGGTGCGCGTGCTGTCGCAGCAGGTGCAGGCCGCCGAGGTCGAGCTCACCGCGAACCTGGCCGAGATCTCGTCGAACTTCGAGAAGATCCTGAACCTGCGCGCGGGCGACGTGCTGCCGCTGGAAATCGAGGACACGATCACCGCGAAGGTCGACGGCGTGCCGGTGATGGAATGCGGCTACGGAATTTTCAATGGTCAATATGCGTTGCGCGTGCAGAAGATGATCGGCGCGGGCGATTCGATGAAGGAAGGTGGATATGAGTGAGCTGAACCAGACGCCCGAGGACGACGCACAAGCGATGGCCGACGCGGCCCTCGCGGCATCGGCCGCCGCCGCGCAGGCGGCACCGGCCGCGGCGGAAGAGGATCCGGGCATGGACGACTGGGCGGCCGCGCTCGCCGAGCAGAACGAGCAGCCGGTGCAGGCCGGTGCGACCGGCGCCGGCGTGTTCCAGCCGTTGTCGAAGGCCGCGGCGAACTCGACGCACAACGACATCGAGATGATCCTCGACATCCCGGTCAAGATGACCGTGGAGCTCGGCCGCACGAAGATCGCGATCCGCAACCTGCTGCAGCTCGCGCAGGGGTCGGTCGTCGAGCTGGACGGCATGGCCGGCGAGCCGATGGACGTGCTCGTGAACGGCTGCCTGATCGCGCAGGGCGAGGTCGTGGTCGTCAACGACAAGTTCGGCATCCGCCTGACCGACATCATCACGCCGGCCGAACGCATCCGGAAGCTGAATCGATGAACGTTGTGAAGCCGGGCCGTCGCGTGCGCGTCGCAAGCGTGGCAGCGGCTGCCACGGCCATTGCGGCGTCGCTCGCCTGCGCGCCGGCCGTCGCCGCCGACATGAACGCGGTGAACCACGCCGGGGCGATTGCCTCGAGCGTGATGGTCGGTTCGGCCGCCCCGTCGCTCGGCTTCGGTGCGGTGCTGCAGACGCTGGTCGGGCTCGCGGTCGTGATCGGTCTCGTATTCGCGTGCGCGTGGCTCGCGCGCCGCTTCGGCTTCCAGCATGCACGCCGCGGCGGCCCGCTGAAGGTCGTGTCGAGCGTCGCGGTCGGCGCGAAGGAAAGCGCGACGATCGTCGAGATCGGCGACACCTGGCTCGTGCTCGGCGTCGCGCCGGGCAACGTGCGATTGCTGCACACGCTGCCGGCCGGTTCGGCGGCGGCTACCGCAACGACGGCTTCCGCCGACGCGCCCGCCGGCGCCACCGCGTCCGACGGCGGCCTGCCCGGCACGTTCGGCTCGCGGTTTCGCGACGCGCTCGCGGGCGAAGCCGCGAAGCGCCTCGGTCGCGGCAAGGACCGCTGACATGGCGCCGCGCCCTCTTTCCGACCCCGCATTCCGATGAAACACGCTTTCCTGCATCGCGCGGCGCGCTTCGCGCCCGTGCTGATCCTCTGCCTTGCCCCCGCGCTCGCGTATGCGCAGGCGAACGGCCTGCCCGCGTTCAATACAAGTCCGGGCCCGCACGGCGGCACCACGTATTCGCTGAGCGTGCAGACGATGCTGCTGCTCACGATGCTGTCGTTCCTGCCGGCGATGCTGCTGATGATGACGAGCTTCACGCGCATCATCATCGTGCTGTCGCTGCTGCGCCAGGCGCTCGGCACCGCGACGACGCCGCCGAACCAGGTGCTCGTCGGCCTCGCGATGTTCCTCACCTTCTTCGTGATGTCGCCGGTGCTCGACCGTGCGTACAACGACGGCTACAAGCCGTTCTCCGACGGCTCGATGCCGATGGAGCAGGCGGTGCAGCGCGGCGTCGCGCCGTTCAAGACCTTCATGCTGAAGCAGACCCGCGAGACCGATCTCGCGCTGTTCGCGAAGATCTCGAAGGCCGCGCCGATGCAGGGGCCCGAGGACGTGCCGCTGTCGCTGCTGGTGCCGGCATTCGTCACGAGCGAGCTGAAGACCGGCTTCCAGATCGGCTTCACGGTGTTCATCCCGTTCCTGATCATCGACATGGTCGTCGCGAGCGTGCTGATGTCGATGGGGATGATGATGGTGTCGCCGTCCACCGTATCGCTGCCGTTCAAGCTGATGCTGTTCGTGCTGGTCGACGGCTGGCAGCTGCTGATCGGCTCGCTCGCGCAGAGCTTTACGTAAGCCGCGGAGGAACACGCACGATGACGCCCGAACAAGTCATGACGCTCGCGCACCACGCGATGATGGTCGGCCTGCTGCTCGCGGCCCCGCTGCTGCTGGTCGCGCTCGCGGTCGGCCTCGTCGTGAGCCTGTTCCAGGCCGCGACGCAGATCAACGAGGCGACGCTGTCGTTCATCCCGAAGCTGCTCGCGGTCGCCGCGACGCTCGTGATCGCTGGCCCGTGGATGATGACGACGATGCTCGACTACCTGCGGCAGACGCTGCTGCACGTCGCGACGCTCGGCGTCGGCTGAGCCGCGCGCACCACCCGGCGGCGATGTTCTCGGTTACCTACGCGCAGCTCAACGGCTGGCTCACGGCGTTCCTGTGGCCGTTCGTGCGGATGCTCGCGCTCGTCGCGACCGCGCCCGTCGTCGGCCACGCGTCGGTGCCCGTGCGCGTGAAGATCGGCATCGCCGCGTTCATGGCGCTGGTCGTGGCGCCGACGCTCGGCGCGATGCCGGACGTCACCGTGTTCTCCGCGCAGGGCATCTGGATCCTCGTCACGCAGTTCCTGATCGGCGCCGCGATGGGCTTCACGATGCAGATCGTGTTCGCGGCCGTCGAGGCGGCCGGCGACTTCATCGGGCTGTCGATGGGGCTCGGCTTCGCCACCTTCTTCGATCCGCACACGAGCGGCGCGACGCCCGCGATGGGCCGCTTCCTGAACGCGGTCGCGATGCTCGCGTTCCTCGCGGTGGACGGCCACCTGCAGGTGTTCGCCGCGCTCGCCGCGTCGTTCCAGTCGCTGCCGGTGTCGGCCGACCTGCTGCACGCGCCCGGCTGGCGCACGCTCGCATCGTTCGGCACGACGGTGTTCGAGATGGGGCTGCTGCTCGCGCTGCCGGTGGTCGCGGCGCTGCTGATCGCAAACCTCGCGCTCGGCATCCTGAATCGCGCGGCACCGCAGATCGGCGTGTTCCAGGTCGGCTTTCCGGTGACGATGCTCGTCGGGCTGTTGCTCGTGCAACTGATGATCCCGAACCTCGTGCCGTTCGTGGCGCACCTGTTCGACATGGGGCTCGACGCGATGGGCCGCGTGCTGGGCGGCTGGCGCTGAGCGCCCCCTTCCCCGTTCTCCCGCCTGTTCCGGCCCCGCGTTGCTGGAAAACCCCTAAAGGAATCGCCCGCCCGCGAAAGGTAGCGGAAGGTTTCGTCTCCCTATACTCGTCGTGACGATGCAGCAAGCATCGCGCCATACGAATACAACGAACGGAGACGACCCGATGCGACCCATCCTGCGCACCCTCGCCGTTGCAGCCAGCCTGAGCTGCGCGCTTGCCGCTCAACCCGCTTTCGCCGACGACGGCGGCAAGATCACGATCATGGTCGGCGGGATCGCGAAGCTCATCTACCTGCCCGCACGCCTCACGCAGGAGCTCGGCTACTTCAAGGCCGAAGGGCTCGACGTCGAGCTGCTGTCGCAGCCGGCCGGCGTCGACGCCGAGAACGAACTGCTGGCAGGCGCCGTGCAGGGCGTGGTCGGCTTCTACGACCACACGGTCGACCTGCAGAGCAAGGGCAAGGACGTGAAGGCGATCGCCGTGCTCTGCCAGGTGCCGGGCGAAGTCGAGATGGTGTCGACCAAGGCCGCGCCGACCTTCAAGTCGATGGCCGACGCGAAGGGCAAGACGCTCGGCGTGACGGGCCTCGGCTCGTCGACCAGCTTCCTCACGCAATACCTCGCGCTGCAGCACGGCGTGCAGTCGACCCAGTACACGATGCTGCCGGTCGGCGCCGACGCGAGCTTCATCGCCGCGATCAAGCAGGGCCGCATCGATGCCGGGATGACGACGGAGCCGACGGTGTCCGCGCTCGAGAAGATGGGTGACGCGAAGGTGCTGGTCGACCTGCGCACGCTGGAAGGCACGCGCGCCGCGCTCGGCGGCACCTACCCGGCCGCGAGCCTGTACGTGCAGTCGGCCTGGGCCGATTCGCACAAGGATCAGGCGACCAAGCTCGCGCACGCGTTCGCGAAGACGATGCAGTTCATCCACACGCACAGCGCCGACGAGATCGCCGCGAAGATGCCGGCCGACTACCAGAAGGACAAGGCGCTGTACGTGAGCGCGCTGAAGGCGTCGCTGCCGATGTACACGGCCGACGGCAAGATGCCGGCCGACGGCCCGGCGACCGTGCTGAAGGTGCTGTCGGCATTCAACCCGTCGGTGAAAGGCAAGCACATCGACCTGGCACGCACCTTCACGAACGATTTCGTGAACGCGAAGTAAGCGAACCCGGTAGCGGCGCCGGCGGCGGCGATCCCGCCGCCGTGCGTTCCCCGTTCCGGCCCGGTTGACCGGCCCGGCGTCGCCACGATGCGACGCCCTCCTCACCCGCAGGATCAATGCGATGAACCAGGCAGTCTCCCCGAGCACACCGGCGATCGAGTTTCGCAACGTGTCGTGCCGCTTCATTTCGCCGGAAGGCAAGGCCACCGTCGCGCTGCGCGACTTCAGCATGAGCGTCGCGCGCGGCGAGTTCATCGCGATCGTCGGCCCGACCGGCTGCGGCAAGTCGACCACGCTGAACCTGATCACCGGGCTGCTCAAGCCCGCGACGGGCGAAGTGCGCGTGATGGGCCGACCGGTCGACGGGATCGACCCGCGCATCGGCTTCGTGTTCCAGGCCGACGCCGTGTTCCCGTGGCGCAACGTGATCGACAACGTCGCGGCCGGCCCGCTGTTTCGCGGCCGCTCGAAGGACGTCGCGTACACGCAGGCCGAGGAATGGATCCGCAAGGTCGGCCTCGACAAGTTCACGAAGCACTACCCGCACCAGCTGTCCGGCGGGATGAGGAAGCGCGTCGCGCTCGCGCAGACCTTCATCAACCAGCCGGAAATCCTGCTGATGGACGAGCCGTTCTCGGCACTCGACATGCAGACCCGCACGCTGATGCAGGACGAGCTGCTGCAGCTGTGGTCCGCGAACAAGGGCTCGGTCGTGTTCGTCACGCACGATCTCGAGGAAGCGATCGCGCTCGCCGACCGCGTGTTCGTGCTGACCGCGCGGCCCGCCACGCTCAAGCGCGTGTACGAGATCGACCTGCCGCGCCCGCGCGTCACGTCGGAGATCCGCTACGACACGCGCTTCATCGAAATTTCCAAGGACATCTGGCACGACCTGCGCGAAGAAGTGCAGATCGGCTGACGCATACGCTCAAGGCAAGGACCGCAAGGACAGGAGCATGACCGACATGACGCTTCCCCCCACCGCCATTCCGGCAACGTCGCTCGAGGACGAGTCGCGCGCCGCTCAAACCCGCCTGCGCCGCCGCCGGCAACTGATCATCGGCCTGCGGATCGCCGTACTCGTGATCGTGCTGGGCGGGTGGGAACTCGCCGCCCGGCTGAAGTGGATCGACCCGTTCTTCTTCTCGCAGCCGACGCTGATCTTCGCGCAGATCGAGGACTGGTTCGTGAACGGCACGTCGCAGGGCCCGCTGCTCACGCAGGTGTGGGTCACGCTCGAGGAAACCGGCATCGGCTTCGTGATCGGCTCGGTGGCCGGCGTGATCTGCGGGATCGTGCTCGGCCGCAACAAGCTGATGGCCGACGTGTTCGGCCTGTACATCCAGATCGCGAACTCGATTCCGCGCGTCGTGCTCGGCTCGATCTTCGTGATCGCGCTGGGCCTCGGGATGGCGTCGAAGATCGCGCTGGCCGTCGTGATGGTGTTCTTCGTCGTGTTCGGCAACGCGTTCCAGGGCGTGCGCGAAGCCGACCGCTACCTGATCGCGAACGCGCAGATCCTCGGTGCGTCGCGCCGGCAGATCACCACGTCGGTCGTGATCCCGTCCGCGCTGAGCTGGATTCTCGCCAGCCTGCACGTGAGCTTCGGTTTCGCGCTGGTCGGCGCGGTCGTCGGCGAATTCCTGGGTTCCAAGCAGGGCATCGGCCTGCTAATCTCCACCGCCCAGGGCGCGTTCAACGCGAGCGGCGTGTTCGCGGCGATGATCGTGCTGGCGGTGGTCGCGCTGGCTGCCGACTACCTGCTGACCTGGCTCGAGAAGCGGCTGCTGAAGTGGCGCCCCGCGGCGTTCTGAACGCCGCAGACGCACGCCTGACATGACACACCCGACCGCGCCGGCGCTCCCGGCGCGGTTCGGCATTTCGGAGAAGGAGCGCAACAGGATGGCGCACAGCCTGCGCGGACGGCTGCTGTGGTGGCTGCTGCTGCCGCTCGCGGTGTTCGTGCTGATCGCCGGCGCGATGTCGTACGACACCGCGCGGACCACGGCCGCGCTCGTGCAGGACAGCGCGCTCGTCGCGTCCGCGCGCACGATCGGCGAGGACGTCGAATGGCGCAACGGGCGGCCGGCGGCCGACGTGCCGCCGGCCGCGCTGGAGATCTTCGAATCGCCGTCGCGCGATTCGGTGTTCTACAAGGTGGTCGACGGCCACGACCGCCTGCTCGCGGGCACGCCGGCGCTCGACGTGCCCGCGCGGCACGGCATCGAGCCGACGCTGTACGACACGTCGCTCGACGGCGTGCCGCTGCGTGCGGTGGCCTACGATCGCCAGCTGTACGACGAGGGGCAGATCGAGACGGTGACGGTGGTCGTCGCGAAGACGACGCGTTCGTACGGCGCGATGGTCGCGACGATCTGGCGGCCGCAGCTCGTGCGCCTGTCGCTGATGCTGATGCTCGCGATGGGGCTCGTGTACCTCGGCCTCACTTTCGAGATGCGCCCGCTGATGAAGCTGAAGGACGACGTGGCCGACCGCGGGCCGATGGAGCTGGAGCCGATCCGCCCCGAGCGGCTGCAGAACGAGCTGCGGCCGATCGTCGACGCGATCAACCAGTGCATCGCGCGGCTCAACACGCACACGGCCACGCAGCGCCGCTTCATCGCGGATGCCGCGCACCAGTTGCGCACGCCGATCGCGGTGCTCGACACGCAGATCCAGTATGCGCAGCGGCGCGGGCACGACGACCCGGAGCTTGCAGCGGTGCTCGACAGCATGCAGCGCAGCAGCCGCAAGATGGCCGACGTGACCGACAAGCTGCTGCTGCTCGCGCATGCGGAAGCGACGCCGTCGACGCTGCTGACCCATCGCGTCGATCTCGCGGCCGTGGTGTCGAGCGTGCTCGAGGAAACGATCGTGCTCGCGCAGCGGCGCAATATCGATCTCGGGGCCGACCTCGGCGAGCGGCTCGACGTCGCGGGCAGCGACAGCCTGCTGACCGCGCTGGTGATGAACCTCGTCGACAACGCGGTGCGCTACACGCAGCCGGGCGGCTGCGTGACGGTCTGCGCCCGCCGTGACGGCGACGCGATCGTGCTCGACGTGGTCGACAACGGCCCCGGCATCCCGGCCGAAGCGCGGCCGCACGTATTCAAGCGGTTCTACCGCGTGTCGGCCGATACCGAAGGCTCGGGTCTCGGGCTCGCGATCGTCCGCGAGATCGCGCAGGCGCACGGCGGCAGCGCGTCGCTCGCGCCGGGCGCCGGCAATCGCGGTATCGTCGTAACCGTACGGCTGCCCGCCTACGAATGAAGAGAAGGCCGTCATGAAACTCCTGCTGGTCGAAGACAACGCCGAGCTCGCGCACTGGATCGTGAACCTGCTGCGCGGCGAGGATTTCGCGGTCGACTCCGTCGGCGACGGCGAGCGCGCCGATACGGTGCTGAAGACCGAACGCTACGACGCGGTGCTGCTCGACATGCGCCTGCCCGGCATCAGCGGCAAGGAGGTGCTCGCGCGGCTGCGGCGCCGCAACGACAACGTGCCGGTGCTGATGCTGACCGCGCACGGCTCGGTCGACGACAAGGTCGACTGCTTCGGCGCGGGTGCCGACGATTACGTCGTGAAGCCATTCGAATCGCGCGAGCTGGTCGCGCGGATCCGCGCGCTGATCCGCCGGCAGGCCGGCGTCGGCACGACGCAGCTCGTATGCGGCGATCTCGTCTACGCATTCGGCACGCGCGAATTCCGCTGCGGCGAAACGGTGCTCGCGCTGCGCCGCCGCGAGCACGCGATCCTCGAAACGCTGATGCTGCAGCAGAACAAGACGGTGTCGAAGGCCCGCCTGATGGACAGCGTGTTCGCGCTCGACGACGAGCCGAGCGCCGATGCGATCGACATCTACATCCACCGGCTGCGCAAGCATCTCGCGGGCGGCACGGCCGAGATCATCACGCTGCGCGGGCTGGGTTACATCCTGCGCATGAAGAGCGCGCAGGACTGACGGGCCGCTTTGCGGGCCCTGAATACCGATTCGTAGCACGAAACGTCATCGACGCATGCCGGCGCCCCCGGCTTGCCTGCTTCCGCCCGCCTGCCCGATCCGCGATCGTTGCGCGTTCGGTGTTTTCACCGATCCGATTCTTTACTCCGGGAAAGCGTCGTGAAGGATTGCCCCCTCTACGATGCTATGCGTCGGCCCTCTCGCTGTGGCCGGCAAGAGTCGGCATACATTGCGTACTGCCAACGACCAGATTCCAATGCGGCAGCTCGGAGGAGACGATCTTGAAACGAAAAACCCTTGCCCTTTCCATCGCGGCGGCTGGCCTGTGCGCCGGCACCCACGCGCATGCGCAATCGAGCGTGCAGCTCTACGGCCTGATGGACCTGAGCTTTCCGACCTACCGGACCCACGCCGACGCGAACGGCAATCACGTGATCGGCATGGGCAACGAAGGCGAGCCGTGGTTCAGCGGCAGCCGCTGGGGCCTGCGCGGCGCCGAGGACATCGGCGGCGGCACGAAGGTCATCTTCCGCCTCGAAAGCGAATTCGTGGTCGCGAACGGCCAGATGGAAGACGAAGGCCAGATCTTCGACCGTGATGCTTGGGTCGGCGTCGAGGACGAGCGCTTCGGCAAGCTGACGGCCGGCTTCCAGAACACCATCGCGCGCGACTCGGCGGCGATCTACGGCGATCCGTACGGCTCCGCGAAGCTCACGACCGAGGAAGGCGGCTGGACCAACTCGAACAACTTCAAGCAGATGATCTTCTACGCGGCCGGCCCGACCGGCACGCGCTACAACAACGGCGTCGCGTGGAAGAAGCTGTTCAGTAACGGCATCTTCGCGAGCGCCGGCTACCAGTTCAGCAACTCGACCTCGTTCGCGACCGGCTCCGCGTATCAGGCCGCGCTCGGCTACAACGGCGGGCCGTTCAACGTGTCGGGCTTCTACAACCACGTGAACCACAACGGCTTCCGGAACCAGACGTTCTCGGTCGGCGGCAACTACACGTTCAGCATCGTGCGCCTGAATGCCGGCTACTTCCGCTACAACGGCGACCAGGGCCCGCTCGGCCAGCGTCACGACGATTCGTGGACGGTGTCGGTGAAGGTGGCGCCGCCCGGTGCGCTCGACTACGAGCTCGGCTACCAGCAGATGCGCATCAAGAACGCCGCGAACAACGCGGACGGCTTCACGCCGAATGCGAACCTCGGCGCGTTCAGCCTGACCAACGGCGTCGCCAACGGCTTCAAGGAAACGATCTACGGGTCGGTGTTCTATCACCTGAGCAAGCGCACCGAGGTGTACCTGGCCGGCGACTACATGAAGCTGCATGGCGGCTACACGGTGTCGTCGACGTTCGGCGCGAAGAACCAGCTCGAACTGACGTCGGGCATCCGCACGCGCTTCTGACCTGAAACGGGGCCCGACGGGCTCCGCCGCATCCTCCACCCGGGATTCTCCGTGCGGGCACGCCGGCGCTTGGCGCCGACCGTGCCCTTTTTTTCGTCTTTTTCCGAACGCGCCCGGGACGCCCGCCAGCCCCCCGCCGGCCGGCCATGCGACAACCCGCCTGAAGCCGCTTGCGGCCCGTCCGGCGGGCGATCGCGGCCGATACCCGCACGTTCGGCCCACATCGGTGCTTGACCTGCGCCGACCGACTCGATAGCGTTTCGGGTTTGCCCGGGCGGCCATTGCCGCCGGTGCCGCGAGCGCGCCCGACGTCCTGGCGCGCGCGGCCGGGCTCCGATGGAAAAGACGATGCAGAAACTCGATGCGGCCAGCCCGCAGGCGATGTCGACGGATTTCACCGCCGACAACGTCGCGCGCCTGAAGGCGCTGTTCCCCGAACTCGTGACCGAAGGCCCCGGCGGCGCGTCGGTCGACGTCGATGTGCTGAAGGCGCTGGTCGGCGACCGCACGGTCGGCGACGCCGACGAGCGCTACGGCTTTCACTGGCACGGCAAGCGCAGCGCGCGCCAGGCGGCGCTCACGCCGTCGACGGGCACGCTGCGACCCTGCCCCGACGACAGCGTCGCGTGGGACGACACGCGCCATCTGGTGATCGAGGGCGACAACCTCGACGTGATGAAGCTGCTGCACAAGAGCTACGCCGGCAAGGTGAAGCTCGTCTACATCGACCCGCCGTACAACACCGGCAGCGATTTCGTCTATCCGGACGATTTCAGCGACAGCATCCGCCACTACCTGGCGATGACCGGGCAGACCCAGGGCGGCGTGAAGCGCAGCACCAACACCGAGGCGAACGGCCGGTTCCACACCGACTGGCTGAACATGATGTATCCGCGCCTGAAGCTCGCGCACGCGCTGCTGTCCGACGAAGGGCTGATCGCCGTGCACATCGACGAGCATGAAGTGCATGCGCTCGTGCTGATGCTGCGCGAGATCTTCGGCGAGGAGAACGAGCTCGGCGTGGCCGTGTGGGACAAGCGCAACCCGAAGGGCGACGCGCGCGGCGTCGCGTACCAGCACGAATCGCTGGTGCTGTTCGCACGCAACGCCGAGACGCTGCTCGAACAGGCGCCGCTCAAGCGCCCGAAGCGCAATGCGCAGCGCATGCTCGACGCCGCGCACGACGCCGTGTACCGCAGCGGCAACGCGAAGGACGCGCAGAAGGCGTACCGCGCGTGGATGAAGGCGCAGACCAACCTGTCCGGCGGCGAGGTGATGTACGACCGGCTGTCGGCGGAAGGCCGCGTGTACCGCCTCGTGTCGATGGCCTGGCCGAACAAGAAGAAGGCGCCGGACGAATATTTCACGCCGCTGATCCATCCGGTCACCGGCAAGCCGTGCGCGATGCCGGCGCGCGGCTGGCGCAACCCGCCCGCGACGATGCAGGCGCTGCTCGAGCGCGGCCAGATCGAATTCGGCCCGGATGAAACCACGCAGCCGCAGCGGATCTACTACCTCGACGAGAACATGTACGAGAACGTGCCGTCGGTGCTGCCGTTCGCGGGCTCCGACGACGCGCTGCTGAAGACGCTCGGCATCCCGTTCGACCTGCCGAAGCCGGTCGACTTCGCGGCCGCCGTGATCGGCTGGTGCACGCGCGGCGACGACATCGTGCTCGACTGCTTCGCCGGCTCCGGCTCGACCGGCCACGCGGTGATGCAGGTGAACGCGACCGACGGCGGCGCGCGCCGCTACATCCTCGTGCAGCTGCCCGAGGCGCTCGACCGGCGCGACAAGACGCAGACGGCGGCCGCCGATTTCTGCGCGAAGCTGAAGAAGCCGCTGACGCTCGCCGAAATCACGAAGGAACGCCTGCGCCGCGCCGCGCAGCAGGTCGCGCGCGACTATCCGGAAAGCTATGGCGACCTCGGCTTTCGCGTGTACCGGCTCGACACGACCAACGTGATCGAGTGGGACCCGCGCCGCGACGACTTCGACCACGCCCTCTTCGCATCCGTCGAGCACGTGAAGACCGGCCGCACCGAGGACGACCTGCTCGCCGAGCTGACGCTGAAGCTCGGCCTCGACCTGTGCACGCCGGTCGAGCATCACCAGGTGGCCGGCAAGACCGTGCACCTGATCGGCCGCTCGATCGTCGCGTGCTTCGACGCGCGCATTTCGCGCGACGACGCGGGGCCGCTCGCCGACGGCATCGTCGACCTGCTCGATGCGACCGGCACCACGCACGACGTCACGTGCCTGTTCCGCGACAGCGGCTTCGTCGACGACGTCGCGAAGCTCAATCTCGCCGCGCTGCTCGAACAGCACGGCGTGAAGCGCGTGCGGAGCCTGTGATGCGGCTGCATTTCGAAGCGGATCTCGACTACCAGCGCGAGGCGATCGACGCCGTCTGCGACCTGTTCCGCGGCCAGGAATCGTATCGCGGCGACTTCAGCGTGCTCGCGAACGCCGCCCCCGGCACGACCGCCGCCGCGCAAGGCTCGCTCGGCTTCGCCGTGTCGGAACAGGGTGTCGGCAACCGGCTGTCGCTGACCGACGACGCGCTCGCGCGCAATCTCGCCGACGTGCAGCTGCGCGGCGGGCTGCCGCCGTCCGGCCTGCCCGGCTCGCGCGACTTCACCGTCGAGATGGAAACCGGCACCGGCAAGACCTACGTGTACCTGCGCACGATCTTCGAGCTGAACCGCCGCTACGGCTTCACGAAGTTCGTGATCGTCGTGCCGTCGATCGCGATCAAGGAAGGCGTGCACAAGACGCTCGCGATCACCGAGGATCACTTCCGCGCGCTGTATGCGGGCGTGCCGTACGACTACTTCCTGTACGACTCCGCGAAGCTCGGCCAGGTGCGCCACTTCGCGGCGAGCGCGGCGATCCAGATCATGGTGATGACGGTGGCCGCGATCAACAAGAAGGAAATCAACAACCTCTACAAGGACAGCGAGAAGACCGGCGGCGAGAAGCCGATCGACCTGATCCGCGCGACGCGGCCGATCGTGATCGTCGACGAGCCGCAAAGCGTCGACGGCGGGCTCGAAGGCCGTGGCCGCGAAGCGCTCGCCGCGATGGCGCCGCTCTGCACGCTGCGCTATTCGGCCACGCACGTCGACCGTCACCACATGGTGTACCGGCTCGACGCGGTCGACGCGTACGAGCGCAAGCTCGTCAAGCAGATCGAGATCGCGTCGGCGATCGTCGAGGATGCGCACAACAAGCCGTACGTGCGGCTCGTCGGCGTGTCGAACCGGCGCGGCGCGATCAGCGCGCGCATCGAGCTCGACGTCGCGACCACGGCCGGCGTGAAGCGCCAGATCGTGTCGGCCACCGACGGCGACGATCTCGAACGCCTGACGAAACGCGCGCTGTATGCGGGGCTGCGGATCGGCGAAGTCCATGCGGTGAAGGGCGCCGAATACGTCGAGCTGCGCCATCCGGAAGGCGAGGCGTTCCTGTCGCTCGGCGAGGCGTTCGGCGATATCGATACGCTCGCCGTGCAGCGCGAGATGATCCGCCGCACGATTCGCGAGCATCTCGACAAGGAGCTGCGCCTGGCCGAACGCGGCGTGAAGGTGCTGTCGCTGTTCTTCGTCGATTCAGTCGAGCGTTATCGCCGCTACGACGAGAACGGGATGCCCGTGAAGGGCGACTACGCGCTGATCTTCGAAGAGGAATATGCACGTGCTGCGCGCGTGCCGGCCTATCGCGCGCTGTTCGACGGCGTCGACGTGGCGCTCGAAGTCGGGCGTGCGCACAACGGCTACTTCTCGATCGACCGCAAGGGCGGCTGGACCGACACGAGCGAAAGCAGCGCCGCGGCCCGCGAAAACGCGGAGCGCGCGTACGGCCTGATCATGCGCGAGAAGGAAGCGCTGCTGTCGTTCGACACGCCGCTGAAGTTCATCTTCTCGCACTCGGCGCTGAAGGAAGGCTGGGACAACCCCAACGTGTTCCAGATCTGCACGCTGCGCGACATCCAGACCGAACGCGAACGCCGCCAGACGCTCGGCCGCGGGCTGCGCCTCGCCGTCGACCAGGACGGCGAACGCGTGCGCGATCCGGGCGTGAACACGCTCACCGTGATCGCGACCGAGCGCTACGAATCGTTCGCGGAGAACCTGCAGAAGGAAATCGAGGCCGATACGGGCATCCGTTTCGGGATCGTCGAGGAACACCAGTTCGCAGCGCTGCCCGTGCAGGAAAGCGACGGACCCGCGCATGCGCTCGGCACCGAGCTGTCGCGCGTGCTGTGGAACCACCTGCACGAGCAAGGCTACGTCGACGCGCAGGGCAAGGTGCTCGACCGGCTGAAGGATGCGCTGCGCCAGAGCGCGCTGGTGCTGCCGGAGGCGTTCGAGATGCTGCGCGCGCCGATCGTCGCGACGCTGCGCAAGCTGTCGGGCCGCTTTGCCGTGCGCAACGCGGACGAGCGCCGCGCGATCGCGCTGCGGCGCGATGCGTCGGGCAAGGCTGTCGTGTTCGGCGAGGATTTCCGCGCACTGTGGGACCGCATCCGCCATCGCACGGTGTACCGCGTCGAGTTCGACAACGCGAAGCTCGTGCGCGACTGCGCGGCCGCGCTGCACGCCGCACCGGACATCGCGCGCGCACGGCTGCAGTGGCGCAAGGCCGAGATCGACATCGGCAAGGCCGGCATCGAGGCGATCGAGGTGGCCGGCGCCGGCACGGTGCTGCTCGACGAAGGCGAGCTGCCGCTGCCCGACCTGCTCACCGAACTGCAGGACCGCACGCAGCTCACGCGCCGTTCGCTCGCGACGATCCTGGCCGACAGCGGCCGGCTCGAGGATTTCCGCGTGAATCCGCAGCAATTCATTGCGGTCGCGGCCGATGCGATCAACCGCTGCAAGCGCCACGCGCTCGTCGCGGGCATCGCGTACCGCAAGCTCGGCGAGCGCCATGTGCATGCGCTGGAATCGTTCGAGAGCGAGGCGCTGACCGGCTACCTGCGCAACCTGCGGCCCGATGCGCAGAAGTCGATCCACGAGGCGGTCGTGTGCGAGACGGACGCGGAGCGCGCGTTCGCCGATGCGCTCGAGGCGCACGACGGCGTGAAGCTGTACGCGAAGCTGCCCGCGTGGTTCCGCGTGCAGACGCCGCTGGGCAGTTATCACCCGGACTGGGCGGTGCTCGCGGAACAGGACGGCGGCGAGCGGCTGTACTTCGTCGTCGATACGCCGAATGCGGACGGCAACGTGCCGAGCGAGCACGAGCGTGCGAAGCTCGCGTGCGGCGAGGCGCATTTCCGGGCGCTGGTGGACGGCGACGGTGCGGCGCGCTTCGTGCGCGTCAGGCAGGCCGATGCGTTGTTCGAACCTGCGGCGCCGCTGGCGGGCGCCGGGCGGTAAAGCGAAGGGCGGCGTTGAGCCGCCCTTTTTTCATGAGGCACGCACCGGGCGCACTGGGCGGGGCAACCCGCCACAGCGCCGCCCCGGTGACGACGGTGCTTACTGCGCCGGCTGCAGGCCCTGCGCGGCGGCCTTGTGCTGCGCGGCCTGCTCCTGCGCCTGCTTCTTCGCCATGTGGTGGCCGACGATACAGCCGCCCACCGCGCCGACGACCGCGTGGTGCCCCGCATAGTGGCCGGCCACACCGCCGACCACCGCGCCCTTCATGCAGCCCGCCGCGTGCGCGCTGCCGATCGTGGCAAGCGCAACGATGGCCGCGGTGGCGCACAGCCTGATGTGTCGAATGGGCATCATGTCTTGATTCTCCTCTTGTTGTGGTCAGTCGAACCGCTTAATCCCAACGGCCGCCGCGCCAGCCGCCATGATCGCGCCATTCGTGCTCGCGCCATTCACGGCGGCGCCACTCGTGTTCGCGCCATTCGCGCTCACGCCAGCCGTCGCCGCGCCAACCGTCATCGCGATAGCCGACCGGCGCGTACATGACGGGCGGAGGCGGCGCTACGTAGACAGGCGCCGGCGCCACATAGGCAGGTACACCGATGCCGACCGACAGGTCGACGTGGGCCGAGGCGACGCCCGAAGCTGCCAGCGCCGCTACACCGAGAACTGCACCGAGAATGAGTTTCTTGTTCATCTCGCAACTCCCTGCACGTGTCGTGCGTCATGTGAATACGGTTCGGAGTCTAGGCACCGGACACAGACACAGGTGAAACGGGTATGCGAGACAGGTAACGGACGTTTACGGGTTCCCGCAAAGCCTTGCCGGACAAGGAAGAGGCCGCCTTCCAAACACCGTTGCGGCGGTGCATCGGACCGGTAAAAAAGGGATTTTCGGCACGAAACCGCGCGATCGGCACGCGCCGACGTGCATCGGAATGCGTTGAAAGCGAACCGCCCGCACCCTACGCGAGCGGTTCGCAAGCGGCGCGCATCACGCGCGAATGTCGTCGACGCTGCGCAGCCAGTGCACGCTGAACAGGTTGTCCGCGTCGGTCCACACGGTATCGGGCACGAACCCTGCACGGCGCGCGATCGCACGGAAGCCGTCGATCGTGAACTTGTGCGAGTTCTCCGTGTGGATGCGCTCGCCGGCGTCGAAGCGGAACGCATGGCCGCGCACGTGCACGGTCTGCGCGATGTCGCTGACGAGATGCATCTCGATGCGCTGCCGTGCGCGGTCGTAGAACGCGCAATGCGAGAACGCGTCGACGTTGAAATCCGCGCCGAGCTCGGTGTTCGCGCGCGCGAGCAGGTTCAGGTTGAACTGCGCGGTCACGCCCTGCGCATCGTTGTACGCGTCGTGCAGCCTGCGCTCGTCCTTCACGAGATCGGCGCCGACCAGCAAGCCGCCGCCGCGCAGCAGCCGCGCCGCATCGCGCAGGAACGCATCGGCCTCTTCCGGCGAGAAATTGCCGATCGTCGAGCCGGGAAAGAAGCCGATGCGCCGCGCCGGTGTCGCGGTCAGCGCGGCCAGTTGCTCGGCCTTCGTGTAGTCGGCCGCGATCGGCGCGACGTCGAGCCACGGATAGGCCGCACGCAGCCGAGCGGCCGCGTCGTGCAGGTAGTCGGCCGAGATGTCGACCGGCACGTAGCGTGCCGGCGCGTTCGCATAGTTGCCCGCGAACGCGTCGAGCAGCACGCGGATCTTCTCGAGCGAACCCGCGCCGAATTCGACGAGTTCCGCATGCGGGCCGACGCGCCGCACGATCTCGGCCGCGCGATCGCGCAGGATGCCGAGCTCGGTGCGGGTCGGGTAATACTCCGGCAGTTCGCAGATGCGATCGAACAGCGCGGAGCCGGCTGCATCGTAGAAGTATTTCGGCGGAATGCTGCGCGGCGTGCGCGACAGCCCGTCGATCAGGTCGCGCTCGAACGCGCTGGGCCGCGAATCGCGGGCGGGTTGCTGGCCACTGCTCGTGGCCGTCTGGTCAGACGTCTCGCGCAAGTCGCACTCCCGTGAATTGCCAGCGCGCGGCCGGCGGAAAGAAATTGCGGTACGTCGGCCGTTCGTGCCCGGGCGGCGTCGCGATGCTGCTGCCGCGCAGGACTTGCTGGCCGACCATGAACTTGCCGTTGTATTCGGCAGCTACCCCGGAGAGCGGCCGAAAGCCCGGGTACGGCTCGTAGGACGAGCGCGTCCATTGCCACACGTGCCCGAGCATCTGCCGGATGCCTTCGGCGGGAAACGCGGCTTCCCATTCGAATTCGGTCGGCAGGCGCGCGCCGGCCCATTCCGCGTACGCGGCCGCTTCGTAGAAGCTCACGTGACACACCGGCGCGTCGGGTGCGAGCGGCTCGACGCCGTGCAGGCCGAACGTGCGCCGTACGCGCGTGGCGGCCGCATCGTCATCGTCGGGCATCCAGTACGCGGGCCCTTGCCACCCTTCCCGCTGCACCGTGGCCCAGCCGTCCGACAGCCAGAACTCGGGGCGCGCATAGCCGCCGTCGGCGACGAACGCCGCGAATTCCGCATTCGTCACGAGGCGGTCCGCGATCTCGTATGGCCGCACGAGCGCCGTATGGCGCGGCCGTTCGTTGTCGAACGAGAACGCATCGCCGTCGTGGCCGATCTCGACGAGCCCGCCCGGCTGGTGCAGCCAGTGCTGGGCGCCGGCATCGCCCGCGGCCATCGCGCCCGCGTCCGTTCCGTTGCGCGGCCGGAACGCCGGCTTCAGCGGGTTGCACGAGAACGCGTGCAGCATGTCGGTGACGATCAACTCCTGGTGTTGCTGCTCGTGATGCAGGCCGAGCTCGACCTCGGGCGCGATCGTCTCGAGCAGCGCCGCGTCGGCGCCGGCCAGCACGCGCAGCATCGCGTCGTCGACGTGCTGCCGGTACGCATGCACCTCGTCGAGCGACGGGCGCGTGAGCAGCCCGCGTTGCGGCCGCGGATGGCGCGGGCCGAGCGCTTCGTAATAGGAATTGAAGAGGAACTGGAAGGCCGCGTCGAACGGCGCGTAGCCGGGCACGCGGCGCATCAGCACGACGGTTTCGAAGAACCAGGTCGTATGCGCGAGGTGCCATTTCGTCGGGCTGGCGTCGGGCATCGACTGCACGGCCTGATCCTCGGCGGATAGCGTCGCGGTCAACGCGACGCTATGGGCGCGCACGTCCTGGTAACGGCGCTGAAGCTGCGATGCAAGAAGGCTCATCGGTTTACCGTCCACGTCGCGATTCGCTGCGTTGCGTGTTGTCGGAAAAGGGAAAGCCTTGCGCGTGATGCGCGCGGCTGACGTGCGACCTGCTGCTGCGTCGTCGGGCAGCCGGCGCGCGCGCCGGGCCGCGGATGCGACATCACTTCATCTGCCCGTGCAGAACAGTATGGTCCAGAAATGTGAATGTTGCTGACCGAGATGCGGACGAAACAGCAGATAAATGTAAATGAAAGTAATCGATCACCTGCCAATTGCTGACATCAGCGCGTATCGATGGGTATTCGGAGGGGCATGCGTCGGCCGTTGTGATCGACGCACGCCGCGGACGTCCGCGCGGCCGCGATCATCACCATGACGTGAATGCGAAATCGTCTGACCAGCACGGGCGTGCAAAGCATGCTCGCTGCGCTTATTGCGTTCGACGCGCACCCTGCCCGCCTTTGCCTTGCGGCCTTCTGCGCCGATTCGCTCGCCGGCTTCGAAAAAAAAATTTCGCGTCGATGTCACACACGCGGGGGGCTCGCTCGTCATATCGGCGGAACCCACACGAAAGGAGAAGGACCATGACTGCGAAGCTCAATCCGTTTGCCGCCGCGCCCGCCCTGATGAAGCACTGGATGACCGTCTCGATCGCCGCCGCGCAGAGCCTCGAGCCGACGCTCATCGAACTGGTCAAGATCCGCGCATCGCAGATCAACGCGTGTGCGAACTGCATTAACATGCACGCGGCCGAGGCGCGCGAGCAAGGCGAGACCGAGCAGCGCATCTACCTGCTGTCCGCGTGGCGCGAAGCGCCCTGCTACACCGACCGCGAACGCGCGGCGCTCGGCTGGACCGAAGCACTCACGCGGCTGTCGGAGGGCCACGCGGCGCACGAAGCGGCCTACGCGGCGCTGAACGACCACTTCAGCCAGGAGGAACAGGTGAAACTCACGCTGATGATCAACGTGATCAACGGCTGGAACCGGCTCGCGGTCGGCTTCGGGCTGTGGATCGAGCCGGCCGATGCAAAGGCCGCCGCCGCGAAGATGGTGGCCTGATGCCGAATCTCGACCCGGCCAAGGACAGCGCCGAAGCACGGGCCGATGCGGCGGCGAGCTTCGACCCGCTGCGCCGCACGCTGATCCGCGTCGCGTACCGGATGCTCGGTTCCGTCGCGGATGCCGAGGACATGGTGCAGGAGGCGTTCATCCGCTGGATGGACGTCGACCGCACCGAGGTGCGCGTTCCTGAAGCGTTCCTGCGCCGCATGGTGATGCGCATGTGCCTCGACCAGTTGAAGTCCGCACGGCACCAGCGCGAGACCTATATCGGCCCGTGGCTGCCCGAGCCGGTCGTCGAGGAAGACGAGCAGGAGGACGTCACACTGCCGCTGCTGCTCGCGCTCGAACGGCTCTCGCCGCTCGAACGCGCGGCCTTCCTGCTGCACGACGTGTTCGGCCTCGAGTTCGACGAGGTGGCCACGACGATCCAGCGCGACCCGGCCGCGTGCCGGCAGCTCGCCGCGCGGGCCCGCACGCATGTGCGCGAGGCGCGGCCGCGTTTTCACGTCGAGAAGCAGCGCGGGATCGAATTGGCGGAAGCGTTTTTTGCGGCGTCACGCAGCGGCGACATGCGCGCGCTCGGCGCGATGCTCGCCGAGGACGTGAGCCTGCATTCGGACGGTGGCGGCAAACGCACGGCTGCCGGCAAGCCGGTGTTCGGCTTCGAGCGCGTGATGAAGGTGCACGAATTCCTGGCCGGGCTGTTCGCCACGCATGCGTCGAAGTTCGTGCGTGCGGGGTTCATCAACGGGTTGCCGGGTTTCGTCACGCTGGAATCTGACGGCGAGTTGCAGACCACCGCGCTCGAGATCGAGGACGGGAAAATCGTCGCGATCTATGTCGTGCGGAATCCTGACAAGTTGAGGCATCTGCACTGAGCGCAGCGAGATCACGCGTCGTGTGCCGTGCGCATGCGTGGCCGCGATGCGCCCTGTTCTCCGTCCTGCCGCCCTGCTTTACCGGCCGCCGGCTCCTGCGATCAATATGTCCCGGCCACGATATAGATCAGGAAGCCGAGCAACGGCGTCGCGATCGCGAAACCGGCTGCCGCGAGCCCGTTCGTGCCGCCCTGCGCTTCCAGCAGCGCGAGCAACGATTCGCGGGACGTCGCGCTCGGGCGCAGTTTTTCGATCTGGCGTACGACGTGCGTCCTGTAGAGGCTGTTCCCGCACCAGCCGAGCGCGACCGCGATCCCGATGGTGATCGGGTCGAGCGCGCTCGATTCGAAGTATTTCGGGAAGAACAGCAGCTCGACCAGCGTGATCGCGAGCGTCGCGCCAAGAACGGCCGCCGCCTGCCAGTACATGCAGCGATACGCCATCCACACCGGGCCCAGGAAACAGGCTGCCCAGTTCCACGACTGCCGGTTCTTTCTCGATGCGGCGATCTCCAACTTCTTCTCGAACCAGGCGGCTTTCTTGCCGACGTAAGCGGCGATCTCGTCGTTGCTCGCGGAGGATGTGGCGGTCGTGACGTCGGACATGGTCGTGTGCTCTCAGTCGCGCGGATCGCGCGTCGTTGTTTTGATGTGCTGGAAATCGGGCGACGGTCGGAACGGTCGCTTCGATGCGCACACGATTCTACGCGCGGCGCGGTGGCCGTTGCATGGCAGATCGAGGTGCCGGCGAGGAAGGATGCGATGCCGCGGATCGCACAACGCATCGGGGCGACATGCGTTGTTTCGGCCGGAAAAAGAAAAACGCCACGCGATGTTGCCGCGTGGCGTTTGTATGTTGGCGAGCCGCATTGCCTGTAGGCAAGTTGTGCTGCCAGACCCCTTCATTTGTTCGTTGGTAGGCTCGATTGGATTCGAACCAACGACCCCCACCATGTCAAGGTGGTGCTCTAACCAACTGAGCTACGAGCCTAAGAAGCCGCGAATTATAGAGAGGGTTTTTGAGGAGCACAAGCCCCTTCGTGAAAATTTTTTGAATCGGCGTGCGTGAGGGCCGACGATCGATGTTGCCTCGTGATGCCGGGAGCGTTGGCTTCACCGGTTCGCATCACAGCAAAACGCGTCGATGCGCTGTGATGTTATCCACATTGCCCTCTGGATAACCATCCGGCAAGCCTCTGGATTCACAGTGGAACGATTGAGGATATGTCGCCGCGGCTGTGAATCGACGAAAAGTTGTTCTGTGCTTCCCGGCGCTGTTCACGTGGCTCACCCAGGGTTATGCATTCTGCTTCCCGTCGAGAATTCATGAGGTTAGGGACGTTATCCACTGTGAGGCACAGGGTTTGTTAACTATCACTACGTATGTATACGAACTCTGTTAACACCTTTGGATAAGCACAGTCCGTCGACTGTGATCCGGGCAGGATATGCACTGCGTGCAGTGATCGGATAAACGAAACGGCAAGCTGTGAGGGCATCGGACGATGCGCGAGCCGCTGTGTCTGTAGAATCGCCGGCATTCAGGATGCGAAGGCCTGGCGCACAGGTTCACGACAGGTGAGTAATTCTTCGTTGGCCCGGCTATCGATGTTTTCCGCGACGAGATGAACCCAGGCAAAAAGCAGGGCGATACCAACGATGATGCTCGCAAGGGGAGCCAGTGATGGGACCGATTGTTTGCCATCGACACGGGTTCAACGTTGTCAGAATGACCTCGGAACGTGTCCGTGCACGCGTCCGGGTGCGCGGCCAGTTTGCGCCCGGGGAACTGGTCAAGGTCTCGCTCGACCGGCCGAAGTACAGCCGTGAAATGTGGGTGCTGCGTGCCGAGTTCGACGAACTCGAGGTCGAAGCGCCGTTCGTCGGGAACGTTGCTCATGTCACCGCGTTCCCGAAAATTGCAGCGCTCGAGCGTTTGCGGGCCTATGGCTGCTCGACGTGTGTTGACGAGTTGCTCGTGCGGTCTGGTGAAACACCACGTGAGCCCAGGTCGCTGCAGCAGGTATTCGACACGTCCGTCGTCGCGGCCGATGCGACATGGCCGGAGGGTTTCGTGCAATGCGAGCGTCACGGGTTGATCTCGCCGGTACCGACATCGCCTGATATCGAAGCAGCGATCCTGTCGACCGGCGGGATTCGCGATTGTCGTGTCGTGCAGGTGATCGATGGCACAACGAGGCATGAGCAGAAGTACTGGTTCAGCGAAGCGTTTCTGCATCAGGTGCTTGGGCCGGGAACCGGGGTCGAGGATTCGGCGCTCAGAATCGCTGACGAGGAAGCGTTCCGGGTGTTGTGGAATGCCGGCGAACCCGTGTGCCGGTACTGCCTGCGCGAAACGTTGAAACGCAGCGGCCTGGGTGACGACGACACACCAGCCTGAACTGAACGAAGCGACGACGGCTGGGGTGATCCACATGACGGATCGCACAGCGCGTGTTCGTGCCATGTCCCTGTTTCTGTTTCTGATCCGACGATTAACATTGACGCATTGATTAAGCGGTAAAATCTCGCCCGACTAAGTCACAGACACCATCCGAGGGTGCTGAAATAAAAAAAGGGCTGCATCATGGATATGCCGGACATTGGCGCCGCGATTCGCGGTGGCTTGCTTCAGCAGGATCGTTTGCTCAAGTTGGACACCCCCCTGGGCGCCAACGCACTTGCCGTACAGCGCGCGGTCGGCCGATCGCGGATAGGCAGGGACTACTCATTCACACTCGATGTCGTATCGAACAATGACAGTCTTGAACTCAAGAAGCTGATCGCTCAGCCTGCGACGCTCTGGATTCAGCTCGAGAACAATGCGTACCGGCCTGTCAGCGGCTATCTCTATACCGCGCGTCGGCTGGGCGCGAACGGCGGCCTGACGACCTATCAGCTTGAGCTGCGTGCCTGGATGCATGTGCTCCGGTTCCGCCGCGACGAGAAGATCTGGATCGACAAGAACGTCGAGGAAATCATTTCCGACGTGCTTGGAATGCACCCGGAAGCACGCGGGCGTTTCCGCTTTGCGTTGTCGCAGCCTTTGGCGAACCGTTCGTACACGCGGCAGAGCGAAACGGACTGGGACCTCGTGCACCGATTGATGGAGAGCGAAGGGCTCTACAGCGCATGGCAGCAGGCCGACGACGGCAAGTCGCATACGCTCGTGATCACCGACAACCTGCAGGCGTTCGCCCCGCTGTCGCCGGAAACCGTGCGCTTTTATCGCGGCGACGCGGCCAGCGAACCCGACGCGTTCACGCAATGGTCGGGTACGCGCACGCTGCAGAGCGTGACGCTCACGACGCGCACGTTCGACTACAAGAATCCTTCGCAGCCGTCGAACCCGAAAGGCACGTCGCTGCCGACGATGGGCGGCCAGGGCGAGTTGCCGGATCAACTCGAAGTCTACGAGTACACGGGCGCTTACACGTATCTCGATCAGACGCGCGGCGACCATCTGACGAAGGTCAAGATGGAGGAGTGGGAGTCGCGGGCGAAGCGCTTCCATGGTTCTGGCGGGGTTCGCGCGATCGATGCCGGCCGGCGCTTCACGCTGGCCGATCATCCGGTGCATGATCGCGACGTGGCCGACCAGCGGGAGTTCGCCGCGATCGAGGTGGCGTGGTGGATCGAGAACAACTTGCCCGTACCCGCTAGCGATTCGGATTTCCCGCATAGCTTGAAACGTTCGATTGACCGGACGCGAGTGCGATACGAAAACACGCCAGGGCTTCAGGTTTCGCATAACGACGGATCGGTCGGCTTCTATCTCGTCGAAGTCGAAGCGCAGCGTGTGAGCGTGCCGTATCGCAGCCCGTTCGAGCATCACAAGCCCGAGATGCACCTCGAGACAGCGATCGTCGTCGGGCCGCAGGGCGAGGAGGTTTATACCGACGAGTTGAACCGGATCCGCGTGCAGTTCGTGTGGGACCGGTTGAATCCGGGCAACGAGAACGCGTCGTGCTGGGTACGCGTCGTGCAGTCGGATACGGGCGGCGGCTACGGCGGCGTGCACGTGCCGCGCGTCGGCGAGGAAGTGCTGATCGACTACGTCGGCGGCGACTGCGACCGGCCGCTCGCAGTCGGGCGCGTGTACAACGGCGCGAACCAGCCGCAATGGCATACCGACGGGACCCTGTCCGGGTATCGGTCGAAGGAGTATTCGGGCGGCGGCTACAACCAGCTCGTGATGGACGACGCGACCGGGCAGAACCGCGTGCAGCTGATGAGCAGCAGCGCGAACAGCCTGCTGCATCTGGGCTACATCATCGACCAGAACGGCAATTCGCGCGGGCCGTATCTCGGCAGCGGCTTCGACTTGCGCTCGGATGCGTATGGCGCGGTGCGGGCGAGCCAGGGCCTGTACGTGACGACGCATCCGAAGGCGGCGAACAGCCAGCCGCTCGACGTGAAGGAAGCGCAGCAGCAGCTCGTGACGGGCGAGAGCCTCGTCGAGGCGATGTCGGGCGTGAGCGAGCAGCATCAGGCGGAAAGCCTGAAGGACGCGCAGGACACGATGCGCGCGTTCACGGATGCGACGCAAGACAGCGCATCGGGTAGCGCGTCGGGCGGGCGTACGGCCGGCGGCGGCACGGGTAACGCGAACGCGTTCAAGGAGCCGGTGATGCTGTTCGGCAGCCCGTCGGGGATCGGGATGTCGACGCAGCAGTCGGTGCATGTGGTCGCGAACGATCACGTGAACGTGGCGAGCGGGCAGAGCGTGCATGTGGCCGCAGGCAAGTCGCTGATCGGGAGCATCGGGCAGAAGCTGAGCCTGTTCGTACAGAACGCGGGGATGAAGCTGTTCGCGGGCAAGGGCAAGGTGGAGATCCAGGCGCAGTCGGACAACATCGAGGTGACCGCGCAGAAGGCGGTGAAGGTGGTGTCGGCGACGGACCGGATCGAGATCGCGGCCGATCAGGGGATCCTGCTGACGAGCGGCGGGGCATACATCCGGATCAAGGATGGCAATGTCGAGGTCCATGCGCCCGGGACGATCGACGTGAAGGGGGCGTCGCATACGTTCGCGGGGCCGGCGAGCATGGGGTATCCGTTGCCGAGCCCGCGGCCGGATCAGCCGGGACAACTGGAATTGCTGCACCAGTACGCGAATGGCGAGGGTTTCAAGGGCGGCAAATTCAAGGTGCTGGACGCCAGCGGTGGCGTGTTGAGAGAAGGTGCGCTGGATGCAAAGGGGCATACGATCGTGAGCGGCTTGCCGGCCGGCGCAGCGCAGGTCCAGTTCGGCGAAGATCCGCGCAATCAGTACGATCCGTCGAGCGTATTCAAGACGGCGCAATGGCCAGCTAAGCCGATGCAGGAAGGGAATGCGGCTGCGACGGCGATGTCTCAGCTGAGCGGCCTGTTGCCACCTGGGGCGCTGCCGGGTGCGACGAAGGTTGCAGCCGTCGCGGGGCAGGCCGCCCAGGGCGGCATCGGGAAGGCGTTGAGCGGACAAGTGACGGGGCTCGCGCAGGGGGCGCTTGCTAACGCGTTGCCGTCAGACGCGATGGGCGCGGTGTCGGGGGCGACCCAACTGGCCGGCATGGCGGGGCAGGTTGTCCAGGGAGGTGTTGGTCAGGCGTTGAGCGGACAGGCGGTGAGCCTCGCCAAAGGTGCCCTTGCCAGCGCATTACCGTCTGGTGCCGGTGCGGCCCTTTCGCAGGCCAACCAACTCGGCGCCGCAGCCCACCAGGTCGGTGCGCTCGCCCAAGCCGCGCGAAGTGCCGTGCCTGCGCTGAAGGTTCTCTGAGTATCCGCTCGCGCAAGGCGCGATCCATCACTTTCGAATAAAGAACAACCATGACCGCTTCTTCGGGCGTCATTCTTCCCAAGCCGACTGAGGTCTATGTCGCGCCGTTGCTGCAGATCGAGACCATCGATGTAAAGGCCGGCGTCAAGGCTTGTGACCGGTGGTTGCGTGCCATCAGCCACGACTTCATCACCATCGAGCGGATCGAGATGGTTGCCAACGCGCTGCCGGTGGTGGCGAACATCATGGCAGCCGTCGATCTCGTGCTCGATATCAAGGACATGATCGAGCATGGACAGAGCGGCAAGCATCCCGATGTGTTCGACTATCTGAACCTCGGTCTCGACTTGATCGGGATCATCCCGATTCCACCCGGGACTGCCGAATTCCGGATGGGTGTACGTCCGGTGATGAAGCTCGTGCGGCAAAAGGTCGTCGAAAGCGGCAAGGCAGTCGGTGAAGCGACATTGCAGGTCATGCAGACCGCACTGCTGCAGGCACTCATCGACAGTCTGAGCGAGCAGTTCGCCGGCCGTATTCAGAGTTTCGTCGATGGCGTGAAGAAAGAGCTGGACAACCTGCTCAAGACTTGCGCTGATTACATCGAGAAATTCATGATCGGCTTCGCGCGCCTGTTCGAGGAGGTGGCGGGCGAGAAGCAATTGAGCGTCGCGCACAATGTGCGGGCGGTTGGGCAGCATGCGGGCCAGGTTGCATCTGGCTTCGCGGCGCATGATGCACGCAAGACGTTTGCGGGGCTCGGTCATCTGATCGTCGACTTCGTGAAGATCGAGGCGAAGGAGCTCATCAATACAGGGACGCAGGTGGCGAAGGCACTCGATCTCAAGTATCGCGAGCCGCTGCTGAACATGGCGAAGACGTTGCGCACCTTGGTGCCGGTGATCAAGGAAAAAATCCTTGCGCTCGGCGGCGTAGACGCGGGCAAGATCGGTTGGCTGATCAATCTTATCCAGGTCGCCATCGACAAGAAGCGCGACTTTTTGCATCGTCAGCGCAAACACCAGACCGGAATCAAGGAGCAAGGCAGCACGAAAGTGCACCGCCAGGAGGGTGAAGGCCAGAAGGAATCGGTCCGGCATACGGAAGAGGCGCAGCATCCCGGCCCGAACGACTGCAAGCTCGGATGTCCGGCGTCGACGCCCGCGGCGGCGACGAGACGTTCAGTCGGGTTTGCGCTGGGCGACGAACGGGTGACCCATCAGGATTTTGTCCTTCCCGGCGTGATGCCGATCATGTGGAGCCGCACCTATCGGTCTTTCTTCGACGCAAATGACGTGCATGGCGAGCTCGGCGCCCGATGGATCACATCATTGACGACGCGCATCGACATGCATGCATCGAAGCTCGTATATCACGATGCGACCGGTCGCAGCATCGACTATCCGCTGCTTTCCCCGGGCGACGCGCATGATGATCGCGGCGAAGGATTGACCTTGTTGCGGCTGGACGAGTCGTGGGTCACTGTCACGCGAGGCCACGAATTGCTTGAAGCATACGAGAAGCGTGGCGACGCGTTTCGTCTCGCATTCATCAAGGATCGCTCCGGTAATCAGCTGACACTCGACTACGACGCGCAGCAACGCCTTTCTCGGATCATCGCGCCACAAGCGATTGTTGCGTTCGCATACGACGAAAAGCATCGCATCGCCGAGGTGTTGCATCACGATAGCGAAGGAACACGGGTCGGCACGCTTGCGCGTTACGAATACAGCGAGGACAACGATCTCGTCGCGGCAACGGATCGCAACGGCAACCGCCGTGAATATGCGTACCGTCACCACCTGATCACGCGCTATACGGACCGCACCGGTCGTGGCACCAACCTTGAATGGAGCGGAACCGGACCGAAGGCAAAATGTGTTCGCGAATATGCGGATGGTGGCAGCGACGAGACGCGCTTCGCTTGGCACCCCGACTTCCGGATGGTGAGCGTGACCGATGCGCTCGGCAACGTCACGCGACACTACTACGACCGTTACGGCTATCCGTTCAGAATCGTCTATCCGGAAGGCAGCGAGGAGTGGATGTATCGCGATGTGCACCACAATCTCGTGCAGCATACGTATCCGGATGGCGGCAACGAGAAGATGGCGTACGACGCCCGCGGCAACATGGTGCGCCACCAGCGTGTCGACGGCAGCGTGATCGAGATGGAATATGACGAGAAGGATCAGATGATCCGCATTGTCGATCCGCAGGGGCATGCATGGAAACGCGGCTATGACGAAGCGGGGAACGTCGTGCTGGAGACGGACCCGCTCGGCCACGAGACGAAATACAGCTACAACGCGCAGGGGCTGCCGAGTGAAGTGACCGATGCGAAGGGCGGCACGACGGTCATGGCATACGATGAGGCTGGACGACTAACTGCGCATACCGATTGTTCGGGCAAGACGACGCAGTGGAAATACGATGCGCAAGGTCGGTTGGTCGAAGCCACGGATGCGATGGGTATCGCGACAGCGTTCGGCTATGGCGCAAACGGCTGGCTGAATGAGGTGCGTACGCCAGCGGGCGTCGAACGCTTTCAATACGACGCGGAAGGGCGCCTCCTGAATTACACCGATCCAATGAACCGCACGACGCGCTACGGCTACGATGCGGCGGGCCGGTTGCATACGCGCAGTGATGCCCTCGACCACACGCTGAACTACGGCCACGATCGCCTCGGCCGGCTGGTTAGTCTGATCGATGCGAATCAGGCCAGCTATCGGTTCACCTATGACCCTGTCGGCCGGCTGCTCGAAACGGTCGATTTTGACGGGATAGTGACGCGTTACGGCTTCGATGACGAAACGAGTCGCCTGTCGACCATCGACGTTGCGGGAAAGGTCACACGGGTCGAATACGATGGAGCAGGCCGGCTGACACGCCGCGTAAGCGGCGATGCCGACGAGCGCTTCGCTTACGATGCGCTCGGTCGTCTGGCCGACGCGCAAAATGCATTCAGCCGGGTGCAGCATTTCTTCGATCCGGTCGGCAATCTGGTTCGCGAACATCACGCGTACGACTTGTTCGGTGTCAAGCGCAGCTACGTGTGGCATCACACGTATGACGAGCTGGGCAACCGCAAGCGGACGATCCGACCGGATGGCCACGCGATCGACTGGTTGACCTACGGTTCCGGGCATGTCCATGGGATGCTGCTCGACGGCGACGAACGGATGCAGTTCGAGCGGGACGATCTGCACCGTGAGGTCCGGCGTGTGCTGCCGAGCAAACTGATCCAGAGCACGGGTTACGATCCGGCGGGCCTGATCCGCAGCCAGACTCTCCAGCGCGAACATGCGCCCGCACCGCTGAGCGGCAGACATTACCGCTACGATCTCGCGGGTCAGCTGACGCATGTCGAAGACAGTCGGCGCGGATTGAGCGACTACCGATACGATCCGATCGGACGATTGATCGAGTCGATCGGGCCCGGAGGCACGGAGCGGTTCGCGTTCGATCCGGCGAGCAATGTGATCGACGCACGGAGTCCTGATCATCCTCAGGCGCGCACGCCGGCGAGCCCGGTTCGGCCTGAAAGCACGTTGCCACCGCAGGTATCGAAGGTGCTCGGCAACCTGCTTCGTGCGTATGCGGGCAAGCAACTCGAGTATGACCCGCAGGGCAACCTCGTCGAAACCCGAGCGGCGGGCAGCCTGCAGCGCTTCGAGTGGGACGGATTCAATCGACTGGCACGGGCCCTGACTGAAACCGAGGCACGCCGCAGCGAGGCACGTTACTTCTACGATGCGTTCGGGCGACGAATCGCGAAGGAAGTCGATGGTGTTGTGACGACGTATGGCTGGGAAGGCAACGCGCTCGCATACGAAAGCGGCGCCACGAGCAGTACGCATTACGTGTACGAGGCTGATTCGTTCGTGCCGCTCGCCCAGTATGTCGGCGCGGCGGTCGAGGGTGTGGAAACGCCGAGCCACGATGCCGCGATGCGTCATACGCCTGAGGGTGATCCACTGCGGCGAATTCCGGAACCGAAGTCGAAGGCAGGGGTGTACTACTACCACTGCGATCAGATCGGCACGCCGCTGTTGTTGACCGACGAGCTTGGGGACGTGGTGTGGGAGGCCAGTTACAAGGCTTGGGGTGACGCGCGAGAAGTCATCGAGCGCGTATCGCGTGCCACGGGCTTGACGGTGCGCAATCCGATCCGGTTCCAGGGGCAGCAACTGGATGACGAGACCGGGCTTGCCTATAACCGGCATCGTTACTACGCTCCGGAGAGCGGACGTTTCATTTCGAAGGATCCTGTCGGCTTGCAGGGCGGACTGAATACGTATCGGTACGGCCCCAATCCCACGGGCTGGATCGATCCGTTGGGCACGACCTGCAAGAAGTTCAAGTCCGGCCGGTTTGCGACGCCAGATGGTGCGGCAAAGGCCGCCTTGCTCCGATACAACGACAAGTCGATTCGCGACAACCTGGAATATGGCGGACTCATCTATCGGACACCGGATGGTCGGTTCGACTATACGAAGGCGATCCGGGGCGATGGGGCTGAGGTTAATCCGTGGGATTCACGCGCTCCCCAACCTCCGAATTGCGCACAAGAGGTCGGTTACTGGCACACGCACGGCGACCATTCGGATCGGCGCGGGAACAGAACGACGAAAGGACGGGATTACTACAATAGCAACGAATTTTCGCCGGCAGACAGGAATGCGGCTGTAATTGGGCTGGACGAATATCCTGACTACCGGGGTTACCTTGGGACGCCGAGTGATGGTCACAAGGGATACCAGGCCGCCAAGGACCATGAATATCGTCTATGAAAGCATGTCTCTTAATTGTTGCCTTAATTTTTCCTATATCCGCCATGAGTGATTTGAATTTTGGCTCGATGAATAGAAATAGTATTATTCTCAACACTGCAACTACAGTTGGATTGAAGGCTGCGTATGAGGATTTCGAAAAATCAGGGCAGGACTTGAATAATTTCGAAGTCCATATTCGCGATGTGAAAGCCTCAAAGGAAGATGCGACAGATGAGGAAAATTTTATATCTGTGGCATTTGTGGCAAAGTTTATCCAAGGGAAGCGTGGGCTTGGTAACGCAAATCGCCTTGGGGAGTCAATTAACTACCTTATATCTCCCGAGGATGGGAAAATAGTTAAGATATATGGTACGAAATGATCGAATGAAGTGATGTATGTCGAGCCATTTCCGTCGGCGAGTTCGGGATCGATGGAAATTTTCGCCGGTATCGGAAGGTTGGCGCGTGGCGATACGTGTCGACAGGTCGCGTGAGCTTGTAGATGAAAGCTCCGTCGGACGACGCGATACCTGCGACTAGACGAGAGCAACACACATTGTCCGAAGTTGCATCGCGCGCGACCTTGGTCGCTGCCAATTCCGGCGATGTGGCCGCCGCAGGGCGGCTGTACATCTACTATTCATTCGGTGAATACGATTACGCCGGTGCCGATCACTGGTGCTTGACGGCCGCTCGCCTCGGTTCTGAGTGTGCGCAGTGTGCTCTGGCGGTCGGGTTGATGGATGCACAACCGCCGGAGATGAACAAGGCCCGCAAGTGGGCTGCTGCTGCGGAAGCGGCCGGAAGCGCACTGGGTCATCACCTTGCCTGCCGAATCGACGATTGCCTGCGGCGTTCTGGTCGCGAGTCGAGTTGAGCGAAGGTCGGCCAGCAGTACAAAGAGGAGCGGGCGTGGTTCGACATGGCTTTTCTTCGCCATCGATACGAGTTGCATTCGCGAGACCAGGTCGGTGGCCGAGATGGGGCTGGGTGATGATCCCGACTACCGAGGGGACCTTGGCACGCCAAGCGATGGTCACAAGGGCTACCATGCCGCCACGAAAACACTATGACGCATATCGATACCTGTGCTTGCCATGAGTAAAACAATTTTTGGTGATGCGGACAACGATCGCGTCACCCTCAATACCGCAACAGTCATCGGGCTGCGCTCGGCCTATGCCGACTTCGAAAAGAGCGAGCAGGACATCAATAATTTCGAAGTGTCCGTCTACGAACGAAAGGCATCCAACGGCGAAGGTGTCGATGGAAAAGACGTCATTGGCGTATCGTTTACCGCAAAGTTCATCCCGGGAATGAAGGGCCTTGGCAACGCAAACCGGCTCGGGAAGTCGATCAACTACGTCATCTCGCCAGAGAACGGAGAGATCCTTGCGATCTATCTGGCGAGGTAGTCGATCACGCAACCGGCTTTATACGGTCGACGAGTGGCGGGAATGAGTGGAGTGCGTTTCTCGCGGGCCGCATTGAAGGATGCGCAGGCGGCAGAGCTGAACGAGGCCAGCAATTCGGCTGCCGCTGCAGAAGCGGCTGGAAGCGCACCGGGTCATCAGCTTGCCTGCCGAATCGACGATTGCGTGCAGCGTTCTGGTCGTGAGTCGAGTCGAGCGAAGGTCGGCCAGCAGCACAAAGAGGGGAGGGCGTGCTTCGACATGACTTTTCTTCGCCATCGATACGCGTTGCATTCGCGAGATCAGGTGTCAGGACAACGGAGGCTCGATGCCGTTAGTGCATTGCTCGTATCACGGATGCGGCGGTGGCGAGCTTGTTACGCAAGCCGTGCGCCATCTCGTCAATGATCGTCAGAGCTGGAGGGACGATGATGGTGTCGTGCCTTTGACGCTTGTTCGTGACGAGATCGAATATCCGGGTTTCATGCTCGATTCGGGGAGAGGGAATATCGCCGATTTGGGCGGCACGTACGAGGATGGTGATGTTTATCGCTTCAGCGACGACGAATCGATGGAGGCGGCGATCGGTTTATTGACAACGACCTGCGGCGCTTGCCTTCGTGAATTTAGGGCGCTGTTCGAGACGGGATAAGTGATGCCAGCGCGCGACATGTGTTCGCGCGGCCTCGGCAACGCGAGTCCGCTCGGGACCTCGATGAAGTACGTCGTTTCTCCGGAAACTGGCGAGATTCTCAGGGTTTATCTGACCAAGTGACTTCGGAGGTGGTGAAGGTCGTCAGCCTTCACGTGTGGACAACCGCGGCCCAAAGCGACGCGAAACGCTGTGCCGAAACAAGGTGAGCATTTGCCCGGACCACAAGCTGGGCGCGGATCTCGGCGAATGTTGACCTCGACAAGCCGATCAGAATGTTCGAGCACGCGACTGGACGGAGAGAAGCAAGCCCTGAGAACGGGGTGCATGCGGAACGTGCATCGCGTTTCGTGCGCGTGTCGACAGCGCGTATGTGGACAACCCGCACGCCCAACCAGTCGAATCGCTGTGCGTCGAACAGGTGAGCGCCCTGCATTCGACCATGCGAATCAGCCCGAACGCCTTGTCTGACAGGGATTTTCCGGAATAGCGCAGGCGACGTGGGGCGTCTTCGCGCGATCCGCAGTGATGGAATGTCTGGTGGATATCGAGCGGCCAACGCACTCGAAACCCTGTGCATTCAACGGGTGAGGGTACGCGAATTCGGCGAGGATGTTCGCGTTACTTCACGGGTCGTGGCTATCGCGCTTTCATACAACTCGACTCCACGATTCCCGACGCGCTCCAGGCACCGACTCGACAAGCGTCGCGAGAGAAGGCGGCATATGCCATGACAAAGTCGCACAGCGAGGATGTCCGTTCGCTATGCTGCCGGTGACAACGCACCGATTCCCTCCGCGATACACATGAGCGCAACTGCACGGACCATTCTCAAAGCCATCCTGAGCATCCCCATTGCCTTTGGGCTTGCCTATCCGCTTGTCCATCCCTCCGAAGACGGAGGCGTTCTCGGCGAAATAGCAGTGCTTGGGACGATCGGAAGCATCGTCGTCATCGCGGTTTTCCTGGCGCTGGTCTATGCCTACGCGAGCGACCTCAGGACGACCCTGAAATCGGTCAACCGAGGATCGCGTGCGGCCGAACCCAACAGCGTCTGGCTGATGTTCCTCTTGGCCTACAACTTCATCGAGGACTTCTTCATTATTTCCAACGTTGCGAAGTCCCTGGAAGCGGAGTCTCGTATCAATCCGGCTCTGTCGGGGTTGCGCTCGTTCGGCCGGATCAGCGGCATCGGATGGTGTCTTGCCCAGGTTCTTTCGTTGATACCCAATGCCATTGGCTCGATCGCTGGCGGTGTCGCGGTTTTCCTCTGGGTTTGGCACTGGGTGTTCGTGCGCCGGACGAACAAGATGCTTGCCGGCAGCCAGGTCTCCGTGGCGACGCTACCTGGACGGACAGGATCGTAGCCCTCACTGGAAGCCAGATCGCTTACCCGTGATCGATGTGGATATCCCGTTCCGCGTCGACTCGAAACCCTGTGATTCCAAAGGTGAGGGCGCCGGCGTGGCGCGATGTGCATAACAGCTGGGGAAAGTCAGTCGAAACGCTGTGCAGGCGAATGGTGAACGGGCGCCCGTTCAAGCCCGCCGGGCCGTGCCACCAAAGGCGCTGGCGGCCGCCACCAACCGCCAGCCGCGCGCGCATCCTGCCACTTCAAGTCTGTTGGTCGAGCGCCTGCACGACTGCCTTTTCGCCAAGACTCCCCGTCGGCCCGACCACTGCATAGTTGAGCCCGTTCACCGATCCATATCGCGCGAGCAGCGCACCGTCCACGCGTTGCCCGGCCGGCAGCAGCCGATGTTTCGATTCCGCCGGCCGGAGATAGAAGCTCAGCGTCCGTCCGGCCTCGTCCTCATAGAGCACCATCGCGGCAGTCGCCCCGCTGTCCGTCGTGAACAGCCGCCCACCGACCGGCCTGAACCCCGCCGCGCTCAGATCCGGCAGCTTCGCCGATGCGCCCACGCCTCTGGTGAGCCATCCCTGCAAATCGCCCGCACCGGTCGGCCGGTAATCGACCTTGGCCGTTCGATCGACCACCATCATCTGGTAAGCCTTGACCGCATCGCTCATCGGCGCGATGGGCGGCGGCGCGTTCCACCCGCGCGCCTGCCATCCGCCGAACGTCCCGAGCCCGACGCAGAACACGAACGAAGCGGCCATCGCGAACCGCATGCGCGCGCGATCGGCCCGCCGGCCCCGAATCGCGGCTGGATCCAGCGCGGGGTTGTCCGCCGGCATCCGCACGCTTTCCAGCGCGGCCCGCAACCGCTGCGCGTCCTGCTGCCATTGCTTCACCTGTTCCGCGCGCGCCGGATGCAGCGCGAGATAGCGCTCGACCGCGGCGCGCGCATCGTCGTCGAGCTGGCCGTCGACGTAGGCCTGGAGGTCATGTTCGTTCGGAGGCGTGTTCATTTTTTCATCAACCGCAAGGAAGGAGCGGGAAGTTCACCGTCGCTGAGCTGGCGCAGCGCCTGGCGCGCGCGAGAGAGCCGCGACATCACGGTGCCGATCGGAATGTCGAGCAGGTCGGCGACTTCCTGATAGGTGAAACCTTCGACCGCGACGAGCAGCAGCAGGCTGCGCTGCTCGTCGGAGAGCCGGCCGAATGCTTCGAGCGTCGCGCGCGCCGCGAATTCGCGTTCGGCGGACGGCCAGTGCGCTTCATCGTCGTCGCTAATGCGCCCAAGCAGCCACGCATAGCGCTTCGCGCTGCGTTTCCCGTCGAGAAACTGCCGGTACAGGATGGTGAAGAGCCAGCTGCGCAGCGACGCGTCGTCGCGGCGGCTCGACCAGCGCGACAGCGCGCGCTCGAGCGTCGACTGGACGAGATCGTCGGCCGCGTGGACGTCGCGCGCGAGCCAGAGCGCGAAGCGTCGCAGCCTGGGGATGAGTTCGCGCAGTGCTTCGTCGTCGAGGGCGGTGGAGGGCATGGCCGGGCCGGTTGCCGAAAGGGTCGAGATGCCACGTAGGACGCCGGTCGGCGCCGCTTATTCCACCAGCATACGAAAAAACTTTTCGTGGAATAAAGCGGCGCGGGCGGCGTCCTACGCGGGTTCGACAATGACCTGATGGTCGGGAGCCTATATATGGAGCGATCTTCTTCCTCTTCTTCGCCGCAGCGCGAGCCCGGGCGCGGGTGGTGGCGCTGGGCCGCGATCGGCGGCGCGGTGGCCGGCGTGGCCGTGGCGTTCGGATACGTCGGCGGCTGGTTCGCACCGGCGCGTCTGACCCCGCACCGGATCGTCGATGCATTGCAGACGGCCGGCGGCGGCATTCACCCGGGTTTCCGGCGCAATCACGCGAAGGGCGTGTGCGTGACCGGTTACTTCGAAGGCAACGGTGCGGCGAGCGCGTATTCGGTCGCGCCGTTCTTCCAGGCGGTGCGCACGCCGGTGGTCGGGCGCTTCGCGTTGCCGGGCGGGAATCCGTATGCGCCCGACAGCAGCGTGCCGATCCGCAGCCTCGCGCTGAAGCTCACCGCGCCCGATGGTGAGCAATGGCGCACCGGGATGAACGCGATGCCGGTGTTTCCGGTCGCGACGCCGCAGGCGTTCTACGCGCAATTGGTGGCGACGCGAGCCGATCCGAAGACGGGCAAGCCCGATCCGGCGAAGGTGAAGGCGTTTTTCGGTGCACACCCGGAGACGGCCGCGTTCCGCGAATGGGTGAAGGGTGCGAAGCCGAGCGCGAGCTACGTCACCGAAAGCTATTACGGATTGAACGCGTTCTACTTCGTCGACGCGGCGGGCAAGCGCCAGGCGGTGCGGTGGCGCGTCGTGCCGGAGCAGACGGCCGGCGCCGGAGACGTCGCAACGGCGGCGGACCCGAACGTGCTGCAGCAGGACGTGACGCAGCGCATCGCGGCCGGCTCGCAGAAATGGAAGCTGCTGGTCACGCTGGCGGAGCCTGGCGACCCGGTGGACGACGCGACGAAGGTCTGGCCCGCGCAGCGCACGACGATCGATGCGGGCACGCTCGTGCTCGACCGCGTGGAGGCGCAGGACAGCGGGCCGTGCCGCGACGTGAATTACGACCCGACGGTGCTGCCGCAGGGGATTCAGGTATCGGGGGATCCGTTGCTGGCGGCGCGGTCGGCGGCTTATGCGGATTCGTATCTGCGCAGGACGAGTGAAGAGGCCGGGGTAGCGGGCGTGGCGCGATTGAGTGGGGAGGGACGGTGATGAAGGCTTCGACGACGTTTGGCTTGCCGGCGCGGGTGCTGCACTGGGTGATGGCCGCGATGATCATCGCGATGCTGTTCATCGGGGTGGGGATGGTGGCGTCCGTTTCCGAGCGGCATGCGCTTCTGGTGGCGATTCACAAGCCGCTGGGCATTGCCGTGCTGGCGCTCGTGTGCGTGCGGATCGTGGTGCGGGTTCTGTCGAAGCCGCCGGCGCTGCCCGAGGATCTGCCGTGGTGGCAGAAGGTTGCCGCGCACGGCTCGCATCTCGTGCTGTATGCGCTGATGCTCGCGATGCCGCTGATCGGCTGGGCGATGCTGTCGGCGGGCGGGTATCCGGTGACGCTGGGCGGTGGTGTGCAGCTGCCGGCGCTGGTGTCGGCTGATCCGGTGACGTTCGCGTGGCTCCGGGTCGCGCACCGGGTGCTGGCCTATCTGTTCTTCGCGACGTTCCTCGCGCACTTTGCCGCGGCGCTGTATCACGGGCTGATTCGACGGGACGGTGTGGTGAGGGCGATGGTGGGGCGGTGAGCGGCGGAGGATTGCGCTCGATGCGGCGGGGCGGTTCACGGGCAACCGGGGCTGCTCCTGCCGTGTCGCATATATATGACCGGAGGACAGGTTCAGCGACCCTCGCTACCACATGTCAAAATAATTTCACAAAAGGGCTTGCGTAGTTGGGGGTGGGTGCTTAGAATCACGCCTCTTTCGCGCTAACGGAAACGCAGCGCGGGGAAAGAAGGGAAGCGGTGCTGTTGAAGTCGGTTTTATCGATTCCAGTGCTGACGAAATTAAACCGCAGTCGTCGCAACGAAGTAGTTAAAAAAGTTGTTGACGGATTTAAAAAAACGGTTGATAATCTCGCTTCTCTGCTGCTGAAAACGCAGCGCTGCCGGGAAACACGAAGTTCCTCGCAGAATGCTCTTTAAAAATTAACAGCCGATAAGTGTGGGCGCTTGATGGCAGCGAGCTGATCCTCGGATCAGATAGCGAAAGTATCAAGAGTCTCACACTAAAGTAAGTCAGGTTTATGAAGTGATTCATATTCCTGTCAGCTTTGAGTGAGCGACCGGTTCTTAACCGAACCGAAAACAGTAACAGGTTTAAACTGAAGAGTTTGATCCTGGCTCAGATTGAACGCTGGCGGCATGCCTTACACATGCAAGTCGAACGGCAGCACGGGTGCTTGCACCTGGTGGCGAGTGGCGAACGGGTGAGTAATACATCGGAACATGTCCTGTAGTGGGGGATAGCCCGGCGAAAGCCGGATTAATACCGCATACGATCTACGGATGAAAGCGGGGGACCTTCGGGCCTCGCGCTATAGGGTTGGCCGATGGCTGATTAGCTAGTTGGTGGGGTAAAGGCCTACCAAGGCGACGATCAGTAGCTGGTCTGAGAGGACGACCAGCCACACTGGGACTGAGACACGGCCCAGACTCCTACGGGAGGCAGCAGTGGGGAATTTTGGACAATGGGCGAAAGCCTGATCCAGCAATGCCGCGTGTGTGAAGAAGGCCTTCGGGTTGTAAAGCACTTTTGTCCGGAAAGAAATCCTTGGCTCTAATACAGTCGGGGGATGACGGTACCGGAAGAATAAGCACCGGCTAACTACGTGCCAGCAGCCGCGGTAATACGTAGGGTGCGAGCGTTAATCGGAATTACTGGGCGTAAAGCGTGCGCAGGCGGTTTGCTAAGACCGATGTGAAATCCCCGGCTCAACCCGGGAACTGCATTGGTGACTGGCAGGCTAGAGTATGGCAGAGGGGGTAGAATTCCACGTGTAGCAGTGAAATGCGTAGAGATGTGGAGGAATACCGATGGCGAAGGCAGCCCCCGGCCAATACTGACGCTCATGCACGAAAGCGTGGGGAGCAAACAGGATTAGATACCCCGGTAGTCCACGCCCTAAACGATGTCAACTAGTTGTTGGGGATTCATTTCCTTAGTAACGTAGCTAACGCGTGAAGTTGACCGCCTGGGGAGTACGGTCGCAAGATTAAAACTCAAAGGAATTGACGGGGACCCGCACAAGCGGTGGATGATGTGGATTAATTCGATGCAACGCGAAAACCTTACCTACCCTTGACATGGTCGGAATCCTGCTGAGAGGTGGGAGTGCTCGAAAGAGAACCGGCGCACAGGTGCTGCATGGCTGTCGTCAGCTCGTGTCGTGAGATGTTGGGTTAAGTCCCGCAACGAGCGCAACCCTTGTCCTTAGTTGCTACGCAAGAGCACTCTAAGGAGACTGCCGGTGACAAACCGGAGGAAGGTGGGGATGACGTCAAGTCCTCATGGCCCTTATGGGTAGGGCTTCACACGTCATACAATGGTCGGAACAGAGGGTTGCCAACCCGCGAGGGGGAGCTAATCCCAGAAAACCGATCGTAGTCCGGATTGCACTCTGCAACTCGAGTGCATGAAGCTGGAATCGCTAGTAATCGCGGATCAGCATGCCGCGGTGAATACGTTCCCGGGTCTTGTACACACCGCCCGTCACACCATGGGAGTGGGTTTTACCAGAAGTGGCTAGTCTAACCGCAAGGAGGACGGTCACCACGGTAGGATTCATGACTGGGGTGAAGTCGTAACAAGGTAGCCGTATCGGAAGGTGCGGCTGGATCACCTCCTTTCCAGAGCTATCTCGCAAAGTTGAGCGCTCACGCTTATCGGCTGTTGATAAAGACAGAAAGACTGTCTGTTAGCGGTTTAATCGGTTATAATGCCGGCCGCTTTCGATAATCATCAATGACAAACATTCGAATGAAGTTTGGTTCGAGTTTTTCTCATTGGCGATTGAGCCAGTCAGAGCGGTACGTAGTACGTATCGGCTGTCGTTCTTTAACAATCTGGAAGAAGTAAGTAATTTGGATAGCGGAAGCGTCTTGAGATGGACGTGAAAACTATCCGGGTTGTGATTGTATCGATGTATCTCAAGATGATTCGAACTCTATGTTCGACTTAAATTGGAATACGGCACAACGCGAGAACTCAACCTGTAGCGACTGTCGATGAGACAGACTCGTTATAGGGTCAAGCGAACAAGTGCATGTGGTGGATGCCTTGGCGATCACAGGCGATGAAGGACGCGGTAGCCTGCGAAAAGCTACGGGGAGCTGGCAAACAAGCTTTGATCCGTAGATGTCCGAATGGGGAAACCCACTCCTTTTGGAGTATCCATGGCTGAATACATAGGCCATGTGAAGCGAACGCGGTGAACTGAAACATCTAAGTAACCGCAGGAAAAGAAATCAACCGAGATTCCCAAAGTAGTGGCGAGCGAAATGGGATGAGCCTTGCACTCTTTATTTGTATTGTTAGCCGAACGCTCTGGAAAGTGCGGCCATAGCAGGTGATAGCCCTGTAGGCGAAAACAGTATGAAAGAACTAGGTGTGCGACAAGTAGGGCGGGACACGTGAAATCCTGTCTGAAGATGGGGGGACCATCCTCCAAGGCTAAATACTCGTGATCGACCGATAGTGAACCAGTACCGTGAGGGAAAGGCGAAAAGAACCCCGGGAGGGGAGTGAAATAGATCCTGAAACCGCATGCATACAAACAGTCGGAGCCTCGTAAGGGGTGACGGCGTACCTTTTGTATAATGGGTCAGCGACTTACGTTCAGTAGCAAGCTTAACCGTATAGGGCAGGCGTAGCGAAAGCGAGTCCGAATAGGGCGTTCAGTTGCTGGGCGTAGACCCGAAACCAGGTGATCTATCCATGGCCAGGATGAAGGTGCGGTAACACGTACTGGAGGTCCGAACCCACTAACGTTGAAAAGTTAGGGGATGAGCTGTGGATAGGGGTGAAAGGCTAAACAAACCTGGAAATAGCTGGTTCTCTCCGAAAACTATTTAGGTAGTGCCTCGTGTCTCACCTTCGGGGGTAGAGCACTGTCATGGTTGGGGGGTCTATTGCAGATTACCCCGCCATAGCAAACTCCGAATACCGAAGAGTGCAATCACGGGAGACAGACATCGGGTGCTAACGTCCGGTGTCAAGAGGGAAACAACCCAGACCGCCAGCTAAGGTCCCCAAATATAGCTAAGTGGGAAACGAAGTGGGAAGGCTAAAACAGTCAGGAGGTTGGCTTAGAAGCAGCCACCCTTTAAAGAAAGCGTAATAGCTCACTGATCGAGTCGTCCTGCGCGGAAGATGTAACGGGGCTAAGCTATATACCGAAGCTGCGGATGCGTGCTTAGCACGCATGGTAGGAGAGCGTTCCGTAAGCCTGCGAAGGTGCCTTGTAAAGGGTGCTGGAGGTATCGGAAGTGCGAATGCTGACATGAGTAGCGATAAAGGGGGTGAAAGGCCCCCTCGCCGTAAGCCCAAGGTTTCCTACGCAACGTTCATCGGCGTAGGGTGAGTCGGCCCCTAAGGCGAGGCAGAAATGCGTAGCTGATGGGAAGCAGGTCAATATTCCTGCACCATTGTTAGATGCGATGGGGGGACGGATCGCGGAAGGTTGTCCGGGTGTTGGAAGTCCCGGTCGCTGCATTGGAGAAGGCGCTTAGGCAAATCCGGGCGCGGAATTCAAGGGTGTGGCGCGAGCTCCTTAGGGAGCGAAGCAATTGGAAGTGGTTCCAAGAAAAGCCTCTAAGCTTCAGTCTAATGATGACCGTACCGCAAACCGACACAGGTGGGCGAGATGAGTATTCTAAGGCGCTTGAGAGAACTCGGGAGAAGGAACTCGGCAAATTGGTACCGTAACTTCGGGATAAGGTACGCCCTTAGCTTGACTGGCTTGCGCCAGAAGGGTGAAGGGGTTGCAATAAACTGGTGGCTGCGACTGTTTAATAAAAACACAGCACTCTGCAAACACGAAAGTGGACGTATAGGGTGTGACGCCTGCCCGGTGCCGGAAGATTAAATGATGGGGTGCAAGCTCTTGATTGAAGTCCCGGTAAACGGCGGCCGTAACTATAACGGTCCTAAGGTAGCGAAATTCCTTGTCGGGTAAGTTCCGACCTGCACGAATGGCGTAACGATGGCCACACTGTCTCCTCCCGAGACTCAGCGAAGTTGAAGTGTTTGTGATGATGCAATCTACCCGCGGCTAGACGGAAAGACCCCATGAACCTTTACTGTAGCTTTGCATTGGACTTTGAACCGATCTGTGTAGGATAGGTGGGAGGCTATGAAACCGGAACGCTAGTTTCGGTGGAGCCGTCCTGAAATACCACCCTGGTTTGTTTGAGGTTCTAACCTTGGCCCGTGATCCGGGTCGGGGACAGTGCATGGTAGGCAGTTTGACTGGGGCGGTCTCCTCCCAAAGCGTAACGGAGGAGTACGAAGGTACGCTAGGTACGGTCGGAAATCGTGCTGATAGTGCAATGGCATAAGCGTGCTTAACTGCGAGACCGACAAGTCGAGCAGGTGCGAAAGCAGGTCATAGTGATCCGGTGGTTCTGTATGGAAGGGCCATCGCTCAACGGATAAAAGGTACTCTGGGGATAACAGGCTGATACCGCCCAAGAGTTCATATCGACGGCGGTGTTTGGCACCTCGATGTCGGCTCATCTCATCCTGGGGCTGTAGCCGGTCCCAAGGGTATGGCTGTTCGCCATTTAAAGAGGTACGTGAGCTGGGTTTAAAACGTCGTGAGACAGTTTGGTCCCTATCTGCCGTGGGCGTTGGATATTTGAAGGGGGCTGCTCCTAGTACGAGAGGACCGGAGTGGACGAACCTCTGGTGTACCGGTTGTCACGCCAGTGGCATCGCCGGGTAGCTATGTTCGGAAGAGATAACCGCTGAAAGCATCTAAGCGGGAAACTCGCCTTAAGATGAGATATCCCTGGGGACTAGATCCCCTTGAAGGGTCGTTCGAGACCAGGACGTTGATAGGTCAGGTGTGTAAGCGCAGTAATGCGTTCAGCTAACTGATACTAATTGCCCGTAAGGCTTGATCCTATAACAAGTCTGCCTTGTAGATCGGCGCCGTGCGACAGCACCGGCTGCGATCCAAAGCGACAAGTTGGATTCTCGTGTGTGATACACACAACCAAAATTACTGCTTCTTCCAAGATTGGTTGTGCTGCGAAGCCAGCGCAACAACCCCTTTTGCCTGATGACCATAGCGAGTCGGTCCCACCCCTTCCCATCCCGAACAGGACCGTGAAACGACTCTACGCCGATGATAGTGCGGATTCCCGTGTGAAAGTAGGTAATCGTCAGGCTCCCTAAGCCAAGAACCCCCGCCCGAAAGGCGGGGGTTTTTGCATTTCAGCGGCGGAAATGTGCGCGGAGTATTCGGCATGGCTGCATGTCGTGCTGCACGCATTGATGCATCGCGATGCCGCAGGATGCGGAGAAGACGGAACGCAACTTTTCGTCTGTTGTGACGATTGTTGAAGTTGCCTGCAACCTCACCGCGGACCATTTGCGTCAACGCGTGTGCCGAAGTGCTTCGCGCCGAACCATCACCAGGCAGTAGAGCCGCGCAAAGCGGCCAGCGCTGCGTAGTCCTCAGCCTCATCCTCTTCTTGGGCAGCTGCACCATACGGCTGCTCTCGCCAGTTAAGCGCGCTGTAGTCGGGCGTGATGATGACCCTTCGGGAAGCAAAGCTGAACCGAAGATAGACGCGATCACCCGGCTTGAATCCGAACATCTCGAAATGCGCGTCGATGGCGCGCATCCATGGCATGTACGGTTGGCCATCCTGGGGAAGGTCCGGCTTGTTGCCGAGGGTCAGCTCAACCTCGGGATACTGTTTGAGCTTCTTGGGACGTGACTTACTATTGGCGTTAGCCATTTCCGACTCCGTGTTCGAGTTGGTGGTGGTCAGCGGGTCGTATGGGTGGCAGCCCATGCGGCCCGCGCTTTTTGCGGTGATGCCGTTTGAGTCTATCTAATTGGGCATCTCGAAATGTGGAAAATTCGAGGAATGGCCAATCGGTATAGCTTCTTGAGTTTTCATTGCAGAAAATTACGGTGTAGGTGTCGGTATCGATGTCCGACGAGTCCTGCGAGGCAATCCGCCGTTCAACGTAAACGACTGGTATGGCAAACTCCCGTGCGGCAACAAGCACTGGACCCACTGCGACCCACCGGTCGGGAACGCAAACAACGCCTAGATTCAACACCTCATTCACCATCTCGCCTACCTGCGGACGGAGTTGATGGCTTTAGACATGGCACTGGCGCAACGTCACGCAAAGGGCGTCATAGGCATTCCGATCAAGATTGCTGCGCGACCATAGTCTATGGATGGACCATCGCCTAGCGAGTCGCAGACCGCCAGCCAGCGTCATGGTCGTGGCAGGCGACTCGCCGGCCGGAGGTGGACAACTCGCAGTCTCACTGCTATACGGCAGAGTTCCGCGCGCTTAAAAATTGGCCGCCCAACCGTCCACGGAAACTGGTCAACCTCCAGCTCGGTCAGCCGAACATCTCGGCTTGTAGTCTCTTGTTTTGGCCCAAGACCTGGTAAAGTACAGGGCAAATCAAGACAAACTTCAAAAAATGAGTGTCCCAGTAATAGACTTGTTCGCGGGCCCCGGAGGGTTGGGCGAAGGCTTTTCTGCCGTTCGTGACACGAAAGGGCGTCGCATCTTTGACATCCGTGTATCAATCGAGAAAGATGCCATCGCGCACCGCACGTTAACATTACGCGCCATGTTCCGTGCCCTATCGGAGCATGGAGTCCCTGACGCATACTACGACTATGTTCGTGGCGATATCGATCGGCCAACCTTGATGAGCGATCCGACAGTTGCTTCGGTACTGAAGTCGGTCAACCAAGAAGCACACTGCCTAGAATTAGGTGGTGCTCCTGAGTCGCAGATAGATGACCTCATCCGGGCCGGCATCAACGGCAACAGTGAGTGGGTGCTGATTGGCGGCCCCCCTTGTCAAGCATATTCCCTAGCAGGAAGGTCACGTCGGAAAAACGTTGACCCATCATTCGAGCAAGATCCCAAGCACCTCTTGTACCGCGAATATCTGAGAATCATTCGTGATTTTCAGCCTGCAGTTTTCGTCATGGAAAACGTAAAGGGAATGCTATCGTCTACTCACGACGGGCAGCGCATCTTTGAACGCATTCTTGGAGATCTCTCCGAACCCGCGCCCGGAGTCCATTACGACATTCGCTCGTTTACGACGGCGTCCCGGCCAGAAGGTCTTGACCCTGCAGACTTCCTCATTCGAGCGGAGGATTATGGTGTTCCACAGATGCGCCACCGGGTAATTCTCTTGGGGATTCGCTCTGACCACGCCTCGCGAAATCACGAATTGCTCACCCGTTTCCGGGAGAATGTGACCGTTCGAAGCGTACTTGCCGATCTCCCCGCATTGCGAAGTAAACTATCCCGGCAGCCCGACTCACATGAGACATGGCTCAAGATATTGAATTCCGCACCCAATACACTCGGCGGCTGGCGTTGTGAGACTCGGGACCACATCAAGCACCGCATGGAGGAAGCCGCATGTCTTGCCCGACACGTAAACCAAACTGGCGGCCAATTTCTCGAAAACGACGTCCCCTTCTTTCCAGGCCTCCCCACAGATTTGGCGGCGTGGTACCGCGACGACCGTCTCGGAGGAGTATGTCAACACGAAACGCGAAGTCATATGGCCTCGGATCTGCATAGATATCTATTTGCTTCAAGCTTCGCGAGGCAACAGCAGTACTCTCCAAAACTAGATACCTTTCCACCTAAACTCTTGCCAGCACACGGCAACGTTGGCGACGAAAATATTCCGTTCGATGATAGATTTAGGGTGCAGATTGCGGATTCGCCGTCAACCACTATCGTCTCGCATATTGCCAAGGACGGGCATTACTACATACATCCCGATCCTTCACAATGTCGCAGTCTGACGGTGCGCGAAGCAGCGCGCTTGCAGACTTTCCCGGATAATTATTTTTTTGAGGGAAACCGCACACAGCAATATCACCAGGTCGGCAATGCCGTGCCGCCCTTCCTCGCAAAGCAGCTTGGTGAGTCGGTGGCGCGCTTCCTGAAAATACCTGTGTGCGTCGATAGTCAGATACGCCAATCCGAAGGCAAAGTGGTAACCGGATCCTAGGGTGATTGTGGCAGTGGGAGCGGAATCTCGCCATACTCATCGCTGCCCACCAGCCACTTCATCGTCCATGCCAATAAATCTTCACGATGCCTGGTAGATCTGGTTGCACACTCCCAGATGACCAGTACACGCCACCCTTGGGATCTCAGGGCATCAATCTGGCGAGTGTCGCGTTCGCGATTCGCAGAAAGTTTCGTTCGCCAGAATTGCTCGTTTGATGCCGGTATCGAAAAATACTTACAGCCGTCATGCGCATGCCAGAAACACCCGTGTATCAGGATGGCTGCTCGATATTTTGGCAAAACGAGATCAGGTGTACCAGGCAAATTCCGGCAATGGAGCCGGTATCGTAGCCCCGCTCCGTGAAGCAGTCGCCGGACCACGAGCTCCGGTTTGGTGTCGCGGCCTCTTATGCCGGCCATCATCCGACTACGCTTTGCCTTATCGACAACGTCGACCACTCCGTAGTACCTCTTGTCGTGCGAACTGCGGACCAAGTGTCGGAATTGTGCACTTACTGCGAAGCAAAGGAACTGACCTCAATTCAGTCAACGGCTCGGAGCCACACAAGTGAGTCACGACACTAGTTCTCATGGTACTCAACGCGATACGTCGCCTCAAGTTAAAGAAAGCCCTTCGCGCTCAAGGTTACTGTGAATCTTGAGAATGGCCTCCGCTTGCCTGTCTGTCGGCAGTCGCCCCGGCGTTGTCGCCATCAACAGTAACTGCTCCTCCTTAGGAGTCAGCAGCCGTCTTTCGAGTCCCCACTGCCTAATTCGCCGCCAATCTGATGGCTTCGTTGCTAGAACTTTGGTGACTGCAGCAAGACCACGATCAATGGCAGCGTCACCTTCTGCATCTCTGAACGCTCGCTTACCATCTTCAGCCGCGACAAGTTCGGCCACGAAATCCGGCAGAAGTTCGACTTGCGCTTCCTGAGAGTGCTCCCACGCCAAGGCCTTTTTACTCCATTCGGTGATGTTCTCGCTTCCTTGTTGGTCTGGCGTTGTAATGACCGTATACATGACTCTGGCGATAAGGCGCAATTGCTCGTGCAACGCAGGCGAAATAGCCTGCCGCCGCCAGATTCCTTGATAGTCCAGCGCTCGTCCCAAGGTTCTGGTTTGCAGTATGTGGGAGAGTTTGGCAATCGAATAGGTGACAATATTGGCGCGATAACCGCCTTCGTACCACGCTTCGTCTGGAATCAGTTTTTCGAGTTTTCGAAAAATAATGGCGTGAACCACGATCCGTCTAAAATATTCGTCGTTGAACTGTAAAGGTTTGGATGCCCACTCTGTGACGATGTACTTACTGAATACGTCGAAATTCTTTTGAGCTCCTTTACTGACTTCGTGGGGCAGGCAGCGCCACGAGTTTTCGATCTTTGCTAGATCTGTTTTCGTGAGAAGTTGAAGTTTCGGATTGTCTGCCTCGAAGCGCTGCTTCTCTGTCGGGCTCATCTTCGCAGTCTCTATTCGATACTGTCCCTTAGCACGCTCGTAAAACCATGATGTGGGGCGTTGTGCTCCGTTAGTTGGAGGCGCTTTGATTCGCCGAGAAAGCTCTTCCAGTTTACGGTGATACTCATGATTGGAAAAAAGATCCGAATCGGAGACCTTGTTTTGCTTGTTTGCGTACTCGGAGATCTTCGGAATCAGCGTTCCCGATAATTCCTCCGGAACCACTGATAGTTTCATCTGAACAAAGATGGCTGAAAGATCAGAGCCGTCTCTGCGCTTCGTAAACGTTAGCGAAGCCGTAGTTTGACCACCGTTCACGATCTGCAGGTCAGTTGCAGATATCAAACGCGAACCATTTGGCGTCTGCTCGACGACAACCGTCGATGCGGTTGCAGATATGCCATTGTTGAACGCGAAGAACATTTCGGGCTCGCGCAGAATGGTCTCACGAATAGCCTTATTAACTTTGCCAGTCTTGCCCAAAAATGAACGAACATTGCCTTCGAGAAGCCGGCTGCCGTAGCTGTCGTAAATCTGGGCCAGGGTATCTCCCGGAATGACGCAAAGATACGAGCTGTATTCTGAATGGAACAAGCTTGCCTGCAGGCACGGAATGCCTCCATTGGATAGCTGGGAAAAATCCACGGTTAGCGCTTCTCGCCCGCTTTGCGAAGATAGCGCCCCACGGAATCGCGACATATCCCAGATGTGAAAGTCCGTTGGGATGTCGCAGATGTTCGACGCAGGCCAGTCGCGTATCCGGTCACTGAGGATTCCGTCCGTTGCCAGATAAAGACGTAACCGCGAAATTGATGTGCGGTGCGACTGCAGGAGATCAGCAAAGTCCACGACAGGATCATCATCAACAGGTAAACCATCATCGATGTCTGCGAAGGTATCTTCGATGAACGCGGTCAGTTTTGCAAACTCGGTTCTGGCCGCTGTCTGGGTCATAGTGGTTGGCTCATCCCCGCCGTAAAAGGCCGTGATGACGACGCGAAGCGAACCGTCTGCGTCATCGAACGCATAGCCGTCAACCCCGATATTGCGACGGCGCGCTCCGGTCCCTCGGAATGGGCAGAGCATGTAATCCGCGCACTCTTCTGCTTCCTCCAACATTTGCCCAGTGATCGTGGCAAATCCAACTGCCGAGTCCCGCTCTGCGAACTCGGATTGCACTCGCAGAATGACGTTCTGCCTGAAGGCCGACACCTCGTCGTTCAATCTATCCCCCCGCATACAGGAAACATTTCATTGTGTCGTCAAGAGCCGCTCACAATTTGTAACATCTGGCATTATACTCAATCGAATATCAATTATTCCGGGGAGCGCGCGCGATGCAGCAGGTGGATACAGTGATGGGAGCCGTGCACCGCGAGCGACTTTCCGTTCGAACCGACGGTGGCTCATGTCCGATGCCTGCTTGGGCGGACTGGCTCATCTGGCTGGGCGCGTGGCTGCGCAGTCAGGCTGCGCTTAGCGGACGCCGGGTAACGGTTGTGCTCTTACCCACCCGCCGACTGGCCGCCGCCTTTGTTGGCTTGGGGGCGATGCTGGCGGCCTCGCGCCTCCACGACGACATACTCGATTGGGAGGCGCTGCAAGCGCTACCTGTCGGTACGTTGGTTCACTGGCGAGACCTGAAGGGGAAAAATGGTCGGGCAGTCAGTTATTCCGGCACAGTTGACGGAATTTGCGACATCGACGGCAATCAGTTCCTCGCGATAGTGGGGCAAACTCCCGCAAAATCAAAGGGGGTGACCTACCGGCTTTCGCGCGCCTCTGCTCTGCGCTACGGTGTAACCCGGGGAGCCGTAACGAAACGTGGAGAAGACACCCTAGCTCGAGCTGCATCGCTGATGAAGAATATCGTTGACGCTTCATCGACGACATGGATTCGCTCGCCGATGGCCGATAGTACGGTGATCACGGAGAGGTCGTCGTTCCTAGCCGACCTCGACGGGGTGCTCTTGGAAACCGATAACGTGCCCGCCGTGTCATTGCGGGAAACTCTGGTTCTTACGGATTCAGAAGGCCGACATGGCAAATTACGGCTCATACCGGTCAGAGGTCTGGATAGCGACGATGTTCTGCAAGGCGTGACGATCCTCGATGGCGCCCGCGCAACCTCGCGACTTGGCCAAGTCTCGGCGCGGAGCACTGTCGTGCTACTGGATCACGCGGACTTTGACGAGGAGGTCGCCAACGTTCTTAACCGATTCCTAGCTTATTCCGTCGACGAGGGAATTCACGTGGGTGAAGGCGTAAATCCCGTGATTGAACCACCGACCTCAATCAACTCGTTTATCTTTGCTTTGCCGGAAGGTAAAGATATTTTCGATGGCGAAATTTGAAATGTGGATGCGACTTATCTCCAGTCTCGGTAGGCGTAATTGTTGCGAAAAATGAGCTCGTCTTCCTTATTCGACCTCGTCACCACGCAGCATCTGCAGGCTAGCGCTGCAACGCGGCGCTATTTGACCATCGACTTTCCCCCCGCGTACGAACTAGCTCGCGCATGCAACAGTATTTTCGCCCTAGTGGACAGAGACGACATTGACCAGCAAGAAGCGCCTCGACTTGCTTGGCGACTCAAGTTGACTGTATTGCAGACGCTACTGCCGTTTGACGACGAACGACTGCGCCTCCGTCAAATGGCGGAGAGCCTGTCGATCTTGGCAGAGGGAATGCACGCGATAGCGGCTCCAGCACGAACTATCGACAATATCGTTACAGCATTACTCGAGAGTCCGAAGAACCCCAAGCTGGAACGTATTGCAATGGGACTTGGTAGCACGAATCGTAGCCGTAGCGCGATCTTTGCTGGCCTGCAGCGAGTGAATTCGCCCGGGTGGCCATTGACAGTAGATTCGGAACGAGACCTTGGCCTGCAAGGAGTCGCCATACTTCGCTCTCGACGTGATTTGCATAGCCAGGTTTTCTCGCGGATTGTCGTTCCCGGAACGCTGCGATTTTCGGCGAAGCCCCTGGTTCACGATTTGCTCCTCGGGGGACGAGCGAGTGAAATCGTAATCGCCGCGTACCGAGGTGAGCGTATTCAAATTCCTGAGCGCCTTGAACTGCCTCGCGACACAGTATTTTCTTCAGCAGCCAGTTCTCGAAAATTTCCGATAGTCGTCATAGACGAAGCTCAAGATGAGCCGCTGGACAAATGGGTTAACGACTCGTCTTGGGAAAGCATCAGAGCTCAGATCCCAAACTTGACGCCCATATCGGATCGGGACATCTCTGTAAGCGCACGGTTCGTACTATTTGCCGACGCCAGCGGCGCGTTTCTCCCCAATGATGGAACCATAGTGGAGATATCCGATCTGCTTGATCGCAATTTCGAAGTAGACGTAAATCACTTACCTCGCAAAGCCGTCGATTCTCTTGAAGAGCACGATCTGATACTGCTCCGGCTGTCGGGCAGCGGCGACTATCTGGACGAAGTCGCAGACACCCTTATGGCAAGTGAGGGACGACCGAATCTTCGCCACGAAGCCACTGAGTGGAAGTCGTTATTGTGCAACGCACTGAAACGTCACGGTGAAGGAGTTATCGCAAGCGCATTTCGAGCACTTGGGGGGCGACTGCGGTCCGCTAGCTATCTCTGGGTCTGGGCCGGAGACACGGTCATCGCTCCGCAGAGCTACGACACGTTTCGCTACCTGACCGCCGTCTTGGCAGAGTTCGCATCTCGACAATTCTCTACGGATCTGGACGCTTACGCGAAGACGAAATGGGATCAAATGGAATTGGTCAAGGGCTACCAACATCGCGCAGGGGGCGAGATTCGAACCGCGCTCTTAGAACGAGTCAGGAAACTAATCGCCGAGCGCCAAAGAATCGAAACTGTTTTATCCATCGCCCTCCCGGGTGTCGAGTCTGGACAGATGGGATTGCTCAGGGTTTCAGCGATCGATGGGCAGTCAGTTCGTGTTCCATACTCGACGCTGTTTCATAAGCATTCGGTGGAGATGAAATAGTGGCTAGGATGATTCCTCCTCATATCTCAGCGAAGGCACCAGGCAGTGAACGACTGCTATACCAGAAGCTGAAGGAAGACCCAGCAACACGGGAATGGATTGTGTTCCATTCGTTTGACATCCGGCGCCATATTGCCCGGACGCAAGGAGAAGCTGACCTCGTCGTAGCCGTTCCGGGGCTAGGAGTATTGTGTATCGAGGTCAAGGGGTGCGGCCTCCAACGACGCGACGGTCTATGGATCTATCAATATGACCCGCCCAAAATATCTACCGTGGGACCCTTCCGACAGGCGAGCGACGCTGCACACTCGGTTCGCAAATACGTTATGGGCAGGGACGCGACACTGGCGAATATCGTCTTTACGTCTGCAGTATTTTTCACGGAAATTGACTTCACGGAGCGATCGCTGGAATGGGAGCCTTGGCAGGTTGTCAACAAGACTGATCTACTGAGAAATCCGGTGTCGTCAATTGTGACCCGAATCCTGGAGGCAGAACACACACGCCTCAGGAATACGGCCGCCACACGTACTTGGTATTCTCCGCGAAGTCGCCCGAATCGTCGACAGGTCGAGAGCATAGTCTCGGTGCTTCGGCCGGACTTCGAATATGCAGCTATTGGAAATGACAAAGACGAACTCGTTGAGCGATCAATCCGCAAGTTTACGGAGGAGCAGTTTCATGCACTAGATATGCTCGAAGATAACCGGCGTATCTTGTTCAAAGGGCCGGCCGGCACCGGCAAGACTTTGCTGGCCATCGAGGCTGCGCGCCGAGTGGTGCGTAGCGGCCGAAGAGTCATGCTCCTGTGTCACAACTCACTGCTTGGAAATTGGCTTAAGGGCCAAACGGAGTCAATCGCGGCAGAAGCTCAAGCTGCAGAAACGTCGATGAGCGTTGGGACCGTCTCATCACTGTTGTTGAGGATTGCAGGTATCGAGGTTCCCATAGAAGCCGGCAAGGAATTCTGGTCATCCGAACTACCTGAGCGGGCTTTGAACGCCCTGTTGCGCGACGATAGTCAGTTCAAGCCCTTCGATATGTTGATTCTTGACGAAGCGCAAGACCTGATGACAGAGGAAATTTTGGACGTCTTGGAACTGATCATTGCTGGTGGACTTGCAGGTGGACGGTGGGCCATGTTCGGCGACTTTGAGCGGCAAGCCATTTATGCAAATAGCAATGCTCAACCGGGATTGGAGCGACTCAAGAGCAGATCCGGACAGGGGTTCACAACCTGCCCTATCCGTATCAACTGCCGCAACACAAGAAATATCGCCGATGCTGTTACGCTCACGAGTGGTTTAACCCCAGGATACAGCCGTGTCCTTCAGTCCGAGGAGGGGGTGGACGTTGCTCCAATCTTCTATCGGAATCAGGCTGACCAAGATTTGAAACTCGCTGATAGTCTCCGCCAGCTTAGCCGTAGATACGGCCCAGACGGGATTGTGGTGCTGTCGATGCGCACCGATGCAGCTGCATGTGCAGCTAGGCTGAAGGGAGTCGTCGATAAAGTACCTGTACTTCCCTTTGGCAAAACGTCGAACTCGGCGCAAGCCATAGTCCACTACGGCAGCGTATATGCATACAAAGGCATGGAATCTCCAGTGGTTATCCTCACTGATGTTGAGGAACTCGATTGCGACCAAGCTGCTGCGCTGCTGTATGTAGGCATGACGCGTGCAAGACTCGCACTTCACATGTTAATGAACGAACGACTTCGTAGCGTCTATGGGCGGCTACTAATTCAAGGACTCAAGGCACAACGGGAAGGCTCCGCATGAAGACGCTCGACAAAAACCTACTAAATCGCGAGCTGATGCTACGGCGCCTCAGAGCTGAGGTTGTCGGGCCCGATCCCGCAGGCAAGTCAGTCGCTTTAGTTGAAAAACAGGCAATGAGTTGGGAAGAGTTCCGGACTGCCCGTTGCCAACCTGACGGTGAAGAGATCGTTTGGCAGGATCCCCCTGTAAAACGATTTGGTGCCGGGATCCTGTTTCCACAAGGAATCGACGAGCTTGCATCTGAACAAGCATCTGAATTTGCTGAAGGTTCGATAGACGAGTCACCCGAGCTTCGGGCTGGTGTCGAATTGAGTGACGATGTTGCTGCCAAACTAGAGAAGAAGGCTAGCAACGTTGCCTCTATCGACGAAGCGGACAATGAGGACGTAACGTTGGCCAACGCGTTCCGGCCTTCCGCTCTCGGAGTTAGCTTGCTGGCGGATCTCGGACGGGAGGAGCTTGGGATCTCCGTCGAACTACTAAATGTCGGACGGGTTGGGGCCGAAAAAACGATTGAAGGTCCGTGCGGCATTTACAAGCCTCTGACGCTAGTGATCGGTGCGGCGGTTGGCAAGCAGGGGACCGAGAGAAAGATCTGGCTAAGACGATCTGTCGTTACAGACGACGGCAAATGCCCTGTCGTGAAGGTGGGTAAAGCGGAACTCCTCAAGGCGACAGAACCGCTGCGCTTTCCTATTGGCCCAGTGGAGGCAGGTCTGCAGTTAGTCATCCTGTCACGGTCGTGGCGTGGAGCGCCAACAGCGAACCACCGGCTACTTACGATTTCGATCATCAATACACTCAGAGCTTCTCGGGAGAATCTCGACGGCACTTGCCTGTTTCAATCCGGTCTCCGGGTCTCAGGTCAGTCCGGGGGCACCTGGATTGACCCCTACCCCGAATACTTCTCCAGCGAATTTGACAATCCGGATCCCCGCGCCGACGAGAACGTGAATCGTATCCTCTATCGCAACGACAGAACGTTCGCGATCGGCCATGGTTGTGGTGCAGACTGGATCCATGGCCGTCCGGAACGGGTCGGTGCCGTGTGGAGCGATAGCCTCCCGGTCTTCGAAACGCCCTCGACAAGCGCTGATCTTGCCGTTAAACAACCGGATGGGTCGATGTCCAGCCTCAGGGTGAGTATGCGCAAGCTCGCCGGGCTGGAGCCGGGAGACGACGGACTGAACGATGCAGCGACACTGATAAGTGAATACCGGCGTTGGATTGTCTCTCTCGAATCCACGGTGACTTCGATACCATTAAGGGATCGGCCCACAGCGACGGCGCTAATTGACGACTGTCGGGTCTGCGCAGATCGGATCGACGCCGGGCTGAAGCTATTGCGCGCTAGGGATGCATCAGGTAATCAAGCACGCCAAGCGTTTCAACTAGCCAACCACGCCATGTTGATCGCACAGCTACGTGCAGGACAAGAAATGCGCTCGCCATTGCACGATGATCTAGGCCGCGTGACGTGGCCTCCCGCAACACAATTCGATCCGACTGTCCCGGACGCCGGTCGGGGCTACTGGCGACCTTTCCAGATCGCCTTTTTGTTAATGTCCCTGCAAGGCATCGCTGACTCGACGCACATCGAACGGGAAATAGTCGATCTCATCTGGTTCCCGACGGGTGGTGGCAAGACAGAGGCGTACCTTGGGTTGACCGCATTTACGGTGTTCTTCAACGCCATTTCGGGGGACGCTGCCGGCGGAGTCGATGTCCTGATGCGGTACACGTTGAGGCTCCTGACGGCGCAGCAGTTCCAGCGCGCCGCGACCCTCTTCTGCGCGATGGAACACCTGCGACGTGCAAATCCTGGCTCCCTCGGTACGCGGTCATTCGAGATCGGACTCTGGGTAGGCGGTAGTGCCACTCCGAACAAGCGGGACGATGCTATTAGCAAGCTGCGAAAGCTCCAACGTGATCCTGACGCAGAAAATCCCTTCGTTCTGTTGCGCTGTCCATGGTGCGCGGCCAAGTTCGGACCTCAGGAATCTGCGGGATTGGAGGCTCGGGGCAGCAGGCAGGTATTTGGGAGAACGAAGACCCATTCTGGTGCCATCAATGTTCTGGGGTACTCGAAGGAACGACGTGGTTCGGCAGATACGGTTGTCTATCGCTGCAGCGACAAAAACTGTGAGTTTGGCGGCCTTCCCGGCTCCGGGAGGCTGCCGCTGCCCATCGTCGTCATCGACGAGGATGTCCTTGAGCGTCCCCCCAATTTGCTGATCGGGACCGTCGACAAGTTCGCGATGCTCGCTTGGAGCCCCCGTGCGCGAAGCATCTTCGGTATCGATGAATCCGGACGGCACAAAGGAAGGCCACCGACACTCGTCATCCAGGACGAACTGCATTTGATCTCTGGACCGCTTGGCTCCATGGTGGGGGCCTATGAGACTGTCATCGAGGCGCTTTGCATCGACCCGTTGGGTGGCATGGTACGTCCGAAGATCGTCGCCTCGACGGCAACTATTAGTCGAGCACGGGAACAAGTATGCGCGCTCTATGCGCGCGGGGCGGTCGCGCTATTCCCGCCGTCAGGACTTGATGCGTCAGACTCATTCTTCGCACGCGAAGCTATGGACGAAGCCGGTCGGCCGTTGCCCGGCCGACTTTACGCTGGCGTGTTGGCTCCTGCCCACGTTTCAGTACAGACGTCGGAAACACGGATTTTTGCAGCTTTAATGCAGCATGCCGCTCTGCTGGATGGCGACCCAGCCGACCTGGATCCTTGGTGGACGCTCTTGGTTTTCTTCAATTCACTCAGAGAGCTCGGTGGCGCTTTGACGTTGTTCTCCGCGGACACGCGCGAATATCTGCGAGTGGTTCTGACGCGCCACGGTGTGGACTATGAACGCATTCGACAGCTCCTTCACGTAGAGGAGCTGACTAGTCGCATCCGCGGTGACCACATCCCGCGCCTGCTGGAAAAACTCGACGTGCCACTGCGCGAGAGCGAGCGGAAATCGGCGAATTCCCCTTCGCCGCTCGATGCCTGCCTTGCTTCGAACATCATAGAAGTTGGTGTTGACATACAGCGGCTGTCCTTGATGGCAATCGTCGGCCAGCCGAAGACGACTTCTCAATACATTCAAGTTTCGAGCCGCGTGGGGCGGGATCGAAACAAGCCAGGCTTAGTTGTCGTGATCTATGGTCAAACCAAGCCACGAGATCGAAGCCATTACGAACGTTTCCGGTCCTATCACCAAAAACTCTATGCTCAGGTTGAGCCTACAAGTGTCACGCCATTCAGCCCGCCAGCTGTCGAGCGCTCACTGCATGGATTGATAGTGGCGCTGGTGCGCCAGCTTGGTCGACTGGACTCGGATGCGGAACGACCCGATCCATTCCCGTTGTTATCCGGAAGCGATCTGCGGAATCGCTTGGAAGAAATGGTCCGGGCTCGCGTGCGTCAGATCGCTCCGTCGGAGGAAGAGGCAGTGATGGCACGCCTGAGATATCGACTAGACCAGTGGCGAGCTTGGAATCCGGCGCAGTATGGAGGCTTCGGTCAGGCACCCGAAGATGCGCCCTTGATGCATCCTGCTGGAAGCGCTGAACGCACAGAATGGAATGGACGCAGTTGGCCGACGATGTCGTCGCTACGGAACGTAGATGCCAGCTGCGAAGCAGAGATCACAGACCGTTATCGGCCTGTTGTAGGAGGTACGACATGAGCCGCCCTGTTCGCAGGTCACAAGCATTATCACCGTTCGGTATAGGAGCACTGGTCGACTTTCCTGGCCCCGTTTCTCTTGTCCACGCAGGTTTGGATGCTTGGCCATTCGAACCGACCAATCCTGACCACCGGGAGTTCAAAGTCGAAGACGAACCGCGGCTAGCGCGTCGCTTGGGCGTAGATTTTTTTGTTCAACCACCGGATTTCCGTCAGGTTGATAGCGCGGCAGGCGTAAATGCCGTCAACATCGGACTGAAACTGCCTTTCCTGAGATTTCCACTGTGGCACTCCTGTCCAAGATGCGGACGCATGGCCGAAGCACGTTATCACGATCGTCAATCGCCATTCTGCGACGGCCCGATCGGAAGCGGGGGACAGAAGGGCACGAGTCACAAGCGCCGAAAGATGGTCCAAGTGCGTTTCATTGCAGCTTGCCGCGATGGACATATGAGGGATTTTCCTTGGGTTGAGTGGCTTGGCCTCGATCGCGACGAATGGGGACGCGGCAGGTCGGACCGCTGGTTGCGACTACTCTCTACAGGCTCGGCATCAGCAGCAGGTATTGTTGTCGTGGCTGAGCGTCAGGACGTATCGGGGATAGTCGAAATCAAGCGCCGATCGCTTTCTGGTGCACTGGGACTTGATTTGGGAGTCAAGTGTGACAGCCAGAATCCGGCTCTGGGTATCGGGCATGGCGGCGATGACGACGGCGAAGCGTGTGGAACACCCCTACAAGCGGTTCTTCGGGGGGCGAGCAATCTCTACTTTGCAGATGTTCGAAGTGCCATCTATGTTCCCGAAGTTATCGATGCAACTATCCCTCAGGATGTGCTCGACCTGCTGGACGATCATGCGCTCAAGCAGGATCTGTTGGCTGGCGCTTTAGCATCCGATACGGGGCAACTCACAAAGAGGTCCGCGGGCCTAGTTCTGAAAAAACGGCGGCCCGAGTCGCAAGTCGATCCGGCAGTGCTGGCCGACGCAGTCAACAAGCACATCCTGATCGAAATACTCACACAGGACCGCTATACTGCCACTGCACTCATGCAGCAGGCTCAGATCGCCATTGATGGCACCCTGTCCGAGCAGGTCGTTGCTAGCGTCGTCGCTGCATCCTCATTCCATGACTGGGCAATCATGGCTTCAGTACTCGTTGAGCCACTGAACAAATGGGTCCAAGCGCGAAAGAACAATGAATCAGATTCCGACGGGACAATTGACGCATCCGAAGGAACGTTCCGGTCGGAAGAGTATGCCGCCTTCAATCGGGATGGTCAGGAGGGCTCTCCCAAGGTTAATCTACTCGTGCGAAGTTACCCGATTGCTGAGTATGAAGACGTGGTTCGCACTCGCTTCTCCCGTGTCGCGCTACTAGACAAACTCCGGGAGACTAGGGCTTTCGTGGGGTTCAGTCGCTTATTAGCCGCGCCCGTTATTGACACTGACAAGCGCTGGGGGCTGATATCGCGCCAGAAGATGAACTGGTTGCCCGCTGTCGTCGTACGTGGTGAAGGAATCTTTCTCGTCTTTGATGCTGGTCACCTGGATGTGTGGGACAAGCAACATGGAGAATTTCACCGTCAGCGTCTCCTCTCAGTTAACCGCAATCTTCACGAGCAGGCGCACCGTCGCCAAGTGCATGTTGTAGACACAACGCCTAAGTTCGTTATGCTCCACACATTCGCACACGCCCTCATCAATCAGCTCACGTTCGATTGTGGATACGGTTCGTCATCGCTACGAGAGCGCATTTACTGTTCGGATGAGGACCCGCGGATGCACGGTGTTTTGATATATACGGCAGCTGGCGACGCGGAAGGAACAATGGGGGGATTGGTACAGATGGGTATGCCGGGATTATTGGAGCGCACGGTTGCTAGGGCGATCGATCGTGCAAGGTGGTGCTCTACAGATCCGATCTGCATCGAGAGTCCCGGCCAAGGACCCAACAACTGTAATCTCGCCGCCTGCCACGCTTGCTCGCTTCTACCCGAAACGTCGTGCGAGCAACAAAACCGGCTTCTTGATCGGGCAACGCTAGTGGGAACTCTAGATAGGCCGGACACAGGCTTCTTTTCGTTCTGACTCTCAATGGAAAAACGGGGAGGGGACCGACTACCTTTCAGATCCAGTTCTTGCTAATACACTTGATCCGTTACGGCCGAGCTCAAATGGTTCGGCTCGATGGACGATATGAACCGCCCCGGATTTTATGGAGGCTCCAGCAGCTTGACTGCGTATTTCGGCGAAGCCGAACACGGATTTCGGTTGAAGTCGAACAGGGTTTCCGGAGGAAGGTGAACAGCCGTTTCGCTTGAAGTCGAACAGTTTCGGGGTATTCCGAAATTGGTGTTCGGCGTTCCGAAACGCGTGTTCATCTTCCCGAAATCGGTGTTCAGCCCGCCGAAACGGCTGTTCACTGCGCCGAAATGTGTGTTCGGCGTGCCGAAACGAAAGGCGCGGTTTCGGTTGGCGGTACTGCGGATGGCTCAATCGGCCGGCGGTTAAGGTTGCTCCTTTTGGGAGAAACCGACTATGCCGGCTCACCGGACGACCATGCGCAAAATAAAAGATGTGCTTCGCCTGAAATGGACCTGTAATCTGTCTCACCGGCAAGTGAGCGGCGCGCTCGGCGTCGGGCTCGGTACCATTACCCAATATTTGCAGCTTGCCGCCTCGGCCGGCTCGGACTGGGCGAAGATCGAGCCGCTGTCCGAGGCAGAGCTGGAGCAGTTGCTCGTCAACGGCGCCGTTCCGACGACGGCCGCAGGCAAGCGCATGGAGCCTGACTGCGCCTGGATTCATCGGGAGTTGCGCCGCAAAGGCGTAACCTTGCAACTGCTGTGGGAGGAGTACGTCGGCGCGAACCCCGGCCAGAAGACCTTGCGCTACACGCAGTTCTGTCAGCGATACAAGGACTGGGCCCAGACGTTGAAGCGCTCGATGCCCCAGCAACATTACGCCGGCGAGAAGTTGTTCGCCGACTACGCCGGGCAAACGGTGCCGATTCTCGATCGCACCGGCGGCATTGCGTTCAAGGCGCACATCTTCGTCGCCGTGCTCGGCGCATCGAATTACACGTATGCGTGCGCTACGCGATCGGAAGCGACACCCGACTGGATCGGTGGCCTCATTGACGCGATGGAGTTCTGCGGCGGCGTGCCCGCTCTGCTTGTGCCCGACAACCCGAGGGCACTGATCTCGAACGCCGACCGCTACGAACCCACGCTCGGCCTGACCACGCAGGACTTCGTGAACCATTACGGTACCGCGATGCTGCCCGCGCGCCCGCGCAAGCCGAAGGATAAGGCGAAAGTTGAGGTCGGCGTACAGATCGTCGAACGATGGATTCTCGCCCGCCTCCGGAATTACCGGTTCTACAGTCTGGCCGAACTGAACAAGGCGATCGCCGGGTTGATCAATGACCTGAATACGCGGCCGTTCAAGAAGCTCGATGGCACTCGACGCGAGTGGTTCGAGCGGCTCGACAAACCGGCGCTGCGCCCGTTGCCGACGCGTCGCTACGAAATCGCCACCTTCCAGAAGTGCCGCGTCAACATTGACGCGCACATTGAGGTAGACGGTCACTACTACAGCGCACCGCACAGTCTTGTGCGTCAGGAAGTCCACGCGCGCGTGACGCGTTACGGTGTAGAAGTCCTGCACGGCGGCAAGCGCGTTGCCGCCCACGCTCGCAGTCGGCTCAAGGGAAGTACACCACCGTGGCCGAGCATATGCCTGCGGCTTACCGCGCCCACATGGAATGGACCCCGAGCCGGCTGCTGCACTGGGGTACATCGATCGGCGTCAGCGCTGAGGCGATCGTCAGGCATTTGCTGACGAACCGTCCGCACCCGGAAATGGGATACCGGGCCTGCCTGGGTCTGCTGTCGCTGTCGCGCAAGTACGGCAAGGAGCGGCTGGAAGCGGCGTGTCAGCGCGCACTCGTGATTGGCGCGCCGACCCAGCGGTCCGTGCGCACCATCCTGCAAACCGGCGCCGACAAGCATCCACTGCCACAAAGCGGGGCCACCGAATGGCAGTCGCCCCTGCACGAGAACGTGCGAGGGCCCAAGTATTACCACTGACCCAAGGAGGTCGCGATGTTGATGCAGCAAACCCTCTCCCAGCTCAAGGCCCTCAAGCTGGACGGCATGGCTCGCGCGTTCGAGGAACAGGCGGCGCTGACGGCCAGCACGAGCCTGTCGTTCGAGGAACGCTTCGGCATGGTCGTGGATCGTGAGATCGCCTGGCGCGATACCCGGCGGCTCGAGCGATTGCTCAAGTCTGCGAAGCTCAAGAATCCCCAGGCCTGCGTTGAGGACATCGAGTACCGGCAGAGCCGTGGGCTCGACAAGGGTATCGTCGCTACGCTCGCCGGCTGTGACTGGATCCGCAATGCACAGAACCTCATCCTGACAGGGCCGACTGGCGCCGGAAAAACATGGGTCGCCTGCGCCTTCGGCCAGCAGGCCTGCCGACAGGGATTCTCCGTGCTGTACGTGCGCGTCGCCCGGCTGTTCGAGGAATTGAAGATCGCCCATGGCGACGGCAGCTTCACACGTCGGCTCGCGCAGCTCGCCAAGATGGACGTCCTGTTGCTCGACGACTGGGGACTGCAGGACGTCGACCAGGGCGCGCGCAACGACTTGCTCGAAGTGCTCGACGATCGCGTCGGCACGCGATCCACGATCATCACATCGCAATTGCCCCTTGAACACTGGCACGCCTGGCTGCAAGACCCGACTCTCGCCGACGCAATCCTCGACCGCCTCGTCCATCAGGCTCACAAGCTTGCATTGAAGGGCGACTCGATGCGCAAGAAGAACGCACCTGATCAAAAAGTAGCCTGATCTCGAACACCTGCAGTACAATCTAAGCACAACGCAGCACCTCCCTCCTGGCCTGTTCGACTTCACCGAAACGGGCGTTCAACTTCCCCGAAATACGCAGCTTGACGCGACGAACGCCGTCAGGGTTCCTCCTCGCGACACATTTTCAATTCGACCGTCAAGTCCGGGAAACTAAAAGTCATGATACGGGGGCGGTCGAACACAAAGCGCCGGACATGACGCTCCACTGCGTGGGCCAAATCTGCCAGCGGTTCTGTGTGGTCAAGATCATCCAAGATATGCAGTAACTCAAACCAACTCAACCAGGCTGCACGACTATCACGGTCAGACTCGCCGCTAAATCTTGCTGTGTAGCGAGTTATCACATACATCAGTGGGGCGGCGGAAGCAGTGACGTCTTTTATGCCGAGTTGCTTTGCAACTTCAACTGCGCTGCGCCCGTCGATCCACGACACAACCTTATCCACCCATTCGTTAGCCTTCTTGACGACGTTGTTTCGCCGGCTTTGCCATTCGCGTAATGAATGCCCAAACACGTCGTTCCACTTAAGTTGTACGAACGCCATCGCTCCGGACTCAGTGTCGACGATTACCGCGTCTAAGTCCGTCAATTCGGAGCCATCCGCTCGACGGATGCTAAAACCGTGAGTGGGAACGTGGAACCTAGGCGCGCCGAATGCGCTGGATAAGTCCCGGCGAAAGACATTCTCTTTTTCGTCAACGGCGTGGTCCCAGTCATCCTTGTAAATTGTTTTCAAATGCCGAAAGAATGACACATACGGGTTCGATAATGCCCCAAAGCAAGGGAGGAGCACGAAGTCTTGCCCCAACTCAACATAGTATGGGCAAGGAATTTCAAAATTTCCTTCCCAATCCCACTCGTCGAGCGTATCGCTCGACAGTGTCAGTGCGCGCATCGTTGATGGAACAAGGTCTCGAGATATCCCAGCCTCTTCAAGAACAGCTTCGACGTCTTCCTTTCGAGCGAAGATAGTTGTGATATTTGCGAGTAAAATTTCCGGCTGCTTTATCCGAAGCTCGTAGGAAAAATCAATGTGACAGAGAACTCTTCCGAGCGCTTCGTTACTTGAATCTCTCCACTCCTTGAATGTTCTGCCGCCTATTATGACATTGTCTGGCAATGCTTCGCGTTCGGGAAATCTTCTGCCGTAACTCTCGGCCTTCTTTCGATAGGCGTGCACGATATCCCAGTCATTGTCATACCGAATGAACCATCCATCTGGGGTATCGACATACGATTTCATACGATTTCGGAGTTTTTCCTCAAACTTTTCATCCTCGGGATCCGGAGCGTTACCATGCACCAAAACTGAGTCCGCAGCAAATCGCTGAGAGATCTCTTCGAGGCCGACATCAACTTCTATGAGAGGGCCGGAATCCCGCATAGTCGATTTAGATAATCCATATCGCTCGAGTTGCGCCATGCGTCGCAAGTTGATGAGTTGACCACACGTAATCAGATATGAATAGGCCCAGCTCATCCACTCTGGAACAATTGGTCCCCACGGTACACCTCCACCAATGCTTCTCACAGTTGTCAAAAATGGCTTCAATGCCGATGCGAGCCCCAATTTGGCAAAATACCGAGCCTCTTCACGCTCAGTAGGTAGTTCGCGGTTTGCATCCATGAAGTCGGCAATAGCGATTGTGTCTAGGGCGCGAACTATCGTTATCAACGCCTCTTGCTCATACCCCTTCCACAGCCTCGCAGCTTTTTCTTGCACGCGATCGATCTGTTGAACAATAAGAGCTTCCACCTCACTACAAGTATTTCGGTAATCCTTCTGTTGATTCACGGAACATCTCCTGTTTGCCGATGTTTCCCATGAGGTCCGCATATGCCAGAACAGACCAATTATTCAATCGTAGCGAAATCGATATTGCATCAGATGGGCCTCTCAGGCAATGGACTTGCGTCGATTTGGTAATGCCACGCATTTAGGCGAGCCCGGCGAACTTCCAGATCGGCAAGTGGCCGGGATATCTCCCCCGATGTGGAGGCATAATACCTGGTTCGGATTAAGCTGTGACCAGAGTCCCTCAAAACTGCGCCGAAATGCCTTCGGCTGTCAACCGACGTCGCGATCCTGAAATGGAAACAATCTTCGCGTAGCGGGCGTCGGAGGTGACGCAGCGAAGGTGGACGGCTTATCCTCTATCGAGATTTCTTTGCAGGCGAGCAATGAAGATGACACCTGGGACGAGTGAAACGACGTAAGCGCTGAGAGCGCAACGGAAGGCCTACTGGAAGGCGATCGGCGCACGAGAGATCGGACGCGTCGGCGACTCGCCGACGAGTTCGTGCTATTAACAACAAAAAAAGACCCATAAGTTTTTCAACTTACGGGTCCGTTTTTCTTGGCTTATGTCGCTATCTACAGGCAGTATTAGACATCAATATTCCCCGCCCGCAATGCATTCGACTCAATAAACGCCCGCCGCGGCTCGACATCATCCCCCATGAGGGTAGTAAAGATCCCATCCGCCGCAATCGCGTCTTCGATCTGCACACGCAGCAGTCGCCGGACAGCCGGATCCATCGTCGTTTCCCACAGCTGCTCGGGGTTCATCTCGCCGAGCCCCTTATAGCGTTGTTTGGAGACGTTGCGTTCAGCATCCGCCAGCAGCCACTTCATCGCGCTCTTGAAGTCCGCCACGGCCATGCTGCGCTCACCGCGCTTGATGACCGCGCCTTCCCCAATAAGCCCCTTGAACGTATTCGCGGTGGTCACGAGCTGTTGATAATCCGCCGTGTGCTGGAATTCCTGGTCGATGACCGAAACGCGCACGTTGCCGTGATGCGTCCGCTCGACATGCAGCGCCCGCTGTTCGCGAACCGGGTCATACGAAGGCACAACCCGCACTTCGTTCTTCAGCGCTTCATCATGCAACGCAGCGTGCAGCGCCTTCGCCGAAGCCTCGGTCGACTCTTCGTTGGAAAGATCGATCACCACGCCGTCCATGACCGCTTCCAGCGCGGCCGGGTCATACAACCGGCTCAACCGCTCGATCACGCTCTGCGACAGCAGATACGACCGCGCCAGTTCCCCAAGCGCATCGCCGGAAATCGCAGCCGCATTCTCACCCGGCACCAGCTCCGACCCTTGCAGCGCCAACCGCAGCATATGCGCGTTGAGCTCCACGTCATCCTTCAGATACCGTTCGTCCTTGCCCGCCTTGATCTTGTAAAGCGGCGGCTGCGCGATATACACGTACCCGCGCTCGATCATGTCCGGCATCTGACGATAGAGGAACGTGAGCAGCAGCGTCCGGATGTGCGCACCGTCGACGTCCGCGTCGGTCATGATGATGATGCGGTGATAGCGGAGCTTGTCGAGGTTGTAATCCTCTTTGCCGATCCCGCAGCCGAGCGCCGTCACGAGCGTGACGATCTGTTCCGACGACAGCAGCTTGTCGTAGCGTGCCTTCTCGACGTTCAGCACCTTGCCGCGCAGCGGCAGGATCGCCTGGAACTTCCGGTCACGCCCTTGCTTGGCCGACCCACCTGCCGAGTCACCCTCGACGATGTAGATTTCGCACTTCGCCGGGTCTTTCTCCTGGCAGTCCGCGAGCTTGCCGGGCAGGCCGACGCCGTCGAGCACGCCCTTACGGCGCGTCATCTCACGCGCCTTCCGCGCAGCATCACGCGCACGAGCCGCTTCAACGATCTTCCCGCAGATGATCTTCGCGTCGATCGGCGTTTCCAGCAGGAACTCTTCCAGCGCCTTCGCCACAACTTCTTCAACCGGCGCACGAACCTCGGAAGAAACCAGCTTGTCCTTCGTCTGCGAGCTGAACTTCGGCTCCGGCACCTTCACGGAGAGCACGCACGACAGCCCTTCGCGCATGTCGTCGCCGGTCGTCTCGACCTTCGCCTTCTTCGCGATTTCGTTGTCGGTGATGTACTTGTTGATGACGCGCGTCATCGCGGCCCGCAGGCCGGTCAGGTGCGTGCCGCCGTCGCGCTGCGGAATGTTGTTCGTGAAGCACAGCACGTTCTCGTTGTAGCTGTCGTTCCACTGCATCGCGACTTCGACGCCCACGCCATCCTTCTCGCCATTGGCGAAGAACACGGTCGGGTGCAGGTTGGTCTTCGTCTTGTTGATGTACTCCACGAAGCCCTTCACACCGCCGGCGAACGCGAAATCGTCTTCCTTGCCCGAACGCAGATCGGTGAGGCGAATCCGCACACCGTTGTTCAGGAACGAAAGCTCGCGCATCCGCTTCGCGAGGATGTCGTAGTGATACTCGACCGTACCGAAAATCGTCGGATCGGCCATGAAGTGCACTTCGGTGCCGCGGTTCTCGGTATCGCCAGTCACGAGCATCGGCGACACTTCGACACCATCCACCACCTCGAGCACGCGATCCTGCGCGACACCGCGGTGGAACTCCATGAACCGCTTCTTGCCGTCACGGCGCACCGTGAGGCGCAGCCAGCTCGACAGCGCGTTCACGCACGACACACCCACGCCGTGCAGGCCGCCCGACACCTTATAGCTGTTCTGGTCGAACTTGCCGCCGGCGTGCAGCTCGGTCATCACGATTTCCGCGGCGCTGCGCTTCGGCTCGTGCTTGTCGTTCATCTTCACGTCGGTCGGAATCCCGCGGCCGTTGTCGGTCACGGAAATCGAGTTGTCGGCGTGAATCGTCACGTGGATGTCGTTGCAGTACCCGGCCAGCGCTTCGTCGATCGAGTTGTCGAGCACCTCGAACACGAGGTGGTGCAGACCGGTGCCGTCCGACGTGTCGCCGATGTACATCCCGGGGCGCTTGCGCACCGCTTCCAGACCTTCGAGGATCTGGATCGACGAGGCGCCGTAGCTGCTGTTATCGGGTTGCGAATTGTGCTGTTCACTCATGGATATCTTCCGGTTCTGCGGGGCCACTCACGTGGCGGCGCGGTGCGTTTCAGCGAGAAATCGCCGGGCCGCTCCAGTTTCCTGGCCCGCCCCAAGTGCCGAAAAGGCACCAAAAGGGCGGGTTGTCGGTTCGCCATAAAAACGCCAAAGGGGCTTGCCGCCCCCTGGTGTGTGTCGCGATGTCGAGCGCGTCAGATGCGCATCGGCATCACGACATACTTGAACTCGTCGTTCTCGGGCACGGTGATCAGCGCGCTCGAGCTGGCGTCGCCGAGGCTCACCTGCACGGTGTCGACCTTCAGGTTCGCGAGCACGTCGAGCAGATACGTGACGTTGAAGCCGATGTCGACGGTATCGCCCTGGTAGGCGATTTCGAGTTCTTCCTGCGCCTCTTCCTGATCGGCGTTGGTCGACATGATCTTCAGCTGGCCCGGCGCGATGATGCAGCGCACGCCCTTGAACTTGTCCGAGGTCAGGATGGCCGCGCGCTGCAGCGAGCGCTGCAGCTCTTCACGGCCGATCTCGAACGTGTTCTTGTGCGCCTTCGGGATCACGCGCTGGAAGTCGGGGAACTTGCCCTCGACGAGTTTCGACACGAGCTCGACCTGGCCGAACGTGAACTTGGCCTGGGTTTGCGCGATGTCGATGGTGACGGTGTCGTCGATGTCTTCGAGCAGGCGTTGCAGCTCGAGAATCGTCTTGCGCGGCACGATGACTTCCTGGCGGCCGAACGTGCCGCCTTCGAGCTTCATCGACGAGAACGCGAGGCGGTGGCCGTCGGTGGCCACGGCCATCAGCTGGTCGCCGTCGACGACGAGCAGCATGCCGTTCAGGTAGTAGCGGATGTCCTGCTGCGCCATCGCGAAGTGCACCATGCCGAGCAATTGGCGGAACGACTTCTGCGGGACGGTGAGCGTGGCGCCGAAATCCTTCGCCTGCGCGACGGTCGGGAACTCGTCGGCCGCCAGCGTCTGCAGTGCGAAACGGCTCTTGCCGGATTGAACGGTGAGGCGCTTGTCGGCGAGCGACAGCGTGACCTGGCCGTCAGGCATCGCGCGCAGGATGTCGAGCAGCTTGCGCGCTGCGACGGTGGTCGCGACCTGGTCGCCGCCGACGCCGAAATCGGCGCGCGTGGTGATCTGCAGCTCCAGGTCGGTCGACAGGAACGAAACGTCCGAGCCGTTCTTGGTGATCAGCAGGTTGGCGAGGATCGGCAACGTATGGCGGCGTTCGACGATGCCGCTGACCGTTTGCAGCGGCCTGAGGAGGGTGTCTCGTTCGGTCTTGACCAGTTGCATAGAGTTCCTTCGTTGAGTAACGGCCTGCAGCGCAGCAGCCTCGCAGCGCCCCGCCGGCCGGGCTCTTGGCCCGCCACCACCGGGGCGGTCAAACCAGTATTGTGCCTCAAAACCGAACCGCCCCCCTTAAATTGGGGCGGAGGCCGAATTATCAAGCGCGCCGCGCGCTCAGCCCTTCAGCGTCTGTTCCAGCACGTGCAGCTCGTGGTTGAGCTGCGCGTCCTTGCTGCGTTCGTCGGCGATCTTGCGCACCGCGTGCAGCACGGTGGTGTGGTCGCGCCCGCCGAACAGCTCGCCGATTTCCGGCAGGCTCTTCTGCGTGAGTTCCTTCGCCAGGTACATCGCAATTTGCCGCGGCCGCGCGATGTTCGCGGGGCGCTTCTTCGAGTACATGTCCGCGACCTTGATGTTGTAGAAGTCGGCGACGGTCTTCTGGATGTTCTCGACCGAAATCTGCCGGTTCTGCACGGTCAGCAGATCCTTCAGCGCTTCCTTGGTCAGCTCGATCGAAATCTCGCGGCCGTGGAACTTCGAATACGCGAGGATCTTGCGCAGCGCACCTTCGAGCTCGCGCACGTTCGAGCGCAGGTGCTTCGCGACGAAGAACGCGACGTCTTCCGACAGGTTCACGCCTTCCGACTGCGCCTTGCGCATCAGGATCGCGACGCGCATTTCCAGCTCGGGCGGCTCGATCGCGACGGTGAGGCCCGAGTCGAAGCGCGAGATCAGGCGATCGTCGATGCCCGAGATTTCCTTCGGATACGTGTCGCTGGTGATGATCACCTGCGCCTTGTTCGCGACCAGCGCCTCAAACGCGTAGAAGAATTCCTCTTGCGTGCGCGACTTGCCGGAGAAGAACTGGATATCGTCGATCAGCAGCAGGTCGAGCGAATGGTAGTAGCGCTTGAAGTCGTCGAACGCCTTGCGCTGGTACGCCTTCACCACGTCCGACACGTATTGCTCGGCGTGGATGTAGCGGATCCGCGCGCCGGCCTTGTCGAGCAACAGCTGGTTGCCGATCGCATGGATCAGGTGGGTCTTGCCGAGGCCGACGCCGCCGTACAGGAACAGCGGGTTGTACGAGATGCCCGGGTTGTCCGCGACCTGGATCGCGGCGGCGCGTGCGAGCTGGTTCGCCTTGCCGGTCACGAAGTTGTCGAACGTGAGCACGGGGTTCAGCTTCGAGCGTTCGTACATCGAATCGGCTTCGCCGCCGTTGGCCGGTGCGGCACCCGGGCCCGGGCGCCACGTGCGACGGCCGGCGGCCGCTTCGTGCGCGGGCAGGCTCGGCAGGTCGATGTCGGCGTCGTCGGCGTTCAGGTGATGCGCGGCGGCTGCCGACGGCGTCATCGGCACGTCGGCCGGCGCGGCGGGGGCGGCCGAAGCATTCGCGGTCAGGTTGGCGGCGATCGCGGCGACCGTCGCGGCGGGGCCGGTCGGGGCCAGCGGCGCACGCGGCGTGGCCTGCGCTGCACCGGCGGGGGCGCTACGCATGCCTGCCTTCGGATCGAGGACGAACTGGACTTCGATCGGCGTGTTCCAGAATTCCCGGGCCAGATCGCTGATCCGTCCCGAAAACTGGCTCTTGACCCAGTCCAGCTTGAAGCGGTTCGGCGCGGCGATGGACAGCGTGTTCGCCGACGCATCGAAGGCCACCGGGGCCAAGGGTTTGATCCACGTCACGTACTGCTGGGGCGTCAGCTCGCGCTCCAGCAGTGCGGAACAGTGTTGCCAGAAATCGTTCATCAAGTAACTGTCGTTTTTTGCGTGCACAGCGCGGCTCGCCGGCGCCCTTGTCGCGATGGTGCAACAAGGCCCGAAGCGGTCGTGCGAGCGTGCCTCGGACGCCTGCATCACAGTGTTGGAGGGGCAGGCGCGAGCCGAGGCGGCGTGCGGGATTCTTGGAGATAAGGCGAGATTCTACCGCCAAACGCGGCCACAGAGCGAGTTATCCACAGGCCGGTTGTGTGGGGCGCGGGGCCGGATCGCTCGGGGCGGGCACAGGCGATCGACTCCTAAAGTATTGACCGTCAACGGAAAAACGGTTTAAATAGCGGGTTCCGCGAAAACCAATCCTGTATTCCCGGCGATTGCGTTCGCCCGAATGCCTCCGGTTAAGGGCACGCGGTCCCCTGAATTTCGACATTCTCGAACAAGTGAGAACATCATGAAACGTACTTACCAACCGTCCGTGACGCGCCGCAAGCGCACCCATGGCTTCCGTGTCCGCATGAAGACGGCAGGTGGCCGCAAGGTCATCAACGCTCGCCGCGCGAAGGGCCGCAAGCGCCTCGCCATCTAAGGCAGGTTGCGCGCTGTGTCCGCCGTCCGCAGTCCTGCGGAAGGTGCCGTCGAGCCGGGTGCGAATCCGTCGCAGACGAAAGCCGCCTTCCCGAAAGCTGCGCGACTTCTGAAAACGGATGAATTTTCATCCGTTTTTCGTTTGCGCCCCTGGCGGCGCTCCGCGCACTTCGTGATTTACGGCAAGCCGACCGGTCAGCCCGCGCGTCTGGGGCTCGTCGTCGGCAAGAAGTATGCGCCGCGTGCGGTGACCCGCAACCTCGTGAAGCGGCTGGCGCGCGATCAGTTTCGCCTGCGCCGCGCCGAATTCGCCGGTTACGACCTGCTGCTGCGGCAGCACACGCGCTTCGACAAGAAAGCGCTGCCGAGCGCGGCTTCCGCCCCGCTCGCGGCGATGTGTGCGGCCGAGATCCGCGAACTGCTCGACAGGGCAGTCCGGGAGATCGCCCGCCGTGCGTCGAAGCCCGCGTCCGAGTGACGCATCCGTGCCCGGTGCGGCGTTCGCGCCTGCCCGGCCGGTTTTGACGCGGCGTCGTACGGCGCCGCCCAAGGTATGGAAACGGTATTGATCGCCTTGCTGCGCTTCTACAAGGTTGCCGTGAGCCCGATGCTCGGCAACCGTTGCCGTTTTTATCCTTCCTGTTCGGATTACGCGCGCGAGGCAATCCAGTATCATGGCGCCGCGCGCGGCACGTATCTCGCCGTCAGGCGCGTGTGCCGATGCCATCCGTTTTCCGCGGGCGGCATCGACCTCGTCCCGCCGCCCAACTCCGACACTCGCGCTCGCGGCGAAGCCGACGCGCGGTCCCATCGACTCTGAGACAACGCATGGATATCAAACGCACCGTCCTATGGGTGATCTTCTTCATGTCAGCTGTCATGCTGTACGACAACTGGCAGCGGGACCATGGACGCCCGTCGATGTTCTTCCCGAGTGCCACGCAGACGGCCCCCGCGGCCGCTGCCGGCGGTGCATCGGGCACGGGCGCGACGACGACCGCAGGTGAAGTGCCTGCCGCCGCAGCCGGCGCCGCACCGTCGACGACGGCACCGGCCGCCCAGGCGCAACTCGTGAAGTTCTCGACCGACGTGTACGACGGCGAAATCGACACGCGCGGCGGCACGCTCGCGAAGCTGACGCTGAAGAAGCAGGGCGACGGCAAGCAGCCCGACCTGTACATCACGCTGTTCGACCACACGGCCGGCCACACGTATCTCGCACGCTCGGGCCTGCTCGGCGGCGATTTCCCGAACCACAACGACGTCTACACGCAGTTGAACCCGGGTACGACGTCGCTGACGGGTGACCAGAACGCGCTGAAGCTGTCGTTCGAATCGCCGGTGAAGGGCGGCGTGAAGGTCGTGAAGACCTACACGTTCACGCGCGGCAGCTACGTGATCGGCGTCGACACCAAGATCGACAACGTCGGCACGGCGCCTGTCACGCCGACGGTCTACATGGAACTGGTGCGCGACAACACGGCCGTCGAAACGCCGATGTTCTCGCACACGTTCCTCGGGCCGGCGGTCTACACGGACGCGAAGCATTTCCAGAAGATCAACTTCAGCGACCTCGACAAGAACAAGGCCGACTACGTGACCTCCGCCGACAACGGCTGGGTCGCGATGGTGCAGCACTACTTCGCGTCGGCCTGGATTCCGCAGCAGGGCGTGAAGCGCGACATCTACGCTGAAAAGATCGATCCGACGCTGTACCGCGTCGGCGTGAAGCAGCCGGTCGCCGCGATCGCGCCGGGCCAGTCGGCCGACGTGCAGGCTCGCCTGTTCGCCGGTCCGGAAGAAGAGCGCATGCTCGAAGGCATCGCGCCGGGCCTGGAACTCGTGAAGGACTACGGCTGGGTGACGATCATCGCGAAGCCGCTGTTCTGGCTGCTCGAGAAGATCCACAGCTACGTCGGTAACTGGGGCTGGTCGATCGTGCTGCTGACGATCCTGATCAAGGCCGTGTTCTTCCCGCTGTCGGCTGCGAGCTACAAGTCGATGGCGCGCATGAAGGAAATCACGCCGCGCATGCAGGCGCTGCGCGAACGCTTCAAGAGCGATCCGCAGAAGATGAATGCCGCGCTGATGGAGCTGTACAAGACCGAGAAGGTCAATCCGTTCGGCGGCTGCCTGCCGGTCGTGATCCAGATCCCGGTGTTCATCTCGCTGTACTGGGTGCTGCTCGCATCGGTCGAAATGCGCGGCGCGCCGTGGGTCCTGTGGATTCACGACCTGTCGCAGCGCGATCCGTTCTTCATCCTGCCGGTGCTGATGGCCGTGTCGATGTACGTGCAGACGAGCCTGAACCCGACGCCGCCGGACCCGGTCCAGGCGAAGATGATGAAGTTCATGCCGATCGCGTTCTCGGTGATGTTCTTCTTCTTCCCGGCTGGCCTCGTGCTGTACTACGTCGTGAACAACGTGCTGTCGATCGCGCAGCAGTACTACATCACGCGCAAGCTCGGCGGGGCCAAGAAGAAACCGGCCTGACGCCTGTTGCATACGCGGGGCGGCGCGTTCGCCCCGCGATGCACGAAAAAAAGCCGCATGGTTCGCCCATGCGGCTTTTTTGCTTTTTGCGGATCCGGTGCGGGCTCAGCCCTTCTTCGCTTCGCTCGCGTCGCCGTAGAACTGTTCGACCAGTTCCTGCACGAGATAGCGATGATGCGGCGACAACGCTTCGATCTTCGACGCGAGTTCGATCGTCTCGGGTGTCGGCGGATAGCGTTCGTCGCGCGGCAGCGGCTGCGGCGTCGGGTGTTCGATCACGCTCGGCGACGGGCCATAATGCAGCCAGTGGACTTCGACGCGCAGCCATTCGGCGAGCGTGGCAAGTTTGTCCGACGTCGGGATCGTGCGGCCCGTCAGCCATTTGTGCGCGGTTTGCGGCGAAACGGGCTGCGCTCCGCGGTGGCGCAGATTGAATCGGTTCGCCAGCTCCGTCGCACCGGTGACCTTCTCCGGGCTGCGCCGCAGGGCGAATTTCAGGCGTTCCGAGAACGCGGCTTTTTCTTCGGATGTCGGCATGGGAGAGATTGTGCAATTCCACCACCGCGTCTAAGACAACCATTCAGGCTAAACGTATCTTGTTTAGACGAATCCCGGTCTTGATCGGGGTGGGTGGTGGAATTAAGGGCCGCAGCGTTGCGCCGCTCCAGCAGGCATACTCGTCCGAAACGGGGGCGGCGACATCGCGCCAGAATGATACTTGGCTTATCCCCGGCGGGATAAATTCGGGCACGTCCGAAGCTTGCGCGGCGGCCGGTGACGCGTGTGCCGGCAGGCTACAATGCCGGCGTTCCGATGCCCGAAGTGTTGCGCGGGCGCACCATATTCACCGATTACCTGATTCATCCAATTCATCCGATTCCTATGCTCGCTACCGATTCCGATCCGATCGTCGCCATTGCCACTGCTGCCGGCCGGGGGGGCATCGGGGTCGTCCGCGTGTCGTTCGGGCGCGGGGGCGAGGCGGCCGCGTTGCCGCTGATCGACGCGTTGTGCGGGCAGAAGCTCGCACCGCGCCATGCGAGCTATGTGCCGTTCCTCGACGAGCACGGCGCGCCGCTCGACCGCGGGATCGCGCTGTACTTCCCGGCGCCGCATTCGTACACGGGCGAGCACGTGCTCGAGCTGCAGGGGCACGGCGGGCCGATCGTGATGCAACTGCTGTTGCAGCGTTGCCTCGATGCGGGGCGCGGTTTCGGGCTGAGGCTTGCGGAGCCCGGCGAATTTACGCGGCGCGCGTTTCTGAACGACAAGCTCGACCTCGCGCAGGCCGAGGCCGTTGCCGACCTGATCGAGGCGAGCACCGAAGCCGCCGCGCGTTCGGCCGGGCGTTCGCTCGACGGCGCGTTCTCGCGGCAGATCCATGCGCTCGTCGACGATGTGATCACGCTGCGGATGCTGGTCGAGGCGACGCTCGATTTTCCGGAAGAAGAGATCGATTTCCTGGAGGCGGCCGACGCGCGCGGCAAGCTCGCGAAGATCCGCGCGCAGCTCGCGCACGTGCTCGGCGACGCGCGGCAGGGGGCGTTGTTGCGCGAAGGGCTGTCGGTGGTGCTCGCGGGGCAGCCGAACGTCGGCAAGTCGTCGTTGCTGAATGCGCTGGCCGGCGCGGAGCTGGCGATCGTCACGCCGATCGCGGGCACGACGCGCGACAAGGTTGCGCAGACGATCCAGGTCGAAGGGATTCCGCTGCATATCATCGATACGGCCGGGCTGCGCGAGACGGAGGACGAGGTCGAGCGGATCGGTATCGCGCGCACGTGGAGCGAGATCGAGCGCGCGGATGTCGTGCTGCATCTGCTGGATTCGCGCAGCGGGATGACGGCGGATGACGAGACGATTGCGGCACGGTTCCCGAGCGGCGTGCCGGTGGTGCGCGTGCTGAACAAGACGGATCTGACCGGTGTGGCGGCGTGTGTCGAGCATCCGGCTGCGGAAGGCGATCTGACTGAAGTGCATCTGTCGGCAAAGCGCGGCGACGGGATCGACATGCTGCGCGCGGAACTGCTGCGGATTGCAGGGTGGCAGGCGGGGGCGGAAGGGGTATATCTGGCGCGGGAGCGGCATCTGATCGCGCTGCGGGCCGCGCAGGAGCATCTCGCGCAGGCGGCTGATCATGCGGAGCAGAGGGCGCAGTCGCTCGATCTGTTTGCCGAGGAGCTGAGGCTCGCGCAGGAACAGCTCAATGCAATTACCGGGGAATTCACTTCGGATGACCTGCTGGGGGTGATTTTCAGCAGGTTTTGTATCGGGAAATAGAAGCGAAAACGATTGCAGGCCGGGAATGGCACAGCCATCTCCCGGCAATAGAACGCGCCTGCATCCGCGTGACGACTGCCAGTCAGATTGACACTGTGGTTTTACAGATGCGGGCGGGCCGCTAGCATCCGGTCGACAAACGATGGCGGCAGCGATATATATACAGAATCATCTCCGCCATCACCTTTTGAAAAGGACACGTAGGCCTCGCTATAACTATTCCAGGAAATTTCGGGAATCGGTGTACTGAATGTGTGCTGGGCTATTAACCTCCCGGTTTGTGCGATGTATACGCGACCAACATATCGCGAATCTCCACCCGGAACCCAAGCTAAAAGGCACAGGTCTGCAAGATACATCCCATCTGGAGATGTCGACGTTCTGCACTCCTCCCCTCGAGGCGTTCGATCAAAGGCAAAGATGCTAATCAGTGCCATGATGAGTAGCGTGTAAGTAATTCGCAAAAAAACTTCATGATTTATTGTTGGATTTGATTATAGTGAAATTTCTATGGGAGGTGAGATTGGGATGAATTTTTTGTCAGAATAGATGATAAAGTCGCCACCTCTGCCATGTATATCAGACCATTTTCTAAAATCAACGTTTTCTATCGGATTGATGACATTTCTATTTTCGGATCCAATGATGTTGGGCGGTATGCGCGATGCCTGCTACGCTAGCGTGATGACGCCCGTAAGATCAATCGGACTAGTTCGAAATGGTTGTTAACGTGACTGGGTTTGGGGCCAAATATGCTTGGGGGCTTTCTTGGCCGTCTAATTGCACTGGGATCGTGAGGTCGTCAATAGGTATGCTAATAGTCAAAGGAGTTGCGACTTTTCATTTTTCTTGGCAAGGTGGCTGGTCGAGCGTTCGCTGTTGTTGTGCCGGCGGCAACGTTGGTCGGCGCACCGGGTACTCCAGAGGTAGAACATCCCGTTGTGGTCGATGATGGGCGAGTCGTGGGAAATGTCTACTACTCGGTCTGGAATAACTCATTTCGCGAGTGAAGTAGTGTTATCGGCCGGATGGTGATTTAATTATTTTTTCAGATTGCCGCTATGTAACGTTGCGGGAACCCATCAGGCTTCGATTCGCATGAACGTGAACATTAATGAGTCGGGCATGTGGTTGATGCCGGGTCTGCTGGCGATAATATTGCCCGTTATCGTGCTCGCTTCGATGGTGCGGTTGCTGAACGCTTTCTTATCTGGCTCAAGAGGTTGGGCTGATGTTGTTGAAAATGAGATTTGGATTTTCGTTCGACGCGCATTCGTTTTGGCTGCGGTCGTCACTGTCCTCGGGCTTGGCTGGAGTTACTGGAAAGACGTACAACTGCGCGCAACTTGCGCTTCACGCGAACAAAAGGTCGAGCGCTCCCCGCACGGCGGCTATCGGGCACGATACTGCTATTTTGGAGATACGATTGTTCTCAGGCTTTACGACAGGGAGGGCGAGCGCCTCGTCGCCGAGCGAACGTATCGGGACGGGTCTCGCATACCCGTTGAGCTTCATTGGGCCAAGGAGGCATTGATGTACCCCCAAGGGCTGGAGTTCGGCGAAACATTTGGCGAAATCAGTTTGCCGCCGACTTTTCTTGACCGGATGATGGCGCGGCTCCCCTAGCAGGTAACGTTGGGCGCCTATGCTTCGCAAACAGGTCGCCCTCAAGGGATGGGCCGCCGATTGGGCGACGGTCGATGCAAATGGCATCGACAGCGTGCTAGATGAATGTACCTGCTGGCATGCCGAGCAGACCACGTTCGCCTGATGGCGGTGCGGTCCGGATCATCGACTCTGCATGGGCTCGCATGCCGATCGCCCCATCCGGACCCTCACCCACATCAATCCCAATGACGATGATGGTGGTAATACCCGTCGCCGTAATACCCGCCGCCGTCAGGCACCACGATACAGCCGCTCAACAACACGGCGACGCTGGCAATCAGCAAAAGGACCTTCTTCATCGTGTTCACCTGCTCGGGTTCAATATGAAACCCAGCATAGCGAGCGGCCCCGGCCCAGGCTGTAAGCGATCGTTTCCCCGCGCTGCAATCCGTAACGGCGGATTATTCCGGTCACAATGACCGTAACAAATAGCCAAACAGCAGACGTTATGAGGCGGCGACTACCCGGTTTCGCCCCATATCCTTCGCACGATACAGCGCGGCGTCGGCGGCTTCGATCAGCGCATCGGGTGTCGACAGATCGTCGGCCGACACGGTCGCGCAGCCGACGCTCACGCTCACGCGCCCGGCAGGTGACGTCGGCATCGCGAGATCGAGCCGCAGCACCGCTTCGCGCGCCTCCTCGGCCACCACCCGCGCGCCGCGCGCCCCCGTGTTCGGCAGCACGATCGCGAACTCCTCGCCGCCGTAACGCGCGACGATGTCCGCCGGCCGCCGCACCGCACCGGCCAGCGCGTTCGCGACCGCGATCAGGCATGCGTCGCCCTTCACGTGACCGAACGCGTCGTTGTACGCCTTGAAGCGGTCGACGTCGACCATCAGCAGCGACAGCGGTTCGCCTTGCCGCCGCGCCTGCAGGAACAGCGTGTGGAAATGATCGTTGAAGTGGCTGCGGTTGAACGCGCCCGTCAGGCCGTCGCGTGCGGACGAACGGATCAGGGTCGCGTGCGCCTCGAACAGCCGCTGGTACAACATTGTCACTTCCCACGCGAGCACGCACACGAGCACGCCCGGCGTGAACATGCTGAACACGCGCGCGAGGTACCAGCCGACCGTGAAGCGATTGGTGCTCATCAGGTTCAGCGTCGTGTCGGTGAGGCACGCGAGCACCGCGATTGCGAGCCACAGGTCGAGCGTCGTGCGCAGCCGGCCGGTGGCCAGCACGGCCACGAGCGCCAGCGCATTGAGCAGCCACACGATCAGCGCGACGGCGTTGACAGGCAGCACGGCCGCGTCGCCCGGCGGATGAAACGCGGGTGGCAGCGACACGTTAAGCGCGAATAGGCAAAGTAACCCGGCGACGACAGCAGGCCCACCGATCAGCGCGGCCGTCCACCAGCGTGTCTGCTGCGCGCCGATCGGTGCGCGCGCCAGCCGCTCGCGCGCGAGCAGCGCGACCATCACGAAACCCGGGAAGCCCGCATGCCAGAAGATCCACATCCACGCGGCGCTCTGCGGTTGCGCGCCGAACAGCCCGTGCGGCGCGAACACGCCGGGAAAGGTGAGCAGCTGCAATGCGACGGCGAGCGCGGTGAACGCGTAGGCGCCACCGAGCGCGCCGAGCACCGGCTGGCGAGTCACGGTGAACTGCGCGCCGAGAAAGAATGCCGCGATGCTCGCGGTGGTGAACACGGTGAGCGCGCACATCGGCATGAACGGCTCGATGGCCGGCAGCGGGACGTTCGCGTGCGGCGCGGCGATCCCGAGCGCGAGCACGATGACGAGCGCCGTCAGTGCGCCGAACCAGAGCTGACGGCGTGTCGTGTGCTGGATCAGGATGCCTTCCATGGAGTTCCCCAGGCGCGTAGGCGGAAACGCCCGGTCTTGCGCCGGGCGACACGCAGCCGGTCGCTGCGCGACCCGCTGCGGCCCGATCCTATCGCGTTATGAGGGCGCGCTCAAACCCCGAGGCCGGGACCGAAGTTGCCGGCGACCCACTGCGTGACGGCGTTCACGTCCGCATAGTCCTGTTCGGGCAGGCCGTCGAGCATCGACAGCACTTCGTTGCTGGCGCCGGCGTCGCGCGCGGCATCGACGATCGCATCCTTGTTGGCCGGGTAGCGGACGGTCGCCAGCACGTCGGCAATCTGCAGGTCGATCGTTTCGCGGGGAATGTCGTGCGGAGGCTGGGCGGGCTGGTCGTTCACGGCGGCGTCTCGCGGAGTGAGCGGATCAAGTGGGAATCGGATCGAGGCGAAATTCGGGTGCTGAACAGGGTGCGTCACGCGTTGACGTTCCGAGGCGGCCGGGCCGGCGCGCCCCGCGGATGAACGGCAATCGACTCAATGCCCGCGTCGCACGCGGCGCCACGGATGCTTCCAGTCGATGTGCGGTGCGTTTTCGTCGCGCGGATGCTGGCGCCGATGTTCCTGCCAAAGTTCGTCGGAGAACAGCGCCGCGACGATCACGAGCGGCAGCACGAGGAATATTCCGAGTATGACTTGCTCGAACACGATAGCCTCCTTGCGGTGGCAGGAACCCTTGCTCCCATTCTAGGCTCTGAACTTCGCCCGCGTTCAACTTCTTACAGTGCGAAACAGGCCCGGATGCGGCCTTGTCGCACCTGCGCCGGCATCAAAAAGGACATGAACATGCAACTCCAGAACGATACCAACACGCTCGCGCTGCGGCCGCTTGAGCGCCAGGACCTGCGCTTCGTCCACGAACTGAACAACGACGCCAAGATCATGCGCTACTGGTTCGAGGAGCCGTACGAAACCTTCTCGGAACTGTCACAACTGTACGACCGCCACGTGCACGACCAGCGCGAGCGCCGTTTCGTCGCGGTCGACGCGCAAGGCGAACTGGTCGGCCTCGTCGAGCTGATCGAGCTCGACTACATCCATCGCCGCGGCGAGTTCCAGATCATCATCGCGCCGCAACGCCAGGGGCGCGGCTATGCGGGCCAGGCGACGCGTCTCGCGATCGAGTACGCGTTCAAGGTGCTGAACATGCGCAAGCTGTACCTGATCGTCGACACGTCCAATGCGGCGGCGATTCACGTGTACGAAAAATGCGGATTCCAGCACGAGGCTGAATTGAAGGAAGAATTTTTCGGAAACGGCGCGTATCACAACGCTTATCGCATGTGCATTTTTCAGCGCGATTATTTCGAGCGCCAGCAAGCCACCTGAATAAATCAGGGTAAACACGCTGAAGAAAGGCGCTTGCGGCGGGGCTTTCGCCGGCGCTGAAACCATGCGGCGAAGTACGGATAAATACGGATGCGCTTATACCTGGCATTTTTCTTGTATCAGGTAAATGCGATTCCGCGCTGCGGTAAAGTCGAATCGTTTCGGATGACTTTATGTGCGGCGCATCAAAATGATCCGGATAGCGAAATGGATTATCCAAACCGTTCAATCGCCGTGTTGTAACTTTGATGAAAGTGTTGCTGAGTAACGCTTTCCGCCCGGCGGCGCGAGCCAGTTCGTCGGACGGAGCGCGTCGTCGTGCCAGTGCGGGGTGTGAAAAACGGTCTGCGCACGGGGTGCGACAATCCGCCGCTATTGCGGTCGCACAACAAATGTGCTTGCTATCGCTTGCCGGTCTTCTAAAGTGAAAAACGCGGGTTCACGATCACCTTTAAACACATAGCTAACCCAAGCCTGGTGCCCGCAAGCCTGGAGACAGAACATGATGAAACGTACCGGTATCCTTTTTGCCCTCGTCGGCGCATTTTGCGCGGTGTCGATTGCCCAAGCCGGCGGCGATTCGGCCGTCAAGCCGAAGCAGGAAATCCAGTTGACGAAGAACGCATGGGGCTGCCTGTCGAAAGACAATCTGGACTCCGTACTGAGTCACGAGCGTGACGGCAAGTCGCAGGCGAAGCAGCAATACTTCGACGACTACCGATGCCTGTCGGTGCCGGAAGGCCAGCGTTTCCGCGTGGTGTCGGTCGACCAGGGCGACGTGCAGTTCGTCAGCGCCGACAACAGCGACCAGCAGGGTCTCTGGACCGATTCGCGCTTCGTCAAGCAGTAACCGTCCATTCACCGCGCCGTCACACGACGCGCGAGCGCGCCGGCCCGATGAGCCGGCGGCGCGAACCGAACACGGCCCGGCACATGCCGGGCCGTTGCGCTGTGGGTGGCGCATGACACGCGCCGGACGGCGCGCATTCGGTATCATCACGGCCCGACCGAACCGAATGCCCGCCCGGGCCGCATCCGCATGGCGCTGAAATCCACGATCTACAAAGCAGAACTTCAAATCGCCGACATGGATCGGCATTACTACGCCGATCACGCGTTGACGGTGGCGCGCCATCCGTCGGAAACCGACGACCGGATGATGGTGCGCATCGTCGCGTTCGCGCTGTTCGCGCACGAGCGGCTCGAATTCTGCAAGGGGCTGTCGGACGTCGACGAGCCCGACCTGTGGCAGAAGGACCTGACGGGCGCGATCGACGTCTGGATCGAAGCCGGCCAGCCCGACGAGCGGCGCATCTCGAAGGCGGCCGGCCGCGCCGGGCAGGTCACGGTGATCGCATACGGCGGCAAGACGTCGGATATCTGGTGGCAGGGCGTGCGCAGCAAGGTCGAGCGGCTGCGCAACGTGCAGGTGCTGTCGTTGAACGACGGTGTCGCGGCCGCGCTCGGGAAACTCGCGGAGCGCACGATGCGCCTGCAATGCACGGTGCAGGACGGCGCCGCGTGGATCTCGAGCGCCGACCACGATCCGGTGGCGGTCGAGTGGACGGTGCTGAAGGCGCGCGCGGACGCGTGACGGCTCGCACGCCGGCCGCGTTCAGCCGATCGAGGCCGGCGGCCCCTTGAATTCCAGCATGTTGCCTTCCGGGTCGAACAGGTAGATAGACGGCCCGTAGCCGCCGGCGCCGTAGCGCTCCGCGGGCGCGCCCGGCTGTGCGCCATGCGCGGCAAAATGGGCGGTCAGGGCGTCGGGATCGAACGGCTCGACGCGCAGGCACAGGTGATCGAGATTGCGTCCGGTGCCGGGTGGGCCGCTGTCGGGGCGGTCGATCGGGCTGCCGACCGACAGCAGGTCGATCAGCGCGTCGCCGGCGCGCAGCTGTACAAGGCCCAGATCGGGCTGTTCCTTCTCCACATGGCAGCCGACGGCGTCGCAGTAAAAGCGCGTCATCGCAGCCATGTCGGTCACGCGCAGCACGATGTGATCGATCGCGCGGATGGTCGGTTTCATGGGCAGGCACTCCTTCGCAGCGCACGAGCATCGAGTGTAGACGCATCGCGCCTGCGCCGCCGGCCGGAACGCGGCACAATCGACGGACGAAAAAAAGCCCGTTCACGCAGAGCGGAACGGGCTTAATCCATATCAGGAGGAGACATGGAGGAGACAGTTCCAACTATACACACGGCGATGGTGCGACGCAATATTCCGAATGCAAAAAAACGTCAGGACGGCGATTTGTCGCATCCGCACTGCAGCAAAACGGTGACAGTACGATGACGAAATCCGCGCTCGAGCAGCCGGCGCGCGCGTTTTGCCGGATTTATTCCTGATCGATGCGCCCCCGATTATTCGGGGCGAGTCAGAGCAAGAATCACAGAGCAAGATTCAGGGCGCGACGGCACGTGCCGATCTCTAAAGTGGGCACCATCTACACTAGATGAGTGCGAGGTTCAGATGAAAACCGCCTATCCGACCGATGATGCCCGCTGGGGCGCCGTCACCGAGCGCGATCCGCATGCGGACGGCGCGTTCTTCTATGCCGTGAGCACGACCGGCGTGTTCTGCCGCCCGACCTGTGCGTCGCGGCTGCCGCGTCGCGAAAATGTGTCCTTCTTCGCCGATACGGCCGCCGCGCGTGCGGCCGGCTTCCGGCCCTGCAAGCGCTGCCAGCCGGAAGGGCTGCCGCGCGAGCTCGAGATCGTCAACCGCGCGTGCGCGGTGCTCGACGCACATGCCGAACGGCTCACGCTGCAGCAACTGAGCGATGCCGTGCACGTGAGCCCGTTTCACCTTCAGCGGCTTTTCAAGCGCGTGGTCGGCGTGTCGCCGCGGCAGTACCAGGCGGCGCAACGCGGCGCCGCGTTGCGGCAGGCGCTGCAAAGCGGGCAGCCGGTCACGCAGGCGGCCGTCGACGCGGGCTTCAACTCGCCGTCGCGGCTCTATGCATCGGTGCCGCGCGAGCTCGGGATGGCGCCGTCGGCGTTCCGCCGGCAGGGCGCGGGTCTGCGGATCGACTATGCGACCGCGTCAACGTCGCTCGGCACCGTGCTCGTTGCCGCAACCGGACAAGGCATCTGCCGGATCGCATTCGGTGACGAACCGGCCGCGCTTGTCAGCGAGCTGAAGGATGCGTTCGCACGTGCCGAGCTGGTCGAGGCACCGGCACGACTCGCGCCGTTCGTCACGCAGATCCGCGCGTACCTGGACGGCACGCGGCACGCGTTCGACCTGCCGCTCGACATCGCGCCGACCGCGTTCCAGCAGCGCGTGTGGGAGGCGCTGACGCATATTCCGTACGGCGAAACGCGCAGCTACTCGGAGATCGCCGAGGCGCTCGGTGCGCCGCGCGCGGTGCGCGCCGTTGCGTCCGCGTGTGCGTCTAATCCGGTCGCGCTCGCGATCCCGTGCCACCGCGTCGTACAGAAGGGCGGCGCGCTTTCCGGGTATCGTTGGGGCGTGCGCCGCAAGGCGACGCTGCTCGCGTCCGAGGCGCGTCATGCGCACGACGATCAGACCGAATCCGTTGCGGAGGGCAGTGCAGTTTGAGCATCGCAAAAACAACCATCACCTCCATCGTGAACGGCGGCCATGTGCCGCCGTCCGCGCAAATGGAACTGCGCTTCAATGCGCCTTACGACTGGGCGCGCGTGCTGCGCTTCTTCAGCGGGCGCGCAATTCCGGGTGTCGAGCAGGTGGCGGACGGCGTGTATCGCCGCATCGTCGACCTGCACGGCGATGCCGGCCGGCTCACGGTCGCGAAACATCCGCGCAAGCACTGCCTGGTCGCGACGGTCGAAGGCGCGGTCGCGCGTCACGTCGACGATGCGTTCGCGATGCGCGTCGCGACGATGTTCGACCTCGGCGCCGATCCGGCCGCCATCGGCGACGGGCTCGCGCGCGATCCGTGGTTCGCGCCGCTCGTCGAGGCCGCGCCGGGGCTGCGTGTGCCGGGCGCATGGTCGGGGTTCGAGCTGGCCGTGCGCGCGATCGTCGGTCAGCAGGTGAGCGTGAAGGCCGCGACGACGATCGTCGGCCGGCTCGTCGAGCGGGCCGGAGAGCGTGTGGTTCATGAAGACGACGGCGCGCCCGCATGGCGCTTCCCGACGCCCGACGCGCTGGCCGCCTGCGATCTCGACAAGATCGGGATGCCCGGCAAGCGGGTGGCGGCACTGACGGGCGTGGCGCGCGCGGTGGCGGCCGGCGACGTTCCGGTCGATCGCGAGCACGCCGATCTCGCGACGCTGCGCAGCGCGTGGCTCGACCTGCCCGGCATCGGCCCGTGGACCGTCGAATACATCGCGATGCGCGCATGGCGCGATCCGGACGCATGGCCGGCCTCCGATCTCGTGCTGATGCAGTCGATCGCCGCGCGCGATCCGGCGCTCGACCGGCTCGCGACCCAGAAGCACCGTACCGAAGGCTGGCGGCCGTGGCGCGCCTATGCGGCGCTGCATTTGTGGAACGAAGTGGCCGACCGGGCGGGCGGCGCGCGCGGCGGGTGAGAGCGGCGGGGATCGCCGAGGCTTGCAGCCGGGTGTGACCTGGCGAGGCTGCGAGGCAACCCGTTGCGCGGGTTGTGCCGACATGCGTAGGCTAACCACCGAACGCCGGCCGTCACGGCGATTCCGCGCATCCATCGTCGGCCGGATGCCGTGCGCGCGATGTCCCCATATCCCGCTTTCAGCGATCAGTCCGGCGGCAGGGTTGCACCTGCCGCCACCCGTTCGCGCATCACGTTCCGTCTGACGAATTCGCGTAACCGGCGTGCCCGTTGCCACCGCATGGAACCGGCCGCAGATGCAGTGACCGCCGCGACCGGCCCGCCCGGCGGCCTGCTCCGGCCCGCGCAGCGCGCCCGGCGCCACCTCAAGCGCGTGTTTCGGCGAGATGTTAAAGTGCCCGCTACCAACGAAGCGACCAACAATCCAGCCGGCCGCGCGCGGCGTTCTGCGCGCGGCCGTCACGCACTTGCGTCTCCATGTCGAACACCATGACTCACCGCCAGTCCGAACTGCTGCTGAAACGCCTCGACGCGCTGAGCTCGGGCCCGACGCGGCAGCATCTGCCCGACGGCCTGCGCGGCATCGAAAAGGAAAGCCTGCGCGTGACGCGCGACGGGATGATCGCATTCACGCCGCATCCGCGCGCGCTCGGTTCGGCGCTCACGCATCCGGCGCTGACGACCGACTATTCCGAAGCGTTGATCGAGCTGATCACGCCCGCGGAAGGTGACGCCGCGATCACGCTCGAGCGTCTCGACGACCTGCATCGCTACGTCTATGCGTCGCTCGGCGACGAGATGCTGTGGAACGACTCGATGCCCGGCCTGCTGCCGGCCGACGACCAGATCCCGATCGCCGACTACGGCACGTCGAACATCGGCCGCCTGAAGACGGTGTACCGGCGCGGCCTCGCGTATCGCTACGGCCGCACGATGCAGTGCATTGCCGGTATCCACTACAACTACTCGCTGCACGAGGAAGTGTGGCGGCGCCTGCATGCGGAAGAAGGCTCGACGGCCACGCTCGTCGATTACCAGTCGGAACGCTATCTCGCGCAGATCCGCAACTTCCGCCGCCGCAGCTGGCTGCTGATGTACCTGTTCGGCGCGTCGCCCGCGCTCGACACGAAGTTCCTGCGCGGCAAGCCGCACCGGCTCGACACGTTCGATGCCGATACGCTGTACCTGCCGTATGCCACGAGCCTGCGGATGAGCGATCTCGGCTACTCGAACACGACCGCGCAGGCCGCGCTGCACGTCGACTACAACACGCTGCCCGGCTATCTCGACGCGCTGTCGAAGGCCGTGAGCGAGCCGTATCCGGCCTACGAGGCGATCGGCACGCATCGCGACGGCGAGTGGATCCAGATCAACACGAACGTGCTGCAGATCGAGAACGAGTTCTACTCGACGATCCGGCCGAAGCGCGTCACGTATTCGGGCGAGCGGCCGCTGCATGCGCTCGCGTCGCGCGGCGTGCAGTACATCGAGGTGCGCTGTCTCGACATCGATCCGTTCGAGCCGACCGGCATCGCACTGGAAACCGCGCGCTTCATCGACGCGTTCCTGCTCGCGTGCGCGCTCGACGAAAGCCCGGCGCTCGATTGCCCCGCGTACAAGGAAGCGAACGCGAACTTCGGCAGCGTGACGATGGAAGGGCGCAAGCCGGGGCTTACGCTGCAGCGCGACGGCGAGACGGTCACGTTGCAGGCGTGGGCGGACGCGCTGATGGCCGATATCGAAACCATCAGCCGCCGCCTCGACGAAATCCGCGGCGGCGACGAGCATGTGCGTGCAATCGCCGCGCAACGCGAGAAGCTTGCCGATCCGGAGCGCACGCCATCTGCGCGTGTGCTGCGCACGATGCGCGAGCGCGGTCAGTCGTTCCTCGAGTTCGCGCTGACGCAGAGCGAAGCGCATGCCGCGCATTTCCGGGCGAATCCGCCGTCGGCGGAGACGCTGCGTACCGAGCAGGCGCTCGCCGCGAAATCGCTGGCCGAGCAGGCCGAGCTCGAAGCGAAGGAGGCCGGATCGTTCGACGCGTTCGTCGCGGCCTATCGCGCCTATACGCTGAACCGCTTCAGCGTGTGATGCCTGCGCACGTGCATCGCGTCGGTCGGCGCGGTGTGCGATGCGTCTCTCCGTCGCCGGTCGGGTCGCACCGTGGTGCGCTCGATCCGGTTGAGTCCGATGTCAGTGATGCGCGTAGGTGCCGCGGTCGATTGCGTGCGGCTGCGCCGGCTTGCCCGATTCCACGTTTGCCCTGCCTTCACTGCCGTAGCCGGTGTCCTCGCCGCGCGCCTGCGCGGCACGGCGCATGATCGCCTGCATGTGGTCCGGAAAGTCGGGACTGCTCGCGAGGTTCGCCCGGTAGCCGGCGGCCTGCAGTTCCACGAGTTCCTGGCGGACCTCGGCACGCGTCAGCGTCGACGCGGCCTGCGCGTGAGCGGCGAAGGCCGCGCCGATCAGCACGAACGCGCATGCAGCCTGCTTCATCGTTTTCATCGTGTTCACTCCGTGAAGTTCCGGTGCCGTGCCTGCCGTGGCCGGCGCGGGCGGAATCGATGCGACCAGTCTAGGCTTCGGACGCCAAACGAAACATCCCGCCCGCCGTCAGGCACCTTTGTCGCATGTGCAACATTGCGCGGGGGACCGCTCGCGGGGGGCTTTCTGTCGAATGCGACAGCAGGCTGCCCGCTGCTGGCCAGCGTGTGGCGGCTGCTCCGTATCGGGTCGGCACGCATCGGGCTTGTCCCCCCTTGTACAAGCGCCGTGCGCCTCCTAACCTCTTTTAAGCAACCGATCGGTTGGGCGTGCGACGTCGTTGCGTGCGCAAGCGCTTGATCCCGGTCGTGACCGCAGGACATCGCCTTGTACCGAACCCGGGGCATCCCGATGCCAGCTCGGGTCGTCAGCGCAAGGCATGGGACCCGAGTAAGCGCTAAAGCGCCAACTCGGGTCGACATCTGGAGACACGATGAACCCCACCGACGCCCTACCGCCCGGCATCGTTTTCGCACAGCCGCTGACGCCAGTCGCCAACTCGCTGCTGCTGTCCTTCCTCGTCGCCGCGATCCCGATCGCGGTTGCGCTGATCGCACTCGGCGTGCTGCGCCGCCCCGCGTGGCAGGCGTCGCTCGCCGGGCTCGTCGCCGGCCTCGCGGTCGCGATCGGCGCATGGGGCATGCCGGCCGGGCTCGCGTTCAACGCGGTCGGTGCGGGCATGGCGCTCGCGGTCGTGCCGGTAATGTGGATCGTCTTCAACGCATTGCTGCTGTACAACATCGCGGTGAAGTCGGGCCGCTTCGACCAGTTCCGGCAGTGGATGCTCGACAACCTGCCCGACGATCGCCGGCTCGTGCTGCTCGTCGTCGCGTTCTCGTTCGGTTGCCTGCTCGAAGGGATCTCGGGATTCGGCACGCCGGTCGCGATCACGAGCGCACTCTTGATCGCGCTCGGCTTCCCCGCGCTCGAGGCGCTCACCTACACGCTGCTGTTCAACACGGCGCCGGTCGCGTTCGGCGCGCTCGGCGTGCCGATCACCGTGCTCGGCGCGGTGACGTCGCTGCCGCCCGCGACACTCGCGCAGATGGTCGGCCGCCAGTTGCCCTTCTTCGCGCTGCTGCTGCCGTTCTACGTGGTCGGCGCGTACGGCGGGCTGCGCTCGATCTCGAAGCTGTGGCCGGCGCTGCTCGTGTCGGGCGGCAGCTTCGCGATCGCGCAGTTCGTCACGTCGAACTTCCTCGGCTACCAGCTCACCGACGTGCTGTCGTCGCTCACGTCGCTGATCGTCACGATCGGCTTCCTGCAGGTGTGGAAGCCGCAGCCCGATCCGCAATACGCACTCGCGCGCAGCGTGCCGGCAACGGCCGGCGCCGCACGCGCGGGCTTCGGCGGCTGGCTGCCGTGGCTCGTCGTGTCGGTGGTCGTGATCGTTTGGGTGCACGCGAACATCGCGGCGATCGGCGACGTGAAGATCAAGTGGCCGGGCCTGCACAATGCCGTGTTCGTGTCGCTGTACCACAAGCCGTATGCGGCGATCTGGGATTTCCAGCCGCTCGGCACGGGCACCGCGATCCTGGTCTCGGCGATCGTCACGGCCGCGCTGACGCGCACCGGCGTGGGCGACTTCTTCGAATGCGTGGTCAAGACCTGGCGGCAGACGTGGATCGCGATCGTCACGGTGATGATGATCGTCGGGCTCGCGTACCTGCTGAACTACTCGGGGATCAGCTACACGCTCGGCACCGGCGTCGCGTCGACGGGGGCGCTGTTCCCGCTCGTGTCCGCGTCGCTCGGCTGGATCGCGGTGTTCCTGTCCGGCAGCGACACGTCGGGCAACGCGCTGTTCGGCAACCTGCAGGTCGTGGCCGCCCGGCAGCTCGGCCTCGATCCGGTGCTGATGGCCGCGACCAACTCGTCCGGCGGCGTGATGGGCAAGATGATCTCGCCGCAGAACATCGCGACGGGTGTATCGACGACGGACCTGAAAGGGCAGGAAGGTGTCGTGTTTGCGCGCACCTTCTGGCACAGCGTGATTCTCACGCTGCTGCTCGGCGTGTTGGTGTTCCTCCAGCAGCACGTGCTGACGTGGATGATTCCGGCACTGCCGAAATGATGTGAGCGCAACGACAGAAGGAAGGCACGAGGAAAAACGAGGGAAGGCGCGGGAAAAGCGCCAGCAAAGTGCGGACCCGGTGAGCGCGCGGCAGTTCAGCGCGCGCTCACCCGCCGCGCCGTTCGTCCGGCGTCGTCCGCTGCGGCTGTGTCGCTGCCGGCCGGCAGGATGCACGCGAGGAATGCGTCGATCGCGGGGCTCTGGCGCCGCGCCTTCAGGTAGTACACGTATTCGTCGATCGTCGTATCGACGCCGCGCAGCGCGATCACGCGCAAATCCGGATGACGTTCGGCCTCGCCGAGCGGAAACAGGCTGCCGCCCACGCCGTGCAGGATCGCCTCGCGGATCGCTTCGCGGCTGCCGATCTCTGCCACCGATACGGCCGCGACACCTGCCGCCTCGAGAATCGTCTCCGTGCAGCGGCGCGTGACCGAGCCTTCCTCGCGAATCAGCAGCCGCACGTCGGCGAGCTGCGCCGGCTCGATCGCGTCGAAGCGCGCGAGCGGATGGTTGCGATGCACGACGAGCACGAGCGGGTCGGTCGAGATCACCTTGCGTTCGAGGCCGTCGGCATCGTTGCGCTGCGACGAGACGGCGAGGTCGATGCGGAATTCCTGCAGCGCCTGCAGGATCTCCTCGGAGTTGCCGATCCGGCACGTGAGCGCGATCGACGGGTGCGCGTTCGAAAAGCGGCCGACCGCATCCATGATGTAGTACGGCCCCGTCGCGCCGATCCGCAGGTGGCCTTCGAACAGGCCGCCGACGTTGCGCAGCATGATGTCGGCCTGCGCCTCGAGCGCGATCATCTTCTCGACGAGCGGCAGCAGCTCGATGCCCGTTTCGGTGATCTCGAGCTTGCGACCGCTCCGGTAGAACAGCTCGACGCCGTATACCTGCTCGACCTGACGGATCTGCGCGGCGATCGTCGGCTGGCTCACGCCCAGGTGGCGCGCGGCGCGCGTGATGCTGCCCTGCCGGACGGTCGCGTGGAACGCCTTCAGCTGATCGAACACGACTCGGCTTCTCCCCTCTGTATCGCGCGTCAGCGTAGCGCATGCGTATGTCGGCCGGATGAAAGCCGCGTCATGCGCCGCTTCGACAAAATTCCTGTGGGTAACCCAAAGAAACATGCGGTAACCGGTCACGCGCGGGACATGCCGGTGCGGGGTAATAACGGCAACGCAAACCGCCGGCCCCGCTCGACTGGCGCCCCCACTCCTACCGACCACAGGGTTCTCTTCATGTCCTCGAACAATCGACGCGATTTCCTGCGCCTTGCCGCGCAGTCGGCCGGCGCGATGGCCGCCTACGCGGGCTTTCCGCCCGCGATCCGCAATGCGCTGGCGATGCCGGCCGCCTATCGCACGGGCACGATCCGCGACGTGGAGCACGTCGTGATCTTCATGCAGGAAAACCGTTCGTTCGACCATTACTTCGGCGGGCTGCGCGGCGTGCGCGGCTTCAACGACCCGCGTCCGCACCTGCTGCCAAGCGGTGCGCCGGTGTGGCAACAGCCGCCGGCGTCGGTGTTCACGAAGAACTACCATTCGCGCGGCCTCGATCCGTCGGCGCCGTACGTGCTGCCGTTCTACCTCGATCCGAAGCAGACGACCGAATTCCAGCCGGGCACCAACCACGGCTGGAGCAGCGGCCACCTGTCCTGGAACAATGGCCAGTGGGACCAGTGGGTGAACCAGAAGCAGGACGTGCTGACGATGGGCTACCTGAAGCGCCAGGATCTCACGTACCACTACGCATTGGCCGACGCGTTCACGATCTGCGATTCGTACTTCTGCTCCGCGCACGCCGACACCGCGCCGAACCGCATCTACCTGTGGACCGGCACGGTCGACCCGCGCAACATCTACGGCAACCCGCCGAACGGCCCGGGCATCGGCGAGCGCGACGACGTGAACGGCTACACGTGGACGACCTACGCGGAACGCCTCGAGAACGCGAAGATCAGTTGGAAGGTGTACCAGGGCGGCACGGGCATCCCGGGCGACCCGACCGACAACTACACCGACAACTCGCTGATGTTCTTCAAGCGTTTCCAGGTGAAGGAGGGCGCGAGCGGCCCGCTGGTCGACAAGGGCGCGTCGGACCACACGCTCGCCGAGCTGAAGGCCGACGTGCAGGCGAACCGGCTGCCGCAGGTGTCGTGGATCGTGTCGCCGTACAAGTACAGCGAGCACCCGCAGGCTTCCCCGACCGACGGCGCGTTCTACATCAACATGGTGCTCGAGGCGCTCACGTCGAACCCGGAAGTGTGGGCGAAGACGGTGTTCATCCTGAACTACGACGAGAACGACGGGCTGTTCGACCACGTCGTGCCGCCGGTGCCGCCGGTCACGAGCGGCGTGGGCGGCCAGGGCATCGTGTCGTCGAACCTGCTGTCGAACCTCGGCGACGAACTGCTCGACCTGAACAAGTACCCGGGCGAAATGAGCCCGCTCGTGCCGGGTGCGGACCCGGGCGGCATCCAGCCGATCGGCCTCGGGCCGCGCGTGCCGCTGATCATCATCTCGCCGTGGACGAAGGGCGGCTGGGTCTGCTCGGAGACGTTCGACCATACGTCGGTGCTGCGTTTCCTCGAAGCGCGTTTCGGCGTGAAGGAGCCGAACATCAGCGCGTGGCGACGTTCGATCTGCGGCGACCTCACGTCGGCATTCGACTTCTCCGCGCGCCCCGACACGCGCACGGTGAGCTTCACGGTGCCGCAGCACATCGCGACGGCCGGCCAGGCGTACCAGGTGCCCGCGCAGCAGTCGATGCCGGCGCAGGAGCCCGGCACGCGCCCGGCACGTGCGCTGCCGTACGAGCTGTTCGTGCACAGCCGCGTGAGCGCGCACGACGACACCGTGTCGCTCGACTTCGCGAACACCGGTGATGCAGGCGCCGCGTTCTACGTGTACGACCGCCGCAACCCCACGACGCCGCCGCGCCGCTATGCGGTGTCCGCGCACGACCGCTTCGTCGATACGTGGAATACGTCGGCCGCACGCGGCGATTACCATCTCGCGGCATATGGCCCGAACGGCTATCTGTGCGAGTTCCAGGGCAACACGCGGCTCGCGGCGGACGGCCGCCACGCGAACCCCGAAGCGCGGATCGGCTACGACGTGCGCAACCGCCACGTGTACCTGCAACTGCGCAACAGCGGGCGCGCGACGTGCCGCGTGACGGTCGACAACGCATACAGCCACAAGCATGCGCGGACCTACACGCTGGAGCCGGGCGAGCGCATCGAGGATCACTTCGAGCTGTCGTCGAGCCACGGCTGGTACGATCTGACGATCACCGCGACGACGCTGCGCGGCGGCGACGACAAGGTCGTGCGCCGTTTCGCGGGCCACGTCGAGACGGGCCGGCCGAGCCAGAGCGATCCGGGGCCGGTGAAGCACCCGACGGCCTGACGGTCGGCACGCGTCGCGCGACGCGGGCGAGGTCGGCCCGACGCGCGACCGCCGCCTGCCGGCTGTGCTTCGCGGGCATTCCGGCAGGCGGAATTGGCTTTTGGAGACTGAAGACTGTTGACAATGTGTCGGGGCGAGGGTATACAAGGATCATTCGCCGATATGGCGCCCTCGTTTTCTACCGCAGCCTTGCTGCCTGCCCGACCATGACAGCCCCGAACGCGCTCAGCGCCATCGAACTCCTGCAAAGCCAGTCGCTCGCGATGATCGTCCAGGACATGCTCGAGCGCGCGATCGTCTCCGGCGAATACGCACCTGGCGAGAAGCTCAACGAAGTCGAGATCGCGACCAAGCTGAACGTGTCGCGCGGCCCCGTGCGCGAAGCGTTCCGCGCGCTCGAACAGGCCGGCCTGCTGCGCAACGAGAAGAACCGCGGCGTGACGGTGCGCGTCGTGCCGCTGCGCGAGGCCGAGGAGATCTACGAAGTGCGCGCGATGCTCGACGAGTCGGTCGCGCGCGCGCTCGCGAAGCGCATCTCGCCCGACACGCTGAAGGTGCTGAAGGGCATCATCCAGTCGATGAAGGACGCCGCGAAGACGCACGACGTCACGCGCTACACCGAACTGAACGTGCAGTTCCACGACGCGATGGTCGTCGGCGTCGGCAATACGCATCTCACCGATACCTACCGCCGGCTCGTGCGCCAGCTTGGGCTGCTGCGCCAGGCCGCGATCGAGGCCGAGGAGAATGCGATCGCGGTGTCGGCGGCCGAGCACGACAAGATCGTGCAGGCGCTCGCGAGCGGCGACGAGGAGCAGGCCGTGGCACTCGTGCGCGAGCACCTGTCGCACGGTCTCGAGCGCATGCGCCGCACGCACGAGCAGGGGTTGCCCGCGGCGGGCAAGGCGGCGCGGGAAAAGCCCGTGCGCGCGTAAGCGCCCGGCAACGCCTGCGCGGGTTGCCGCGCGCGGCACAAAGCAAAGGGACGCTTCGCAGCGTCCCTTTTTCGTTGTGTCTTCAAGTCACTCAGGTCCTGCAGGTCGACACATCGTTACGCCTTGTCGGCCTTCCCCGCCGCGCTCGCGAATTTCGCGAGCCACGTGTCGACCCTCGCCGGCCGCCGGCTCTCGTCTTCCGCGCGCTCCTTGCGGCGGATTGCATTGCGCACGACGTGCGCGCCGACATAGCGGATCGGCTCCGGCGGGAACGCGCCGAGCGGGCCGCGCACGATCGGGCTGCGCGTCCACGCGTTGTCGAGGCCGAGCACGAGCGACGACAGGATCTGCCCGCCCATGTAGGTCGGCCCCACGCCGTTACCCGAGTAGCCGAAGCCGTAGAACACGTTCGGCGCGTCGTCGAGGCGGCCGAAGAACGGGAAGCCGGTGACGGAGCGATCTGACGGCCCGTTCCAGCTCGCGGTGACCGGCACGCCCGCGAGCGAAGGAAAGAATTCGCGCAGGCTCTGCGTGAGTTGCGCTTCGTAAGGCGAGCGCCGGTCGAACACGGGCGCGATGCGGCTGCGCCATGAGAACGTGTTGCCGCCCTTGCCGAGCATCAGCCGCCCGTCGGCGGTGGTGCGGTAGTAGTAGACGAAGATCCGCGAATCGAGCACCGACACGCCGTCGACGAGCCCGGTCTTTTCGAGCAGCGCCGGGCATTTCTCGGTGATGACCATGTCGCTCGACACGACCGCGATCGTGCGCTCGAACTGCGGGAAGCGGCTCGCCATCCATGCGTTGATCGCGAACACGAGCCTGCCCGCGCTCACGCTGCCGGACGGCGTGCGCACGACGGCGGGCTGGCCGGGCGTGAAGTCGAGCATCGGCGTGCGTTCGTAGATCCGGATGCCCATCGCGAGCGCGACGCGGCGCAGCCCGCGCACGAGCTTGCCGGGATGCACGGTCGCGGCGATCGGCGAATAGACGCCGTCGAGATTGCGCGCCGACCCCGAGCGGCGCGCGACTTCGGCGGGCGGCAGCGGTTCGTAGCTGTGGATGCCGCATGCGGCGAGCGCGTCGAGCACCGGCGCGAGCGTGCCGACCTGCGCACGCGACGTCGCGGTGTACAGCGTGCCGTCGAGCCGCAGCTCGGCATCGATGTCGTGCGCGCGGCAGAAATCGGCGATGTGCTGCACGGCCGCTTCGGATGCCTTCACGAGCCGGATCGCCTCGGCCTCGCCGAACAGCCGCCGCAGCGTCAGGAATTTTGCAGACCACGTGAGCAGGCAACCGCCGTTGCGGCCGCTCGCGCCGGCACCGCACAGGTCGGCTTCGACGATTGCGATGTCGAGCGCGGGATCCTGCTGCTTCGCCTGGATCGCGGTCCAGAGCCCGGTGAAGCCGCCGCCGACGATGCACACGTCGGCACGCGTCTCGCCTTGCAGCGCGGGGGCGAGATCGCCGTCGTTGAACAGCGCTTGTTCGATCCAGAAGGGTCGCATGGGAGGGTTCGTCGAAAAGGGGCCGTGCCGCGCACTGCCGAAAAAACGGCCGCCGCATGCGAACGTGCATGCGGCGGGGACCATCACGTCACGTCGTCATGCGTCACGTCAGGCGGCGGCTTCCGCCGACACGCGGCGCACGCCCATCGCCCGCAGCGTGTCGGCGATCGCGGCGACGGCGCCCGGGATGCCGGCTTCGCCGAAGTGGCCGATGCAGCCGACCCGGAACGTCTCGACCTCGGTCAGCTTGCCCGGATACAGGATGTAGCCGCGCTGCTTGACCTCCTGGTAGAAGCGCTTGAAATCGTAGTTCGGATCGTCCGGCGCATGGAACGTGACGATGATCGGCGCCTGGATCGCCGGATCGAGGAACGGCCGGAAACCGAGCGCGAGCATCCCGTCGATCAGCGCGCGATAGTTGCGCTGGTAGCGGCCGCCGCGCGCGGCGAGCCCGCCTTCGTCGACGTATTGCGCAACGGCCGCGTCGAGCGCCGCGACCACGTGCGTCGGCGGCGTAAAGCGCCACTGCGTCGTGCGCTGCATGTAGACCCATTGGTCGTACAGGTCCATCGCGAGCGAGTGGCTGTTGCCTTCGCAGCGTTCGAGCGCACTGCGCTTCGCGATCACGAAGCCGAGCCCCGGCACGCCTTCGAGGCATTTGCCGGATGCGGCGATCACCGCATCGAACGGCGTCGTGCGCGCATCGATGTCGATCGCGCCGAACGAACTCATCGCGTCGACGATCAGCCCGCGGCCATGCTTCGCGACGACCTGCGCGACGTCGTGCAGCGGGTTCAGCACGCCGGCGCCGGTTTCACAGTGCACGAGCGCGACATGCGTGATGGTCGGATCGGCCGCGAGCGCGCGCTCGACGTCGGCCGGATCGACGCGGCGGTCCTCGCTGTAGTCGATCGTCGTGAGCGTGCGGCCGAGCACGCGGCAGATCTTCGCGAGGCGCGCGCAGTACGCGCCGTTGTTCGGCACCAGCACGTGGCCGTCGCGCGGCACGAGCGTGCCGATCGCCGCTTCGACCGAGAACGTGCCGCTGCCTTGCAGCGGCACGCATTCGTGCGTGCCTTCGCCGTGCACGATCTGCAGCAGGCGTTCGCGCAGCCGCGCGGTGATCGCGTTGAAGTCGCTGTCCCACGAGCCCCAGTCGCGCAGCATCGCGTCGCGCGTGGTGTCGGAGGTCGTCAGGGGGCCGGGGGTGAGCAGGATGGGCTGGGCGGCGAGCGTCATGGTGTCTCCTTGATGAAGTCGGGACGTCACGTGAATACAGTCAGGGAATCAACGGCGATGTGGATTGCGCCAGGCCTGCGTGCGGCGCAACAGGCGGTGCGAGATGCACGCGAACAGCACGCACGCGAACGACGAGGTCGCGAGCACGAGCGTGGCCATCGCGGCAGCCGGGCCCATCTGGCCCGCGTCGTCGAGGTTCAGGATCGCGACCGACGCGGGTTGCGTATCGGGCGAGTAGAGGAACGCGACGGCCGAGACCGTCGTCATCCCGTTGACGAACAGGTAGCGCGCGATCAGCAGGATCGCGGGCAGGCACACAGGCACGGTCACGCGCACGAAGGTCTTGTAGAACGGCACCTTCAGCGACGCGGACACGGCCTCGAACTCGCTGTCGATCTGCCGGAGCGCGGTGACGGCGGTCAGGTGGCTCGACGCGTAGTAGTGCACCACCGTGACGATCGCGAGCAGCCACAGCGAGCCGTACAGCCCGTTCAGCGGATTGCCGGGTGCGTTGAACAGGAAGATGTAGCTGATGCCGAGCACGAGCCCCGGCACGCCCATCGGCAGGATCGCGCACAGCGCGATGAAGCCGCGCAGCCAGCGCGCGCCGCGCGTCTTCTCGATCAGGTACGCCCCGCCGAACACGACGATCGTGCCGCCGAGCGCGACCGTCGCGGCCATCCGCAGGCTGTTCTTGTACGCGTCGAAGATGCCGGCGCCGATCAGCCCCATCTCGTAGTGCTGCAGCCCGAGGCTCATCTGGTACGGCCAGAACTTCACGAACGACGCGAACACCGAGATGCCGACCACCGCGATGAAGAACGTGCACACGATGCCGCAGTACGCGAGCATCGCGGCATCGAAGCCGCGCGACGGCTTCGGCTGGTACGGCGTCGAGCGCGCGCCGAGCTGCGACTGCTGGCGGCGGCGAATGAAGAAGTCGACGCCGAACGCGACCAGCGCCGGGCACAGCAGCATCAGGCTCACGACCGCGCTGCGGTTGAAGTCCTGCAGGCCGATGATCAGCTTGTAGATGTCGGTCGACAGTACGTTATACGAACCGCCGATCACCACCGGTACGCCGAAGTCGTTGATGCACATCGTGAACGCCACCATCGTCGCGCTGATCAGCCCGTACTTCGCACCCGGCAGCGTGATCGTGAAGAACTTGCGCATGCGGCGCGTGCCCATCGCGTCGGCGGCTTCGTAGAGCCGGCCGTCGGCCAGCGACAGCGCGGTGACGAGGATCATCAGCACGTGCGGGAACGACGCATACACCATGCTCAGCACGATGCCCGGCAGCCCATAGATCGAATGGCCGTGCAGCAGCGGCTTCAGCAGCCCCGCGTTGCCGAACCAGTAGATGAACGACACCGCGGACAGCAGCGTCGGCGCGAGCAGCGGCAGGAGAGCGATCGTGCGCGCGGCGTTCTTCAGCGGCATGCACGAGCGCGTCAGCGCATATGCGAACGTGAACGCCATCGGCACGACGATCGACGTGACGAGTGCGCCGACCGTCAGCGAATGCAGCATCGAGCGCAGCACGCCGCTGTCCTCGAGATACTCGACGAAGTTGTGCGCGCCGACGAAGCGCCCGTCCGCATCGACGAAGCATTTCTGCACGACGAGCGCGAGCGGCAGCAGCAGGAACATCGACATCAGCGCGGCCATCGCGACGAGCGCGAGCTGCGCGAGGCGGTCGTGCCAGTGCGTGATCTGCCGCACGTCGGCGGGGACGGAGGCGCCGCGGCGGCGCTCGGTCAGGACGGTGCTCATTGCAGTCGCTCCTTCGCGCTCGGGAACACGCGGACATGCTCGCGATCGAGCGCGAGGTCGATGCGCGCGCCGGCCTGCACGCCGGTGCGGTCGACGTCGTGATACGACAGGTCGGCGACGATCTCCTGGCCGTCGAGCCCGTCGATCCGGAAGCTCACGCGGCAGAACGCGCCGAGGAATTCGAGCTTCTCGACGCGGCCGGCCAGCACGTTGTCGGCCGTCTCGCCCGGCACGCGGATGCGCAGGTCCTCGGGCCGCACGTAGACCGATACCGCCGCGCCTTGCGTGGGGCGGGCCGCACCGTGGCGGCAGTCGAGCCCGACCGCGCCTGCGCGCAGCGTGCCGTCCTGCGCGACTTCGGCCGGAATCGTGTTCACGCGGCCGATGAAGTCCGCGACGAACGGCGACGCGGGCTGCCGGTAGATTTCGAGCGGCGTGCCGATCTGCTCGATCACGCCGTGGTTCATCACGACGATGCGGTCGGCCATCGACAGCGCCTCTTCCTGGTCGTGCGTGACCATGATCGTCGTCACGCCGAGCCGCTGCTGCAGCGCGCGGATCTCCTGGCGCAGCCGCACGCGCACCCGCGCATCGAGCGCCGACAGCGGCTCGTCGAGCAGCAGCAGGCCGGGGGAGGAGGCGAGCGCGCGCGCCAGTGCGATGCGCTGCTGCTGGCCGCCGGACAGCTGGCCCGGATGCTTGCGATGGCTGTCGGGCAGGCCGACCAGTGCGAGCAGCGTGTGCACGCGCTCGTGGATCGCGTCGCGCTTCATCCTGCGGTTCACGAGCCCGTACGCGACGTTGTCGTACACCGTGAGGTTCGGGAACAGCGCGTACGACTGGAACACGATGCCGTAGTCGCGCAGTTGCGGCGGCAGCCGCGAGATGTCGCGGCCGTCCTGCATGATGTGGCCGGCGTTCTGCGTCTCGAGCCCTGCGATGATCCGCAGCAGCGTGGTCTTCCCGCAGCCGGACGGCCCCAGGAAGCAGATCATTTCGCCCTTCATCACGCTCAGGTTGATGTCGGTCAGGACCTGCGTGTCGTTGTACCGCTTCTCGATGCGTTCTGCGCTCAGATAAGGTGCCATGCGCGCCTCCATGCTGGGGCGGCCCGGGGGCCGGATTCGACGATGGAAAGGGTGGCGCGGGGCGGCGCGCGGCGCGGCCCCGCGGCGGGTCGCGGTGTTACTGCTGCGCTTTCGCGCCGTAGCGCTTCTGCCACGTATCGAGAATCGACTGGCGGTTCTTCGCCGACCATACGAAGTCGTTCTTCACGAGCAGCGCCGAGTAGTTGTCGGGGATGCCGGCGAGCTTGCGTGCGACACCCGGGTACGCGACGATCGCCCACCAGCGCGCGGTGATCTGGTTCGCCTCCTTGCTCGCCATGAAGTCGGCCAGCTTCTTCGCGGCATCGGGCTGCTTCGTCGTCTTCATGATCGCCGTGCCTTCCATGTCCCAGCCGAGCCCTTCCTTCGGGAACACGAGATCGATCGGCGCGCCCTGCGACTGCAGTTCATGGCCGCGGAACTCGAACGAGATGCCGATCGGGAATTCGCCGGTGCCGGCGAGCGTGCACGGCTTGGAGCCCGAGTGCACGTATTGCGCGACGTTCTTGTCGAGCGCGTCCATGAATTTCCAGCCGCGGTCGTCGCCGAAGGTCTGCAGCCACGCGGTCACGTCGAGGTAGCCGGTGCCGGACGAAACAGGGCTCGGCATCACGATCGCGCCTTTATAGACGGGCTTCGTCAGGTCTTCCCACGACGTCGGCTTCGGGATGCCCTTCGCCTGCGCGGCGACGCGGTTGTAGCAGATCGTCGCGCCCCACACGTCCATGCCGACCCAGTGCGGCGGCGTGTTCGCGTCGCTGTACTTGCGCGTGAGCTGGTCGAAGCCCGTCGGCGCGTACGGCAGCAGCATCCCCTGCAGGTCCAGCAGCGTCAGGCTCGACGCGGCGAGGCCGAGCACGACGTCCGCGCGCGGGTTGTTCTTCTCCGCGAGCAGCTTCGCGGTGACCGAGCCGGTCGAGTCGCGCACCCAGCGGATCTCGATGTCGGGGTTCGCTTTCTCGAACGCATCTTTGTAGGGCTTCATCGCCTCGTCTTCCAGCGCGGTATAGACGAGCAGCGACGTCTTCGCGTGCGCCGCCTGCACCGCGCCGAGCGCGACCGCCGCGGCCAGCGCGAAGCGGGCCGCGCCCGCCGCCCATGCGTTCAAACGCTTGTTTACCGGCACTTCGTTCATCTTCAGACCCCTTGACTGTGGCGCCGCGGCACGCGGCGGATGAGTGGAGACCAGCCCTCTTGCTGCTGCGTTGTTTTGCTTTCTGTTCTCTGCATGTTGTTGACAATCTACAAATCATCAATTTTAATGTCAAGCATGGAAAACACCTCCCTTCGGCGCGGCGCGGGCGCCGACGGCTCACCCCTTCGAACTGAAAGGAATGAACGTCATGAATGAAACGCCTGTATCCGTGGAAGTGAACGGCCGCCGCTACAACTGGATGAGCCGGCCCGTGGTGGTCGTGTGCGTCGATGGCTGCGCATACGAATATCTGGAGGAAGCGGCCGAGGCCGGTGTCGCGCCGTTCCTGCGCACGCTGCTGAAGCCGGGCACGGCGCTCAAGGGCGAGTGCGTGGTGCCGAGCTTCACGAACCCGAACAACCTGTCGATCGTGACAGGCGTGCCGCCGGCGGTGCATGGGATAAGCGGCAATTACTTCTACGACCGCGACACCGGCGCCGAAGTGCTGATGAACGATCCGAAGTACCTGGTCGCACCGACCGTGCTCGCGACCTTCGCGGAGCAAGGTGCGAAGGTCGCGGTCGTCACCGCGAAGGACAAGTTGCGCCGCCTGCTCGGCAAGGGGCTGAAGGGCATCTGCTTCTCGTCGGAAAAGGCCGATGAGGCGAGCGTCGAGGAAAACGGCATCGACAACGTGCTCGAGCTGGTCGGCAAGCCGGTGCCGAGCGTGTACAGCGCGGATCTGTCGGAATTCGTGTTCGCGGCCGGCGTGCGCCTGCTCGAGACGCGCCCGATCGACCTGATGTACCTGTCGACCACCGACTACGTGCAGCACAAGTGCGCGCCCGGCACGGAAGGCGCGAACGCGTTCTACGCGATGATGGACACCTACCTGCAGCGTCTCGACGCGCTCGGTGCGATCGTCGCGATCACGGCCGACCACGGGATGAACGCGAAGCACGACGATGAAACCGGCGAGCCGAACGTGATCTACCTGCAGGAGCTGTTCGACGAGTGGCTCGGCGAGGATGCGGCGCGCGTGATCCTGCCGATCACCGATCCGTACGTCGTGCACCACGGCGCGCTCGGCTCGTTCGCGACCGTCTACGTGCCGGCGACGGCCGACGCCGAAGCGCTGCGCGCACGGCTCGCCGCGGTCGACGGCATCGAGGTCGTGCTCACCGGCGCCGAGGGCTGCGCGCGCTTCGAGCTGCCGCCGGCGCGCATGGGCGACCTGATCGTGATCTCGAAGCAGGACGTCGTGCTCGGCACGCGCCGCATCAGGCACGACCTGTCGGGCCTCGACGTGCCGCTGCGCTCGCACGGCGGAATCTCCGAGCAGATCGTGCCGCTGATCTTCAGCAAGCCGGTCGCCGGCGACGTCTCGGGCCGCGCGCGGCTGCGCAACTTCGACATCATCGACATCGCGCTCAACCATCTGCAGTGATGCGCATGCATCCGTAAGGGGACACACTCATGAACGCCATTGCAGCATCGACGGACGTCAGCGAGATTCGTCGCGAAGCACTGCGAATCGATGGGGAACGGATTCATCGGGACGCGGTAATCGAAGTGCGCAACCCGTACGACGGCTCGCTGGTCGGCACCGTGCCGAAGGCGACGCTGGACGACGTGCGGCGCGCGTTCGCGGCCGCGCGTGCCTACCGGCCGACGCTCACGCGCCACGATCGCGCGGCGATCCTGCGCCGCGCGGCCGATATCGTGCGCGCGCGCACGGCCGAGATTGCAGCGCTGATCACGGCCGAGGCCGGCCTGTGCATCAAGGATTCGACATACGAAGCCGGGCGCGTGGCCGACGTGCTGACGTTCGGCGCCGGTGAAGTGCTGAAGGACGACGGGCAGATCTTCTCGTGCGACCTGACCCCGCACGGCAAGAAGCGCCGCGTGTACACGCAGCGCGATCCGCTGCTCGGCGTGATTTCGGCAATCACGCCGTTCAACCACCCGATGAACCAGGTCGCGCACAAGATCGTGCCGTCGGTGGCCACCAACAACCGGATCGTCGTGAAGCCGTCGGAGAAGGTGCCGCTGTCGTGTTACCTCTTCGCGGACATCCTTTACGAAGCCGGCCTGCCGCCGCAGATGCTGCAGGTCATCACCGGTGATCCGAAGGAGATTGCCGACGAACTGATCACGAACCCGGCGATCGACCTGATCACGTTCACGGGCGGCGTGTCGATCGGCAAGTCGATCGCGTCGCGGATGGGCTACCGCCGCGCGGTGCTCGAACTCGGCGGCAACGATCCGATCATCGTGATGGAAGACGCCGATCTCGACGAAGCGAGCACGCTCGCGGTGTCGGGCTCGTACAAGAACTCGGGCCAGCGCTGCACCGCGATCAAGCGGATGCTCGTGCACGAGTCGGTGGCCGATCGCTTCACGGCGCTGGTGGTCGAGAAAACGCGCGCATGGTCATACGGCAATCCTGCCGATCCGTCGGTGGACATGGGTACGGTGATCGACGAGGCGGCCGCGAAGTTCTGCGAACAGCAGGTGAACGATGCGATCGCGCGCGGTGCGCGGCTGCTGGTCGGCAACGTACGCGAAGGCGCGCTGTACTCGCCAACGGTGATCGATCGCGTGACGCCCGACATGCCGCTGGTGAAATACGAAACCTTCGGCCCCGTGTCGCCCATCATGCGCTTCCGCGACATCGACGACGCGATCCGGATGTCGAACAGCACCGACTACGCGCTGTCGTCGTCGGTCTGCACGAACCGCTTCGACCACATCACGCGCTTCATCACCGAGCTGGAAGTCGGCAGCGTGAACGTGCGCGAAGTGCCGGGCTACCGGCTCGAGCTGACGCCGTTCGGCGGCGTGAAGGATTCGGGGCTCGGCTACAAGGAAGGCGTGCAGGAAGCGATGAAGAGCTTCACGAATACGAAGACGTATTCATTGCCGTGGTAAGTGGCGTGTAAGCCGCGCGCACCGGTTTCGCGGCCGGTGTGCGCGTTATTCGATCGGCTCATATCGTTAGCCGATTTGCTTTTTTGCCGGGCCTCGACGCATCGGTAGAATTCGCGGACCTCTCGAACGGCACGTATGTGCCGCGGGAATATTCCCTCCTATCATTCGGGGTCCGCACCATGAAATTCCTTCGCTCCATCCTGGTCGTCGCCATGCTGCAGGCCGTTTCGGTCACGAGCGCACTGGCAGCCGACGACCTGTCGCAGATCAAGTCGTCCGGCGTGTTCCGGGTCGGTACCGAGGGCACGTACGCGCCGTTCACGTACCACGACGAAACCGGCAAGCTGACGGGCTTCGACGTCGATATCGCGACCGCGATCGCGCAGCGCCTCGGCGTGAAGCCGCAGTTCATCGAAGGCAAGTGGGACGGGCTGATCGCCGGCCTCGACGTGAACCGCTACGACGCGGTGGTCAACGAAGTGTCGATCACCGACGCGCGCAAGGCGAAATACGATTTCTCGACGCCGTACATCACGTCGCGCGCGGTGCTGATCGTGCGTGCGGACAACACGACGATCCACTCGTTCGACGATCTCAAGGGCAAGAAATCCGCGAACACGCTGACCAGCAATTTCGGCAAGCTCGCGGCCGCGCACGGCGCGGACGTCGTCCCCGTGCAGGGCTTCAACGAATCGATCGACCTGCTGAGCTCGGGGCGCGTCGACGCGACGATCAACGATTCGCTGTCGTACCTCGATTTCCGCAAGCACAAGCCGGACGCGAAACTGAAGATCGCGGCGACCGACACGGGCGGCGCGAGCGACGCATCGGGCGTGCTGCTGCGCAAGGGCAGCCCCGCGCTCGTGGCCGCGATCGACAAGGCACTCGCTGACATCAAGGCCGACGGTACCTACGCGAAGATCTCGCAGAAGTATTTCGGCCGCGACGTGTCGCAGCCGTGACGCGAGGCTGAACGATGCCGGCCTGGCTTCACCTGATGGCGGAATCGCTGCGGCCCCTGCTGGTTGCGGGGCTCGTGTTTACGGTACCGCTCACGCTCGCGTCGTTCGCGATCGGCCTGCTGCTCGCCTTCGGCGCGGCGCTCACGCGGCTGTTCGGGCCGCGCTGGGCGCAAGCCGTCGTACGTTTCTACATCTGGCTGTTTCGCGGCTCGCCGCTGCTCGTGCAGTTGTTCGTGATCTTCTATGGTTTGCCGAGCGTCGGCATCGTGCTCGATCCGCTGACGGCCGCGGTGATCGGCTTCTCGCTGAACGTCGGTGCGTACAACGCCGAGGTGATCCGCGGCGTGATCGAATCGATTCCGAAGGGGCAGTGGGAAGCCGCGTACTCGATGGCGATGACGCGCCCGCAGGCGCTGCGCCGCGCGATCCTGCCGCAGGCCGCGCGCGTCGCGCTGCCCGCACTGTCGAATTCGTTCATTTCGCTCGTGAAGGACACGTCGCTCGCGGCCGTGCTGACCGTGCCGGAGATCTTCCAGGCCGCGCAGCGGATCGCGGCCGTGACCTACGAGCCGATGATTCTCTATACGGAAGCCGCGCTGGTCTATCTGCTGCTCAGCTCGGTGCTGTCCACGCTGCAGCGTCGCCTCGAAGTCCGCTTCGGCCGTCATGCGCTGTTCCAGGCGGAACTGCGATGATCCGGCTCGAAGGCATCGACAAGTCGTTCGGCACGCATCGCGTGCTGCACGGGATCGACCTCGCATTGCAGCCCGGCAGCGTGACGGCGCTGATCGGGCCGTCCGGCAGCGGCAAGAGCACGCTGCTGCGTTGCGTGAACCTGCTCGAAGTGCCCGAGGCGGGCGCGCTGACGGTCGGCGACGCACGCATCGACTTCTCCCCGGCGCATCGGCCGGCGCGCGACGCCGTGTTCGCGGTGCGCCGCCAGACCGGCATGGTGTTCCAGAACTTCCAACTGTTTCCGCACCTGAGCGTCGTGCAGAACGTGATGGAGGGGCTCGTCACCGTGCAGCGCTGGCCGCGCGAACGGGCCCGTGAACGTGCGCTCGCGCTGCTCGAGAAGGTCGGCATCGCGGACAAGGCCGACGCGTGGCCCGGTACGCTGTCGGGCGGCCAGCAGCAACGTGTTGCGATCGCGCGTGCGCTCGCGCCGTCGCCGCAGGTGCTGTTGTGCGACGAGCCGACGTCGGCGCTCGATCCGGAGCTGTCCGTCGAAGTGGTCGAGGTGCTGCGCCAGCTCGCACGAGAAGGCACGACGATGCTGATGGCCACCCACGACCTGCGCCTGGCCGCGTCGATCGCACACGATGCGGTGTTTCTCGCGGAGGGCCGCGTGGTCGAGGCCGGTGCGTCGCGCGACCTGTTCGGCGATCCGCGCGATCCACGCACCGCGAAGTTCATCTCGACGCTTGCGCAGGGCGTGCCGGTGTTCTGACGCGGCACGCGAAAAGCGATATGCGGTACGGCGGGCGTCAACCTTGCCCTGGCCCGTCGAGCACCGCCGCCACGATCGCCTCCGGCGCATCTTCCTGCACCAGATGGCCCGCGCGCGGCACCCGGATCAGTTGGCCGTTTGCGATGCGATCGGCCAGCGCCTGCCCCTGGTCGAGCGGAATCCACGCGTCGTCCTCGCCCCACACGATGCGCACCGGAAAGTCCGGCGGCGCGTAACGAGCCTCGGCTTCCTCGATGTAGCGCTGGCGCATCTGCGCGATCTGTCGATAGAACGCGGCCTGACCGTCGGGCGTGAGCCACGGCGCACGGTAGATCGACAGCGCCTCGTCGCTCAGCGGCCGGGCGACCGCCTTGCCGAGATAGGCCGACACGAGCGCGTGATGCGCATACGCGGGCAATCCGGTGAACGCGGCCTCGTGCTGCGCGACATGGCGCACGAACGTCGAGCCCTGCGGCGCGATTGCGACCGGATTCACGAGCGTGAGGTCCGCATAGGCGACGCCGTCGAGGAAGTGCGCGCGCAGCACGGTTGCGCCGCCGTAGTCGTGCGCGAGTACGCGGGGGCGTGAGATTTTCCACGCATCGAGCAGCGCGCCGAACAACCCGTTCTGGCGGCCGAGCGACACATCCGCGTCCGGCATGTCGGACTGACCGTAACCGAGCAGGTCGTAGAAGAACACGCGGTGACGCCGCGCGAGCCACGGTGCGATCCGGCGCCACACCTGCGACGAAAACGGCGTGCCGTGCACGAGCACGAGCGGCGGACCTTCGCCGATCGTTCCCCAGGCAATCCGGTGGCCTTCGAAAGTGAAGCGGTTGGCGAGTTCGAGCATCGGCATCTCCGTGCTAACCTGTTTTGGTTGTTAACAGGTTACTCCGGATTGCCCGGGTGTGAAACCGATAGGTGAAAATAAATGGTTACTCGACACGAGCCCGCGCGAGCCGCGCAAGAATGGGGTGCAGCCGATTTCGTCGGCGGCCATCCGGCGCTCGACTTCCTCAACACGGTGGCCGACACGGGCAAGACGCGCGACGCGGACAAGCTCGTCGACTGGCCGGCCGTGCATGCGTGGGCGCAGCGATCGGGGTTGCTGGCGCCGGCCGGTCTGGCGCGGCTTCTGCGTCACGCGCGGCAGGACGACGCTGACGCGCTGGCGGCGCTGCATCGTTTTCGCGAGGATGCCTACGCTGCGATCGCGCACCTGACGGCCGGAGGCGGCGGCACGGCCGGCGCGCGCGCGGCGGACCGGCTCGCCGTCGCGATTCGCGAGGCGATCGGGCGCAGCGCATTCGATGCCGTCGACGGCCGGTTCGCGTGGCGGCCCGACGCGCGTGCCGCGTCGCGCTGGGTCGACGCGGCCGCACTCGGCTTCGAGCAACTGCTGCGCAGCGACGATTTCGCGCGCGTGAGGCAGTGCGGCCGGTGCACGTGGTTCTTCGTCGATCGCGGCCGCGGCGTCGGGCGCCGCTGGTGCGACATGCGCACGTGCGGGAACCGCGCGAAGGTGGAGACGTTCAGGGAGCGGTGATGCGCGCGCTGCGCCGGTTGTCGTGCCACGCGGTGCGCGGCCGGCGCGCGAGCGTCATGGCACGGTTTCGTGCGACCGATGGTCCGGCCACAGCGTCGCGGCGACGAACAGTCCGGCCGCGAGGAACGGCGCACCGATTGCGAGCAGGATGGCCGTGAGGCCCCAGCGATCCCAGAAGCGGTCGACGACCGCGCGCTCGGGTGTGACGGGGTCGTACAGCACGTTGACCGCTTCGCCTTCGCGCAGGCCCGGATGCGACGACGCCGCGCCCTGGGCGAACGTGATCTGGCGCCCGCTGTCGGTCGTGAACGCGACGATCGCCGAATACAGCGACGTGCGCGAGCGGGCCGACCGCGCATTTTTTGCGATCTCGACGACATGGCCGGTCGAGCGCGCGTAGTGGTGAGCGATCTGCCACTGACGCAGGCCGGCTGCACCGGCACCGGCAATGAAGCCCGTGCCGATCGTGATCGGAATCAGCACGATTGCGATATCCCAGCGGCGTCGCACCTGTTTGCGCCGGGCCCGGGTCGGCGGTGCATCGGATTGCATGCGATGGCGCTTGCCGGCGATCAGCAGGGCGCCGATCGCGAACGACGCGACGGCGAGCAGTGCCGACACCGCTGCCGGAAACCAGCGTTGCGCGAAATCGTCGATCAGCGCGGGGCGCTCGGGATGGACGGGATCGAGCAGGACGTCGACGTTCTCGCCGATGTCGTAGGCGGGGATGGTCGAGGCGGTATTGCCGGCGACCTCGCGGCGCTGGCCGTCGCTCGCAAGATACGCGACGATCGGCCGGTACGCGCGCATCGCGTCGCTGTCCTGCACGATACGGACGACCGTGCCCGGCGTGCGGACGAGGTGGCCGGTCGCCTGACCGGTCGTGACGGCGAGCACGCCTGCCAGTACGAGCAGCACGGCGCCGAGCGCCAGCGCGACGAGCGCGTCCTTACCCGGCATGACCGGATCCGGTTCGTGCGTCGCACTGTGGATGCCGGCGTGATCGTTGGAGCGGCGTGTCCCGATGGACTTGCCGATATCGGCGCAACCAGGCCCTCTGAATGGTCGCGTCTCGGTTACATGCTTCCATGTCTGACGTCCCATGTTCTCTCAGTGCCGGCGGGCAAACGGCAGTGCCTGCGCCGGTCGTGTGATATTTGTCGGACGATTCTAGCGGAAACGATGCGGAGCAGGCGTGCGGTGGCGTACTGCGACAGGGCGCGCGCCGCGTGTGCGACGGCGGAAAAGGAAAAAGCCCGGTTAGCTTTCGCTAACCGGGCTTCGGAATTCCTGGTGGGGCGTGAGTGACTCGAACACTCGACCTACGGATTAAGAGTCCGCTGCTCTACCAACTGAGCTAACGCCCCAACAGAAGAAAGATTATGCATGGGTATTTCGAGTCTTGCAAGCTCTTTCTGCAAATTTCCTCAAAATATTTCGCAACGACGGCGGCAGCTGTCGGCCCTTTGACGAGCGATCGCAGTTTCCGCGCTCCCGGTATGATGACGCCACACGTGTTGCGCGGCGGTCGCGCAACGCTTTCTGGGCTTTCGAAGATGGACGAAAACGCAGTCCGCGAATTGCTGGATCGCCTGCTGGCCCCCTGGGTCCGCTCGCTCGGTCTGGTCCCCGTGTCGATCGGCGACGACAGCGTCACGCTGCGCCTGCCGTTTTCCGGCGAATTCCGCCATTCGGGCGGCATCATCTGTGGCCAGGTGTTCACGGCGGCCGCCGACACCGCGATGGTGGTCGCGATCTCGGCCGCGCTCGGCGAGTTCCGGCCGATGACCACCGTATCGCTGAACACGAACTTCATGCGGCCCGTGCGCAAGGGCGACGTGCTCGTCACCGCGCGCGTGCTGCGGATGGGCCGCAACCTCGTGTTCGGCGAAGTCGAGCTGTTCGACGAGGACGGCAAGATGGCCGTCCACGCGACGTCGACCTACGCGCTCGTCAGTTGAGCGGCGCGATGTTCGACCAGATCGTCTTTGCGGGCGGCGGCAATCGCTGCTGGTGGCAGGCTGGCTTCTGGGACATCGCCCAGCCGGCGCTCGGCCTGCGCCCGCGCGTGATCACCGGCATCTCGGCCGGCGCGGCGACCGCATGCATGCTGTATACGCGCGATGCCGCCTGGGTGATGCGCTATTACGAAGAGGCGCTGCGCCACAACCGGAAGAACGCGTACTGGGGCAACCTGTTCGGGCGCGAGCCCGTGTTTCCGCATTACCGGATTTACCGCCAGGCGCTGCTCGACATCTACGGCGAGCCGTTCGCGCAGCTTGCCGCGGCACCAGAGATCCGCATCGGCGTGTCGCACGTGCCGCGCTGGCTCGGCGCGCGCAGCGCAGTGGCCGCCGGCCTCGTCGCGTACAACATCGAAAAGTACGTGCGCAAGACGCTGCACCCGACGCTCGGGCGCACGCTCGGCTTTCGGCCGGAATTCGTGCGCGCGCAGGCCTGCGCGAGCGTCGACGAGCTCGCCGACCTGATCCTGCAGTCGTCCTGCACGCCGCCGTTCACGCCGGTGCTGCGCCGCGGCGGCCGGCCCGTGCTGGACGGCGGGATGGTCGACAACGTGCCGGTCGACGCGCTCGACCCCGCGCCCGGCGACGTGCTGGTGCTCGTCACGCGGCTGTACCCGCGCCCGCAGATGTTCACGGTCGCGCATGGCGAGCAGCGGCGGCTGTACGTGCAGCCGTCGAGCAAGGTGCCGATTTCGAGTTGGGATTACACGAGCCCGTCGCAGATGCGGCATGCGTACGACCTCGGGCGGCGCGACGGCGAGCATTTCCTCACGCGCGTCGGCGCGATGACGGGCGGCCGCGTGGCCGCCTGAAGACGGGAAGCAGGATGCAGGGCCGCGCGGCAGGCGCGGCCCGCGGCGCTCAGCGCACGCGGCGCGGCGTCAGTGCTTCCGGATTGACGACGCTCGACATGTCGCCCTGGTCGAACGCCAGGATGTTCCGGAATGCCGCGCTGAAGTAGAGCTCGTAGCTTTCGCGCTCGACGTAGCCGATGTGCGGCGTGCAGATCACGTTTTCCATCCGCAGCAGGCTGTAGCCCTGCAGGATCGGCTCGCTCTCGAACACGTCGATCGCGACCATTCCCGGACGGTTGTGCGACAGCGCGTTGACCAGTGCATTTTCCTCGAGCAGTTCGGCGCGGCTCGTGTTGACGAGCAGCGACGTCGGCTTCATCCGCATCAGGTCTTCCTGCTTCACGATCCCGCGCGTGTCGTCATGCAAGCGCAGGTGCAGCGACAGCACGTCGCTCTGCTCGAACAGCGCCTCGCGGCTTTCGGCGGCCGTATAGCCGTCGGCGCGCGCGGCCTCGAGCGAATGCTCGCGGCCCCAGATCAGCACGTTCATCCCGAACGCCTTGCCGTAGCCGGCGACGAGCCGGCCGATCTTGCCGTAGCCCCAGATGCCGAGCGTCTGGCCGCGCAGCACCTGGCCGAGGCCGAAGTTCGGCGGCATCGCCGACGTCTTCAGGCCCGACTGTTGCCATGCGCCCTGCTTCAGGTTCGCGACGTATTGCGGAATGCGGCGCTGGGCGGCCATCACGAGCGCCCAGGTCAGTTCGGCGGGGGCAATCGGCGAGCCTGTGCCTTCGAGCACCGCGATGCCGCGGTCGGTACACGCGTCGAGATCGATGTGGCTCGAAATGCGGCCGGTCTGGCTGATCATGCGCAGGTTCGGCAGCTTGGCGAGCAGTTGCGACGAAATCGGGGTCCGTTCGCGAATCAGCACGAGTGCCTCGACTTCCGCCAGACGGCTGGCGAGTTGTCCCAATCCGCGCACCGTATTGTTGAAGACCTTCACGTCGTGGTCGGCAAGCATCTCGAAGCAGTTCAGCTTGCGGACGGCGTCCTGGTAGTCGTCGAGGATGGCAATTTTCATGGTGAGCGGGTGTCGCGCGTTGAAAGCGGCGGTGGCGGCGGCGCACGTTGCGCACCCGTCCCGCCCGGCCGGGGCCGACATGATGCTACGTCGGCCGCCTTCATGGTGTCTTTTTAACAGGTTGTTACGCTCCGCGGCAATTGGCGGCAGCCTGACCCGGCGCCGCTCGCGCGGCGGGCGGAAGGGTGCGCTGTTGTGTCGCATCAAATACGTCCTTCCTGATTCGGCCGCTTACTCGACGAGGTTCACCCAATTGTTGCTCCAATCAGAATAATTGGATCAACTATCCGCGGGAGCCGAGGATTTTTGACTATTTTTATCGCCAAGAGGGGCCTTGTTGAGCAACTCTGCATCATTTCCGCTGTCGTAGGAGAATTACGCATTTGCTTCATCTTTTTGAAGTTGTAACAGCGGCAGGAGTCGTTTATGGATCATTTGCAGTCGATGCGCGTGTTCGTCAAGGTTGCAGATCTCGGCAGTTTTGCGCGGGCCGCGAGTGCAATGGATATCTCCAACGCGGTCGCGACGCGTCACGTCGCCGATCTGGAAGGCCGGCTCGGCACGCGTTTGCTGAACCGCACTACGCGCAGTCTTTCCCTGACGGAGTCAGGCCAGGTCTATCTGGAGCGGGCTCGCCAGATCCTCGATGAGCTCGAGGACGTCGAGCAGATGGTCGTCGCCCGCAATCACGAGCCGGTCGGAACGTTGCGCATCGTTGCGCCTGTCGTGTTCGGCCTGCACAACCTTGCGCCCGTGTTGCAGTCGTACACGGAGAATTTCCCGAAAGTGGTGCCCGATCTCACGCTGGTCGACCGGCAGGTTGATCTCGTCGAGGAAGGCTTCGACGTCGGCATCGTCGTCACGCGCCAGATGCGTAGCGCGAGCATCGTCACGCGGCGCCTGACCACCGGCTGCATGACCGTGTGTGCGACGCCGAGCTACCTGGAGAAGCACGGCGTGCCGACCCATCCGGAGCATCTCGCCGAGCACCCGAGCCTGAGCCTGCCGACCGAATACTGGGGTGACGAGCGTGTGTTCACGGGGCCGGACGGCGAAGTGCGCGTGCGCCCGACCAACGTGATCGTTGCGAACAACACCGCGATGCTGCGCCAGTTCGCGCTGCTCGGGATGGGTGTCGCGATCCTGCCGAGCTACCTGATCGGCGGCGATATCGCGCGCGGCGCGCTCGTGCGGCTGCTGCCGGATTTCCGGCTGCCGCAGGTCGAGATCAACATCGCTTACCCGAGCCGGCGCCATCTGCCCGCGAAGGTGCGCACGTTCATCGACCACCTCGTCGAGCATTTCAGCCACTCGACCGACGCGACGATGGGCGAGCAGTGGGCCGCGCAGAGTTCGGTGCTCGCGCCGATCGGTGTCGAGACGCGTGCCGAGCAGCCGGAGTCGGCCGACCCGAACCTGTCGCCGCGCCTGCCGCGTTCGCCGCGCACGCGCGTCGCGGCGCCGTCGCCGCTGTAACGGCGCGATGGCCGGGCGGCGCTTGTCGCCGGCACAAAGAAAAACGCGGATCGAGCAATCGATCCGCGTTTTTTATGGCTACCTGCCGGCGTTCGGCATGGCCGGGAGAACCCCGGCCCGTCAGGCCGTCACGAGCCAGTCTTGCGCGCCGTCGTCTTGCGTGCGGCGGTTTTGCGAGCCGGTGCCGGTTTCTCCTCGGCGCCTTCCGTCACGGTTTCGGCGTCCTTCGTCGCCGATTTTGCCGTCTTCTTCGCGGCAGCGGCCTTCGGCTCCTTCTTCTCGAACTCGAAGCCGATCTTGCCGTCCGGCTGCTTCACGAGGAAGGCCTTGAAGTTGCGGCCCGTGCGCGACGACTTGAAGTTCGGCAGCAGATCCGTACGGCCGTCGGCAAGCAGCTTGCCCATCTGCTCGCGCGTGATTTCCTGCTGCAGGATCACCTTGCCCGAGCGGAAGTCGCAGGTCTTCGGGTTGGCCACCGAGTGCTCGCACACGTAGCTCATCCCGTGCTCGAACACACGGCCCTTGCACTTCGGGCACGCGCCGACGGGCTCCTGTGCGGAGAAATCGGGCGCCTCGCCCTCCTCGCCGCCCGTGTCCTGACCGAAGTCGAACTCGAGCTTGTAGTTCTTCGTCTCGTCGTCGAAGGACAGCTTGAGGATCGCCGAGAACGGGCGGCCCATCTTGCTGCGGAAGCCGGACAGCGGGCCGATCGTCTTCTCGCGCAGCAGCTCCTCGACTTCCGCGATCTCGAACTGCCGGCTGCCCGGGATCTTCGAGATCGAGAACTCGCACTTCGTGCATGCGAAGCGGCGGTAGTTTTCCTTCACCTGGCCGCCGCAGTTCGGGCACGGCGTCTCGAGCGTCGCGTAATCGCCGGGGATCGTGTCCGAATCGTATTCCTTCGCGCGCTTCACGATCTGCTGCGTCATGCGGGCGATTTCCTGCATGAACGCTTCGCGCCCGAGGTTGCCGCGCTCCATCTGCGACAGCTTATATTCCCATTCGCCGGTGAGCTCGGGCGCGGTGAGTTCCTTCACGCCGAGCCCGCGCAGCAGTGTCATCAGCTGGAATGCCTTCGCGGTCGGGATCAGTTCGCGGCCTTCGCGCACGAGGTATTTCTCGCCGAGCAGGCCTTCGATGATCGCCGCGCGCGTGGCCGGCGTGCCGAGGCCCTTCGCGGCCATCGCCTCGCGCAGTTCGTCGTCCTCGACGAGCTTGCCCGCGCCTTCCATCGCGGACAGCAGCGTCGCTTCCGAGTAGCGTGCGGGCGGTTTCGTGACGAGCGCGACGGCGGCGATTTCGTCCGTCTTCACCTTCTCGTCCTTCTGCACCGGCACCAAGTTCGCATCCGCGCCTTCGGCGTCGCGGCCGTACACCTGCAGCCAGCCCGGCTCGACGAGCACCTTGCCTTCGGTCTTGAAGTGATGGCCGGCGACTTCGGTGATCCGCGTCGTGACGCGGAATTCGGCGGCCGGGAAGAACACGGCGAGGAAGCGCTTCACGACCATGTCGTACAGCTTCTGCTCCGGCTCGGACAGCGACTTCGGCGCCTGCAGCGTCGGGATGATTGCAAAGTGGTCGCTGATCTTCGAGTTGTCGAAGATCCGCTTGTTCGGCTTCACCCAGCCCTTGTCGAGCACCTGCTTCGCATGCGGCAGGTAGTTGTTGCTCTCCTTGAGCATCTCGAGCGTGGACTGGACCGTCGACAGGTAGTCTTCCGGCAGCGCGCGTGCATCGGTACGCGGGTAGGTCAGCACCTTGTGCTTTTCATACAGTGCCTGCGCGAGGCCGAGCGTGTTCTTCGCGGAGAAGCCGAAGCGGCTGTTCGCTTCGCGCTGCAGGCTCGTCAGGTCGAACAGCAGCGGCGACAGCTGCGTCGACGGCTTCGATTCCTCGGAGACCGTGCCGACCTGGTCGCGACACGCGGCGACGATCGTTTCGGCGGCCGGCAGGCTCCACAGGCGGGAGTCGCGCTTTTCCGGATCGAATTCGTCGCGCTTGAATTTCGGGTCGTACCACTTGCCTTCGTAGAAGCCGCCCGCGCACGCGAATTCGGCCTTCACTTCCCAGTAGTCGCGCGGGACAAAGCGGCGGATTTTCTCTTCGCGTTCGACGACGATCGACAACGTTGGCGTCTGAACGCGGCCAACTGTCGTCAGGAAGAAGCCGCCGCCCTTGCTGTTGAACGCGGTCATCGCGCGGGTGCCGTTGATCCCGACGAGCCAGTCGGCTTCCGAGCGGCAGCGTGCGGCGTCGGCGAGCGGCAGCATGTCCGCGTCGCTGCGCAGGTTCGCGAAGCCGTCGCGGATCGCCTGCGGGGTCATCGACTGCAGCCACAGGCGCTGGACCGGCTGTTTCGCCTTCGCGTGCTGCGCGATCAGGCGGAAAATCAGTTCGCCCTCGCGCCCCGCGTCACATGCGTTGATCAGACGGTCGACGTCCTTGCGCTTCAGCAGCTTGGTGAGCACCTTGAGGCGCGACTCGCTTTTTGCGATCGGGTTCAGGTCGAAATGCGGGGGGATGACGGGCAGATGCGCGAAGCTCCATTTCCCGCGCTTGACCTCGTACTCTTCCGGGGCGGCGATTTCCAGCAGGTGGCCGACAGCGGACGAAAGGACGAAATCGTCGCTTTCGTAATACTCGTCATGCTTGGTAAAGCCGCCCAAAGCGCGTGCGATGTCGTTCGCGACAGAAGGCTTTTCCGCAATGATCAGTGCTTTGGACATGACAGGTGTGTGTTGGTAGACCGGGTTCGCCGGTTGTGGGTCCCTTTTACGACCGCTTTATAGCACACGCCGCAGCGATGGCGGCTCAGCGCGTAAAAAGCGGCCCATCATAGAGGGGGGCCGCAACGGCGGCAAGCGCCCGGCGCGGCGGGGCGCGCAAACGCGCGCAAAACCACCGGGCCGGCTCGCGAATTCAGGCTTCGACGGCCAGGATATTGCGCAATTTCGGTGCGTGCGGCGCACCGGGTACCGCGCTCAGGTCGGACAGCATGCGCTCGACGATCGCCGCATGCGGCAGCACCGTGCCGAAGAAGCGGGCGGTGTGGGTATCTTCGATCAGGATCGTCGGGAAGTTCTCGACGTCGAGATCGTCGAGCTGGTCGGCATGCGTTTCGATGTCGATCCAGGCGAAGCAGGCGTCCGGATGTGCGTCGGCGAGCTGGTCGAAGGCCGTCCGGTAATCGCGGCACGTGCCGCACCACTCGGCGCACAGGCAGGCGACGAGCAACGTGCCGGGATCGGCGAGGCGCTCGGCGATCCGATCCGCATCGGTGTCGAGATTCAGCGCGGGCATGGGTTTCCTTGGGTATCGTCGGCGGCCGGGCCGCCCCTATGCGGGGGAATGTAGCACGCCGTGCATGGGCGGGGTGCGCGCCACGTCAAGCCGTGCGAAGCGTCCGCCGGGAAGGCTGGCGACGCGGCCGGCCAGTTCCAGCGCAAGCAGCGCACGGTGCAGCACGTCGTCAGACAGGCCGCTGTGCTCCGCGAGCCATTCGTAGGTGACAGGGCCGTATCCCAAGGCGGCGAGCACGGCCTGTTCGGACGGGGTGGCGGGCAGCGCTGGCGCCGGCAACGGAGCTTCGTTGCGGGCCGGCGCGGTGGCCGGAACGGCGTCGCCAGTCTGGATAACCGCGGCGGCGGCACGCCGAGCGGCGGCTTCGTCTTCGCGGGGGCCACCGGTATCCGTGCACGGATGCCCGGAACACGCCGCACCGCCCGCCGTGCCGGCTTTCGCTTCGCCCAGCCCGTATTCCTCGAGTACATCGAGCGGCGCCGCCGTGAGTTTCGCGCCGTCGCGGATCAATGCGTGGCAGCCCTGCGCGAGCGGCGCGTGGATCGAGCCCGGCATCGCGAATACGTCGCGCCCCAGTTCGTTCGCGAGCCGCGCGGTGATCAGCGAGCCGGAGCGCGGCGCGGCCTCGACGACGAGCGCGCCGACCGCGAGCGCGGCGATCAGCCGGTTGCGTTGCGGGAAGTGGGCGGCGCGGGCCGGCGTGCCGAGCGGCCATTCCGACACGATCGCGCCGTGCGCGGCGATCTCGTGGGCGAGTGCACGGTGCCGCGCCGGATAGACGAGATCGGCGCCGGTCGCGATCACCGCGACCGTGCCCGACCGGCCGTCGAGCCCGCCACGATGTGCGGCGGCATCGATCCCGAGCGCGAGGCCCGACACGATCGGCAGCCCGGCGTCGGACAGCTCGCGTGCGAAGTGCGTTGCGTCGGCGAGCCCCTGCGGCGTGGCGTGACGACTGCCGACCACGGCGAGACTGCGCGCGTGCAGTAGGTCGAGCCGGCCCTTTACATATAGCAGCAGCGGCGGATCGTGCAGGTCGCGCAGCCGCGGCGGATAGGCCGGATCGTTGAGCGTGACAAGCGCGTTGCCCGGCGCGTCGAGCCACGCGAGCGCGGCGTCGGTGCGCGCGTCGAGATCGCCGCGCTCGCTTGCGCGCACGGCCAGGGCCGCGGCGGCGCTGGTTACGGCGGCGATGGCGTGGTCGGACGCACGCAGCAGCGCGTCCGGCGAGCCGAACGCATCGAGCAGTGCCTGCAGCGCCGCGGGGGCGAGCCCGGGCGCATGCGCGAGCTGCAGCCACGCGCGCACGGCGGAGGTGGTCAGCGCGTGCGGCGACATGAGGCGCCCCTCGAATGCGGTGGCCAGCGGACCGCGTGGCGCCATGATAAAATTTTCATCATCCGAAATACTCGACAGGGCCGCGCGCGCAGGCGCCCGGCCGATTGCAGGAGGCATGATCCGCGGCATTGATTCGCCGCGCGTCCGCCTCATCTTCATTGCATCCCGGCGGCAGCGCCAGCCGGCCGGATGGCCGATGCGGCACGCCGCTCCACCGAATACCGAACGCCATGGCTTTACTCAATATTCTTCATTACCCCGACAAGCGGCTGCACAAGGTCGCGAAGCCCGTCGACAAGGTCGACGACCGGATCCGCAAGCTCGTCGCCGACATGGCCGAGACCATGTATGCGGCGCCGGGCATCGGCCTTGCGGCCACGCAGGTCGACGTGCACGAGCGCGTGATCGTGATCGACGTCTCCGAGGAGAAGAACGAGCTGCGCGCGTTCATCAACCCCGAGATCGTGTGGTCGAGCGATGCAAAGCAGATCTATGAAGAGGGCTGCCTGTCGGTGCCCGGCATCTACGACGAAGTCGAGCGTCCCGACCATGTGCGCGTGCGTGCGCTCAACGAGCAGGGCGAGACTTTCGAGCTCGACTGCGAGGGCCTGCTGGCCGTGTGCGTCCAGCACGAGATGGATCACCTGATGGGGCGCGTATTCGTCGAATACCTGTCGCCGCTCAAGCAGACGCGCATCAAGACGAAGATGAAGAAACTCGAACGCGCGATGTAACGCGCGTTCGCCCAGCCCGACCCCGAACGCTGTCATGACCCATACGTTGCGCGTAGTTTTTGCCGGCACGCCGGAATTCGCCGCGGCTGCCCTCGCCGCGATCCACGAGGCCGGTTTCCCGGTGCCGCTCGTGCTCACCCAGCCCGATCGCCCTGCCGGGCGCGGAATGAAACTGCAGGCGAGCGCGGTGAAGCGCTACGCCGTCGAGCACGGGATGCCCGTCGCGCAACCGCCGTCGCTGCGCCGCGCGGGCAAGTACCCGGCCGAGGCGGCCGACGCGATCGAGCTGCTGCGCTCGACGCCGCATGACGTGATGGTGGTCGCCGCATACGGCCTGCTGCTGCCGCAGGAAGTGCTCGACATTCCGCGCGACGGCTGCATCAACATTCACGCGTCGCTGCTGCCGCGCTGGCGCGGCGCCGCGCCGATCCACCGCGCGATCGAGGCCGGCGACGCCGAGACGGGCGTCACGCTGATGCAGATGGACATCGGCCTCGACACCGGCGCGATGATCGAGGAAGCGCGCGTGACGATCGCGCCCGACGAGACGACCGCTACGCTGCACGACCGGCTCGCCGCCGAAGGCGCGCGACTGATCGTCGACGCGCTCGTGAAGCTCGAGCGCGACGGCGTGCTGCCGGCGACGCCGCAACCGGCCGACGGCGTGACCTATGCGGAAAAGATCGGCAAGCACGAAGCGGCGCTCGACTGGCGCAAGCCGGCCGACGTGCTTGCGCGCCAGGTGCGTGCGTTCGATCCGTTCCCGGGCGGCGTCGCGACGCTCGACGGCGCGGCGATCAAGCTGTGGGCAGCCGAGCCGGTGGCGGCGCGCGGCGACGCGGCGCCCGGCACGATCGTCGAAGCCGCGCCGGAAGGCGTGGTCGTCGCATGCGGCAGCGGTGCGCTGCGCGTCACGCAGTTGCAGAAGCCGGGCGGCAAGCGGCTGCCTGCGCGCGAATTCCTGGCCGGCTCGCCGCTCGCCGCGGGCCAGCGTTTCGCGCTGACCGACGTTGCCTGACGCGACCTGACCGTCATTCGACACGGCCTGCCGGGCGTGCGCAATCGGCCGGATGGCCGAGTCGCGCGGCGCGGCAGGCGCGCGTAGAATTTCCCTGCGCTCCCCGGTTTCGAGGTTTTCATGTTCGGCATCACCCATTTCGGCTTCTTCGTGCTGGCGGTCTTCCTGCTGAACGTCACGCCCGGCCCCGATACGGCCTATATCGTCGGCCGCAGCGTCGCGCAGGGCCGCGGCGCGGGGCTGATGTCGGCGCTCGGCATTTCGGCCGGCTGCTGCGTACACGCGCTCGCCTGCGCCTTCGGCCTGACCGCGCTGCTCGCGGCATCGGCTGCCGCATTCACGGTGATCAAGCTGGTCGGCGCCGCCTACCTGATCTACCTCGGCGTGCGGATGATCATCGCGAAGCAGGCAGCCGGGCCGTCCGGCACGGCGGCCACGCAAGCCGAAAAGCCGCTGCGCCAGCTGTTCATGCAGGGCTTCTGGACCAACGTGCTGAACCCGAAGGTCGTGCTGTTCTTCGTGTCGTTCTTCCCGCAGTTCGTGTCGGCCGACAGCCCGCACAAGGCATGGGCGTTCCTGACCCTCGGCGGCGTGTTCGTCGCGATGAGCACGGTGTGGACCAGTCTCGTCGCGTGGGTCGCGGGCAGTGTCACGGCGCGCTTCTCCGGCAAGCCGGGCGTCAGGAAATGGCTCGACCGCACGGTCGGCAGCGCTTTCGTCGGCCTCGGTCTTCGTCTTGCAACATCGCAACGGTGAGATTGAATTTTTCCGGCAAGACCTTATCTAACAAAACGCTTACAATTTTCCGTCGCGCCCTTTTGATGCGCGGCGGGTCCCCTGACGGATAAGGAGTGGGTATGTTCAATTGGGTCAAAACGGCGATGCTGATGGCCGCGATCACGGCCCTGTTCATCGTGATCGGCGGGATGATCGGCGGTTCGCGGGGCATGACGATCGCGCTGCTGTTCGCGCTCGGCATGAATTTCTTCTCTTACTGGTTCTCGGACAAGATGGTGCTGCGCATGTACAACGCGCAGGAAGTCGACGAGAACACGGCGCCGCAGTTCTACCGGATGGTGCGCGAGCTGGCCACGCGCGCGAACCTGCCGATGCCGCGCGTCTACCTGATCAACGAGGATGCGCCGAACGCGTTCGCGACGGGCCGCAACCCCGAGCACGCGGCGGTCGCCGCGACGACGGGCATCCTGCGCGTGCTGTCGGAGCGCGAGATGCGCGGCGTGATGGCGCACGAGCTCGCACACGTGAAGCACCGCGACATCCTGATCTCGACGATCACCGCGACGATGGCGGGCGCGATCTCGGCCATCGCGAACTTCGCGATGTTCTTCGGCGGGCGCGACGAGAATGGCCGGCCGGCCAACCCGATCGCGGGTATCGCGGTCGCGCTGCTCGCACCGATCGCAGGCGCGTTGATCCAGATGGCGATTTCGCGGGCACGCGAGTTCGAGGCCGACCGGGGCGGCGCGCAGATTTCCGGCGATCCGCAATCGCTCGCGACCGCGCTCGACAAGATCCATCGCTATGCGGCGGGCATCCCGTTCCAGGCGGCCGAGCAGCATCCGGCCACCGCGCAGATGATGATCATGAACCCGCTGCACGGCGGCGGCCTGCAGAACCTGTTCTCGACGCACCCGGCCACCGAGGAGCGCATCGCGCGCCTGATGGAGATGGCGCGTACCGGCCGCTTCGACTGAGCCACGGCACACCGTGCGGCAGTTGCCGCGCGGGGGCCGCCGCACCACCCCGCATGCCCCGCGCTGCGGGGTGTTTCATTTGCACGAGCCGTAAAGGGGCCAAAGGGCCTGCAGCATCGCACGCTACAATGCCCGGTTTGGGATCGCAGGGCCCACGGGCGCCGCGATCCCGCCGTTTGCCGCATTTGCTTGCTGTGCCCGTTTGCCGCGCTTGTTTGCCGAATTTGCTCCGATGACACGAACCCGTTCTACCGCTCCGTCTTCTTCCGGCCGCCCGGCGCGCCTGTCCGCGCTGCATCTCGCGCCCGATTCGCTCGGCTTCGCACTCGACGCGGCCGCGCAGGCGGTCGATGCGGTGCGGCGCGGCACCGCGCTGCCGGCAGCGCTGTCGGCGGTATTCGCGCAGATGCCGTCCGGTGCGCAGGCGCTCGCGCGCGGGGCGACGCAGGACGTCGCCTACCGGACGATGCGCCGCCTCGGCAGTGCGGACTGGTTGATCGGCCGACTCATCAGCAAGGCGCCGCCCGCCTACGTGCACGCGGTGCTCGCCGGTGCGTTCGCGCTGCTGCTCGACCCGGCGGACGAGGCCACGTATCCGGCGTTCACGGTGGTCGACCAGGCCGTGACCGTGATTGGTGCGCGCCGCGAATGCGCGTTCGCGAAGGGGATGGTCAACGCGGTGCTGCGCCGTTTCCTGCGCGAGCGCGACGCGCTCGTCGCGGCGCTGCAGGACGATGTCGTCGCGCGCTGGAACTACCGCGCGTGGTGGGTCGATTCGGTGAAGCGCGCGTGGCCCGACGCATGGCAGGCGATCCTCGCGGCCGGCGAGCGGCAAGGGCCGCTGACGCTGCGCGTGAACGCGCGCCGCGCGAGCGTCGACGCCTATCTCGAGACGTTGCGCGCGAACGGGATCGAAGCGACCGCGATCGGCCGACATGCGGTGCGGCTCGCGTCGGCGCTGCCGGTCGATCGCATTCCGGGGTTTGCCGACGGCGTCGTGTCGGTGCAGGACGCCGGCGCGCAGCTCGCAGCCGAATGGCTCGGTGCGCGCGACGGCATGCGCGTGCTCGACGCATGCGCGGCGCCCGGCGGCAAGACCGGCCATATTCTCGAGCTGGCCGATGCGGAAGTCGTTGCGCTGGAAAGCGATGCCGCGCGCGCGGCACGGATCGGCGAGAACCTCGTGCGGCTGTCGCTCGAAGCGGACGTGCGTGTCGGCGATGCGGGTGCCCCCGACGCGTGGTACGACGGGCGCCCGTTCGACCGCATCCTTGCCGACGTGCCGTGCTCGGCGTCCGGCATCGTGCGCCGGCATCCCGACATTCGCTGGCTGCGCCGCGAGGCCGACATCCCGGCGCTCGTCGCGGAACAGCGCCGCATCCTGTCGGCGTTGTGGCCGCTTGTGAAGCCGGGCGGCGAACTGCTTTACGTGACCTGTTCGGTCTTCCCCGAAGAAGGCGAATGGCAGGCCCGCTGGTTTGAAGCGGCCTGTGAAGATGCGGTACGATTGGACGCCCCGGGCCAGCTGCTGCCGGGCGGAGTGCAGGGAGGGGCGGCCGCCGGCGCACTCGACCAGAACACCGATCACGACGGATTTTTCTACGCGCGGTTTCAGAAACGGTGACGATCAAACACCTTTTTCCACTTCGGCTCGCGGCCGTCCTGATGGTCGCGTTGACGCTGTGCCTGGCCGTCGTCCGGCCGGCGCATGCCGAGTCGATCGCCGTGCAGCGCGCGTCGCTCCAGTCCGACGGAAGCGGCTGGGCGCTCGACGCACGCTTCGATTTCGAGCTGAACCCGAACCTCGAGGATGCCGTCAACAAGGGCATTCCGCTTTATTTCACGACCGACTTCGAGTTGAGCCGTGCGCGCTGGTACTGGTTCGACGAGCAGCCGGTGGCGGTGACGCAGACGATCCGCCTGTCGTTCCAGCCGCTCACGCGCGAGTATCGCGTGTCGACGGGGGGCCTGCAGCTCGGCTTCCCGTCGCTGAAGGACGCGCTTGCGGTCGTCAGGCACATCACGTCGTGGCACGTGATCGACCGCAACCAGGTGCGCGCCGGTGAAACCTACACGGCATCGGTGCGGATGCAGCTCGACACGGCGCTGATGCCGAAGCCGTTCCAGGTCGATGCCGTGAACAACCGCGACTGGACGCTCGGGTCGGACTGGAAGCGCTTCAACTTCACGGTGACCGAACGTGCTAAATAAAGTGCGCCGCGCGGCCAGCGGGAAGAGCCTCCTCATTCGCGTGATCGTCTCGACCGTCGCGCTCACCGCGCTGCTGCTGCTCGTGCTGCTCGCGGCCGCAAGCGCGAATACCGAATTCTTCGACCGCTACTACTCGTGGCTGTACGCGACGAACATCGTCGTCGCGCTCGTGTTCCTGCTCGTGGTGCTCGGGCTGATCGGGATGATCGTCGTGCGCCTGAGGAAGGGCAAGTTCGGCACGCGGCTGCTCGCGAAGCTCGCGGTGTTCTTCGCACTCGTCGGCGTGGTGCCGGGCGGGATCATCTACATCGTGTCGTACCAGTTCGTGTCGCGCAGCATCGAGTCGTGGTTCGACGTGAACGTCGAGACGGCGCTGACGGCCGGCCTGAACCTCGGCCGCGGGATGCTCGATGCTTCGCTGTCCGATCTGCAGACGAAGGCGCGGCTGATGTCCGACCAGCTCGCGAGCGTCGATGCGAACACGAACGGCACGACGCTCACGCTGCTGCGGCTGCGCGACCAGTTCGGCGTGCAGGACGCGACGATCGTCGAGCCGAGCCGCGCCGGCTCGGGGGCGGCCCCCGACCTGCACATCGTCGCGCAGGCGTCGGGCAATTTCGCGGCGCTGATTCCGGACGACCTGCCGACGCCGCTGATGCTGAACCAGGCCCGCGAACACGGTGCGTACGCGGCGATCGAGGGCGAAGTCGACGGCGACCCGCGCGCGCATGGCGCGAAGGGCGCGCTGCGGTTGCGCGTGGTGCGGCCGATCCCCGATGCGTCGACGTCGCTGCTGCAGCCGGCGGAACGCTTCCTGCAGCTCACGCAGCCGGTGCCGCCGACGCTTGCCCACAACGCGGATGCCGTGCAGCGCGCGTATCGCGAGTACCAGGAAAAGTCGCTCGGCCGCACGGGGCTGCGCAAGATGTATATCGGCACGCTGACACTTGCGCTGTTCCTCGCAACCTTCATCGCGATGATGCTCGCGCTCGCGCTCGGCCAGCAGCTCGCGCGGCCGCTGTTCCTGCTCGCGCAAGGCACGAAGGAGATCACCGAAGGCGACTACACGCCGAAGCGCGAGATCAAGACGCGAGACGAGCTCGGTTTCCTCACGCAGTCGTTCAACGCGATGACGCGCCAGTTGTCCGAGGCGCGGCTCGCGGTCGAGAAGAACCGCATCGCGCTCGAGCATTCGAAGACGTATCTCGAGAGCATCCTCGCGAACCTGACGGCCGGCGTGTTCGTGCTCGACCGCCAGTTCCGGCTGACGACCGCCAATCGCGGCGCCGAGCGGATCTTCCGGCAGCCGTTCAACGCGCTGATCGGCACGACGCTCGACCGGATCGGCGTGGCCGCCGGGTTCGGCGCGATGGTGCGCAAGGCGTTCGCCGATCGCGAAGCGGCGTCCGACGGCGCCAGCGGCGATCGCGGCCACTGGCAGCAGCAGTTCGCGATCGAGGTACCGGGCGAAGCCGATCCGTTGACGTTGCTCGTGCGCGGCACGCGCCTCGTGTCGACGGTCGAGGGGCAGGCCGACGATCCGCAGACGTCCGGTTACGTCGTGGTGTTCGACGACATCTCCGATGTGATTTCCGCGCAGCGCTCGGTCGCGTGGGGCGAAGTTGCGCGCCGGCTCGCGCACGAGATCAAGAATCCGCTGACGCCGATTCAGCTGTCGGCGGAACGGCTGCAGATGAAGCTTTCCGACAAGCTCGCACCGCCCGATGCCGACGTGCTCAAGCGCGGTGCGACGATGATCGTCAACCAGGTGGCCGCGATGAAGCGGATGGTCGACGATTTCCGCGAGTACGCGCGCACGCCGCCGGCGGTGCTCTCGAACCTGCAGTTGAACGAACTGGCGAGCGAGGTGCTCGGGCTGTACGGTGTGGGCGAAGGCAAGAGCGCGATCGTCGCCGAGCTCGCGCCGTCGCTGCCGGTGATACGCGGTGATGCGACGCAACTGCGCCAGGTGATTCACAACCTGCTGCAGAATGCGCAGGATTCGGTCGCGGAGTCGGCGCATCCGCGTGTGTTGATCGAAACCAAGACAGTAGAATATGGCGATCCCGACGCCGAGGGCAAAACGCGCGTCGCGGTACGTCTTACCGTGTCCGACAACGGGCCCGGTTTTCCGGCGCGCATCCTGACTCGCGCGTTCGAGCCTTATGTCACGACGAAGGCGAAGGGCACGGGTCTGGGGTTGGCCACGGTCAAGAAGATCGTCGATGAGCACGGTGCGCGGATCGATCTGCGCAACCGGATGCACGGCGAGACCGTCGAGGGTGCGCAGGTGTCGATCCTGTTCCTGCAGATGGCGAGCGATGCGCCAGGCGCCGAATCGGGCGTGCAGGACGGGGCGGCCCCCGCCAAGACAAAAGCAAGTGAGCAGACAAAGGCAGCGTAAATGGCAACCATCCTGGTGGTAGATGATGAAATGGGCATCCGGGAATTGCTCTCGGAGATCCTCAGCGATGAAGGACACGTCGTCGAGGCGGCGGAGAACGCGCAGGCCGCGCGGGAATACCGGTTGAATCAGGCGCCCGATCTCGTGCTGCTCGATATCTGGATGCCCGATACCGACGGCGTGACGTTGCTCAAGGAGTGGGCGGCGCAGGGGCTGCTGACGATGCCCGTGATCATGATGTCCGGGCACGCGACGATCGATACGGCCGTCGAGGCAACGAAGATCGGCGCGCTCGATTTCCTCGAGAAGCCCATCGCGCTGCAGAAGCTGCTGAAGTCCGTCGAGCACGGTCTCGCACGCGGTGCGGCGCCGGTGTCCGCGAACGCGGCGGCGAAGGCCGGCGCAGGGCAGGCGGCGGGGCCCGCGGCGGTTGCGTCCGCAGCTGCGCTGCCGACGCTCGGCGACGACATGGCTTCGGCACTCGGCCTCGCGGGCCAGACAGCCGCGATCCCGTTCGACATCCCGTTGCGCGAAGCGCGCGATGCGTTCGAGCGCGCGTACTTCGAATATCACCTCGCGCGCGAAAACGGCAGCATGACGCGCGTCGCGGAGAAGACGGGCCTCGAGCGCACGCACCTGTATCGCAAGCTCAAGCAGCTCGGTGTCGAGCTCGGCAAGAAGCCGTCCGAAGGCGCCGTATAAAATATTTTGCGAAAGTACTTGATCAAGTAACGAAGGGTGGATATACTTTCTCTTCTTCGTTGGCCCGGTAGCTCAGTTGGTAGAGCAGCGGATTGAAAATCCGCGTGTCGTTGGTTCGATTCCGACCCAGGCCACCAGAATTTTAAAACCCCGAGAATCGGAAGATTCTTGGGGTTTTTCGTTTGTGGTGGGGTTTGCGTGACGAGTGGCGTGGGATGGCGTGCCCGGCAGTGTTCATGAGGGCATGATAAAATCCGTGTCCGCTCAATAACTTAGCGCATCGCTTCATGCGCACGGCAGGCTGCCAGCGTGGCGCCGCCGTGGCGCGCGGCAACGATGCCGCGCGATGGGCGGTATAAGCGCTCCGCCGCGTTCGCGGCCGATTGCGCTGCCTATACTGGTCGAGCCGGCCCAGGCCGGCACGCGTCGGGCCGCCCGGCGGCAGCCGGCCCCGGCGCGCAGCGCGACGCGAGCCTACACATTCACGGAGTATCACGGTGATTCGGACAGACGCTAAAGACGGCGCGCTCGTGTTGTTTTCCGGCGGGCAGGACTCGGCCACGTGCGTGGCATGGGCCCTCGAACGCTACCAGACGGTCGAGACGCTCGGCTTCGATTACGGCCAGCGCCACCGCGTCGAGCTCGAATGTCGCGAAGGCGTGCGCGAAGCGCTGAAGCGTGACTTTCCCGCCTGGTCGGACCGGCTCGGCGACGATCACATGATCGACCTGTCGGTGCTCGGCGCGATCAGCGATACCGCGATGACGCGCACGATCGAGATCGAGACGGCGGCGAACGGCCTGCCGAACACGTTCGTGCCGGGCCGCAACCTGATGTTCATGACGATCGCCGCGGCGATCGCCTATCGCCGCGGGCTGCGCGTGCTGGTCGGCGGGATGTGCGAGACGGATTTCTCGGGCTATCCCGACTGCCGCGACGACACGATGAAGGCGCTGCAGGTCGCGCTGAACCTCGGGATGGATACGCGCGTCGTGCTCGAGACGCCGCTGATGTGGCTCGACAAGGCACAGACGTGGCAGCTCGCCGAACAGCTCGGCGGCGAAGCGCTCGTCGAACTGATCCGCGTCGAGACGCACACGTGCTACGTGGGCGAGCGCGCGGAACTGCACGATTGGGGCTTCGGCTGCGGCGAATGCCCGGCCTGCAAGCTGCGCAAGCGCGGCTACGAGGCCTACCTGAAGGGCGAGCGGGTGACCGAAGCGCCGCTGTGACGCGGGTGTGCGGGCAGCGCTGGATGGATAACGGATTCTGATCGACAACGAGTGGCGCGAGCCGGACGAAGCACGATGACTTACGCGGTCAAGGAAATTTTCTACACGTTGCAGGGCGAGGGCGCGAACGCGGGCCGGCCGGCCGTGTTCTGCCGGTTCGCCGGCTGCAACCTGTGGTCGGGCCGCGAAGAGGATCGTGCGGAGGCCGTGTGCCGCTTCTGCGATACCGACTTCGTCGGCACCGACGGCGAGAACGGCGGCAAGTTCAAGGATGCCGAAGCGCTCGTCGCGACGATCGCCGGCCTGTGGCCGGAGGGCGAGGCGCACCGCTTCGTCGTCTGCACGGGCGGCGAGCCGATGCTGCAGCTCGACCAGCCGCTCGTCGACGCGCTGCACGCGGCCGGCTTCGAGATCGCGATCGAGACCAACGGCTCGCTGCCGGTGCTCGAATCGATCGACTGGATCTGCGTGAGCCCGAAGGCCGACGCGCCGCTCGTCGTCACGAAAGGCAATGAGCTGAAGGTCGTGATCCCGCAGGACAACCAGCGGCTGGCCGACTACGCGAAGCTCGACTTCGAGTATTACCTCGTCCAGCCGATGGACGGCCCGTCGCGCGACCTCAATACGAAGCTCGCGATCGACTGGTGCAAGCGCCATCCGCAGTGGCGGCTGTCGATGCAGACCCACAAATATCTGAACATTCCCTGAGCCCCGGCTTTTGACATCGTGCTGATTACCCGAAAACTCGAATTCGACGCGGGCCACCGCATTCCCGATCACCGCAGCCAGTGCCGGAACCTGCACGGCCATCGCTATGTGCTCGAAGTCACGCTGCGCGGCGATCTCGTCGATACCGAGGGGGCGCCCGACCGCGGCATGGTGATGGATTTCGCCGACGTGAAGGCACTCGCGATGGAGCACCTGGTCGGCAAGTGGGATCACGCGTTCCTGGTCTATGCGCGCGACGAGGTCGTACGCTCGTTCCTCGAGCAGATGGCCGATCACAAGACCGTCGTGATCGACCGGATCCCGACCGTCGAGAACCTCGCGGCGATCGCGTTCGACATCCTCGCGAACGTGTACGACGCGCACTACGGCGTGAACCTGCGGCTCGAGCGCGTGCGCCTGTACGAAACGCCGAACTGCTGGGCTGACGTCGAGCGTCAGCCCGGCCGCTGATCCCGCCTTCCCGGCAGCCCCGCCAGCCCCGCCAGCCCCGCCAGCCCGCGCGGGCTGCCTGACGCCGCACCCTGCGGCCTCGTCCCGCCCGGCTCCCCGTCCGTTTCCACATTCCGCGTAACGCCGCGCTATGATCGTTGCGTGGCGCCGAAAAGCGCAGCCGTGCGCGGGTCGTGCGGCCGGCGCTGTCAGATCGGCCGCCCACGACCGACCAACGTTCCAGGGCCCGGTCCCGGCGCCGCCGTGCTTCGCTGCCCGGCGTGTCGCTCCGCTTTGCCCGTTGCTTGTCCCGTTCGATTGCCGTTCCGTCCCGGAGGCCGTATCGATGAGCACGCTCACCAATTCCCTCAAACAACGCCTGCGCGACGGCGACGAGCCGCTGTACGGCCTGTGGCTGTCGCTCGGCAGCGACTCGGCCGCGGAAGCGCTCGCGCATGCCGGCTACGACTGGCTTTGCATCGACATGGAGCACGCGCCGAACGACAGCCGCGATGTTGCATCGCAGTTGCGCGCGATTGCAGCCGCCCATCTGCCGAGCGAGCCCGTCGTGCGCGTGCCGGCGCGTGAGCCGTGGCTCGTGAAGCGCGCGCTCGATGCGGGCGCGCGCACGCTGATGTTTCCGGGTATCGAGACACCGGACGACGCCGCGCACGCGGTGCGGCTCACGCGCTATCCGTCGCCGGATTCGCCGGACGGGCTGCGCGGCGTCGCGGGCATGGTGCGCGCGGCGGCGTTCGGCATGCGCCGCGATTACGTGCAGACGGCGAACGCGCAGGTCGCGGTGATCGTGCAGATCGAATCGGCCCGCGGCGTCGATGAAGTCGAGCGGATTGCGGCGCTGCCCGGTATCGATTGCCTGTTCGTCGGCCCGGCCGATCTCGCGGCGAGTCTCGGGCATCTCGGCGATATCCGTCACCCGGACGTCGAAACCGCGATGGCGCGCGTGCTCGCGGCCGGCAGGCAGGCCGGCGTCGCGGTCGGCATCTTCGCGGGCGATACGGCGGCCGCGCGCCAGTATCGCGAGGCCGGCTACCGGATGATCACGGTGTCGGCCGACGTCAGCTGGCTGTTGCGCGCAACGCGGCAGGCGCTGCAGGAGGTACGGTCATGAACGATGGCGACGGCGCGTACCGTGGGCGCGCGCAGGGTGGGATCGGGGTACGCGGGCAGGTCGGCGCGCTGCTCGGCCTGTGGACCGTATGTATCGCGGTGGCCGCGCAGGGTGCGCCGCAAGCGAAGCCCGATCCGTCGCACGAGACGCAATCGGCGGTCGCCGACTACAACGCCGGCGACTATCGCGCGGCGCTGGTGCAGTTCCACGACGCGGCCGAACGCGGCGACCGTCTCGCGCAATTCAACTACGCGATGATGCTGCTGACCGGCGAAGGCGTGACGGCGAACGTCGACGAAGGGCTGCGCTGGTTGAAGCGCGCGGCCGATGCGAACATGTCGCATGCGCAGTATGTGTATGGCCGGATGTTCGACGACGGCGAGTTCGTCACGCGCGATCCGGCCGAGGCGCATCGCTGGTTCCTGCGGGCGGCGAAGCAGGGGCACGTGCAGGCCGAGCTGTCGCTCGCGAACCAGTTCCTCGACGGGCGCGGTACGCCGCGCGACAACCGGCAGGCGTTTGCGTGGTACAAGCAGGCGGCCGACGCGGGCGAGCCGACCGCGCAGTACGTGACCGCGTCGTTCTACGAGCGCGGTGGCGACGGCGTCGCGCAGAACCTCAACATCGCGCGGGCGTATTACGCGGCGGCGGCCGCGCAGGGCGACGAGACGGCCGGGCTGAAATTCAAGGAGCTGAGTGCGCGGCTGAAGGCGCAGGGGCCGGCATCGGGAGCCGGCGCGGAGCCGGGCGGGGCGCACGCGCCGCCGCCGTGAGCGGGGCGGGCGCCGGGCGGCACTGCGTGGCCGCGTTTGTCGTCCGCGGTCGAAAAAAAACGGCGCCGAAGCGCCGTTTTTCTTGATGCGGTGCGTGCTGCACGGTCAGCTCTTCATCAACCGCCGCTGTCGCCCGACGCTCATGATCATCCCGATCGCGATGCCGAGCGTCGTGAGGGCGGTGCCGCCATAACTCATGAACGGCAGCGGCACGCCGACGACCGGCAGCACGCCGCTCACCATCCCGATGTTGACGAACGCATAGACGAAGAACGCGAGCGTGAGCGAGCCCGCGAGCAGGCGGCCGAACAGCGTCGCACCCTGCGCGGCGATATAGAGCCCGCGCGCGATCAGCGCCATGTACAGCGTCAGCAGCACGAGCCCGCCGACGAGCCCCCATTCCTCGGAGAACACCGCGAAGATGAAGTCGGTGTGCTTCTCCGGAATGAATTCGAGGTGCGCCTGCGTGCCTTTCAGGTAGCCCTTGCCGAGCACGCCGCCCGAGCCGATCGCGATCACGGCCTGGATCGTGTGGAAGCCCTTGCCGAGCGGGTCGGAAGTCGGGTCGAGCAGCGTGCACACGCGGTGCTTCTGGTAATCGTGCATCAGCGGCCACTGCACTTCGGGCTGGCAGATGCGCTCTTCGAACACGGCGATCGAGCCGACCGCGATCACGCCCGCGACGAGCACCGGCACGATCAGCTTGAACGACAGGCCGGCGAGGTAGATCACGAAGAAGCCGGCCGCGAACACGAGCAGGCCCGTGCCGAGGTCGGGCTGCTTCGCGATCAGCCCGACCGGCACCAGCAGGATCCCGAACGCGGCGATGAAGTCGTACCAGCGCAGCCCGCCTTCGCGGCGCTGGTAGTACCACGCGAGCATCAGCGGTGTCGCGATCTTGAGGATTTCCGACGGCTGGATCACGACGCCGACGTTCAGCCAGCGCTTCGCGCCCTTCTTGGTCATCCCGAACAGCGCGACCGCGACCAATAGCGCGACCCCGAACGTGTAGAGCGGGACCGCGAAGCGCATCAGCGTCGTGGGCGGGATGTTGGCGATCACCCACATCAGCACGAACGTCAGCAGGATGTTGCGCAACTGGTCCTCGACCCGGCCCGGCATGTCGATCGCCGCGCTGTACAGCGTGACGATGCCGACGCACAGCAGCAGGAACACGATGAGGGCGAGCGGGCGGTCGAAGCCCGCGAACATCTGCTTGATCTTGTCGAGCCAGGCGCGCTTGTCGAATTGCATGCCTTTCTCCGTTAATGAGCGGTGCCGGCGTCCGCCGCTTTCGCGGGGGCCGTTGCACGGTGATTGTCGTCGCGCGGCGTGGCGACGAGCGGCTGCGCATCGCTGGCGGGCCGGCGTGGCCGGTGCGGGCGCCGGATCGGCGGCAGGCTCGCGGCCCTCGGCGCAGCGGCACTGGCCGGCGGGGCAGCGCTCGCGGCGGCGGCAGCCGACGCTTCGGAAGCGGCCGCGGCCGATGCCGCTTCCGCAGCGCTGGCCGCGGTCGGCACGACCGGCTGCGGCAGCGCGGTGAAGCCGGCCGCGACGGCAGCGGGCTTGTTCGCGTCGCCGATCACCGGCGCGTTGACGGGTTCGGTCGCCGACGCCGCGGCAGCCACGGCCGCGGCTTCGTTCTGCGGGTTCTGGCGGTCGACGAGGTAGAAGTCGAGCACGCGGCGCGCGATCGGGCCGGCGGCCTGCGCACCCCAGCCACCGTTCTCGACGACCAGCGCGACGGCGATCTGCGGATGGTCGACCGGCGCGTACGCGATGAACAGCGCGTGGTCGCGCAGGTGCTCGGCGAGCAGGTGGCCCTTGTAGTTGGAGCCTTGCAGCGAGAACACCTGCGCGGTACCGGTCTTGCCGGCGGCGAGGTACGGCGCGCCGCGGAACACCTTGTACGCGGTGCCGGACGGGTTCTCGATCACGTTCTCCATCCCGCGCTTCACGACGTCGATGTCGGCCTGCTTGAGCGGGATCGTTTCGCTTTCCTTCGGCACGGTCAGGCGGCGCCCGCGCGTGATCGGATCTTCGACTTCCTTCACGAGGTGAGGCTTCATCACGACGCCGTTGTTCGCAAGCGTCGCGGTCGCGTGCGCGAGCTGCAGGATCGTGAAGGAGTTGTAGCCCTGGCCGATCCCGAGGCTGATCGTCTCGCCGTCGAACCACTTCTGCTGTGCGGCCTTCTTGAACGCCTTCTTCTTCCAGTCGGTCGACGGCAGGATCCCGCGCGCCTCGCCCTGGATGTCGATCCCGGTGATCTGGCCGAAGCCGAACGGCTTCATGAAATTCGCGATCGAGTTCACGCCGAGGTCGCGCGCGAGCATGTAGAAGTAGGTGTCGTTCGACACCATGATCGCCTTGTTCATGTCCACCCAGCCCTGGCCCGAGCGCACGTCGTTGCGGAACGTGTGGCCGCCGAACGTGAAGTAGCCGGGATCCTGGAAGCCCCAGCCCGGCGTGCGCTTGCCGAGCGTCAGGCCGGCGAGCGCCATGAACGGCTTGTACGTCGAGCCGGGCGGGTAGGTGCCGTGCAGCGGGCGGTTCAGGAGCGGCTTGTCGGTCGAGTTGTTCAGCTCGTCCCAAGTCTGCTGGTCGATGCCGTCGACGAACGAGTTCGGGTCGAAGCTCGGCGACGACACGAACGCGAGCACGTCGCCCGTCTTCGGCTCGATCGCGACCAGCGCGCCGCGCTTGCCGGCGAACGCCTGCTCGGCCACCTGCTGCAGCCCGATGTCGAGCGACAGCACGAGGTTGTTGCCGGGCGTCGCCTGCGTGCGCGACAGCGTGCGCACCGGCCGGCCGCCGGCCGTCACCTCGACTTCCTCGAAGCCCGTGAGGCCATGCAGCTCGGTCTCGTAGCTCTGCTCGACACCGATCTTGCCGATGTAGTCGGTGCCCTTGTAGTTGTTTGCGTCGCGGCGCGGATCGTAGTTTTCCTGATCGCTGTCGTTGTCGTCGCTCATCGCGTCGATGCGATCCTGGTCGCGCTTCGAGATCCGGCCGATGTAGCCGATCACGTGCGCGGCCGTCGTGCCGAGCGGATATTGCCGGAACAGCCGCGCGCGCACGTCGACGCCGGGGAAGCGGAAGCGCTGCGCGGTGAAGCGCGCGACTTCGGCGTCGGTGAGGCGGGTGCGGATCGGCAGGCTCTCGAAGTTCTTCGAGTCTTCCTGCAGCTTCTTGAAGCGGCGGCGGTCGCGCGCGTCGATCGGGATGATCTCGGACAGCTTGTCGATCGTGTTGTCGAGCGTGTCGTCGAGCTTCGACGGCGTGATCTCGAGCGTATAGGCCGAATAGTTCTTCGCGAGGATCACGCCGTTGCGGTCGGTGATGATCCCGCGGTTCGGCACGATCGGCGCGACGGAGATGCGGTTTTCCTCGGCCTGCAGCGCGTATTTGCCGTGCTGCATCAACTGCAGGTAGAAGAAGCGGCTCGCGAGCAGCCCGAAGCAGACGAACACGAACACGCCCGCCGCCGCGACGCGCAGGCGGAACTTCGAGAGCTGCTGTTGAGTGTCGTTGAATTCGGTCATGCGGTTAGGAGCGATCTGGCCCGCACGGCGCCGTGCGGGCGCGGGCGAGGTGCCGCCCCGGAGCGCGGCGCTCGGCGGGCGTGGAGGCGGCGGGTATTCAAGGCAGGCCCCTGGCTCAGATGGGGCGCGTATCGTCCGGATCGACCGGGCGGCGTTGCGGCATCAGCAGCAGGTGGCTCGCGATCGGCCACAGCGCGGCTTCGACGAAGCCGTCGACCAGGTAGCGCCAGCCCGGGAACGCTGCGCCCATCACGAGGCGGATCACGAACGGGACGAGCTGCGCGACGACCAGCAGCGGCGTGACGTACAGCACTTGCACGCCGATCGGCATCCACAGCACGCGGCGGTGGATCGTGATCGCGCCGTACGACAGCAGCGTATAGGCGAGCGCATGCTCGCCGAGCAGCCCCGCGTCATGCACGTCCATCAGGATGCCGAGCGCGAACGCGACGCCCATCCCGACCTTGCGCGGCTGGTGGATGTTCCAGAACAGCAGCACGAGCGCGACGAAGTCGGGCACGCCGGGCAGGCGGCCCCACGGCATCAGGTTCAGCAGGAACGCGGCGGCGAGGCTGAAGACGATGAAGTACGGATTGACCGGCTGCAGGATGTATTGCGGGCGATTCATCGCGGGGCTCCTGATTGCCCGGCCGCGGGCTTCGCGGGCGTGGCGGCGGGCTTGGCCGGAGCGGCCGGTGCCGCAGGCGCGGGCTTCGCGCCGGGCTGGGCCGCGGCGGCCGGCTTCGCGTTCGCGTCAGCCTTGTCGGCCTTCTCGCTCTTCTCGCCCTTGGCGGCGGCTTTCGCGCCCTTCTTGCCCTTCGCGTTCTTGTCGGCGGCCGGATCGGGCTCGACCGGGCGCGGCGGGATGTCGTTCTGGTAATGCAGCACGAGCATCTGGCGCGCGCCGCGCACGGCGGCGATCGGCGCGCACGTCACGCGCGCGAACGCCGTGTCGGCGAGCTTGTCGACGCGCACGACCTTCGCGACCGGCAGGCCGGGCGGATAGACGCCGTCGAGGCCGCTCGTGACGAGTTCGTCGCCGACGACGAGATCCGCGCTGGTCGGCACGAAGCGCAGGTCGAGCGAATCGCCCTTCGGCGTACCGTAGATCACGCTGCGCAGGCCGGTGCGCAGCACCTGCACGGGAATCGCGAGATCGCGGTCGGTGACCAGCGTGACTTCGGACTGCAGCGGGAATACGCGCGTGACCTGGCCGACTACGCCGTTCTCGCTGACGACGGGCGAGCCGTTCTGGATGCCCTGCTGCGAACCCTGGCCGATCACGATCTTCTGCGTGAACGGGTCGCTCGTGTCGTACTGGATCTCGGCCGGCGTCGATTGCGTCGCGATGTGCTGGCGCAGCTCGAGCACCGCGCGCAGGTGCGCGTTCTCCTGCGTGAGCACGGCGGCCTGGTTGGCTTGCGTGGACAGTTGCAGGTTGCGCTTGCGGAGGTCGTCGTTCTCGTGGCGCAGCGACGCGCCGGTGACGGCGATGTCGGCCGCGCCCATGAACAGGTCGCGCGGCACGAGCGCGGCGCGCTGCAGCGGATAGAGCACGGTGCCGAGCACGCCGCGGACGATTTCGAGCGTGCTGAAGCGCGCGTCCGAGACGAGGAGCGCGATGGCGAGGGCAACGAAGAAGATGAGCCGCGCGAGCGCGGGCGGACCTTGCTTGAAGAGGGGCGGCGGACTGTATTCCATGGTCGGCGCCGGGCGCGAATGATCGGTTAAATGATGCTCAGACGCGCAAACGGCGCGGCGGTTCGTTCTAAACGAGCGAGCCGGCCACGCCGCGGTTGCGTCATGTCAGGGAACTGCCTGGACGATCACTCGTACGAGAAGATGCTGCCCAGCTTGTCCATGCGCTCGAGCGCCATGCCCGAACCACGCACGACGCAGGTGAGCGGATCTTCCGCGACGAGCACCGGCAGGCCCGTTTCTTCCGCCAGCAGGCGATCGAGGTCGCGCAGCAGTGCGCCGCCGCCCGTCAGCATCATCCCGCGTTCGGCGATGTCGGCGCCGAGTTCCGGCGGCGTCTGTTCGAGCGCGATCTTCACCGACGACACGATCTGGTTCAGCGGATCGGTCAGCGCTTCGAGGATTTCGTTGCTGGAGATCGTGAAGCTGCGCGGAATGCCTTCCGACAGGTTGCGGCCCTTCACTTCCATTTCCTTGACTTCGGAGCCCGGGAACGCGGAGCCGATTTCCTTCTTGATCGCCTCGGCGGTCTGCTCGCCGATCAGCATCCCGTAGTTGCGGCGGATGTAGTTGACGATCGCCTCGTCGAACTTGTCGCCGCCGACGCGCACCGAACCCTTGTACACGATGCCGCCGAGCGAGATCACGCCGACTTCCGTCGTGCCGCCGCCGATGTCGACGACCATCGAGCCGGTGGCTTCCGACACCGGCAGGCCCGCGCCGATCGCAGCGGCCATCGGCTCTTCGATCAGGTAGACCTGCGATGCGCCGGCGCCGTGCGCGGCTTCCTTGATCGCGCGGCGCTCGACCTGGGTCGAGCCGCACGGCACGCAGATGATGATGCGCGGCGACGGCGAGAACATGCGCGACTCGTGAGCCGTCTTGATGAACTGCTTGATCATCTGCTCGGTGACGGTGAAGTCGGCGATCACGCCGTCCTTCATCGGGCGGATCGCCTCGATGTTGCCCGGCACCTTGCCAAGCATCTGCTTGGCTTCCTTGCCGACTGCCTGGATCGTCTTCTTGCCGTTGGGGCCGCCTTCCTGGCGGATCGACACGACGGAGGGCTCATCGAGCACGATGCCCTTGCCGCGCATGTAGATCAGGGTGTTTGCGGTGCCGAGGTCGATCGCAAGATCGTTGGAGAAGTAGCTGCGCAAAAAACCGAACATTCAGAATCCTGTTTCGCTCTGGGCCGGCCCTGCATAGCGAGCGCTGAGGGCGGCAGCGGAAAAAATAACAGCCTCGGGAAGCGTGGCGGAAGCGGCCGCCGCGGCGCACGAAGCTGCGAGTGATGTCTACCGGGGATCGCACGAAGCACGCACGGCTCGCCGAAGCGGGGCGAAACGGTGCGGGAAAAGGCTGCCGGGTTTGGGTCGAACGCGTAATGATACCTTATAATTTCACGGTATTTGAATCGAAACGGGCGGTATTTTTGCCGCTTCGGCCCCGATTTTTGAGGGTGGGATCGCACCCTCCAACCCCCCGCCGCAGTGCTGCTTTTGATGCGCTGCGCAGCCTTGTTTTTCCGGTGATCGCATGGCCCTGACCCTGACCGATGTGAAACGCATCGCGCACCTGGCGCGACTCGAAATGGCCGACGCCGACGCCGAGCACATGCTCGGCCAGCTCAATGAACTCTTCGGCCTCGTCGAGCAGATGCAGGCGGTCGACACCGCCGGCATCGCGCCGCTCGCCCACCCGATCGAACAGATCCAGGAAGTCGCGCAGCGCCTGCGCGACGACGCCGTGACGGAAGTCGTCAATCGCGACGACAACCAGCGTCCGGCGCCGGCCGTCCAGGACGGACTCTATCTCGTGCCGAAGGTGATCGAGTAAGCATTCGATGACAAGCGCGCCGCCGCCTCTGCGCCGCGCGCCACCCAGAATTCCCAGGAAAACCACTCAATGCACGCAAAAAGCCTGACCGAACTGCGCGCCGCGCTCGCTGCCAAGGAATGCTCGGCCGTCGAGCTCGCGCAGCTCTACCTGAAACGGATCGAAGCCGCGCGCGACCTGAACGCATTCGTCCACGTCGACGCCGATCTCACCCTCGCGCAGGCGAAAGCTGCCGACGCGGAGCTCGCGCGCGGCGCGGGCGGCGCGCTCACCGGCCTGCCGATCGCGCACAAGGATGTCTTCGTCACGCGCGGCTGGCGCTCGACCGCCGGCTCGAAGATGCTCGCGAATTACGAGAGCCCGTTCGACGCGACCGTCGTCGCCCGCCTGCAGGCGGCCGGCATGGTCACGCTCGGCAAGACCAACATGGACGAGTTCGCGATGGGCTCGTCCAACGAGAATTCGGCGTTCGGCGCGGTGAAGAACCCGTGGGACACGAACGCGGTGCCGGGCGGCAGCTCGGGCGGCAGCTCGGCCGCGGTGGCCGCGCGCATCGCGCCGGCCGCGACCGGCACCGACACCGGCGGCTCGATCCGCCAGCCCGCGTCGTTCGCGGGCGTCACCGGCATCAAGCCGACCTACGGCCGCGTGTCGCGCTACGGGATGATCGCGTTCGCGTCGTCGCTCGACCAGGGCGGCCCGATGGCGCAGAGCGCGTCCGACTGCGCGCTGCTGCTGAACGGGATGGCCGGCTTCGACGAGCGCGACTCGACGAGCCTCGAGCGTGACGACGAGGATTTCACGCGCCACCTCGGCCAGCCCTGGGCGGCCGGCAACGACGCGGGCAAGCCGCTCGCCGGCCTGCGTATCGGCCTGCCGAACGAGTATTTCGGCGACGGCCTCGCCGACGACGTGCGCGCGGCGATCGACGCGGCACTGAAGCAATATGAAGCGCTCGGCGCGACGCTCGTGTCGGTGTCGCTGCCGAAGACGGAACTGTCGATTCCCGTGTACTACGTGATCGCGCCGGCCGAAGCCTCGTCGAACCTGTCGCGCTTCGACGGCGTGCGCTTCGGCCACCGCGCCGCGCAGTACGGCGACCTGCTCGACATGTACAAGAAGTCGCGCGCGGAAGGCTTTGGCCCCGAGGTGAAGCGCCGGATCCTGGTCGGCGCGTACGTGCTGTCGCACGGCTACTACGACGCGTACTACCTGCAGGCGCAGAAGATCCGCCGCATCATCGCGAACGATTTCCAGGAAGCGTTCAAGTCCTGCGACGTGATCATGGGCCCGGCGTCGCCGACGGTTGCATGGGATCTCGGCTCGAAGGGCGACGATCCGGTGCAGATGTATCTCGCGGATATCTATACGCTGTCGGTGAGCCTCGCCGGCCTGCCCGGCATGAGCGTGCCGTGCGGCTTCGGCGCGGGCGCGAATGCGAAGCGCCCGGTCGGCCTGCAGATCATCGGCAACTATTTCAACGAAGCCCGGATGCTGCAGGTCGCGGATGCGTTCCAGCGCGCGACCGACTGGCACAAGCAAGTTCCGGCAGGGGTGTAAGCATATGGCTACTCAATGGGAAGTCGTCATCGGTCTCGAGACGCACGCGCAACTGTCGACCGTCTCGAAGATTTTCTCGGGCGCGTCGACGCAGTTCGGCGCCGAGCCTAATACGCAGGCGTGCCCGGTCGACCTGGCGCTGCCGGGCGTGCTGCCGGTGCTGAACCGCGGCGCGGTCGAGCGCGCGATCCGCTTCGGCCTCGCGATCGGCTCGACCATCGCGCCGCGCAGCATCTTCGCGCGCAAGAATTATTTCTACCCCGATCTGCCGAAGGGCTATCAGATCAGCCAGTACGAGATTCCGGTCGTGCAGGGCGGCCAGATCACGATCCAGGTGCCCGCCAATGAAAAGGCCGGCAAGCCTGCGTACGAGAAGACCGTCAACCTGACCCGCGCGCACCTCGAGGAAGATGCGGGCAAGTCGCTGCATGAAGACTTCGCCGGGATGACGGGGATCGACCTGAACCGTGCGGGCACGCCGCTGCTCGAGATCGTCACCGAGCCGGAAATGCGCAGCGCGGCCGAGGCGGTCGCCTACGCGAAGGCACTGCACGGGCTTGTCGTGTGGCTGGGCATCTGCGACGGCAACATGCAGGAAGGCTCGTTCCGCTGCGACGCAAACGTGTCGGTGCGCCCGGTCGGCCAGGAGAAGTTCGGCACGCGCGCGGAAATCAAGAACCTGAACTCGTTCCGGTTCCTCGAGGAAGCGATCAATTTCGAAGTGCGTCGCCAGATCGAGCTGATCGAGGACGGCGGCGAGGTCGTGCAGGAAACGCGCCTCTACGATCCGGACAAGCGCGAGACGCGTTCGATGCGCAGCAAGGAAGACGCGCACGATTACCGCTACTTCCCCGACCCCGACCTGATGCCGCTCGTGATCGGCCAGGACTGGATCGAGCGCGTGCAGTCCGGCATGCCCGAGCTGCCGGCCGCGATGCAGCAGCGTTTCGCCGACGAATACGGCGTGTCCGCGTACGACGCGGGCGTGCTGACGTCGAGCAAGGCGATGGCCGCGTACTTCGAGGCCGTGGTCGCGAAGGCCGGCACCGCGAACGCGAAGATCGCCGCGAACTGGCTGATGGGCGACGTGTCGTCGCAGCTGAACCGCGACGGCATCGAGATCGACGCGATTCCGGTCTCGGCCGCGCAGCTCGCGCTCGTGCTGCAGCGCATCGCCGACGGCACGATCTCGAACAAGATCGCGAAGGAAATCTTCGCGACGATCTGGGACGAGAAGGCGACCGACGAAGGGGCGGCCGACCGCATCATCGACGCGAAGGGGCTGAAGCAGATCTCCGACACCGGCGCGCTCGAAGCGATCATCGACGAGGTGCTCGCGGCGAACGCGAAGTCGGTCGAGGAATTCCGTGCGGGCAAGGAGAAGGCGTTCAACGCGCTGATCGGCCAGGCGATGAAGGCGACCAAGGGCAAGGCCAACCCGCAGCAGGTCAACGAACTGCTGAAGAAGAAGCTCGGCTGAGCATGACCGCGCGCCTGAACCGCGCATGACGACGGGCCGCCCCGAACCGGATCGGGGCGGCCCGTTGCGTTTGGTGGATGCGTTATCGTATGCACCACAGCGTCCAACGGAGGAACGAATGGCGAAACAACCGTCGCTCGACGATTTCCGCGTGCCGTACAGCACGCGCGAGAAGGAAGCCGCAGCATTCAAGCTGGATGCGTTCGACCCGGCCGCGAAGCCGTTCTCGTCCGGTTCGAAGGACGACGACCGCGCGCGGCTGTCGGCCGTGTCGACCGAGCTCGACGTGCAGCAGGAGCGCCTGCACACGCAGCAGAAGAAGCGCGTGCTGCTCGTGCTGCAGGGGATGGACACCAGCGGCAAGGACGGCACCGTGCGCGCGGTATTCCGCGAGGTCGATCCGCTCGGCCTGCGCGTCGTGCCGTTCAAGGCGCCCACGCCGATCGAGGCCGCGCACGATTTCCTGTGGCGCGTGCATGCGCAGGTGCCGGCCGCGGGCGAGCTCGCGATCTTCAACCGCAGCCACTATGAAGACGTGCTCGTGCCGCGCGTGCTCGACCTGATCGACGCGAAGGAGTGCGAGCGCCGCTACCGGCAGATCCGCGATTTCGAGACGATGCTGTTCGAGAACGGTACGACGATCGTCAAGTGCTTCCTGCACATCTCGAAGGACGAGCAGCGCGCGCGGCTGCAGGCGCGCATCGACGATCCGACCAAGCACTGGAAATTCGACATCTCCGATCTCGATGCGCGCAAGCACTGGGACGCGTACCAGGGCGCGTACCGTGACGCGCTCGCCGCGACGTCGGCCGAGCACGCGCCGTGGTACGTGATCCCGGCGAACTCGAAGACGCACCGCAACGTGATGATCGCCGAGCTGCTGCTGCGCACGATGACCGACATGAAGCTGGAATTCCCGCCGGCGAAGCCTGAACTCGAAGGCGTGAAGATCCGCTAAGCTGCACCCCTGAAAAACATCGAACTGAACGGAATCCGACATGATGCGAGTGATTACCGCCAACCTGAACGGCATCCGCTCCGCCGCGAAGAAGGGCTTCTTCGAGTGGCTCGGCGAACAGAACGCCGATTGCGTGTGCGTGCAGGAAATCAAGGTCTCGGCCGATGACCTGCCGGCCGAATTCGTCGAGCCGCACGGCTTCAAGAGCTATTTTCACCACGCCGAGAAGAAGGGCTACAGCGGCGCGGGCGTGTATAGCCGCCGCGAGCCCGATGACGTGATCATCGGCTTCGGCAGCAGCGAATTCGATGCCGAGGGGCGCTACGTCGAGGCGCGCTACGGCAAGCTGTCGGTCGTGTCGGTGTACGTGCCGTCCGGCTCGAGCGGCGAAGAGCGCCAGCAGGCGAAGTACCGCTTCATGGACGAGTTCATGCCGCACCTCGCCGCGCTGAAGAAGAAGCGCGAGGTGATCCTGTGCGGCGACGTGAACATCGTCCACAAGGAAATCGACATCAAGAACTGGAAGAGCAACCAGAAGAACTCGGGCTGCCTGCCGGAAGAGCGCGAGTGGCTCACGAAGCTGTTCGACGACGTCGGCTACATCGACGTGTTCCGCACGCTCGATCAGCGCCCGGAACAGTACACGTGGTGGAGCAACCGGGGCCAGGCGTATGCGAAGAACGTCGGGTGGCGGATCGATTACCAGATCGCGACGCCGGGCGTGGCCGGCACCGCGAAAAGCACGTCGATCTTCAAGGACATCAAGTTCAGCGACCATGCGCCGCTGACGGTGGACTACGACTACAAGAAGTGATGTTCCGCGCTGCGCCGCGCGCGCAGCAGCCGGATGCAGAAACGGGCCGCATGTCGAACATGCGGCCCGTTTCGTTTGGGGCGGCGATCGTGCGTATCGCCTTCGGCGCTTACTGCTTGAGCGACGCCATGTCGATCACGAACCGGTACTTCACGTCGCTCTTCAGCATCCGCTCGTAGGCCGCGTTGATCTGCTGCATCGGAATCGTTTCGATATCCGACGTGATCCCGTGCTCCGCGCAGAAGTCGAGCATTTCCTGCGTTTCCGCGATCCCGCCGATCAGCGAGCCGGCGAGGCGGCGGCGCTTGAAGATCAGGTTGAACACCTGCGGCGACGGATGGTCGTGCTCCGGCGCGCCGACGAGTGTCATCGTACCGTCGCGCTTCAGCAGGTGCAGGAACGGGTTCAGGTCGTGCTGCGCGGCGACCGTGTTCAGGATGAAGTCGAAGCTGTTCAGGTGCGCGTTCATCTGCGCTTCGTCCTTCGAGATCACGACTTCGTGCGCGCCGACCCGCTTGCCGTCCTCGATCTTCGACGGCGACGTGGTGAACAGCACGACGTGCGCGCCCATTGCGCGCGCCAGCTTCACGCCCATGTGGCCGAGGCCGCCGAGCCCGACGATGCCGACCTTCTTGCCGGGGCCGACGTTCCACTGCCGCAGCGGCGAGTAGGTCGTGATCCCCGCGCAAAGCAACGGCGCGGCACCGGCCGGGTCGAGCGTCTCGGGCACGCGCAGCACGAACGCCTCGTCGACGACGAGCTGCGTCGAATAGCCGCCGAACGTGATGTCGCCCGTCACGCGATCCTGGCCGTTGTAGGTGCCGACGAAGCCGTTCTCGCAATATTGCTCGAGGCCGTCGGCGCAGCTCGGGCAGGTGCGGCACGAATCGACGAGGCAGCCGACGCCGACCAGTTCGCCGACCTTGAAGCGCGTCACTTCCGGGCCGGTCGCGGTCACGCGGCCGACGATTTCATGGCCCGGCACGACCGGATAGATCGTGTTGCGCCATTCGTTGCGGGCCTGGTGCAGGTCCGAGTGGCAGACGCCGCAGTAGAGGACGTCGATCTGGACGTCGAGGTCGCGCAGTGCGCGACGCTGGAATTCGAACGGGGCGAGCGGCGAGCGCGAATCGGTCGCCGCGTAGGCATAGGTAGTGCTCATGCGATGGGCTCCTTGTCCGGAAAGCATCCGGTGAAACGGACTGCCGTCGCATCATGTGGCGATGCGGCGAGGCAGGACGTCATCGTAAGGAGCGCGGCGCCGCAGTGAAATACACGAAGGTCTGGAAGATTTGCCTATTCCTCTCGAACTGCGTGCAAACAGCCGTCAAAACGCATTCAAGGTGCTACATTGCGAGCCAGATTCTCTTGCCGGACAGGACCGCACAGATGAGCTTCGAGCCCCTTTTCAACGACTCGGGCGACCGGATGCAGCGCCGCATGGTCGAGCTGCATACGCGCCTCGCGCCGAACGAGGGCGACACGCTCGCGGCGATCGACGGCGTGCGCTTCATCCGCGTGAGCCGTCCTGCGCCGCGCATGCCGGTGCTGTACGAGCCGAGCATCATCGTCGTGTGCCAGGGGCGCAAGCTCGGCTATCTCGGCGAGCGCTCGTTCGTGTACGACGCGCAGCAGTACCTCGTGCTGTCGGTGCCGCTGCCGTTCGAATGCGAGACCTTCGCGAGCCAGGACGAGCCGTTTCTCGCGATCTCGATCCGCGTCGATCTCGCGGTGATAGCCGAGCTCGCGATCCTGCTCGACGAGACGCTCGGCGCGGCCGTCAGCGAGCCGCTCGGCGTCTATTCGACGCCGCTCGATGCGCCGCTGGCGGATGCCGTGCTGCGGCTGCTCGAAGCGCTCGCGTCGCCGCACGACACGCGCGTGCTGGGCCCCGCGATCATGCGGGAGATCGCGTATCGGGTGCTGACGGGCGAGCAGGGTGACGCGATCCGCGCGGCGCTCGTCCAGCAGCATCACTTCGGCCGCATCGCGAAGGCGCTGCGGCGCATCCATGCCGACCTGAAGGCCGATCTCGACGTCGAGACGCTCGCGCGCGAGGCCGGGATGAGCCTCGCGGTGTTCCATGCACAGTTCAAGCACGTGACGGCGACATCGCCGATGCAGTACGTGAAGGCCGCCCGGCTGCACCAGGCGCGGCTGATGATGGTGCAGGACGGGGTCGGCGCCGGTGCGGCGGCCGCACGCGTCGGCTATGCGAGCGCGTCGCAGTTCAGCCGCGAGTTCAAGCGGCTGTTCGGCCGGAGCCCGGGGGACGAGGTGCGCTGGATGCGTGAGAGCGGAAGCCGGCCGGTTGGCGATCGGGCTGCGATCGACCTGACGACCTGAGCGAACGGCGGCGCGCAGCGGCGGTGCCACGCGCGGGGAAGCGGTGTGCAGCGCTGCCGCGTGCTCAGCGCCGCACGATCTTGCGCCGCTGTGCGCTGATGCCCGCGTAGTCGGGCAGCGTGTCGACACGCTTGCCCACGGCCTTCGCGTACAGCGGCATCAGATCCGGCAGGCGGTTCAGCAGGTCCTGGCGGCGGGCAGTGCTGTACGGGTGCGTATAGATGAAGCCCGTCGCCTTGTTCCCGCGCGTCGCGACCGCGAGCTTGTCCCACAGCGTGATCGCCGCGCGGGGATCGAAGCCCGCACGTGCGGCGATGTCGCCGCCGATCACGTCGGCCTCGGTCTCGTCGGTCGGGTCGTAGTGAAGCGACTGCAGGCGTTCGCCGAGGTTCAGTGCCTGCGGCAGCGGCTCGCCGACACCGAACAGCGGCGGCAGCGCGGCCGCGCGCAGCGACGTCTGCGAGGTCGCGCTGAAGTTGCTGCGCGCATGTTCGCGCAGCGCGTGCGCAATGCCGTGCGCGAGCAGCACGCCGAGCTCGTCGTCGTTCAGGCGGACGCGGTCGAGCAGGCCGCCGTACACGAGCACCTTGCCGCCCGGCAGGCAGGTCAGGCGAATGTCGCGCGAGCGGATCGCGTTGACGTCCCACGCCCAGCTCTTCACGCGGTCGTTCCATTTCACCGAATACGGCGCGAGCTTCGCGACGATCGCACGCAGGCGCTTCACGCGCGGCTGGTTTGCGGGCAGCAGGCGATTGCTGTCGGCGGCGGCCTGCACGATCTGCGCGTATTCGTTCGCGGTGAGCTGCTCGAGCAGCGGCGACGGAATCAGCGTGCGAAACGCAATGGCGTCGCCGTAACGGACCTGCTGCGAGGACTGCGCATAAGCTTTCGTCGACGCGGTGGCGCCGGTCGGCTGCGCGGGTTCGGCGGTGGCTGGCTGAGCGGGTGCGGCGGCCGTTGAATTCGCCGGCGGCGAAGCCGGTGCCGCGGCCGGTGCGGAACCCGCGGCGGTGGCCGCGGACGTGCCGGCGTCGGTCGCATGGGCGAACCCCGCGGCAAGCGCCGCAGCACCGACGCTCAACGAAGCCGCAACGCGCGCGAGGCGATGCAGGCCGTTACTGCGCACGGCTGGCCTCGCCGTTGCGTGCGGTCCCGTTCCACGGCGCGATCTTGAACAGCAACAGCATGCCGGGAATCGCGAGCGCGGTGCACACGATGAAGTAGTCGAACCAGCCGATCTTCGCGACGATGAAGCCGCTCGCGGCCGATGCGAGCGTGCGCGGCACCGACGCGAGGCTCGTGAACAGCGCGAACTGCGTGGCCGTATAGCGCGGGTCGGTCGTGCTCGCGATGTACGCGACGAACGCGGCCATCGTCAGGCCCGTCGTGAAGGTTTCGAAGCCATAGACGAGCGCGAGCGCAACGGTCATCGGGCTGAATTGCGGCGTGACGGCCATGCCGAATACCGACAGCACCGACGCGATCGCATGGCTCGTCGACACGGTGAAGTCGTACAGCATCGCGAGCACGGGCGAACCGGGGCCGAGCTGCGCGAGCCACGCGAAGCCGAGCGTCGACACCATCTGCAGCGCGCCGAAGATCCACAACCCGCGGCCGATGCCGATCTTCACGAGCCAGATGCCGCCGATGATGCCGCCGGCGACGCTCGCGACGAGCGCGGTGGTCTTCGCGACGATGCCGATCTCGGTGCGAGAGAAGCCGATGTCGAGGAAGAACGACGTCGACAGCGTGGTGGCCATCGTGTCGCCGATCTTGAACAGGAAAATGAACGCGATGACGAGCAGCGCGCCGGCCCAGCCGTCGCGCTGGATGAATTCGCGGAACGGCAGCACGATCGCGTCGCGCAGGTTGCGCGGCGGCGCGCCGACCACTTCGGGCTCGCGCACGACGAGCGTCATCAGGATGCCCGGCAGCATGAACGCGCCGGTGAGCGCGAACACGACGTCCCACGGCAGGTGGTCGGACAGGATCAGTGCCAGCGAGCCGGGGATCAGCGCGGCGAGCTTGTACGCGTTCACGTGGATGGCGTTGCCGAGGCCCTGCTCGGTGTCGCGCAGCAGCTCGCGGCGGTAGGCGTCGATCACGATGTCGGCGCTCGCGCCGAAGAACGCGACGAGCGTGGTGAGCGCGGCCACCGTCCAGATCGAGTCGCGCGGCGACACGAAGCCGAGTGCGGCGATCGCGCCCGCCACCAGCAGCTGCGTGAGCAGCAGCCAGCCGCGCCGGCGGCCCGGCCGCCAGCCGGGCAGGCGCGGGACGTAGCGGTCCATCAGCGGCGCCCACAGGAACTTCCACGTGTACGGGAACTGGATCAGCGCGAACAGGCCGATTTCCTTCAGGTTCACGCCCTCGGAGCGCAGCCATGCCTGCACGAGGTAGACGAGCGTGAAGAGGGGCAGACCCGACGTGAAACCGAGGAACACGCAGATCAGCATGTGCGTGTTCAGGTAGGCTCGCCAGCCGGGGTGATCCTCGTGAGCGGTGAGTGCGGGCGCCTCGTGTGGCGTTTTCGACATGGAATGGAACTGGATAGCGTTGACCGATGGCGGCGACAGCGCGGGTAGCGCAGCGGCGCGGCTGCACGTGCGTGCAGGCCGACGGCGTCCGTCAACGGCTCCCCGGCTCAGCTGCGCTTGACGCGGTAGACAGCAAGACTACCACGCCAGTTCGCTCCCCATCGAATCGGTTGGCCTTCGTGCAGCACGACGCGGTCGAGGATCGTCACGCCGACTTCGGGCGCGAGCGCCTCGAAATCCTCGATCGTCAGCACCCGCACGTTCGGCGTGTTGTGCCACTGGTAAGGCAGCGCCTTCGACACCGGCATCCGGCCGTTCAGCACCGACAGCCGGTGCGGCCAGTAGCCGAAATTCGGGAACGACACGATGCATTCGCGTCCGACCCGCGCGGTTTCGCGCAGGATCGCGGCCGTCTGGTGGATCGTCTGCAACGTCTGCGACAGGATCGCGATGTCGAAGCTGTGGTCCTCGAACAGGCGCAGGCCGTCTTCGAGGTTCTGCTGGATCACGTTGATGCCGTTCTTCGCGCTCGCGAGCACGCCCGCGTCGTTCAGCTCGATCCCGTAGCCGGTCACGTCCAGCTCTTCCATCAGCAGCGCGAGCAGCGAGCCGTCGCCACAGCCGAGGTCGAGCACCGTCGAACGCGGCTCGACCCAGCGCGCGATCGTGCGGAAGTCCGCGCGTGCGGACAGGGAATTCAGCGCTTGCTGGTTCATGCGCCCACCTCGTTGGCGATTCGTTCGTAATACGCGCGGATCAGGTTGTGATAGCGCGCGTCGTCGAGCAGGAAAGCGTCGTGGCCGTGCGGCGCGTCGATTTCCGCGTAACTGACCGTGCGCTTGTTGTCGAGCAGCGCCTTCACGATCTCGCGCGAGCGGGCCGGCGCGAAACGCCAGTCGGTCGAGAAGCTCGCGATCAGGTATTTCGCCTGCGTGTGCGCGAGCGCGGCCGTCAGGTTGCCGTCGAACGCCTTCGCCGGGTCGAAGTAGTCGAGCGCGCGCGTGATCAGCAGGTACGTGTTCGCGTCGAAGTAGTCGGCGAACTTGTCGCCCTGGTAGCGCAGGTACGACTCGACCTCGAACTCGACGTCGAAGCTGAAGTTGTAGGCGTCGAGCGCGCCGTCGGCGCGGCGCAGCGCACGGCCGAATTTCTCGGCCATGTCGTCGTCGGACAGGTACGTGATGTGGCCGATCATCCGCGCGACGCGCAGGCCGCGCTTCGGCTTCACGCCGTGCGCGTAGTAGTCGCCGCCGTGGAAGTCGGGATCGGACAGGATCGCCGAGCGCGCGACCTCGTTGAACGCGATGTTCTGCGCGGACAGCTTCGGCGTCGACGCGATGTCGATACAGTGCGCGACGCGCTCCGGATACATCAGGCTCCACGCGAGCGCCTGCATCCCGCCGAGGCTGCCGCCCATCACGGCGGCGAAGCGCTCGATGCCGAATGCGTCGGCGACGCGTGCCTGCGCGTGCACCCAGTCCTCGACGGTGACGACCGGAAAGCTTGCGCCGTACGGCTTGCCGGACGACGGGTCGATGCTCATCGGGCCGGTCGAGCCGAAGCACGAGCCGAGGTTGTTCACGCCGATCACGAAGAAGCGGTTGGTGTCGAGCGGCTTGCCGGGCCCGACCATGTTGTCCCACCAGCCGGTGCTGCGCGGATCGTCCGCGTAGACGCCGGCGACGTGGTGCGACGCGTTGAGCGCGTGGCAGACGAGCACCGCGTTCGAGCGCGCGGCGTTGAGTTCGCCGTACGTCTCGACGACGAGCTGATAGTTGCCGATCACGCTGCCGCTTTGCAAGCGCAGCGGTTCGGCGAAGTGCATGGTCTGTGGAGCGACGATGCCGATCGATTCCATTCGTTCCGCCTTATGACTGGGCAGCTAAATGGTGTCGGCGATGCGCGGAGTCGGAGATGCGCGGCTGACGACCTCTTTAGCCGCATTTGTAGTGAACCGCCGGGACGAAGACGAATCAAGGCCCTGGCTGGTTCGCGCGCCCGCAATCGAGTCAGCAAATCGGCGCGTTCTGGCTGCCGCCCGAGGGGCGACAGTCGGCAAAGTATAGCGGAAATTGCGGCGCGCGGATTCGGGCGCGGGCGGGGCCGCCGCGGCCGCGTCGTCTCACTGCAGGATCAGCCGCAGATGCGCATCGGCCTGTTCGCCGGGCGGTTTCTGGAACCCGCCCTTCGCGAAGCGGTGCCACCGGCCGATCACGTAGCTGACGAGCAGGCTCGCGCGGGCGGCCGGATCGTAGTCGGCCGGAAGCACGAATGGCGCCGCGCCCTCCTGCGGCGCGTTCGCTTCGGTGCGCGCGACGCGCAGGCATTGCTTGACGGTCGCCTCGATGCGGTCGAGCAACTGGTTCACGCGCTCGGTCAGCCGCTCGTCCTCGCCGACCAGCGCCTCGCCGGTCAGCACGCGCGTCATGCCCGGGTTCTTCGCGGCGAAGTTGAGCATCGTCAGCGCGATCGTGCGCGCCTGCTGCACGCCGTTCGGCTCCTTCGCGACGATCTGGTTGACGAGCCCGAACAGCGCCTGCTCGATGAACTCGATCAGCCCTTCGTACATCTTCGCCTTGCTGGTGAAATGCCGGTAGAGGGCAGCCTCCGACACGTCGAGCCGGGCCGCGAGCGCGGCGGTCGTGATTTTCTCGGGTTTCGGCGCCTCGAGCATCGCGGCGAGCGTCTGCAGGATCATCACGCGCCGCTCGCCCGGCTTCGGGCGCGGGCGGGACGGCGTGGCCTGGTCTTCCTTTACGGCTTGGTCCTGCGGGTAAGTCGGCTGCATTTCTGTCGCCCCGATCGTGTGCCCAGTCGGAGCGATTTTAACGAACGAATGCGTTGGTCGACATAATGCGGACGGCCAATGTTCGGCAGATGGCCCGGAAGGTGGCCGGTGATCCATACGGTGCCGATGCCGAGACGCTTGTAGCGCTTCAGGTGGCTGCGGGTGTCTTCGACGAGGATCGCGTCGGCGAGCCGGGCATGCGCGGCGCGCAGCGTCCGGCGCAGCATCGCGTGGTCGGGCTTCGCGCGCCACGTGCGGCGGTCGCGCATGTGCTCGATCGCGATCACGCGCTCGAACAGCCGCTCGATGCGCAGCTCGCGCAGCACCGCGCGCGCGTAGTTCTCCGGCGCGTTGGTCAGGATCAGCTTGCGGCCCGGCAGCGCGGCGACGATGCGCGCGAGGCCGCGCTCGGCGCGGATCATCGCAGGCAGGTCGGAAAACGTGTGGACCACGCGCAGGAAATCTTGCGGATCGATCGGATGGTGGCGCGCAAGGCCGAGCAGCGCGGCGCCGTAGCGCTCGGTGTAGCCGGTGCGCAGGCGGTCGGCTTCGGCGCGCTCGACGTGCAGCGCGTCGATGATGTACTGCGTCATCGCGCGGTTGATCTCGGGAAAGATCGCGTGCGATGCGTGGTGAAGCGTGTTGTCGAGATCGAACAGCCAGACGGGCGCGCCGGCGCGCGGCCGGCTGCGGGAGATGCGCCGGCGTCGCAGCGACGCCGGCAGGTCGGGAGCAGGGGACTGGCGGCGCGTGCTCAATGCGAGCGGATCATCGTGCCGAACGGCTGCTCGGTCAGGATTTCCAGCAGCACCGAGTGCTCGATCCGGCCGTCGACGATGTGCACCGACTTCACGCCGCTCTTCGCGGCGTCGAGCGCCGACGAGATCTTCGGCAGCATGCCGCCGGAGATCGTGCCGTCTTCGAACAGCGCGTCGATCTCGCGCGCGGAGAGATCGGTCAGCAGGTTGCCGTCCTTGTCCATCACGCCCGGGATGTTGGTCATCATCAGCAGCTTCTCGGCGTTCAGCACGGTGGCAAGCTTGCCCGCGACGAGGTCGGCGTTGATGTTGTACGACAGGCCGTCCTCGCCGAAGCCGATCGGCGAGATCACCGGGATGAACGCGTCGTCCTGCAGCGCCTTCACGACGGCCGGGTTGATCGCCTCGACTTCGCCGACCTGGCCGATGTCGATGTACTGGCCCGGGTTGTCGCGGTCCGGCATCAGCAGCTTGCGCGCATGGATCAGGCCGCCGTCCTTGCCCGTCAGGCCCACCGCGTGGCCGCCGAAGTGGTTGATCAGCATCACGATGTCCTGCTGCACTTCGCCGCCCAGCACCCATTCGACGACTTCCATCGTCTCTTCGTCGGTGACGCGCATGCCCTGGATGAAGGTGCCGGCCTTGCCGATCTTCTTCAGTGCGTGATCGATCTGCGGACCGCCGCCGTGGACGATCACCGGATTGATGCCGACCAGTTTCAGCAGGATCACGTCGCGCGCGAAGCCTTGCTTGAGCCGCTCTTCCGTCATCGCGTTGCCGCCGTATTTGATGACCACGGTCTTGCCGTGGTAACGACGGATGTACGGCAGCGCCTCGGCGAGGATTTCTGCTTTCAGCGTAGGGGCGATCTGCGAGAGGTCGATGGGCTCGGACATGGCGGCGGCTCTGGCTGGGAACGGTTGAAACACGGCGAATTGTACAGGAGTGGCGCAGCGCAGCATCGGGTTTTTGGACGGGCCGGAACACCGGCGGCGGCGCCCGGGCACCGCACGCGGCGGCCCGCCGGCTATGGCGCGGCGCGATGTGGGCAGCGATCCGGGCAGCGCTGCGCGGGCGGTGGCGGCGGGGCGGTTCGCGGGCGTTGGGAATGGCCCTCGGCCTGACGGCCGGCGTGCAAAATCCGTTCGTCGCGCTATGCTTGTCGCGTCGGGCGGCTTCACGCCCGCTCGAGCGCTTCCGCCATGACCGATCCTGCCGTCGACGCCCGTTCCGCCCCGCGCCGTGCACGGTGCCCGCACTGCGGGCGCAGCTTCGACTGCGGCGCCCGCACGCAGCCGTTCGAATGCTGGTGCGCGTCGATGCCGGTCTTGCCCGGCGGTACGCCGCCCGCGGCCGGCGCACGCTGCCTCTGCCCCGAGTGCCTGGCCGACGAGATCGCGCGGCGGATGGCCGGCGCGGCCCGCTGACGGCATCGGCCGCGCACGCGTGGCGTCCCGTTTGCCTCGTGCCGATCCGGCCCCGCTAGGGGCGCCGCCCGCTAAACGGGTAAACTGCTCGGATGCAACGAATCACCACCACCGGGCGCGTCAACCTCAGTCACCTGTTCTGGCTCCGCAATCTCGCGATCATCGGCCAGCTCGTGACGATCGGTGTCGTGCAGACCTATTTCGGCGTGCATCTGCCGTTGCCGGCGATGCTGATGGTCATCGCGCTCGAAATCGTTTTCAACGCACTGACCTGGGTGCGCGTGCTGCGCGCGCGGCCCGAGACCAATTTCGAGCTGCTCGGCCAATTGTGGGTCGACCTCGGCGCGCTGTCCGCGCTGTTGTTCCTGTCGGGCGGCACGACCAACCCGTTCGTGTCGCTGTACCTGCCTTCGCTCGCGATCGCGGCGGCCGTGCTGCCGTGGCACCTGATGATCTGGCTCGCAGCGTTCGCGGTCGCGTGCTACGCGGCGCTCGGCTTCGACTCGGTGCCGCTCAACATGGACAATCCGGCGAACCTGTTCGACTACTATCGTACCGGCATGTGGGCGAACTTCATGGTCAGCGTCGGGCTGATCGCGTGGTTCGTCGCGCGCATGTCGAACGCGCTGCGCCAGCGTGACGCGGCGCTCGGCGAGGCGCAGCAGCATCTGCTGCGCGACGAGCGGGCCGTTGCGCTCGGCGTGCAGGCCGCTACCGTCGCGCACGAAATGGGCACGCCGCTGTCGACGATCGCGATGCTCGCCGAAGAGCTGCGCGACGCCGCACGTGACGATCCGGGGCTGGCCCGCTACGACGCCGACCTGAAGGTGCTCGAGGAACAGATGACGCTCTGCACGTCGGCGCTCGCGCGCCTGCGCAGCCGGGCGAGTACGCCGGCGAGCCGCCAGCCGGTGGACGACTGGCTCGATACGTTCGTCGAGCACTGGCGCCTGCGGCATCCGCACGTACAGTTCGAATTGCTCGGCGCGCGCCCGGCGGGCGTCGCGCTCGACGACACCGTCGCGGCCGGCCAGATCCTGACGATCCTGCTCGACAACGCCGCGCGCGCGAGCCCGCAGCGCGTGACGCTGGCCGCGAAGGTCGCGCACGCCGGGGCGGCTGACGAGATCGAATTCGAGGTATGCGACGACGGGCCCGGCATTCCGGCCTCGCTGCGTGAATCGCTCGGCGCGATGCCGGTCGACAGCACGCAGGGCGGGCACGGGGTCGGCCTGTATCTCGCGTTCAGCGCGGCCGCGCGGCTCGGCGGCGAGATCGAACTGTCCGATATCGTGCCGCGCGCGTCGGGCGGCAACGGGCGGGCGGGCAGTGCGGCGAATGGTCACGCCGCGGCAGGATCGGCACAGCGCGCGGGCCAGCGCCCGGCCGAAAGGGCAACCGGCACGCCGGAGAGTCGCCCGGCCGGTACGACCGCCGCGCGCGGCACGCGGGCCGTGCTGCGGCTGCCGGTCGTGCGCGTCGCGGCGTCGGCCGCCTCAACCAACACGTAGACGGAGAAACCACATGAGCGAGAACAATTTCCTGGTGATCGACGACAACGAGGTGTTCGCGGGCACGCTCGCGCGCGGCCTCGAGCGCCGCGGTTATGCGGTCCAGCAGGCGCACGACAAGGAGGCGGCGCTCCGGCTCGCCGCCGGCGGCAAGTTCCAGTTCATCACCGTCGACCTACATCTCGGCGAGGATTCTGGCCTGAGCCTGATTGCGCCGCTGTGCGACCTGCAGCCCGACGCGCGGATCCTGGTGCTGACCGGCTACGCGAGCATCGCGACCGCCGTGCAGGCGGTGAAGGAAGGCGCCGACAACTATCTCGCGAAACCCGCGAACGTCGAGTCGATCCTGGCCGCGCTGCAGACCAACGCGACCGAAGTGCAGGCCGACGAAGCGTTGGAGAATCCGGTCGTGCTGTCGGTCGACCGGCTCGAATGGGAACACATCCAGCGCGTGCTGGCCGAGAACAACAACAATATTTCAGCGACTGCGCGTGCGCTGAACATGCACCGCCGCACGCTGCAGCGCAAGCTCGCGAAGAAGCCGGTGCGGCAGTAAGCGGCGCACCAGCGAAAACGGGCGGCCCCCGACGAAAGGGGCCGCCCGTTTTTCATCCGGCGCCGTGCGCGTTACAGCACGTAGCGCGACAGGTCTTCGTCCTGCGACACTTCGCCGAGCGCGCGATCGACATACTTCGCGTCGATCGTCACGCGCTCGCCGGCGTGGTTGCCGGCCGAGAACGACACTTCCTCGAGCAGCTTCTCGATCACCGTATACAGGCGGCGCGCACCGATGTTCTCGGTCTTCTCGTTGACCGAATAGGCAATTTCCGCGAGGCGGCGGATGCCGTCGTCGGCGAATTCGAGCTGCACGTCTTCGGTCGCGAGCAGCGCCTGGTACTGCTTGACGAGGCTTGCGTCGGTCGCGACGAGGATCGCTTCGAAATCGTTCACCGACAGCGAGTCGAGCTCGACGCGGATCGGAAAGCGCCCCTGCAGTTCCGGAATCAGGTCGCTCGGCTTCGCGAGGTGGAATGCACCGCTCGCGATGAACAGGATGTGATCGGTCTTCACCATCCCGTACTTCGTGTTGACCGTCGTGCCTTCGACGAGCGGCAGCAGGTCGCGCTGCACGCCCTGGCGCGACACTTCGCCGCCGCTGCCTTCGTTGTTGCGCGACGTGATCTTGTCGATTTCGTCGAGGAACACGATGCCGTTCTGCTCGACGTTCTGCACGGCCTTCGTCTTCACTTCCTCGTCGTTGAGCATCTTCGCCGCTTCCTCGTCGGTCAGCAGCTTCAGCGCTTCCTTGATCTTCACCTTGCGGCGCTGCTTCTTGCCGCTGCCGAGGTTCGAGAACATCGAGCGGATCTGCTCGGTCATCTCTTCCATTCCCGGCGGCGCCATGATGTCCATGCCGGCCGACGGCTGCTCGAGGTCGAGCTCGACTTCCTTGTCGTCGAGCTGGCCTTCGCGCAGGCGCTTGCGGAACGTCTGGCGCGTCGCGTTGTTGTCGTCGTTCGCGTGTTCGGCGTTGCCGCCGAAGCCCACCGCGCGCGGTTGCGGCAGCAGGATGTCGAGGATGCGGTCTTCCGCCTGGTCGGTCGCCTTGCTGCGCACCTTGCGCATCTCGGATTCGCGCGTCTGCTTGACCGAGATCTCGATCAGGTCGCGCACGATGCTGTCGACGTCACGGCCGACGTAGCCGACTTCGGTGAACTTGGTTGCTTCGATCTTGATGAACGGCGCGTCGGCGAGCTTCGCGAGGCGGCGTGCGATTTCGGTCTTGCCGACGCCCGTCGGCCCGATCATCAGGATGTTCTTCGGCGTGATTTCCTGGCGCAGCGGGTCGGCGACCTGCTGGCGGCGCCAGCGGTTGCGCAGCGCGACCGCGACGGCCTTCTTCGCCTTCGCCTGGCCGATGATGTGCTTGTCGAGTTCCGAGACGATCTCGGCAGGGGTCATGGTGCTCATGGGGCTGTCCTTACTCGATCGTTTCGATGATGCGGTTGTGGTTCGTGTAGATGCACATGTCGCCGGCGATCCCGAGCGACTTCTCGACGATCTCGCGCGGCGACAGCTCGGTGTTCTCTACCAGCGCGCGGGCCGCGGCCTGCGCATACGCACCGCCCGAGCCGATCGCGCAGATGCCGCCTTCCGGGTCGAGCACGTCGCCGTTGCCGGTGATCACGAGCGTGGTGGTGGCATCGGCCGTGATCAGCATCGCCTCGAGGCGGCGCAGCATCCGGTCGGTGCGCCAGTCCTTCGCGAGCTCGACGGCCGCGCGGGTCAGGTTGCCCTGGTGCTTCTCGAGCTTCGCCTCGAAGCGGTCGAGCAGCGAGAACGCATCGGCGGTGCCGCCCGCGAATCCGACCAATACCTGGTTGTTGTAGATCCGCCGCACTTTCCGCGCGCCACCCTTCATGACGATGTTGCCGAGGGTTACCTGGCCGTCGCCGCCGAGCGCGACCTTGTCGCCGCGCCGGACCGAAACGATGGTCGTGCCGTGAAATTGCTCCATCTGCGTTCCTTGAGAAAAACGGGGAAGAGTCGGGGGCGCGAGGCGCCGCCGCGTAACTCGCCGTGCGCCGGGAAGCGGCCCGGCGCGCGTCCGATTCATTTTAGGGCGGGCGCCGGGATATCAAGAGGCCGGGTGGGCAAATCGACGGACCGGGAAGCGGTGCCGGAAAAACAAAAAGCGCGCGGCAGGCCGCGCGCTTTCGGGAAGCAGCGTGTTTGAGCGGAACGCCGCTCGATCAGTCGCCGAACAGCTTCTGGCGCAGCTCGCGGCGCTCCTGCGCCTCGAGCGACAGCGTGGCGGTCGGACGCGCGAGCAGGCGCGGAATGCCGATCGGCTCGCCGGTTTCCTCGCACCAGCCGTAATCGCCGGAATCGATGCGGGCGAGCGACTGCTGAACCTTCTTGAGGAGCTTGCGTTCGCGATCGCGCGTACGCAGTTCGAGCGCGTGCTCTTCCTCGATCGTCGCACGATCGGCGGGATCGGGGACGATCACCGTCTCGCGCAGGTTCTCGGTCGTCTGGCCTGCATTCTTGAGGATGTCCGCCTGCAACTGTTCGAGCCGATTTTTGAAGAAGGCGAGCTGATCCTCATTCATGTAATCCTTGTCGCTCATCTTCAGGATTTCGGCTTCGGTCAAGAGTTTCTTCGTCATCTGCTTGCTTCTTCAATGTGCGGCAAATCGAGAGATATTGCCTGCACTTTGGGATTACCCGCAACCGCGTTTGCATTCATTTGCGATTTGCCGCCGCGGGGCCGAAAGCCTCTGGAAAACCGGTTCTCAAATACCAGGATAGGCCTGGCGCGGAGTTGCGCGCGCTGCGAACCGGTGTGCTGCGCGGCACATCGCATCGGCCGCGGCCGGGAGGCGGATTGGCGATCCGGCGCGGTTGCGATGCCCGGAAAACTGGTTCAGCAAGAACCGGGCCTGTTTGTTGCCGTACTCCAGCGGGCACGTATTGTAACTGAATCGCAAGCGGGCGCCGTATCGGGTCGATCCCCGTCGGCTGCGCCAATATCTAGAAAATATAACGCGCAAATCGCGAAAAAGCGATGACGGCGAAACCCTGCCCAAAAAGGGCGCTCCGCGGCCGCCGCAGCCGCCTGCGAGGCGGCCGCCCGGCGGCGTGTGCGGCGCTTGCCCCGTGCGCGTCAGGCGAGGCAGGCGTCGAGGCCGTCGGTGATCAGGTCCTGCGGCAGATCGACGCCGATGAACACCATCTTGTTCGTCTTCTTCTCGACCGGCAGCCACTTCGACGCGAGGTCGCTGCCCATCATCTGGTGCACGCCCTGGAACACGACCTTGCGGTCGACGCCCTTCATGTACAGCACGCCCTTGTAGCGCAGCATCCGCTCGCCGTAGATCTGCAGGATGCCGCCGAGGAAGTCTTCCAGCTTGTTCGGGTCGAACGGGCGGTCGTTGCGGTACACGAACGACTTGATCTTGTCGTCGTGGTGCGCGTGGTGGTGATGGTGGTGGCCGTGGTCGTGATCGTGCGCGCATTGGCCGTGATCGTGGTCGCAACTGGCGTGATCGTGATCATGGTCGTGATCGTGGTGGTGATGCGCGTGATCGTCTTCGGCGAGGAAGTCGGGGTCGATCTCGAGCTTCGCGTTCAGGTTGAAGCCGCGCAGGTCGAAGATTTCCTTGATGTCGGCTTCGCCGAAGTTCACGACCTTGATCGCGGCCTTCGGGTTCATGTGCATCAGGCGGTGCTTCAGGCCGGCCACCGTCTGGTCGTCGACCAGGTCCGACTTCGTGATGAACAGGCGATCGGCGAAGCCGACCTGGCGCTGCACGACTTCGTGCTCGTCGAGCTGCGCGTTCGCGTGCTTTGCGTCCACCAGCGTGATGACCGCGTCGAGCAGGAAATCGTCGGCGATTTCGCTGTCGATGAAGAAGGTTTGCGCGACCGGGCCCGGGTTCGCGAGGCCGGTCGTTTCGATCACGATGCGGTCGAAGTCGAGCTTGCCTTCGCGCTTCTTCGCGGCGAGATCGCCGAGCGTGCGCGCGAGGTCGCCGCGGATCGTGCAGCAGATGCAGCCGTTGCTCATCTGGATGATCTGCTCGTTCGAATCCTGGATGAGGATCTCGTTGTCGATGTTCTCTTCGCCGAACTCGTTCTCGATCACGGCGATCTTCATGCCGTGCTGTTCGTTCAGGATGCGCTTGAGCAGCGTCGTCTTGCCGCTGCCGAGGAAGCCGGTGAGGATGGTGACGGGAGTGGCCATGTCAATCGCCTGTGGTTCGTGAATCGGGGTCAAAACCAGGATGTGCGTCGCGCCCGGGGCTTTGCCAGCCGGGGCGCACAACCATCCATTGAAACATACCTGTCAAGCCCTCGCCCGTCGTCCGAACGACAGGCGGGAGCGCGGATCCGCCGGGCGCGGGGCCGCGGCCGGCGAACGGTCACGCGCGTAGATCGGGGCAATCAGACGATTTGCAACAGCAGGCCCTTCAGATATTCGCCTTCCGGGAACGCGGCGAGCAGCGGGTGATCGACGCCCGCGCCGAGGCGCTTCAGGATGCGCGCGTCGACCTTCGCGTCGGCGGCCGCGCCCGCGACGATCTTCTGGAACAGGTCCATGTCGATCGCACCCGAGCACGAGTACGTGAACAGCAGGCCGCCCGGACGCAGCAGCTTGAAGCCGCTCAGGTTGATGTCCTTGTACGCGCGTGCCGCGCGATCGACGCTGTCGCGGGTCGGCGCGAACTTCGGCGGATCGAGCACGATCAGGTCGAAACGCTCGCCTTCGTCGACGAGGCGGCGCAGGGTCTTGAATGCGTCGGCGTCGAGCCAGGTCGCGCGTTCGGCGTCGAAGCCGTTGGCGACGACGTTCTGCTGCGCGAGCGCGAGCGCATCGCCCGACGAGTCGATCGATACGACGCGCTTCGCGCCGCCCTTGAGTGCGGCGAGCGAGAAGCCGCCCGTGTAGCAGAAGCAGTTCAGCACGTCACGATCGGCCGCGTATTGCGCCACCAGTGCGCGGTTGTCGCGCTGGTCGACGTAGAAGCCTGTCTTGTGGCCGTTCGGCACGTCGACGTGATAGCGCACGCCGTTTTCGTTCGAGATCAGCGTCGCGGGCGGCGCATCGCCGGCCAGCACGCCGGTCGTCTGTTCGAGCCCTTCCTTGTCGCGGATCGACACATCCGAGCGTTCATAGACGTTCGGGCAGTCCGTGGCGCCGACGAGCGCCTTCACGATCGCATCCTTCCATGCCTCGACGCCCGCGGCCATGAACTGGCAGACCAGCTGGCCGCGCGGCGCGGCGCCGGCTTCGGCGGTGTCCGCGACGTAATAGTCGACGATCAGCCCCGGCAGCCCGTCGGCTTCGCCGAACACGAGCCGCACCGCGCCCGTGCCCGACACCATCGTCGTGCGGTGCGTGACCGCGCGCTGCACGCGGCGCTTGAAGAACGCGTGGTCGATCGGCTCGTTCTCGTCGAAGCTCCACACGCGCACGCGGATCTGCGATTGCGGGCTGTACGCGCCGCGCGCGAGGAAGCGGCCGTCGTGCGCGCGCACGATCACGGTCGCGCCGGGGGCGGGCTTGCCGTCGACGCGGTCGATCGCATTGGCGTAGATCCACGGATGGCGGCGCAGCAGCGATTTTTCCTTGGACGGCTTGAGGGTGACGGTTTGCATGATGAGATCGAAATGGGCCGTGCGCGACACCGACCGTTGCAGGTCGCCGCGCGCGGCGGGTCATACGGGACGCGCGTCAGTCGCGCTTCTTCGCGCGCGGATGCGCGCTGTCGTAAATCTTCGCGAGATGCTGGAAGTCGAGCGACGTATAGACCTGCGTCGCGGAGACGCTCGCGTGGCCGAGCAGTTCCTGCACCGCGCGCAGGTCGCCGCTCGACTGCAGCACGTGCGTCGCGAACGAGTGGCGCAGCACGTGCGGATGGCCGTTGGCGGGGATGCCCGCGGTGAGCGCCGCGCGCTTCACGCGCTCGCGCACGACGCCCGGCGACATCCGGTTGCCGCGCACGGACACGAACAGCGGATGCGGATCGTGCTTCACGAATTCGCTGCGTACCGCGAGCCATGCGTTCAGCGCGTCGATCGCCTTGCGGCCGACCGGCACCTTGCGCTCCTTGTTGCCCTTGCCGCGCACGGTGACTTCGGCTTCGGCGAGGTCGAGCCAGCCGGCCGAGCGGTAGCCGTCGGCCTGCGTGTACATGACGTCGAGCCCGATCAGCTCGGCGAGGCGCAGACCGGACGAATAGAACAGCTCGAGGATCGCGTGATCGCGGATGCCTTCGGTCGTGTTGGCGAGCGGCGCGTCCATCAATGCGGAAGCATCGTCGACCGACAGCGCCTTCGGCAATGTCTTTGCGCGTTTCGGCGCGCGCACCGCGGCGACCGGGTTCGCGGGCATCTCGACGCGCTGCGCGAGCCAGCGGTAGAACGCGCGCCACGCGGACAGCCGGTGCGAGATCGACCGGGCAGACAGCCCGCCCGAATGCGCGCGCGCGACCGCGCCGCGCATGTCGGCGGCCGTCAGCGCTTCGAGCGGCCGGCCGTTCGCGAGCTTCTTCAGTTCGTCGAGTTCGTGCGTGTAGCCGCGCAGCGTGTGTTCCGACAGCTGCCTGACGTGCTTCAGGTTCGACAGGTAGGCGGCGATCGGATCGTCTGTCATCGCTTGCGGAAGGATCAGTGCGGCAGCAGGCGCGTGAGCGCGGCGCTCGCGAGCGTCGCGATCTGCGCGAGGAAGTCGGTGGCCATCCCGTCGTGGAAGCGGCGCGGGTCGGGCGAGCCGAGCACGAGCAGGCCGAACGCGGGCGCATCGTTGCCGGCGAGCGGCGCACGCAGCGCGAGCAGCGCGACCGACGCGGCCGAGCCGTCGCCGGCCGGCGGCGCGGCGTCCGCGCCCTCCGCCGCATTCGCGGCCGGGGCGGCGATCGCGGGCGCGAGCCACTGCGCGGCCTCGAAGCCCGTGTTCGCACCGCAGTACGGCGTCGACAGCCCGTTCGTGAACAGGCGCACTTCCTCGCCGACCTGGCGCGCGAAGTCGGCCTGCGAGTAGGTGTCGGCGACATCCCACACGCGCAGCGCCGTCTGCGGTACGTCGAAGACTTCGGCGATACCGTCGGCGATCGTGCGCGGCAGCGCGTACGGATCGCGTTCCGCGATCACGCGTGCCGTCCAGCGGCTGAACTTCGCGGACAGGCTGTCGTTCTCGTGGCCATAGCGCACGAGTTCGGCGAGCCGGCGCTCGAGATGCTTGTTCTTGTCGCGCAGCATCTCCATCTGCCGCTCCTGCAGCGAGATCGCGGCCTTGCCGTGCGGGTTCGCGAGGCGGATCGTCGCGAGCAGTTCGGCGTGCCGCGCGAAGAATTCGGGATTGGCGAGCAGGTAGTCGGCGACTTCGCGATCGTTCATGTGGCTGGAGCGTTCAGTTATCAAGGACGTTGCAGGGTCAGGCGGGCAGGTCGATCTCGCCTTCGAACACGGTCGTGGCGGGCCCGGCCATCATCAGCGCGGCGGCTTCGTCGCGCGCGCCGTCCCAGCTGATCGTCAGCGTGCCGCCGTGCGTGTGCACGGTCACGGGCGAATCGAGCAGGCCGCGCCGGATGCCGGCCGCGACCGCCGCGCATGCGCCGGTGCCGCACGCGAGCGTCTCGCCTGCCGCGCGTTCGTACACGCGCAGCTTCACCTCGCTGCGCGACACGATCTGCATGAAGCCGGCGTTCACGCGCTCCGGGAAGCGCGCGTGATGCTCGATCAGCGGGCCTTCTTCCAGCACCGGATACGCTTCGGTGTCGTCGACGACCTGCACCGCGTGCGGGTTGCCCATCGTCACCGTCGAGATCCAGCGTGTCGCGCCGCCGACGTCGAGCGGCCACAGCGTGTCGCGGCCCTCGGTGCGGCCTTCGAGGCCCGCTGCGTCGAACGGCACCTGCGCCGGCGTGAACACGGGCGCACCCATGTCGACGACGACTTCGCCGTTGTCCTGCATCGTCAGCGTGATCAGGCCCTTCATCACCTGCACGCGCACGCTGCGCTTGTCGGTCAGGCCGCGGTCGCTGACGAACTTCACGAAGCAGCGCGCGCCGTTGCCGCAGTGTTCGACCTCGCCGCCGTCGCAATTGAAGATCCGGTACTTGAAATCGACGCCGTCGACGGTCGGTTTTTCGACGAGCAGCAGCTGGTCGGCGCCGATGCCGAAGTGACGATTGGCGAGCGCACGCACCTGCGCTTCGGTGAGCGGCGGCAGTGCGCGCGAATAGCCGTCGAGCACGACGAAGTCGTTGCCCGCGCCGTGCATCTTGGTGAACGAGAGTTTCACTGGGTCCGGATTTCCATGGCGAACGAGGCGGTCAGCGCGGCGTGCTCGACGCCGCGCCATGCGGGGCCGCCTCGTTCGTCGTGCTGATCTCAACCGCAAATGATACATGCAGCCGACAGGGGCGTCCTGCGCGGGCGGGGGCGGGTGGGGGCGAATTGGGGCGCATCTGTCGATCGGTCGACTGGGCGCGTGTGCGACAGGCGGGCAGATTGACGAGATGTGGCGGGCCTGTCGTCGTGCGAGCAGGTTCGGCGAACGCACGGGATGGCGCGGGCGCGTACTTTCGTACAGGTCAAATTGACGAGGCAATCAAGATCTTTCAGCTTTGAGGGTGCCGACGCTGTTCTGGTCGATTACCAGGACTACCACTGAGGTAATTCAAACCATGACCCGTATCTTCAATCCGCCGCATCCAGGCGAAGCGCTGCGCGACGACGTGCTGCCGGCATTCGGCCTGACCGTCACCGAGGCCGCGGCGCAACTCGGCGTCACGCGTGCGGCGTTGTCGCGCATTCTGCGTGGTCATGCAGGGATCTCGCCGGAAATGGCGTTGCGCATCGAGGCGTGGCTTGGCGAGGAGAACGGCGGTCGCGCGGATCTGTGGCTCGCGCAGCAATCCGCTTACGATTTGTGGCAGGCGCGCGCGAAAGGCGTGCCCAAGATAGCGAGAGCGCGGGCACGCACGTGACCGCGCTCTCGTGAGCATGGCTCAATACAGGCTCGGCTCGCCGTTCGGGCGCGTCTTGAAGCGCTTGTGCACCCAGTAGTACTGCTCGGGCAGCAGCGGGATCTGCTCCTCGAGGAATTCGTTCATCCGCCGCGCGTCGAGATCGTCGTCGCCGGTCGGGTAATGCTCCCACGGCTTGAATACCTTCAGACGGTAGCCTTTGTAGTTCGGCAGCACCTCGCCGATGAACGGCACGACCTGCGCACGGCCCGTCTTCGCGAGCCGGCCGACCGCCGTCAGCGTGCAGGCGGGCACGCCGAAGAACGGCACGAACGTCGAATTGCGAAGCCCGTAGTCCATGTCGGCGCCGAGCATCACCGGCTTGCGGTCGCGCAGCCAGCGCAGCACGACGCGTGCGCTGTCCGCGCGGCCGACCATCTCGGCGTCGAAACGCCCGCGCGCCTTCTTCGCCTCCTCCTCGAGCACCGCGTTCGAGAACGGCTGGTAGAGCGACCCGCAGCGGCGATGCAGCGAACGATTCAGCCAGATCGAGCCGGCCTCGATGCCGACGAAATGCAGGCCGAGGAACAGCGTCGGCGGCAGGTCCGGATCGTCGAGATCGACCGCGCTGTCGACCTGGATCAGCTTCGCGAGCTTTTTCTCCGAACCGAACCACTGCACGCTGCGTTCGACGTAGCTGCGGATCGCATGGCGGAAATGCTGCCCGGCAATTTCCTCGCGGCGCTCGTCGCTCCAGTCAGGGAAGCAGAGTTTCAGATTGGTGTGTACGATGCGTTTTCGCCGGCTGGGGATCTTGTAGAGCAGCCAGCCGAGACCATCGCCGAACCGTGCGGTCAGGCCGTACGGCAACAGGGCGAGCAGTTTCAGCAAGCCAATGGCGAGGTGCGTGGCTAGACGACCTAGCATGCGAAACCTCCGTGGGACCGGCTGGCCGGCGCTTTGCAAACAGGGTGGTGAGACAGCGGAAGATGCAGCACGGGCGGCGCTCTGTGACAATTCAGGAAAGCCGCTATAATACGGGCTTCGCCGAGTTAACTGACAACTTGCGGGGCGAAGCCGGTTGGCGTCACACACGCTGCCCGGTCCTGGTAATCCGCTAAAGCGTCGCCGCTTCAGGCCCAACGAAGCTGGCTACGTGAAACCAACCGTAACCACACAGGAGCCTGAAAAAGTGGCAAACGATTATTTCTTCACGTCCGAATCCGTCTCCGAAGGCCATCCGGACAAAGTCGCGGACCAAATCTCGGACGCGATCCTCGACGCCATCCTCGAGCAAGACAAGTATTCGCGCGTTGCGGCGGAAACGCTGTGCAACACGGGTCTCGTCGTCCTGGCCGGTGAAATCACCACGACGGCCAACATCGACTACATCCAGATCGCGCGCGACACGATCAAGCGCATCGGCTACGACAACACCGACTACGGCATCGACTACAAGGGTTGCGCGGTGCTCGTCGCGTACGACAAGCAGTCGCCGGACATCGCCCAGGGCGTCGATCGTGCACACGACGACAACCTCGACCAGGGCGCGGGCGACCAGGGTCTGATGTTCGGTTATGCGTGCGATGAAACGCCGGAACTGATGCCGCTGCCGATCTACCTGTCGCACCGCCTCGTCGAGCGCCAGGCCAGCCTGCGCCGCGACGGCCGCCTGCAATGGCTGCGCCCGGACGCGAAGTCGCAGGTGACGGTCCGCTACGTCGACGGCAAGCCCGATTCGATCGACACCGTCGTGCTGTCGACGCAGCACGCACCGGACATCGAGCTGCCGGCGCTGCGCGAAGCCGTGATCGAGGAAATCATCAAGCCGACGCTGCCGGCCGACCTGATCAAGGGCGACATCAAGTTCCTGGTGAACCCGACCGGCCGGTTCGTGATCGGTGGCCCGCAGGGCGACTGCGGCCTGACCGGCCGCAAGATCATCGTCGACACCTACGGCGGTGCCGCACCGCACGGCGGCGGCGCGTTCTCGGGCAAGGATCCGTCGAAGGTCGACCGTTCGGCCGCATACGCAGGCCGCTACGTCGCGAAGAACATCGTTGCCGCCGGCCTCGCGTCGCGCGCGCTGATCCAGGTGTCGTACGCGATCGGCGTGGCCGAGCCGACCTCGGTGATGGTCAACACGTTCGGCACGGGCCGCGTGTCGGATGCGGTGATCACGAAGCTCGTGCGCGAGCATTTCGACCTGCGTCCGAAGGGCATCATCAAGATGCTCGACCTGCTGCGCCCGATCTACGAGAAGACCGCTGCTTACGGCCACTTCGGCCGCGAAGAGCCGGAATTCTCGTGGGAAGCGACCGACAAGGCGCTCGCCCTGGCCGAAGCGGCCGGCGTCGAGCCGACGGCACGCGTCGCGTAAGCGTCCTTAGCCTCAAATGAAAAACCCCGGCATTGCCGGGGTTTTTTTATGGGTTCCGATCGCCGGGGCAGTCGGGCAACGGCGCGGGCAGCGACGCGACGGCGATCGCCGCGCTGCGGGGCCCGCCGGCGTGCGCTCAGCGTGCGCCGAACCCGAACCAGCCGTTGCTGGCCGCGAGGCGGCGCGGGCGGTTGACGCGGCGCTGCGGGCCGAGCGTGCGGCGCAGCGCGAGCGCGCGCAGCGACGACGGCTTCTGCAGCAGCGAGCGCAGGCCGGCACGGCGCGAGAACGCCTGCGCGCTCATCATCGAGAAAAATGCGTGGAACCACGCACGGATACCGTCCAGCCGGCTATGTGCGGGCGTACGCTCCGCCAGCGCCTGCGTGCGTGCGCGGTGATGGCGCAGCGAGCGGGCAGGAGCGGGCGGCACGACGCGCTTCGCAGCGCGGCTGAGACGGGAAGTCAGACGGAATGGCATGTGAACGATGCTTCGCTTGTATGGATGGCGCCCTTGGGAGCGCACTGGTATGAACGGCCTCGGATTGCGCAACGGATCTTACCGAAACCCGCTGCGCGCCGCGCCCGCCAGAATTGACAGGCCGCGACAGGCTACAGGGGATTCATGACGGGCAAAAGTCGCGATAAACCCTTGTGCCACAAGGCGTGTGCCGCATACCGCCTGTGGGTGAGGCCAGCACCGCGCCGTACAGTTCCCTTGAGCCGGATCAAATTCGAGATTGGCATGCCCCTGCGCACGACAATGGTGCTGTTCGCGGTATCCGGTGCCGATTTACAATCGTCACATTCACACAATAAACGTCTGGCATCCCATGTCGTCTCCATTGCAGTCGGAATCGATCCGCGCGCAAGTCGCGGAATTGCGCGAGCGGGGCTTCGTCGTCGCGCGTGGCCTCGTCAGCGCCGAGCAGTGCGCGGCGCTCAGGCAGGTCGCGGAGCGCCAGTTGCAGGAGGCGGCCGAGCCGATCGAGTTCGAGGCGGACCTGCGCTACCCGGGCGCGCCCGAGTCCAAGCATGCGCCGGGCGGGCACACGGTGCGGCGGTTGCTCGATGCGTATTCGCGTGATCCGGCCTTCGCCGAGCGCGCGACCGCACCCGAAATCGGTGCGTGGATGCGCGAGTATTTCGGTGAAGAACCGGTGCTGTCGCGCGCGCATCACAACTGCATGATGACCAAGCACCCGGCGTACGGCAGCCTGACCGGCTGGCATCGCGATTTCCGTTACTGGGCGTTCGAGCGTCCGGACATGGTGTCGGTGTGGCTCGCACTCGGCCCGGAAACGAACGAGAACGGCGCACTGTGGCTCGTACCGGGGTCGCATACGGCCGAATTCGGGCCCGAAGCGTTCGACGATGCGAAGTTCTTCCGCAGCGACCTGCCGGCGAACAGGAAGATGATCGACGCGGCCACGTGCCCGTCGCTGCAGACGGGCGACGTCGTGTTTTTCCACAGCAACACGCTGCATTCGGCCGGGCAGAACCGTTCCGACCAGGTGAAGTTCTCGCTCGTGTACACGTACCACGGCGCGAGCAACCGGCCGTTGCCGGGCACGCGTTCGGCGTCGAAATCGGAAGTGCCGTTCTAGGCGCGGAGCGGGCGGCCCTCAAGGCCGCGGCGATTCCGCGATGCACCGCATCGCGGGGGCATGGAACAACGGGCGGCCTGGCCGCCCGTTTCGTTTGGCGCGGCCCGAACGCAAGACGCAGGCCGTGCGCGCATCGCGCGACTGCGCGCTCAGCGCTTGTTGCCCGGCATCGCGAGGCCGATCAGGCCGATGAACGATGCGACGGCACCGCCCACGATCAGCAGGATCGTCTTCGTCGCGGGCGAACCGGTGAAGAAGCGCGACACGTTGTCGTTGATCGAATGGAACGACTGGCCGCCGAAATACAGCAGCACGACGCCGCCGACGAGCAGCGCAACCGAGATGACCCGGGACATACCAACCTCGCTGAAACGGTGATTCGAGACGCCGCAGTGTAGGCGACCACCGCGGCCGCGTCCATCGCCGTGCCGACGAGCGCGATCCGGCCGCTTTCGCTACCATAGTCGTCGTATGACTCCTTCGCCGCCGTCGCGCCGCAAGCGCGGCCGGCGCGCGTCCTTTCCCCCGATGTCCTGACGGAACCGACTCATGGCCTACGAAGCAGCTTCCGAACGTTATGCCGACATGCAATACCGCACCTGCGGCAAATCCGGGCTCAAACTGCCCGCACTGTCGCTCGGCCTGTGGCACAACTTCGGCGACTCGACGCCGATCTCGACGCAGCGCGAGATCCTGCGCACCGCGTTCGACCTCGGCATCAACCACTTCGATCTCGCGAACAACTACGGGCCGCCGTACGGCAGCGCGGAAATCAACTTCGGCCGGTTGCTGAAAGAGGATTTCCGGCCGTATCGCGACGAGCTGCTGATTTCGACGAAGGCCGGCTGGGACATGTGGCCGGGGCCCTACGGCAGCGGCGGCGGATCGCGCAAGTACGTACTCGCGAGCCTCGACCAGAGCCTGCAGCGGATGGGGCTCGACTACGTCGACATCTTCTATTCGCACCGCTTCGACGCGCACACGCCGCTCGAGGAAACGGCGGGCGCGCTTGCGTCGGCCGTGCAGCAGGGCAAGGCGCTCTACATCGGCATTTCGTCGTACTCGGCGGCGAAGACGCGCGAGATGGCCGAGCTGCTCGCGCAATACAAGGTGCCGTTGCTGATCCACCAGCCGTCGTACAACCTGCTGAACCGCTGGGTCGAAACCGAACTGCTCGGCACGCTCGACGAGATCGGCACGGGCAGCATTGCGTTCACCCCGCTCGCGCAGGGGCTGCTCACGTCGAAGTACCTGAACGGCGTGCCGGCCGATGCGCGCGTGAACAAGCCGGGCGGCGGTTCGCTGAAGCAGGATCACCTGAGCGCGGACAATCTCGATCATGTGCGCAAGCTCAACGCAATCGCCGAACGGCGCGGGCAGAGCCTCGCGCAGATGGCGCTCGCGTGGGTGCTGCGCAACGGCCGCGTCACGTCCGCGCTGATCGGTGCAAGCCGCGCGGAGCAGGTGCGTGAAAACGTCGGCGCGCTGAAGAACCTCGAATTCTCGGCGGAAGAACTCGCGGAGATCGATCGTTACGCGACGGAAGGCGGCATCAATCTGTGGGAAAAGCCGTCCACCGACCAGGCGATCTGACCGGCAGTCGATACGGCATGCGAAACATCGCGTGCCGTATCAATGGCTGGCGCGCAGCATATCGCATCGCTGCACTGCAGCGATGCGCGCCGCGCACGGGTTGCGCCGCTAGATCAGCGCAGGCAGGCCTTCGACGAGCAGCACCGCGACGCCGACGCCGAGGATGACGCCCAGCACGCGCAGCAGGTTGTGGCGGAATTCGGTTGCGCACGGCACCGCGCCGAGAAACAGCGCTCCGGCCAGCGCCATCGGAATCAACAGGATGAAGTCGCCGATCGTGAAGTAGGTCGTCATGCGTGTCTCCAAGGTCGACCGGAGTGGGCGCTTGCGCGCTTGCTCCGGCCCCATGCCGGGTGTTTCTAGTATTGGTCCGGCCCGATTGCGAGCGGGGCGGTCAATTCGAGTATAGGCAACCGGCAGTGCTTTTCGCTATCCGAACCATTAAAAATCGGCGGAAAGCCTGACGAATCACGCATTCTTCCCCGCAAGTCAGACGAATGCCTTGCGTATGTCTTTCTCGTGCCTTTCGACTTTCGCGGATTCGTCGTATGTGTCCGATGCGTGCCGCCGCACTCGCTGGCGCGGCGGCACGCCCGCTCATGCGCGGTCGGGTTGCATGCGGGGCGCCGGCGCGCGGAACACGAGTGCGAGCCCCGCGATGATGGCCCCCATGCCGGCGAGTGCGAGCGGCTCGGGCCGGTTGCCGAGCCACGCGGCATCCATCAGCGTGGTGACGACGGGCACGAGATAGAACAGGCTCGTCACGTTGACGAGATCGCCGCGCTGCATCAACCGGTAGAACAGCAGTTGCGCGATCACCGAAATCACGATGCCGAGCCACAGCAGCGGGATCACGAATGCCCAGCTCATGTCGAACGACACCGGCCGGAACGGCACGATCGCCACGCACAGTGCGAGGCCGATCGTATTCTGCAGCGGCAATACGTCGGCGGGCGCCGCTCGTACGCGCTTTTGCAGCAGCGAGCCGGCGGTCAGCGCGACGAGCGCGGTGAGCGCGCATGCGATGCCCGCAAGCGACAGGCCGCCGTCCCCTACGCCGCGGAGCACGACGAGCGCGAGGCCGGCCAGCGACAGCGCGAGCCCCGCGACACGGACGAGCTGCCAGCGCCGCTCGACGATCGCGAGCGTGAGGATCGGCTGCACGCCGAGGATCGTCGCGAGCACGCCCGGCGCGATCCCGCGTTCGAGCGCGAGCAGGTAGAAGATCGAATAGCCGCCCATCATCAGCAAGCCGGTCAGCGCGGCCATGCGACGCTCGCCGCGCGGCGGCAGCCAGCGTTTGCGCACGAAGGCCAGCCAGAGCAGCACGAGCGATGCCAGTGCGAAACGTGCGGTGAGAAAGACGAACGCGGAGGCGTGACGCAGACCGAGTTCAGCGAAGATCGCACCGCTGCTCCACAGCAGCACGAAGAGCGACGTCGCGCCATGCGCGGCGAGCGCGCGTTTGAACGAAACCATGTGAATCCACCTGTCGAACGGATCGGAATGTTCCATCCGCACGCGCAGCAATCCGCCGTGCGTCACGACGCACGAATGCAAGCCTGCGGGCGAATGGAGGACGAAACGAAAAGCCGGCGGGTCAGCCGGCGCGTGCCGCCGGCGGGGGCGGCGCGGCGCCGACGAGCGGCGGTGCGACAGGAGGAGGAAGGACCGACGGATGCGCGCACGCCTGCGGCCGCGAGTCGAACTGCGGCCGGGATTTTGCGAGGACGGACGTGAGCGGATGCATCGTGTCGGAATGCGCTGGAACGCGAATGAGCATCAAAGGTACCGCAACGCCTGCACCGGACGCAACATCTGTCGGCGGCGCATCGCATGACGAAGGGCGCTGGGCGATGCGTGCGCAACCGTCGCTGTGCCGGCTGCGTTCGAGGCAGGGGGAAGGTGATGACGACGTCGCGTGATTCGGCAATCGCAGTCGCGCGAAATTGCCTGGCGACCCGATACCGGATTCACGGTGCACGTGGAGCGTGGGTCACGTGCGCGCCGCGGTGATGCCGGGGATTCGGCGGGCAGTCACATTCGACAGGGTATGATGGGGGTAACCGGGCGGGCAAGCGCCTGCTCCGGCGTAGTGGTTGATTGGAGACATTCGACGAATTCGCGGCACTTCGCCTGCTTCTTCTTCTTTTCGTGCTTCGATAAACCGTGAACAATGGGATTACGCGCAACGCTCCGTCGAGAGCGCGCGGATCGTGCATTTGCCGGCTCGCCAGCGGGCCGGGTTTCAAGATTCAAGAGTGGGGAACCATCATGCATGTCGGGTCGATTGTCTGCACTACCCATATCGCGGTGCCGAAGGGCGCGCGCGGCATCGTCCAGCGCGTCCTGGGCGACATGGCCATGGTGACCTGGTACGCGGGCGTACCGGGCGAGTCCAAGGAACTCAACACCGAGCCGTTCTTTCTCGAGGACCTGATCGACACCGGCGAATCCGTGCTGCCGGCCGGCGCGGCGCTTCACTAAGCGCAACCACCGCACCGGGCGCTCGTCTTTCAGCCCGGCTGGCGGCACAATGCGGGGCATGAAAGACGTCACTTCCGCTCCCGCTTCTCCCGCCGGCCCGCCGTTCGCCGGACTCACGCCCGAGTGCGTGCTCGACGCGCTCGACAGCGTGCTGATACCGGCCGGCCTGCGCACCGACGGGCGCCTGCTCGCGCTCAACAGCTACGAAAACCGCGTCTATCAGGTCGGCATCGAAGACGGCCCGCCGGTCGTCGCGAAGTTCTACCGTCCGGCGCGCTGGTCGGACGAAGCGATCCTCGAAGAGCACGCGTTCGTCGCCGAACTCGCCGCGCGCGAGATTCCGGCGGTGCCCGCGCGCACCTTCGACGGCCGCACGCTGCACGCGTTCGACGGCTTCCGCTTCTCGATCTTCGAGCGGCGCGGCGGCCGCGCGCCCGATCTCGATCGCAGCGACACGCTCGAATGGCTCGGCCGCTTCATCGGCCGGATCCATGCGGTCGGCGCGACGCAGCCGTATGTCGCGCGCCCCGTGCTTGACATCAACACGTTCGGCTACGAGCCGCGCGACTACCTGCTCGCGCACGATTTCATTCCGGACGATGTGCGGCCCGCATACGAGACGGCCGTGACGCTCGCGCTCGAAGGTGTCGAGGCCGCGTTCGAGCGGGCGGGCGAGATCCGCCTGCTGCGCACGCACGGCGACTGTCATCCGAGCAACGTGCTGTGGACCGATGCCGGCCCGCACTTCGTCGATTTCGACGACAGCCGGATGGCGCCCGCGATCCAGGATCTGTGGCTGCTGCTGCCGGGCGATCGCGAAGGCGCGTCGCGCGCGTTGGCGGACCTGCTGGCCGGCTACGAGGATTTCTGCGAATTCGAGCCGCGCGAGCTACATCTCGTCGAAGCGCTGCGCACGCTGCGGCTGATCCACTACGCGGCATGGCTCGCGCGACGCTGGGACGATCCCGCCTTTCCCGCCGCGTTTCCGTGGTTCAACACGCATCGCTACTGGGAGGCGCGCGTGCTCGAGTTGCGCGAGCAGATCGGCGCGATGCAGGAAGGGCCGCTCTGGCCCGTGTGACGGCGCGCGCGGCACCCTTGCCGCGCGGCATGCACGTGCGGGCCGCGGCGCGATGCGCGCGGCCCGTTCCCCTCAGAACTTCAGCATCAGCTTGATCAGCGCGGCGAAGCGCTTGCCGTACGGCGGCGCGAGCAGGTTGCGCGCGTTCAGGCGCGCCTGCGTGAGCACCGGCTTCATCTTCGAGAACGTCACGAAGCCGTCGTAGCCGTGATATGCGCCCATGCCGCTCGCACCGACACCACCGAACGGCAGACTGCCGCACGCGATGTGCATCAGCGTTTCGTTGATCGACACGCCGCCCGAGATCGTTTCGCGCATCACGCGGTCGATCGTGCCGCCGTCCTCGTCGAACAGGTAGAGCGCGAGCGGACGCGGGCGCGCATTCACGTATGCGATCGCTTCGTCGAGCCGTTCGTACGGCACGAGCGGCAGCAGCGGCCCGAAGATTTCCTCCTGCATCAGTTGCGACGCGGCCGGCACCTGCGTGACCGCGCACGGCACGAAGCGGCGCGATGCGGGATCGGATTGCGCATCGGACAGCGGATGCAGCTGCGCGCCGGCCGCCTGCGCGTCGCTCGCGAGCTGCTGCAGCCGCGCGTAGTGGCGCGGCGACACGATCGTCGTGTAGTCGCCGTTGGCCGACAGGTCGGGATACAGCTTCGCGAACCGTGCGCGCGCGCGCTCGATGAACGCGGCTTCCATCCCGCGCGGCAGCAGCACGTAGTCGGGTGCGATGCAGGTCTGGCCCGCATTCAGCGTCTTGCCCGCGACGATCGCGTCGACCGCTGCATCGAAGCGCGCGTTCGGGCCGACGATCGCCGGCGACTTGCCGCCGAGTTCGAGCGTGACGGGCGTGAGGTTGTCGGCGGCCGCGCGCATCACGTGGCGGCCGACGTGCGTCGAGCCGGTGAACAGCAGATGATCGAACGGCAGCCCGCTGAACGCGGCGCCCACTTCCGCATCGCCGTTCACGACCGCGACGTGGTCGCGCGTGAAGGTCTTGGCGATGAGCTGCTCGAACAGCGCCGACGTGCGCGGCGTCAGTTCGGACATCTTGATGATCGCGCGGTTGCCGGCCGCGAGCGCGCAGATCAGCGGGCCGGCCGCGAGCAGCACCGGGTAGTTCCACGGCACGACGATGCCGACCACGCCGAGCGGCTGCGGAATCACCTTCGCGCGCGCCGGGCGCAGCCACTTGTTCATCGGTTTGCGGATCGGCTTCATCCAGCGCTTGCCGTGCTTGAGCGCGTCGTCGATCTCTTCCTTCGCCATCCAGATTTCCGACAGCAGCACTTCCTGCTTCGCGCGATGACCGAAATCGGCGCTGATCGCTTCGGCGAGTGCATCCGCATGGTCGATCAGCATCGTGCGCAGCGCGCGCAAGTGCTTCATGCGCGTTTCCCATGCCGGATACGGCGCGCGCAGGTAGGCCGCGCGCTGGTCGCGCAGCAGCGCCGTCAGCGCATCCACCGACGGCAGCGCTTGCGGGGCCAGTTCGGGCAGGTCGTTCTTCATGTCGTCTCCTCCAGTTGGGCCGGGCTGGTCGGCCGGCCGTCACGCCGCACGCGCACGCTCGGCGAGCGCGGCGACGCGGATCGGGGTGGTGCGGGTCGCGCGGCACGGGGCCGGATGCGACGTATGCTCGAAAACCGGTTGAAGCGTGCAGCGGGCGTCGCATCCACGCGACGGTGTGCGCATCCGGAAACCGTGTCGATGCGCATGTGCAGGTGGCGCTATGCGACTGTTGCCGGGCGCGCGACGCGGCTGCCCGACTACCCGCCGGCGCTCCGAAGCGGGGCAGCGCGACGGGTCCGTCACATCATGCCGCGGCGCATCGTGCCGCTGCGGCGACCAACCGTCCAAACGGTCGGCGACGACACGTGCCGTTCGATTTCGATCGACCGTGCGCATGACGTCGTGCATCCGCGCACGGGCAGCCGTTTGAAATGAAATGCGGGCTGCGCGCATCGCATCCGGACAACCCGGTCGACACGCGGCCTGCAGAACCTGGCGCTGCATCGTCGTCACTCCCGTTTCGCGACGGATCGGCTTCTCGTGGCCGGCGCGTCGCGCAAAGCGAATCGATACATCTTAAATTTAGTTCACGCGGGCGTTTAGAGGAATCGCTCTTGAATCCGCGCGCCGCGTGCGCGACGGCCATTCCTACAATGCCCGAACATTACAAGAGGGGACGCGGTCGCGTGGCGGCCTTTCATGACACGACGGAGACGTGACATGCAATACGACTACATCATCGTCGGCGGTGGTTCGGGCGGCTCGAGCCTGGCAGGCCGTCTCGCCGATGCCTGCCCCGATGCAACGATCGCGCTGATCGAGGCCGGCTCGCACACGGAGCGCAACCTGCTCGTCAACATGCCGGTCGGCATCGCGGCACTGGTGCCGTTCAAGCTCGGCACGAACTACGGCTACGAGACGGTGCCGCAGCCGGGCCTCGGCGGGCGGCGCGGCTACCAGCCGCGCGGGCGCGGGATGGGCGGCTCGAGCGCGATCAACGCGATGATCTACACGCGCGGCCACCCGGGCGACTACGACGAATGGGCGCAGCTCGGCGCGACGGGCTGGGGCTGGCAGGACGTGCTGCCGTATTTCCGTCGTGCGGAAGGCAACGCGCGCGGCGCCGATGCGTGGCATGGCGCGGACGGCCCGCTCACGGTGTCGGATCTGCGCTTTCGCAATCCGTTCTCCGAACGATTCATCCAGGCCGCGCACGCGGCCGGCTATCCGCTGAACGACGACTTCAACGGCGCGACACAGGAAGGCGTCGGCTTCTACCAGGTCACGCACCGCGACGGCTCGCGCTGCAGCGTCGCCCGCGCGTATATCTATGGCCGCAACCGGCCGAACCTGCATGTGATCACCGATGCGACGGTGCTGCGCGTCACGTTCGACGGCAAGCGGGCGGCCGGCGTCGCTGTCGCGCGCAACGGGCGCGTCGAGGTGCTCGACGCGCGCGCGGAAGTGATCCTGTCGGCCGGCGCGTTCAATTCGCCGCAACTGCTGATGTGCTCCGGGATCGGCCCGGCGGAGCAGTTGCGCCGGCACGGGATCGCGGTCGTGCAGGACGCGCCGGACGTCGGCACGAACCTGATCGACCATATCGATTTCATCATCAATACGCGCGTGAATTCATCGGAGCTGGTCGGCGTGTGCCTGCGCGGGATCGCGAAGATGACGCCCGCGCTCGCGCGCTATTTCTCGAGCCGCACCGGGATGATGACGAGCAACGTCGCGGAGGCCGGCGGCTTCATCAAGAGCGATCCGTCGCTCGAGCGTCCCGACCTGCAGCTGCATTTCTGCACGGCGCTCGTGGACGACCACAACCGCAAGATGCACTGGGGTTTCGGCTATTCGCTGCACGTGTGTGCACTGCGGCCGTTCAGCCGTGGCACGGTGGCGCTCGCGAGCGGCGATGCGCGCGACGCACCGCTGATCGATCCGCGCTTCTTCAGCGATTCGCGCGATCTCGACCTGCTCGTGCGCGGCACGCAGGCGATGCGCAAGATCCTGTCGCAGGCGCCGCTCGCGTCGCAGGGCGGGCGCGAGCTGTACACGCGGGCGGACCAGAGCGAAGCGGAGCTGCGCAAGACGATCGTCGAGCATGCCGACACGATCTACCACCCGGTCGGCACCTGCCGGATGGGTTCGGATGCGCGCGCGGTCGTCGATCCGCAACTGCGCGTGCGCGGCGTCGAAGGATTGCGCGTGGTGGATGCGTCGGTGATGCCGACGCTGGTCGGCGGGAATACGAATGCGCCGTCGGTGATGATCGGCGAACGCGCGGCGGATTTCATCGTCGCCACGCGCAAGGGCGCGGCGCCGCGCGGCGAGGCGGCCGCGGCGGTGCACGGCCGCTGAGCGGCGCGCGCACGGCGGCGGCCATGCTCAGGCAAACGTATCGACGAGGCCGGCGCGGCTCACGCTCGCGGCGGCCGGTGCGGATTGCGCAGCGTCGACCGGTGCATCGCCGGCTGACGATCCGCCGCTCCCGCGCCGCGACGGCTGGCCGTGGGCGAAGGTCTGCTGCGGGTTCTGTTGCTGCGAGGCGAAGCCGCCGTCGCTGACGGTCGCGCTGCCCAGCCCGAGGCCGCCCGCTTCCATGGCCTCGCGCAGCTTCGGCAGCGCGGCTTCGACCGCTTCGCGCACCTGCGGGTGCTGCGACACGAACAGCGCGTGCGCGTTGTTGTCCGCGACGCGCAGCACGACCTGCAGCGGCCCGAGATCGGCCGGATTGAGCGTCAGTTCGGCGCTCTGCTGGTGCGCATTCGACAGGAACACGACCTTCTGGCTCAGCGCGTCCGTCCAGTCCGGCGTGCTGATGTGCGGCGCGAGCACGTGCGCGTTCGCGGCGGCGATCGCCCCGCGGCCGGCGACAGCTGCAGGTTCGCTCGGGCCGCGGCCGCAGCCGTGGCGCCGGCCGCGAGCGTCGCGCTGGCGGCCGGGTCCGCCGCGCCGCTGGCTGCCGCGAGCGCGTGCTGCTCGCCCGACTGCGCGTTCGCGTTGGCCTGCAGCGCCTGTGCGGTGGCTTGCGCGGGCGCTTGCTGGGTGGCGAGCGCGCCCTTCGCGTCGGCGAGCGTGCGGTCGAAGGTCGGCACCTTCGGCGTCAGCGGCGCGGCCGTGGCGGTCGCCGCGGTCGACGCGGTCGACGCGGGTGCGGACGCCGTCGTACCGGCCGCGGGCATCGCGATCGCACCCGAGCCGCCCGTCAGCCCGGCGAGCGCTTCCTGCAGCGCGTCGCGGCTCGTCGCCGGCGTGGCTCGGGCGGTCTGGGCGGCCGCGTCGCTGGCCGCGTGATCCGCCAGCGTGGCCGTGGCATCGGGTTGGCCGGACACGGCGGTCTTTTGCGCAGCGGCCGCGGCGGCAGCCGCATCGGTCGGCACCGCGTTGTCCGTGCGCGCCTGCAGTTGCGCCTGCACGGCCGCGGCCGCCGCGAGCGCGGCGGCGTCGGGGTTGGTGGCGGCGTTCGTGGTCGTATCGTCGGTCGTGTCGTCGTCATCGTTGACGGACGGCTTCGTGCCGGCGGCCGGCTTCGACGAAGCCTGTTGCGTCGACGCATCCGGCACGTCGGCATTCGACGCGTCGCGACGGGTGGTGACGCTTTGCTTCAGCGTCTGCGCGAACGGCACGGCGGTCGTCGCGGTCGCGGCATCGTTGCCGGCGGCGCTGGACGCACCCGCGCCGCGGGCGGCCTTGAGTGCGGTGCCGGCGGTGTCGAGCAGCGCGCCGAGCAGGGGCAGGGGAGGCATGTCGGTTCTCTCGTTCGAATGCGGTGGTCGGTTACGACGAACGGGCCGCGTCGGCCCGCATGCGCAGGATCTTCGCGGCGTGTTCGTCGGCGTCGCGCTGTTCGCGCCGGGCGTCGCGTTTCGCTTCCTGCGCGACGCCGCGCGCCTGCAGGATTTCAAACGAGCCGACGGTGCGTTTCTTGTTTTGCCAGTTCGGGCGTGCTTCGTCGATACGGACTTCGGCCGCGGCCAGCACGCTGCGCTGCTGCGCGATCGCGGCGTCGAGCGTATCGATGAACGCCTGGAAATTGCGCCAGTTGCCTGCCGGCATCCCGTGCTGCGCGGATTGCGAGAAGCGCGCGTGGTATTCGTCGCGGTAGCGCAGCAGCGCGTCGAGCTGCTCGGCGGCCGCGGTGCGGTCGCGCTGCGCGGTGCCGAGCTGCTTCGTGGCGGAGTCGAGATCCTCCTGCGCGCGGTCGAGCAGCAACTGGAGGGGAAAGCCGTGTGCCATCTGGATCAGCCTCCGTAAGCGTCGAACAGTGCATCGAGCCCGGCGAGGCTCGACGCGAACGGTGCGCATTCGCGAAAGCCCTGCTGCAGGAACGCCTCGATGCGCGGATAGAGCGCGATCGCGCGGTCGAGCTGCGCGTCGCGGCCGGGCGCGTACGCGCCGACCGCGATCAGGTCGCGATTGCGCTGGTAGCGCGACAGCATCTGCTTGAACTGCCGGACGTGGTCGAGGTGCGTTTCGTCGATCAGCGCGGTCATCGCGCGGCTGATCGACGCCTCGATGTCGATCGCCGGATAGTGGCCGGCCTCGGCGAGCGCGCGTGACAGCACGACGTGGCCGTCGAGGATCGCGCGCGCCGAATCGGCGATCGGGTCCTGCTGGTCGTCGCCTTCGGTCAGCACCGTGTAGAACGCGGTGATCGAGCCGCCGCCTTCCGGCCCGTTGCCGGTACGCTCGACGAGCGCGGGCAGCTTCGCGAACACCGAAGGCGGGTAGCCCTTCGTCGCGGGCGGCTCGCCGATCGCCAGCGCGATCTCGCGCTGCGCCATCGCGTAGCGGGTCAGCGAATCCATCAGCAGCAGCACGTGCTTGCCCTGGTCGCGGAAATACTCGGCGAGCGACGTCGCGTAGGCCGCGCCCTGCATCCGCAGCAGCGGCGACACGTCGGCCGGCGCCGCGACGACGACCGAGCGCGCGAGCCCGTCCTCGCCGAGGATCTGTTCGATGAATTCCTTCACTTCGCGGCCGCGTTCGCCGATCAGCCCGATCACGATCACTTCCGCGCTCGTGTAGCGCGCCATCGTGCCGAGCAGCACCGACTTGCCGACGCCGGAGCCCGCGAACAGGCCCATCCGCTGCCCGCGGCCGACGGTGAGCAGCGCGTTGATCGCGCGCACGCCGACGTCGAGCACGTGGTGGATCGGTTCACGCTCGAGCGGGTTGATCGACGGCGCCGACAGCGGTGCATCGACCTTCGACGCGAGCGGCCCGAGGCCGTCGAGCGGGCGGCCCGACGCGTCGACGACGCGCCCGAGCATTTCCCAGCCGACCGGCAGCCGCTTCGCGCCCGCGAGCGGATCGGCGACGGGCGCGCTTTCGCGCGGCCATACGCGCGCGCCGGGCAGCACGCCCGCGACGTCGGTGGTCGGCATCAGGAACAGGCGATCGCCGGCGAAGCCGACGACTTCCGCTTCCGCGTGCGGCAGCGTGCTGCCGGGCGGCAGTTCGATCGTGCATTCGGCGCCGACGGACAGGCGCAGCCCGATCGCTTCCAGCACGAGGCCGGCCGCACGCGTCAGGCGCCCGCACGGCCGCAGCGGCAGTGCGCGCCGGCTGCGCGCGGCGAGCCCGTTCAGGTGGGTGCGCCAGTGCGCGAGATGCGGGTTGTGCGGTGCGCGCGGCGTGGCGCCGGCTGCGTCGGCCGCTGCAGCGGCGGCGTGCGGGGTGGTGTCTTGGGCGGTGTCCAGCGCGGCGTTGTGCGCGTCCGGGCCGAACGACGCGAGCGCGAGTTCGCGCTCGAGCGGCGTCATGCCGTCGTGCGCGAGCGCCTCGGGCGGCCGCGTCACCACGTGCTCACCTTGCCGATCGCGGCGGCGACGCGTTGCCAGCGCGTGGGCAGCGTCGCGTCGACCTCGCCGGTCGCGGCGTGGGCGCGGCAGCCGCCGCGCTCGATCGATGCGTCGGTGCGCACGGTCCAGCCGAGCGTATCGAGATCGTCCTGCAGATAGGCTTCGACGACGGGCAGGTCGGCCGGATTGACCGCGAGATGCGGCGCACCGGACAGCGCGGGTTCGGCCGCGAGCACGTCGCGCACGGCGGCAACCAGCGCGGCCGGGTCGTGCTTCACGTGCTGGCGGACCACCTGCCGCGCGATGTCGAGCGCGAGCTGCGCGATGTCGGCGGCGAGATCGTGCTCGATGGTCGACACGGCCTCGCGAAACGACGCGGCGAGCGCCGCGAGCTGCGCGGCCTGTTCACGCGCGTCGGCCTGGCCGGCTTCGAAACCCTGTTCGCGGCCCCGGTCGAAACCGGCACGGTAGCCGAGCGCCCGGCCTTCGACGTGGCCGGCCGCATGGCCTTCGGCGTGCGCGGCGTCGCGCACGCGCTGCAGATCCTCGGCGAGCGCGGCGGCGGCCGCTGCCGCGTCGTCGGGCGGCGGCGGGGGCGGCGGCGGGTCGAACGACGCCATCTCCCACCGCTGGTAGGCGGTGAGGGTGCCCGCGCGATCGCTCGCCGAATCAGACATATGCGTCTTCCGCCTTGCCGCCGATCGCGATCGCGCCGCTCTCGGCCAGGTTGCGCACGATCTGCAGGATGCGGCGCTGCTGCGTTTCGACGTCGGACACGCGTACCGGGCCGCGCGCGTCGAGATCCTCGGCGAGCAGTTCGGCCGCGCGCTGCGACATGTTCGCGAGGAATTTCTGGCGCAATGCCGGCGGCGCCCCCTTCAGCGCGATGATCAGCGTTTCCGACTCGACTTCCTTGAGCACCATCTGGATCGCGCGATCCTCGAGGTCGAGCAGGTTCTCGAACACGAACATCTGGTCGATGATCTTCTGCGCAAGTTCGGCGTCGTACTGGCGCACGCTTTCGAGCACGCCTTCCTCATGCACGCTCGTCATGAAGTTCAGGATTTCGGCCGCGGTGCGGATGCCGCCCATCGGGCTGCGCTTCAGGTTGTCGCTGCCGGACAGCAGGCCCGTCAGCACGTCGTCGAGCTCGCGCAGCGCGGCCGGCTGGATGCCGTCGAGCGTCGCGATCCGCAGGATCACGTCGTTGCGCAGCCGCTCGGTGAAGCACGACGCGATTTCCGACGCCTGGTCGCGGTCGAGGTGCACGAGGATCGTCGCGATGATCTGCGGATGCTCGTTCTTGATCAGTTCGGCCACCGCGGCCGAATCCATCCATTTGAGGCCCTCGATGCCGCTCGTGTCGCTGCCCTGCAGGATGCGGTCGATCAGCACGCCGGCCTTGTCCTCGCCGAGCGCCTTGGTCAGCACCGAGCGGATGTAGTCGCTCGAATCGAGCGACAGCGCGGTGTGCTGCTCCGCTTCCTTCGCGAATTCGTGCAGCACGCCCTCGACCTGCTCGCGCGTGACGTTCTTCAGCGCGGCCATCGCGGCGCCGATTTTCTGGACCTCGCGCGGCGCGAGGAACTTGAATACCTGCGCGGCCTCTTCCTCGCCGATCGACATCAGCAGGAGCGCGCTCTTGGTCAAGCCTTCAGCGTTCATCGGACACCCAGTTCTTCACGACGGTGGCGACGATCTTCGGATCCTGGCGGGCGATCGTGCGCGCATAGTCGAGGTTGCGTTCGTAACGGTTCTTCTCGCTCTCGAACCCGAGCAGCAGCGCGTCGGGTTCCTCGGCCTTCTCCGGCGCCGGCAGGCCGTCGAGCGCGACCGGATCTTCCGGCGCGGCGAGCGCCGGCGCGGCCGGCTCGGGCGGCGGGAACGCGCGGCGCATCGCCGGGCGCACGAACATGAAGTAGAGCGCCGCCGCGGCTGCCGCGATGCCGAGCCACTTCGCCGCTTCCTTCGCCATCGCGATCATGTCCGGCTGGCGCCACCACGGCAGGTCGGCGTACGGATCGCTCGCGGTCGAGAACGCGCTGTTCACGACGTTCACCGAGTCGCCGCGCTTCTCGTCGTAGCCCATCGCATCCTTCACGAGCTGTTCGACCTGCGCGAGCTTCGCGGGCGGCAGCGGCTGCATCGTCACGTGGCCCTTCGCGTCGGCGACCGGCTGGTAGTTGACGACGACCGCGACCGACAGCCGCTTCACGCTGCCCATCGGCTGTTCGAGATGGCGGATCGTCTTGTCGACTTCGTAGTTGGTCGTCTGGTCCTTGCGGTCGCTCACCGGCGTCGTCTGCGGCGCGTTCGCGCCGTTGCCGGCGACGATCGGCGCGGAAGCCGGCTGCGGCGGCGTGTTCGACAGCGCGCCCGGCACGCCCGACGCGCCGCCCTGCGCGAGTTCGGTCGAGCTGCTGGTCTGCTGGCTGCGGATCGTGGCCTGTTGCGGCGTGCCGTTCGGGCCGTAGCTTTCCGACGTCTGCTCGACCTTCGAGAAATCGAGGTCGGCGCTGACCTGCGAGCGCGCGTTGCCGGCGCCGAAGATCGGCGCGAGGATCGCGTCGATGCGCTTCTGCGTGTTGTGCTCGACCTGCTGCACGTACTTGAGCTGGCTCGCGTCGAGGCCGGATGCCGACGCGGTCTGGGTCAGCAGGTTGCCGTCCTGGTCGACGATCGTCACGTTCTTCGCGGGCATGTCGGGCACGCCGGACGACACCATCCGCGTGATTGCCTGGACCTGGCCTTCGTCTAGCACGCGGCCCGGGTAGAGGTCGACGAACACCGACGCGCTCGGCGCTTCCTTGTCGCGCACGAACACCGACGGCTTCGGGATCGCGAGATGCACGCGCGCGCCGCGCACGGCGTTGATCGATTCGATGGTGCGCTGCAGCTCGCCTTCGAGCGCGCGCTGGTAGTTGATCTGCTCGGCGAACTGGCTGATGCCGAATTTCTGGTTGTCCATCAGCTCGAAGCCGACCGAGCCGCCCTTCGGCAGCCCCATCGCGGCGAGCTTCAGGCGCGTTTCATGCACCTGGTTCGACGGCACGAGGATCGCGCCGCCGGCATCGGCGAACTTGTAGGGAACGTTTGCCTGCTGGAGCGCGGCAATGATCGCACCGCCGTCGCGATCCGACAGGTTGCTGTACAGCACGCGGTAGTCGGGCGCGCGGCTCCACAGCACGAGCGCGGTGATGACGGCGATCGCGAATGCAACGGCGATCAGGAACGGCAGCTTCGGGTTGCCCTTCATCCGCGAGATGCCGGGGATGCGTTCCGCGAAGCCGCCAAGCCCGAAGTCCGCGCCTGCGCCACCCGCGCCCGGCAACGCGGCGGCCGCGGCGGCGCCGGGCACCGGGCTGGCGAGGCCCGCGCGGGCGTCTGGGTTGATCAGCGAGTTGGCCTGCGAATCCATGCGTCGAGTTTCTCCGGAGCGGGACGACTGAGCTCGCTCGGACGAGCGGGCGGACAATGACACGATGCGATTATCGTGACCAGGGCCGCACTCCGATCGACCGAAAAGAGCGGGGTTTCCCCCGTACTTTCGCGGCTTTGACGCGCGGCGCGCTGCTATCCTTTTTCGGAATCCGGCATGGTGCGCGTGGTGCGGCACCGGCGGATCTCCCGGTGCGTCCGGGTCTCTCTCTCAGTTTTGGGGACAGCATGACTGCGAACGTCAGCGGAATCGGTTCGGTGTTGCAACAGATGCAGTCGATGGCCGCGCAGGCATCAGGCGGCGTCGCGAGCCCGACGGCGGCCCTGGCCGGCTCGGGCGCGGCGACGGCCAGCACGTTTGCCAGCGCGATGAAGGCGTCGCTCGACAAGATCAGCGGCGACCAGCAGCACGCGCTCGGCGAGGCGCAGGCGTTCGAGGTCGGCGCGCCGAACGTGTCGCTGAACGACGTGATGGTCGACATGCAGAAAGCCAACATCGGCTTCCAGTTCGGGCTCCAGGTCCGCAACAAGCTAGTGAGCGCTTACAACGAAGTCATGCAGATGGCGGTTTGACAAGGCGGCTATTCGGGGAAAGCGATCCGTGGGCGCCCATCCGGCCCGGTCCGCGGGCCGGCCTTGCTGCGCCAGGCGGCATGCGCCGCTTGCCTAAAGCTTTCCAAATCCCTTCCGATAACTCCGGTGAAGGCCGCGTCGTGCGATGCACGGCGGCGGCTCCCGTATAGCCAGGACATAACAAGGAGAAGCGCATGTTTTCCCCAGGACACGCTGGAGCCAGTGCATACGCGCGTGTCGGCGTCGAGACCGGGGTGATGGGCGCTTCCCCGCACCGGTTGATCGCGATGCTGTACCAGGGCGCGCGGCAGGCGGTTGCGCTGGCGCGCATGCATCTGCAGCAAGGCAGTGTGCCCGCGCGCGGCGAAGCGATCGGCAAGGCGATCCGGATCGTCGACAGCGGGCTGAAGGCGTCGCTGAACCTCGATGCGGGCGGCGAGATCGCGGCGCGGCTGGATGCGCTGTATGCGTATATCTGCCGGCGTCTGGTCGAAGCCAATGCGCAGGCGAGCGACGCCATGCTGATCGAGGTCGACAGGCTGCTCGCGACGCTCGAGGAAGCATGGACGGGCATCGGCCCGGAAGTCGCGCGGATGGCGGCGCAACAGGCAGTGGAAGCATCGAGATGAATCGCAAGGCCGAATACTTCGAACGTTACGAGGCGCTCGCCGCCGTGTCGGGCCGGATGCTGGGCGCCGCCCGCAGCGCCGACTGGAGCGCGTTGCCGGGGTTGCAGGCCGAATTCATGCAGTTGGTCGACGGGCTGAAGGAAGCCGATCCGGGCGTCGTGCTCGACGAGTCGGATCTCGGCCGCAAGCTCGACCTGATCCGCCGCATCCTGGCCGACGACGCCGCGATTCGCGATCTCGCGAGCCCGGACGTCGCGCGGCTGTCCGCGCTGTTCGAGGCGCGGCGCTCGACCAAGGTATTGACCGATCTCTACCGCGCGCGCGGGTAGGGCCCGTTTCCGGGGAAACGGGCGCGGGGGCGCACGGGCCCGCTGTGGCAGGCGCGCAGTTCCCGCGGACGGCACCGGCGTGCCGTTCCCGGATTCGCAACGATGTGGCTGAGATGAGCAGGCTCCGATCATGACCGGTATCGACTCCGTTGCGGCCGCACTGCTGGCGAGCCGCCTCGACAGCCTGCTGACCGGCACCGTGTCGGCGCCCGCCGGCGGCGGCGCGACTTCGCAGGTCGGCACGCAGGGCGCCGGCGCGTCGTCCACGCCTTCGGCCGGCAGCCCGCCCGCCGCACCACCCGCTTCGGCCCAGACGGCCCTGTCCGATGTCGGGCGCGTGCTCGACGCGATCTCGCGTGCCGGCGGCGACTCGACGCCGGCCATTGCCGGGCGTGCACCGCTGCTGGCCGATCCCACCGTGCTGCTGACCGACACGGCTGCGCCGGCCCGCGTGCCAGCCGCCGCCGATCCGGCTGCGTCTTCCACGCCCGCTTCAGCCGCTGCGTCGTCGGCTGCGTCTGCCACGCCGCCTTCATCTGCTGCGACGTCGGCTGCGGCCGCGCGCGACGCGGCTGCGACGTTGCCCGTCGCGGCGCTGCGCGCGGCGCTCGCGCAAGCCGTGAGCGAAAGCGGCCTTTTCTACGAATCCCATCTCGCACAGTGGCTGGCCGGCCAGCGTCCGCTCGCCGCGCTGATGCGCGAGCCGCAGGCGCGCCTCGCGGCCGCGCCCGCGCCGGCCGATCCGGAGGCCGCGGAGCACGGCTCGACCGACCTGCTCGACGAGCTGCTCGCGCAGCGCCCGCCATTGCCCGCGACCGCGCGCGCAACCGCGCAGCCGGGCGCGCCGGGCACGCTGGCCCAAGGCGGCGCGCCGGCTCGCGATCCCGCGCAGGCGTTGCCGGCTGGCGCGCGGCAAGGGCGTCGCTGCCGCACGATACGGCCGATCTGCTCGGCGACCGGCCCGACCCGCGCTGGACGCCCGCGCGGGCCGAGCTGGCCGCCGCGTCGTCCGATTCGCAGGCGCAGACGCTTGCGACCGTGCATCCGGCCGCCGTGCCGCTCGTCAGGCAGCAACTCGACGCGCTCGCGACCGACCAGTTCCGCTGGGCGGGCGAGGCGTGGCCCGGCGCGCGGCTCGACTGGACGATCGAGCCCGACGATCCGGGCAACCGTGCGCCGCACGGCGACGGCGACTCGGGTGACGGTATCGCCTGGCGCACGCGCCTCACGCTGACGTTGCCGTCGCTCGGCACGGTCGACGCGGAGCTGGTGCTGAACGGCACGCAGCTCGTCGCGCGGCTGCGTGCGAACCAGACGGGTGCCGACCGCCTCACGCGGCACGAGGCGGCGCTGCGGCAGCGGCTCGAAGTGTCGGGGCTCAAGGTGGGCGGGCTGTCGATCCGTGCGGTCGACCACGGCCCGGACGGCTTCGACCTGTTTGCGGCTCAGGCGGCGGCCGCCGCGTATGCGCGGGGTTCGGCCTCGGCCTCGGCCTCGGCCAGCAGCCCGGCGACGCGTGCGCCGGATACCGACGACGAGGCGCTGCCATGAGCATGACGTCCCGCAAGCGCGCGGCCGCGCTCGTCTACGATCCGAAGGGCGGCGATGCCGCGCCGCGCGTGGTCGCGAAGGGCTACGGCGCGCTCGCCGAGATGATCGTCGCGCGCGCGCACGACGCCGGGCTGTACGTGCATACGGCGCCGGAGATGGTGTCGCTGCTGATGCAGGTCGATCTCGACGACCGGATTCCGCCGCAGCTCTACCAGGCAGTCGCGGATCTGCTCGCGTGGCTGTACTCGCTCGACCGTACCGAACCCGCGCCGGATGACGCAGCATCCCGCTTTCCGTTGCCGCCGCTGCGCTGAACGGCTCGGCGTCGCGCGATTTCTGACGAAATGCCGTCTTGACCTTGCAAGGTCATTCTGCCGGTATTTCTCACCTATCGATCGGCATCATGCTGCAACGCTCGCGCTTCGTCCGCCTTTCCTCGCTCGACGGGCTTGCCGCTGCGTATCCGGGCGGATTGAGCCGGCAATAGATTTGTGTAATGATATCCATTCTCATTTTCATGCTGCCCGGGCGGCGCGCACGCTTTGCGCGCCGCCCGTTGCTTTGAACGAATGGAATCTCTCGCGTGAACGCGCCCGAAACGATCAATCCGCCCAAGACGGGAGCTTCCCGCGCGGGCGTCACCGTGCTGCACCCGGCGGCCCGCCCGCTGAGCGACGACGAATTGGCCGCGCGCCGCCAGCGTTCGCGCCGCGCGACCTTCATCAAGTGGCTGCGCAAGGTGCATGGCTGGGTCGGGCTGTGGGGCGCGGTGCTCGGGCTGCTGTTCGGCGTGACAGGCGTGCTGCTCAACCACCGCGCGCCGCCGCTGAAGATTTCGACCGGCGAGCCGCAGGTCGAGGAGATGCAGATCGCGCTGCCCGATCCGGCGCCGAAGACGCCCGCCGCGATGACGAAGTGGCTGCAGCACGAACTGCATTTCGACGGCAAGCCGGGCCGCATGCGCAAGGAGCCCGCGCAGCCCGTCGCGTGGGGCGACAAGCGCGTGATGCAGCCGGAGCACTGGCAGATGGGCCTGTTCGGCCCGCACCAGAACGTGCAGGCCGAATACTGGGTCGGCAACGGCTACGTCGCGGTGAAGCGCACGGGCAACACGTTCCTGACGACGCTGAACAACTTGCATCGCGGCGTCGGGATGAATCTCGGCTGGGTGCTGCTGATGGACACGATCGCGGGCTCGCTGATCCTGCTGTCGCTGACCGGCGTGCTGCTGTGGACCGAGCTGAACAAGCGCCGCACGGTCGGCGTCGTGCTGGTGGTCGGTTCGGTCGCCGCGGCGCTGGCCGCCGGCCTGGCCTGACCGGCGGCACGCGCCGGCCGGGCGCGTGCGCTTTCGTCGGTTTCGTCCGCTTCGCCCGTCGCGGGCGCGTGCCCGGCGCGACCGCGCGCCGGAGACGCCAGCGATCAGAGGCCGCAGGCCGCGCCGCTGTTCGCGGCGATCTCGCGCGCGGCCTTCGCGCCCTCGACCTGAAGGATCGTCGGCAGCGACACATTGTTCTTCGCGGCGGTGATCTCGGCGAGGATCGAGATCGCGATTTCCGGCGGGGTCCGGCTGCCGATGTAGATGCCGGCCGGCCCGTGCAGCCGGGCCAGTTCCGCTTCGTTCAGGTCGAATTCGCGCAGCCGCTCGCGCCGTGCCGCGTTGTTGCGCCGCGAGCCGAGCGCGCCCACGTAGAACGCGGGCGTCTTCAGCGCTTCCATCAGCGCGAGATCGTCGAGCTTCGGGTCGTGCGTGAGCGCGATCACCGCCGAACGCGCATCGAGGTTCATGTCGAGCACCGTATCGTCGGGCATCGTGTGCACGACGCGCGTGCCCGGCACGTCCCATGCATCCGTGTATTCCTCGCGCGGATCGCACACCGTCACCTGGTAGTCGAGCCCGACCGCGATCTGGCACAGATAGCGCGACAACTGGCCGGCGCCGATCACGAGCATCCGGTAGCGCGGCCCGTGGATCGTCACGAGCCGCTCGCCGTCGAACGCGAGCCCGTCGGCTGCCTGCGCCGGCGACAGCGATGCGCGGCCGGTCGCGAGCGTCATCGTGCGGGTGACGAGGCGGCCGGCCTCGACTTCCGCGCACAGCGCGGCAATCCCGCTGTCGCGCGTGAGCGGCTCGAGCACGAGCTGGATCGTGCCGCCGCACGGCAGCCCGAAGCGGTGCGCTTCCTCGGCCGTCACGCCGTACTTGAGCGCTTCCGGGCGCGCGTCGGCCGCGATCCCGCTCGCGTGCACGCGGGCGATCAGGTCGTCCTCGATACACCCGCCGGACACGGAGCCGACCACCAGCCCGTCCTCGCGCACCGCGAGCATCGCGCCTTCGGGGCGCGGCGACGAGCCCCACGTCTTCACGACCGTCACGAGCAGCACGCGGCGCCCTTCTTCGAGCCAGCGCGCGCTGGATTTCAATACATCGAGATCGACGCTTTCCATCATCTTCTTCCTGTTGCCGGGCGACACCGCCGATGCGGGCCGCCGTTCGATGGCGCGATTATGAACCGGGCGCGGCAAGCGTGCAGGCAAGGGGGAGCGCGCAAGATGGGGAAGGGATTGGCGGGGCGGCGAGGAAGGCGGGCAGGGCGGCCCGGGAGGGGCCGCCGGCAGGTCGCCGGGCGGAGGCATCCGCCCGGCCGGTCGCTCCGTCAGAGCGAGCCCAGGTACTGCGTCAGGTTGCGGATGTTGTTGTCATACGCGTTCGGCGAGCCGAGCTCGACGCCGCCGCTGCGCACGTAGTACTCGAACGGCACGGAGCGGGCCGGTGCCCGGCCCCGCGGGTGCGCACCGTGCCGCGAGCGGCACGGCGGCGCTCAGTGCGCGTCGTGGTGACCGTGCGCGAGCTTCGAGTGGTGGCGCGAGTACAGGAAGTAGATCACGAGGCCGATCACGAGCCAGATGCCGAACGCGGCCCACGTGACGGGCTGGAGGTTCAGCATCAGGAACAGGCACGACGCGACCGCGAGGATCGGCACCACCGGCACGCCGGGGCAGCGGAACGCACGCGGCAGGTCGGGGTGCGTGCGGCGCAGCACGAGCACGGCGATCGACACCATCGAGAACGCGGCGAGCGTGCCGATGTTGATCAGCTCGGCGAGCACGTTGAGCGGCACGAGCGCGGCGATCAGCCCGAAGAACAGGCCGACGAGCCAGGTCGTCAGGAACGGCGTCGCGTAGCGAGGGTGCACGCGCGACAGCGCCGCCGGCAGCAGCCCGTCGCGCGACATCGCGAAGATCACGCGCGTCTGGCCGTAGCTCATCACGAGGATCACGGTCAGCATGCCGAGCACGGCCCCGAGATCGATGAAGCCCGCCACCCACGTTTCGCCGGCCTTCTGCAGCGCATACGAGATCGGGTGCGAGATGTTCGCGTACTGGGCCGACGGCACGATGCCGGTCGCGACCGCGGCGACCGTCACGTACAGCACCGCGCACACCGCGAGCGACGCGATGATGCCGATCGGCAGGTCGCGCTTCGGGTTCTTCACTTCCTCGGCCGCCGACGACACAGCGTCGAAGCCGATGAACGCGAAGAACATCACGGCCGCCGCGCCGAACACGCCGTTCCAGCCGTGCGGCATGAACGGCTTCCAGTTCGCGGGCGTCACGTGGAACACGCCGACCGCGATCACGAGCAGCACGACCGACACCTTGATGAACACCATGATGTTGTTGATGCGGGTCGACTCGCGGATGCCGATCGACAGCAGCGTCGTGATCACGATCATCACGAGGAACGCGGGCAGGTTGAACCACGTGACGACGCCCGGCACCGCACCGGGCGCGGCCGTCAGCACGGTGGGCAGCGTGAGCCCGAAGCCCTGCAGCAGCGACTGCAGGTAGCCCGACCAGCCGACCGACACGGCCGACGATGCGAGACCGTATTCGAGCATCAGGTCCCAGCCGATGATCCACGCGACGAGCTCGCCGAGGGTGGCGTACGAGTACGTGTAGATCGAGCCGGCGACGGGGATCGTCGACGCGAACTCCGCGTACGACAGCGCGGCGAGGCCGCACGCGATCGCGGCGATCACGAACGACAGCATCAGTGCGGGGCCGGCCTGCACGGCGCCGGTACCGGTCAGCACGAAGATGCCGGTGCCGATGATCGCGCCGATGCCGAGGAAGGTGAGGTCGATCGCGCCGAGCGCTTTCTTGAGCCCGGCGGCATGCGCGCCGGCGATCATGCGATCGACGTTTTTCTTGCGGAAGAGAGACATTGCGGAGGAATCGCCAGCGCGCGCGGGCGCGATAGCGCTGACTGAGTGAAAACCCGCAATTTTAGCCGATTTGACGCACAAGCCCCGCTGCAGTGCGTCGATAAATCGTCCGATAAAACAAGCGCTTGCGCTTCAGGCGGGCGACAGCGGGCAGCGGCGCGGCATGCGCCGCGTCGCTGGATCGGATGAACCGGGTGGCTCGGGGAAATCAGGCGCCGGCCGTGGGCGCCATGTCGACTAGCCGGTTGCTCATCACGTAGAAGGTGAGCTCCGCGTTGTTCGACAGTCGCATCTTCTCGAGCAGACGCGACCGGTACACGCTCACCGTCTTCACGGATAGCGACAGCGTGTTCGCGATGTCGGTGAGCCGCTTGCCCGACGCGAGCATGCAGAGCGTCTGGTATTCGCGATCGGACAGCTTCTCGTGCGGCAGCGGCTCGTTCTCGAACGACACGTATTCGGCGAGCGCCTCGGCCATCGCGGGGCTCACGTACTTGCGGCCGGCCGCGACCTGCTGGATCGCGCCGATCATCTGCGCGGCGTTGACCGTCTTGGACAGGTAGCCGGCGGCGCCGGCCTTCAGCGCGCGCACCGCGTACTGGTCCTCGCGATACATCGAGAACATCAGCACGGGCGTGCGCGGCAGCTTGCGCTTGAGGCGCTTGAGCACCTCGATGCCGTTCGTGTCCGGTAGCGAGATGTCGAGCAGGATCACGTCGAATTCCTGTTTGTCGACGGCCGCCATCGCGTCGCCGCCGGTTTCGGCCTCGGTGACGTCGCGCGCGACGCCGCGGTCGATCAGCAACTGGCGGATCCCTTGCCGGACGATCGCGTGATCGTCCACGAGCAGGATGTTCAGGCTCATGACGACCTCACGAAAGCGACGCGCGGCGGGCCGCGGCGGGCACCGCGAGCAGCGAATCCCAAGCGAAGCGCGCGGTGACGCGCGTGCCGTGGCCGGTTGCCGGCGTGGCCGTCTCGAAGCTGCCGCAGAACGCCTCGCAGCGGGCGCGCATGCCGGCCAGACCGTAGCCGGTGCGGCGGCTACGGGAGAAACCGGTCCCATCGTCGGAGACAATCAGTGACAGGTGGGTGCCGTCAGTGGCGATCCGCACGTCGACCGACGTCGCGCGTGCGTGCTTCGCGACGTTCGACAACGCTTCCTGGGCGACGCGGAACACCGCGAGCGCGCTGGCGCCGGCGATCTGCGTCAGGCGTGCGTCGGCCGCACAGACGAAGCTGGTGCGCAGGCCGGTGCGGGCCGCATGGGTGTCGGCCCACGACGACAACGCGCCGACCAGGCCCGCGTCGAGCGCCGGCGTGTCGCGCTCGTCGATCAGCCGGCGATTCGCGTCGGTCGCGGCGTCGAGCGCCTGCTGCGCCAGCTCCAGCGCGCGCAGGCAACCGTCCGGCGCATCGGCCGGCAGCCACGTTTGAACGTTTGCGAGCGCGAATCGCGCAGCGGTGAGTTCGGCGCCGAGCCCGTCATGCAACTCGCCGGCCAGGTGGCGGCGGGCCGCTTCATCGGCGGCGAGCAACTGGGCAGACAGCGCTGCGATCCGCGCGGCGGCGGCGCCACGTTTGGATGCGGCGTCGGCAATGGGCGGAGTCGCGACGCAGCCCGGCACGAGCTGTTGCGACGGGAACGGGGCGTGGGCGCCCGAAGGCGCGTTAAGCGACGTATCCATGACTCTCCCTGCTGTCAGAAAGCGGTTCAGACACCGGCTGGCTGCGTGGATCGGCTGCCGTTCCGATGACGGTTGCCGCCAGAGAATCGCCCCCTGCCGAGGTAACAAAAGTTACGTTTTGTAACACTTGCATCCGACCCTTCCACTCCCATCCGAACGGCAACCACGCGCGGCGAATAATATCTCAAAATTTTCGAAAAAGTCATGACAGGCGGACATTTAAGGGTAAATGTGAATGATTGGGATGAACGTGTTGTAGGAAAAACACTGACACCCGAGCGCCGGACGATGACGTATCCAAATGTAACTATTTGAGATGGGATGATCCCAATTTGTTACGAATTCGCCAAGTAGGGACGAAAAAAAACCGGAGCTTTCGCTCCGGTTCTTGATGGTGCGCAATTAGGGCCTGTTCCCGCCAATAACGGGCTTGCGAACGTGCCTTGCCGGCTGTAGTGGAAGGAGCGAGGAGCGCCGTTTGGCCGAGCCAAACAAGCGACGAACGACGCCGCAATACGGCCGGCAAGGCGCGTTCCCCTGTTTGGAAAAATGCATTCGTGGGGCTGGCCGTCAGAAGGGCCGATCGCTGCGTCATGCTCCTCGCGAATACGTCGAGTATTCGCTTCGTCGCAATCCTTGCGCTCGGCCCTTCTGACGGCCAGCGCAAGCCCGTTATTGGCGGGAACAGGCCCTAAGGGATCGATCAGTCCACGAACGCGCGCTCGATCACGTAGTGGCCCGGTGCGCTGTTCTTGCCTTCGACGAGACCGGCCTGCTTCAGCAGGTCGGTCGTGTCCTTCAGCATCGCGGTGCTGCCGCACAGCATCACGCGGTCGTTTTCCGGCGAGAACGGCGGGACGTCGAGATCCGTGAACAGCTTGCCCGTTGCGATCAGGTCGGTGATCCGGCCTTCGTTGTCGAACGCTTCGCGCGTGACCGTCGGGTAGTAGACGAGCTTTTCCTTGATGATGTCGCCCAGGTACTCGTGGCCCGGCAGGTCGTGCTTGATGTAGTCCATGTACGCGAGCTCGCCCTTCAGGCGGCACGTGTGCGTGAGGATCACCTTGTCGAAGCGGTCGTAGATGTCCGGGTCGCGGATGATCGACATGAACGGCGCGAGGCCCGTGCCCGTCGACAGCATCCACAGCGTCTTGCCCGGCAGCAGGTTGTCGGCGACCAGCGTGCCCGTCGGCTTCTTGCCGATCAGCACCGTGTCGCCCACCTTCAGGTGCTGCAGGCGCGACGTCAGCGGGCCGTTCTGCACCTTGATGCTGAAGAATTCGAGATGCTCTTCGTAGTTCGGGCTGACGATCGAGTAGGCGCGCGCGAGGGGCTTGCCGTCGACCTCGAGGCCGACCATCGTGAATTCGCCGTTGTTGAAGCGCAGGCTCGCCTCACGGGTGCAGGTGAAGCTGAACAGCGTGTCGGTCCAGTGATGGACGGATTGGACGGTGGCGGTGTCGTATTTGCTCATGGCTTTGAAAACGGACGCGCGTAGCGAACGCGAGTAACGGGCCCAAAAACGGGCAAAAAACCGAGTGCGACGGCCCGATCACGGATCGGCCGGCCGGCGCGTCGGACACGCGCCTTCTCGATGACAGACGATTGAGGAACTCGTTATTTTACCCTGTTGACGCGGATCGCGGGCTTGACCCGCGTGGCCGCGCGGATTTGGCGCAACGAATTATTTCAATCAGCTTTCGGTTTTTCAGCGCTCGGCCACGAGTTTCGCGCCGAGGCCGACGAGCGCCACGCCGCACAGTGTGTCGAGCGGGCGGCGCGCGGCTGCGCTGTGGCGGCGCGCAATCCGGCTGCTATCGGGCCGGGATCGGGAGCGTTATTGCGGATCCAGGCGCAGGCGCGCGATGTACGGGAGATGGTCCGACAGCCACGCGGCCTCGCCGGACGGCGCACGCCATTCGAGCGGCGTCAGCCCGCGCACGAACATCTTGTCGAGCGCGAGCGCCGGCGAGAACGCGGGGAACGTGCGGCCCGATTCGCCGAGCAGCGTCGCGACCTCGGACAGCCCGATCTCGCCGAACAGCGCGACCGAATCGTTGCGCCAGTCGTTGAAGTCGCCGGCGAGCATCAGCGGGCCGTCGCCTGCGTTGCGCACGATCCAGTGCGCGATCCAGTGCATCTGGCGCAGCCGCGCGGCGCGCGTGAGCGCGAGGTGCGCGCACAGCAGCGTGACCGGGCGGGCGCCCGCGAGCGTCGCGCGCGCGACCAGCAGCCCGCGCCGCTCGAAACGGTGCGCGGAGATGTCCCAGCGGCCGCCGAGATCGAGCGGATGCGGTGACAGGATCGCATTGCCATGCCGCCAAGACGGCTTGAACACGTTCGGCCCGAGCGCGATCTGCCAGTCGAGCGCATGTGCGATCTCGGTGGCCTGGCAGTGCCAGACGTCGTCGACCGCGTCGTCCATCGGCGCGCCGAAGCCGGGCGCGAGCACGGGGCGCGGCATGCGGCGCGCCATCGCTTCCTGCAGGAAATACACGTCGGCGTGCGTCGACTGCATCCAGTTGCGCATCGCGTTCCACGCGGTGAAGCCGAGCGGCGAGCGGCCCTTGTGCAGGTTCCAGCTCACTGCGGTGATTTCGTCGGGGGCGGCGTGCGGTTCGGCGAACGGCAGGGACAGGGCGTCGGCGGACATGACGCTCAATCCTTCGCGACGTGCGCACGCACGCGGTACACGAGGTGCGGATGTTGCTCGACGAGCGTCCAGTCGGTCCACGCGTCGGCGCCGACCATCAGGCCCGGGTGGCTCGCGACGATTTGCCGCGGCGACACGGGCACGCACGGATCGGCGGGCTTCGCGCCTTCGTCGTCGATCGTTTCCTGCACGTCGAGCGCGAGCGACACCGTGTTCGCGCCGGTATCGACGGTGAGCGGGGCGACCGTCACCGAGCGCGAACGCTCGGTCGGCACGACGCGCGCGGCATTGCCGCAGCCGACCGGCACGGCGGACGGATAGCGATGGGTATCGGTACGGGTCTGACCCACGGTGGTGCGCTGCTGGAACGTGTCGATGGTCTGACCGTCGCGTACGACCTGGATCTCCCACGAGACGGAGGCCGGTGCGGGGCTCTGCGCATGGGCGGCGAGCGCGATGCTCGCGAGCAGGACGGCCAGGCCGTGTTTCAGCATGAAACGTCTCCGGAAACGCGGAAATAGCGGGGAACGGACGCACATCTTACGCCCGATCGATTTCGATCGCGATGTGACAGGACGCGTCGCCGCAGGTTCGCCGCACGATGCGTTCCTGTTCGAAAGGTAGGGCCGCGTCGTGCGTTTTCAAGCGAAAAAGCGCGTGAACTCGGCGACGGGCGCGCGCTCGGTGACGAGGCGATTCTCGATCGCGTCGGGGTCCGCATGGCCGAGCGACATACCGCAGACGAGCTGTTCGTTGGCGGGAATGCCGAGGTGTTCGGTGATGATCCGGTGAAACGGCACGAACGCGGCCTGCGGGCAGGTATCGAGCCCGCGTGCGCGCGCGGCCGTCATCACGCCCTGCAGGAACATCCCGCAGTCGAGCCAGGCACCGTAGGTCATGACCCGGTCGAGCGTGAAGAACAGCGCGACCGGCGCATCGAAGAAACGGAAGTTGCGTGCGTGCTGCGCATGCATGCGCGCCTTCTCGTCGCGGCCGATGTTCAACAGGCCGTACAGGTCCCAGCCGACCTTGCGGCGCCGGTCGATGTACGGCGACACCCATTCGCGCGGGTAGTAGTCGTACTCGGCGACGTATTTCTCGTCGCGCGCGGGATCGTCGTGGGCCGCGGTGAGTGCCGTGGCGAGCGCATCGCGCGTGGCGCCCGTTGCGACGTACACGCGCCACGGCTGGATGTTGGTGCCCGACGGCGCGCGGCTCGCGGCTTCGAGGATGGCCTCGAGCGTGTCGCGCGGCACGGGCGTCGGCAGGAACGCGCGGACCGCGCGGCGCGACGTGAGCGCAGCGTCGACGGCGTCGATCGCATCGGCATCGACGCGCGGGACAGCAGAGGGGACGGACATCGGCATACCTTCGGGGCGGGCCCGACGCGCCGCGCGGGCGCGGTCGGCAAGGCCGGTGTGGCGGGTGGGGGACCATCGATCATACGCCGCGGCGCGCCGGCGTGCAGCGCGCGCGGGTGTTAGCAGCAGACGCACGCGGCTGCTTGCTTGCGCGGAGATACGGGATCGCTACACTGAAATCGTAAGGGTCTGATGATCATGTGACGGCAAGCAGCAGCGAGGTTGGTATGACGACGGCGATGGTGAAACAGGAACTGGCGGTGGCATCCTTCAGCACGGTGTACGACCTCGAGCAGGTCGAGACGGCGCTGAACGACCTGAACGAGAGCGCGAGCGACGCACTGCGCGCCACCTACGAGAGGATGCTCAAGACGGGCAATCTGCGCTTCTGCGTGAAGCCGAACCGGATGCCGTCGTTCGACGCGCTCGGCGAGGCATTGCCCAATTTCGCCGAGCCGCTCGATGACGTGCGCAAGCAGGTCGCGCTGTGCCTCGAAACGGAAGACCGGCTCGAACTGATGCCGATCCTGCTGCTCGGGCCCCCGGGCATCGGCAAGACGCACTTCGCGAAGGCGCTCGCGCAACTGCTCGGCACCGCTTACCACTACGTGCCGATGAGTTCGCTGACGGCCGGCTGGATCCTGTCGGGGGCGTCGTCGCAATGGAAGAACGCGAAGCCCGGCAAGGTGTTCGATGCGCTCGTGAACGGCAGCTACGCGAACCCGGTGATCGCGGTCGACGAGATCGACAAGGCCGGCAGCGATGCGCAATACGATCCGCTCGGCGCGCTGTATGCGTTGCTCGAGCACGACACCGCGCGCGCATTCATCGACGAATTCGCGGAAGTGCCGATCGATGCGGGCAACGTGATCTGGATCGCGACCGCGAACGAGGCGCACGCGATTCCGGAGCCGCTGCTCAACCGGATGAACGTGTACGAGATCGAGCCGCCCGACGCGGCCGGCGCGCGCCGGATCGCGCAGACGATCTACGACGAGATCCGCACGTCGCATGCGTGGGGGCGGCGCTTCCCGGACACGCTCGGCGACGACGCGCTCGACGTGCTGGCCGCGACCCCGCCGCGCACGATGCGCCGCGCGCTGCTGCACGCGTTCGGCGCCGCACGGCTCGCCGGCCGCGACGCGATCGGGCCGCGCGACATCCGGGCCGACGAAGGCGCCGCGAAGCGCCGGACGATCGGCTTCTGAACGAGCGGCGCGCGCACGGCGGCGGCATGCGCACCGTGCCGCGCCGTGCGTCGTGCCGTGCGTCGCGCGTCATGCGCGTCGTCGTCGCGAGACGCTGCACGACCTTCGGCAAGCGGATGAACCGGGACGTACAATTCTCTTCTCTCCCCTCGACGCGCTAGCGGCGCGAAACGTCATGGAGCAGATGGATTGTGTCGTGATCGGCGCGGGTGTCGTCGGTCTGGCGATTGCGCGCGAACTGGCCGCGCGCGGGCGTGAAACGCTCGTGCTCGAGGCGGCCGATGCGATCGGCACCGGGTCGAGTTCGCGCAACAGCGAAGTGATCCATGCGGGGCTCTACTATCCGCGCGGGTCGCTGAAGGCGACGTCGTGCGTGCACGGGCGCGACCTGCTGTACGAATTCTGCGAGACGCATCATGTGCCGCACCGGCGCGCCGGCAAGCTGCTCGTCGCCACGAGCGCCGCGCAGGTGAAGCAGTTGAGGGCGATCGCCGCACGCGCGGCCGAAAACGGCGTGCTCGACCTGATGCCGCTCACGCGCGCCGAGGCGCAGACGCTCGAGCCCGCGCTCGAATGCGTCGAGGCGCTGTTCTCGCCGTCCACCGGCATCGTCGACAGCCACCAGCTGATGCTCGCGCTGCTCGGCGACGCGGAGCGCGACGGCGCCGTGTGCGCGCTGAAATCCCCGGTCGAATCGATCGACGTGCTGCGCGGCGGGCGCTTCGTCGTGCGCACGGGCGGCGACGCGCCGACGGAGATCGAGGCCGCCTGCGTGATCAACAGCGCGGGCCTCGGTGCCCAGGCGCTCGCGCGCCGCACGCGCGGCCTCGACCCGCGCTGGGTGCCGCCGCTCTATCTCGCGCGCGGCAACTACTTCAGCCTGTCGGGGCGTGCACCGTTTTCCCACCTGATCTACCCGATGCCCGACCGCGCGGGGCTCGGCGTGCACCTGACGCTCGATCTCGGCGGGCAGGCGCGTTTCGGCCCGGACGTCGAATGGTGCGATGCGCTGCGCTATGAAGTCGACCCGGCGCGTGCGACCGCGTTCTACGCGTCGATCCGCGCCTTCTGGCCGGGCTTGCCGGATGGCGCGCTGCAGCCGGCGTATGCGGGCATCCGGCCGAAGGTCGCGGGCCCCGGCGAGCCGCCGGCCGATTTCATCGTGCAGGGCGCCGCGCAGCATGGCGTGCGCGGGCTCGTGAACCTGTTCGGCATCGAGTCGCCGGGGCTCACCGCGTCGCTCGCGCTCGCGCAGCGGGTGGGCGACATGGCGGCTTACCGCTGACGCGCGCGCGTGTGGCGGGCAGGGGCGTATCGGCGTTGTGGCGGCCGTGTGAAATTCCTTATCTCTGGAATTTCGGCACGCACATTTACTCGCTTGAGCGTTATTCTGTCGAACGGCTGTACAGGGTCTGTCTACCGATGGAACACGCATGCGAAGGCCCGAAATCGCTCGCAGGGCAAGGAGGGAGGAGCGCCGTTTGGCCGAGCCAAACAAGCGACGACCGACGCCGCCATGCGGGCGATTTCGGGCCTTCCCGTGGAAACGATATCAATTTGGGGTTGCCCCGAGAAGGGCCGCTCGCCGCGTTGCGCTCCTTGCGAATACGTCCAGTATTCGCGGCGTCGCGCGCCTCGCGAGCGGCCCTTCTCGGGGCAACGCATGCGTGTTCCATCGGTAGACAGACCCTCGAACAGCTTTCAAACCGATAACGTTGGAGCGAGTCCCCCATGAAAACATCCCGTCGGAGTTTCCTGATTACGAGCATTGGTGCCGTGTCCGCGCTGGCGCTGTCGCGTGAAGCGCTGGCCGATGCGCCGATGCTCGCGGAAAGCGACCCGACCGCGACGGCACTCGGCTACAAGGCCGATGCGACGAAGGTCGACAAGACGAAGTACCCGAAATACGCAGCAGGCCAGGATTGCGCGGCCTGCATGCTGTACCAGGGCAAGAAGGGCTCGGCCTCGGGCCCGTGCGGCGCCTTCCCCGGCAAGCAGGTGTCGGCGAAGGGCTGGTGCAGCGCCTTCTCGAAGATGGGTTGAGGCCCGTGCGGCATCGTGCGATGCCGCATTGTGGCGGAAACCGCACAACGCCCGCCGTCGAAAGACGGTGGGCGTTTTTTATTGCTTGAAAACGGTTCCGTCGCTTTCTACACTCGCTGCAAACCGGCGCGCCGCGGGCATCCCGCGCGCCGCGCAGCCCGGCACGGCGAACTGACGAGGACGAGGCACGCATGGCGACGATTGCGAATTCAACGAAAACGATCCGGCCCGAGCGTGCGCTGAACCGGCGTGCGGTCGCGGCCGCCGTGATCGGCAACGCGCTCGAGTGGTACGACTTCACGGTGTTCGGCTTCATGACGGTCGTGATCGCCGAGCTGTTCTTCCCGACCTCCAGCGAATACTCGTCGCTGCTGCTGACCACCGCGACGTTCGGCGTCGCGTTCTTCATGCGCCCGATCGGCGGCATCGTGTTCGGGCTGTACGCGGATCGCGCGGGCCGCAAGGCCGCGCTGTCGCTCGTGATCCTCCTGATGACCGCCGGCATCTTCCTGCTCGCGATCGCGCCGCCGTATGCGGCGATCGGCATCGGCGGCCCGATCCTGATCGTGCTCGGCCGCCTGCTGCAAGGCTTCTCCGCGGGCGGCGAATTCGGCAGCGCGACGGCGCTGCTGATCGAGGCCGCGCCGTTCTCGAAACGCGGCTTCTACGGCAGCTGGCAGATGGCGAGCCAGGCGGCCGCGCTGCTGATCGGCGCGCTCGTCGGCGCGGCCGTCACGCGCGGGCTGTCGCACGAGGCGCTGCGCAGCTGGGGCTGGCGCGTGCCGTTCATCCTCGGGCTCGTGATCGGCCCGATCGGTTTCTACATCCGCCGCCATCTCGCCGATTCCGAGGCGTTCCTGCACGCCCAGCAAAGCGCGCGCCGCGCGACGCTCGGCGAAGTGTTCACGCGCCACCCGCGCGAGGTGCTGTGCGGGCTCGGCTCGGTGATCGCGCTGACGGTGACGATCTACGTGCTGATCAGCTATCTGCCGACCTTCGCGGTGAAGCAGCTGAAACTGCCCTACGCGGAATCGTTCTACGCGGTGATCGTCGGCAACCTGCTGCTGATGGTGCTGTCGCCGATCGCCGGTGCGTGGTCGGATCGCATCGGCCGCAAGGGGCTGTCGCTGTGGTCGCTCGCGCTCACGCTCGTGCTGATGTATCCGCTGTTCGCCTGGCTCGACGCGGCGCCGAGCATCGCGCGGCTGATCGCGGTGCAGGCCGTGCTGTCGGTCACGCTCGCGGGCTACTACGGGCCGTTCGGCGCGATGATAGCCGAGCTGTTCCCGGCCAACGTGCGCTCGACCGGGCTGTCGATCGCGTACAACGTCGCGGTGATGCTGTTCGGCGGCTTCGGGCAGTTCATCGTCACGTGGCTGATCAAGGTAACGGGTACGCCGCTCGCGCCGACCTACTATGTGATGGCCGGGATCGCGCTGTCGATCGTCGCGGTCGCATTCGTGCCCGTGCGCAGCGCCGACCTCGATGCGCCCGCGTGACGACTCGACGACATGACGATTTGACGACGTTCACCGGATCATTTCGCAAAACGCAATGATGTGCTGCAGTCCGTGGCAAAGCGGTGAGTCGATCCTTCGTGTTCGCGCCCGAATTGTTTAGTTGTCGAACGAAACTTGCGCGAAATGAACGAAATTGGTGCTCGCGCGCGTTGTCGCATTTTTTACCCCCACTAAACATCGGCAAAAACCCGGCGGGCATCCAGAAGAGTTTTTTCTCCAGCTTGTTGCCACATCGTTAGCTCAAGTAATATCCGCGTACGCCGGCCCCTGGCGGGCCGGTTCCGATCTGGAGACCTGGAGGAAACATGGAATACAACCGTCTGTTGCACACCCTGCGTGTTACCGCCATTGCAGGCGTGGCAGCGGCATCGCTCGGCGTCGCGGGTTCTGCATTCGCACAGATCCCGAACAAAACGCTCGTCTACTGCTCAGAAGGCAGCCCGGCGGGTTTCGATTCCGCGCAATTTACGACCGGCGTCGATTTCACCGCAGCTACGTTCACCGTCTACAACCGCCTCGTCGAATTCGAGCGCGGCGGCACGAAGGTCGAGCCGGGCCTCGCCGAGAAGTGGGACGTGTCGTCGGACGGCAAGGTGTACACGTTCCACCTGCGTCACGGCGTGAAGTTCCATACGACCGACTTCTTCAAGCCGACGCGTGAATTCAACGCGGACGACGTGCTGTTCACGTTCCAGCGCATGCTCGACCCGAACCAGGCGTTCCGCAAGGCGTACCCGGTGTCGTTCCCGTACTTCACCGACATGGGCCTCGACAAGCTGATCACGAAGGTCGAGAAGGTCGATCCGTACACCGTGAAGTTCACGCTCGCCGAGCCGAACGCGCCGTTCATCCAGAACATGGCGATGGAATTCGCGTCGATCCTGTCGGCCGAATACGGCGACCAGCTGATGAAGGCAGGCAAGGCCGCCGACATCAACCAGAAGCCGGTCGGCACGGGTCCGTTCATCTTCCGCAGCTACACGAAGGACGCGACGATCCGGTTCGACGGGAATCCTGATTACTGGAAGAAGGGCGAAGTGAAGATCTCGAAGCTGATCTTCTCGATCACGCCGGATCCGGGCGTGCGCGTGCAGAAGATCAAGCGCAACGAATGCCAGGTGATGAGCTATCCGCGTCCGGCCGACATCGCGACGCTGAAGGCCGATTCGAACGTCGACATGCCGTCGCAGGCAGGCTTCAACCTCGGCTATCTCGCGTACAACGTCGAGCACAAGCCGGTCGACAAGCTCGAGGTGCGTCAGGCACTCGACATGGCGATCAACAAGAAGGCGATCCTCGAGTCCGTCTACCAGGGCGCAGGCCAGGCGGCAAACGCGCCGATGCCGCCGACCCAATGGTCGTACGACAAGAACCTGAAGATGGCGCCGAACGACACCGCGAAGGCGAAGGCGCTGCTCGCGAAGGCCGGCTTCCCGAACGGTTTCGAGATCACGCTGTGGGCGATGCCGGTGCAGCGCGCGTATAACCCGAATGCCCGCCTGATGGCCGAGATGATCCAGGCCGACTGGGCGAAGATCGGCGTGAAGGCGAAGATCGTCACGTACGAGTGGGGCGAGTACATCAAGCGCGCGCACTCGGGTGAGCAGGACACGATGCTGATCGGCTGGACGGGCGACAACGGCGACCCGGACAACTGGCTCGGCACGCTGCTCGGCTGCGAAGCGATCAAGGGCAACAACTTCTCGCACTGGTGTTACAAGCCGTTCGACGAGCTGGTCCAGAAGGGCCGCACGACGACGGGCCAGGACGCGCGCACGAAGCTCTACATGCAGGCTCAGCAGATCTTCGCGCAACAGCTGCCGTTCTCGCCGATCGCGAACTCGACGGTCTACCAGCCGGTGCGCAAGACCGTGGTCGACATGCGTATCGAGCCGCTCGGCTATGCCCGCTTCGACGGTGTTAGCGTGAAGTAACACGCGTGTCGTAAGCTGTCTACGAAGACCGAGACCGGCTAATTCATCCGGCGGCGGGAGGCCAAAAGCTTCCCGTCGCCGGTCGCACATTTCCCACAAGAAAATCCGAGACGCATCATGTTCACATTCGTGTTGCGCCGCGTGGGCATGGTGATCCCGACTTTCATCGGCATCACCATCCTGGCGTTTGCGCTGATTCACCTGATACCGGGCGACCCCATCGAAGTGATGATGGGCGAGCGCGGCGTCGATCCCGCGATGCATGCGGAGGCGATGAAACGCCTCGGGCTCGACCAGCCGCTGCCCATGCAGTACATCCACTACATCGGCCGGGCGCTGCATGGCGACCTCGGCACGTCGATCATCACCAACACGAGCGTCGCGGGCGAATTCTTCGCGCGCTTCCCGGCGACCGTCGAGCTGTCGCTGTGCGCGCTCGTGTTCGCGCTCGCGGTCGGGCTGCCGGCCGGCGTGATCGCCGCGCTGCGGCGCGGCTCGGTCATCGACCACGGCGTGATGGGCACCGCGCTCACCGGTTACTCGATGCCGATCTTCTGGTGGGGACTGATCCTCATCATGGTGTTTTCGTCATACCTCGGCTGGACGCCCGTGTCGGGGCGCATCGCGGTCGAATACGACTTCCCGCACCCGACGGGCTTCATGCTGATCGACGCGCTGCTCGCGCCGGATGAAGGCTCGTTCAAGTCGGCGGTCAGCCACCTGATCCTGCCCGCGATCGTGCTCGGCACGATCCCGCTCGCGGTGATCGCGCGGATGACGCGCTCGTCGATGCTCGAAGTGCTGCGCGAGGACTACATCCGCACCGCACGCGCGAAGGGGCTGTCGCCCGCGCGCGTGGTCGTCGTGCACGCGCTGCGCAATGCGCTGATCCCGGTCGTCACCGTGATCGGCCTGCAGATCGGCACGCTGCTCGCGGGCGCCGTGCTGACCGAGACGCTCTTTTCGTGGCCCGGTGTCGGCAAGTGGCTGATCGATGCGATCGGCCGCCGCGACTATCCGGTCGTCCAGGGCGGCATCCTGCTGATCGCGACGCTCGTGATCGTCGTGAACCTGGTCGTCGACCTGCTGTACGGCGTGCTGAATCCGCGCATCCGCCACACGAGGTAATCCCATGAGCAATCTGCAAAATACCCTGCCGACCGAATCCGCGCCGGCCGGCGGCCGTGCGCTCGCGCTGCGCGAGTTCTGGGCGAACTTCTCGCGCAACCGCGGCGCCGTCGGCGCCGGCATCGTCGTGATCGTGCTGATCCTGGTCGCGCTGCTCGCGCCGCTGCTCGCGCCGCACAGCCCGGTCGAGCAATACCGCGACTTCGTGAAGATCCCGCCCGCGTGGCTCGACGGCGGCAACTGGAAGTTCATCCTCGGCACCGACGAAGCGGGCCGCGACATTCTCTCGCGCCTGATGTACGGCGCGCGGATGTCGTTCTGGATCGGCTTCGTGTCGGTCGTGCTCGCGCTGATCCCCGGCATCGTGCTCGGGCTCGTCGCCGCGTTCTTCCAGAAGTGGGCCGACACGCCGGTGATGCGCATCATGGACGTGCTGCTCGCGCTGCCGTCGCTGCTGCTCGCGGTCGCGGTCGTCGCGATCATCGGCCCGGGCCTCACCAACACGATGTTCGCAATCGCGATCGTCGCGCTGCCGGCCTATGTGCGCCTCACGCGCGCATCGGCGCTCGGCGAGCTGCAGAAGGAATACGTGACGGCGTCGCGCGTGGCCGGTGCCGGCACGCTGCGCCTGATGTTCTCGCAGGTGCTGCCGAACTGCACGGCGCCGCTGATCGTGCAGGCGACGCTCGGCTTCTCGTCGGCGATTCTCGACGCGGCCGCGCTCGGCTTCCTCGGCCTCGGCGTGCAACCGCCGACCGCCGAATGGGGCGCGATGCTGGCCTCCGCGCGCGACTACATCGACAACGCATGGTGGATCGTGACGATGCCGGGCCTGTCGATCCTGATTTCGGTGCTCGCGATCAACCTGCTCGGCGACGGGCTGCGCGACGCGCTGGATCCCAAACTGAAACGGATGGCCTGACCATGAGCCAAGATCTTCTGACCATCCGCAATCTCGCGGTGAATTTCAACGGCCTGCCCGCCGTCGACCGGATCAACCTGTCGATCGCGCCGGGCGAGGTGGTGGGCGTCGTCGGCGAATCGGGCTCGGGCAAGAGCGTGACGATGATGGCGCTGATGGGCCTGATCGACGCGCCGGGCAAGGTGACGGCCGACGAGGTCACGTTCAACGGCGTCGACCTGCTGAAGGCGTCGCCGAAGGCGCGCCGCAAGATCGTCGGCAAGGACATCGCGATGGTGTTCCAGGACGCGCTCACCAGCCTGAACCCGAGCTATACCGTCGGCTACCAGATCAAGGAAGTGCTGAAGCTGCACGAGGGCTTGCGCGGCGACGCGCTGCACCGGCGCGCGCTCGAACTGCTCGACCAGGTCGGCATTCCCGACGCGAAGAACCGCATCGCGTCGTTCCCGCACCAGATGTCGGGCGGGATGAACCAGCGCGTGATGATCGCGATGGCGGTGGCGTGCAACCCGAAGCTGCTGATCGCCGACGAGCCGACCACCGCGCTCGACGTGACGATCCAGGCGCAGATCATGGACCTGCTCGTGAAGCTGCAGAAGGAGCGCGGGATGGCGCTCGTGCTGATCTCGCACGATCTGGCCGTGGTGTCGGAAGTCGCTCAGCGCGTGGCGGTGATGTACGCGGGCGAGGTGATCGAGACCAACAGCGTGCCCGACATCTTCCGCGCGCCGCATCATCCGTACACCGAAGCGCTGCTCGCGGCGATTCCCGAGCACAATCAGGGGGCGCGTCGCCTTGCCGCATTGCCGGGCATGGTGCCGGGCCGCGATGATCGCCCGTCCGGGTGCCTGTTCGCGCCGCGCTGCAAGTACGTCGTCGACGATTGCCGCAAGGCGCGGCCGGCGCTCGACACGCTGGTGCAGGGCAACGACGCGATGCGCGCACGCTGCATCAAGCCGCTCAACGTTTCCAACCTCGACCTGACGGGAGGTGCACGATGAATGCAGTCAATCAAACGCCTCGCGTGTCGCACGACGAGGAAGCCGTGCTGGTGGCCGACGGCCTCGCGAAACACTATTCGGTGAAGCGCGGGATGTTCGGGCAGGGTACGGTGAAGGCGCTGAACGGCGTGTCGTTCTCGCTGAAGCGCGGCAAGACGCTCGCCGTCGTCGGCGAATCGGGCTGCGGGAAGTCGACGCTCGCCCGCCAGCTGACGATGATCGAGACGCCCACGTCGGGCAGCCTGACCATCGACGGCAAGAACGTCGCCGGCGCAAGCCGCGAGACGGTCGCCGACCTGCGCCGCCGCGTGCAGATGGTGTTCCAGAACCCGTTCGCGTCGCTGAATCCGCGCAAGACCGTCGAGCAGACGCTTTCCGAGCCGCTCGAGATCAACGCGAACCTGACTGCCGCGGAACGTGCGCAGCGCATCGCGCAGATCATGCGCACGGTCGGCCTGCGGCCCGAGCACGCGAAGCGTTATCCGCACATGTTCTCGGGCGGGCAGCGCCAGCGTGTCGCGATCGCGCGCGCGATGATCCTCGATCCGCGCATCGTCGTGGCCGACGAGCCGGTGTCCGCGCTCGACGTGTCGATCCAGGCGCAGATCCTGAACCTGTTCATGGATCTGCAGGAGCAGTTCAAGACGAGCTACGTGTTCATCTCGCACAACCTGTCGGTGGTCGAGCACGTCGCGGACGACGTGATGGTGATGTACTTCGGCAGCGTCGCGGAGCTGGGCGACAAGGCGACGATCTACGCGCGGCCGCGCCATCCGTACACGCGCGCGCTGATGTCGGCGACACCGGCGATCTTCGAGGAAGACCGCCGCGTGCAGATCAAGCTGCAGGGCGAACTGCCGTCGCCGCTCAATCCGCCGTCGGGCTGCGCGTTCCATCAGCGTTGCCCGTATGCGGTCGAGCGCTGCCGGGTGGAGGAGCCGCAACTGCGCGAGGTCGACGGCCGGCGCGTGGCCTGCCATCGGGCCGAGGAAGTCGGGGAGGAGAATGCCTGAAGCGTTGGCGGCGCGCGCGTCCGGCGTGCGCCGTGCGGGGGCAAGCAGCGCGCGCGTGATGCGCGCGTACCGCTACGCGCGGCGCTGGAGCGTGCGTACCGTCACGGGCGCGGCGCTGGCCGGCGCGTGTGTGGCGGCCAGCCTCGTGGTTCCCGTCGAATCCGCGCGCGCCGAAGGGCGCGCGCCGGCCACTTCACCGATCCATCCGTCGCAAGTCCCGCCGCCCGGCATGAGCCTGCCGGGCTTTCACGCGCCCGCCGTGTCCGACGGCACGGTATCGCGCGGCACCGTGCGCGTGCAGCCCGCGCGCATGCCGTTCTACGTCGCGACCAAGGGCAAGGTCACGCTCTACGTGCTCGGCACGCTGCACACCGGCGACCCGTCCGACTACCCGAGCGCGCAGCCATTCCGGCCGCGCATCCTCGCGGCGCTCGCCGCGTCGCCGACGCTCGCGCTCGAGCTGTCGCCGGACGACCTGCTCGAATCACAGGACGACGTGTCGAAGTACGGTGTCTGCCGCTACCCGTGCCTGCAGCGCCTGCTGCCCGAGCCGCTGTGGCAGCGGCTCGCGGCGCGCCTGCGCGGCAACCCGGCCGCGCTCGCCGAGATTCGCAAGATGCGGCCGTGGCTCGCGGCGCTCGTCGTCGAGACCTACGATTCGCTGTCGGCCGGCCTGCAGACGGAATACGGCACCGAGGCGCAGCTGCAGAACGTGTTCCTGAAGAAGAAGGGCGGCCGCGTGATCGGACTCGAGACGCTCGCCGAGCAGATGCGCGCGTTCACCGGGCTGACGCTCGCCGAGCAGCGCGAGATGCTCGCGCAGGACATGGTGCAGACGCCCGCGCAGAACGCCGACGACATCAAGGCGCTGCATCGACTGTGGCGAATTGGCGACGCCGATGCGATCTCGGCATGGGCGGTCGCGAAGAGCGAACGGCTCGCGCGTTCGAAGGCGTTGTCGGACGCGATCGACAACAAGATCGTGTACGAGCGCAACCGGCGCTTCGTTGCACGGATGACGGCAATCGCCGCACCGAACCGGCCGCTGTTCGTCGCGATCGGCGCGCTGCACTTGGGCGGCCCGCGCGGCGTGCTCGAATTGTTGCGTCAACAAGGTTACAGGGTCGACGCGAACTGATCGCCGTCACCGCGCCCGAACCGATCCTCCCCTGTTTGATTGACGTCGTGCGAACGGCTCGAACGCCTGTATGGGCACGCGGTTCGATAAGGAAAACCCTCGAATCATCAGAAAATAGCGTTTCAAACGATTGACATCCCGATCTGCCAATATCTATTCTTCGATCCACAAGTTGAAAAAATGAAAAGAATAGAAAAAGTTCTACGGGGTAGCAGAAAATAAAGCGCGGGGTGAGCGCGTTGCCGGCACGTGGTGCACGTGCCGGCCGCGGAAGTGTCTGCATGTACGGCGGGGCCAAACATCGTCGAACAACAATCAGGCATGCAGGCCGACTTGCGGGATAAGCGACGTTCCGTCGTCCCACCGGGGAAAGGCAGTGATCGGGCGGCGGCGGACGTTTTTTAATCCGGAATAATTTTCCGGTCACCGTCGCAAGACGGTTTCGGGGGGTGAATCGACAGACGGCGAAGCCGCAACGATTGCGCCAACGGAAAAGCGCCACGAGGGCGCTTTTTTCTTTTGTACGACGGATCGTGCGTTCGCTCGTGTGATCGGCCGGATCAGGCGCGTTCGTCGGCCTGCAGCATCCCGGGCGCGACCACGTCGACGCCCACCGCCTCGAGCGCGGCGCGAATCCGTTTCGCGAATACCAGCGCGTGCGGCCCGTCACCGTGCAGGCAGACGGTCTGTGCATTGAGCATCACCCATTCGCCGCCGATCGCACGCACCTGCCGGCTGCGCACCATGTCGAGCGTGCGCGCGATCATCGTGTCCTCGTCGTCGATCAGCGCGCCGGGCTGGTTGCGCGGCACAAGCGAGCCGTCGGCGCGGTAGCCGCGATCGGCGAACACTTCCTCCACCGCGGCGAGCCCCGCGTGCCGCGCGGCCGCGACGAACACGCTGTTCGCGAGCCCGAACACCGCGAGCGACGGGTCGAAATCGCGGATCGCGGACACCACCGCATCGGCGATCATCGGGTCGCGCGCGGCCTGGTTGTACAGCGCGCCGTGCGGTTTGACGTGCGCGATGCGCCCGCCTTCCGCCTGTGCGATCGCCGACAGCGCGCCGAGCTGGTACAGCACGCCCGCGTAGATGTCGCTGGCCGGCAGCTGCATTTCCTTGCGGCCGAAATTCTCCGGATCGTGAAAGCTCGGGTGCGCGCCGATCGCCACGCCTTTCTGCACGGCCCAGCGTACGCAGTCGCGCATCGCGTTCGCACCGCCCGCATGCCACCCGCATGCGATGTTCGCGGACGTCACGAGGTCGAGCAGCGCCTCGTCCGAACCGCATCCTTCGCCGAGATCGGCATTCAGATCGATTTGCATGATGTTCCTCGTCCACTGATTGCGTGGCCCGTCTTCTCTACTGCGACTGCCTCCGGTACCGCTACCGCTATTGTCACGCCGCACGCGACTCGGCGCGGCGGCGCGCTTCCTCGCGCAGGTCGATCGCCACGTCGATCTGCCGCAGATACGCACGTTCGGCGGCCAGCGCGGCGCGCGCGGCGTCGGGCGTCGTGCGCACGAAGCGGATCGGCAGGTTGAGCCGCGCCTGCGCGAGTTTCCACAGATCCGCACGGATCACCGTGCCGATCTTCGGGTAGCCGCCGGTGGTCTGCGCGTCGTGCATCAGCACGATCGGCTGGCCGTTCGGCGGCACCTGGATCGTGCCGGGCAGCACCGCGTGCGACAGCAGCTCGGCCGGCCGCTCGCGCACGAGTTCGACACCGGCAAGCCGGTAGCCCATGCGGTTGCTGTTCGCCGTGACCAGCCATTCTTCATCCCAGAACGCCTGCTGCGAATCGGCGGCGAACGACGCGTAGTCGGGGCCCGGCAGCACGCGCACCGGCATCGCCCACGGCGCATGCGCGGGGCGGTGACGGCGCGGCGGCTCGTCGACGCGCACGAACGCGCACCACGCCGGCGCCTTGACGCCGAATTCGGGGGCGTCGGCCGCGAGGCAACCCATTCCGGCCGGAAGCACGCCGACCGGGAGGCGATCGCCGTCGCGCAGCGCGCGGCCGCCGAGGCCGCCGAAGCGCGAGGCGAGATCGGTGCTGCGCGAGCCGAGCATCGGCAGCACGTCGATGCCGCCGGCGATGCACAGGTAGCCGCGCATTCCGCGTTTCGCGGCAGGCAGCACGAGCGTCTGCCCGGCCTCGACCGGCAGGCTCCACCATGAATATACGCGCCGGCCGTCGAGCGTCGCACCGAACTCGGTGCCGGTGATCGCGATGCGGGTCGCGCGCGTGAAGCGGAAAGCGGCCGGGCCGATCGTGATCTCGACGGCCGCCGCATCGGGGCGGTTGCCGACCAGCCGGTTGCCGACTTCGAGCGCGAGGCCGTCGAGCGCGCCGCCCTGCGCGACGCCGAGATGGCGCGCGCCGCGGCGCCCGAGATCCTGCACGGTAGTCAGCGGGCCGGCCCGCACCACCTCGATGGTGCCCGGTACGTTGCTCTGGGTCATCGTGCGTCGACTCCCGCAATGGTGAAGCGCACGCGGTCGCCGGGCAGCAGCAGCGTCGGCTGCGGCCGCGCCGGATCGAACAGCACGTGCGACGTGCGGCCGATCAGTTGCCAGCCGCCGGGCGACGTGGCCGGGTAGATGCCTGTCTGCGCGCCGCCGATGCCGACCGAGCCGGCCGGCACCTCGAGGCGCGGCGCCGCGCGGCGCGGCATGTGCAGCGCGGCGTCGAGCCCGCCGAGATACGCGAAGCCCGGCTGGAAGCCGACGAAGAACACGACGTAGGCGCCGGCCGCGTGGCGCGCGACGACCTCGTCGACCGACAGGCCGGTATGCGCGGCGACGGCCGGCAGATCGGGGCCGGCGGCGCCACCGTATTCGACCGGGATCTCGACCTCGCGGCCGTCCGCGTGCTCGACGTCGGCCGTCTCCCACGCGTCGCGCAGCGCCGGCGTGAGCGAATCGGCCGTCGTGGCGAGCGCATCGAATACGATCGTCAGGTTGTTCATGCCGGGCACGACGTCGATCACGTCGGGCCACGCGCGCGCGGCCTCGGCAACGGCCCAGACGCGGCGCTGGCAATCGAGCGTGGCGGGTGGCGGCACCTCGCAGACGAGGGCTGTATCACCGAGCGGATAAATGCGGGGTTGCGTCATCGGACTGGCACGGTTCGGACGGCAATGTTAGCGCACATTGTCGATAAAATATCGACAACTTCCCAATAAGCGTTTTCGCCTAGCCCGTATGTCGGGGCTTCTGGCGTACACTCGGCACACCCTGTCATCCGGCTTGCTCCGCCTTTCCATGAAGCGTCCTGCGACCAAGATCGTGTCATCCGAACACCTCGTTTCCGATTCGAGCGCGGAGCTGTCGGAACTCGAATACGGCCTCATCATGGCAGGCAATGCTTTCAATCGGTGGATGGTGCGCTGCATGTCGGCGGCCGGCGCGAAGGACATGACGGCGGTCGAGGTGTCGCTGCTGCATCACGTCAGCCATCGCGAACGCAAGAAGAAACTCGCCGACATCTGCTTCGTGCTCAATATCGAGGATACGCACGTCGCGACCTATGCGCTGAAAAAACTGATCGCCCGCGGCTATGTGAAGAGCGAGAAGAACGGCAAGGAAGTGTTCTTCTTCGCGACCGACGCGGGCCGCGAGCTGTGCCTGAAGTACCGCGAGGTGCGCGAGCATTGCCTGATCGAGACGCTGAAGGACAGCGGGCTCACCAACGAGCAGATCGGCGACGCGGCGCAGTTGCTGCGCAACGCATCGGGCCTGTACGACACGGCCGCGCGCGCGGCGGCGTCGCTGTAAACGGTTGCGCCGCGGGTGGCGTGCGGCACTGCGCTGACGGGCGCGCGACGACGGATGCGGCGCCGGCCGCCGCGTCATCCGCCGGCCGGGTGCAGCGCGCCGTCGGTCACGATCCAGTGCAGCGCGAGATCGTGCGCTTCGGCCGGCAGCGCGTCGACGCGGCACGCTTCATACGCGATGCCGACCGTCACGGGCGGTTCGCTGCCCGGCCATGCGGCAAGCGTGCGGTCGTAGTAGCCGCCGCCGTAGCCGAGCCGGTAGCGCTGCCGATCGAATCCCACGCAGGGAATCAGCAAAAGGTCGGGCACGACGACGATTCCCGACGCCGGTTCCGGAATCCGGTGATGACCTTCGCGCATCGGCGTGTGCGCGTCCCACGCATGGAACTCGAGCGGCGTGTGCCGTTCGTCGATCACGGGCAGTGCGGCCTGCCTGCCGGCACCGGCCGCGCACCACGCGAGCACCGCGTCGCGCGCATCGAATTCACCCGGCAGCGGCCAGTAGAACCCGACCGTGCGCGGCGCGAGCCGTTCGAGCAGCGTGCGCAGCCGCGCGTCGAGCGCGGCGTTCGCGGCGGGTTGCGACGCGGCGTCGCGACGCGCGCCGGACAGCGTTTTGCGTAGTGCAACCTTCGGGTTCGGCACAGGGTTGCGTGCTATGCTTTCGCTCACTTCGTGCTCCATTCAAAACGATGTCGAACAGCCTTTTTCGAGTATATCGCGCGGTCGCGCTGACGCTTTCGGCCGCAGCGCTCGTCGCGGGCACGGCCGCATGCGCCGCGCCGAACGACGATACGGTCTCCGGGGACGACCAGACCTTCGTGCAGCTTCGTGAAGCCGCGCGTCGCAACGACGCCGCGAAAGCCGCGCAGCTCGCGTCGATGATCCCGAACTATCCGGTACCGTCCTACGTCGAGTATTTCCAGATCAAGCCACAGTTGTTCGATTCGACGGGCCGCGCGCGCGTGGACGCGCCGGACGCGCCCGTGCAGTCGTTCCTGCAGCGCTACGACGGCCAGGCGATCGCCGACCGCCTGCGCAACGACTACCTGCTCGTGCTCGGCGCGCGCCACGACTGGCGCAACTTCGACGAGCAATACAAGCGCTTCGTGCTCGACGACGACACGCAGGTCAAGTGCTATGCGCTGGAATCGCGCGCGGCGCGCGGCGAGAACGTCGCCGAAGCGGCACGTGCGCTGCTCGTCGAGCCGAAGAACTACGGCGACGCGTGCGTCGACCTGATCACCGCGCTCACGGTCAACCAGCAGTTCACGAGCGACGACGTGTGGCAGCAGGCGCGCCTCGCATACGAGCAGAACTACACGACGCTCGGCGGCAAGATCGTCGATGCGCTCGGCCCGCGCCCGGTCGGCTTCGACCAGGCGACGAGCGCGCCGCCGCTGTACCTCGCGCGCGGCGTCGGCCCCGACGCCACCTCGCACCAGATCGCCCTGATCGCGCTCAGCCGCATGGCGCGCAACGATCCGGACGCCGCCGCCGGAATGCTGACCACGGTCGCCCCGTCGCTGACCAAGCAGGAGCAGGCGATCGCGTGGGGCGCGATCGGCTACCAGGGCGCGATCAAGCGCTCGCCGCTCGCATCGGTCTGGTACGCGAAATCGACGAATGCGCCGCTGTCGAACCCGGGCTACGAATGGCGCACGCGCGCCGCGCTGCTCGCCGGCAACTGGCCGATGGTGCGCTGGTCGATCGAGCAGATGCCGCCGTCGCTGCGCAACGATCCGGCGTGGATCTACTGGCATGCGCGCGCGCTCAAGCAGAGCGGCGACACGCTGCAGGCGAACCAGGAATTCGAGCAGGTCGCGGGCCAGTTCAACTTCTACGGGCAGCTCGCCGGCGAAGAGCTCGGCCAGCGCACGACGATCCCGCCGCGCACGAAGGTGAGCGACGCCGAGATCGATGCGATGAGCAAGATTCCGGGCTTCGCGCTCGCGCAGCGTTTCTACGCGCTGAACCTGCGCCTCGAAGGCAACCGCGAATGGAACTGGCCGCTGCGCGGGATGACCGATCGCCAGCTGCTGGCCGCGGCCGAATACGGCAAGCGCGTCGAGTTGCTCGACCGCACGGTCAACACGGCCGACCGCACGAAGGCCGAGCACGATTTCACGCTGCGCTACCCGTCGCCGTACCGCAACATCGTCGAGCGCTATGCGCAATCGACGGGCCTCGACATCGAGTGGGCGTACGGGCTGATCCGCCAGGAATCGCGCTTCATCATCAGCGCGCGTTCGTCGGTGGGCGCGGGCGGCCTGATGCAGCTGATGCCGGCCACCGCGCAGATGGTTGCGAAGAAGCTCGGCATGGGCACGATCTCGCGCGCGCAGATGCACGACATCGATACCAACATCCAGCTCGGCACCTGGTACCTGGCGGACATCTACAACAACTTCGACAGCTCGCCGGTGCTCGCCACGGCCGGCTACAACGCGGGCCCGGGCCGGCCGCGCCAGTGGCGCCAGGTGTTGACGCAGCCGGTCGAAGGCGCGATCTTCGCAGAAACGATTCCGTTCAACGAGACGCGCGACTACGTGAAGAACGTGCTGTCGAACACCGTCTATTACGCGGCGCTCTTCGAGGGCAAGCCGCAGTCGTTGAAGAAACGTCTAGGCATGATCTCGCCCTGATACGCAACCTTCACACTGCCGCGCGAGACGCGGCAGTGTTCTTTTGAGGCTCACGACATGGATCGCCAGACCGTCGCGCTGCTGGGCGGCACCGGCTTCATCGGCAGCCGGCTCGTCAATGCGCTGATCGAATCCGGCAAGCAGGTTCGGATCGGCACGCGCCGGCGTGACCACGCGCGCCACCTGCAGATGCTGCCGGTCGAAATCGTCGAGCTCGACGCGCTCGACACGCGCACGCTTGCGCGCTTCGTGGCCGGTGCGCACGCGGCGATCAACCTCGTCGGCGTGCTGCACGGCGGCCGCGGCACGCCGTACGGGCCCGGTTTCGCGAGCGCACACGTCACGCTGCCGGCCGCGCTCGCGACCGCCTGCACCGAGGCGGGCGTACAGCGCCTGCTGCACATGAGCGCGCTCGGCGCCGATTCGCACGGCGTGAGCATGTACCAGCGCTCGAAGGGCGACGGCGAGGCCGCGCTGCATGCGATCGCGGCGACCGATTCGCTTGCGCTGACGATCTTCCGTCCGTCGGTCGTGTTCGGCCCCGGCGATGCATTTCTCAACACGTTCGCGGCCCTGCAGCGCTCGGTGCCGGTGCTGCCGCTCGCGATGCCCGACGCGCGCTTCCAGCCGGTGTTCGTCGGCGATGTCGTGCGCGCGTTCGTCAACACGTTCGATCTCGCGGCCGCACACGGCAAGACCTACGAACTCGGCGGCCCGACCGTCTACACGCTCGAGCAGCTGGTGCGCTATTGCGGCACGCTGGTCGGCCGGCAGGCACGCATCGTGCGGCTGCCCGACGCGCTCGCGCGGCTGCAGGCGAGCGTGTTCGAATGCCTGCCCGGCGAGCCCGTGCTCACGCGCGACAATCTCGCGACGATGTCGGTGCCGAACGTGCTGTCGGGGCCGCTCGCGCCGGAACTCGGGATCTCGCCCGCGAGTCTCGAAAGCATCGCGCCCGCGTATCTCGGTCAGGCCGCGCAGCGCTCCCGGTTCGACTGGTTCCGCTCGCGCCGCTAGGCCGGCAGCGTCTCCCCTTTCACTTTCGCGTTTTCCGGATCACCGTCATGAAACTCGTCATTGGAGACAAGAACTATTCGTCGTGGTCGATGCGCCCGTGGCTGCTGCTCACGCATTTCGGCATCCCGTTCGACGAGATCGCGATCGAGCTGCGCCACGATGACACGGCCGCGCGCATCCGCGAGTATTCGCCGTCCGGCAAGGTGCCGTGCCTGGTCGACGACCATGGCGTCGCGATCTGGGATTCGCTCGCGATCGCCGAGATGCTCGCCGAACGCTATCCGCAGTTTCCGATGTGGCCGGCCGATCCGCTCGAGCGCGCGCATGCGCGCTGCGTCTCGGCCGAGATGCATTCGGGCTTCGCGGCGCTGCGCACGCAGATGGGCATGAACGTGCGCGCGTCGATGCCGGGGCGCGGCGCGACCCCCGACGCGCTCGCCGATGTCGCGCGCATCGATGCGCTGTGGAGCGCGTGTCTCGAGGCGTCGGGCGGGCCGTTCCTGTTCGGCGAATTCGGCATTGCCGATGCGATGTACGCGCCCGTCGTGATGCGCTTCAACACGTACGCGCCGGGCCTGTCGCCGGAAGCGGCGGGCTATGCGGCCCGCGTGACGGCGCTGCCGGCCGTCCAGCGCTGGATCGACGCCGCGCGCCGCGAGACGAACGTGATCGCCGAATACGAGCCTCAGCCATGAATATCTACGCAGTAGGCGGCGCCATCCGCGACGAACTGCTCGGCGTGCCCGTGCAGGACCGCGATTACGTGGTGGTGGGCGCGACCCCCGAGCAGATGGCCGCGCAGGGGTTCCGGCCGGTCGGCAAGGATTTCCCGGTATTCCTGCATCCGCGGACGCAGGAGGAGTACGCGCTCGCGCGCACCGAGCGCAAGACGGCGGCCGGCTATCACGGCTTCCAGTTCCACTACGCGCCGGACGTGACGCTCGACGAGGATCTCGCGCGGCGCGACCTGACGATCAACGCGATGGCGCGCGAGGTGAGCCCGGAGGGCGACCTGGTCGGGCCGGTGATCGATCCGTTCGACGGGCAGGCCGACCTGCGTGCGCGCGTGTTCCGGCATGTGAGCGATGCATTCGTCGAGGATCCGGTGCGGATCCTGCGCATCGCCCGCTTCGCTGCGCGGTTTGCGGATTTCACGGTGGCGGACGAAACGCTCGCGCTGATGCGGCGGATGGTCGACGCGGGCGAGGTCGACGCGCTCGTGCCTGAGCGCGTGTGGCAGGAAATCGCGCGCGGGCTGATGGAAGCGAAGCCGTCGCGGATGTTCGCGGTGCTGCGCGAGTGCGGCGCGCTCGCGCGCATCCTGCCGGAAGTCGATGCGTTGTGGGGCGTGCCGCAGCGCGCCGACTACCACCCGGAAGTCGACACGGGCGTGCACGTGATGATGGTCGTCGACTACGCGGCGAAGCAGGGTTATTCGCTGCCGGTGCGCTTCGCGGCGCTCACGCACGATCTCGGCAAGGCGACGACGCCCGCCGACGTGCTGCCGCGCCACGTCGGCCACGAGGGGCGCAGCGTCGACCTGCTCAAGCCGTTGTGCGAGCGGTTGCGCGTGCCGAACGAATGCCGCGATCTCGCGCTGGTCGTCGCGCGCGAGCACGGCAACCTGCATCGCGTGATGGAGATGGGTGCGGCCGCGCTGGTGCGGCTGTTCGAGCGCAGCGACGCGCTGCGCAAGCCGGCACGTTTCGCCGAAATGCTGCAGGCGTGCGAATCGGATGCGCGCGGACGGCTCGGGCTCGAAGCGCAGCCGTATCCGCAGGCCGAGCGGCTGCGCGTCGCGCTCGCGGCCGCGCGCAGCGTCGATGCCGGCGCAATCGCGCGCGGCATCGGCAACGATACGGAGAAGATCAAGGACGCCGTGCATCGCGCACGGATCGAGGCCGTCGCGCAGGCGCTCGAGATCGGCGAATAGGGGCGGTGAATAGGGCCGGCGGGAAGGGCGTGCGTCGCCCTCCCGGCAACCGTTAAGACTTCTTCTTGCGCGCCGGCTTCGCGGCCGCCGGGCGTTTGCCGGCGGATGCGCGCGGCTTGGCCGCGGCCTTTTGCCTTTCCCGTCGTGCCGGCGTCGCGATCGCGCTCCGCCCGCTTGGGCGCCGGCCCGCGGCGGCTCACGCGCGGCTCGCCCGGCGTCGCACGCGCGGCGGGCGCCGGTTTCCCGGCGTCCATCGTCGCCGACACGAACCCGGTGCCACGGTCGTCGAACAGCGGCAGCGTGCCGACCGTGATCACCTCGGCCGGCCCGTCGCCCACGTTGGCGACCCGGTGCCGCTTGCGCGCGTCGAAGTGCAGCGAGTCGCCGGGCGACAGTGGGTAATCCTTCTTGCCGACCGTGTAGCAGATCCGGCCGGCCAGTACGTACACGAATTCGTCGCCGCCGTGCGCGACCCATTCCGAGCGGTAGCCTTCCATCATCTGCACCTTGACCGCATTGATCTGGCTGCCGTCGAACGTGGTGGAGAGGCGCTCGTACCACTGCGACCTGGCGTCGAGCGCGTACGGCTTGCGGCGGCCCTCGTACGAATCGGGCCGGGCCTGGCGCGGCTGGTCGACCAGCGCGCCGAGCGGCACGCCGAGTGCCTTCGCGACGTTGACGAGCGACGACAGCGAGATACCGGTGAGGTGGCGCTCGACCTGGGACAGGAACCCGACCGACAGTTTCGCTTCGGTCGCGACTTCCAGCAGCGTCTTCTTCGCTTCCCGGCGCAGGCGGCGAATGCGCTGGCCGATACGCATGATGTCTGAATCCATGAATCTCTTTCGTGACAACGAGTCGGGAGGCGAGCGGACGGGCGGTGCAGTCGCCGGACGGTGATTTTCGCGCATCGCCCGAAGCACGGCCGTCGGGACGGCGAATTGTACCGCGCAGCATCGCCGGACGAATTCCCGTTGTGCCGGGATGCGCAGGCGCCGCGCCGATTTTAGCCCTACGAAAATTTGAGCTTGACCTCAATTTCGACGTGCTCTAGATTCTGTCGCGCGTATCAAAAAAAGTTAAGTGGGACGAAAATTTTTTTAAGGACCTGCTGCCGGAACGGCACGGCGGTCCGGCGCCGTGCCGCGCCGGGCCGAACGTCCACCCGCAGCGGCGCCGTGCCGCATCAGGCCTGCCTCGGGCCTGCACCCCCGCCGCGTCACCGCCGGCCGCCGACAACAATGCATAACGGGCTTCCGATGATCGATCGACTGAAATACAGCTTCTCCGGCCTTCCCCCGTACGACGCGTCCGTCGTCGACACGCAGGCGGGCCTGTCGCGCCTGCTCGATGCCGCGCGGCTCGACGCGGTGCTGGTCACGTCGCAGGACGAATACGTGACCGAGTACCTGCCGCTCCCAAACAATCCGCGCTACGCGGTGTCGGGTTTCGACGGCTCGGCCGGCTGCGGGATCTTCCTGAGCGCGGCGACCGCGCAGGCGCTCGATCTGCCCCCGTTCGTGCTGTTCGTCGACGGCCGCTATCACCTGCAGGCCGAGCAGCAGTGCGATCCGGCGCGCGTGCGCATCGAGAAGCTCGGGATGAACGTGACGATCTGGCAGGCGATGGCCGACTGGCTGGTCGCGCACGGCAGCCGGCTCGCGCGGGTCGGCTACGACGCGCGGCGGATCAGCGTCGCGCAGCGCGATCGCCTGTTCGAGCAGACGCAGGCCGCGTCGCTCGACTGGACGAGCCTCGCCGACCGGGAGATCGATCGTGCGATCGCGCTGCCGGGCTGGGTCGTCGAGCGGCCGATCTTCGAAGTGCCGGAAGCGGCGACCGGCCTGAGCGTCGCGCAGAACCTCGACACGCTGAACCGCCAGCTCGCCGCGCATACCGGCGCGCCGGACGGCAAGACCGCGTTCTTCACCTGCGCGTCGGACGATCTCGCGTATCTGCTGAACAGCCGCGGCTATCACATTCCGAATGCGTCGTCGCACCTCGGCTTCCTGTTCGCGGTCGGCGGCCAGGTGGCGTTGTTCCTGCCGGAAGGCTGCGACCGCTGCGAGGTCACGCTCGCGTCGTATCCGGCGCTGCACGTGATCCGGCGCGATGTCGCGGCGCTCGAGCGCTTTCTCGCGCAGTTCGACGTCGAGCACGTGTGCTACGGCTTCGAATCGGTGAACTGCGCGCTCGTCGACGCGGTGAAGCGCGCGTGGCCGCATGCGCGGCAGGCCGACTTCAACCCGGTCGAGGCGATGCGGGCCAGCAAGACGCCGGCGGTGCTCGACCGGTTCCGCGACGCGTTCGCGCGCAGCTCCGCGGCGATCGCCGAGACGATGCGCTGGGCGAAGGCCGGCGAGCCGGGCGTGCGCCACACCGAATACGACCTGGCGCGCACGATCAACGACGCGTACGGCGCACGCTCGGCGGTGGCGCTGACGTTTCCGTCGATCGCGGCGAACGGCGCGAACAGCGCGTTCGCGCATTACACCGCGGCGAGCGCCGACGTCGAGCTGACGGAAGGCGAACTCGTGCTGCTCGACAGCGGCGCGTACTACGAAGCGGGCTTCGCGACGGACTGCACGCGTGTGGTACTGCGCCGGACCCGGCCGGAGACGGTCGCGCAGCCGTGGCAGCGCGAGATCTACACGGTCGCGCTGAAGGCCTGCATCAAGGGGCTCGTCACACGCTTCCCGAGCACCGCGAAGGGCGGCGACGTCGATGCGCTCGTGCGGCAGGTGTGCCGCGACCACGGCCACGATTTCGGTCACGGCACCGGGCACGGCGTCGGGATTCACGTGCACGAGGGCGGCGTGCGGTTCGCGCCGGGCGCGAAGTACGGGCTCGTGCCCAATGCGGTGGTTTCGGTCGAGCCGGGCATCTACGTGCCGGGCAAGGGCGGCGTGCGGATCGAGAACATCGTGATCATCCACCGGGACGACGCGCAGCCGGATACCGTCACGTTCGAGAACATCGTGACGGTCGGCTACGACTGGGACCTGATCGATCTCGACCTGCTGGACGACGACGAGCGCGCGTACCTGCGCGACTACGAGCGGCTGTGCGTGGAGCGCGGCACGCAGGTCACCGCGTGTCCGCTGCTGTAGGCACTGCCGCCCGCGCCGGTCAGTTCAGCAGGCGCGCACGCACCAGCGGCGCGATCCGCTCGGCGAGCCACGCATGCGTGCGCGTGGTGGGGTGCAGCGTGTCCCAGAATACGAAGCGCGCCGGATCGCGGCAGTCCGCACGCGGCGTCTGCGCGCTCACGTAGGTGAGCGACGACGGCTTCGGGATGTCGAGGCACGAACGCTTCGCGTCGTCGAAACCGTACTGGGCCGGGTGGCTCAGCAGGTCGTCGAACAGCGCATACGCGTCGAATACCTCGAGCCGCAGCGTCGCGCCGTAGCGGGCGCGCAGCGCGGCGGCCGCGTCCGCGAGGCGCCGGTTGTAGTCCTTCACCTGCGCGGCGACGCTCGCGGTGTCGGTGCGGGTCGCGAACACCGGCGCGCGCGACACGTCCGGCAGCGCGACGAGCAGGATCCGCGTCGCGCCGACCGCGGCGAGCCGCTCGAGGCTGTCGCGCACCGCATTCGCCGCCTGCTCGGGCGAGCGCCCGTAGTTCACCAGGTCGTTGCCGCCCGCGAACACCGCGAACAGCGTGTTGGCGGGCCGGTAGTCCGGCGCGCGATCCATGTATTCGCGCCACGAGTCGATCTGCTGCACGAGGCCCGGCACCACGAGGTACTGGTCGGTCGCCGCACCGCCGATCGCCCAGTTGTAGAACGGCAGCCGCAGCGCGTTCGCGAGATATTCGGCCCACACCGGGCCGTTGCTGAAGCGCCCCGCCTGCCAGCTCGTGCCGTTCGGCAGCTTCCACTGGCTCGCGTTGAACATGTTCTGCGTGTCGGACAGGCTGTCGCCGAACACGATCAGCTTGTTGACGCGCGCGTCCTGCTGCGCGGCGTCGATGGTCCACACCGTGTAGTTGAACGACAGCGCGTTGTTCGCCGCGACCGCCTGCACCAGGTCGGACTTGATGCCCTTCGCGGCCAGCGTCTTGCGGCACACGTCGGCGAGCGTGTCCTGCGTCGTCGTGCTGTAGAACATGTTCTTCCACTGCGTGATGCCGTCGGCCCACCAGTACCCGGACACGCGATACCAGTCGCCGCCGGCGGGATTGCGCGCCCATTCGTAGGTCGCGGCCGGCTTCAGCGGATCCGCGTCGATCCGGTACCAGCAGCGCAGGTACGTGTAGGTGTCGGATCCGCGGCGCGACGCGCGCGGCGCGGCGCCTGCCGAGCTCGATGCGGCCGGCGGCACGATGTCGGGGCCGGCCGGCGACAGCGCCATGTCGCCCGTCGGCGTGGGCAGCGGCGCGGCGCTGGCGGCGTGCGCGACGGGGAGCGTCAACGCGGCGCCCAGCGTGGCGACAGCGTAAACAGCGGCGACGCGGGATGAAAACGGAATGCGGAAATATGGCATGCGGCCCTCTTCTGATTGTTGTGACGGGACGGCGGCGCGGCTGCGCGACCGTGTATCGGAAGGGACCGTGAGTGCCGGGCTCGGGCCCGGTCTGTCGAAACGTGAAATGCCGCGCATGGCGGCGCAATGCGGAAAGTACGGTGGCGGCGCTGCCGCCGGTCGGTCAGTGTATCAGCGCGCGAGAGCCGACACGCGCCCGTCGGGGCCGTAGACGCCGGCCGGCGCGGGCGCCGAGCGCAGTACCGCGAGCGCGCGCTCGTTGTAGTCCATCCGGATCCGGATCAGCATCCCGTTGTTCGCATTGGCCTGGCGCGCGCGTTCGGCGGACTGCTGCAGCAACTGCCAGCGGCCGGCGAGGCGGGCATCGCGCTCGGCGGCCTGGTCCATCCCCTTCTTGCCGGCCGGAAAGCCGAGTGCGGAAAGCTGCGTGTCGCGCGTGCGTTCGAGCTGCGCGAGCCGGTCGATCAGCTCGCTTTTCTTCTCGACGATTCCGGGCAGCATCTCGAGCGGCTGCGCCATCGTCAGCGCCTTTTCCTCGTACGCGAGCAGGGACGCGAACGCCTCGACCGTCGCGTGTTCGTCGTTGACCGTGGCCAGCAGCTCTTCTCTCATCGCGTCATGCTCGTCGCGCCGGCGCGGGTAAATGCGCCGGCAAACCGGGGGGGCCGGCCTTGCGAGGCCGGCTTCAGTTGCCCGGGCGCTGCTGCTGCAGCAGCTCTCGGGCGGTATTCAATACGCCGTCGGCGATCTTGTTCGCGTCGATCGTCAGCGTGCCGTTGTTCAGCGCGTCCTTGATCGACTGGACCAGGCCCGCGTCGATATCGCCGTTGCCGGACGCGGATACCGAGCGCAACCGGCCGGACAGACCCGACAGGTTCACGCTCGTGTCACCGCCGGTCGACCCCGCATCGGCCGCCTGCGCGGACGAAGACGAGGCCGTGCCGGATGGCGCACGGGTCGCGCCGTTGCCGGTCGGCGCCAGGGGGCTCGGGTTCGGAGTGGAATCGATCTTCACGATGGGTTTCCTGTTCGGTTTGACCCAGATAACGGCCGGGTCGGCCCGAACTTTAGCATCGCGAGCCCCAAATGCTCCGAATAAACAATTCTTTACATTCTTGCCGCTGGATCCGTCCCTATAGCGGAATTTCCACGGTGCCGGCGTCCTTGACGATCGCCGTGACGATCTGGCCCGCTGCCATCCGCACCCGCACCGACTGGCCGGGTGCCGCATTCGCCAGCGCACTGCCCTCGGCCGAAATCGTGAAGCCGGGCCCGGCCGCGACGACCCGCACCGTCTGGCCGGCCGACACCGACGCCGCGCTCTTCAGCAGGTCCTGCCGCAGCGGCAGCCCGGCCGAGATGCGCGCGAGCGCGGTCGCGCCGATCGCCTGCGCCGGATCGGTGATCACCGCGAGCGGGAGCACCGTCAGGTCGCCGTCGCGGGCGACCAGGTCGGCCGCGGAAAGCGGCTCGCCGGGCGCGATCTGGCGCGCGGCGACGTAGTAGGTGGCCTGCACGGTGACTTTCGCCTGCAGGTAGACGGTCCACGGCCGCTCGCCCGCGCAGCGTCACGCCGACCGTCGTGCGGCCCCACAGGCGCGCGCCGGTCGGCATGAACGGTTCGAGCGTGGTGCATGCGGCGAGCCCGCGCGGAAACGCGGTCGTGACCGTCGCGGTGGCCTTGCCGGGCAGGCCCGCGATCTGCTGCTGCAGGAACGCGAGGGCTGCGCGGCGGATCGACTCGGGATCCTGCTGGCCGGGCGGCGTCGCGGGCTGGGCCGCGTTGGCGGCATTGGCCGCCGGGGCCGGGTTCGCGGAAACCGGGGCGGCGCGCGGGGCCGGTGCGGCCGACGCGGCACGGGCCGTCGCGATCGCGTTCGGATCGGCGGCGCGCGGCGCGCCATATCCGGTTGTAGCGTTCATGCGGGCGGCTGCGTAGACAGGGCGCGGCGCTGGCGCAGGAGCCGGCGGCGGGACGGTCGTCACGACCATCGTGCCGGCCGGTTGCGCCGCGTAGCCGGTACCGGACGCGCCGGCGGCGACGCCCGCGCTCCCGCCCGCGCCGCTCGCTGCGCGCCCGTGTCCGGCGCCGGGCCCGCACCCGGCGCCATCGCCGCATTCCCGCCGAACTGCCCGCCGCTCGCTGCATTGGCGTGCGCGATTGCGGTTTCTGCCGTCTCGCCGCGCCCGGGAATCACGATCATCCCGTCGTCAGCGTGCGCGGCCGGGGCGGCGATCCACAGCGCCGCGGCGAGCGCAAACGCACGCCGGACGTGCGTGAGCCGCCCGTTCCTTTCGCGAAGTGCGCTGCCAGTCATCGCCGTATCCCCGATCCGTTGCTCCGCTTCGCATTCTAGGGAGCGGGGCGGTCGCGCAAACGATGAATAGAGGGGGCCTTTGCCGCGTTATTCGCCCGATTGCCGGTTGCGTCCGACGCCTACCATCGCTGTCATGGAAAAAAGCCTCTCGCGTCGCCATCCGGCATGAGGGGCGTGCAGCGCTTCATACGGAGAGACGCACACATGCTGGACAAACTCGATGCGGAATTCGCGTTCGGCCGACAGGCGCTGGACGTGCGCGCCTACCGGCAGGAACTGCTGTCGTCGAACATCGCGAACTCCGACACGCCCGGCTACCAGGCCCGCGACGTCGATTTCGCGTCGACGCTCGCGCGCTCGCTGAAGCAGGCGGGCGGCGGCCTCGCGCCGAGCAACGCGGCGCAACTGCCGATGGCGCAGCCGGCCGGCGTGACGAACGGGATGTCGATGGTGTCGACGGCGGCGGGCCACATGGCCGGCACCGCGAAGCTGATCCCGACGGGCGGCCCGTCGGACGACTACGGCCGTGCGCAATACCGGATGCCGCTGCAGCCGGCGCTCGACGGCAACACGGTCGATCTCGACGTCGAGCGCGTGCAGTTCGCGAACAACGCGCTGCACTACCAGACCGGGATGACCGTGATGACCCAGCAGATCAAGGCGATGATCGCCGCGATCACGTCGAACCAGTGATGGCGCGCACCGCGTCCGAATCCGAGCAAAAGGAGCTTCCATGCCTTCGTTGATGAACATCTTCGGCGTCGCCGGCTCGGCGCTGTCCGCGCAGTCGCAGCGCCTGAACGTCACCGCGTCGAACCTGGCGAACGCCGACAGCGCGACCGGCCCCGACGGCAAGCCGTACAAGGCCAAGCAGGTCGTGTTCGCGACCGACCCGATCGGCGGCGCGCGCACCGCGTCCGGCCAAGGCGTGGGCGGCGTGCGCGTGACGAAGGTGATGGACGACCCGTCGCCGATGAAGTCGACCTACGACCCGTCGAACCCGGCCGCCGATTCGAACGGCTACGTGCAGATGCCGAACGTCGATCCGGTGCAGGAGATGGTGAACATGATCTCGGCATCGCGCTCGTACCAGGCCAACGTCGAGACGCTGAACACCGCGAAGACGCTGATGCTCAAGACGCTGACGATCGGCTCGTAAGCCGCGCCGACCGACCTTACAGACAGTCCAGAAACAAGGCCACCCAGGATGACTTCCTCCAGCACGACGATCGGCGGCAACGGCACCAACGTGTCGAACCTGCCGACCGACACGATGAACACCAACAAAGTGTCGACCAACGGCACGTCGGCGAGCGACCTGCAGGCGACGTTCCTGAAGCTGCTCGTCACGCAGCTGCAGAACCAGGATCCGACCAGCCCGGTCGACAGCTCGCAGATGACGTCGCAGCTCGCGCAGATCAACACGGTGAGCGGCATCGCGCAACTGAACACGTCGCTCACGTCGCTGTCCTCGCAGCTCACGGCCGGCCAGCAGACGCAGGCCGCGCTGCTGATCGGCACGAACGTGCTCGCGCCGGGCAACGCGGTCGCGGTGAAGAGCGGCGCGGCGTCGCCGTTCGGCGTGTCGCTCGCGAGCTCGGTGTCGAACCTGACGATCACCGTGAAGAACGCGGCGGGCACCGTGGTGAACACGATCAACGCGGGCGCGCAGTCGGCCGGCACCGTGCCGTTCAACTGGACGCCGACCGACGCGGCGGGCAATGCACTGCCGGACGGCAAGTACACAGTCAGCGCGTCGTACACCGACAGCAACGGCACGCCGCAGCCGGCCACGACGCTCGCGGCGTCGACCGTGCAGAGCGTGATCAAGCAGGCGGACGGCACGGCGGGGCTCGTGCTGTCGAACGGCACGACCGTGGGGCTGACCCAGGTTGCGTCGATTTTCCCGAATACCACGTCGTCCGCGTCGAATTCGTCCGGCAGCGGCACCCCCTCCAACTGATACTGACCGAGCAATCTCGAAACGGAGACCGAAATGGGTTATCAACAGGGTCTGAGCGGCCTCGCGGGTGCATCGAACGCGCTCGACGTGATCGGCAACAACATCGCGAACGCGAACACGGTCGGCTTCAAGTCGAGCACCGCGCAGTTCGCCGACATGTACGCGAACTCGGTCGCGACGTCGACCAACACGCAGATCGGTATCGGCACGACGCTGAACGCGGTGGCGCAGAATTTCGGCCAGGGCACGATCAACACGACGAGCTCGTCGCTCGACGTCGCGATCAACGGCAACGGCTTCTTCCAGATGTCGAACAACGGCGTGACGACGTACTCGCGCGACGGCACGTTCCAGCGCGACAAGAACGGCTTCATCGTCGACTCGCAAGGCCGTAACCTGATGGGCTACGCGGCCAACAACGGCGGCGTGATCAACACCGCGCAGACCGTGCCGCTGCAGGCGCCGACGACCAACATCGCGCCGACCGCGACGACCAAGATCTCCGCGCAGTTCAACCTGAACTCGCAGGACACGGTGCCGACCAAGACGCCGTTCAGCGCGACCGACAACACGACCTACAACTACTCGACGTCGATCCAGGTGTACGACTCGCTGGGCGGTTCGCAGGCGGTCAACATGTACTTCGTGAAGTCGGCGGCCGGCACGTGGGAAGCGTACGCGGGCGTGCAGGGCGGCGCCACGACCGATCTCGGCACGGTCACCTTCAATTCGTCGGGCGCGATCCAGAGCACGACCACGGGCACGCCGCCCGCGCCGACCACGTCGGTCGGCCAGTTCCAGTTCACGGTGCCGAACACCGACGGCTCGGCGACGCCGCAGAGCCTCACGCTCGACCTGACCGGCACGACGCAGTACGGCGGCAAGGACGGCGTGAACAACCTCGCGCAGGACGGCTACGCGAGCGGCACGCTCACGACCTACACGATCGGCACCGACGGCAAGCTGACCGGCAACTACTCGAACGGCCAGACCGCCGTGCTCGGCCAGATCGCGCTTGCGAACTTCAACAACCCGAACGGGCTGGTGAACCTCGGCGGCAACCAGTACGCGGAAAGCTCCGCGTCGGGCGTGCCGCAGATCTCCGCGCCGGGCAGCACGAACCACGGCAAGCTGCAGGGCAGCGCGCTGGAAAACTCGAACGTCGACCTCACGTCGCAGCTCGTCAACCTGATCACCGCGCAGCGCAACTACCAGGCGAACGCGCAGACGATCAAGACGCAGCAGGCCGTCGACCAGACGATCATCAACCTGTAAGCGCGGACAACCGGCAGCCATGGACCGACTGATCTACACGGCGATGACGGGCGCGTCGCAGTCGCTCGACCAGCAGGCGGTGGTCGCGAACAACCTCGCGAACGCATCGACGACGGGCTTTCGCGCGCAACTCGCGACGTATCGCGCGGTGCCGATGAATTTCGGCGACGGCAGCAACGTCGACCCGACCACGACGCGCACCTACGTGCTCGCGTCGACGCCCGGCGCCGACTACGCGCCGGGTCCGATCACGCGCACCGGCAACCCGCTCGACGTCGCCGTGCAGGGCGCGGGCTGGCTGGCGGTGCAGGCGGCCGACGGCAGCGAAGGGTACACGCGCGCCGGCAACCTGCACGTCGACGAGAACGGCCAGCTCGTCAACGCGAGCAACCTGCCGGTGGTCGGCAACGGCGGCCCGATCTCGGTGCCGCCGAACGCGGAAGTGACGATCGGCAAGGACGGCACGATTTCCGCGCTGATGCCGGGCGACCCGCCGACGGCGGTCGCGATCGTCGACCAGATGAAGCTCGTGAACCCCGACCCGGCCACGCTCACGCGCGGCAACGACGGGCTGTTCCGCACCGCCGACGGCAATCCGGCCGACGCCGACCCGAACGTGGTCGTCACGCCGAATTCGCTCGAAGGCAGCAACGTCAACCCGGTGAGCGCGATGGTCGCGATGATCGACAACGCGCGTGCGTTCCAGCTTCAGTCGAAGCTGATCCAGACGGCCGACCAGAACGAGCAGACGGCGAACCAGCTGCTCAACTTCAGCTGAGCGCCCGCGCCAGCCTACGCAGGAGACCTGACAAATGAACCGTTCGCTCTACATTGCCGCCACCGGCATGAATGCGCAGCAGGCGCAGATGGACGTGATTTCGAACAACCTCGCGAACACCAGCACGAACGGCTTCAAGGCGTCGCGCGCGGTGTTCGAGGATCTGCTGTACCAGACCATCCGCCAGCCGGGCGCGAACTCGACGCAGCAGACGGAACTGCCGTCGGGCCTGCAGCTCGGCACCGGCGTGCAGCAGGTCGCGACCGAGCGCCTGTACACGCAGGGCGGCCTCACGCAGACCGGCAACTCGAAGGACGTCGCGATCAACGGCGCGGGCTTCTTCCAGGTGGTGATGCCGGACGGCACGAACGCCTACACGCGCGACGGCTCGTTCCAGACCAACGCGCAGGGCCAGCTCGTCACGTCGAGCGGCTACCAGATCCTGCCGGCGATCACGATCCCGCAGAACGCGACGTCGCTGACGATCGGCAAGGACGGCGTCGTGACGATCACGCAGGCGGGCTCGACCAATTCGGTGCAGATCGGCTCGCTGCAGGTCGCGACCTTCATCAACCCGGCCGGCCTCGAGGCGCGCGGCGAGAACCTGTTCTCCGAGACGACGTCGTCGGGCGCGCCGAACGTGTCGCAACCGGGCCTGAACGGCGCGGGCACGCTCAGCCAGAACTACGTCGAATCGTCGAACGTGAACGTCGTGCAGGAGCTCGTCAACATGATCCAGACGCAGCGTGCCTACGAGATCAACAGCAAGGCCGTGACGACGTCCGACCAGATGCTGCAGACCGTCACGCAGATGAAGAGCTAACCGGAACACCCGCCGTCGCCATGAAGCAGGTTCGCCTCCTCCCGTCAGCCACCGTCCGCGCCGCATGCGCGGTCGCGGTGGCGGCGCTCGCCGCCGGTTGCGCGCAGATTCCACGCGATCCGATCATCCAGCAGCCGATGACGGCGCAGCCGCCGACGCCGATGTCGATGCAGGCGCCCGGCTCGATCTACAACCCGGGCTACGCGGGGCGGCCGCTCTTCGAGGATCAGCGTCCGCGCAACGTCGGCGACATCCTGACGATCATGATCGCGGAGAACATCAACGCGACCAAGTCGTCGGGCGCGAACACGAACCGGCAGGGCAACACCGACTTCAACGTGCCGACGGCCGGCTTCCTCGGCGGGCTGTTCGCGAAGGCGAACCTGTCGGCGGCGGGCAACAACAAGTTCGCGGCGACCGGCGGCGCGAGCGCGGCGAACACGTTCAACGGCACGATCACGGTGACCGTCACCAACGTGCTGCCGAACGGCAACCTCGTGGTCAGCGGCGAGAAGCAGATGCTGATCAACCAGGGCAACGAATTCGTGCGCTTCTCGGGTGTCGTGAACCCGAACACGATCTCGGGCGCGAACTCCGTCTACTCGACGCAGGTCGCCGACGCGAAGATCGAATACTCGTCGAAGGGCTACATCAACGAAGCCGAGACGATGGGCTGGCTGCAGCGCTTCTTCCTCAACATCGCGCCGTGGTGATGACGATGAAGAAGATGCTTCTCGACCGCTTCCCGGCCCGCGCGCAGGCCGCCGCACGGCTCGCCGTCGCGTTCGCGGCGGTGGCCGCGGCGTGCTTGCTCGGCGCGGCGCCCGCGCACGCGGAACGCCTGAAGGATCTCGCGCAGATCCAGGGCGTGCGCGACAACCCGCTGATCGGCTATGGCCTCGTCGTCGGCCTCGACGGCACGGGCGACCAGACGATGCAGACGCCGTTCACGACGCAGACGCTCGCGAACATGCTCGCGAACCTCGGCATCTCGATCAACAACGGTTCGGCCAACGGCGGCGCGTCGCAACTGAGCAACATGCAGCTGAAGAACGTCGCGGCCGTGATGGTGACCGCCACGCTGCCGCCGTTCGCGCGGCCGGGCGAGGCGCTCGACGTCACCGTGTCGTCGCTCGGCAACGCGAAGAGCCTGCGCGGCGGCACGCTGCTGCTGACGCCGCTGAAAGGCGCGGACGGCCAGGTCTACGCGCTCGCGCAGGGCAACATGGCGGTCGGCGGCGCCGGCGCCAGCGCGAACGGCAGCCGCGTGCAGGTGAACCAGCTCGCGGCCGGCCGGATCGTCGGCGGCGCGATCGTCGAGCGTTCGGTGCCGAACGCGATCGCGCAGATGAACGGCGTGCTGCAGCTGCAACTGAACGACATGGATTACGGCACCGCGCAGCGGATCGTGTCCGCGGTCAATTCGAGCTTCGGCCCGGGCACCGCGACGGCGCTCGACGGCCGCACGATCCAGCTGGCCGCGCCGGCCGATTCGGCGCAGCAGGTCGCGTTCATGGCGCGGCTGCAGAACCTCGACGTCAGCCCGGACAAGGCGGCGGCGAAGGTGATCCTGAACGCGCGCACCGGCTCGATCGTGATGAACCAGATGGTCACGCTGCAGAGCTGCGCGGTCGCGCACGGCAACCTGTCGGTCGTGGTCAACACGCAGCCGGTGGTATCGCAGCCGGGGCCGTTCTCGAACGGGCAGACGGTGGTGGCGCAGCAGTCGCAGATCCAGCTGAAGCAGGACAACGGCGCGCTGAAGATGGTGACGGCCGGCGCGAATCTCGCCGACGTCGTGAAGGCGCTGAACACGCTCGGCGCAACGCCCGCGGACCTGATGTCGATCCTGCAGGCGATGAAGGCCGCCGGCGCGCTGCGCGCCGACCTGGAGATCATCTAAATGGCAGCCAGTCTCCCGAATGCGAACGACCTCACGCAGCGCTTTGCGCTCGACGTGCAGGGTTTCGACGCCCTGCGCGCGCAGGCGAAGCAGTCGCCGCAGGCCGGCGCGAAGGCGGTCGCCGGCCAGTTCGACGCGATGTTCACGCAGATGATGCTCAAGAGCATGCGCGACGCGTCGCCCGACGGCGGGCTGTTCGATTCGCATACGTCGAAGATGTACACGTCGATGCTCGACCAGCAGCTCGCGCAGCAGATGTCGACGCGCGGGATCGGCGTGGCCGACGCGCTGATGAAGCAGCTGCTGCGCAATGCGGGGCAGGGCGCGGGCAGCGACACGGCGGCCGACGTCGGCGCGGCCGGGCTGGGCGCGGCCGGCCTCGGCGGGTCCGGCAACGAAGGCGGCCTCGCCGCGATGAACGCGATGGCGAAGGCCTACGCGAACGCGGCCAACAACGGCGGGCTCGCCGGCACGCGCGGCTATTCGGCCGGCAGCGCGCTGACGCCGCCGCTGAAGGGCGCGAGTGGCGTGCAGGACGCCGACGCGTTCGTCGACCGGCTCGCGGGCCCCGCGCAGGCGGCCAGCGCGTCGACTGGCATCCCGGCGCGCTTCATCGTCGGGCAGGCGGCGCTCGAATCGGGCTGGGGCAAGCGCGAGATCCGCGCGACCGACGGCTCGACGAGCTACAACGTGTTCGGCATCAAGGCGACCAAGGGCTGGACGGGCCGCACGGTGTCGGCGCTGACCACCGAATACGTGAACGGCACGCCGCGCCGCGTTGTCGCGAAATTCCGCGCGTACGATTCGTATGAGCACGCGATGACCGATTACGCGAACCTGCTGAAGAACAACCCGCGCTACTCGGGCGTGCTGAGCGCGAGCCGCAGCGTCGAAGGGTTCGCGCACGGGATGCAGAAGGCCGGCTACGCGACCGACCCGAATTACGCGAAGAAGCTGATCTCGATCATGCAGCAGATCGGCTGACGGCCCCCGTCGGCTCCCGCCTGTTGCACCCTCTGGACCGCGCCCGGCAGCCCGCCGCGCGCGGTTTCAACGTTTGCGCGAAAAAAATCCCCAATTCGATCTAAACTTTCGGTCAGCACTGCCGCTAAGTGTGAGAGACCTGCGACCGGGCCCCCGTTCTGGCCCGGTTTTATTGCGCACCGGTTGCCCGGGCGCCCATGACAAGAAAGACCGGCTAGCCATGAATATCGAAACGTCGACGGACCCCAGCCTGGATGCAGGCCACTCCGGGCCCGACTATGCCCGCCGCAATCCGCTGGAAATCGGCGTGCAGCTGCGCAACCTCGTCAATCGCGGCGATTTCCTGACCGTCCAGTACCCGGGCGGCCAGCTCGTCACGCGCCTGCTCGAGGTGGATGTCGGCGCACGGACGTTTACGTTCGACTGGGGTGCGCTGGCGGAGCAGAACGCCGGCATCCTCGGCGCGTCGCACTGCACGTTCGCGGCCGCGCCGGAGGGCGTGCGCGTCGAATTCTCCACGGGCACGCCGCGCGAGACGCGCTACGAAGGGCTGCCCGCGTTCGTCGCCGATTTCCCCGACGTGCTGATGTGCATCCAGCGTCGCGAATATTTCCGCGTCGATGCGCCGATCGTCGATCCGTTCCTGTGCCGCGGCAAGCTGCCGGACGGCGAAAGCTTCCTGTTCGAGGTGCACAACCTGTCGCTCGGCGGCGTGGGGCTGCGCACGGCCGACGAACGCGTCGAGGCGCTCGAGGTCGGCACGCTGCTGCCCGACGTCGAGCTCGAGCTGACGGGCCACGGCAAGCTGTCGCTCGACCTGCAGCTCGTGTCGCAGCGTTCGACGCAGATGCCGAACGGGTCGCGGCGCTTCCAGCTCGGCTTCCGCTACATGTCGCTGCCGGGCAGCGCGGAAAACACGCTGCAGCGGCTGATCACGCAGCTCGAGATGAAGCGCCGCTCGCTCGCGCGGGCCTGACGCGCAAGCGGCGGCCGGCCCCGCCCGGGGCGGCCCGCACGGCGTTTGCGGCCCCTCGGCCGCACGCCTGAACCGGCGACGCGCAAGTGCGCGTCGCGCGTGCATTTTTTCCTCAATTTTTTCGATTGGCGGCCGTTATACCGGGAGTCACGCAACCCGGCGGCCGCGACGCGCGGCCGGCTCATCAGGATCGCGCATGTCCAACACACTCATGAACCTCGGCGTCAGCGGCCTGAATGCCGCGCTCTGGGGCCTCACGACGACCAGCAACAACATCAGCAACGCGGCGACGCCCGGCTATTCGGTCCAGCGGCCCGTGTATGCGGAAGCGAGCAGCCAATACTCGGGCAGCGGTTACATGCCGCAAGGCGTGAACACCGTCACCGTGCAACGGCAGTACAGCCAGTACCTGAGCGACCAGCTGAACACCGCGCAGACGCAGGGCGGCGCGCTGTCGACGTGGTACACGCTCGTCGCGCAGCTGAACAACTACATCGGCAGCCCGACGGCGGGCGTCTCGACCGGGATCACGAACTACTTCACCGGGCTGCAGAACGTCGCGAACAACGCGTCCGACCCGTCGGTGCGGCAGACCGCGATCAGCAACGCGCAGACGCTGGCCAACCAGCTCAACGCGGCCGGCCAGCAGTACGACGCGCTGCGCCAGAGCGTGAACACGCAGCTCACCAGCACCGTGTCGCAGATCAACACGTACACCGCGCAGATCGCGCAGCTGAACCAGCAGATCTCGGCGGCGAGCAGCCAGGGGCAGCCGCCGAACCAGCTGCTGGACCAGCGCGACCTCGCGGTGTCGAACCTGTCGGGCCTGGCCGGTATCCAGGTCGTGCGCAACGACAGCGGTTACAGCGTGTTCATGTCGGGCGGCCAACCGCTCGTCGTCGCCGACAAGAGCTACCAGCTTGCGGCCGTCACGTCGCCGTCGGATCCGAGCGAGCTGACCGTCGTGTCGCAGGGGATCGCCGGCGCGAAGCCGCAGGGGCCGAACCAGGCGTTGCCCGATTCGTCGCTGTCGGGCGGCACGCTCGGCGGCCTGCTCGCGTTCCGCAGCCAGACGCTCGACCCCGCACAGGCCCAGCTCGGCGCGATCGCGACCAGCTTCGCCGCGCAGGTCAACGCGCAGAACGCGCTCGGCATCGACCTGTCGGGCAACAAGGGCGGCAACCTGTTCACGACGCCGTCGCCGACCGTGTACGCGAACCAGGGCAATACCGGCAACGCGACGCTGTCCGTGTCGTTCGCGAACGCGTCGCAGCCGACCGCGAGCGACTACACGCTGTCCTTCGACGGCGCGAACTACACGCTGACGGACCGCGCGAGCGGCGCGGTGGTCGACCAGAAGGCGGGGCCGATGCCTGTTTCGCTCGGCGGCCTGAATTTCTCGATCCCGACGGGCTCGATGAGTGCCGGCGACAAGTTCACCGTGCTGCCGACGCGCGGCGCGCTGAACGGCTTCGGCCTCGCCACGACGAGCGCGTTGGCGATCGCGGCGGCATCGCCGGCCGTCACGTCGGCGGCGAGCACCAACACCGGCACGGGCAAGATCACGCTGGGCGGCGTAACCGCGGGCTATCAAGTGCCGACGACCAAGCTGACCTACGACGCGACGGCGAAGACGCTGACGGGTTTCCCGGTCGGCACCACGGTGACGATCGGCACCACGCCGCCGACGTCGGTCACGATCAACGCCTCGACGGACACCGTCCCGTACGATCCGGCGGCCGGCGCGACGATGACGATGTCGGGAACGGCAGCGGGCGCGCTCAACGGCGTGAGCGTCACGCTGTCCGGCGCACCGGCGACCGGCGACTCGTTCACGATCGGGCCGTATGCGGGCGGCACCAGCGACGGCTCCAACGCGCTCGCGCTGTCGAAGCTGGTCAATTCGAAGGCGTTCGGCAACGGCACGACGACGCTCACGGGCGCATATGCGAGCTACGTGAACGGCATCGGCAACACGACGACCCAGTTGAAATCGTCGAGCGCCGCGCAAACCGGGCTGATTGGCCAGATCACCGAGGCGCAGCAGTCGGTGTCGGGCGTGAGCACCAACGAGGAAGCGGCCAACCTGATGCAGTACCAGCAGTTCTACCAGGCGAACGCGAAGGTGATCCAGACGGCGGCGACGCTGTTCCAGACCGTGCTCGGCCTGTTCAATTGACCGGATTCGAGGGATAGAAGCGATGCGGATTTCCAGCGCCCAGTTCTTCCAGCTGAACGTTTCACAAATGAACGATCAGCAGGCCCAGCTTGCGCAGCTGTATCAGCAGATCTCGAGCGGTGTGAGCCTGCAGACGGCGGCGGACAATCCGGCCGGCGCGGCGCAGGCCGTGCAGCTGTCGATGACGTCGGCGACGCTGTCGCAGTACGCGACCAACCAGAACGCGGCGCTCGCGTCGCTGCAGGCCGAGGACCAGACGCTGCAGAACGTGAGCACCGTGCTGACGAACACGCAGTCGCTGCTCGTGCGCGCCGGCGACGGTTCGATGTCCGACAGCGACCGCTCGGCGCTCGCCACGCAGCTGCAGGGTTACCGCGACCAGTTGATGACGCTCGCGAACACCAACGACGGCGCGGGCAACTACCTGTTCGCCGGCACGAAGAATTCGGCGGCGCCGTTTTCGACGACGTCGAGCGGCAGCGTCAACTATGTCGGCGACACCGGCACGCGCCAGGTGCAGATCGCCGATTCGAGCACCGTGTCGCAGGGCGACTCGGGCGCGGCCGTCTTCATGTCGGTGCAGGCGATCGGCAGCTCGCCGGTGCCGTCGGCCCTCGCGGGCAACACGGGCACCGGCACGATCGGCGCGGTCACGGTGACGAACCCGGCGATCGCGACGAACGGCCATCAGTTCTCGATCACATTTGGCGGTACGGCCGCCGCGCCGACCTACACCGTGACCGACAACTCGGTCACCCCGCCGACCACCACGCCGGCGCAGGCCTATTCGTCGGGCGCGGCGATCTCGCTCGGCGGCGGAATGACGGTGGCGGTGTCGGGCACGCCGTCCGCCGGCGACAAGTTTGCTGTCGAGCCGGCGCCGCAGGCGAGCGGCGGCTCGGACGTGTTCTCGACGCTCGACGCGATGATCGCGGCGCTGAAGACGCCCGTGACGGGCAACCCGGTGGCGGTCGCGGGGCTGAAGAACGCGCTGATGACCGGCTCGACCAAGCTTGGCAACACGATGCGCAACGTCACGACGATCCAGGCATCGGTCGGTGGCCGCGAGCAGGAAGTCAAGGCGATGCAGACCGTCAACCAGACCGCGTCGCTGCAGGTCACCAGCAACCTGTCCGACCTGACGAGCACCAACATGGTGACGACGATCAGCCAGTTCCTGCAGATGCAGAACGCGCTGACGGGCTCGCAGAAGGCGTACGCGCAGTTGCAGAACCTGTCGCTGTTCCAGTACATCAACCCCTGATGTCAGCCGCGCCGGCCGCGATGTGAGCGCACGCTTGCGTCGCCGCCGGCGCCGATCGCCGCCCGCGCAGGTTTCCGCGCGGACGGGCGATTCACCGGGGCGCACCATCGTGCCCCGTCTCGCACACGCGGCAAGCCGCGCATCGTGCTCGCCGGCCCCGCTCGGCGGCCCGCTTTTCAGCCCGCGTATCGGCCTGCTTGCCAGCCCGCTCGCCAGCCCGCTTGCCAGCCCCATTTCCGCTCCGTAAACTCGCGCCAGATTCCAGACCGGCGCATCCTCCGCAGCCGGCGACCGACAGGAGCTCTTTTCCCCATGTCCGATTCCTACTTCCCGCGCTGGCGGGTGCAATCGACCGGCGCGGCCTCGCGCGTGGTCGGCCCCGACGAGCGCCTCGCGTGGCCGCAGATGGTCGCGCTGGGTGTGCAGCACGTCGTCGCGATGTTCGGCTCGACCGTGCTCGCGCCGCTGCTGATGGGCTTCGACCCGAACCTGTGCATCTTCATGTCGGGCATCGGCACGCTGCTGTTCTTCGTGCTGGTCGGCGGCCGCGTGCCGAGCTACCTCGGCTCGAGCTTCGCGTTCATCGGCCTCGTGATCGCGGTGACCGGCTACGGCGGCAGCGGCCCGAACCCGAACATCCCGGTCGCGCTCGGCGGGATCGTCGCGTGCGGCGTCGTGTACGTCGCGCTCGGCCTGCTGGTGCAGGCGATCGGCACGCGCTGGATCGAGACGCTGATGCCGCCCGTCGTGACCGGCGCGGTGGTCGCGGTGATCGGGCTGAACCTCGCGCCGATCGCGGTCAAGGGCGTGTCGGGCTCGACCTTCGAATCGGTGATGGCGCTCGTCACGGTGCTGTGCGTCGGTGGCGTCGCGGTGTTCTCGCGCGGCATGGTGCAGCGCCTGCTGATCCTCGTCGGGCTGGTGATCGCCTACTTGATCTATGCGGTCGCGACCAACGGGATGGGACTCGGCAAGCCGATCGATTTCTCGATCGTCGGGCAGGCGGCCTGGTTCGGGGTGCCGAGCTTCCGCGCGCCGGTGTTCGATCCGCACGCGATGCTGATGCTCGCGCCGATCGCGGTGATCCTGGTCGCGGAAAACCTCGGCCACATCAAGGCCGTCAGCGCGATGACGGGCACCAGCCTCGATCGCTACGTGGGCCGCGCGTTCATCGGCGACGGGCTCGCGACGATCGTGTCGGGCAGCGTCGGCGGCACGGGCGTGACGACCTACGCGGAGAACATCGGCGTGATGGCCGTCACGCGGATCTACTCGACGCTCGTGTTCGCGGTTGCCGCGGTGATCGCGATCGTGCTCGGCTTCTCGCCGAAGTTCGGTGCGGTGATCCAGACGATTCCGGGCCCGGTGCTCGGCGGCGTGTCGATCGTCGTGTTCGGGCTGATCGCGGTGACGGGCGCGCGGATCTGGGTCGTCAACAAGGTCGACTTCTCCGACAACCGCAACCTGATCGTCGCGGCCGTCACGCTGGTGCTCGGCGCCGGCGATTTCTCGCTGAAGATCGGCGGCTTCGGGCTCGGCGGGATCGGCACCGCGACGTTCGGCGCGATCATCCTGTACGCGATCCTGCGCAGGGAAAAGGAACCGGGCCCGGTGGTCTGAGCTTCCGGCGGGCGGCGCCCTGCCGCCCGCGTCATCTTTGGCGTCGAACGTCGACGCGCTACGCGCCGACGTTCGACTGCGTCTGCAGCCACGCGCAGAACTGCGCGACGAGCGGATCGTCCGCCGGCGCGCGCGGCGCGATCCACCAGTAGCTGCGCGTTGCGATGCGCGGCCCGTCCAGCGGCATCACCAGCCGCCCGCTCGCAAGCTCGTCGTCGATCAGCGGCAACGGGCCGAGCGCGACGCCCAGGCCGTCGACGGCCGCCTGCAGCGCCAGGTAGAAGTGGTCGAACGACTGCCGCTTGCGCCCCTTCATCGCCACGCCGGCCGCCGCGAACCAGTCGCGCCAGCCTTCCGGCCGCGTATCCGAATGCAGCAGCACGTGGCGCGCGAGATCGTCCGCGCGCGCGATCGGCGCGCGCTTGAGCAGCGCGGGGCTGCAGACGGGAATCACGCTTTCGTCGAGGAAGTGGCCGCTCGTGCAGTTCGGCCAGTGGCCGGGGCCGCGGCGGATCGCGACATCGAAGCCGTCGAGCGCGTCGAGCGGCGCGTTCGACGTCGACAGCTTCAGCTCGACGTTCGGGACGTCGCGCTGGAACCGCGACAGGCGCGGCAGCAGCCACTTCATCGCGAAGGTGGGCAGCGCATTGATGCGCAGCACGCGTGCCGCGCCCGTGTTGCGCAGCTGCTCGGTCGCGAGCGCGATGCTGTCGAATGCCGCGCGCACGGTGTCCAGGTAGCGGCGGCCTTCGTCGGTGAGCTTCACGCGCTTGCCGTAGCGGTGGAACACCGGCTTGCCGAGCCACGCCTCGAACCCGGCGATCTGACGGCTGATGGCACCGTGAGTCACATGCAGCTCGTCGCCGGCGGCGCTGAAGCTTTCATGTCGTGCCGCGGCTTCAAAGGCCCGAAGCGCGGAAAAGGGCGGGAGATCGCGTGCCATGCTTGTGATTCTAGATCACAAGGGCGCGCCGATAAAATCGTTTTGCCGGCATTCCGAACGGCGGTAACCTCGGTTCACCGTTTGATAAGGAACCCCATGCAATCCGCTTCTCCGCCGGCCGCCCCGCCGCCGGCCGCATCACCTCGCAGCATCGGCCTCGCCGAGCTGTTCACCGGTTTCCTGTCGCTTGGCCTCATGTCGTTCGGCGGTGCGCTGCCGTTCGCGCGGCGCACCATCGTCGAAGAGCGCAAGTGGCTGTCCGCCGATGAATTCACCGATCTGCTCGGCCTGTGCCAGTTCCTGCCGGGCGGCAACGTGATCAACCTGTCGGTGGCCGTCGGCATGCGCTTTCGCGGCGTCGCCGGCGCGTTCGCCGGCATTCTCGGGCTGATCGCTGGCCCGACGCTCGTCGTCGTCGCGCTCGGCGTGCTGTACGCGAAGACGCAGAACGATCCGCGCGTGCAGCACCTGTTCGCGGGCCTTGCGGCGGCGGCGGCCGGGCTGCTCGTCGCGATGGCGGTGAAGGTCCTGAAGCCGCTGCGGCATGCGCGGGCGGCCGCCGGCATCGCGGCGCTCGCGTTCGTCGCGATCGCGGTGCTGCGCATTCCGTTGCTGACCACGATGCTCGTGCTGACGCCCGTCAGCGTGTGGCTCGCGTCCCGGCGCCGCGACGCGGGCACGCCGCAGCCGGCGCCGGCCGCCGCGCGTGACACGCAGCCGGGAGGCCGGCCATGAACGACACGCTGATCGCGATCGCGACGATCTTCAGCCAGTTGTCGCTGCTCGCGTTCGGCGGCGGCAACACGATCCTGCCGGAGATGCAGCGGCAGGTCGTCGACGTCCATCACTGGATGAGCGCGCACGAGTTCACCGCGCTGTTCGCACTGGCCCAGGCGGCGCCCGGGCCGAACATGATGATCGTGTCGCTGGTCGGCTGGCACGTGGCCGGCTGGAGCGGGCTGCTGGTTGCGTCGCTCGCGAAGTTCGGGCCGTCGTCGATCGTCACCGTGCTTGCGCTGCATGCGTGGGAGCGCTTTCGCGACCGGCCGTGGCGCCGCCATGTGCAGCAGGGGATGATGCCGGTCACCGCCGGGCTCGTCGCGGCGAGCGCGGTGCTGATCTCCGAGGCATCGAACCGCACCGCGATCCAGTGGGGCATCACGGCCGCGTGCGCGGTGCTCGCGTGGCGCACGCGCATCCATCCGCTGTGGCTGCTCGCGGGCGGCGCGCTGATCGGGCTCACGGGCATCGGGCAGTGACCGGCGCACGTTGACCGCCCGTAGGCCATACTGGCGCGAATCTTCACGGGAGGCTCGATGGATCTCGACGGCGCCAGCCGCAATCTCACTGTCGCCGCGTTGCTGACGCTGTCCGGCGGATACCTCGACGCGTACACGTACGTCGGCCACGGCCACGTGTTCGCGAACACGATGACCGGCAACGTCGCGCTGCTCGGCATCAACCTGTCGGCCGGCGAATGGGGCGCCGCGCTGCATCACGTGCCGCCGCTCGTCGGCTTCACGATCGCGGTGTTCGTCGCGCACCTGCTCGGGCTTGCCGCGCAGCGCGGCTGGATGAAGCACACGGCGTTCGCGTGCCTGCTCGTCGAGATCGCGTTTCTCGGCGTCGCCGCGAGCGGCCTCGTCGGCGCGTCGAGCGGCTGGCTGATTCCGGGCATCTCGTTCGTCGCGACGCTGCAGACGCTGTCGTTCACTCATCTCGAGGAGCTCTCGTACACGTCGGTGATGACCACCGGCAACCTGCGGCGCGCCGCGCAGAAGCTGTTCGTCGGGCTGATCCCGCGCTATGACGCGGGCGCGCTGCACGATTCGGCGCTGCTCGCGACGATCAGCTTCTGCTTCCTGGCCGGTGCGGTGGTCGGCGGGCTCGTGACGCGGCTCATGCCCGAAGTCGCGCTGTGGGGCGCCGTGCTGCTGCTCGTCGGCGCGTTCGCGGAAATCGTGCGGCGCGCGTGGCGCCGGCACTCGGCCGACGGCGGGCCGGCGGCGGCCGCGTGACCGCGCGGCCCGCAGGCGCACCCCTGCGTGCGCCCGTTGCGCGGCACCTGCTGCGAGATCCTTACAGATCCGACGTACCGTAAGCCGCCCGCGGTCGCTGCCGTGCGGCGCCCGCCGCCCGCCGGGCAGGCCTCGCGCGCCGCAACGTTGTGCGCGGACGACAGTTCCGGCGTTACCGCGCATTTCAATTTCTTTCGGCGATTGCACTCGTCATATGATTCAGCCCACATCGCGCGCGCCAAGAACGCGAGCGATCGCCACCCGGCTGCGCAAGCGGCCGGCCATGAATGGAGACACCTACAAAAGGGAAAGCTCATGAAGCAGACCACCCGACTCGCAGCCATCGCAGGGGGCGCCGCGCTCGCATTTGCCAGCCAGTACGCGGCCGCACAAAGCTCGGTCACGCTCTGGGGCGTCGCCGACGCCAGCATCCGCTACCTGACCAACGCCAACGCCAAGAACGACGGCCTGCTGTCGATGACCAACGGCGCGATCACGAACAGCCGCTTCGGCATCTACGGCACGGAAGACCTCGGCGGCGGCCTGAAGGCCGTGTTCAACCTCGAGAGCGGCGTGAACCTGCAGAACGGCGCGTTCGCCGACAGCGGCCGCCTGTTCAACCGCGCAGCGTACGTCGGCCTGCAGAGCCCGTACGGCACGGTGACCCTCGGCCGCCAGAAGACGCCGCTGTTCGACCTGTTGTCGGACACCTACGATCCGCTGACGGTCGGTAACTACCTCGAAAACGCATGGCTGCCGGTCGCGCTCGGCGGCGGCCTGTATGCGGACAACCAGATCAAGTACACGGGCAAGTTCGAAGGCCTGACCGCGAAGGCGATGTACTCGACCGGCACCAACTACGAATCGACCGGCGCGGGCGGCTTCTCGGGCCAGATTCCGGGCTCGCTCGGCAAGGGCAATGCGTGGGGTGTGTCGCTGTCGTACGTGATGGGCCCGCTCAGCATCGCGGCCGGCGCGCAGCAGAACAGCGACAACTCGGCGCGCAAGCAGACGATCTACCACGCGAACGTCGTGTATGCGTTCAGCAAGGCGAAGATCTACGCGGGCTACCTGCGCTCGAAGGACGACACGGGCTTCGTCGACAGCCTGCTCGCACAGCAGACGATTCCGGTCGCGAAGGGCACCGGCCGGATCGACGACGGTCCGTTCGCGGGCGTGAGCTGGCAGGTCAGCGCGCCGCTGACGCTGACGGGCGCGTTCTACTACGATCACATGCGCAATGCGATGACCACCAACGGCACGCTCGCGAGCGGCAACCGCTACGCGATCGTCGGCATCGCCGAGTATGCGCTCAGCAAGCGCACGGAAGTCTACGGCACCGTCGACTTCAACAAGACGAACGGCGCGGCGAACGTCGAGCTGCCGGGTCGCAGCAACCAGACCGGCATCGCGATCGGCCTGCGCAATATCTTCTGACGAACGTCGGAACGCATGCGCCGGCAGTCGTCCGGCATGCATCGAAGGGGCGCCGCGAGGCGCCTCTTTTTTTTCGTCACGCGACCTTCATACGCGCGCACGACTATTCGGCGAATGCTTCATCACGCGACCCCCGCGCCGTAAGGGTTTCGTCGGCAATCCAGAACATACTTTTACAGTGCGCGCGGAGGCTTTCCGCTACGCTGCGAGCATCGCCCGTTGCGTGCCGCCAGGCGCGCGCGTGCGTCGTTCCGGTCGCGCTCGGCGAGTGCGGCCGGCCTGGTGCGTAACTTGTGTATCCGGTGATGACAATCACGGTCCGCCGGTTTTTTTCGTGGGACGATGCGCTCACGATTTTCTTGAAAGGGGATGACGATGGGTATCCTGAACACCGTGGGTGAAATCGCTGGCGCAGTCGCCGCTGTCGAAGGCGCGGAAAAGCTGGATCCGGATGCGGGCCTGCTGACCAAGGCGGCCGCTGCCGTCGCCGGCTTCAAGGGCGCGGAAGCGCTCGAAGGCCTGATCGAGAAGAAGAAGGAAGACCAGCCCGAACAGGCTGCGGACGACACGCAGGCGACGGACGGCAGCGACACGTCGCAGGCATGAGCATGGCGGCTGGTCCGGCCGTGGTGCGCCCTTCGCGCGCCCGGGCGGACCGGTGCCGCGCAGCCGGCAGGTCGGGCATGCGGTCGATCGGTGACGCATGACACACCCGGCAGCCGGTTTGACCGGCGAGAGGCAACGTCTCTCGCCGTTTTTTATTGGGCGCGCGCGTAGCTGCACCGTGCGCCGCAAGAATGCCGGAATCTTGCTATCGTGCCTTCATCCGAACTGCGATGAGGGAATGCGATGGATTTCGACTACGACCTGTTCGTCATCGGCGCCGGCTCGGGCGGCGTGCGGCTCGCACGCATGTCCGCGTCCTACGGCGCGCGTGTCGGCATAGCGGAAGAAGAGCAGATCGGCGGCACCTGCGTGCTGCGCGGCTGCATTCCGAAGAAGCTGCTCGTCTACGCATCGCACTACCCGCATGAAGTCGAGGACGCGAAGGGCTTCGGCTGGACCTTCGGCGCCGGCACGCTCGACTGGCCCGCGCTGATCGCCGCGAAGGATCGCGAGATCAACCGGCTCAGCGACATCTACATCAACCTGCTGCGGCAATCGGGCGTCGAGATGCACGCGGGGCGCGCGACGCTCGTCGATGCGCACACGGTCGCGATCGGCGAGCGCACGATCCGCGCGCGCCACATCGCGATCGCGACCGGCTCGCGCCCGTCGCTGCCGCCGCGGCCCGGCATCGAGCACGCGATCACGTCGCGCGAGGCCTTGTCGCTCGCCGCGTGCCCCAAGCGCATCGCGGTGGTCGGCGGCGGCTATATCGCGGTCGAGTTCGCAGGCATCTTCAACGGCTTCGGCAGCCACGTCGACCTGTTCTATCGCGGCGAGAAGATCCTGCGCGGCTTCGACGACGACGTGCGCCAGTTCCTGACCGACGAGATGACGAAGCAGGGCGTCACGATCCATGCGCGCTCGGTGGTCGAGTCGATCGAGCGCGCGGACGACGGCACGCTGAGCGTGCGCGCCGGCGATGCGCGGCACGGGCCGTACGACCAGGTGCTTTATGCGACCGGCCGCGTGCCGAACGTCGACGGTCTCGGGCTCGAGCAGGCGGGCGTGATGCTCGACGCGCGCGGCGCGATCGCCGTCGATGCGTATTCGGCGACGTCGGTGCCGTCGATCCATGCGATCGGCGACGTCACGTCGCGGCCGCAGCTCACGCCGGTCGCAACGCGCGACGGCGGGTTGCTCGCCCGCACGCTGTTCGGCGGGTCGCGCATCGCGGCCGATCACGAATGGGTGCCGTCGGCGGTGTTCAGCCAGCCCGAGGTCGCGACGGTCGGGTTCACGGAGGCGGCCGCGCGCGACCTGTACGAAGGCGACGTCGATATCTACCGTACGTCGTTCAAGGCGTTGCGTCACACGCTGTCGGGCCGCGACGAGCGCACGCTGATGAAGCTGGTCGTCGCGCGCGACAGCCAGCGCGTGGTCGGCGCGCACATGGTCGGCCGCGATGCGGGCGAGATCATCCAGGGCATCGCGATCGCGATTCGCGCGGGCGCGACGAAGGCGCAGTTCGACGACACGATCGGCATTCACCCGACCGCGGCCGAAGAGTTCGTGACGATGCGGCAGAAGGTGGCGGATTAGCGGGGGCGCGTCAGCGCACGGCGGCAAAGGAGCGGCTGCGCTTCGGCGCGGCCGTCTCTCGTTGATGCGTCCCGCTCAATGCACGCCGAACGCGTCGAGCAGCCGGTACCAGCTCATCGCGAGCACCAGCGCCGGCGTGCGCAGCGCCTCGCCGCCGGGGAAGTCGCGGTGGCGGATCTTGTCGAACAGGTCGAAGCGGCTCGCCTGTCCGTTGATCGCCTCGGCGATCAGCTTGCCCGCGAGCGCGGTCGTGTTCACGCCGTGCCCCGAGAACCCCTGCGCGAAGTACATCGTCGGCGCGATGCGGCCGAAGTGCGGCGCGCGGTTCATCGTGATGTCGACGAAGCCGCCCCACGCGTACTCGACCTTCACGTCCGCCAACTGCGGGAACGTCTTCAGCATGTCCGCGCGCATCGCCGCCGCGAGATCGCGCGGCTCCCGCGTCGAATAGCTGACCTTGCCGCCCCACACGAGCCGCGTGTCGGGCGCCGGCCGGAAATAGTCGAGCACGAAGCGGCTGTCGCAGATCGCCGCGCGAGCAGGCATCAGCGCGGCGGCGCGCGCGTCGCCGAGCGGCTCGGTCGCGATCACGTAGGTGCCGACCGGCATGATCTTCTTCGACAGCGCGGGCGCGAGCGTGCCGACGAAGGTGTTGCACGCGAGCACGACGAAGCGCGCACGGACGTTGCCGCCGCTCGTCTCGACGACATGGCCGCCCGCGACGTCGCGCACGCGCGTCACGCAGCTGTCCTCGTGGATCCGCACGCCCGCCTCGGTCGCCGCGCGGGCGAGGCCGAGCGTGTAGTTCAGCGGATGGAGATGGCCGCTGTCCGGGTCGTACAGGCCGCCGCAATAGCGCTCGGACTGCACGTAGTCGCCGAGTTCGTCGGCTTCGACGAAATGGAAGCGGTCGTAGCCGAAGCGCTTCGCGGCTTCGTCGCGCCAGCGCTTCAGCCCGTCGGCATCGCGCTCGGTGTTCGCGGCGGTCAGGTAGCCGGGTACCAGCGCGCAGTCGATGTCGTGCTGCGCGATGCGCGATTTCACGAGCGACAGCGTTTCGAGCCCCATGTCCCAGATGCGCTTCACGTCGCCTTCCGGCATGAACTGCCCGAACGTGTCGATGTCGCACGCGAACCCGCCGATCAACTGCCCGCCGTTGCGGCCGCTCGCCGCCCATCCGACCCGCGACGCTTCGAGCACGGTCACCGAATGGCCGCGCTCGGCGAGGTTGAGCGCGGCGGACAGGCCCGTGAGGCCCGCGCCGATCACGCACACGTCGGCATCGATCGTGCCGGCGAGCGGCGCGTGGCGGGTCGTATCGTTGGCGGTCGCCGCGTAGTAGGACGCGACGTGCGGCTGGTTGGCGAATGTCTGCATGGTCAGGAGAACGGATGAAGTGGGCTCAGAACAGCTCGCGCACGCGGTGGTACAGCATCCCGAGTTCGAGCGCGGGTTGCCGCCAGGCGTCGCCGCCGGGGAAGCGCCGGTGGCGCATGCGGGCGAACAGGTCGAACGCGCGCGTGTCGCCCGCGATCGCGCCGGCAACCGCGCGCCCGGCGATGCCGGTGAGTGCGACGCCGTGGCCGCTGAAGCCCTGAACGTAGAAGAAGTTCGGATCGAGCGCGCCGAAATCCGGCGCGCGGTTGCGGGTGACGTCGACGAAGCCGCCCCACGCATGGTCGACGCGCACGTCGCCGAGCTGCGGGAACACGCCGGCCATGCGGCGCCGGATCGTTTCGGCGAGCGTGGCGGGCGAAGCGCCGGCCGAATTCGCGCGGCCGCCGAACAGCATCCGGTGGTCGGCCGACAGCCGAAAATAGTCGAGGAAGAAGTTGTTGTCGCACACGGCTTCGCGCCGGGCGATCAGCGCATCGGCGCGCGCCTGGCCGAGCGGCTCGGTCGCGATGATGTACGACGCGATCGGCGCAATGCGCGCGGCCGTCGCGGCCGGCAGCACGCCGCCGGGGCCCGCGTTGCAGCACGACACGACGAACCGGCAGCGCACGTCGCCCGACGGCGTGCGCACGACGGGCCGCTCGCCGCGCACGACGTCGAGCGCGGGCGTATGCGCATACAGCGCGACGCCTTCGCGGCGCGCGGCATCGGCGAGGCCAAGGCAGTACTTGAGCGGATGCAGGTGGCCCGACAGCGGATCGTAGACGCCCGCGAGATAGCGCGTCGACGCGATGCGTGCGCGAATCTCGCCGGTGTCGAGCCACGACAATGACGGATGGCCCCAGCGCCGGGTTGCGGCGTCCATCCATGCGTGCAGGTCGTCGATGCGACGCGGCTTCGTCGCGACCGTCAGGTAGCCGCGCGTGAAGTCGCAGTCGATCCCGTAGCGCGCGATCCGCTCGGCGATCAGCGCGACACCGTCGAGCGACAGCGACCACGCGGCGCGCGCGCCGTCGGCGCCGAGCTGCCGCTCGATCTCCTCGTCCTTCGCGAAGCCGGTGATCGCCTGGCCGCCGTTGCGGCCCGACGCGCCCCAGCCGGGCCGGTGCGCGTCGATTACCGCGACGGACAGGCCGCGAGCACGGCAGTCGAGCGCCGTCGACAGGCCCGCGAAGCCGGCGCCGATCACGCAGACGTCGACGTCGATCGTCCCGTCGAGCGCGGGATCGTCCACGGCGGGGCGCACGGCCGTCGCTTCGTAGTACGAGTCGCGCGCGAGCGCATCGGCGCGGCGGGTGAAAGACTGCGTCATGAATCCGACTCCCTCGTTGCAGCCGGCGGCGGCGCGTCGCGCACCGTCATCCGGCCGGTAAAAACGGCGCGGGACGCCGTGCACGCGGCACGGCGTCCCGCGCGGGCTGCGTCAGAACGAATAGATGAACTGCGTCGCGAGCAGGTCGTTGGACTTGCCGTACGACCCGTCGTTGCGCAGGAACACCTTGTTGTTCGCCCAGTCGTGGCGATATTCGACCTTCACGGTGATCTGCTGGGTCGGATAGAACAGCAGGTCGAGCGCGACGTCCTGGCGCACCGCGCCCTTGCACTCGAAGCCCAGGCCGCCGCCGGCCTTCGACTGCGCGAGGCAATCCGCGTCGACGCCGAAGCCGTTGCTCGGGTCCATTCCGTTGCCGTTCAGCGCGATGCCGCCACCGCCGCCGCCGTTCTTCGAGTTCGCGAGCAGGTCGTAGCGCAGCGTCACGCCCATGCGGCCGACCACCGGCGCGTTGAACTTGCGGTGCGCGAGCAGCGACAGCCCGTACCACTGCGCGAGCCCGCCGTTGAACGCCGCATGCTGCTGACGGCCGTAGTCGACTTCCGCGTTGTACTGAATGTCGGCGAGCGTGTAGGTCGCATCGAGTTCGCCGAAGAAGAACGAACCGTAGCCGCTCGGTGCCGCGCCGCCCGGGCCGTAATGGACGACGCCGTTCGAATCGATCGCGCTCGCGAGCGTCTGGCGGCCGATGTTGAACGAACCGCCGATGTCGAGCGCGCTCGACCACGTGTAGTCTGCGCGCGCGGTGAAGGTCGGCACCTTGTTGCTGGTGCTGATCGGGTCGCCGAGTGCATTGGTGCCCGTCTGCGTGACCGAACCGTAGGTGCGGTACTGCTCGTTGCCGAGGAAGAACTTCCACGCCCAGTTGCCCTTCGTGTAGTTCGCACCGGCACCGATGTAGCTGCCCGGATCGGAGAAATCGTACAGCAGGTTGTGCGTGAGCGTGAGCATCTGGTTCGACTGCTGCACCTCGTAGCCGCCGAAGCTGGGGATCAAACCGGCGACGAGCGTCGTCGTCGCGGAGATCGGCACGTTGACGACCGCCGTGTTCAGGATGTTGTTGCCGATGTTGCCGCGCGAGTTCTGCAGCAGCGTGATGCCGTTGCCGCGGTTCGGCATCAGCGTGATCTCGGCCGACGGCGCCATCGGGCCGACGCCGAACGTCTTCTTGATGTCGAGGTAGAGGTCGCCGAACGTGCTGTTGAAGTAGTTGTACGCGCTCTCGTGGTTCGCGAACAGGAACGACGACGTGCCGGCCGCGCGGTTGTAGATGTAGGTCGGGTCGATGTAACCGGTGACCGACAGGCCGGCGAGCGGGCCCGTGTTGGCCGCGTCCGTCAGCGAGTCGACCTTCAGCTGCTGGTTCGCGATCTGTTGCTTCATTTCGCCGACCTCGTCGTTGGTCAGCGTGGCCTGCGCCTTGCCGTAGTCAGGCGAGCCCGGGTCGACGGCCACGGCGGCCGGCGCGGCGCCAGCCGCTGCCTTCGTGCCGGCCTGGGCGGTCGCGGTGCCGCCCTTCGCCGACAGTTGCGCCTGCATCGCCTTCATCTGTTTCTGCAGCGCCGCTACCTGCGCCTGCAGCGCCTTGATCTCGGCGGATGTCGAGTCGGCCAGCGCGATGCCCGGTAACGCGCCGGCCACCAGCAGGCAGATCAGTTTCTTCTTCATTGCGGATTCTCCTTGTCGTGCGCCTGTCAAATCGGAATCGAATCGCGCGCCCCCCTGGAGCGGCGCGTCTTGCTTGTCTGCAATGCTTGTTATCGTTGAAGCAGGAGGCCTGCCGTCACGCCACCGCGAACGCCGCCTTCATGTCGGCGATGCGGCGCCGTTCGCGCGCGATCATCATCCGGTTCACGACGATCACGCCGATCGTCACCGCCGTGATGAACAGCGTCGCCAGTGCGTTCATCTCCGGGTTCAGCCCCAGCCGCACGCGCGAGAACACCACCAGCGGCAGCGTCGTCGAGCCCGGCCCCGACAGGAACGCCGACAGCACCAGGTCGTCGATCGACAGCGTGAACGACAGCAGCCACCCCGACAGCAGCGCCTGCGAGATCAGCGGCAGCGTCACCACGAAGAACACCTTCAGCGGCGTCGCGCCCAGATCCAGCGCCGCCTCTTCCAGCGACTTGTTCATCTCCTTCACGCGCGACTGCACGATGATCGCCACGTACGACACGCACAGCATCACGTGGCCGATCCAGATCGTCACCATCCCGCGCCCCTTCGGCCAGCCGAACATCTGCTCCAGCGCAACGAACAGCAACAGCAGCGAGATGCCCTGGATCACTTCCGGAATCACCAGCGGCGCGTTGATCATCCCCGTGTACAGCGTGAAGCCCTTGAAGCGGCCGAAGCGCGCGAGCACGAAGCCCGCCCACGTGCCGATCACGACCGACGCGGTAGCCGTCAGCAGGCCGATCTTCAGCGACAGCCACGCGGCGGTCAGCAGCTCGTCGTCGTCCAGCAGCGCCGAGTACCACTTCAGCGAGAAGCCCGACCACACCGTCACCAGCTTCGACTCGTTGAACGAGTACACGACCAGGCTGATGATCGGGATGTACAGGAACAGGAAGCCGAAGGCGAGGACGCCCGTCGACAGCGGTTTGCTCGGCTTGATCATTTCGCATCCTCCAGTTCCTTGACCTGGTAGTACTGGAACAGCGCCATCGGCACCAGCAGCAGCATCACCATCGCGACCGTCACCGCGGACGCCATCGGCCAGTCCATGTTGTTGAAGAATTCATCCCACATCACGCGGCCGATCATCAGCGTGTCGGCGCCGCCGAGCAGCTCCGGAATCACGTACTCGCCCACCGCCGGGATGAACACCAGCAGGCTGCCGGCGATGATCCCGTTCTTCGACAGCGGCAGCGTGATCCGCGTGAACGCGACCCACGGCTTCGCGCCGAGGTCGTACGCGGCTTCGAGCAGCGTCAGGTCCATCTTCACGAGGTGCGCGTACAGCGGCATCACCATGAACGGCAGGTACGAATAGACCATCCCGATGTAGACGCCCGCGTCGCTGTGATAGAGGCGCAGCGGCGTGTGGATGATGCCCAGCGCGATCAGCGTGTGGTTCAGCAGCCCGTCATCCTTCAGGATGCCGATCCATGCGTACACGCGGATCAGGAACGACGTCCAGAACGGCAGCATCACGGCCATCATCAGCACGTTGCGGCGGTTCGGCTCCGAACGCGCGATGTAGTACGCCATCGGGTACCCGATCAGCAGGCACAGCACCGTCGACACGGCGGCCATCTTCAGCGAGCTGAGGTAGGTCGCGATGTACAGGTCGTCCTGCAGCAGGAACGCGTAGTGCGACAGCTGCAGCGCGAAGTGCACGACGCCGTCCTTCATCTCGACGAGCGACGTGTACGGCGGGATGCCCATCACCTGGTCGGCGAAGCTGATCTTCAGCACCAGCACGAACGGCAGCGCGAAGAACACGGCAAGCCACACGAACGGCACGCCGATCGCGACGCTGCGGCCCGACGGCAGGAAGCGCGACAGAAAGTCGAAGCGGCCCGGGCGGGCGCGGCCGGCGCCGGCGCTCGCGGCGCCGGTCGACACCGGCGCGGACGGATTGGAGGCGGAGGTTCTCATCGCGGCGTCCTCACTGCGTCAGCACGACGCCGCTGGCCGGCGACCACGACACGAACACGTCGTCGTTCCACGCCGGTGCGTTGTCGTTCATCAGGTGCGAGCTCGACAGGTTCGACACCACCGTCTTGCCGCTCGGCAGGCGCACGTGGTACAGCGAGTAGCTGCCCATGTACGCGATGTCGGTCACGACGCCGCGTGCCCAGTTGTGTTTCGAGCCCGGCTTCTCGCGCGACACGTGAATGCGCTCCGGGCGCACCGAGATGCCCACCGGCATGCCGAGCGGGCCCGTGACGCCGTGGCTCACGTACATGCGCGCCTCGAGGTCGTCGCTCTCGACGAAGATGTGATCGGGTTCGTCTTCGACCACGCGCCCTTCGAACAGGTTGGTCGAACCGATGAATTCCGCCGAGAAGCGGCTGTTCGGGAATTCGTACACCTCGCCCGGCGCACCGATCTGGACGATCTTGCCTTCGCTCATCACCGCGAGGCGGCTGGCCATCGTCATCGCTTCTTCCTGGTCGTGCGTGACCATCACGCAGGTCACGTCGACCTTCTCGATGATGTTCACGAGTTCGAGCTGGGTCTTCTGGCGGATCTTCTTGTCGAGGGCGGACATCGGCTCGTCGAGCAAGAGCAGCTTCGGCCGCTTGACCAGCGAGCGGGCGAGCGCGACACGCTGCTGCTGGCCGCCGGAGAGCTGGTGCGGCTTGCGCTGCGCGTACTTGCTCATCTGCACGAGGGCGAGCGCATCGGCCACGCGCTCCTTGATCTCGTTCTTGGGCGTGCCTTCCTGCTTCAGGCCGAACGCGACGTTCGATTCGACCGTCATGTGCGGGAACAGCGCGTACGACTGGAACATCATGTTCACCGGGCGGCGGTACGGCGGCAGCGACGCAAGGTCTTCACCGTCGACGAAGATCTTGCCGGAGGTGGCCGTCTCGAGCCCGGCGAGCATGCGCAGCAACGTCGACTTGCCGCAGCCCGAGCTGCCGAGCAGCGCGAACAGCTCGTTCTTCGCGATCGTCAGGTTCACGTTGTCGACAGCGGTGCTGTCGCCGAATTTCTTCACGACGTTCTCGATGCGCACGAAGGCGTCGTTTTGCGTGCGGGCCGCGGGGGCCGGTTGGGTCTGTCGTGCAGCAGCGGAAGAGGGTATCGATTGCATGGGATTCACCATTCGTTCTTCACGGATTGCAGGCGTGAGGGTCTCCGCGCGAGACGCATGGCGCGACTCGCGGACGACGGCTCGCGCCGGATGGAACAGTGCGCGCGGCGCGCGCGGGCGGACGGAGGTCCGCGGATCTCAGGCGGGCAGGCGACAAGAGGCGCCTGCCCGCCGGAATTCAGGCGATCAGTGGCCGGTCTTCAGCTGGGCCCACAGACGGTTCTCGAGGCGCAGGATGTCGGCCGGCATCGGCTTCATCAGCACCATCTTCTTCAGCACGTCTTCAGGCGGGTAGACGGTCGGGTCCTGTGCGACGGCCGGCGTGACGAACTGGTGCGCGGCCTTGTTCGCGGTCGGGTAGAACACCGTGTTGGTGATCGCCGCGTTGACCTTCGGATCGGACACGTAGTTGATCCACTTCAGCGCGGCCTCGGGGTGCGGCGCATCCTTCGGGATCACCATCACGTCGAACCACAGCAGGCCGCCTTCCTTCGGGTTCGAGAACTTGATGTCGTACGAACGTTTCGCTTCCGACGAACGGCGGTGCGCGATGCCGACGTCGCCCGACCAGCCGAGCGCGACGCACACGTCGTTGTTCGCGAGGTCGTTGATGTAGCCGGACGAGTTGAACTGGGTGATGTACGGGCGGACTTTCTTCAGGACTTCGAACGCAGCCTGGTAATCGCCGGGATTCTTGCTGTTCGGATCCTTGCCCATGTATTGCAGCGTGGCGGCGAACACGTCGACGGCCTGGTCGAGGAACGACACGCCGCAGCCCTTCAGCTTTTCCATGTTGGCCGGGTCGAACACGAGCGCCCAGCTGTCGACCGGCGCCTTGTCGCCGAGTGCCTTCTTCACCGCCTGCGCGTTGTAGCCGATGCCGTCCGTGCCGTAGGCCCAGGGCACGCCGTACTGGTTGCCCGGATCGGCGTCCGAGATCATCTTCATCAGCAGCGGGTCGAGGTTCGCGAGGTTCGGCAGCTTCGACTTGTCGAGCTTCTGGTACACGCCGGCCTGGATCTGCTTGGCCATGTAGTTCGACGTCGGCACGACGATGTCGTAGCCCGAACTGCCGGCCAGCAGCTTCGCCTGAAGCGTGTCGTCGCTGTCGTAGTTGTCGTACTTGACGTGGATACCCGTCTGTTTCTGGAAGTTCGGGATCGTGTCGGGTGCGATGTAGTCGGACCAGTTGTAGACGTTCAGCTCGTCGGCCGCGTGTGCCGTCGGGCTGGCGACCGACGTGAACGCAGCCGCGGCGGCAAGGGCGGCAACGGAACAGGCTTGGCGAAGAATGCAGGCACGCATGGTGGAATTCCCTTGGGTTATGGCGGCGTGCAGCGCCCGCCGCACGCCTGTAGGCAAAAACCGTTACGAAATACCCAGTTGCTGGGCGGTTGCATCGACTGCTTTTTTCGCCTTCGATACGAGTTCATCGATTTCCTGGCGCGAGATCACGAGCGGCGGCGACAGCAGCATCCGGTCGCCGGTCGCGCGCATGATCAGGTTGCCGTTGAAGCAGAAGTCGCGGCAGATCGTGCCGACGTCGCCGCCGTTCGCGAAGCGGCGGCGTTCGGCCGGCGATTCGGCGAGCTGCAGGCTCGCGACGAGGCCGTGGCCGTGCACCTCGCCGACGATCGGGTGACGTGCGAAGGTTTCGCGCATCAGCGCCTGGAAGTACGGGCCCGTGTCGTTCTTCACGCGCTCGACGATCCCTTCGTCGCGCAGCAGCTTCAGGTTCGCGACCGCGACGGCCGCCGCGACCGGGTGGCCCGAGTACGTGAGGCCGTGGTTGAATTCGCCGTTGTCGATGATCGGCCGCGCCACGCGCTCGTGAATGCCGACGGCACCCATCGGCACATAACCCGACGTGAGGCCCTTGGCCATCGTGATGAGATCGGGTTCGAAACCGAAGTGCTGGTGTGCGAACCATTCGCCGGTGCGGCCGAAGCCGCCGATCACTTCGTCGGCCACCAGCAGGATGTCGTACTTGCGGCAGATGCGCTGGATTTCCGGCCAGTACGTCGACGGCGGGAAGATCACGCCGCCCGCGCCCTGGAACGGCTCGCCGATGAACGCCGCGACGTTCTCCGCGCCGAGCTCGAGGATCTTCGCTTCGAGCTGCTGGGCGCGCGCCAGGCCGAACGCTTCCGGCGTTTCGCTGGCCGCCGCTTCGCCGAAGAAATACGGCTGGTCGATGTGCACGATGTTCTCGACCTTCGACGGCATCTGCTCGTGCATGTAGCCCATCCCGCCGAGCGTGCCGCCGGCGATCGTCGAGCCGTGATAGCCGTTCTTGCGCGAGATCACATACTTCTTCTGCGGCTGGCCCTGCACGCGCCAGTACTGATGCACGAGGCGCAGCACGGTGTCGTTGCCTTCCGAGCCGCTGTTGCAGTAGAAGAAGTGGTTGAAGCCGGCGGGCGTCACTTCCGCGAGCATCGCGGAGAGTTCGATCACCGGCGGGTGCGTGGTCTTGAAGAACGTGTTGTAGAACGGCAGTTCCTGGATCTGGCGATACGCGGCGTCGGCGAGTTCCTTGCGGCCGTAGCCGACGTTCACGCACCAGAGGCCGGCCATCCCGTCGATCACCTTGTTGCCGTCCGAGTCCCACAGGTAGACGCCGTCGGCCTTCACGATCACGCGGCTGCCTGCACGGTTCAGCGCGCCCATGTCCGAGAACGGGTGGATGTGGTGCGCGGCGTCGAGCGCGCGGTATTCGGCGGTCGTGCGTGCCTGCGTTGCGCGCGGTGCGGCGGCCGTGGCGCTCGGTGCGGCCGGCTGGACCCAGGCTGATTCGTTGCGGTACGTCATGTTTCCTCCGTGATTCCGTATTCGGTCGGGTGCACGCTCAGACGTGCAGCAGCAGATGGCGGCGTTCCCACGAGCTGATCACGCGGAAGAACGCTTCGTATTCGGTTTCCTTCAGCGCGAAATACGCCTTCAGGAACTTGTGGCCGAGGATCTCGCCGAGCGGCTCGCAGGCGGCCATCAGCGTCAGCCCTTCCTCGAGGTTGCGCGGCAGCTGGTACGGCAGCTCGTAGCCGTCGCTGACGAGCGGCTCGGTCGGCTCCAGGCGCTGGGTCATGCCGAGATAGCCGGCGGCGAGCGTCGCGGCGAGTGCGAGGTACGGGTTGCAGTCGACACCCGGAATGCGGTTTTCGATGCGGCGCGCCGACGGGCCCGAGTGCGGGATGCGGAAGCCGACCGTGCGGTTGTCGTAACCCCACTGCACGTTGATCGGCGCGGCCATGAAGCGCGACAGGCGGCGGTACGAGTTGATGTACGGCGCGAAGATCGGCATCAGCGCCGGCGTGTACTTCTGCAGCCCCGCGAGGTAGTTGTAGAACATCGACGTTGCGCCGCCGGTTTCCTGCGACGTGAACAGGTTCTGGCCCGTTTCCTCGTCGACGATGCTCTGGTGCACGTGCATCGCCGAGCCCGGTTCGTCTTCCATCGGCTTGGCCATGAACGTCGCGTACATGTTGTGACGCAGCGCGGCCTCGCGCACCGTGCGCTTGAACAGGAACACCTGGTCGGCCAGCGACAGCGCGTCGCCGTGCATGAAGTTGATCTCCATCTGCGCGGCGCCGACTTCGTGGATCAGCGTGTCGATGTCGAGGTTCTGCGCTTCGCAGTACTCGTAGATGTCCTCGAACAGCGGGTCGAACTCGTTGACGGCCTCGATCGAATACGACTGGCGGCCCGTTTCGGGGCGGCCCGTGCGGCCGACCGGCGGGCGCAGCGGCAGGTCGGGGTCCTTGTTCATGTCGACCAGGTAGAACTCGAGTTCCGGCGCGACGACCGGCTTCCAGCCCTTCGCCTTGTACAGGTCGAGCACGCGGCGCAGCACGTAGCGCGGCGAGATCTCGACCGGCGAGCCGTCGAAGTGCACGCAGTCGTGGATCACCTGCGCGGTCGGGTCGACGGCCCACGGGATCAGGCGGATCGTCGACGTGTCGGGCACGCATACCATGTCGGGGTCGGTCACGCCGGTCAGCGAGCCGTCTTCCGGATATTCGCCGGTGACGGTCTGCACCATCACGGCCTGCGGCAGGCGCATCGATTCGCCGGACGTGAACTTGTTGCGCGGCGTGATCTTGCCGCGCGCGATGCCGGCCATGTCGGGGATGATCGCTTCGACTTCAGTGATCCGGTGCTGCTTCAGAAAATCTTCGATGTCTTGCATGTCTGTTCTCGTTGGTTTGGTCGGCGCTCAGGCGAGCGCGGCGGCGGCCATGGCGCGCGTTCGGGCAGCGCGGCGGGCGCGGCAGGCATCGCCGAAGGCGCGGAAGATCGCGCTCGACAGCGGGTCCTGCGCATGGCGCCATTCCGGGTGCCACTGCACGGCGAGGGCGAAGGCCGGTGCATCGACGACGCTCACGGCTTCGATCAGCCCGTCCGGCGCGACGGCTTCGACGGCGAGGCCGGAGCCGAGCTGGGCGATGCCCTGCTTGTGCAGCGAGTTCACGTGCACTTCGTCGCGGCCGCCGGCGAGCGCGTGCAGCTTGCCGCCGGGCGTCAGGCGCACGACGTGCGCGGGGCCGTACTGCGTATCCATCGGCGCGTCGTCGTCCTCGCGGTGATCGGCGAGGCCCGGCACTTCGTGCACGCGCTGGTGCAGCGTGCCGCCGCAGGCGACGTTCAGCTCCTGGAAGCCGCGGCAGACGGCCAGCACGGGCACGCCCGCGGCGATCGCCGCGCGCAGCAGCGGCAGCGTGGTCGCGTCGCGGGCCGGGTCGTGCTTCGTGCCCGGTGCGCTCGGTTCGCCGCCGTACCGATGCGGCTCGACGTTCGAGTAGCTGCCGGTAAACAGCAGGCCGTCGACCGTGTCGAGTACGTCGTCGGCCGACTGGCGCTCGCCGAGCGCGGGCAGCACCATCGCGAACGCTTGCGCGCCGTCGACGATCGCGGCGACGTACTTGTCGCCGACCGTATGCGACGCGTGTGCGCCGATTTGCGTGTGGTCGGCGGTGATGCCGACGAGGGGTTTCCTTCTATCCATGACGTCAATCAGTTATCCGGAGGGTTGTTGCGTCCTGCTTGCCGGATGTGGCGAAACGCCGGCGTGCAACAGCCCCGCAGCCTTGCGCGAGATGCAAGGCCGCTGGTGAATGGGCGCAACGGGATGGCGTGGCGATCCGCGCTGCGCGCGACGATCAGGCCGTCGTTCGTTTCTTTGCGAGTCGCGACGCGGCAATGCATGCGCGAACGCGTTCCGTCACCGCACGGACAATGCGGTTGGCGAATCAGCAGATGAAACGAACGACGTAAAGAAAGGAGAGGCGCTACGGCAGCAGCGACGCCACTTCGTCGGTGTCGACGGCGACGAATGCGCGTGCGGAAACAGCGTTGTGACGCCGAACGGAACGACGGGACAGGATGGTGTAGATCGACAGGTGAAGCAGGCGAGGACTATGCCAGCCGCAACTGCCGTCGTCGGAAGCGGACGACGCGCTGCGCAAACTTCGCACATCGCCTCGATCCCACCTCACCAGAGGGCCACGGACTCTCACGATTACACTCGACTGGGTTGTTGAAAGTATTGAACACCTGACCGTTTCGACGCGCTGGGCGTTTAAAATAATCAAGGTGCCGGTTACGCGTTATTTACATTGATGGGCATCAATTTTTGCGTTGCAATAACGTTTTTTGGTGCCGATGAACGTTCGATGACGCTAACCTGAGAGCCAGCATATACGAGCCAAAAACGGCGTCAAATGTTTTTTAACGGTGCTGCATCAGGGCTTTCCCGAGCAGTGCGAACAAAAGATTCGTAAAAGGAATACTCGACGGGCTGTTCATTATTTCGAACGCCTTTCAGGGTTTTCCCCGCTGATGCGCGGCATAAAGTGATTAGAATATTCAACGGCTGTCCACCGCGTCGTTTCACTTTGTCATCGCACTTATCGTGTCCGAAACCGAATCGATGTCCACCGAAGTCGCCGAGCGCCTGCGTTTCGTGCGCAACAAGCAGGGCCTGTCGCAGCGCGAACTCGCGAAGCGGGCCGGCGTGACCAACGGCACGATCTCGCTGATCGAACAGGGCCGCGTGAGCCCGTCGGTCGGTTCGCTGAAGAAGCTGCTCGAATGCATCCCGATGAGTCTCGCGGAGTTCTTCACGTTCGAGCTGATCGAGTCGCGCGCGGTCGTGTCGCGTCGCGACGAGATGCCGAACCTCGGCAACGACACGCTCGCGTTTCACCTGGTCGGCGCGAGCATGAAGGACCGCAACATGTGCATCCTGCGCGAGATCTATCAGCCGCAGGCCGATACGGGGCCCGAGATGCTCGTGCACGCGGGGCACGAGGGCGGTGTCGTCGTGTCGGGGCGGCTCGAGCTGACCGTCGACGGCGCAACGTGGCTGCTCGACCCCGGAGACGGCTACTACTTCGAAAGCCGTTTGCCGCACCGTTTTCGCAATCCCAGCGCGGACCTGATCTGCGAGGTCGTCTCGGCCAATTCGCCGGCGACCTTCTGACCTTCCCCCGCGCGTCACTGCATTCGCTGCCGGCCGGCTGCGCGTCATGCGCAGCGGCGTGCCGCATCGCGAATGCCAAAAAACTGAGGCATCCTGATGAACAAGTTGACTTTGGCTGACTGGCAGGACAAGGCGGCGTCGCTCGAGATCGAAGGGCGCGCATTCATCGACGGCGCGTTGCGCGACGCGCACGGCGGCAAGACGTTCGACTGCGTGAGCCCGATCGACGGCCGCGTGCTCGTGAAGGTCGCGGATTGCGGCGAAGCCGACGTGAACGCGGCCGTTGCTGCCGCGCGCCGTGCGTTCGACGCAGGCGTGTGGGCCGGACTGAACCCGCGTGCGCGCAAGGCCGTGCTGCTGCGCTGGGCCGCGCTGATGCGCGAGCATCTCGACGAGCTGTCGCTGCTCGAAACGCTCGACGCCGGCAAGCCGATCGGCGACACGACGACGGTCGACGTGCCGGGCGCCGCGTATTGCGTCGAATGGTTCGCGGAAGCGATCGACAAGGTCGGTGGCGAGGTTGCGCCGGCCGATCATCATCTCGTCGGTCTCGTCACGCGCGAGCCGGTCGGTGTGGTGGCCGCCGTCGTGCCGTGGAACTTCCCGATCCTGATGGCCGCGTGGAAATTCGGCCCCGCGCTCGCGGCGGGCAACAGCGTCGTGCTGAAGCCGTCGGAGAAATCGCCGCTGACCGCGATCCGTGTCGCGCAGCTCGCGGTCGAGGCCGGCATGCCGGCCGGCGTGTTCAACGTCGTGCCGGGCGCGGGCGAGCCGGGCAAGCTGCTTGCGCTGCATCGCGACGTCGACTGCATCGCGTTCACGGGCTCGACGGCGGTCGGCAAGCTGATCATGCAGTACGCCGCGCAGTCGAACCTGAAGCGCGCGTGGCTCGAACTCGGCGGCAAGTCGCCGAACATCGTGCTGCCCGATTGCCCCGATCTCGACCGCGCGGCGCAGGCGGCTGCCGGCGCGATCTTCTACAACATGGGCGAGATGTGCACGGCGGGTTCGCGGCTGCTCGTGCATCGTGACATCAAGGACGCGTTCATCGAGAAGCTCGTCGCGGCCGCGCGCGCGTACGTGCCCGGCAATCCGCTCGACCCGTCGGTGTCGATGGGCGCGATCGTCGACGGCATCCAGCTCGAGCGGGTGCTCGGCTATATCGAAGCCGGGCGCAGCGAAGGCCGGCTCGTCACGGGCGGTGCGCGCGTGAAGGCGGAAACGGGCGGCTTCTACGTGGAGCCGACGGTGTTCGAGGTGAAGCCCGATGCGAAGATCGCGCGCGAGGAGATCTTCGGGCCCGTGCTGTCGGTGATCGTGTTCGACGACGTCGACGAGGCCGTGCGGATCGCGAACGACACCGAATACGGGCTGGCCGCAGCCGTGTGGACGTCGAACCTGACGACCGCGCACGACGTGTCGCGCCGGCTGCGTGCGGGCACCGTCTGGGTGAACTGCTACGACGAGGGCGGCGACATGAACTTCCCGTTCGGCGGCTACAAGCAGTCGGGCAACGGCCGCGACAAGTCGCTGCATGCGCTCGAGAAATACACCGAGCTGAAGTCGACGCTGATCCGATTGCGCTGACGCGCAATCGGCCGCGGGCGCAGCGCCGGTCGGCGGCGTGCCCGCGGTTCGCAGTGTGCGGCGTTATGCGGCGCGCAGCGCGGGGTGGAAGCCGGCGGCCTCGATGATCGACTGCACGCGCTCGGCGCCTTGCGCCGATTCGACCTTGACGATCTTCGCCGCGACGTCGATGTCGAGCTTCGCGGCGGGATCGGCGGCCGTCACCGCGCGCGTGATCGCGTTGGCGCAGCCGCCGCAGGTCATGTCCTGGACTTCGAATTCCATCGTGTTCTCCTGAGTTGACGATTGACAAGCATCGACAGCATGAAGCTTGTCACGGTGGGAAGGTCAAGCGTACGCGTGTCGCCTCGCGGCGGCGACAGTATTTTGTAAACGTGAAGTCTGATGAATCGCGATCGATCCTTTGACGTCATTCGGAACTTGTCCCGATTGACGGCGAAGCATGCCGCGCCTTTCGGGGCGGGCGCCTTGCCGGACAAAGCGCGGCGGCGATCCATGAAGCATGATCACCATGTCGCCAGTAAGGGTACGCAAGTTGAAAATGCGAATCGATCTTAATATCGGTTCTCTTCGATATTTCAATTCGTTACCCTCATGAATCGTTTCGCTTTCGGCTTCGCGCTGGCCCTGCTGGGCGCATCGGCAACGTCCGCATTCGCGGCCGACGATGTCGTCAACCTGACCCTGAAGGACCACAAGTTTTCGCCGGACGGCGTGACGATCCCCGCCGGCAAGAAGGTGAAGTTCGTCGTGAAGAACCTCGACGCGACGCCTGCCGAATTCGAGAGCGACGACTTCAAGGCGGAGAAGGTCGTGCCCGCGGGCAAGTCGGTGGAAATCATGGTCGGGCCGCTGAAGGCCGGCACGTACGAATTCCACGACGAGTATCACGAAGCGCAGTCGAAGACGCACCTGACCGTCAAATAAGCCCATATCGCCATGTTGTCTACTGCCCTGATCGTCTTTCGTGAAGTGCTCGAGGCCGCGCTGGTGGTGTCGATCGTGATGGCCGCCACCAAGGGCGTGCCGCGGCGCGGCTGGTGGGTCGGCGGCGGGCTGGTCGGCGGCGTGATCGGCGCCGGCCTGATCGCCGCATTTGCCGACGTGATTTCGCAGTGGGCGTCCGGCATGGGGCAGGAGGTGTTCAACGCGGGCGTGATGTTCGTTGCGACGCTGATGCTCGCGTGGCACAGCATCTGGATGAGCCGGCACGGCCGCGAGATGGCGATGCAGATGAACGCGGTCGGGCGCGCCGTCGCGGACGGCAGCAAGCCGCTGACGGGGCTGGCGATCGTGGTCGGCGTCGCGGTGCTGCGCGAAGGCTCCGAGGCCGTGCTGTTCCTGTACGGCATCGCGGCGGGCGATCCGGGGCAGACGCCGCAGATGATCGTCGGCGGGCTGCTGGGTGTGCTTGGCGGCGCCGGGCTCGGCTACGGGATGTATGCGGGCCTGCTGCAGATTCCGCTGAAGCGCCTGTTCACCGTCACCAACTGGCTGATCGTGCTGCTTGCGGCGGGGATGGCGAGCCAGTGCGTCGGCTTCCTGCTCTCGGCGGGCCTCGTGCCGTCGTGGGGCGATGCGATCTGGGATACGTCGTGGCTGCTCAAGGATTCGAGCCTCGTCGGCAAGGCGCTGCATACGCTGATCGGCTATACCGCGCGACCGGCGGGCATCCAGATCGTCGCGTATCTCGCGACGCTGGCCACGATCGTCGGGCTGGCGCGGCTGGTCGGCCGGCCGCAGACGGCGATTCGGCCGCCACGGCCCGCGGCTTGAGTTGCACGGGTTCGAACAGGAAAGGGGCGTCCATGACGCCTCTTTTTTTCATGTGCGCACGCCGCGCCTGCTCAGCGGTGGCTGTCGATCCAGGCGCGAGCCCATTCGAGCCCCGCTTCGCGCGCGTCGTCCTCGGTGTCGAACACGCCGAGCACGCCGGATGCCTCGACCAGCTTGTTGTTCTGCGTGATCGTGCCGCTCGCCGCGAAGCGCTCGGGCTGCAGGATCTCGTCCTGCTGCAGGATCGCGTGGCCCCAGATCTGGTAGCCGTGGTAGGTCTGCGCTTCCATTATCGAGTCACCTCCGCGGCGCGGCCGTGCGTGCCGACCTGCAGCACGTTGCCGTCCGGTGTGTATTGACGCGGGATGTTGGAGTAACTCAGTGCGTGCGGCGCATCGGGCGCAGCCGGCTGCATCACCGTCAGGCGTCCTGGTGCAGGCTGCGCAACGGGGCGCGGAGCGGCCGGCGCCTCGGCCGCGGGCGGACGATGCGAATCGGCTTTCACGGCCTGCACGACGCGGCGCTTGTGCGGCTTCGCCGCGGCTTTCGGGGTGGCATTCGCGTGCTTCTCCGCGCTCTTGCCGGCGCGTGCGTCGGCGCCCGTGTGCGTGGCCGGGGTACGGGCTTCCGGCGCGTGGGCTGCCGGCTGCCGCGCCTCGGGCGGATTCCAGACCTCGACGTAATGCTCGGCGGCCCAGCCCGTCGACGCGAACGTCAGCGCCAGCACACCACATCCAATCAGTCTTGCCATTGTCTCTCCGTCATATTCCTTGCGACCCGCGTTCGGCAGGCCGTGCATGCGCATTCGGGGCAGCGGCTCAGGTGAACACCTCGAGCCCGTGCTTCTCGACGATCTGCAGCATCCGGGCCGCGATGCCGCTCGGCCGCTTGTCGCCCTGTTCCCATTGGCGGATCGTCGAGGCCGTCGTGTTCAGGTAGAGCGCGAACACGCTCTGGCTGACGTTGACGGATTTGCGGATGCGGGCGATTGCCTCAGGGTCGAACTGCGGCGCGGCTTCGATGCAGAGATCGTCGTATTCGCGCATCGTTTTCTTGTCGATCAGCTTGGCGCGATAGAGGCCCGACGCCGCGCTGTGGATCGCCTCCGTCGCATCGCTCTTGAATCGACTCTTAGCCATTGCAAATCTCCACAAGCTCTTTCAATGCGATCAGCGTCGCGACCTCGGTGTCGCTGCGGCGCCCGATGTCGGCGGCGAGCTTCCTGAAGGCGCGCAGTTCGCGTTCGTCGATGTCGTCCCGATCACGTTTCGCGAACAGGAACACGAACACCCACGCTCGCCCGACCTTGCTCAGCACGATCCCGCGCTGCCGATTGCCGTCCAGGCGCTTTTTCCAGACGTTGCCGCCGAGCTCGACGCCCTGGCCGCGTGCCAGTTCCTGCGCGGCGCGGCAGAGTTCGGTATCGGCGATCCCTGATTTTCTCGCTGCCTTGTGAAACCACTTCGTCTTGAAGACGCGTCGTACGGAAGCAGGCATGTCGGGCCCGTCGAGTTTGCACAGGATTATATACCACTACGTGGTATATATTTCGACCCGGCCGAATGGCCTGCTTCACGCCGGACCGCGCCCGGGACGGCCCGGCGGAGGCCATCCCGGTGACCGGTTTTATTCCACCGTCACCGACTTCGCGAGGTTGCGCGGCTTGTCGACGTCGGTGCCGCGTGCGCACGCGGTGTGATACGCGAGCAACTGCAGCGGCACGACGTGCAGGATCGGCGACAGTTGCCCGTAGTGCTCCGGCATCCGGATCACGTGCAGGCCGTCGTCGTTGACGATCTGCGTGTCGGCATCGGCGAACACGTACAGCTCGCCGCCGCGCGCACGCACTTCCTGCATGTTCGACTTCAGCTTCTCGAGCAGCGTGTCGTTCGGCGCGACCGTGACGACCGGCATCGCTTCCGTGACGAGCGCGAGCGGCCCGTGCTTCAGTTCGCCGGCCGGATAGGCCTCGGCGTGGATGTACGAGATTTCCTTCAGCTTCAGCGCGCCTTCGAGCGCGATCGGGTAGTGCAGCCCGCGGCCGAGGAACAGCGCGTTTTCCTTGCGCGCGAATTCCTCCGACCACGCGATGATCTGCGGCTCCAGCGCGAGCACGCTGTTCAGCGCGGCCGGCAGGTGGCGCAGCTGCTTCAGGAATTGCGCTTCCAGCGCGGCGTCGACGTGCCCGCGCAGCTTGCCGAGCGTCGCGGCCAGCACGAACAGCGCGACGAGCTGGGTCGTGAACGCCTTCGTCGACGCGACGCCGATCTCGGTGCCCGCATGCGTCAGGAACTGCATCTCGGTGAGGCGCACCATCGCGCTCGTCGCGACGTTGCAGACCGCGAGCGTGTGCGTGTGGCCGAGCGACTGCGCATGCTTGAGCGCCGCGAGCGTGTCGGCCGTCTCGCCCGATTGCGAGATCACCAGCACGAGCTGGCGCGGGTTCGGCACCGATTCGCGGTAGCGGTACTCGCTGGCGATTTCGACCTGGGTCGGGATCTTCGCGATCGATTCGAGCCAGTATTTCGCGGTCAGGCCCGAGTAGTAGCTCGTCCCGCACGCGAGGATCAGCAGGCTGTCGATGTCCGCGAACGCGGCGGGCGCGGCGGCGCCGAACAGCGTCGCGTCGAACGCGTCCGTCTGCGGCACGGTATCGCTGATCGCGCGCGGCTGCTCGAAGATTTCCTTCTGCATGAAGTGACGATACGGCCCGAGTTCGACCGCGCCGCCGTAGGCGCTGACCACGCGGATCTCGCGCTGCGCGGTGGCGCCGTTGCGGTCGACGATCTTCACGCCGTCGAGCGACAGCTCGCACACGTCACCTTCCTCGAGGAACGTGAAGCGGTCGGTGCTGCCGGCCAGCGCGAGCGCATCGGACGCGAGGAAGTTCTCGCCGTCGCCGTGGCCGACCACGAGCGGCGAACCCTGGCGTGCGCCGACGACGGTATGCGGCTGGTCCTTGTGGATCACGGCGATCGCATACGCGCCGTGCAACTGGCCGACCGCTTCGCGCACCGCGTCGAACAGGTTGCCGCGATACAGGCTGTGCACGAGGTGGGCGATCACTTCGGTGTCGGTCTGCGACACGAACTCGTAGCCCTTCGCGCGCAGCGCGTCGCGCAGCGATTCGAAGTTCTCGATGATGCCGTTGTGGACGAGCGCGAGCGCATTCGACGAGAAGATCGGGTGCGCGTTGTGCGTGACGGGCGCGCCGTGCGTCGCCCAGCGCGTGTGCGCGACGCCGGTGGTGCCTTCGAGGTGCGATTCGCGCACCTGCGCGTCGAGATCGGCGACGCGCGCGACGCTGCGCGCACGCTTCGGTGCACCGGGCTCGAGCACGGCGACGCCGCACGAGTCGTAGCCACGGTATTCGAGGCGCCGCAATCCTTCGATCAGCACCGGAACGATATTACGCTGCGCAACTGCGCCGACAATGCCGCACATGAATGAGTGAGTCCTGTAAGTCGACGCGGACGCCGCCGGGGCGCCCGCAAAAGGTTCAGCTTTTCTTCTTGACCGGGCGGACGTAGCCGCTCTTCGCGGTCTGGGTCTTCTCGTTCAACGCGAGCAGGCCGTCGGCTACGTCTTTCCAGATCGTCGTGCCGGCGGCGATCGTCACGCCGCGGCCGACGCGCACGGGCGCGACGAGCTGCGTATCGGAGCCGACGAACACGTCGTCCTCGATCACGGTGCGGAACTTGTTCGCGCCGTCGTAGTTGCAGGTGATCGTGCCCGCGCCGATGTTCACGCGCGCGCCGATGTCGGCGTCGCCGATGTAGGTGAGGTGGTTCGCCTTCGAGCCGTGGCCGATCACCGCGTTCTTCACCTCGACGAAGTTGCCGACGTGCGCTTCGTCCGCGAGCTGCGCACCGGGGCGCAGCCGCGCGTACGGGCCGATCACGGTGTGCGCGCCGAGCTCGGCGCCGTCGATGTGCGTGAACGCGTCGATGCGTGTGCCCGCGCCGACCGACGCGTTGCGGATCACGCAGTTCGCGCCGATCGTCACGTTGTCGGCGAGCGTCACGTTGCCTTCGAACACGCAGTTCACGTCGATCGACACGTCGCGGCCGCAGCGCAGCGTGCCGCGCACGTCGACGCGCGCCGGATCGGCGAGCGTGACGCCGTCGACGAGCAGTGCGTCGGCGATGTTGCGCTGGTGGATGCGCTCGAGCTCGGCGAGCTGCGCCTTGCTGTTCACGCCGAGCGTCTCCCATTCCTCGTCGGGCTGCGCGGTAACGACGTCGAAACCGGCCTCGATCGCCAGTTCGACGACGTCGGTCAGGTAGTACTCGCCCTGCGCGTTCTCGTTCCTCAGCGCGCCGAGCCACATCGACAGCTGGGCCGTGGGCGTGACGATGATGCCGGTGTTGATCTCGGCGATCTTCAGCTGTTCGGGCGACGCGTCCTTCTGTTCGACGATGCGCGTGACGAAGCCGGCCGCGTCGCGCACGATGCGGCCGTAGCCGGTCGGATCGTCGAGGGTGACCGTCAGAATCCCGTAACGGCCTTCGCGTGCGGCGTCGACGAGGCGCTGCAAGGTCGACGCGCGCGTGAGCGGCACGTCGCCGTACAGCACGAGCGTCGGTTGCGCGGGATCGAGGAGCGGCAGCGCCTGGCGCACCGCGTGGCCGGTGCCGAGCTGTTCGGCTTGCACCGCGAACTGGACGTCGGGTGCGGCGACGGCGGCCTGGACCTGCTCGGCGCCATGACCGACGACGACGACGAGCCGGGACGGCTGCAGCGTGCGCGCGGTATCGATGACGTGGGAGAGGAGCGGCCTGCCGGCCAGCGGGTGAAGCACTTTCGGCAGGGCGGAACGCATGCGCTTGCCGGTGCCTGCCGCCAAAATCACGATATTCATGGCGCGCGCTTGGGTCAGAGTTCGAAGCCGTCCATTTTAGCACGCGGCCCTTGTCGCTCCGGGCCTGTCGCGGCGGGGCGACAACGCCGAAACGAGGCCGCCGGCCCCGGTTTCGGTGGGTGTTCGGTCCCTGCTTACAGATCGTCGAACTGGACGATCGAGATCGGTTGGGCGCCACCCGGCGCGGCGCTCTCGTCGCCCGACGCGCACGGCTCCTCGTCGAACGCGATGTCGCCCTGCGGATCGGCCTCGCCCGTCGCGCGCAGCGACTGGAACGGGTACAGCGTCGTGTCCATCAGGTGCGACGGCACGACCTTCGCGAGCGCGTTGAACATGTTCTCGACGCGGCCCGGGAAGCGCTTGTCCCATTCGCGGATCAGCGCCTTCATTTCCGCGCGCTTCAGGTTCGGCTGGCTGCCGCACAGGTTGCACGGGATGATCGGGAATTCGCGCAGTTCCGCGTATTTCTCGAGATCGGTTTCCTTCACGTACGCGAGCGGGCGGATCACGATGTTCTTGCCGTCGTCCGACTGCAGCTTCGGCGGCATCCCCTTCAGCTTGCCGCCGTAGAACATGTTGAGCAGCAGCGTCTGCACGATGTCGTCGCGATGGTGGCCGAGCGCGATCTTGGTCGCGCCGAGCTCGCCGGCCACGCGGTACAGGATCCCGCGGCGCAGCCGCGAGCACAGCGAGCAGGTCGTCTTGCCCTCGGGCACGAGCCGCTTGACGATGCTGTAGGTGTCCTGGTTCTCGATGTGGAACGGCACGCCGACCTGTTTCAGGTATTCCGGCAGCACGTGCTCGGGGAAGCCCGGCTGCTTCTGGTCGAGGTTCACCGCGACGATGTCGAAATCGATCGGCGCGCGTTCGCGCAGGCGCAGCAGCACGTCGAGCATCGCATAGCTGTCCTTGCCGCCAGACAGGCACACCATCACCTTGTCGCCTTGCTCGATCATGTTGAAGTCGCCGATCGCCTGGCCGACCTGGCGCACGATCCGCTTGAACAGCTTGTTGTTCTCGTACGCGTCCTTCTGCTCGCGACGCGTCAGCGCCGGGCGGCCGGCCGGCGCGGCGGGCGTGTCGAGGGTGGCGGCATCGGCCGTCATGTCATTCATGTGGGGGGCGTTCATGTGCGCTCCTCGTCCTTGATGCGAAAGACTTCGACGCCGACGGCGTCGCAGTCCGGATAAGCGTCCGGTTTCTCGGTACAGACGCGTACCGCGCGCACGGCATCGTGCGCCAGCAGGCGCGCGGCGATCGCGTCGCACAGCGTTTCCTGCAGGTGGATGTGGCCGCGCGCCAGGCATTGCGTGACGCTCTGCTTCATCAGATCGTAGTCGACGATTTCATGCAGCCGGTCGTCGACGGGGGTGGACAGCGCGAGCGGCACGAACAGGTCGATATTGATGACGACGCGCTGCTCGCCGCGCTTCTCGTGTTCGAAGGCACCGATGTTGATGTGCACTTCGTAGTCGCGCAGGTAGAGCCTGCGGCAGTCCGCGAGGCGGGGGTGCAGGAGAGCGGAAAACATGGTCGTCCCAGTCAAATTGGCGTGCGCACACGCAAAGCGGCGCGGGCGGCGGCAGTCAGGCCGCGCGTTCCGCGCAGTTCATTCATTCGGGCCGGCGGCGGGCGGCACGAGGTGCTCGCCGCCGTCGACGGTCAGCGTCGCGCCGGTGACGCCGGGCGCGCTCGCGAGATAGCAGGCGGCTGCCGCGATGTCGTCCGCGTGCGGCGCGTGGCCGCGCACGAGTGCCGCGACCCGCACCTTCGGCGCGAGCGCCAGCGCCAGCGCCGACGTCGCGCGGTTCAGCGCGGCCTGCATCAGCGCGTGCGACATCTGCGCCGGTGCCGGGTGAAACAGGGCCTGATCCAGCACGTGGATCGCGCACGCGCGCAGCGCTTCGTGCTCGCGCGCGGCGTCGGGCGTCGCATCGGCGAGCGCGCGGGCCAGCGCGAGCGGCGCCGTCACGTTGCGCGCGAGGGCGCCGGCGAGCGACACGCCGTCCACCGTGTGCGCGTCGTCGGCGCCGGCGCTGGCACTCACGAACACCGCGCACGCGGGCCGGCCGAGCGCCGCGCCGCACGCGGCGACGAGTCCGGCGGCGTCGGCCTCCGGGGCCAGATCGGCGTCGAGCACGACCGCGCGGCGGCCGAGCGCAGCGACTTCGGCGACGAGTGCGTCGGCCGCCGCATGCGGCGTGCCGTGGCTGCGCTGCAGCGCGACGTCCCAGCCGCGCCGGGCGAATCCCGTGGCGAGCGCACGACCGATCGACGCGGCGTCGGCTGCGCTGCCCAGGGCACCTGTGACGAGCGCCACGCGCTGGGTCGACGTATCGGCTGAAACGGTCATTTACAATGCCGGGATGAACCCGAAAGCTCACGAACCCGCTAGTTTACCTGCTCCCGGCCCTGACGCGCTCGCGCAGTCCGAAACCCTCGCCGCGCAACTGCGCGACGAGATCGCGGCGGCCGGCGGCTGGCTGCCGTTCGACCGCTTCATGGAGCGCGCGTTGTATGCGCCCGGCCTCGGCTATTACAGCGGCGGCGCGCGCAAGTTCGGGCGCCGTGCCGATGACGGCAGCGACTTCGTCACCGCGCCCGAGCTGTCGCCGCTGTTCGCGCAGACGCTCGCGCAACCGGTCGCGGAAGCGCTCGCGGCGAGCGGCACGCGCAGCGTGATGGAATTCGGCGCCGGCACGGGCAAGCTCGCGGCCGGGTTGCTCGCGGCGCTCGACGCGCTGGGTGTCGAACTCGACGCCTACCTGATCGTCGATCTCTCGGGCGAGCTGCGCGAGCGGCAGCGCGACACGATCACGGCCGCCGCCCCGGCGCTCGCCGCGAAGGTGCGCTGGCTCGACGCGCTGCCCGAGCGGTTCGACGGTGTCGTGGTCGGCAACGAGGTGCTCGATGCGATGCCGGTGCGCCTGTTCGCGAAGGCGGGCGGCGCATGGCACGAGCGCGGTGTTGCGCTCGACGCGCGGCAGGCGTTCGTGTTCGAGGACCGGCCGGCCGCACCGGCCTGCCTGCCGCCGGTGCTCGCGGGCCTTGACGATGCGGCGGACGGCTACGTGACCGAGACGCACGAGGCCGCGCTGGCGTTCACGCGCACCGTCTGCACGATGCTCGGGCGCGGTGCGGTGCTGCTGGTCGACTACGGCTTTCCCGCGCACGAGTACTACCACCCGCAGCGCGACCGCGGCACGCTGATGTGCCACTACCGTCACCACGCGCACGACGATCCGTTCCTGTACCCGGGGCTGCAGGACATCACCGCGCACGTGGAATTCACCGGCATCTACGACGCGGCTGTGGCGACTGGCGCCGATTTGCTCGGTTACACGTCGCAGGCGCGCTTCCTGCTGAACGCGGGCATCACCGACGCGTTGTCCGCGATCGATCCGTCGGACATCCACGCCTTCCTGCCGGCCGCGAACGCGGTGCAGAAGCTGATTTCCGAAGCCGAGATGGGCGAGCTGTTCAAGGTGATCGCGTTCTCGCGCGGCATCGACGGCACACTCGACGCGTTCGCGCGCGGCGACCGCTCGCACGCCCTCTGACGGGAGCCGACATGCTGCGCTGGCTGATGACGTCGTTCGTCGCGGTGATGATCCTGACGCGCTGCTGGCCGTGGCTCGGCAAGCTCGGCATCGGGCGGATGCCGGGCGACGTCACGCTGACGCTCGGCGGGCGGCGCTACCCGTTCCCGTTCATGTCGACGCTGGTGCTGACGATGCTGCTGTCGATGGTGGCGCGGCTGCTCTGAGCCGCGCCTGAATGGCGGCGCGCTACAGCTCGATTTCGCCGAGGATCCGGTGCGCGAGCGCCTTCGCCTCGTCGAACGCTTCCTCCTCGCTGGGGCTCGTCGAGTGGACGTCGTAGCGCGTGTTCTCGGTATCGTCCCCGTCGTCCCGCGCGAGGATCACGTAACCCTGGAACTGCCCGTTGCCCACTTGCTGGGTATGCGCCTTGGCCGTGTAGATGCCCTTCGTGAACGTGTTGGTGTCCATCGTGCTCTCCCGCAAAAGGACACTTCATCGTAGCACTGCGGCGCAGCATGTACAGCGCCGCTTATCGGTGACCGAACGGGCTCCGGTCGCCCTCCGTCCCGTCATCGTTCGATCAGTGCGACGACCTCGTCGAGCGTCGGCGCGTGCGCGCCCGTATGGCGGCACGCCGCGGCGCCCGCCGCCAGCGCGAACACGAGATGCTCGCGCCACGATCGCTGCGGCGCGGCCATCAGGCTGAACAGCATGCCGCCGATCGACGCGTCGCCCGCGCCGACGGTGTCGGCCACCTCGACGCGCGGCGGGCTGGCTTCGTGCATGTCGCCGTCCGCATAGAGCGTCGCCGCCTGTGCGCCGCGCGTGACGAGCACCGCCGCGCGCGGGTTCAGCGCGCGCACCGCGCCAATCGCGTCGGGGCCGTCGCCGCCGAACAGGTGCCGCAGGTCCTCGTCGGACACCTTGATCAGGTCGGCGAGCGCGGCCATCTTTTCGAGCGTCGGCCGGAACGCGGCCGTCATCAGGTTCCGGACGTTCGGGTCGAAGCTGATCTTCACGCCGCGCGCGTGCAGGTCGGCCGCGAGCGCGGCCAGCGTGCCCGCGAGCGGTTCGCGCACGAGGCTGATGCAGCCGAAATGCGCCCATTGCACGTGGTCGGTCCAGCCGGCCGGCAGTCGCGCCGGATCAAACGCGAGATCCGCGCTCGCTTCGCCGATGAAGAAGTACGCGGGCGGGCGGGTCTCGTGGACGATCGCGAGCAGCGGCGGCCGCGCGACGCGCTGCAGGAAGCGCAGGTCGAGCCCCGCCGCTTCGCTCGTGCGCCACAGCACGTCGGAGAAGCAGTCTTCGCCGATCGAGCCCGCGAGCGCGCTCGGCACGCCGAGCCGCGCAACCGCGCGCGCGACGTTCCAGCCGGCGCCGCCCGGCACCGAGGTCCATTGCGCGTCACCCGCGCGCACCATGTCGGTCAGGATGTCGCCCGCCGACACGAAAGCCGGAAACGTGCCGCCGCTCATTGCGTCGGCTCGCTGCGCTGCGCACGCGCGAGGGTCGCGAGCACGTCGTAGCACGCGCCCATCGTGTGATAGTCGGTCTTGCCGGCCGGGCTCTTCTCGTCGCTGTACTTGCGGTTGTCGCAGGTGAGGATGCGGTACCACGCGCCGTAGCGGTGATCGACGAAGTGCGCCCAGCTGTAGCGCCAGATCTCGTCGTACCAGTCCCAGAAGCGTTCGCTGCCAGTGCGCGCGCCGAGCATCGCGGCGGCCGCGAAGGTTTCCGCCTGCACCCAGAAATACTTGTTGTGGTCGCAGATCGTGAAGTCGGGGCCGAAGCCGTAACACAGGCCGCCGTGATCGGTGTCCCACGCGTGCGTGAGCGCGGCGTCGAACAGCTCGGCCGCGCGCGGCACGAGCCAGTCGAGCGGGCGGTGCCGCTCGAGGATCAGCAGCAGCTTCGCCCATTCGGTCTGGTGCCCGGGCTGGAAGCCCCACGGACGGAAGATGTTCGAGCTGTCTTCCTTGTTGTAGTCCCAGTCGACCGACCAGTCCGCATGGTAGTGCTCCCACACGAGCCCGCCCGACAGCGCGGCCTGGCGCTGCGTCACGTGGGACGCGAGCTTTTCCGCGCGATCGAGGTACGTGAGGTGGCCGGTCGCCTCGTACGCGGCGAGCAGTGCCTCCGTCATGTGCATGTTCGCGTTCTGGCCGCGGTACGACGACACGACCCAGTTCGGCGTCGCGTCGTCCGCATAGAGGCCCGCGGCCGCATCCCAGAAACGGTGCTCGGCGAGCTCGAAGGTGGCCGCGATCAGCGGGCGGGCCTCGTCGATGCCGGCCATCGTCGCGTGCGCGGCCGCGAGCAGCACGAACGCGAGCCCGTAGCAGTGGCGCGTGCCGTCGAGGGTCGAGCGCTTCGCGCCGTCGCGCCAGTCGAGTTCCCAGTCGTAGCCCTGCCGTTCGTCGTCCCAGTGCGCGTCGCGCAGGAAGCGCAGCCCGTGGCGCGCGTATTCCAGGTGGCGCGGATCGCCGAAATGCCGGTACGCCATCGCGTAGTTGAAGACGAACCGGCAACTGCTGACGAGGTGGCGCGACGTGCGGTTGTAGATGCTGCCGTCGTCGCGGAAGTAGTGGTAGAAGCCGCCCGTCGGGTCGAATGCGTTCGTGGCGTAGAAGCGCAGCGTGTCCTCGATGTGCGACAGCAGGAACGACGGGTCGCGAAAGCTCGCGACGAACGGCGCGGCTTGCGTGTGGGCGGCCGGCGCGGCCGTGCAGGGTTGGACCGGGGGCATGTTCATGATTCGGTGACCGTGGCGGTATCGAGTGCCGGGGAGCCGGCGGGCTGGCTGCTGGCCCGCACGATCAGCTCGACGGGCAGGGAAATCTCGGTGCGCTCGGGCGCTTCCGCGAGCAGCAGCTCGACGCCGCGGCGGCCGAGCGCCTCCTTGTCGACCGCGAGCGTCGTGAGCGGCGGGCTCGCGTGCGCGGCAGCGGGGATGTTGTCGAAGCCGACGATCGCGATGTCGTCGGGAATGCGCAGCCCGCGCGCGGTGCACACGCGCTGCGCGGCGAGCGCGGCCGCGTCGTTGTACGCGAAGACGGCTTCCGGGCGCGGGCCCGGCGCGTCGAGCAACTGCTCCATCGCCCGCGCGGCGCCGGTGTCGGGATCGAGCCCCGCATCGATCGTCACTTCGTACGCGGGATCGAACAGCCGCCCGGCCTCGAAGAACGCGCGCCGGTAGCCGATCGCGCGCTGCGCGATGCTGTAGTGCGCGGGCGAGCCGCCGATGAACGCGATCCGCGTGCGGCCGGTGGCGAGCAGGTGGCGCATCGCGAGCGCCGCGCCCGTCGCGTTGTCGATGTTCACCGAGCGCAGCCCGGGCGCCCATAGGTCGATCAGCACGAGCGGGCGGCCGGTCGCGGCGAGCGCCTCGATCGTCTCGGGCTCGATGAAGCCGGCCACCGCGATCGCGTCGGGCGCGTGCGGGCGCATCTGGCGCAGCACGTCGTCGTTCGGCCCGACCGTGAGCAGCGTCGGCACGATGCCACGCTCGCGGCACGCGTCCTCGACGCCGTGCAGCACGTGCGAGAAGAACGGGCTGGCCGGAAAGCGGTTGTGCTGGCGATGCAGCAGGAAGGTGAGCCGGCGGATGCGCGGCCGCAGTTGCGCGGGATCGTAGCCGAGCCGCTGCGCGATCTCGACGATGCGCGCACGCGTGGCTTCGGAGAGGCCCGGCTGGTTTTTCAGCGCGCGGGAGACGGTGCCGATCGAGACCTCTGCCGCCCGCGCCACATCGCGAATGGTCGTACCCATCGTTCGGGGTCCGGTTTGTTTAGGGTGAAAGCGATTGTATAGTAAAACGTATTGCGGAATTCGGGCCGGATAACCGGGGAATACCCGCAAATTCCCGGGTTTTAAGCGCTAATCTGCGAAAACGCCGTTACTAAAAATACTAAACAAAACGCGAAAAAGGCAAGGTGAACATGCGCGCGCCTCGCGAGCGGGAAACGGGCGGCAAGCGGGCTGGCTTCATGCGTTCGCCGGGCGGTGCCCCGATCGCCTCCGCGGGCCACCGCGAAGCCGGTGTGCAACTAACGGTCTGGTTGGCTGGCGGGTGAATGACCGCCATCGCCGCGCCGGGCGCCGCCGTGTCTGCAAGCGGCCGTCGCCCGCCGTTCAGCGGATTGCCACGGCCGGCGGCTCGCCGCGATGGCGCAGCGCGGCGCGGCCCGCGTCGAGGTCGACGACCGCGAGCCCGTCCGGCTGCTGTTTCGCCCGCCGCTTCGCGAGCGCGGCGACCGACGCGATCTCGTCGCTGCCGTAGCGCTTCGCGCCGTGCGCGCCGGGCGCCACGCCGACCGCGCCGATCGCCATCGTCACGAAGCCGAAGAACGCCGGGTTGCCGTGGCGATCCTCGCCGTGCAGCCCGCCCGCCTGCCGGTCGGCCTGCGTGTAGAAGAGCTGCGCGCCTTCGTTGAAGCGGGCGATCGCGTCGGCGGCGCGTTCGCGCCAGTCGTCGCGCTGGAACAGCACGAGGAAATCGTCGCCGCCGACGTGCCCGAGAAAGTCGCGCTGCGGGTCGCACACGCCGGCCAGCACCGTCGCCGCGAACTTCAGCACCTCGTCGCCCTGCCAGTAGCCGTACTGGTCGTTGAACGGCTTGAACTGGTTCAGGTCGACGTAGCACGCATGAAAACCGGCGTCGCGCTGGAGCAGGCGGTCGATGTGCGCGCTGATCGGGATGTTGCCGGGCAGGAACGTCAGCGGATTCGCGTAGCGCGCGGCCTCGATCCGCATCTCGGTCACCGCGCGCACCAGGCTCTCGCCGGTGCCGAGCCCGACGTAGCGGCCGTGCTCGGTGATCACGAAGCCGTCCGCGAGATAGCGCTGGTCGTGGCTCGCGAGCAGCATCGCGAGCTGCTCGAAGGTCGTCGCGTTGTCGATCATCAGCGGCGCATCGTTCGCGAACTGCAGGCATGGCTTCTTTCCGAACACCTCGCGGTGGTACGGCAGTGCGAAGCGGTCGATGAAGCCGCGGCGATTCACGAGCGCGACGGGCCGCCCGCGTTCGACGAGCGCGACCGCATGCAGGTCGGGCATCCGGTTGAACAGGTCGAGCACGTCGTTGCTGGTCGCGTCGCGCGGCAACGCCGGCGCCGGCACGAGCATCTTTCCGGCGATCGTGCCGGCCGGCCGCACCGAGCGCGTCGCGCCGGGAAACACCGCGATGTGCGGCGCGCGGATCGCATCGCGCGCGGCCGGCGCGACGACCCGCGACGGCTGCGCGTTGGGCCGACCGAGCAGGAAGCCCTGCACGCAACAGATGCCCATGTCGCGCACGACGATCAGGTCGCATTCGTTCTCGATGCCTTCCGCGATCAGTTTCGCGCCGCTCGCCTGCGCGAAGTGCTGCATCGCCTTCACGGCTTCGAACTTCAGCGGGTCGCGCGCGATGTCGTGGATGAAGAAGCGGTCGATCTTCACGACGTCCGGATTCAGGCGCAGCCACAGGTTCATGCTCGCGTTCGCGGTGCCGTAGTCGTCGAGCGCGAACTGGATGCCGGCGTCGCGCAGCGAGGCGACGGCCGGCCCGATCTGGGCGACGTCGGGAATCGCATTCTGCTCGGTCAGCTCGATCACGATGCGCTCGGCGCCGATCCGCGCGCGCACGAGGAGCTGGCGCGCACGCTCGCGTTCGCTCGCGAGCTTCAGGATCGTCCCGGCGCTGAAGTTGAGGAACAGCTTGCCGTCGCAGCCGAGCGCCGCGAACGCGTCGAGGCAGGTGAGCGCGGCCGCCTGTTCGAGCGCGATCGTTTCGCCTTCGCGCGCGGCCTGCGCGAACAGCGCGGCGGGCGGCTCGAGGTCCGTGCCGTGCGGGCCGCGTATCAGGCCCTCGTAGCCGACGACCGTCCCCGACCCGAGATCGACGATCGGCTGGAAGACGGCGGCGAGCGCGCGATCCGCGATCAGGCGCGTGATGCTGACGGCAGCGGAGTCGGGGTGGGGCGCGGGCATGGGCGAGGGCAGCCGAATCGACAGGACGCCCGACTTAACGGCATCGCCCGCGGAGAATTGAATGAAGATTTCGTGACGCGATGGGCGCTGATGGTGCATCGCGCTTGGAATGGCGGTGCGATGCGAAGGGCGGGAAGGCGGGAAGGCGGGAAGGCGGGAAGGCGGGAAGGCGGGAAGGCGGGAAGGCGGGAAGGCGGGAAGGCGGGAAGGCGGGAAGGCGGGAAGGCGGGAAGGCGGGAAGGCGGGAAGGCGGGAAGGCGGGAAGGCGGGAAGGCGGGAAGGCGGGAGGGCGGGAAGGCGGAAGGCGGAAGGCGGAAGGCGGAAGGCGGAGGGGCGGAAGGGCGGAGGGGCGGAAGGGCGGAAGGGCGGAAGGGCGGAAGGGCGGAAGGGCGGAACACCGGGACGGCACCACGCGCGGACCATCCCGCCGCCCTGCTCGTCAGCGCTTGCCCGCGCTCAGCGCGCCGGACGCCGACGTCGCGCCGCCCTCGTCATGCTCGCCGCTCATGTCGCGCGCGCCCCAGCGCTGCGCGAGCGCCGCGCACGCCATCAGCTGGATCTGGTGGAACAGCATCAACGGCAGCACGATCGCGCCGACCGCGTTCGCCGAGAAGATCACCTTCGCCATCGGCACGCCGGCCGCGAGGCTCTTCTTCGACCCGCAGAAGATGATCGTGATCTGGTCGGCGCGGTTGAAGCCGAGCCGCTTGCTGACGAACGCGGTCAGCAGCAGCGCGATCGCGAGCAGCACGAGGTTGACGACGAGCAGGCCGCCGAGCGCGCGCGGCGGGATCTGGTGCCACAGGCCTTCGTTGACGGCCTCGCTGAAGGCGACGTAGACGACGAGCAGGATCGAGCCCTGGTCGACGAAGCGCAGCACGCCGCGGTTGCGGTCGATCCAGCCGCCGATCACGGGCCGCAGCAACTGGCCGGCGATGAACGGCACGAGCAGTTGCATCACGATGCTGCCGACGGTGCTCCACGGCGACGCAGCGGCCGCCGACTGCGACGTGATCATCAGCCCGACGAGTGCCGGCGTGACGAAGATCCCGAGCAGGCTCGACGCGGATGCCGCGCACACGGCGGCCGGCACGTTGCCCTTCGCGATCGACGTGAACGCGATCGACGACTGGACCGTCGACGGCAGCGTGCACAGGAACAGCACGCCCGCATATAGCGTCGGCGTGACGAGCGGCTGCAGCACGGGTTTCAGCGCGAGGCCGAGCAGCGGGAACAGCGCGAACGTGCTGAGCAGCACGACCGCATGCAGCCGCCAGTGGGTCGCACCCGCGATGACGGCTTCGCGCGACAGCTTCGCGCCGTGCAGGAAGAACAGCAGGCCGACGGCGATGTTGGTCGCCCAGTTGAACGCATGGGCGGCCGCGCCGCGGCACGGCAGGAAGCTCGCGAGCACGACGGTGCCGACCAGCGCGAGTGTGAAGTTGTCGGGAAGAAAACGGGGACGGGCCATCGGGAACTCGATTCGGAAACGACGGAGGCGCGCGTCGCGCGCGCGGATGGCGCCATTGTCCCGGTCGGCGATTCACTACACAAATGCATTGTGTGAATCGATTGATGATCTGAACTCATGGGGGCGGCACTGATGCCACCGGGCCGACCGCGCGCAAAACGGCAGAAGAATGTTCTGTCGCGCTCGCGCCCGGAAGTGAAAAAACCTAGCAGTAACATGGTGTTACACCGATGCCGGCGACATAACACTTTTTGGCTCGACACGCTTTCGGCCCGCTCATAAATTACTGCTGAAAGCCTTGGGTCGGCCGAAAGGAGCCGGCGGCGGGCGTGGACAGGCACTGAACGATGACGGAACGGGTGAAACGGAAGATCGGACGATGGGTGGCAGGCGTGCTCGGCGCGCTGCTGTTGCCGCTCGCGCTCGCGCAACCGCCTCACGGCGGTCATGCGTTCGGTGGTCAGGGCTTCGGCGGCCACGGCTTCGGCGGCGGCGACATGCGCGCGTACGGTCAGCCGGCTGGTGGCGGGTCCGTCTGGCGCCGCGTGGCACCCCGCCCGGTGCACGCGCCGGCGGCGTGAACGGCTACGGCTCCCGCTGGGGGCTGCGGCCGACGCCGTCGTATGGCCATTACGCCGCGCAAAGCCCGTATCGTCCGATCAGCGCCGACGTGCGTCAGGTGCCGCGCCCGCCGGGCGGCGGCAACGTGCCGCTGCGTGCCGGTTCGATCCGCGCCGACGTCGCGCGCTACAACGAGGAGCGCGGCGGACGTCCGATGCCGCCGCCCCGCTCGCAGGACGAGCCTGCGCACTCGCCGTCTTTCTCCCCGTTCTACCGAAACTGAGCGCCCGCGCGCGTCCCTCCGCCGGCTGATGCGAATTCGCCACAGTCGCGCACAGATTTCCGCTGATTTTCCCGTCGCATTGCGCTATCTTTCGCGCCCGGCTCGCGTGTGCCACGCCGCCGCCCCGCCGCGCGACCGCGTTTGCGCGGGGCCGCCGACGGGTGCCCGGCCACGTATCGATTCCGCGAAGTTAATGCCGCCGCTATACCCGCAATAAGTGTGCGCAATTTTGACCGGACGAATGATCCGTAAAGATGGCTGCGCCCCATACGACGCAAGCACTCGGCTCCAAAAAACAACGCTCGCGCCACTTATCGACTATTCGACAAAATCTGGAGATCCAATGAAAGCATTCGCTCGCCGTGCGTCGCGCACGTCCGTCAAGCTGATCGCCGCGGCCGCCTGCGTGGCGGCTACCGCTCCCGCCCATGCACAGTCGAGCGTGTCGCTCTACGGTCAGGTCGACGAATGGGTCGGCGCAACCAAGTTCCCGGGCGGCGACCGCGCGTGGAACGTGAGCGGCGGCGGCATGTCGACGTCGTACTGGGGCTTGCACGGCGCCGAGGATCTCGGCAACGGCTACAAGGCGATCTTCACGCTGGAGAGCTTCTTCCGCGCGCAGAACGGCCAGTTCGGCCGCTTCCAGGGCGACACGTTCTTCGCACGCAACGCGTACGTCGGCATCGATTCGCCGTACGGCACGGTGACGGCCGGCCGCCTGACGACGCACCTGTTCCTGTCGACGATCCTGTTCAACCCGTTCTACGACTCGTACACCTTCTCGCCGATGGTGTACCACGTGTTCCTCGGCCTCGGCACGTTCCCGACCTACCCGAGCGACCAGGGTGCCGTCGGCGATTCGGGCTGGAACAACGCACTGTCGTACACGTCGCCTTCGTTCGGTGGCCTGAATTTCGGCGCGATGTACGCACTCGGCAACCAGGCCGGCGACAACGGCTCGAAGAAGTGGAGCGCGCAGTTCAACTACGCGAACGGCCCGTTCGCGGCGACCGCGGTCTACCAGTACGTGAACTTCAACAACGGCCCGCGTGACCTGAGCGCGCTGGTGGCCGGCATGAAGAGCCAGGGCATCGCGCAAGTCGGCGCGACCTACGACCTGAAGTACGTGAAGCTGTTCGGCCAGTACATGTACACGAAGAACGACCAGGTTGCGGGCAGCTGGCACGTGAACACCGCGCAGGGCGGTGTGTCGGTGCCGCTCGGCGTGGGCAACGCGATGGCATCGTATGCGTACTCGCGCGATTCGGGCGGGCTCGACCAGACGCGCCAGACCTGGGCCGTCGGCTACGACTATCCGCTGTCCAAGCGCACGGACGTCTACGCTGCGTACATGAACGATCACATCAGCGGCCTGTCGAACGGCAACACGTTCGGCGCCGGCATCCGCGCGAAGTTCTGACGCGCACGCGCGAGCGGCGCGCCGGACGCGCGCGAAAAGCGCGTCCGGACTGCATGTTTTTCCGCCAAAACGGCGCTGCGACCCCGCGGCGCCGTTTTGCCTTTCTTGACCTTTCTGTTTCCCCGCCTTTGTTACCCTATCTCGTAATTGGACCATTCCCCCGTCATTACGAGCTAGTTCGATGGATACCCTCGTCAGCATGAATGTGTTTCGCTACGTCGTCGAAGTGGGCAGCTTCGTCGGCGCGGCCGAGCGCATGCAGATGTCGGCTGCGATGGCGAGCAAGCACGTGATGCATCTCGAGCAGCAGCTCGGCGCACGGCTGCTGCATCGCACGACACGACGCGTCGCCCCTACCGAGGCGGGACGCGAATACTATGAGCGCCTCGTGCAGGCGCTGTCGGAACTCGACGAAGCCGGGCAGGCCGTCGGCGCCGCGAGCGTGGTGCCGCAAGGCAGGCTGCGCGTCACGTCGCTATCGGCGTTCGGGCTGCGGCACGTGATGCAGGCCGTCACCGATTATGCGGGCCGGTTCCCGGACGTGACCGTCGACATGACGCTGTCCGATCGCGTGGTCGACCTGATCGAGGAAGGCTACGACGTCGCGGTGCGCGCGGCGCCGAACGGGCTGAAATCGTCGTCGCTGGTCGCGCGGCAGATCGCGACCGCGCACATCCTGCTGGTCGCGTCGCCCGAGTATCTCGAGAAGCACGGCACGCCCGCGACGATCGGCGATCTCGCGCACCACAACTACCTGCGGCGCGACTCGAATTCGACGATGCTCGACTCGCTGGTGATCGACGCGGCCGCCGCGTCGCGCGTGAACCTCAACGGCAACCTGATCGTGAACCATCTCGAAGGGCTGCGTGCGGCCGTGCTCGCGGGCGCGGGCATCGCGCTGCTCGGCACCGAGGTGGTCGGCGACGACATCGAGTCCGGCCGGCTCGTGCCGGTGCTGCTCGATGCGGTGCCGCCGCACGAGGCGCCGATCTACGCGGTGTACGCGAGCCGTCGTCACGTGTCCGCGAAGGTGCGTTCGTTCGTCGACTTCCTGGCGGCGCGTTTCGAAGGGCAGTCGCTGTGCCCGTCGATCGAATCGCGCCTGCGCGTGCTGCCGATCACGCGGATGAAGCGCGCGGTCTAAGCCGTCTTTCCCGCAACAGCGGAGCAATGAAAAAGCGCGAACCGCAGCGGTTCGCGCTTTTTGTTTTGTCCGGCGGCATTCGCGCCGGCGGCGGCCGTCAGCGCGGAATGCCGAGCCGCGCCTTCGCGTCGTCGTACTCGCGCTTCAGGCGCTCGACGAGCGCGCCCACGCTCGGCAGGTCGTCCATCAGGCCGACGCCCTGGCCGGCGCCCCAGATGTCCTTCCACGCCTTCGTCTTGTCGCTGCCGAAATTCATCTTGGTCTTGTCGGATTCCGGCAGCGCCTCCGGATCGAGGCCGGCCTTCTCGATGCTCTCGCGAATGTAGTTGCCGTGCACGCCCGTGAACAGGTTCGTGTAGATGATGTCCGACGATTTCGCGTTCACGATCGCATGCTTGTAGTCGTCGATCGCGTGCGCTTCCTGCGTCGCGATGAAGCGCGTGCCCATGTACGCGAAGTCGGCGCCCATCGCCTGCGCCGCGAGGATCGAGCCGCCGTTCGCGATCGCGCCGGACAGCACGATCGGGCCGTCGAAAATCTTGCGGACTTCGCCGACGAGCGCGAACGGCGACGTCGTGCCCGCATGGCCGCCTGCGCCGGCCGCGACGAGGATCAGGCCGTCGACACCGGCTTCGAGCGCCTTCTGCGCGTGGCGCAGGTTGATCACGTCGTGCAGCACGATGCCGCCGTAGCTGTGCACCGCGTCGACGATCTCGCGCGCCGGTGCGCGCAGGCTCGTGATGAAGATCGGCACCTTGTGCTCGACGCACACGCGCACGTCATGCTCGAGCCGCGCATTCGACTGGTGGACGATCTGGTTGACCGCGATCGGGCCGATCACCGCGCCGGGATTTTTTGCCTGGTGGTCGGCGAGCTCGGACTGGATCTGCGTGAGCCACTCGTCGAGCAGTTCGGCCGGACGGGCGTTGAGTGCGGGAAACGAACCGACGATGCCCGCCTTGCATTGCGCGAGCACGAGTTCGGGGTAGCTGACGATGAACATCGGCGACGCGATGACGGGCAGCGTCAGGTTCTGCAGGACGGTGGGCAATGCCATGTGATGTCTCCAGTCTCCAGGGGCGCCCGCGCGGTCGCGCCGACGCCATGCTTTGCGGTCGAACGGTGATTCCAGTGTAGCTGCGAAACGAGGTCGTCCTTATTAATACGAACGATCGTGCGATTCTACGCGAGCTTAACAAAACGCGTGGTGTGCCGGCAATCGAGTGAGTGTTCTCTTTCTACGGATTCCGGCTGTTGCCCCGCTGTGCAGATGCACGAGCGCTCATAAAATAGCCGCCATAACAAACCAACGAGAAACAAACCATGTCGTTTGAGGCGTTTGCACCGTTTCGCGTGACGGTGCGGGACACCGACATCTTCGGTGTCAAAGGCGGCGCGGGTCCGCCGCTCCTGTTGCTGCACGGACATCCGCAAACCCACATGATCTGGCATCGCGTCGCCGCGACGCTCGCGAATCATTTCACGGTGATCGCCACCGACTTGCGCGGGTACGGTGCGTCGGGCAAGCCGCCGAGCGACGCGCAGCACATGCCGTATTCGAAACGGGCGATGGCGGCCGACCAGGTCGCCGTGATGCGGCATTTCGGCTTCGACCACTTCCATGTGTGCGCGCACGATCGCGGCGCGCGGGTTGCGCACCGGCTCGCGCTCGATCATCCGGACGCCGTCGAGCGGATGATGCTGCTCGACATCGCGCCGACACTCGCGATGTACGAGAAGACCGATCGCGCGTTCGCGACCGCGTATTTCCACTGGTTCTTCCTGATCCAGCCGGAGCCGCTGCCCGAGACGCTGGTCGGCGCGCATACCGATGCGTACATCGAGCGCGTGATGGGCAACCGGTCCGCCGGCCTCGCGCCGTTCGCGCCCGAGGCGCTCGCCGCGTACCGGGCCGCGCTCGCGCAGCCGGGCGCCGTGCATGCGATGTGCGAGGACTACCGCGCATCCGCGACGATCGATCTCGAGCACGACCGTGCGGATCTCGAGCGCGGCAACAAGGTCGCGTGTCCGCTGCGCGTGCTGTGGGGCGAGAACGGGATCGTCGGCCGCTGCTTCGATCCGCTCGCCGAATGGCGCCGCGTGGCGCGCGACGTCAGCGGCCGCGCGCTCGAGTGCGGGCACTACATTCCGGAAGAGGCGCCCGTCGCGCTGATCGACGAACTGCTGGCGTTCTTCGAGGCGCGCGACGCGGCTGCATGACGGCACGCGTGGGCATGCGTTAGCGCGGGCGGCACGGCCGCGTACCGGCTCGTTCAGCGGTGCGCGCCGTCGTCCTCGACGAGCGGCGGTAGCCGCCGCGGCACCGGTGTCGATTTGACGATCGCAGTGCTCGTCTCGGCGCGCTCCGTCACTTTCGACAGGATGTCGTCGAGGTGCGCGATCGTGCGCAGGTAGAGCCGGCAGATGAAGCAGTCGTCGCCGGTCACCTTGTCGCACTCCACGAATTCGGGAATCCGCCGCAGCATCTCTTCGACCAGATGCAGCTGGCCGGGCAGCGGCTTCACGCGAACGATCGCCTGCAGCGTGTAGCCGAGCGCGCGCGGGTCGAGCTCGACGGTGAATGCGGCGATCACGCCTTGCGCTTCGAGCCGTCGCACGCGGTCGGCGGTCGCGGGCGCCGACAGCCCGATCTGCCGGGCGAGTTCGCTGGTGGCGATGCGCGCGTCGTCGGCCAGCGCCGCGAGAATCGCGCGGTCGGTCGCGTCGAGCGACGCGACGGCGGGCGGGGAAAGGCGTTTCGGCATGATCGCTTTGCTTTCGAAGGTGAATCGGACGATTCACTTCAGTTTAGCCGTGGTTGCCGCGAAAGCAAGTTTCTAGAATCGAAGTCATCCACTCTTCCGAACGGGGTTCATGATGGCTTCGAATGAAATGCGCCGCGGCGCCGCCGAGATGGTCGTCGCGATGATGATGTCCGGCACGATCGGCTGGCTCGTGATGTCGTCGCAGCAGCCGCTGACGAACGTCGTGTTCTTCCGCTGCCTGTTCGGCGCCGCGACGCTCGCGATCGTCTGCGCGGCGTTCGGGTTCCTGCGCCGCGCGCTGTTCTCGCCGCGAATGCTCGCGCTGGCGACGCTCGGCAGCGTCGCGATCGTCGCGAACTGGCTGCTGCTGTTCGCCGCCTATTCGCGCGCATCGATCTCGATGGCGACCGCCGTCTACAACACGCAGCCGTTCATGCTCGTCGCGCTCGGCGCGATCGTGTTCCGCGAGCGGATCACCGCGTCGACGGTCGCGTGGCTCGCGCTCGCATTCGTCGGCCTCGTCGCCGTGGTGCGCGTCGAGCCGTCCGTGCTCGCGGTGCCGGGCGAATATCTGGAAGGCGTCGCGCTGTCGCTCGGTGCCGCGTTCCTTTACGCGATCTCGTCGATCGTCACGAAGCACCTGAAGGGCACGCCGCCGCACCTGCTCGCGTTGCTGCAGGCCGGCCTCGGGGTCCTGCTGCTCGCGCCGTTCGCACACTTCGGCACGTTGCCGGCGACTGCCGGGCAGTGGCTCGACCTCGTCGTGCTCGGCGTCGTGAATACAGGTCTGATGTATGTGCTGCTGTACGGCGCAATCCAGAAGCTGCCGACCGCGATGACCGGTGCGCTGTCGTTCGTCTATCCGGTCGTCGCGATCGTCGTCGATCGCGTCGCGTTCGGGCAGACGCTCGCGTGGACGCAGGTGCTCGGCGCGCTCCTGATCCTGCTCGCGGCGGCCGGCGTGAACCTCGGCTGGCGCATCGTGCCCGCGCGTCGCGCGGCCGTCGGCAACTGAAACGATCGTGCGATTCGGTGCCGCTGCGGGGCAGTGCAGCGGTTCGTCGAATGCGTATTTCAGGAGCGCGTATTGCGGGCAGACGATGCGCGCATGGCGAGCAAAAGCCGTGCGCGCGCACGCGTGGAAGACGCTGTAAGAAGTTGTAGGGAAACACCCGATGCGATGCGGCCGCGTCGCTCGTATGATGCGGGCTGTGACGTTGATCACGTTCACAGGATTCCGATCTCATGCCGTTCGCCCGCCAGGCTGAACGGCTTTTTTTTATGCGCCGCTCCTCGCCAGCAGGCGCCGCCGCGCATCGAGCCGCGCGAGCAACGCGCGCCTTGCGTCATCGTCCGACGCACGCCATCCCTTGATCTCGTCGCGCGTGCGCAGGCAGCCCGCACACCAGTCGGTGCGCGGATCGATCCGGCATACGTCGGTGCACGGCGACGCGACCGTGCCGACCGGCACCGACACCGGCACGTCGCTCATGCGGGCTCCCGCAGAGCGACGTCCGCGACCGGCGCGCCCGTCAGCGACACGAGTTCGTTCGGCGACAGGTTGAACACCGCGTGCGGATGGCCGGCGGCCGCCCACAGGCTGTCGAGTTCGAGCAGGTCGGCGTCGATCAGCGTGACGGGTTCGACGAGATGGCCGATCGGGCAGACGCCGCCGATCGCATAGCCGGTGTTGTCGCGCACGAACTTCGCGTCCGCACGGCCGACCGCGCCGACCTGCGCGGCGACCTTCTTCTCGTCGACGCGATTGACGCCGCTCGCGACCACGAGCACCGGCGCGCCGTCCGACTGGCGGCGAAACAGGATCGACTTCGCGATCTGCGCGACCGAGCAGCCGAGCCCGGCCGCGGCTTCGGCCGACGTCTTGCCGGTTTCGGCGAGCATCACGATGCCTTTCGCATGGCCGCGTTCGCGCAGCAGCAGCGCGACGCGTCGCGCGGAATCGGGGAGAGAATCGAATGAAGCGGGTGTCGTCATGTTGAGGAATCCATCGAATACCGGGGTCATGCGCAGTTCGCAGCGTCGGCCGCGCTCTGCGCCTTGGCGAGCAGTGCGCGACCGGCGCGCGACACGTTAGTGCGGCCGATCGCGTTCGAGATGAAGTCGCCGGCGGCGACGACCTGTGCGAGGTCGATGCCGGTGTCGATGCCGAGGCCCTGCATCAGGTACAGCACGTCCTCGGTCGCGACGTTGCCGGTCGCGCCCTTCGCATACGGGCAGCCGCCGAGGCCGGCCACCGACGCGTGGAAGATCTCGATTCCTTCGAACAGCGCCGCGTAGATGTTCGCGAGCGCCTGGCCGTAGGTGTCGTGGAAGTGGCCCGACAGGCGTTCGCGCGGGAACACGCGCGTGACGGCCGCGAGCACTTCGCGCGTGCGCTTCGGCGTGCCGACGCCGATCGTGTCGGCGATGTCGATCTCGTCGCAGCCGAGCGCCGCGAAGCGCTCGACCACGTCGACGACCGATGCGACAGGCACTTCGCCCTGGTACGGGCAGCCGAGCGTGCACGACACGCTGCCGCGCAGCCGCAGGCCCGCATCCTTCGCCGCCTTCGCGACGGGCTCGAAGCGCGCGATGCTTTCGGCGATGCTGCAGTTGATGTTCCGCTGCGAGAATGCCTCGCTCGCCGCGCCGAAGATCACGACTTCGTCCGCGCGCGCAGCGACGGCATTCTCGAAGCCCTTCAGGTTCGGCGTGAGCACCGAGTACACGGTGCCCGCGCGGCGCTCGATGCCGGCCATCACGTCGGCGCCGTCGGCCATCTGCGGCACCCATTTCGGCGACACGAACGACGCGGCCTCGACGTTGCGGAAGCCGGCGTGCGACAGCCGGTCGACGAGCGCGATCTTCACGTCGGTCGGCACGAAGGTCTTCTCGTTCTGCAGCCCGTCGCGCGGGCCGACTTCGACGATCTTGACGGCGGTGGGGAACGTCATGGTTGTCTCCTGATTTGCTTGTAGGTTCAGTAGCCGCGTGTGTAGTCGACGATGCCGCCGACGCGCTCGCCGCGCTCCAGTGCGCGGATCTTGCCGGCGATCTGGGCGACGGCTTCGTCGCGCAGCGTCTCGGCCGAGCTGTGCGGCGTGATCGTGATGCGCGGCGCGTGCCAGAACGGATGGTCTTCAGGCAGCGGCTCGCGATGGAATACGTCGAGCGTCGCGGCGGCGACCTGGCCGCTCGTGAGCGCGTCCAGCAGATCGGCTTCGACGAGATGCGCGCCACGCGCGACGTTGACGACATACGCGCCCGGCGCGAGCCGCGCGAACGCGCGCGACGACAGGATGCCGTCGGTGTCGGGCGTGCTCGGCAGCAGGTTGACGAGCACCTTCGCCCCGTCGATGCACGCATCGAATGCGCCGTCTCCGGCGAAGGTCGTCACGCCGTCGAGCTGCTTCGCGCTGCGGCTGTAGCCGCGCACGGGCAGGCCGAGCGCGGCGAGCGCGCGCGCGACCTGCGCGCCGAGCACGCCGAGTCCGAGCACGGCGACGGTGAAGCTCGCGCGCGCATGCGGTTCGAGCGGCTGCCAGCGGCGCTCGCGCTGCAGCACTTCGTATTCGTCGAAGCGGCGCAGGTAGCGCAGCACCGCGTGCGTCACGTATTCGACCATCTGCTGCGCCATGCCCGAATCTTCGAGCCGCACGAGCGGCACGTGCCGCGGCAGCGTGCCCGGATGCGCGTGCTCGAGCGCGAGCAGCGCGTCGACGCCGGCGCCGAGGTTGAAGATCGCGCGCAGGCCGTCGCGCGGGGCGAAGAATTCACGCGGCGCGCGCCAGACCAGCGCGTAGTCGGCGGCGGCCGTGTCGCCCGGCTGCCACGCGCGCAGTTCGGCTTCCGGCAGCGCATGCGCGATCTCGTCGCGCCACGCGCTGGCTTCCTGATGCGGGGAGTGGAACAGGATCTTCATCGGGTGACGGCGCGCGCGCCGGCGAGGCGCGTCACGGGAACGGCGAGAAGGGCCGGGCGCAGCGCGCCGGCGGGCGTAGCGGACATCGGACGTCTCCTGACGGCCAGGCGCCCGGCGCATCGGCGCCCGGCCCCGGTTCCATGTGAAGCTGACGGGAAGCCCACATTCTACGGTCTCGCGGCGCATCGCGCGTCGGTGCGCGGGGCGGGTAACCGCCCCGGATGGCCTGCCCCCGGATGGCCGGCCCAGGCAAAAGCAAAGCACAAAATATTGGTTCGGCCGCCGGGGGCGCCGCGCCACAATCGAATCCCGTCTTCAAGCAAGCGAGGGCAATCATGCGCGCATGCAGCAAATCGGCGTGGCCGCCGCGGCTCGTGACCGTTCCGGGCCTGCACGGCAGCGAAGGTGCTCACTGGCAGACCTGGCTCGAACGGCAGTTCCCGCGCGCGCTGCGCGTCGAGCAGGACGACTGGGACGCGCCCGATCTTGCGCGCTGGGCGCAATCGGTGCGTGCATTGCTCGACCGCGAACGCGGCCCGTTCGTGCTGGCCGCGCACAGCTTCGGTTGCCTCGCGGCCGCACATGCGCTTGCGCAGTGGCCGCACACGGGCGATGTCGCGGGCGTGCTGCTCGTCGCACCCGCCAGTCCGAAGAAATTCACGTTTGCCGGGCCGTTCGACGCACGCCGGCTCGCCGTGCCGTCGATCGTGATCGGCAGCGAAACCGATCCGTGGATGCCGCTCGGCGACGCGCGCACGCTCGCGCAGCACCTGGGCAGCGCGTTCGTGAACCTCGGCGACGCGGGGCACATCAACACCGCGGCCGGCTTCGGGCCGTGGCCGCGCGCGAAGTACTTCATCGACACGCTCGTCCATTGCGCGGCACCGCTGCGCTTTCGCGACGCGGACGACGGCTTCGAGACCGCACTCGTCGATCGCGCGCTCGCGCATGCGGTCTGACGCGCCGGGCGAGCGGTACGGCGGGCGCCGTGCCGCTCCGCGCCGTTAGGCTTACGCCGCGGAGACGGGCCGCACCGCCGCCGGATCCGAATAGCTCGGCCGGCCGTTCTCGACGTGGCCCGCGAAGCGGCGCGAGAAGGTGCCGGCCGCGCCGTCGCTCACCGTCACGTCATACCATTGGTGGCTCGACGCGAGCATCCATTGCTCGACGCGTTCGTCGCCGCCATGCAGCGTCACCTGCCGCGACGGCGCGCCGTACGCGTTGTCGGTCAGCGTCAGCGTGACGTGGGCCCCGCCATGGTTGCGCAGCTTCAGGTACAGGTTCCCGTTCGCGACGTCGTAGCCGGCCTTCACTTCCGGTTGCGCAGGGTTGCGATGCGGTGCGGCCGGGGCCGATACGTTGCCCGAGAACACGCGCACGAATCCGTTCGGCCCGTACACCGCGAACGTGTACGCGCCGTTCGTCACCGTCAGGTCGAAGTCCGCATGCAGCACGCGGCGCGCGCCGACCGTGTAGCGCCACGGGCCGTCGGTGCGGTTCGTCGCATACACGTGGAAGTGCGCGCCCTGGTTGCCGCGGTTCGCGAACTCGATTCGAAGTTTGGTCCCGCCGTAGACGCTCGCGTTCACGTGCAGCTCGTACGGCAGCGCACGCGCCGGCCGCACGCCGGGTTCCTGCGGGTCGATCGGCGATGGCGTCGCGGGCACGGTCGGCGCGGGCTGCGATGTGCACTGCTGGTCGGCGATCGAGCGGTACTGGCTCGTGTCGGGCAGCGGCGGGAACGACGCGTCTGACGAGCGGAAGTCGAAGGCGGCGGTGAGGTCGCCGCACACCGTGCGGCGCCACGGCGTGATGTTCGGTTCGTCGATGCCGAAGCGCTCGCCGATGAAGCGGATCACCGACGTGTGGTCGAACACCTGCGAGCACACGAAGCCGCCTTTTGTCCATGGCGACACGACCGTCATCGGCACGCGCGGCCCGAGGCCGTACGGCAGGCCGTCGGCCGTATAGCTGCCGCCGCGGCCGGGGTTCACGACCGTGTGCAGCTCGCCGTCGGTCGTCACGGTCGATGCGCCCTGCGCGGCCGACGTCGGCGGCTGCGGCGGCACGATGTGGTCGAAGAAGCCGTCGTTCTCGTCGTACATGATGAACAGCACGGTCTTGCGCCAGACGTCCGGGTTCGACGTGAGCGCGTCGAGGATCTGCGACGTGTAGTTCGCGCCGTATGCGGGCGTGTATTTCGGATGCTCGGAGAACGCGGCGGGCGGACACAGCCACGACACCTGCGGCAGCCGGTCGTTGATCACGTCGTCCTTCAGGTTGTCGAGCGTGCGCACTGTCTGCGCGCGCTGGTACAGCGACGAGCCGGGTTTCGCGTTGATGAAGTTCGCGAAGTTCTGCAGCACGTTCGTGCCGTAGTTGCCGTTGTACGGATCGTTGCCCGTCGTGCCCTGCTGGTAGATCTGCCACGACACGCCGTGCGCTTCGAGACGCTCGGGAAAGGTCGTCCACGACAGCAGCTGGTAGGCGGGCGGCCCGTCGCCGTCGACATAGTCGCTGTTGTCGAGCAGCGGGCCGCCGAACTTGCCGGTCGGGTCGACTGTGCCCGTCATCAGGTACGAGCGGTTCGGGTGCGTCGGCCCCGGCAGCGAGCAGAAGTAGTTGTCGCACACGGTGAACGCATCGGCGAGCGCGTAGTGGAACGGGATGTCCTCGCGCACGTGATAGCCCATCGTCATGTCGGTCTTGTTCGCGGGCCACTGGTCGTAGCGGCCGCCGTCGATCGCCGCGTGCGTCTTGTACCACGAGTGGTCGAGGTCGCCGACGCACTGCGCGCTCGTCGTCAGCGTGTTCAACCGGAACGGCAGCACCGGCTTGCCCGGGTCGGCCTTCGACGGCTGGTACCACACCGGCTTGCCGCTCGGCAGCGGGATCGGGAAGCGGTCGTTGTAGCCGCGCACGCCGCGCAGGTGTCCGAAGTAATGATCGAACGAGCGGTTTTCCTGCATGAACACGACGATGTGCTCGACATCGCGGATCGTGCCGGTGCCGCGCGCGGCGGGAATCGCGAGCGCGCGGCGGATCGATTCGGGGAAGGCGTTGAGCGCGACGGCGGCGCCCGCGGATTGTGCGACGGTATGCAGGAAACGGCGGCGGCTCGATGACGTCATGTTATTTCACCTCGGTTCTGCGGTCGGGGGACGGAAGCGGCGGGATCAGCCAGGTGACGACGCTGCCGCGCTCGACGCGGCCGCGTTTGCCGCATTTGCCGCGGGCTTTGCGTCGTCGTCGTCATCGGGCGGGTAGTGCACGACGGGCGGCGCGAGCGGCGCGGCATCGGACGCAGCGGGGTTCGCGGCTGCGTCGTTGTTGAATGCGCTGGCGGAGCCGGACGATGCGCCGGCCTGCTGCGAGGCGTCGGTCGCGTGTGCGTCGTGCGGAGCGTCGTCACTGCAGGCGGCGACGAAAGCGGCGACACAAAGAACGACGACGGAAACGCGACGCATGACTTCTCTCCTGGCTGGCTGATCGGGAAACGTTTTCGAGTATGCCGACGCGATGCGACGTTTCGGTGAATCGTTTGCGACCGGTGCGTGATCGCGAATGCTTTCGATATCCTGACCAGTCACTTGCACGGGATTGCGAGGGCGCAAAAATTTCCCGGCGGGCGATGCGAGTCGGGCACTTTTACGCGGGCATGCCGTACGCCACGGCATCGCCATTCATGATGAACGTATGCAGCCGATCGCGTGACCTCAGCGCCGCGGCGTGCGTCGCCGCACCTCGCTGCGCAGCCAGTCGAGCCACGTGCGGATCGCCGCTTCGTACGGATGGTCGGGGCGCCACACGACGTAGTGCGCGTACACGTCGGTGATGCGCACCGTCGACACGCGCACGAGCGTGCCGTTCGCGAGTTCGGGCTCGATCAGCGAGCGGCGCGCGAGGGCGACGCCGAGGCCTTTCAGCGCCGCGTCGATCAGCGCATTCACATCGGTGAAGCGTGGCGCGCGCGCGGATTCGGTGAGGTCGATCCGCGCGGCCTGGAGCCAAGGTTCCCACGGCTGCGCGGGATGGCGCAGCAGCGTCGCGCGCACGAGATCGGCCGGCACGCGCGGCGCGACGCCGTCGCGATTGCGGTACGCGGGGCTTGCGACCGGAAAGATCGTCTCGTTCATCAGCTTCTCGGCGACGACGCCCGGCCACGTGCCGGGCCCGTAACGCAGCGCGACGTCGATGCGGTCGCGCTTGCGCAGCGGCGCGAGCGCCACCTCCGGGTGCAGCACGATCGCGATGTGCGGGTGCGCGGCCGTGAAGCGCGGCAGGCGCGGTGCGAGCCAGCGCTCGGCGACGCTCGGCAGCACGCTGACGTTCAGCGTGACGTCGCAAGTGCGTGGGCGGCTGCGCACGGCGAGTGCCGGCTCGAACGCGCGTTCGAGCACGCTGAGGCCCTGGCGTACCTGCAGTGCGAGCGCGTGCGCGGCGTGCGTCGGCGTCGCGCCGTTACGCTCGCGCGTGAAGAGCGGATAGCCTAGCTGCGCCTCGAGCGTGCGGATGTGCTGGCTCACGGCGCCTTGCGTGAGCGCGAGCGCGTCGGCCGCGCGCGTGAAGCTCTGCAGCCGCACGGCGGTCTCGAATGCACGCAGCGTCTGTAGCGGAGGAAGGTGGATGCGTCGCATGCGGGTATTAGTAACACTAATGTTCGAGCACGACAATTCATCGTTTGCGGCGGGCCGGCACGCGTTCCTACACTCGGTTCCGTCTTCCACAGCCCCGTCGGGCCCTACCACCATGAACGCATACCGTCTCTATCTTTCGCCGGGCGCGTGTTCGCTCGCCGTCCATATCGCCCTGGAGGAAACCGGCGCGCCGTTCGACGTCGAAATCGTCTCCCTGCAGAAGCAGCAGAACCTCGAGGCGCGCTATCTCGCGATCAACGCGAAGGCGCGTGTGCCGGTGCTCGCGATTCCGGGCGAGCCGCACGTGCTGACCGAAACGCCGGCGATCCTCACGTATCTCGCGCGCCGTTATCCCGATGCGCAATTGCTGCCGCTCGGCGACCCGCTGCGCGAGGCACGGTGCCACGAGTGGCTCGCCTGGCTGGTCGGCTGGGTGCATGGCGTCGGCTACGGCGCACTGTGGAGGCCGGGCCGCTTCATCGGCGATCCGGCGCTGCACAGCGAGGTCAGCGCGCACGGGCGACGCACGATCGAGGCCGCGAACGAGGCGATCGAAGCCGCGCTCGCCGACCGTCGCACATGGGCCGAGCCGGGCGCGCATTCGATCGTCGATCCGTTCCTGTTCGTGCTGTATCGCTGGGGCGTCGCGATCGGGCTCGACATGACGCGGCATCCCGCGTGGACCGCCCACGCGCAGCGCGAGGCCGAGCGGCCGGCTGCGCGACGTGCGTTGGCGCGCGAAGCGGCTTGACGGATGGCGCGGGCGTCGTGGCGTGCGCTGCGACGCCCGCGTGAGACGAGCGGCTGCTATTTCGCGGCGAACAGCGGATAGGTCGCGCCGGCGACCAGCGCGGCCGCGAGCCACACGACACTCCACGAACTGACTGCGAGCAGCGGTGGAATCGCGAGGGGCGTCGCGAACAGCCCGAGGTAGACGATCGTATTGGCCATCCCGAGTGCGGTGCCCGCCTGATTCGCGCCCGCGAGCGTCGCGAGCTCCGTGTACGCGACGCCGTGCCACGCGGACACGCAGATGCCGGCGAAGACGAGAATCGCGACGATCGCGGCGAGCGGCACGTGCGCACTGCCAGCCGTTGCGGCTGCGAGCACCGTGAACGAGCCGGCCGCGACGAATACCGATCCGCGCAGATACGCGCGCCGGTTGCCGTGCCGGTCGGTATGACGGCCGCTCCACACGCGCATCACCATCGCGCCCAGCTGCAGCGCGACCATCGCCGCACTGATGCCGGCGAGGCCGAGCCGGCCGAAGTCGTGCAGGAACACTGTCGCGAACGTGAGCACCGCGAACTGCGGCGCGCACAGCAGGCCGATGCCGAGCACGATGCGCCACACGGGGACGCTCGCGAGCGGGTTGCGCACCTGTCGCGCGGATTGTTGCTCGACGGGGCGATGCGTGGCGGGTTGCGCGACGGCCGGTTCGGCCGGCGGCTCGTGCAGCCAGCGCCAGGTGAGCGCGGCAGAACCCGCGCACAGCACCATCAGCGCGCCGAATACCGCGGCGAAGCCCAGGTGCGATGCGAGCGACGGCAGCAGCGCCGCGCCGATGCCACCGCCGAGCGGCACGGCCGTCTGGCGGATGCTCATCGCGAGCCCGCGTTCACGCTCGCCGAACCAGCGCATCACCGCGCGCCCGCTCGACCCGTTCACGCTGCCGCCGAGCAGGCCGACGCAACACATCGCCGCCACGACGCGCATCAGCGGCGGCACGCCGTGCGCGGTCGGGACGATCGTGCCCACCATCAGCGCGAACATCGCGGCCGTCGCGACGAGCCCGGCGAGCAGCACGCGGCGGTCGCCGAAGCGGTCGGCAGCCATCCCCCACGGCAGTTCGGACAGCGCGACGCCGAAGCCGAGCGCGCCGAGCACGAGGCCGAGCGCGCCGTTGTCGAGGTGATAGGCGGAGCGCATCCACACGGCCGTGGTCGGAATGCCGGCCGCCGCGGCCGAAAAGCTCATGTTCGCGGCGACGCCGGCCGCCAGCACGCGCCAGCGATGAGCCGCGCCGCGCACGTCGCGGGCGGGCGAGGAGGGGGAAGCGATGCACGAGGTATCCATGACGGCAGGCCCGGTTGGAAATTGACATCCACAGTCTGGCGTCCTACATTCATCCTGAAAATCGGAAAGTTCTTGATGAATCATTCGATAAAACAGGATGGTTGAGATGTCCGGACAAGACATTCCACGCGACGACGGCGAGTCGCGCGAGCTGGCCGATGCCACGCTGGCCCGGCCCAACTTCGACGTGGCGGCGCTGCGCAGCCTCGTCGCCGGGGTGGATCTCGGCAGTTTTGCGAAGGCGGCCGACCGCGTCGCGCGCTCGTCGTCGGCGGTGAGCGCGCAGATCCGCAAGCTCGAGGAGCAGGCCGGCACGCCGCTGTTCGTGAAGGCAGGCCGCGGGCTGGCGCTGACCGATGCCGGCGACGCGATGCTGCGCTATGCGCGGCGGATGATCGAGCTGAACGACGAGGCGGCCGCGGCCGTGCGCGGCATGAATCTCGACGGTTGGGTGCGTGTCGGGCTGCAGGAGGATTTCGGCGAGGCGATTCTGCCCGACGTGCTCGGGCGGTTCGCGCGTGCGCATCCGAAGGTGCGGATCGAGGCGCGCGTGGCGCGCAATGCCGATCTGCTCGACCGGCTCGATGCGAACCAGCTCGATCTCGCGCTGGTGTGGGGCGACCCGGCGTCGGCGGCGCTGGTGGCGCGCGCGGGGATCGACAGCGAAGCGATCGCGCAGGTGCCGATGCAGTGGGTGGGGGCGGCGGGCTCGGTCGCGACCGGCTTCGGCATGCCGGGCGGCGGTGCGGAGGAGGAAGACGGTGCGGACGAAACGGGCGGCCGCGCGGTGCGCGCGCCGGGCGAGCCGCTGCCGCTCGTCGTGTTCGACCGGCCGTGCCGGTTCTTCGGTGCGGCGACCGGTGCGCTCGACCGCGCGGGCGTGCCGTGGCGCGTTGCGTTCACGACGCCCAGTCTTGCCGGGCTATGGGCCGCGGCGGCGGCCGGCCTCGGGCTGACGGTGCGCTCGCAGTACGGGCTGCCCGCGTCGGTGCGCGTGCTCGATGCGGCTTCGTGCGGGTTGCCGGCACTGCCGAGTTTGCCGCTGATATTGCTGCGGCGCACGTCGTCGACGACACCGACCGTCGATCGGCTCGCGCGGATCGTGAAGCAGGCGGTGCGGGATGCGACGGAGGGGGCCGGGGCGGCGCTGGCGGCGTGATGCCGATCGATACGTATGCGGTCGACTGGACAATCGGCCTATTGGAGGAACGGAGCGAAGGTCGTAACAATGGTGGCTCACTCAATGGAGCCCATCATGCAAGTTGCCACTGTCCCTGAAGCCGCGCTCGACCTGCAGCGGCTGCTCGATGCCGCGATCGCGGGTGAACGCGTCGTGATTGCGCAGGACGGCAAACAGTCGGTCCGGCTGGTGCCGCTTGAACCCATCCATCGGTTCGGTGCCCTCAAGGGGCAGATATGGATGGCCGACGACTTCGATGCGCCCCTCTCCGCCGAAGAGTTGGCCGAGTTCGAAGGGAAGTAATGCGGTTGCTGGTCGATACGCACATCTTCCTGTGGATGTGGGGTGACGATCCGAAACTGAGCGTTCGTGCGCGCAGGCTGATCACCTGCGCCGATGCCGTGTTCGTCAGCAGCGCGAGCATCTGGGAGATGGCGATCAAAGCCGGGAAGGGAAAGCTGGACGTCGACGTGGATCGGCTCGTCGGTGAGATCAAGACGAGCAAGTATCGCGAGCTACCGGTCCGGGCCACGCACGGCGCTGCCGTGCGTCATCTGCCCCATCATCATGGCGACCCGTTCGACCGGTTGCTCGTTGCGCAAGCGTGGTGCGAACCGCTGTTGCTCGTCACGGCCGACAGCCACCTCGCGCAGTATGGCGCGTCCCGAATCCTGACAGTCTGAAACAGTTTCGGAAGCGAAATCCTACGCTGCCGCGACAGCTTGCGGGGACGTTTCCAGTTCCCTGCAAATGGTCGCCAGCCGCTCCCTCAATCCTTCACTCGCCGGCACGAACGGTAGCCGCAATCCGTCTTCGCACCACCCTTGCGCGGCCAGCACGGCCTTCACCGGCGCCGGGTTCGGCTCCGCGAACAGCGCCGCGACGAGCGGCTGCAGCGCGACCGACAGGCGCCGCGCGTCGGCGAGCCGACCGTCGCGCAGCAGCGCGTGGATGCGCACATGCCATTCGGGCAGCACGTGCGCGCTGCTCGCGATCGCGCCGTGCGCACCGGCGCACATCGCCGCGAAGTTCTGGTTGTCGTCGCCGGACAGGATCGCGAGCGGCGTGTCGTGCACGAGCCGGCTCATCCGGTCGAGCGTGCCGCCGCATTCCTTGATGCCCGCGACGCGCGGGTCGCGCGCGAGCGCCTGCAGCGTGTCCAGTTCGACGTTCACGCCGGTGCGGTACGGGATGTTGTAGACGAGCACCGGCAGGTCGGCCGCGTCGACGATCGCCTCGACGTGGCGGCGGATGCCGTCCTGCGTCGGCCGCACGTAGACGGGCGGCGTGACGAGCAGCCCGTCGGGCCGCAGCGCCGCGAGTTCGCGCGCACGGGCGGCCGCGAAATGCGTCGCGCTCGCCGTTAGCCCGACGACGATCGGCAGCCCGGGTGCCGCGTCGCGCAGCGTCGCGAACACGGCGTCCTGTTCGCGCGCGTCGAGCAGCACGCCTTCACCGGTCGTCGCGCCCGCGACGAAGCCCGCGAGGCCCGTGGCCGCATAGTGGCGTGCGAGTCGCGCGAGCGCGGCATGGTCGACTTCGCCGTGGTGGAACGGCGTGATGATCGGCAGCCAGATACCTTCGAAACGTGTGTTCATGCAGAGCCTCATGGTGGAAACGGAGTGGGAAGGAACCGTTCCGCCGGCGGAGTACCGGAGCGAGGCGTGCGAGCAAGGAGAAAGAAACGACCTGCGGGCATCCCGTCCGGCATTCGCCTGACGGGACGCGACGTCCCCGTCAGTCGAGGAGTCGTTTTTTCAGTTTCAGCCCGGCCGCGCGCGCACCTGCCGCGACGGCGGCGAGGATCGGAAGCGAGCGCAGGGCAGCGGACATGGAGGAACCGGGAAATGGGCTGAGCGGCGATCTTAACACCGGATCCGATCCGCGCGCGAGCGTCCGCCGCCGTTTAGCAGAATTCGAGATTTGCTTTCCACGACTGATTGGAAAGGGCGCTGCGCCCGGCCGCTAGAATGCCCGCTTACGTTTCGATGACAGCGCGTACGCGTGCCGTCACGCACATTCACCACCACTGGAAACGGGGCATATCACGATGGCAAGCATGAAGGGGATCGGCCGCTGGCTGCACACGGGCGCGGCGGCGGCGCTGGTCGTGGCGGCAACGGCCGCGCACGCGGATACGTCGATCCTGAACGTGTCGTACGACGTGACGCGCGAACTCTACAAGGACATCAACGCGGGTTTTGCCGCTGCCTACAAGCAGAAGACCGGCGAGACGATCGCGATCAAGCAGTCGCACGGCGCGTCGAGCGCGCAGGCGCTGTCGGTGCTGCAAGGGTTGCAGGCCGACGTCGTGACGATGAACCAGCCGAACGACATCGACCTGCTCGCCGAGCGCGGCCAGCTGCTGCCGAAGGACTGGCGCGCGCGTTTCCCCGACAACAGCTCGCCGTACTCGACCACGATGGTGTTCCTGGTGCGCAAGGGCAACCCGAAGGCGATCAAGGACTGGAGCGATCTCGCGAAGCCGGGTGTCCAGGTAATCATCGCGAACCCGAAGACGTCGGGCAACGGCCGCTATGCGTATCTCGCCGCGTGGGGCTTCCAGAAGCAGAAGGGCGCGACCGACCAGCAGGCGATCGACTTCGAGAAGGCGATCTTCCGCAACGTGCCGGTGCTCGACTCCGGCGGCCGCGGCGCGACGACGACGTTCACGCAGCGCGGCATCGGCGACGTGCTGGTCACGTTCGAGAACGAAGTCGCGCTGATGGACACCGGTGCGTCGGGCGCGCAGTTCGACGCGGTGTACCCGTCGTCGAGCATCCTCGCGGAGCCGCCCGTCGCCGTCGTCGACAAGGTCGTCGACAAGAAGGGCACGCGCAAGGTCGCGCAGGCGTATCTCGACTACCTGTACACGCCGGAAGCACAGGAAATCATCGCGCAACATCATCTGCGCCCGCGCGACGCGAACGTGCTGAAGAAGCATGCGGCCGAATTCAAGCCGCTGAAGACGTTCAGCGTCGAGCAGGTCTTCGGCAGTTGGGCGAACGCGCAGAAGACGCACTTCGCGGACGGCGGTACGTTCGACCAGGTGATCGTCGACCGCAAGTGAGCGCCGCGCGCTTGCTCGCACACCGACGACGCAGCCGGCCGCTTTCGCGGCCGGCTTTTTTTGCGCCGCGCGGCCGGCGGTGCAACGGATTTCCATTCCGAACCCGTACGCATACCCGGCTGCCGCCGCGCGTGCTACGCTCATCGCCTCCCTGTTTCCGGCACCGCGCGATGAACGTCGATTCGTCCTCCCCAGCCTCCCGCGGCCGTGGCCGCAAGCTCTGGTCGGGCACCCGCCCGGTGATCGCGTACGGGATGCCGCCGCTCGGCTGGCGCGACCTCTATCACCGTGCGCTGACGGTGAGCTGGCCCGTGTTCTTCCTGTCGCTCGCCGTGCTGTTCCTGCTGCTCAACGGCGCTTTTGCGACGCTCTACCTGCTTGGCCATGCACCGATTGCGAACCAGTCGCCGGCCGGCTTCGGCGGCGCGTTTTTCTTCAGTGTCGAGACACTCGCGACCGTCGGCTACGGCGACATGCATCCGCAGACCGTGTATGCGCACCTGGTCGCGACGTTCGAGATCTTCGTCGGGATGTCGGGCATCGCGATGGCCACCGGGCTCGTGTTCGCGCGGTTTTCGCGGCCGCAGGCGAAGATCCTGTTCGCACGCTACGCCATCGTCCGGCCGTTGAACGGCAGGATGACGTTGATGGTGCGCGCCGCGAATGCGCGCCAGAACGTGATTGCCGAAGCGCAGGCGAAACTGCGGCTGATGCGCGTCGAGGGCACGCACGAGGGCTATACGCTGCGCAAGATCCACGACTTGGCGCTCGTGCGCAGCGAGCATCCGATTTTCCTGCTCGGCTGGAACCTGATGCACGTGATCGACGAATCGAGCGCGCTGTTCGGCGAGACGCCCGAATCGCTCGCTGCGCGCGACGCGTCGTTGCTGATCACGATCGAAGGCTCGGACGAGACGACCGCGCAGGTGATGCAGGCGCGTCATTCCTGGGAGCATGACGAGATCCGCTGGCGTCACCGCTATGTCGACCTGATGCACGACGAAGACGGCATCACGCACATCGACTACACGCATTTTCATGAGGTGGTGCCGGTTGACGCCGATACGGACGAGCGCGGTTCACCGGGTGCGGTGGTCAATGCAGGCGCCGCGACGTCGGGCCCGGCTGCGTAGGTGTGCTCGCGGGCGGCCGGCAGCGCCGCCCACGCGCTGCACGTCTACACGTCACGCATGCAGCAGGCGCGCCGCTTCGCGCTGTTCGATTGCGACCGCGCGGCGGAATGCGTCGCGATCCTCGGCGCGCGCGACGTAGTCGCCGAGCACGCCTTCGTGCGGCAGCAGATGCGCGTCGAACGCGATCTTCAGCGTGCTGGCGAGCAGCAGGTCGGCCGCGGTGAAGCGGTCGCCGATGAGCCATGGACTATGGGCGAGCGCTTGCGCGAGTGCGCGCTGCACGCGCGTGATGTTGCCCCAGCCGAACGCGACCGGATTGCCCGACGCGCCGGTGAATTTTTCGGCCATCGCCGGTTCGAGGCAGGTCGGCGTGAAGAACATCCATTGGAGGAAACGGCCGCGCAGCGGATCGTCGGGCGCGATGCCGAGCCCGGCGCCCGGACAGCGGTCGGCGAGATAGAGCAGTACGGCGCCGGATTCGGCGAACGGCACGCTGCCGTCGTCGAGCGCGGGCAGCTTCGCCATCGGGTTGACCTGCACGAACGCGTCGCTGCCCTGTTCGTGCGAGCGCAGGTCGATCGGCACGAGTTCATACACCACGCCGAGTTCTTCGAGCATCCACAATGCCCGGAATGCCCGGGTCTTCGGCCAGTAGTAGAGCTTCATCGTGCCTCCGCGTTTGGGTGCAACTGTCGGTCCGGTGGATGCTCAAGCGTACCCGAGCAGCGGAGGTTCGGACAGGGGCGCCCGGCCAGGGGCGCCCGGCGAGGCGGGGCCATCGGTGTGATGGCCGGATGCGCTGCGTGTCGAGCGCGAGTCGGGTGGAAGGCTGGGTAACGCCTTGTGTCATAAGGGGGTTTATTCATAACTAGTAATGTTAAGACTAGTTATGAATGGGGCGGAAGCCCGGCGTGAACCGGTATTCCTCGCAAGGCACCCCGAAGCCCGCCGCGCCCGCACATACAGCAACACTGGCATCCTGCCGCAATCGCCGATGCATCGCGAAACAGGAATATCCCGGGAGACAACTCACACATGGCAAACGACGATCGCACCACGATCATTCCGAGAAGAACGCCGGAATCGGCGGCGATGGTGGCCGAGGTCAAGCGGGCGATGTCGATCGCCGCGCGGATCAATCGCCTGACGTTCGACGACGCCGCCGAGGTTCGCACATTGTTCGGAGAACTGATCGGCATGCCAGTGGACGACGGCTTTGCATTGATCCCGCCGTTCCATGCGACGGGCGGCACCGGCATGAAGCTCGGGCGCAACGTGTTCATCAACCAGAACTGCACGTTCTACGATCTCGGCGGGCTCGAGATCGGCGACGACGTGATGATCGGGCCGAACGTCAGCCTCATCACGTCCGGTCATCCCGTCGAACCTTCGCGGCGGCGCGACTTCGTTCTCGCGAAGCCGATCGTGATCGAGCGTAACGTGTGGATCGGCGCCGGCGCGACGATCATCGGCGGTGTGACGGTGGGCGAGAACTCGGTGGTCGCGGCAGGGGCCGTCGTCACGCAGGACGTTCCGCCGAATGTGCTGGTCGGCGGCAATCCGGCAGCGGTCATCCGGTCGATTGCCGAGTAATGCGGCTCGAGGGCGCATGCCTGTTCGATGCAGTCTCGTTGGACCGATGTGGATAACCCACCCCCAAGGCGACTCGGAACACTGTGCATTTGAATGGTGAGGGTGCCGCCGAGGCCGTCTGGACGGGGCTTTCCGGTAAATGCCCGATAGCCGTCGGCGAATGCGCGGGCCGTTCCAGTCGAAGGTCTGACGAAGGTCGCGTCGAGCGATCGGTTGTGGATATCCTCACGCCGAAACGACTCGGCGCCCTGTGCATTTCACAGGTGAGGGTCACCGGATGATACGGAATGCATGGAGCGGGTTGTGGACAACTCGCCCTCGCAACGACGCGAAATGCTGTGGAATTCAACGGTGAGGGGCGGCGCCCGATCGGACGATGCGCCTGTCCTGGCGCGGCTTTCCGGTCTTTGCGCGGTTCGAAGCGTCGCGCATTCTAGCCGAACGCGCGCATGTGTGCGCCGAGCCGCGCGTGCGCCGCGAAGTGGCTATCCGGTTCCGGAACCTCCCCCGGAAGGCCGTGCATTTTAACGGTGAGCGCGAGCGCGTGGTCTGCAATGCGCAGATTTCGCTGCGCATCGCCGCGTTCGCAAGCGACTCGAAACGCTGCGCGATGCAGCGGCGAGCATGAATACGCGATCGGTGGTCGGCGCGGCAAGACACGATCGTTCGGCGAGCGGTTCCGTCCGACGCGGCGTGCACGTCCGGTTCGGACGCGAGCGTGCTAGCGGGGGCAACGCGAGCCCCCGTGTGGATATCCGGTCACCGAAACGACTCGCGGCACTGTGCATTTCGACGGTGAGCGTCAGTACTCGATCGGTCGGTGAGCCGCTTCCAGCATGGATTTCCCGCCGGTCGCACTCTCCGCTGTACGCATCCGTTGTCGCATCGGAGGATGCGCATGCATGTGGATATCCTGCGTCCCGGACCACTCGGAGCGCTGTGGTTCTCAACGGTGAGGGTGCCCGCGTGGCTGGTCGGCAATGCCGGATCGGGCGTGGATAACCGCTGTCGCAGACACTCGAAGCCCTGTGTCTTTCAATGGTGAGTGTGAGCCCGCGATTGTGCAGCATGCGCGTTCCGCCGTACATGTCCGGCCGATAAACCCGCTCAACCCGCTCAACCCGCTCAACCCGCTCGCGTCCCGGCGTGTTTCAACGGTGAAGGCAGGCCAGCGATTGCGCAGCATGCGGGTTCCGGCGTGCCTGTTCGGCCGATAAGCCCGCTCCCGACCCATTGCATTTCCATGGTGAGCGGGAGCCCGCGATTGGCAGCATGCGGGTCCCAGTGTGCCCGTCCGGCCGACAAACCCACTCGCGCCCCCGAGCATTCGAACGCTGAGGCGAACTGCCGATCGATGCAATACACCCTCGCCGATGTGGATATCCGCCGTTGAAACTCACTCGCCGCGCTGTGAATTTCAGTGGTGAGCGTCGAGGCAAGCGCCATATTCATGCCGACAACGATGTGGACATCCCGGCCCCCACGCCACTCGAAATTCTGTGCAATCGAACGGTGAGCGCGCGAGCCCGGTCGGCCAAGGGGTGAGGCGTTGTGGACATCCCGAGCCACCGACCAATCGCAATGCTGTGCATTTCAATGGTGAGAGTCACCGCCACGAGGCGCTGAAACCCTTGTCACACGGGGCGCGAGCATCACCCGCCACCTACCCGGGCCACCGTCGGACCGCCACGCGTTTCCCCGGCAAACGACCCGCCCGCTCCGACACGTCGCCGATCTCGCCCGACCGCCGTGCGCGAAAACTCTCTCAAATCCCGGCAAAAAGCTGCGCGGTCTTTCTCACAGACGGCCCGCCCGAGCAAGATGAGAAAAAACATTCTCGGCTGCGCGCGAAAAAATAGAGCCATTCGCAGCCGCCAGTCACGCGTCGCCCGACGCCCTGCCGAGCCGCCCAGAACAGCACAATCCGGAGACATCCCCCATGACTGCCCGCCTGCCCGTCGACGGCACGCCTGCCCTGTCCGACTACCGCCTGACCGACAACCTGACCGCGACGCGCGGCCGGATCTTCCTGACCGGCACGCAGGCGCTGGTTCGCCTGCTGCTGATGCAGCGCACGGTCGACGCCGAACAGGGGCTCAACACGGCCGGCTTCGTCAGCGGCTATCGCGGCTCGCCGCTCGGCATGGTCGACCAGCAGCTGTGGAAGGCGAAGAAACTGCTCGACGCCGGCGGCGTGCGCTTCCTGCCCGCGATCAACGAGGAACTCGGCGGCACGGCCGTACTCGGCACGCAGCGGGTCGAGGCCGATCCCGAGCGCACGGTCGAGGGCGTGTATGCGATGTGGTACGGCAAGGGCCCGGGCGTCGATCGCGCCGGCGATGCGCTGAAGCACGGCAACGCGTACGGCTCGTCGCCGCATGGCGGCGTGCTCGTCGTCGCGGGCGACGACCACGGCTGCGTGTCGTCGTCGATGCCGCACCAGAGCGACTTCGCGATGATCGCGTGGCACATGCCGGTCGTGAACCCGGCGAACATCGCCGACATGCTCGAATTCGGCCTGTACGGCTGGGCGCTGTCGCGCTACTCGGGCGCGTGGGTCGGTTTCAAGGCGATCTCCGAAACGGTCGAATCGGGCTCGACCGTCGACCTCGACGCGTTGCAGACGCAGTGGCCCGCACCGGAAGGCTTCACGCCGCCGACGGGCGGCCTGCACAACCGCTGGCCGGACCTGCCGAGCCTCACGATCGAGGCGCGCCTCGCCGCGAAGCTCGACGCGGTGCGCCATTTCGCACGCACCAACAGCATCGACAAGTGGATCGCGCCGAGCGCGCAGGCGAACGTCGGCATCGTGACCTGCGGCAAGGCGCACCTCGACCTGATGGAAGCGCTGCGCCGCCTCGACCTGACGGTGGCCGATCTCGACGCGGCCGGCGTGCGGATCTACAAGATCGGCCTGTCGTACCCGCTCGAAATGACGCGCGTCGAAACCTTCGTCGACGGGCTCGCCGAAGTGCTCGTGATCGAGGAGAAGGGCCCCGTCATCGAGCAGCAGATCAAGGACTATCTGTACAACCGCACGGAAGGCGCGCGTCCGCGCGTGCTCGGCAAGCACGACGCCGTCGGCGGCTGCCTGCTGTCGGAGCTCGGCGAGCTGCGTCCGTCGCGCATCCTGCCGGTGTTCGCCGACTGGCTCGCGCGCCACAAGCCGGCGCTCGACCGCCGCGAGCGCGTGGTCGACCTCGTCGCGCCGCAGATCCTGTCGAACGAGGCGGACGCGGTGAAGCGCACGCCGTACTTCTGCTCGGGCTGCCCGCACAACACGTCGACGAAGGTGCCGGAAGGCTCGATCGCGCAGGCCGGCATCGGCTGCCACTTCATGGCGTCGTGGATGGAGCGCGACACCACTGGCCTGATCCAGATGGGTGGCGAAGGCGTCGACTGGGCCGCGCACGCGATGTTCACGAACACGAAGCACGTGTTCCAGAACCTCGGCGACGGCACCTACTTCCACTCGGGCATCCTCGCGATCCGCCAGGCGGTCGCCGCGAAAGCGAACATCACGTACAAGATCCTCTACAACGACGCGGTCGCGATGACGGGCGGCCAGCCGGTCGACGGCAGCATTTCGGTGCCGCAGATCGCGCGGCAGGTCGAGGCGGAGGGCGTGTCGCGCTTCGTGGTCGTGTCCGACGAGCCGGAGAAGTACGACGGTCATCACGGCCAGTTCCCGCCGGGCACGACGTTCCATCACCGCAGCGAACTCGACACCGTGCAGCGCGAGCTGCGCGAGACGCCGGGCGTCACCGTGCTGATCTACGACCAGACCTGCGCGGCCGAGAAGCGCCGCCGCCGCAAGAAGGGCGAATTCCCCGACCCGGACAAGCGCCTGTTCATCAACGACGCCGTGTGCGAAGGCTGCGGCGATTGCGGCGTGCAGTCGAACTGCCTGTCGGTCGAGCCGCTCGAAACGCCGCTCGGTCGCAAGCGCCGCATCGACCAGTCGTCGTGCAACAAGGATTATTCGTGCGTGAACGGCTTCTGCCCGAGCTTCGTGACGGTCGAAGGCGCGGCGCTGAAGAAGGCCGCCGGCGCTGCATTCGACGAAGCCGCGCTCGCCGCGCGCGTCGACGCGCTGCCGGTGCCGGCCACGCATCTCGACGCGGCGCCGTTCGACATGCTCGTGACGGGCGTCGGCGGCACGGGCGTCGTGACGGTCGGCGCGCTGATCAGCATGGCCGCGCACCTCGAAGGCAAGAGCGCGTCGGTGCTCGACTTCATGGGCTTCGCGCAGAAGGGCGGCTCGGTGCTGTCGTTCGTGCGGATCGCATCGAGCGACCGATGGCTAAACCAGGTGCGCATCGATACGCAGCAGGCGGACGTGCTGCTCGCGTGCGACATGGTCGTCGGCGCGAGCGCCGAGGCGCTGCAGACGGTGCGTCACGAGCGTTCGCGGATCGTCGTCAACACGCACCGGATCCCGAATGCGTCGTTCGTGCAGAACCCCGACGCGAACCTGCACGCGGATGCGCTGCTCGAGAAGATGCGCCACGCGGCCGGCGACGGCTACCTGTCGAGCTGCGACGCGCAGGCGCTCGCCGCGAAGTTCCTCGGCGATTCGATCGGCGCGAACATCCTGATGCTCGGCTATGCATGGCAGCTCGGCCTCGTGCCGGTGTCGCTCGCGGCGATGATGCGCGCGATCGAGCTGAACAACGTCGCGGTGCCGATGAACAAGCTCGCGTTCTCGATCGGCCGGATGGCGGCCGGCGACGCGGCGGGCCTCGATGCGTTGTGGAACGCGCGTCACACGGTGGCCGCGCATGCCGCGCCGGAGACGCTCGCCGAGCTGATCGCCGATCGCGAAGCGCGTCTCGATGCTTACGGTGGCGCACGCTATGTCGAGCGCTATCGTGCGCTCGTGAGCGCGGCACGTGCGAAGGGCGACGACGCGCTGACGCGCGCGGTCGCGACGACGTTCTACCGGCTGCTCGCGGTGAAGGACGAATACGAAGTCGCGCGGCTGTACACGGACGATGCGTTCCGCACGGCGCTCGAAGCGCAATTCGAAGGCGTGCCGGGGCAGGCGTATCGCGTGAAGTTCAACCTGGCGCCGCCGACCGTCGCGAAGGCCGGCCGCGACGGCAGCGCACCGAAGAAGCGCGTGTTCGGCCCGTGGATGTGGCCGGTGTTCGGCATGCTGGCGCGCGTGCGCAGCCTGCGCGGCACGTGGCTCGATCCGTTCGGCCGCACCGTCGAGCGCAGGATGGAGCGTGCGCTCGCCGACGACTACGAGACGACGCTCGCGCGTGCGCTCGCGGCAACGACCGCCGGCAATGCGGCGCAGGTCACGCAACTGGCCGACCTGCACGCACGCGTGCGCGGCTTCGGTCACGTGAAGGTGCGCAACCTGGCCGGCGTGAAGCGCGCGGAGCGCGAGCTCGCACTGCAGCTCGGCATCGAAGCGGCGACGAGCGCGGCCGTGCAGCACGCGCTCGACGAGATGAAGGGGGCGGGGATGCTGAAGGGGATTCCGGTCGTCGTCGCGAAGTAACGCGAACGCGGGCGGATGTGAAAACGGCGACGCTCGAGCGTCGCCGTTTTTTATTGGGCAGCCGCCGCGTTCAGGCAGCCGCCGAGCCTTTAGACAAGGCCTTTCTTGCGCGTCGACAGCGCGGTTTCCGACAGGTCGATCTCGCGGAGCAGCTTCGTCAGCGTCTCGTCGGAAATCTTGCTCTCGCTGCGCAGCCGATACAGCGCGGAGCGTTCCGCGCGCACGGCGGCGATCCGCATCTGCAGTTCCATCGTTTCGGCCTGCTTCGCTTCCGCGCGCGGCGTGGGGCCGTCGTCGGCGAGCGTCGCGAGGCGGCGGCGGTACTGGTCCATCACGCGCGCGGAGATATCCGCGCAGCGTGCGGCGCCCGATTCGTCGAGATCGACCGAGATCGCGTCGTGCGACGAATCGATCGCGCGGATCGCGGCCTGCGCGGCGGCCGCGCGCGCGGCGCGTTCCTCGTCGCCGAGCGGGCTGCGCGACGAACGCACGCCGCGCAGCAGCAGCGGCAGGCCGATCACCGCGACGACGAGCGAGCCGAGGATCACGGCCGACGCGACGAAGATCGCCGTATCGCGGCCCGGCAGCGGCACGCCGTCGGACAGCGCGACCGGAATCGACAGCACGCCGGCGAGCGTGACCGCGCCGCGCACGCCGCCGACCGTCATCACCGCGATCGTGCGCACGCCGGCCATCGTGCCCGCGAGGCCGTGGCGCGCGGCGCGACGGCTCGCGAACCAGCGCAGCAGCCAGACCCACAGGAAGCGGATCGCATACAGCGCGAGCATCATCGCGCAGACGTTGAAGATCATCCGGCCGACGAGCGCGTCGCTCGTGTGGTGCGCGTCGACGAGCGTGCGGCCGATGATGTGCGGCAGCTGCAGCCCGAGCATGATGAACACCATGCCGTTGAACACGAACTCGATCATCGCCCACGTGCTTTCGGCACGCACGCGCGACGCGACGGTGCTTTTACGCGAGAAGCTCGTGTAGTTCATCATCATCCCGGCCGACACGGCCGCCAGCACGCCCGACAGGTCGAGGTGCTCGGCGAACAGGTAGGCCGCGAACGGCACGAGCAGCGTCATCACGATGCCGGGGGCCGGATCGCCTTCCTGCTCGGCGTTCAGGAAGCGGGTCGACAGCGCGCTGAACGCCCACGACACGATCGCGCCCGTCGCAAGCCCGCCGGCCGCGACGATCACGAACGTGACCGATGCGTCGCGCAGCGAGAACATGCCCGTCAGTGCGGCGGCGATCGCGAATTTCAGCGCGACGAGGCCCGACGCGTCGTTCATCAGCGCCTCGCCTTCGAGGATGTGCATCAGCTGCGGCGGAATGCGACCCTTGCCGGCGATCCCGGACAGCGCGACCGCGTCGGTTGGCGACAGCACGGCCGCGAGCGCGAACGCGATCGGCAGCGGCAACTCGGGTATCAGCCAGTGCGCGAAGTAGCCCACTGCGAGTACCGTCATGAACACGAGCCCGAATGCGAGCATCAGGATCGCGCGGCGCTGCAGGTACAGCTCGCGCTTCGGAATCCGCCAGCCGTCCGCGAACAGCAGCGGCGGAATGAACAGCAGCATGAAGATTTCGGGATCGAACGTGACGTGCAGGTTCAGCTTCGGCCACGCGAGCATCGCGCCGAACGCGATCTGCATCAGTGGCAACGGCAGTTGGAACGGCAGGATGCGTGTGACGGCGCCGGACAGCGCGACGGTCAGCAGCAGGATCAGGACTGTGAAGACGATTTCCATCGATACGGCGAATACGGGGAATGAAACGATCGTACGGAGTGTAGCCTGCTGGCGTAACGGCTGCGTTCAAGCGGCCGGTGCGCGCGCACGAAAATGGTGCGCGCGACCTGCGCCGGGATGGTGCGGCAGGCCGGCGCGAGGCGCACGGCGCAAGGGTTGTCGGCGCCTTGCACGGAGCTTGCTTGATATGGGGCAGCCGCCCGGCGTCGACCGGGCAACCGAGGGTCCAACCAAGACAATGCACGCGCCGCTCGCTGTGTCGGGCGCCGCGTTCGAAGGCAATACCAGGAGGAACGCATGACGATCGTGCAACAGGAGCGTCCGGCCGCCGCGTCGCCGTACCGGTTCGAGCGGGAGGTGAGTTCCGGCTTCGAACGTCTGGCGACGCAGCACCGCGACATGACGCTGACGACCGTATTCCAGCCGATTTTCAGCCTGTCGCACCAGCGTGCGGTGGGTTACGAGGCGCTGCTGCGCGCGCACGATGCGCTCGATCGCGCCGTGTCGCCGCTCGACGTGTTCGGCGAAGCCGCGCGCCAGGGCGAGCTGCTGCAGCTCGACCGGCTCGCGCAGGCGCTGCATCTCGAGAACTTCGCGCTGCTCGGCGCCGAGCGCGAGTGGCTGTTCCTCAACGTGCATCCGGGTGTGCTCACCGACCCGTTCCAGGCGGCCGCGCTGCTCGCGAACCTGAAGCGGCTCGGCATGCCGCCGCGCCGCGTCGTGCTCGAAGTGCTCGAACAGCGCGCGGAAGACGTCGAGCGGCTCGCCGAGGCCGTGCGCGAATTCCGCACGCACGGTTTCCTGATCGCGCTCGACGATTTCGGCGCGGGTCACTCGAACCTCGAGCGGATCTGGCAACTGAACCCGGACATCGTGAAGCTCGACCGGATCATGCTGTCGCACGCGGCGCACCGCACGGGGCTCACCGCGATCCTGCACGGGCTCGTGACGCTGCTGCACGAGGCCGGCAAGCTGGTGCTCGTCGAGGGCATCGAGACCGAGCACGAGGCGCAGATCGCGCTGTCGTGCGAGGCCGATTTCGTGCAGGGCTACTATTTCGGCCGGCCGGCGCCGGGGCTGCCGGACAGCGCGGCCGCGACGGGCTGCATCGGCGAGCTGACCGAGCGCTTCCGGCAGCAGACCGACGCGCGCGAGCGGCGCGATGCGCAGCGGCTCGCGCCGTACCTGCGCGCGTTCGAACGTGCGGCCGAGCGTCTCGCGGCCGGCGAGCCGCTCGACGAGGTGTGCTGGAACTTCCTCGCGCTCGACGCGGCCGCGCGCTGCTTCCTGCTCGACGCGCACGGCCGCCAGTCGGGCCGCAACGTCGTGCTGCGCGCCGACCGCGCACTTGCCGAGGCACGCTTCTCGCCGCTGGCCGACGCGCAGGGCGCGAACTGGCTGCGCCGGCCGTATTTCCGCTCGGCGATCGCCGAGCCGGGGCGCGTGCAGGTCACGCGGCCTTACCTGTCGATCAACGAGGCGCAGCCGTGCGTGACGCTGTCGGTGGCCGTGCGCATCGGCGACGCGCAGCGCGTGCTGTGCGGCGATATCGACTGGCGCGACGACGAAGCGGACGCCGGCTAGCGCCGCGCGCACCGGCGCCGGCGGATGGGGCGAGCGGAACGGGGCGGCCGTTGCGTTCGCGTTGCGCTTCCCCGACAATGGCCCGACCGCGGCCATCGTGACCGCGAGCGCGCCGTCCCGGGGGCCACCATGGCGGCGAATAACAAGGAAAACACAATGAAAAGACCGATTTCGCTGACCATTCTCGCGTGGATCATCATCGTGACCAACGCGATCACGTGCGTCTATACGCCATTCACGATCGGCATGCCGACCACCCAGGCGCTGCTGTCGCACTACCTGCTGCCCGTCTGGGCGACGCTCGGCATCAGCGTGATCCTCGAAGCCGTGAACGTCGCGATCGGCATCGCGATCCTCAAGGGCCGCGAATGGTCGCGCAAGGCCTATATCGCGACGGCCGTGCTCGGCTTCGCGTTCTCGTTCGTCAACATGCCGGCGTCGATGTATGCGGTGCTGATTCCCGGCGTCCTGCTGTTCGCGCTGTTCGTCTACCTGCTGTTCCGGCGTCCCGCGACCGCGTATTTCCAGGCGAACGCATGAGTTTCGCGCGCAATGCGCTCGCGATCATGCTGTTCACGATCGCGGGCATGTGCGTGATCACCGCGCAGATGATGGCGTTCATGAAAGTCGGCCACGCGGGCGCGACCGTCGTATTCGTCGCCGTGCTGTTCGCGGTGTCGGCCCTGTTGCTCGCTGCGGGCGCGTTTGCCGGCGCATTCCGGCCGCGTGCGCGCGGCGCGGGCATCGTGTTGCTCGTCGCGGCCGCGACCACCGCGCTCGGGATGGTGGGCTGGGGGATGCTCGTGCTCACACCGGCGATCGTCGACGTGATGCAGCAGCAGGGCGCGTACTTCAACGCGCGCATGTTCCGCTTCGTGCCCGGCACCGCGGTGACCGGCTTGTCCGCGCTCGTCGGCGTGTGGCTCGTGCGGCGCGGTTGACTGCGTCGTTCACGGCGCCGCGGCCGGCACACTGGCGTCCGTCACGCGGCTCGGCTAGGATGCGCGAATTGTCCAGACGAATCGCGGGCCGCCCATGAACCGAAACGCCGCCTCCTCCGTTCTCCTCGAAGTGATCGCCACGACCGTCGGCGATGCGAAGGCCGCCGCCCGCGCGGGCGCCGACCGCCTCGAACTCGTGACCGCGATCACCGAAGGCGGGCTGACGCCGAGCGTCGGCCTGATCGAAGCCGTCGTGGCCGCCGTGCCGATCCCCGTCAACGTGATCGTGCGACCGCACAGCCGGTCGTTCGTCTATGACGCCGACGATCTCCGCGTGATCGAACGCGACGTGCGTGCAGCCGTCGCGGCCGGTGCGAACGGCGTCGTGTTCGGCGCGCTCGACGCACGCGGCGACGTCGATCTCGACGCACTGGCGCGCATCGCGGCCGCAGCGGACGGTCGCGCACTGACCTTCCACCGCGCGTTCGACGTCTCGCGCGATCTCAACGCCGCATTCGACGCGCTGCTGCGCGTGCCGTCCGTCACGTCGGTGCTGACGTCGGGCGGCCATCCGTCGGTGCTCGACGCGGTCGCGACGATCACGCGGCTGGTGCGGCAGGCGGCAGGCTCGACCTGCACGGTGCTGGCCGGCTCGGGGCTCACGGTCGATGCGGTCGGCGATTTCGTCCGCGCGACCGGCGTGCGCGCGGTGCATTTCGGTTCGGGCGTGCGGCCGCGCGGGGAGGTGCTGGCGCCGGTCGATCAATCACTCGTCGAGCGCGTGCGCGCGGCGATCGACGGCGCGGCGGCACACGTGTGACGCACACGGCGCACGGTAGCGGCCGCTACCGTGCGCGTCGATACGACACACAGATACGCCGGCGGGAAGCGGGGGCCACATGACGGGCGAGTCACCTGCTACGCGGGACGGCGCGCGAGGCTTTCCGGTGCAGACGATCGGATGAAAAAAGCCGGGACGTATCCCGGCTTTTTCATGTGGCGAACGAACTCGCCGTGCGTGCCGCTTACGCGTTCGCCGTCATCGCGTCCGCATCGCTCGAACGGATGCCGAGGCGTTCGAACAGCGCGCGGTCCTTCTGCGACTGCGGGTTGCTCGTCGTCAGCAGCTGGTCGCCGTAGAACATCGAGTTCGCGCCGGCGAGGAAGCACATCGCCTGCAGGCCGTCGTCGAGCTGCTCGCGGCCGGCCGACAGGCGCACCACGGCCTTCGGCATCGTGATCCGCGCCACCGCGATCGTGCGCACGAATTCGAACGGGTCGAGCGGCGCGGTGCCTTCGAGCGGCGTGCCTTCGATTGCGACGAGATTGTTGATCGGCACCGAATCCGGATACGGGTTCAGGTTCGCGAGCTGCGAGATCAGCCCCGCGCGTTCGCGGCGCGATTCGCCCATCCCGATGATGCCGCCGCAGCATACGTTGATGCCCGCGTCACGCACGCGGTCGAGCGTGTCGAGGCGATCCTGGTAGGTGCGCGTCGAGATCACCTGGCCGTAGAACTCCGGCGACGTGTCGAGGTTGTGGTTGTAGTAGTCGAGGCCCGCGCTCGCGAGCTCCTGCGCCTGCTCGTCTTCCAGCATGCCGAGCGTCATGCAGGTCTCGAGGCCGAGTTCCTTCACGCCGCGCACCATCTCGGTCAGCGCCGGCATGTGGCGCTCCTTCGGGTTGCGCCACGCGGCGCCCATGCAGAAGCGGCTCGCGCCGTTCGCCTTCGCCGCGCGCGCGGCGTCGAGCACCGCGTCGACGTCCATCAGCTTCTCGGCCTTCAGGCCCGTGTCGTGGTGCGACGACTGCGAGCAGTAGCCGCAATCTTCCTCGCAGCCGCCCGTCTTGATCGACAGCAGCGTCGACAGCTGCACCGCATTCGCGTCGAAGTGCTCGCGGTGCACCTGCTGCGCGCGGAAGATCAGGTCGTTGAACGGCAGCTCGAACAGCGCGACGACGTCGGCGACGCGCCAGCGCTGCGAGACCGGAGCGGCCACGGGAATCGCGTCGGGTTGCACGGTGGTGGCAGTCTGGGCTTGGGTCATATCGTTTTCCTGTCCTGGTCGGGGATGAGGGATCGGGGATCTGTTTCGGTTGGGTCAATGCTGCGCGGCGCGCAGCGTCTCGACGAGCGCGGCGATGTCGAGCATCGCCGCGGCGGATTCGGGATCGGCCGGGCTCATGTGCGGAATGCGGCCGAGCAGCGGCGCGCCGTGCTCGCGCGCGAGCCAGTCGCGCATCGTTGCAATGTTCTCGTCGGGGAACGACATCGCCGGGTCGACGTGGTTCGCGACCCAGCCGGCGAGCGTGAGGCCGCGCGCGGCGATCGCGTCGGCGGTCAGCAGCGCGTGGTTGATGCAGCCGAGCCGCACGCCGACCACGAGCACGACCGGCACGCCGAGCGCGACCGCCAGATCGGCCATGTCCTGCGTGTCGTTCATCGGCACGCGGAAGCCGCCGGCGCCTTCGACGACGACGATCTCCGCGCGCGTCAGCGCTTCGCGATGGCAGGCGACGATCGTGTCGATGTCGAGCGTCACGCCTTCCTGCGCGGCGACGATATGCGGCGCGGCCGGTGCCTTCAGCAGGAACGGCGTGCGCAGCTCGGGCGGCAGCACGACGTTCGCGGCCGCGTCGAGCTGGTCGGCATCCTCGTTGCACCACACGCCGTCGCGTTCATACGCGCCTGCCGCGACGGGTTTCAGCGCGGCTGCGCGCAGGCCATGCCGCGCGAAGGCGTGCAGCATCGCGGCCGATACGAAGGTCTTGCCGATTTCGGTGTCGGTGCCGGTAACGAACAGCGAGAGCGGGGCGGTCATGCCGCAGTCTCCCGCCGGGCCGCCCCAAGGGAGGCTGCGGCCCCCTCGGGGGGCAGCGAACGAAGTGAGCGTGGGGGCTGTTCTGCCTCCCGCCGGGCCGCCCCAAGGGAGGCTGCAGCCCCCTCGGGGGGCAGCGAACGAAGTGAGCGTGGGGGCTGTTCCGTCTCCTGCACGGCCTGCGCCTCGCTGGCTTCGATCAGCGCGGCTTCCAGCCGCGCGAGATCGTCGAACGAATGCGCGGCCGACAGCGACACGCGCAGCCGCGACGTGCCGACGGGCACCGTCGGCGGCCGGATCGCGGGCACCCACAGGCCATGCGCGTCGAGCGCGCGCATCGCCGTGAGCGTTGCGTCGTTGCTGCCGATCACGAGCGGCTGCACGGCCGTGTGCGAATCGACCGGCTGCCAGCGCGTGTTGCGCAGCAGCGCGCGCGTGCGCTCGATCAGCGCGGCGAGATGCGCGCGTCGCGCGTCGCCTTCGTCGCCCGCGATCACCTTCAGGCTGGCCGATACCGCGTGCGCGACGGACGGCGGCGCGGCCGTCGTGAAGATGTAGCTGCGCGCGCGCTGGATCATCCATTCGATCACGGTCTCGTGCGCGATCACGAACGCGCCCGCGACGCCGGCGGCCTTGCCGAGCGTGCCGACGTACACGAGATGCGGCGAGCGCAGCGCGGCGGCCGCGAGCGCGCCGCGGCCCTGCGGGCCGAGCACGCCGAAGCCGTGCGCATCGTCGACGACGAGCCACGCGCCGTGGCGTTCGGCCAGCGCGACGAGCTCGGCGAGCGGCGCGATGTCACCGTCCATGCTGAACACCGTGTCGCTGACGATCAGCTTCGTTTCGGCATCCGATGCGTCGAGCAACGCGGCGAGCGCGGCCGTGTCGGCATGCGGATAGACCTGCACGTTCGCGCGCGACAGCCGCATGCCGTCGATCAGCGACGCGTGGTTCAGCGCGTCGGAGAAGATCGTCGCGCCCTTGGCCGTCAGCGCTGTCATCGCGGCGAGGTTCGCCATGTAGCCGGTGCTGAAGTACAGCGCGCGCGGCGCGTCGGAGAAGCCGCCCGAGAAGGCGGCGAGTTCGTCTTCGAGCGTCGCATGCGCACGCGAATGGCCGCCGAGCAGGTGCGAGCCGCCGCTGCCGGAGCCGTAGCGCTGCGCGCCTTCGGCGAACGCGGCGACGAGCGCCGGATGCGCGGCGAGGCCGAGATAGTCGTTGCTCGCGAAGCCGACGATCTCACGGCCGTCGACGGTCATGCGCGCATCGCACGCGGTGTCGGCGGTGCGGCGCACGCGGCGCAGCCCTTGCGCGTCGAGCTCGGCGAGGCCGCGTTGCAGGGTATCGAGCAGGCTCATCGGACGAGACCCTCCAGCGTCGCATCGAGCGTGTCGCGCGTGCTTTGCGCGAGCCACGCGATGTCGTCGTCGCTCATCACGTACGGTGGCATCAGATACACGGTCGTGCCGATCGGGCGCAGCAGCAGCTCGCGTTCCAGCGCGCGTTCGAAGAAGCGTCGCGAGAAGCCGCGCGCCGCGTCGCCGTCGAGCGCGACGTCGAACGCGAACAGCGTGCCGCGCTCGCGCAGGTGGCGTACCTGCGGGTGGGCGTCGAGCGGCGCGAGCGCTGCGCGCAGCGTCGCCGACTTGCGGGCATTGGCCGCGAGCACGTCGTCGCGCTCGAACAGGTCGAGCGTCGCGACCGCCGCGCGGCACGCGAGCGGGTTGCCGGTGTACGAATGCGAGTGCAGGAAGCCGCGCGTCGTGTCGTCGTCGTAGAACGCGGCGAACACGTCGTCGCGCGTGAGCACGAGCGACAGCGGCAGGTAGCCGCCGCTGATGCCCTTCGACAGGCACAGGAAATCGGGCCAGACGCCGGCCTGCTCGCATGCGAAGAAGGTGCCGGTGCGGCCGCAGCCGACCGCGATCTCGTCGGCGATCAGGTGCACGCCGAATTCGTCGCACAGCGCGCGCAGGCCGCGCACGTATGACGGATCGTGCATCGCCATGCCGGCTGCGCACTGTACGAGCGGCTCGACGATCAGCGCGGCGATCCGGTCGCCGCGTTCGACGAACAGGCGCCGCACGTCGGCCAGCGCACGGCCCGCGACGTCGGCGGCCGTTTCGCCCGGCAGCGCGCCGCGTGCGTCGGGTGACGCGACGACGTGTGCATGGCGGATCAGCGGGTCGTACGCGTCCTTGAACAGCGCGACGTCGGTCACGCCGAGCGCGCCGATCGTCTCGCCGTGATAGCTGTTCGCTACACAGACGAATTCCTGCTTGTTCGCGCGGCCGCGGTTGCGCCACGCGTGGAAGCTCATCTTCAGCGCGATCTCGACCGCCGACGCGCCGTCCGACGCGAAGAACGCATGGCCGAGCGTGCGCGCGGTGAGCGCGTGCAGCCGCTCCGCGAGCTCGATCGCGGGCTCGTGCGTGCAGCCGGCGAGCATCGCGTGCTCGAGCGTGTCGAGCTGGTCCTTCAGCGCCGCGTTGATGTCCGGGTTCGCATGGCCGAACAGGTTGACCCACCACGAGCTGATCGCATCGAAGTAGCGGCGGCCGTCACGGTCGTACAACCACAGGCCCGCGCCGCGTGCGACGGGGATGAGCGGCAGGCGCTCGTGATGCTTCATCTGGGTGCAGGGATGCCAGACCGCGCGCAGGCTGCGCGCGACCCAGTCGTCGGTGGCTGGCGTACTCAAGGCGACTCCGGGGGATAAAACGGCTGCGCGGCATCGTCGGGATGCCGCGCGGCGGGACACGAAACGCGCTGAGATTAGCGTGTTCCGCGACCCGTTGCACTACCGGTTACAAACGCCGCAAAGCCTTGCCCGGCGGGAGTTCGGCGCAGATCGGGGCGGCTCGGGACGGTACGGTTCAGATGTCCCGAAATGACCGCAGATGACGACGTTCGAGTGAGCCCCCCCAACCGAAAAAATCGTGGGCCGCGGGCGGCGGCGGGGTGAAGAAATCAGGGCGCGAAGGGGAATCGATGGCGCGTCATGATGTGGCCCCACGTGATCGGAACACGCTCGACGGTGAGCGGTGACAAGAGACATTCGGGCGCAGGGTTGCGAGACGGCGCATTCACGCTGGCACGCGTGGGGTGCCGCATGGGCGACGAAAGGAGGGGGGAAACGAAAAACGGCGGCGACGGCCGCCGTTCGTCAACGCGAAGCCAGCGCCGGCGTGCCGGTGTCGCGTGCGTTGCTGTCGTCGCTGTCGGCCGTCTGCGTCGCGTTGTTCCACACGACCCGGTCGTTGACCGCATACAGCCTGCACGAACCTGCGCCCTGCTTCGCGCAGTTGTCGAGCGCGAGCGCCATCGGATCGTCGCCGCCTTCGGCCCACGACCACGCGCCTTCCGACGACACCGCGAATGCGCGGCTCGGATGCTGGTTCAGGAAGCGCCGATAGCCTTCGCGGCCGGCTTCGTCGACATACGGCACCGCGTTGACCGAGTCGATCGACGCATAGCCGCTGGCCTTCGGCTCGTGCGGGTTCGCGACCGCGTAGCGCACCGAGGTCGGCAGGTTCAACTGCGCGAGGAACGCGTTGACCGCCGGCCACCATACGGGCACGCCGTCGCGATCGACGATCAGGCGGTGCGCGTCGTCCTTGTAACGGCCGAAATCGATGAACTGGGCCTGCGTGCCGTGCGAAACGTACGCGCCGTGCATCTGCGCGACGAGCCCGGGCGTCCACACCGAATCGTTGTCGCCGTACAGCCACAGCGACCGCACGGCCGTGTGTGCGCCGTACTGGTCGAACGCGTCGACGAGGTTCTTCTGCCAGCCGTCGCAGAGATCCTGGCGCAGCCCGCCGGAGAAGTTGATGATGCCGCGCACGCCCGGTGCGGCTTCGGTGCCGTACGCGACCGATACGAGGCCGCCGTGCGACGTGCCGGCGACGACGATGCGCGACGCATCGACGTACGACTGGTGGGACATGTAGCGCACCGTCGCGTCGACGTCGGCCGCCTGCGCGAGGCCGTTCTTGCCGACGTTGCAGCCTTCCTGCTGGTACGTGCCGTCCGAGCCCGCGAAGCCCTGGCGGTTCGGCGCGACCACCGCATAGCCGCGGCGCACGAATTCGCGCGCGAACGCGAGCGGCCGGCTGCGCGGCTGCAGATGGAGATCGCCGGTGTTCTTGCCGTGATTGAAGACGACGAGCGGGAACGGGCCCGGGCCGTTCGGCTTGAAGAGCGTGGCTTCGAGCGTGACGGTGCCCGATGCGTCGGCCGGAATGCGCAGGATCTGTTCGTTCAGGTCGGCGGCGACCTGCGGCAGGTTCGAATCGCTGTAGTCGAAGCGTTCGGCGTGGGCGAGCGACCCGCTGGCGCCGGCACCCGTCCCTGAATCTGCGCTCGACAGCGTACCGGCCTGAGCGGCCGACAGCGCACAGGCCGCCATCCATCCCACCAATACCTTGCTGAACGCCATTCGTAAGCCCTGCCATGCAACATGACCAATTCGAGGTCATCGTAGCCGGACAAAATGGGGTTGTGCAATGCGGGAATTACCCGGCGTCTGACACAGCAACTATTTGTCAACGTTCACTTACTTCGCCGTCGACATAGCGCCAGAATCCCTGTTCGTCGCGCTCGAAACGGCTCGTCTCGTGGAGCCGGTAAGCGCGTCCGCCGACCTTGTAGCGCGCCACGAACTCGACCTCCGCGTGCCGCTCGTCGAGCGGCGCGTGGCGTTTGACCGCGAGCCCGAGCCAGCGCGGCGCGTCCGGTGCGTCGGGGTCGGTGTCGAGATCGGCCGGGCAGGTGCGCGCGGCCCAGGTCGCGCGCAGGTAGTCGGTCGCGCCGAGCACGTACGCGCTGTACCGCGAGCGCATCAACTCGAGCGCGGTCGGCGCGGCTTGGCCGCCGTCGATGAAGCGGCCGCAGCAGGCCGCATAGCGGGGCGCCGGCGCTTTGCCGGCGGGAGCGGGGGACGCGCCGCCGCACGGGCACGCGTCAGGTCGGTTCAAAATCATGCGAAACGGGAATTAACGACGCCAGGTTGTGATGCTGGCTCACCAGCTGAGCTCGACGCCGTCGTACTGGAAGAAGCGGCCGTTTGCCTGCGACACGTCCGCGCCGGATTCGGCGATCACGCGGCGCATGCCGGTCACACTGGTTTCCGGGTCGATCGCGGCCTGCGCGCCGCCCATGTCGGTGCGCACCCAGCCGGGATGGAGCGAAATGCACGCGGCGTGGCGCGTCTGCAGCGACGCGATGCGCAGCGCGTCGTTCAGCGCGGCCTTGCTCGCGCGGTACAGCCAGCCGGTCGTGCCGGTCGCCTCGGCGATGCTGCCCATCCGGCTCGACACGACGGCCAGCACGCCGCGCGCGTCTTCGACGAGCGGCAGCACGATCGGCAGCAACTGCATCGGCCCGCGCACGTTCGTATGCATCACCGCGTCGAAATCCTCGGCGGTGACCGTCTCGACCCCCTCGGTGCGCGGCCCGTACACACCCGACACCAGCACGGCCGCATCGAGCCGCTCGCCGTCGAGCTTCCAGCCGAGCGCCGCGATCTGCTCGGGCTGCGTGATGTCGAGCGCATGCGCGTGCGCGCCGAGCGCGCGCAGCGCGTCGAGCGACGCGTCGTCGCGCGCGGTGGCGATCACGTTCCAGCCGTCGCGCCGGTATTGGCGGACGAATTCACGGCCGAGGCCGCGCGATGCACCGACGATCAATGCGGTTTTCATGCCCGTCGCTCCTTTGCTTGGCGCCGCCGTGGCGGCAGCGCCGGTGTCAGATCCGTTCGATGGGTGGCACGGCGGTACGCCTGCGCGGTGTCCGCCGCGCGGGCCGCTGCGTTACTTCGCGTCGTCGCACGGCTTCAGCGTGGCGGCGACAGCCTGCGCGACGCCTTCGAGCCGCGCGGCGTCCGCCGCGATCATGTCGTTGTCCGGTGCATGCTCGCCGCCGGCGACGAGTGCGGCCACGCAGCGCTTGTAGGTCTCGTCGAGCGCGTCGAAGCTCGACACGGCCATCCCGAGGTTGCGCATCCGGCCGTCGTGCACGCCATACACGAGCCCGTGCACGGTAAGCGACTGGCCGCGCGCCCACGCGTCGTTGACGATCGTCGTGCGGCACACGTTGACGACCTGCTCGATCGCGTTCAACTCGATCAGGCGACGATAGCGCGCTTCGCCCACCGGCCATGCGTCGAGCAGCGCCGTGTGGCGTTCGCGCACGTCCTGCACGTGATGCAGCCAGTTGTCGGCGAGGCCGACGCGGCGGTTGAGCAGGGCGGCATTCACGCCCGAGCAGCCGTAGTGGCCGACGACCATGATGTGCTTCACGCGCAGGATATCGACCGCGAACTGGATCACCGACAGGCAGTTCAGGTCGCTGTGCACGACCACGTTCGCGATATTGCGGTGGACGAACACTTCGCCCGGCGGCAGGCCGATGATCTCGTTCGCGGGCACGCGCGAATCCGAGCAGCCGATCCACAGATATTCCGGCGCCTGCTGGTGGGCGAGACGCGCGAAGAATTGCGGGTCGTCCTCGAGCTTGTGCTTGACCCAGGCGTCGTTGTTGTCGAACAGGTGTGAAAGCGGATTGTCTTGGGGGTTCATCGGTGTGGATTCCGTTGGCGGAAATCGGGTCGCAATCGGTGCGGTAAAGCGGGCGTCAGGCGGCGCGCTGCGCGTCGCCTGCGGCATCGCCCCGCTCCGTCGCGCCGAAACGCGCGGGGTAGCGCACGCAAAAGCGCAGCGCGGTGTCGTATGGATAGAAGTCGGGCAATTCGCCCTGGATCAGCTTGTCCTTGCTGGCCTGCCACAGCGCGGGATCGAAAAAGTCCGCGTGATGTTTCATGAAGACGTCGCGCACGCGCGGGTCGCCGAGCAGGAACGGCCCGTAGGTCTCCGGAAAGATGTCGTGCGGGCCGACGGTATACCACGGTTCGCCGGAGAGCTCGTCTTCCTCGTTGCGCGGTGGCGGCACGCGGCGCACGTTGCAGTCGGTCAGGTACTCGATCTCGTCGTAGTCGTAGAACACCACGCGGCCGTGGCGCGTGACGCCGAAGTTCTTGTACAGCATGTCGCCCGGGAAGATGTTCGCCTTCATCAGCTCCTTCACCGCGTTGCCGTACTCCTTCACGCCGTGCTCGACGTCGGTGTCGGAGCCGTTCTGCAGGTACAGGTTGAGCGGCGTCATCCGGCGCTCGATGTACAGGTGCTTGATGACGAGATTGCCGTCCTCGTATTCGAGCAGCGACGGCACTTCCTTCTCCAGCTCGCGCACGAGCGCGTGGTCGAGCCGCGCGAGCGGCAGCGCGACGCTCGAATACTCGAGCGTGTCGGCCATCCGCCCGAGGCGGCCGTGGCGCTTCACGAGCTGGTACTTCTCCATGATCTGCGCGCGCGTGGTTTCCTTCGGCGGCGGGAAATGATCCTTGATGATCTTGAACACGTACGGGAACGACGGCAGCGTGAACACGAGCATCACGAGGCCCTTGATCCCGGGCGCGATGATGAAGCGGTCGCTCGAATGCGACAGATGGTGCAGCAGGTCGCGATAGAACAGGTTCTTGCCCTGCTTCTGCAGGCCGACCGACGTGTAGATCTCCGCCTTCGGCTTGCCGGGCATGATCGTGCAAAGGAAGTCGACGTACGCGGACGGCACGCCCATGTCGACGAGGAAATACGAGTGCGAGAAGCCGAAGATGATCATCAGCTGGTCGCGGCGCAGCAGCACGGTGTCGAGCGAGAGCACGCCCGGGCGCACGTGGCGGATCGGCACCGCGAACGGCAGCACGCGGTCGGCGTTGATGATGCGGCCGACGATGTACGCGCTCTTGTTGCGGAAGAACAGCGACGACAGCACGTGGATCTGGAAATTCGGCGCTTCGTCGAAGTGGCCGAATTCGTCGTGGATCGCCTCCATCACACACGCGATGTCGCGCGGGAGATCGTCGAACGCCGGCTCGAGCTGGAAGTTCGTGACGATCCGCTCGAGCGCGGCCGCGAGCCCGTCGGTGCCCGGATAGTACGCGCGGTAGGTCGGCTTCGCGGCCGGCTCGTCGTTCTCCAGATACTCGGTCGAGATCGCCGGGCGCACGAAGATGAAATCGTTGCTGAAGTACGAGCGGTGCAGGATCTTGCAGCACACCGAATTGAAGAAGGTTTCCGCGCACTCGGGCTGGCGGTGCGACGTGAGCAGCCCGATGTAGTGCAGCTTGATCTGCTGCCACACTTCGTCGTCGATGTTCTCCGCGTCGTATTCGTCTTCCAGCACCTCGACGCATTCCTTCACGCGATCGTCGTACGACGTGATCCGCTCGCGCGCGAGCCGCTGCAGCCCGTGCCAGTCGCCTTGCTCGTACAGCGTCTTCGCCTCGACGGCCGCGTCGCGGAAGATCCGGTAGTGGCGGTCGAAGTTCTCGAGCAACGTCTGCGCGACGTCGAAGCCGATCTGCGAAGACAGCAGTTTGGGGAAGTGATTCATCGCGTGCAGGCTCGTTCGGGAGGGGCTGTAAGCACTCGCCATTTTAGCGCCCAAGCGGGCAATTCAAGGGCTTTGCGGCAAGGCGCGGCCGGCCGGCAGGCGGCGGGTTGCCCGCCGTTGGGTGCCGTTCGGTGCATCTTCGCGTAAAGATACGGGTACGGAACCGATTCTGGCACGAACTTTTTTTGACGGGCGGCAAGCCGCCGGGCACGCGTTCCTCGGGACGGCGATAGAATCGACGCACCGCCCGCCGCGGCCTGCCGCCGGCGCGCAATCGCACCGATAATGACGAGACGCCCCACCGATGAACGCACTGGAACACCAACTCGACTATCCCTTCGCCGATACGCTGCCCGCCGCGGGCGACACGTTCGAGGTCGCGCCCGGCGTGCGCTGGCTGCGCATGCCGCTGCCGTTCTCGCTCGATCACATCAACCTGTGGCTGCTGCGCGACGAGATCGACGGGCAGCCCGGCTGGACGATCGTCGATTGCGGGATCTCGTCGGACGCGATCCGCACGCACTGGGAGCAGATCTTCGACACGCATCTCGACGGCCTGCCCGTGCTGCGCGTGCTCGTCACGCACTGCCACCCCGATCACTTCGGCCTCGCGAACTGGCTGTGCGAAGGCGGCGACAAGGGCCGCTGGAACGTGCGGCTGTGGATGACGCTCGGCGAGTACATGTTCGGCTGCCTGATGGCGGCCGGCAACGGCTCGAACGCGGGCGGCGCGGCGGCCGCCGATCACTTCGCGCGCCACGGGCTGACCGATCCGGCCGCGCTCGACAAGCTGCGCAACCGCCGCAGCTACTACTCGGATCTCGTGCCGGCCGTGCCGCCGCGCTACCGGCGCCTGCGCGAGGGTGACGTGGTGACGATCGGCGCGCGCACGTGGCGCGTCGTGACCGGCTTCGGCCATTCGCCTGAACATTGCGCGCTGCACAGCGAAGCGGACGGCGTGCTGATCTCCGGCGACATGGTGCTGCCGCGCATCTCGACGAACGTGTCCGTGTTCGACCTCGAACCGGAAGCGAACCCGCTCGCGCTGTACCTGCAGTCGCTCGGCCGCTACGAGACGATGGCGCCCGATACGCTGGTGCTGCCGTCGCACGGCAAGCCGTTCCGCGGCGTGCGCACGCGCATCGCGCAACTGCGCGAACACCACGACGCGCGCCTGGCCGAAGTGCGCGTCGCGTGCGCGGAAAAGCCGATGAGCGCAGCCGACGTCGTGCCGATCATGTTCCGCCGCCGCGAGCTCGACATCCACCAGATGACGTTCGCGCTCGGCGAGGCGCTCGCGCACCTGAACCTGCTGTGGCTCGCGGGCGAACTCGTGCGCGAGCAGGGCGACGACGGCGTGCTGCGGTTCCGCACCGCCGGCTGATACCGCTGCGTTCTCCTCAGGCGACGGGTTCGTAGCGCCACCCGTCGCGATGCCATTGCATCGTGTGCGTCGGGTCGAGCGCCGCGAGAAACGCGGTGTCGTGCGACGCGACCACGATCGCGCCGGGAAAGCCCGCCAGTGCGGCTTCGATCGCCCGCACCGATTCGAGATCGAGGTGATTGGTCGGCTCGTCGAGCAGCAACAGTTGCGCGGGCACGCCGCGCCACAGCGCGCAGGCGAGCGCGGCCTTCAGCCGTTCGCCGCCGCTCAGCTGCCGCGCGGGCTGCGTCGCGCGCACCGCGTCGAGCTGCAGCAGTGCGAGCCGGCTGCGCAGGTCGCCTTCGGCGAGCGGCGTATCGAGCAGCCCCAGTTGCTCGACGATCGAACGATCGGGATCGAGCAGCGCGAGCCGCTGGTCGAGATACGCGGCGCTCACGTGCGTCGTGCATGCACCTGAACGCGGTTCGAGTTCGCCGGCCAGCATTCGCAGCAACGTCGATTTGCCGCAGCCATTCGGGCCGGTCAGCGCGATGCGTACGGGCCCGCTCGCCGACCACGTGATCGTGTCGGCATCGCCGGCGATGCGCCACGGTAGTCGTGCGCGTTCGAACGTGAACAGCTGCCGGCGCGCGCTGACCTCGGTGCCCGGCAGCGACACCAGCACGGGCGCATCGGCTTCGACGCGTGCGGCTGCTTCCTGTACCCGTTCGTCGAGTGTCGCCTTGAACTCGTTCTGGTGGCGCCGTACCGTGCCCATGATGCTGCGCGCGGCGCCCTTGCGACCCTGCTTTGCCATCGACGACAGGTTGGCCGTCTTCGCGTCGCGCAGTGATGCGGCCGCGTGACGCTGGATCGTGTCGTGTTCCTGTTCGAGCCTGCGCCTGACGCGTCCGCGTTCGGCACGCGCGTTGTCGAGCACGGACTGTGCGGCATCCTGTTCCGCGTCGCGCTGCGCGCGGTAGAGCGTGTAGTTGCCGCCATACGAGCGCAGGCCTTGCGGCGTCAGCTCGACGATCCGTTGCACGCCGGCGAGCAGCCCACGGTCGTGGCTCACGATGACGACGCCGCCGCGCCAGCCGTCGAGCGCCGCGCGCAGCCACGCACGGCCCGGCGCGTCGAGATGGTTGGTCGGTTCGTCGAGCACGAGCAAGCCCGCGCCGGACAGCAGCGCGCCGATCAGCGCGACGCGCGCGAGCTGGCCGCCGCTCAATGCCTGCGCGGGCATGTCGGCGCGCACGTCGTGCAGGCCCGCTGCGTCGAGCGCGATGCGCAGCCGCTCCGCGAGATCCCAGCGGTCGCTGATCAGGTCGAAGTCGTGTGGTTCCGCGCGACCGTCGGCGAGACGCGCGAGTGCGCCGAGCGGCGCGTCGAGCGCGGCAATCTGCGCGACGGTTCGCGGGCCGGCCGATACGTCGCCGTCGTCATGCTGCTGCGCGACGTAGACGACTGACGTGTGCCGCTCGATCGTCCCCGCGCTCGGCGCGCAGCGCCCCGCGATCAATTGCGCGAGCTGGCTCTTGCCGATGCCGTTGCGGCCGACGATGCCGGTCGGCGTGCGGTCGATGGACAGGTCGAGCGAATCGAACAGCGTGAAGCCGTCGTCGAAGCGGAAGGAAACGTGATGAAGCGCGACGAGCGCGCCGGTGGGCGTGGCTGCAGCCATAAGCACCTCCAAAAATGCGTGAAGACCTTCGCGCGCGGCGTGCGTGGCACGGCGGCGAAAACATTTCGGGAAGGCTTAGTTGTTCACTTTGGCTGGCGTCCGGTATGAGGAATGAGCGCGCAGTGTAGCGCGCGCCGCGCGCGGGCGGCAAGCGACGGTCGGACGCACCGTCGCCTGCGCGCCACGCGCGAGGGTCGCGTTACTGCACGGCGACGGTCGTGAAGTTCTGCCGTCCGAACGGACTCACGTGATAGCCGCTCACGTTCGTGCGCGTGAGCGCGGCCGCGGTCGGGTAGCCGAGCGGAATCCACAGCGCCTGGTCGTGGATGATCTTCTGCGCGGCTTCGTACAGTTTCGCGCGCTTGGCCTGGTCGGCGGTCGACTTGCCGTCGGCGATCAGCTTGTCGAGCTGCGTGTCGCAGAAGCGCGCGAAGTTGATGCCCGACTTCACCGCATTGCAGCTGAACAGCGGCGACAGGTAGTTGTCCGGATCGCCGTTGTCGCCGGCCCAGCCCATGAACAGGATGTCATGCTGGCCGAGCTTCGCCTGCTTGATCAGCTCGCCCCATTCGATCACCTTGACCTCGGCCTTCACGCCGATCTTCGCGAGGTCGGCCTGCAGCAGCTCCGCGCCGACCTTCGGGTTCGGGTTCAGCACGCTGCCGGTCGGGCGCGTCCAGATCGTCGTCGAGAAGCCGTTCGGGAAGCCCGCCTGCGCGAGCAGCTGCTTCGCCTTCGCCGGATCGTACGCATACGGCGCGACGTCCTTCGCGTAGCTCCACGTGTTCGGCGGATACGGGTTGTTCGCGGCCGTCGCGGTATTGTCGAACACGACCTTCAGGTAGGTCGCGCGGTCGAACGCGAGGTTCAGCGCTTCGCGCACCTTGTCGTTGTCGAGCGGCTTCTTCTGCGTGTTCAGCGCGACGAACGCGGTCATGAACGCGGGCGTCTGCACGACCTTCAACGCGCTTTCGCCCTTCGCGGCGAGCACGTCCTGCGGCTTCGGCGAAAGCGCGATCTGGCATTCGCCGGCCTTGACCTTCTGCAGGCGCACCGACGGGTCGGGCGTGATCGCATAGATCAGCCGGTCGACCTTCGGCTTCGTGCCCCAGTAGGTCGGGTTCACGTCGTAGCGGATCAGCGCGTCCTTCGTGTAGCTCTTCAGCACGAACGGGCCGGTGCCGACCGGCTTCGCGTTCAGGTCGGTCTGCTTGCCGGCCTTCAGCAGCTGGTCTGCGTATTCGGCCGAGTAGATCGATGCGAAGCCCATCGTCAGGATCGGCACGAACGTCGCGTTCGGCTCGTTCAGCACGAACTTCACGGTGTTGTCGTCGACCTTCGTGACCGACTTCACCAGCTTCACGAGGCCCATCGACTGCGCGTGCGGGAAGCCGCTCGCGCCGGCCACCTTGTGCCACGGATTCGAGTCGTCGAGCATCCGCGAGAACGTGAACACGATGTCGTCCGCGTCGAGCGAGCGGGTCGGCTTGAAATAGTCGGTGGTCTGGAACGCGACGTTCGGGCGCAGGTGGAACGTGTACGTGAGGCCGTCGGCGCTCGCATCCCATTTGTCGGCGAGCGCGGGCACGACCTTCTTCGCGGCTTCGTCGTACGACACGAGCGTGTTGAAGATCACGTCGGCCGATGCGTTGGTCGTGACGAGCGAGTTGTACTGCACGACGTCGAAGCCGTCCGGGCTCGATTCCGTGCAGATGGTGAGCGGCTTGGCGGCGGCGAGGCCGGGGGCGGCGAGGGCGGCGGCGAGCGTGGCCGCGGCGAACAGCTTGACCTGCATAGGATCTCCCACGTGGCTTGTGTTTTTGCTGGGTGACGGGATGCGGGCGCGGCCCGGAAGCGGTCAGGGCCGGCGCGGCTGGCGAATAGCATACCGTCAAAGCGCACGGCGCGTGAAAAAAGGCGCCTGAACGCGGCGAATTGACCGAAAAACGGCTGCGTTCGCGACGGAACGGGTGTTGGGGCGGCGAGTGGGGCGACGGAGGCTGCGGGTGGAAGAGCGCTGGGGCCCGCGATGCTGGGCAGCGGCGCGTCGGGGGCGGCGCGGGAGCGGTGCGGGCGTGCCGCGAATCGAAGCGTCGAAGCCGCTTGGCGTCGGTGTGGAGAGACGGAGAGACGGAGAGACGGCCCTCGAAGCATCGCGCGGGCCGGCACTCGCCGTTGCGTCAGTGCGCTCCGGCCTTCGGCTTGCGCGGTGCCTTCTCGAACAGGCGGTCGTACAGCCAGCGCGGCAACACATGCAGCACCTTCGCGACGACGCCCATCTGCCACGGAATCACGCGGAACGCGTGCTGCCGGGCGATTGCCTGGGCCGCGCGCGCCGCGAAGCGGTCGGCGTCCATCAGGAACGGCATCCGGTACGGGTTGTGTGCGGTCATCGGCGTGCGGATGTAGCCGGGCGCGATCGTCACGACGCCGACGCCGGCCGGCCGCAGCTCGACGCGCAGCGCTTCGAGATACTTGATCGCGGCCGATTTCGACGCGCTGTACGCGCCGGAGCCGGGCAGCCCGCGCACGCCGGCAACGCTCGCGACACCGACCAGCGTGCCGTGGCGCGTGGCCGTCATCGGGCCGACGAACGGCTCGAACGTCGCGACCATCCCGTAGTAGTTGATGTCCATCACGTTGCGGAACGTCGCGAGATCGCCCTGGCCCGTGACGGCACCCTGGCTGATGCCTGCGTTCGCGATGACGACGTCGGGGCAGCCGTGCGTCGAGATGAACGACGCAGCCGCCGTCGCGAGCGCATCGGCGTCGCGCACGTCGGCGGAATAGACGGAGATGGACAGCTTCGGGAACCGCCGCGCGAACGCATCGAGGGCATCGGTGCGTCGCGCGACGAGTGCGAGCGTGGCGCCCTGGCGGGCGTATTCCTCGGCCATCGCGAGGCCGAGGCCGCTCGATGCGCCGGTGATGAAGACCTTCAGCGGAGTAGTCATGCCGGCGCGCGGGCGGGGATCAGAGCTTCTTGTCCTGAACCTGCTTCACGAGGAAGTCGAGCACCTGGGCGGTACCCGGGATGCTGTTCGTGTAAGCGGGGCCCGTCTTGTACTTGCCCTGGATGACGACCGTCGGCACGCCGTCGATCGCGTAGTCCTTCAGCAGCTTGGCCGACTGATTCACTTCGCCCTGCACGCTGAACGAGTTGTACGCGTCCGTGAACTTCTTCTTGTCGACGCCCTGCGTGGCCAGGAAGTCGGCCTGCGCCTGCGGCGTCAGCAGGTAGTTCTTCTGCTTGTGGATCGCGTTGAAGATCGCCGGCGTGACCTTCTCGGAGATGCCGAGCGCGGACACCGCGTAGAACAGCTTCGAGTGCGGGACGAAATCGTCACGGAATGCGACGGGGACGCGCTTGAAGTCGATGTTGTTGCCTTGCTTCTTCACCCAGGCCTCGATCGTCGGCTCGAATTCGTAGCAGTGCGGGCAGCCGTACCAGAAGAATTCGATCACCTCGACCTTGCCGGCCGGCGCGGACACCGGCTGCGGCGACTTCATCACCTCGAAGTCCTTGCCGGCGACCGGTGCGGCGGGCGAAGCCTGCGCGAGGCCGGCCGCCAGGCCCAGGGACAGAAGGAGCGTGCTAAGCAGTTTTTTCATGTTGTGAACGTCGAATCAGTTGCTCGGGTTACGAAACGTAACGGGTTCTGAGTGGGCTCGGCAGGTTGCTTACTGCTTCGTGAAACGAATCACCGCCGTGTCGACACCTGCATCGGACAGGCGCTGGCGAGCCGAGTTCATATCCTCGAACTTCGAGAACGGGCCGACGCGCACGCGGAAGTACGTCACGCCGCTGACATCGCGCTTCGACACCTTCGACTCGAAGCCCTGGAAGCCGAGGCGCGCGCGCTGCTGCTCGGCGTCGCCTTCCGTCTTGTACGCGCCCACCTGCAGGAAGTAGCCGGTATTCGCGTCGTTCGCGGTCGGCGGCTTCGCTGCCGCGGCGGCCGCGGCCGACGACGTCGGCTTCGGCGTGTTCGCCGCCAGTTGCTGTTGCTGCTGCTTTTGCGCGGCGGCTTGCTGCGCCTGCTTCTGCGCGGCGAAGCGGGCGAGATCGTCCTCGCCGCCTTGCTGCTGTTGCTGCTGCGCTTGCTGCGTCTTCTTCGGCGGCGGCGTGGTGTCGGCCGGCTTCGGCGCGACGGCGACGCCGTTACCCGACGACGTATTGTTCGACGCGGTCGAGTTGTTCGAGCTGCCGGTGTTGTTCGAGCCGCTCGACCCGTTGGCCTGCGGCGGCACTTCGACGATCTGCGGTTCGGGCAGCAGGCCGCCCTGGGTCTGGTTCGCGGCCTGGCCGGGCGCGGTGTTCGGCGGCGCCGACTGCGCGGCCTGCGGCACCGGCTGCCCCGGCGTCTTGCCCTGCAGCGCACGGTTCGGATCGAACTGCTGCGGCTGGCTCGCGGCGTTGTCGGCCGGCGGCGGCGCGACCTTCGACACGAAAGGCGACGGGGAACGCGTGATGTAGAGCGCCACCACCACGGCGATCGCGAGGCCGACGATCAGGCCCAGCACGATTCCAAGAAATGTTCCTCCGGCTTGTTTCGATTGCTTCGAAGTTCGGCGTGGTTGTGCCATTGCTTGAGTCACCTGCAAAAAGAATCGTGAGAGGGCCGGGGCGGCCACCCGACGGCGGGCGCTGCCGCGGCCGTTCACAGCCCGGATCGGGCTGCTTGCGTCCTTACATCTTGGCGGGCGCGGACACGCCGAGCACCGCCAGACCATTCTCGAGCACCTGCCGGGTCGCGGCGAGGAGTGCTGCGCGTGCATTGCGCGGCGCTTCGTCGTCCACCAGCACGCGCTCCGCATTGTAGAACGAGTGGAATTCGCCAGCGAGGTCGCGCAGGTAGAACGCAACGGCGTGCGGTGCCAGTTCGTTGGCCGCGTGCGTGAGCATGTCCGGGTACTCGGCCAGCTTCTGCATCAGCGACGCCGCTTGCGCGCTCGTCAGCTGCGACAGGTCGGCGCCAGGCAGCTGTGCGACGTCGACGTTGTAGCGCGCTTTCAGCTCGTTGAGCACCGAGCAGATCCGCGCGTGCGCGTACTGGACGTAATAGACCGGGTTTTCGTCGTTCTGTTTCAGCGCGAGGTCGATGTCGAACACGAACTCGGTATCGGCCTTGCGCGAGATCAGGAAGAACCGCACCGCGTCGCGGCCGCGCGTGATGGTCGCCTCGTCGATCAGGTCGGGCGCCGCTTCCTGGCCCGCCGCCGCGCCACCCGACCATTCGATCAGATCGCGCACCGTCACGTAGCTGCCCGCGCGCTTCGAGATCTTCACTTCCTGGCCGTCGCGCATCACGGTGACCATCTTGTGCAGCACGTAGTCGGGGTAGCCCTTCGGGATCCCGATGTGCAGGCCCTGCAGGCCGGCGCGCACGCGCGCGATCGTGCCGTGGTGGTCCGAACCCTGGATGTTGATCACCTTGGTGAAGCCGCGCTCCCACTTCGTCACGTGGTACGCGACGTCCGGCACGAAGTACGTGTACGTGCCGTCCGACTTGCGCATCACGCGATCCTTGTCGTCGCCTTCGTCGGTCGTGCGCAGCCACAGCGCGCCGTCCTGCTCGTAGGTCATGCCGGCCTTGATCAGCGCGTCGACCGTCTTCTCGACACGGCCTTCGCTGTACAGCGACGACTCGAGGTAGTACTGGTCGAACTTCACGCCGAATGCCTGCAGATCCATGTCCTGCTCGCGACGCAGGTACGTGACCGCGAACTTGCGGATCGCGTCGAGATCCTCGACGTCGCCCGTGCCCTTGACCGGCTCGCCGTCCGACGCGGCGACCGTTTCGCCGTTCAGGAAGTCGCGTGCGATGTCGGCGATGTATTCGCCGTTGTACGCGGCTTCCGGCCAGCCCGCGTCACCCGGCTTCAGGCCGCGTGCGCGCGCCTGCGTCGAGATCGCGAGGTTGCCGATCTGCACGCCTGCATCGTTGTAGTAGAACTCGCGGTGCACCGCGTAGCCCTGGCTCGCGATCACGTTCGCGAGCACGTCGCCGAGCGCGGCCTGGCGGCCGTGGCCGACGTGCAGCGGGCCGGTCGGGTTCGCCGACACGAATTCGAGCAACACTTGCTTGCCTTTCTCGCGATCGGACGTGCCGAACGCGCGGCCCTGGTCGAACACGGCGGCGATCACCGCCTGCTTCGCGGCGGCCGACAGGCGCAGGTTGATGAAGCCGGGGCCGGCGATCTCGGCGGCTTCGACGAGGCCTTGCGCGCCCGGCTGGGCGGTGAGGGCGGCGACGATCTGCTCGGCGAGCTGGCGCGGGTTCGTGCCGAGCGGCTTAGCGAGCTGCATCGCGACGTTGCACGCGACGTCGCCGTGCGCGGCGACCTTCGGGCGCTCCAGCGTGATGGCGGGGGCGACGAACGTGACGTCGGCGTTTGCCGCGTCGGCGCCTTTCAGCGCGTGTGCGACCTGCTTGACGCTATCCGCGAGCAGGGCTTCGAGGGTCTGTTTGTGTGCTGGCAGCATGCTGGTAGAAGGCTTCGTTGGTGGCGGCCGGAAACGCCGGCCCGCCGGCGCGCTTTTTAAGCGCGCGTTTCAGGGATCGCAGAATTTTAACAGGTGCTAATATGCCGCTCAGGCGGCCCGCGTCCGCGAGGCCGGACGCCGGTCTGTCGGCGTTCCCCAACCGCGCCGCGCAGGCACAACAAGATGAAAAGGGAATTGTCATGATTACGTTCAAGAGCAAGGCGGCACAGGATCTCGACGTGCTGAAGGATTTCGCCGTGTATGTGCTGGGTCTCGTCGGCAAGCAGCTGGGCGAGCGCGGTGTGATTACGCACGACGAACTGGACCACGCGATCGCCAAGCTGGAAGGCGCGGTTGCGCAGGCGAAGCAGGAACGCGCCGAGCACGCCGGCCATTTCCACGAAGACGAAGCCGACCACGCGCACCACGAAGTGCCGCCGAGCCTGGCACAGCGCGTTGCCCCCTTCCTGACGATGCTGCGCGAGGCGAAAGCCGGCGAAGCCGACGTGCACTGGGGCTTCTGAGCCTGCTTGCCCGGCCGCTCCGAAAGGATCGAAAGGCAGGAAAAAGCCCGCTTCCGAGCGGGCTTTTTCTTTTGTCTGATGAAAATACGCCGAGCGGTGGTGCGCCCGGAGCGGGCGGTGGCGGCAGGGCTCGCCTTGACCGAGAGGTGAATTTCCTTATAATTCAACGCAAGACTATGTGAAAGCGGGTGCGAAAACATAGCGCCGCCCGAGCGATCGGGCCCCACCTGGAGTGGGTACTTCGTCGAGAGACGGAAAGAGAATCCCGCATGCGACGGCTGCCGAAAGGCGGCCGTTGGTTTTTCTACGCCCGGATCTTGCGGCCTTCCAGGCTTGCGCGCAGCAACGTGCGCAACGCGACTTTCCGGGCTTCCCGCTGGCGCCGGTTCAGGCCGCCATCCAGCATGTAGGCCGACTGCACGCGCAGGATGAGCCGGCGTTTCCTGATCCGGTCTTTCGAAACCTCGAAGAACACCGCATACACGCGTTGCGTGCCGTCCGATGCGACCGTTTCCACCGTGACGAAATTGGGTTGCCGTTCATCCGCGACGACGATCCGGCGCGTCGCCAGTCCGACGATCACGCCGCGCAGCAGCTGCCGTGACGCGCGGTACCGGTCCGCGCAGAGCACGCGTGTCTCGCGGCCGTCGTCGTAGATCTCGTCGTCCGGAATGGCGTCGCGGGTGCGTCCGTCCCATTTGAAGCTGCGTGTGAAGCAGTGACAGGAGAACAGGACCAGAACCGTCACGTCGAAGCCGGTTTCCAGGTCGCAGGTGAACGTCAACGGACGCAGATGGCTCAGATCCCAGCGCTCGCCGCGGTAGATCGTCGACGGGAACGAGCTCCCGCTGTCCGCTGGCGTTTCGGTAATCCGGATCTCGAAGATCGACATGGCGGGAATGATTTTAGGGAGAAGGGTGCGTCATCTCGCCCGCGCGCGTTGGCCCGAAGGCTCGGCGTTGCAGGGACGTCGATCTCGATTATTGAGATTAGGTGTCCTGATGAATCACGGCGTTGTGCGACGCGCCCCTGGATCGGGGCGCGTGGCGATGGACGCGGCGGGGCGCCGCAGTCGGTGCGATTACAACTGCGGCGCGAGCGCGCGGCGCGCGTCGTCGAGCGACAGCGCCATGCGTTGCGCATAGTCCTCGAGCTGATCCTGCCCGATTTTGCCGACCGAGAAATACGTGCTGTCCGGATGCGCGAGATAGAAGCCCGACACGCTCGCGGCCGGCAGCATCGCCAGCGAGTCGGTCACGCTCATGCCGATCTCGTCCGCGCGCAGCACGTCGAACATGTCGCGCTTCACCAGGTGGTCGGGGCAGGCCGGGTAGCCGGGCGCCGGGCGGATGCCCGCGTACTTCTCGGCGATCAGCGCGTCGTTGTCGAGCGTCTCGCCGCTCGCGTAGCCCCACAGCTCGCGCCGCACGCGCGCGTGCATCGCTTCCGCGAAGGCTTCCGCGAAGCGGTCGGCGAGCGCCTTCAGCATGATCGCGCTGTAGTCGTCGTGGTCGGCTTCGAACTGCTTTTCCTTCGCGTCGACGCCGAGGCCGGCCGTCACCGCGAACATCCCGATGTAGTCGGCGACGCCCGATTCCTTCGGTGCGATGAAGTCGGCGAGCGAGCGGTTCGGCCGCATCACGCCGTCGACCACCGGGCGCACGCTCTGCTGGCGCAGGTTGCGCCAGGTCAGCAGCACCTCCGAGCGCGACTCGTCGCTGTAGATCTCGATGTCGTCGTCGTTGACGGTGTTCGCCGGCAGCAGCGAGATCACGCCGCTCGCGGTCAGCCAGCGGCCCTGGATCAGGCGCGCGAGCATCGATTTCGCGTCGGAGAACACGCGCCGCGCCGATTCGCCGACGATCTCGTCGTTCAGGATCGCCGGGTACGGGCCCGCGAGATCCCAGGTCTGGAAGAACGGGCCCCAGTCGATGTACTGCGCGAGCTCGTTCAGGTCGTAGTTCTTGAACACGCGGCGGCCGATGAACTTCGGTTTCACCGGCTGGTAGCCCGCCCAGTCGACCTTGGTCTTGTTCGCGCGCGCTTCGGCGAGCGTGACCATCGGCTGCGCCTTGCGGTTCGCGTGCTGGTCGCGGATGCGTTCGTAGTCGGACTTCAGCTCGTCGAGGTACTTCGTCGCGCCTTCGTCGGACAGCAGGCTGGAGGCGACCGACACCGAGCGCGACGCGTCCGGCACGTAGACCACCGGGCCTTCGTAGTGCGGCGCGATCTTCACGGCCGTGTGCACGCGCGAGGTTGTCGCGCCGCCGATCAGGAGCGGGATCTTCTTCACGCGGAAGTAGTCGTCGCGCTGCATTTCGGACGCGACGTACGCCATTTCCTCGAGGCTCGGCGTGATGAGGCCCGACAGCCCGATGATGTCTGCGCCCTCGACCTTCGCCTTCGCGAGGATCTCGTTGCACGGGACCATCACGCCCATGTTGACGACTTCGAAGTTGTTGCACTGGAGCACGACCGACACGATGTTCTTGCCGATGTCGTGAACGTCGCCCTTCACGGTCGCGATGACGATCTTGCCCTTCGCACGCACGTCGCCGCCCGCTTCCGCGAGCAGGCGCTTTTCTTCCTCGATGAACGGAATCAGGTGCGCAACCGCCTGCTTCATCACGCGCGCCGATTTCACGACCTGCGGCAGGAACATCTTGCCCTGGCCGAACAGGTCGCCGACGATGTTCATCCCGTCCATCAGCGGCCCTTCGATCACGTTGATCGGGCGGCCGCCGGCCGCGGCGATCTTCGCGCGCACTTCCTCGGTATCCTCGACGATGAAGTTCGTGATGCCGTGCACCAGCGCATGCGAGAGCCGCTTCTCGACCGGCTGGTTGCGCCACTCGAGGTTCTCTTCCTTCTTCGCGCCGCCCGCCTTGAACTTGTCGGCGATCTCGAGCAGCCGGTCGGTCGAATCGTCGCGGCGGTTCAGGATCACGTCCTCGACGCGCTCGCGCAGCTCCGGGTCGAGGTCGGCGTACACGCCGAGCTGGCCCGCGTTGACGATGCCCATGTCCATCCCCGCCTGGATCGCGTGGTACAGGAACACGGTGTGGATCGCCTCGCGCACCGGGTCGTTGCCGCGGAACGAGAACGACACGTTCGACACGCCGCCGCTCACCTTCGCGTACGGCAGGTTCTGCTTGATCCAGCGCGTCGCCTCGATGAAGTCGACCGCGTAGTTGTTGTGCTCCTCGATGCCCGTCGCGACCGCGAAGATGTTCGGGTCGAAGATGATGTCTTCCGGCGGGAAGCCGACTTCGTTCACGAGGAAGTTGTACGAGCGCGTGCAGATCTCGATCTTGCGCTCGTAGGTGTCGGCCTGGCCGGTTTCGTCGAACGCCATCACGACGGCCGCCGCGCCGTAGCGGCGGATCAGGTGCGCGTGGTGGCGGAACGCGTCCTCGCCTTCCTTCAGCGAGATCGAGTTCACGATCGCCTTGCCCTGCACGCACTTCAGGCCCGCCTCGATCACTTCCCACTTCGACGAGTCGATCATGATCGGCACGCGCGCGATGTCCGGCTCCGACGCGATCAGGTTCAGGAAGCGCACCATCGCCGCCTTCGAATCGAGCATCGCCTCGTCCATGTTGATGTCGATCACCTGCGCGCCGTTCTCGACCTGCTGGCGCGCGACCGCGAGCGCCTCGTCGAACTGGCCGTTGAGGATCATGCGTGCGAACGCCTTCGAGCCGGTGACGTTGGTGCGTTCACCGACGTTGATGAAGAGCGTTCCGGACGTGACGTTGAACGGCTCGAGGCCGGCGAGGCGCATCATGTGATCGGTCATGGCGGTGCGAATTCTGGTGATGAAGGACGTGGGGCGGTCGGGTCAGGCGTTGTCGCTGTACTGGTTCGGCCAGCGGCGCGGCTTCACGTCGGCGAGCGCCTTCGCGATCTCGGCGATGTGTTCGGGCGTCGTGCCGCAGCAGCCGCCCGCGAGGTTCACGAGCCCGGCTTGCGCGAATTCCTTCAGGAGGCCCGACGTGACGTCCGGCGTCTCGTCGAAGCCCGTCTCGGCCATCGGGTTCGGCAGGCCCGCGTTCGGATAGCACGACACGTAGGTGTCGCACAGCTTCGCGAGCTCGGCGATGTACGGGCGCATCAGCGCCGCGCCGAGCGCGCAGTTCAGGCCGAACGTGAGCGGCTTCGCATGGCGCAGCGAATTCCAGAACGCCTCGACCGTCTGGCCCGACAGGATCCGGCCCGACGCATCGGTGACGGTGCCCGAGATCATGATCGGCAGGCGCTCGCCGGTGTCCTCGAACAGTTCGTCGAGCGCGAACAGCGCGGCCTTTGCGTTCAGCGTGTCGAAGATCGTCTCGACGAGGAACAGGTCGACGCCGCCGTCGAGCAGCGCCTTCGCCTGCTGGTAGTACGACGCGCGCAGTTCGTCGAACGTGACGTTGCGTGCGCCCGGGTCGTTGACGTCCGGCGAGATGCTGGCGGTCTTCGGCGTCGGCCCGATCGCGCCCGCGACGAAGCGCGGTTTTTCCGGCGTCGCGTATTTCTCGGCCGCTTCGCGCGCGAGCTTCGCCGATTCGATGTTCATCTCGACGACGAGATCTTCCATCTCGTAGTCGGCCTGCGCGACGGTCGTCGCACCGAACGTGTTGGTCTCGACGATGTCGGCGCCGGCCGCGAAGTACTGGTCGTGGATCTCGCGGATGATCTGCGGCTGCGTGATCGACAGCAGCTCGTTGTTGCCCTTGATGTCGCGCGGGAAATCCTTGAAGCGCTCTCCGCGATACGCGGCTTCGTCGAGCTTGTAGCGCTGGATCATCGTGCCCATCGCGCCGTCGAGGATCAGGATGCGCGATTTGAGCAGCGCGGGCAGCGCGGCGCCGCGCGTGTAGGGCGCGTCGAGCGGGACGGAAGCGGCGAGAGGAGTCGCAGACATGGGCGAGAGACCGGCGAAGACGGGAAAACCGTCATTGTAGCCGGTGCGCATGGGCGCCGCCCGCCTTGCGCCGCGCCGGCCGGGCCGCCAAATGAAAACCCCCGCCGGCGAACCGGGCGGGGGCAGGATCGGAGTGCTCGCAGCGCCGCGTCGATGCGCGGCGAATGGCCCGGCCGCACGAAGCGCCGGGCCGCGGGTCGTCAGTGCAGCACGACGGGCATCATCATCAGGCTGTCGAATTGTCCGAGGAATTCGTCGACCTCATCGAGCGACGGTTCATCCTCGATCAACTGCTTCACGTGCGCGCGGAATCGTTCGGCAAGTTCGCCGTCGATGAAGATTTCGCGCTGCGCGTTCTTGTCGACGATTTCATATCCGCCGGCATTCATCAGGTGGTGGCCGGCCTGCGGCGCGAATTCGACGACGCAGTAGTTGGGGCTGTTGTAGATCATTTGCATGGCGGCACTCCTCTTCGCAGTGGCATCTGGCCTTGTTGTCCCCTAGGTGGGGCGAGCCTTGCCGGTTTCAAGGGGCTTGCGCTGCACACCCCGTTCCCGTTTGCGTGGGGTGTATCGGTTAGAAGCCGATGTCTATGAAACGTTTCCCATTGTCTGCCGGTGGACTGAAATAGTTGTTAAAGAGTGTCATCGGCCATTTCACGGAAATCTGTAATCGGTCGAAATTGCCGAATCGCGCGCATTGGCGAGCGAGTTCACTGTGTGACAGGCGATGTGACAGGCGATGTGACAGGCGAGGGCGCGGGCGGTGCAGCCGGCTGTGCCGGCGGTTGCACGGTGGCCGGCGGTGCGGGTTGTGCCGGTTCCGCAGCGGGAGCGGTCGATGCGTCCGGCGCCGGTGTACCGGCGGGCGCATGCGTTGCGCCGCCTGCCGGTGCTTCGTCGGACGGCGCGCCCGGCGCCGCGAGCCGGCCATGCCACAACAGCTCGATCTGCGCGCCGTTCGGTTCGGTCTGCACGAGCCGCGCGGGCAGCCAGCCGAGCGACGGCGCGAGCCACATGTCGATGCGGCGCGTGTCGCCGTCGCGCCGCGGCAGGCGCATGAAGTGCCGCGCGCCGATGATGCCGGCCTGCGTCTGCACCTGCTCGTCGCCGATCACGGTGATCGGCCAGGTTTCGCCGCTGTTGTTGTCGATCACGAAGAACTGCTGCGTGACACCGGGCTTGTACGCAGACGGATTGCCGCGCACGAGCCCCGACAGCTGCATCAGCATGCTGAAGCGATCCTGCACGCCATCGGGCAGCGGTGCGTTGTTCGGCGTGCGCGTGAACACGACCTGCCGGATCTCGCGGTTGAAGATCGCGATGTCTTCCGGCCGCTTGCCGCGCTTCTCGACGTAGCGGTCGGGCGCGACGCCGAACGCGTCGATGCGGCCCTCGCTGCGGTAGTTGAACGGGCCGACGAACGGCACGGGCATCGACACCGACAGGTCGTAGGTGCGCCCGTCGGTGCGCCAGTGGATCGTGCCGATCATGTTCTGCATGCCGTTGTAGAACGTGTCGTACTGCAGGTCGCCGGACGGCGGCGCGGCGAACTTCACGCCGTTCGTCGCGGGGCCCGGAGTCACGGTGGTGGCGGCGCTGGCGGCACCGGCAGCCGACGCGGCATGCGCGCCCGATGCGGCAGGCACGCCACTCGCTGCGGACGCGGCGGCCGGCGGCTCGCCGTGTTCGTCCGTCTGCGTCGATGTGAGGACGGGCTCAGGCGCGGGTTTCGGTGCGGCTGCCTTCGGGGCAGCCGGGGCGGGCGCGGCCGGCCGCTCGACCGGCTTCGGCGCAGGCGGCGCGGGCTGGCGCTCGATCGGTTGCGGTTTCAGCAGCTCGATCTGCACGGGGACTTCGGCGGGCGCGGGCGGCGTGAACGCATCGCGGTTGCGCATCAGCCAGAACGCGGCAAGCGCGTGCAGCACCAGCACGACGACGAGCGCAATGCCCACGCGCAGCCAGTGGCGGGGCAAGGCGTGACTCGGGCGGGTGTCGGCAGGCTGCATGGGCATCGGAACAGGATCGGGGCGTCGCGTGACGTCGGGGGCGCAGCGCGCGCCACAGGAATCGGACTGTCGGATGCGCCGCGCGTTCGCGCTGCTTGACGGGCAGGTGCCGGGGGGGCGGGTGCCGGATGCGTCAGGCGTCGCGTGCGTCGGGACTATAGCCGAGTTCGTAAGACAGTTTCTGCGCGCAGGCGCGCAGCGCGGTGTCGATCTCGCCGCCCCATGCGATGTCGAACGAGCCTTCCTGGCCGAGCGCGACGATCGCGAGCGAGAGTTCGCCGACCGCATCGAACACGGGCATGCAGAACGCGTGGATCGTCGGCAGCAGCATCCCCTCGACGCGCGCGGCCTCGTGCCGGCGTACGTCGGCGAGCACGGCGTCGACCTCGTCGAGCGTGCGCGGGCCGCCGTGATGCGGCGAGCGGCGCGTATCGGCGAGTTCGCGCTCGAGCATCGCAGCGGTCTTGCTGCGCGGCAGGTACGCGGCGAACAGCAGCCCCGTCGCGGAGCCGAGCAGCGGCATCACGTCGCCGAGCTTCAGCGACGCCTTCGCCGGGTGGCTCGATTCCATCCAGTGCACGATCGTCGGCCCCTGGTTGCCCCATACCGCGATGCCGACCGTCTGGTCGAGGCGGTCGCGGAATTCGGTCAGTGCGATCCGCGCGAGCTTCACGCCGTCGACGCGCGCAAGCCGCGCGAGCCCCATCTGCAGCGCGAAGCCGCCGAGCTCGTAGCGGCCCGAGACGGGGTCCTGCGACACCACGCCGAGCCGCGAGAAGCTGACCAGGTAACGGTGCGCCTTCGCAGGACTCATGCCCGCGCGCTGCGCGAGGTCGCGCAGCATCATCGCGCGCGGCTCGCTCGTCAGCACGTCGAGCAGGCGGAAGCCGACCTCGATCGACTGGATGCCGGAACGGACCTTCTCGCCGTGCTCGCCGGAAGCGGCGTCGTCGGTGTCGGAGTCGGCGAGATCGTCGTCGGGAAGCGGGCTGGCGGGCATGGGCGGCAGGTGCGCGAAAAGGCGGCAGGAATCGGGGAGAAAACAGCGCGCACAATCGCAGCGCGCCGCAGGGATTCACCATCGTAAAATAGATTCCCTCCATCGTCACTACAACGGCAGAGTCCCCCTTATGAAACTTGCTTCGCTGAAGGACGGCACGCGCGACGGCCAGCTGATCGTCGTGTCGCGCGACCTGCACACCGCGGCGATCGCCGATGCGATCGCGCCGACGCTGCAGCGCGTCCTCGACGACTGGGCGTTCTACGCGCCGCAACTGCGCGACCTGTACGACGCGCTGAACCACGGCCGCGCGCGCAACGCGTTCGCGTTCGATCCGGCCAACTGCATGGCGCCGCTGCCGCGCGCGTTCCAGTGGGCCGACGGCTCCGCGTATGTGAACCACGTCGAGCTCGTGCGCCGCGCGCGTGGTGCCGAGATGCCGCCCGAATTCTGGACCGACCCGCTGATGTACCAGGGCGGCAGCGACGATTTTCTCGGAGCCCGCGACGACGTCGTGTGCCCGTCCGAGGAATGGGGCATCGATTTCGAGGCGGAAGTCGCGGTGATCACCGGCGACGTGCGGATGAGCGCGACGCCCGACGAAGCGCTGAAGGCCGTGCGGCTCGTGACGCTGGTGAACGACGTGTCGCTGCGCAACCTGATTCCGGCCGAGCTCGCGAAGGGCTTCGGCTTCTTCCAGAGCAAGCCGGCCACCGCGTTCGCACCGGTCGCCGTGACGCCCGACGAGCTCGGCGACGAATGGCGTGAAGGCCGCGTGCACCGGCCGATGATCGTCCACTGGAACGGCAAGAAGGTCGGCCAGCCCGATGCCGGCACCGACATGGTGTTCCACTTCGGCCAGCTGATTGCGCACGCGGCGAAGACGCGTAACCTGCGCGCCGGCTCGATCGTCGGCTCGGGCACGGTGTCGAACAAGGACGCGAAGCGCGGCTACTGCTGCATCGCCGAGAAGCGCTGCCTCGAGACGATCGAGCACGGCGCGCCGCAGACGGAATTCATGCGCTACGGCGACACCGTGCGCATCGAGATGTTCGACACGGCCGGCAAGTCGATCTTCGGCGCGATCGAGCAGTCGGTCGCGCCGCCCGACGGCGCGGCGTAAGTCACGCGGAGCACGCAGCGCGCCGCTTTCGCGAAACCCGGGCCCGGCCCGCGCGCCGGGTTTCGCCTGATGTTTGCCCGCGCGGGCTTGGCTACACTCGATTCAGGGGTTCGAGAACCTCGAGCAAGGAGGAGCGCATGGCCGATCTCGCCGCGTACGGCGGTTACGAAGCACTGAAGGTGACGCGCCGTGACCACGGCGTGCTCGACATCGTGATGAGCGGCGAGGGCGCGAACCGAAGCGGCCTCGCGACCGCGAACGCGCGCATGCATCGCGAGCTCGCCGACATCTGGCGCGACGTCGACCGCGATCCCGACACGCGCGTCGCGGTGATCCGCGGCGAAGGCAAGGGCTTCTCGGCGGGCGGCGACCTCGCGCTCGTCGAGGACATGGCGAACGACTTCGACGTGCGTGCCCGCGTATGGCGCGAGGCGCGCGACCTCGTCTACAACGTGATCAACTGCAGCAAGCCGATCGTCTCGGCGATGCATGGCCCGGCCGTCGGCGCGGGGCTCGTCGCCGGGCTGCTCGCCGACATCTCGATCGCCGCGAAGGATGCGCGCATCATCGACGGTCACACGCGGCTCGGCGTCGCGGCCGGCGATCACGCGGCGATCGTGTGGCCGCTGCTGTGCGGGATGGCGAAGGCGAAGTACTACCTGATGCTGTGCGAGCCGGTGAGCGGCGAGGAGGCCGAGCGGATCGGGCTGGTGTCGCTCGCGGTCGAGCCGGCCGACCTGCTGCCGAAGGCCTACGAAGTGGCCGAGCGGCTCGCGCACGGTTCGCAGTCGGCGATCCGCTGGACCAAGTACGCATTGAACAACTGGCTGCGCACGGCCGGCCCGACCTTCGATACGTCGCTGGCGCTCGAATTCATGGGCTTTTCCGGGCCCGACGTGCAGGAAGGCATCCGCTCGCTGCGCGAGCGCCGCCCGCCCGAATTCCCCGGCGACGCGCCGTTCTGACACGCGCCGGCGCTATGATCGATCCAGGCGCGGCTCGCGCGACGCATGGCGGCCGCCTCGCTCTCACCCAGTCAACCAGGATGCCCGTATGACGACCGATGCCTCCGGCTCCAACCCTTTCGCCGGCTTTGCCGGCTTCAAGCCCGCCGACATGATGGACCGGATGTGGGACATGATGCGGATGTCGCCGTTCGGCGGGATGACGTCGTTCCCGGGCGCCACGCAAGGGCTGCCGCCGTCGCTGTCGAGCATGTCCGACATGATGGCGCCGCTCACGAGCGTCGAGGAACTCGACAAGCGGATCACCGATCTGCGCGCGGTCGAGCAGTGGCTGAAGCTCAATCTCGGGATGCTGCAGTCGGCGATCCAGGCGCTCGAGGTGCAGCGCGCGACGCTCGCGACGCTGCGTGCGTTCGGCGCGTTCGCGCAGAGCTCGATGTCGGCGGCCGAGGAAGCGGCCGTCGCGGCCGCGCATGCGGCGAAACACGCGTCGGGCGATGCATCGCCGGCACCGGAAGCCGACGCGTCGGATGCGGCGGCGGGCGACGCCGCGCAGCAGGCCTTCGACCCGTCGGGCTGGTGGAACCTGCTGCAGTCGCAGTTCAACCAGCTCGCGAGCCTCGCGATGGCGCAGCCGGGCATGCAGCCGGCCGCGCCGGGCGATGCGCCGCCGGACGCGGCCGCTTCGCCGGAGCCTGCCGCGAAGCCGGCACCGGCCGCCGCCGCGCCGCGCAAGCCTGCCGCGAAGCGCGCGAAGTCCGCCGGCTCGGCCGGCTCGGCCGCGGCGCGTGCGGCTGCCGCTTCGTCGCCCGAAACCCGTCCGCCGAAGCGTTCGACGTGACGCGGCGCAGGTAGCAGGTCGATCATGCGGCTCGCGCTCGTTCTGATGGGAGGCGGCGCACGCGCCGCCTATCAGGTCGGCGTGCTGAAAGCGCTGGCCGAGATCGCGCGCGAGGCCGATCCGTTGCGGCACACGCTGCCGTTCGCGGTCGTGTGCGGCTCGTCGGCCGGCGCGATCAACGCGACGTCGATCGCGAGCCACGCGGACGACTTTTCCCATGGCGTGCGGCGCCTGCTCGAATTCTGGGAGCCGTTGCGCGCCGACTACGTGTATCGCACCGACTGGCTCGGCATCGCGGCCGCCGGCGCACGCTGGCTGGCGACGATGACCTTCGGCTGGGCGGCCCGCCGCTCGCCGCGCGGGTTGCTCGACAATGCGCCGCTCGCGCATCTGTTGCAGCGCGAGCTGAGCTTCCACCGGATCGAGCAGATGCTCGAGGCGCGCCTGCTGCACGCGCTCGCGGTGACGGCGCTCAGCTACTCGAGCGGCCGCCACCTCACGTTCTACCAGGCGGCGCAGCCGATTCAGGCGTGGCGGCGCGCGCAGCGCACCGCGCGGCTCGTCGACCTGTCGGCGTCGCACCTGCTCGCGTCGTCGGCGATTCCGTTCGTGTTCCCGGCCGTGCCGCTCGTGCTCGACGGGCAGATCGAATACTTCGGCGACGGGTCGATCCGGCAGATTGCGCCGCTGTCGCCGGCCATTCACTTCGGCGCGGACCGGATCGTCGTGGTCGGTGCGGCCGACCCGCGGCCCGAGATTCCGGCCGCGAACGGCCACGGGCTGGTGCGCGGCTACCCGACGCTCGCGCAGATCGGCCAGCAGGTGCTCGCGAGCGTGTTCCTCGACTCGATCGGCTCGGATATCGAGCGCATCGAGCACATCAACCGGATGATCGAGCACCTGCCGCACCAGGTCGAGGTGGACAGCGGCTGGCGGCACGTCGACGTGCTCGCGATCGCGCCGTCCGAGCGCATCGAGCTGATCGCCGCGAAGCACCTGAAGCAGATGCCGGCGACGATGCGCGGGCTGCTCGGCGCGATCGGCGGCAGCCAGCCGGCCGGCGCGTCGTTCGCGAGCTACCTGCTGTTCGAGGAGGCATTTACGCGTGAACTGATCGAGCTCGGCTACCGCGACGGGCGCGCGCAGCGCGACACGCTGGCCGGCTGGATTGCGCAGGCGGACGGCGGCAGCGCACCGGCCGCCGGCATGCCGCCGGAAGACGGGCTCGCGACCGGCGAAATACGGGTCTGATGCTTGCAGGACAATGTAAGGTTGCGTTTTCGCGACGGTCGGCCGCGACCGATCGCCGCACCGCGATTGGCGGCGCACGACCGGGCGGGCGTCTCGGAACCGTCATGCACGCGTGATATCATGGCCGCCGCCGTATACACCATATCGAGCAGCCCGCCGATCCGGCATCCGCACGGGACCTTTCGGGGAACCCGCCTGGGGCAGGGGACGGGCGCGCCAACGAGCCGGCCAGCGCCGGCCCCCACTCAGGCAAGCGTGCAGCCGGTTCCGTTCGCGGAGCGGCTGCGGCATGCCGCAACGGCGGCGCGCGGCCGCCCGGTTGCCGGACGAGGAATCACCGTCCGGCGGGCCGGTTTCCCGCGTAAAATTTGAGTCTTGGCTGCAAAAGGCGCGCTCGGGCGTGCTTGCGCGGCAACAGTCACGTTTAGAGAAGTCGCATTGCGCAGAACAGGGGTGGGACCATCATGAACACGATGCTTTATCCGGAACTTTACCGATCGCTCGAAGCCGTCCGCTGGGACATGGAGAAGGACATTCCGTGGGACAAGTTCGACGCTTCGCTGCTCACCGACGAGCAGGCGAAGACGATCAAGATGAACGCGATCACCGAATGGTCGGCGCTGCCCGCGACGGAAATGTTCCTGCGCGACAACCAGCACGACAGCGACTTTTCGGCGTTCATGAGCGTGTGGTTCTTCGAAGAGCAGAAGCATTCGCTCGTGCTGATGGAATACCTGCGCCGCTTCAAGCCGGAAATGGTGCCGACCGAAGAGGAACTGCACGCGGTGCGCTTCCAGTTCGACCCGGCGCCGCCGCTCGAGACGCTGATGCTGCACTTCTGCGGCGAGATCCGCCTGAACCACTGGTACCGTTGCGCGGCCGACTGGCACACCGAGCCGGTCATCAAGCAGATCTACGAAACGATCTCGCGCGATGAAGCACGCCACGGCGGCGCGTACCTGCGCTATATGAAGAAGGCGCTGAACAACTGCGGCGACGTCGCACGTGCCGCGTTCGCGAAGATCGGCGTGCTGATGGCGTCGGCGCGCCGCACCGAAAAGCCGCTGCACCCGACCAACCTGCACGTGAACCAGGCGCTGTTCCCGCGCGACACCGTGCAGTCGCGCCTGCCCGATCCGGAATGGCTCGAGCGCTGGCTCGACGAGCAGATCCGTTTCGACGGCGAATGGGAAAAGAAGGTCGTCGAGCGGATCCTGCACAACCTGTCGATCCTGTTCGAGCGCACGTTCGCGACCGCACAGGAGCTGAACCGCTACCGCAAGGAAGTCACCGGCCGCCTGCAGGCCGAAAGCGGCCCGTCGTCGGCCGCGCAGCCGGCCTGAGGCCGGTTGGCGCCGCAGCCGGCGTGAATCGCGCCGGCCGCGTCGCGTGATGTCGTACCCGTTGCATGAAGCCCGCCCGGTCAGTCCGGCGGGCTTTTTATCTGGCGCCGCCGCCGCGTGCGCCGTTGCCCATTCCGTCCGACTTCCATCATGTCCGCCACCTTCGAACGCAAGCTGATCACCCGTGATGCCCTCGTCGCCCTGCGCGCCACGCTGCCGTCGCCCGTCGTGTTCACCAACGGCGTGTTCGACATCCTGCATCGCGGCCACGTTACGTATCTCGCCGACGCGAAAGCGCTCGGCGCGTGCCTGATCGTCGGCGTGAACAGCGACGCGTCGGTGCGCATGCTCGGCAAGGGCGACGACCGGCCGATCAATCGCGAGGAAGACCGCGCGGCGCTGCTCGCGGCGCTGGAAAGCGTCGACTGGGTCGTGACGTTCGAGGAAAAGACGCCCGTGTCGCTGATCGAGGCCGTCCGGCCGGACATCCTCGTGAAGGGCGGCGACTACGACATGGATGCGTTGCCGGAATCGGCGCTGGTGCGTGGCTGGGGTGGCCGGGCGCTGGCGATTCCGTTCGAGCACGATCGCTCGACCACCGCGTTGCTGAAGAAGGTGCGCGCGCAGCAGTCCTGAGCGCGGCCCGGCGCCGTCAGGGCGCGGATGCTGCGAGCGGCTCGGCGGGGACGCCCGGCGGCGCGATCGGGGCGCCGATGACGGGCTGGTCGGCGGCCTGCGCGAGCGGCGTCACGCGCAGCGCCTCGGGCCGCACCTGCCGCGCCAGCACGCCGGGTTCGCGCGGGCCGGCCGCCGGCAGCGGCCCGAACACGCCGCGCGCCACCACGAACGCAAGCATGTTGGCGAGAAAGAGAACAGCGATCAGCCAGCGCAGCATCGTCGACACTCCTCGTCGTCATTGAAGTGGTTCACGTCATTCAATCGGGCCGGCCGCATCGCCGGCTATTTCATGCCATCCGTTGACCGCGCGGGCGGGCTGCCGTCATGGCGCGGCCCGTCTCCACCGTCATCGTGACGCAGGCCCGAACGGGCGGATGTTGCCGTGCGCCGGCGCGATGCCGGCGCTTTCCCCTCACTTCGGTGCCGCCGCCGCTTCCGCGGCGATCAGCGCGAGCCCGGACAGGATCAGCGCATCGTGCCGCGTATGCGGGAGCGTCAGCGCTCGCGCGACGTCGTCCGCCGCGCCGCCGGCCAGCACGAGCCGCACGGGCGCCTGCCATGCATCCGCGAGATCGCGCCACGCGCGCTCGATCAGCCCGGCCTGCGCGTACAGGCAACCGGCCGACAGCGAGCGCGGCGTGTCGACCTGGAACGGTTCGGCCTGCGCACCCGCGAGCAGGCCGCTCGCGATGTCGGTGGTCAGCGTCGGCAACTGCGCGGTGTGCGTGCCGAGCGCGCGCATCATCAGTGCCCAGCCCGGTGCGATCAGCCCGCCCGTGAAGCGGCCGTCCGCGCGCAGCGCCTCGAGCGTCGTCGCGGTGCCGAACGTCGCGATCAGCAGGTGCTCGCCCGGAAACGCCGCGTGCGCGCCGATCAGGCCGGCCCAGCGGTCGCTGCCGAGCTGGTCGGGCGTCGTATAGCCGTTCGTCACGCCGCATTGCGTCTGACGCGAGCGTATCGTCGTGCGCGGCAGGCCCGGCCAGCGTGCGTCGAGCAGCGTGTCGAGCCGGGCGGCCACCTCGGCGCCCGCGACGTTCGAGATCCAAGCGCCGCGCGGACGCGGCAGCGTCGACCAGTCCGGATCGGCGCCGCCGTCGCGTGTGTGGCCGAACGCGCCCGTCTCGACGAGCGTGCGCTGCGCATCGGCGAGCGCCCACTTGATCCGGCTGTTGCCGGCGTCGATCAGCAGGTGCGGCTCGTTCATTGCGCTTCGCGTAGCGACACGTCGCCGGCGGCGATCGCCTGCACGCCGTCCGGCGTATCGAGCAGCAGCTGGCCGGTCGCGTCGATGCCCGTCGCGATGCCGCGTACGCGTTCGACACCCTGTTCGAGCAGGACGACTTCGCGCCCCGCGTACGCGTGCAGCGCGTGCCAGCGCGGCAGGAACGGCGCGAGCCCTTCGGCGCCGAACTGCGCGAGCGCCGGTGTGAGCGCATTCAGCGACGCGGCGAGCGTATCGGTCAGGTTGGCCGATGCGCACGCGATCGACAGCGCGGCGGGCGGCAGCCCGCTCGCGAGCGTCGCTTCGCGCGCACGCAGCGCGTCGACCTGCGCGGCGACGGCCTCCGCGCCGCGCACGTTGATGCCGAAGCCGATCACGACGGCGGTGGCGTCGGCGGTGGTCCACGCGGTTTCGATCAGGATCCCGGCGAGCTTGCCGACAATGCGTGGCGTGCCGTCGTCGGTGGCGGTCAGCAGCAGGTCGTTCGGCCATTTGAGCGCGACGCGCGTATGGGCGTCGAGCGGCAGCGTGGCCAGCCCTTCGGCGAGCGCAACGCCGATCGCGATGCTGAGGCCGCCGAGTGCTTCGACGGGGCGCGGCACGATGCAGCCGACCGAGCACAGCAGCGCATTACCGGGCTGCGCGAACCACGGGCGGCCCTGCCGGCCGCGGCCGGCCGTCTGCTCGAACGCGACGCGCACGAGCGGCGCGGGCAGCGCGTTCGCCTTGCGCGGCAGCGCCTTGAGCCGGGTCGCGACGTCGGCGTTGGTCGAGCCGGTGGCGGCGACGATGTCGAGCGGCCACGCACGCGGCGCGGCGTCCGTGTGCGCCTCGAGCCGGTTGCGCGCGATGTGCGCGTCGCCGGAATCGGGCGTGTCGGAGGAGGTGGGGGCGTTCATGGCGCCTATTGTAGCGACAGGGGACGATGGCGCGCGTCGGGCGACGCACGCGGCCGCGGAGGAGGGTGGCGCGCGGCCGCCCGCATGCGAACGGCGCCGCGGCGCCGCCTGGCTCAATGCCTTTCCATCCGCTCCAGCGCCTTGATGTCCTCCTCGGACGTCATTTCGCACGTCAGCAGCGTCTTGCCCTTCAGTGCCGGGCCCTGGCGGGCCGACACGAGGATCAGCGCACCGCCCGGGCCGCGGACCGTCAGCCGGCGCGAATAGCCGACGGACGACGCGCCCAGCAGGTTGCCCTTCTCGAGGGTGAGCTGGTAGCGCTTCGCGAGCTGGTCGGCGACCTCGCCGTCCACGAGCACGCCGATCCCGGTACTGACGAACACGACCTGCTGCGTCGTGAAGCCATCGTGGTGGATCGGCTCCGGCAGGCGATAGACCGCGGCGCCCAGCATCGACTCGTCCGGTTTCGGATCGGCTGCCTTGGCGGTGTTGTAGATCGAGTCCATCAGGTCCGACGTGAACGGCGGCTTGCAAAGCGCGGCGTTGAAGATGTCGGGCTGGGCGGGCGGCGCGGCGAGTGCGGTGAGCGGGGCGGCGGCGATGGCAACGGCGACGGCGCCGACGGCAGCGGCACCACGCCAGGAAAGGCGATGGGACATGGATGCAGATCTCTCAGGTTTTATTGTGAGGCTGCATGTTAATGCATTGCCGCACGCCGAACGACCGGCATGGAGCGGCCCGACGGCGGCAATGCAAACGGCGCGCGGGCCCGCGCCCCGCGATCGATTCCGTTGCCGTGTGATCGATGCGCGGGGCGTCGGGGCATGCGCGTCATGCAGCCGGCGGGATGCCGGCGGGCTGCCGGTTCGCGCATGCGTGTGCGCCTGCGGGCGGAAGCATCGTCAAGGCGCGACGACGGGGTGCTTCAGCGCGTGCGCGGTCTCGATCCACTGCGCATGGAACTCGTCCGCGTCGGGCTTGAGCCCGAGCTCGCCGTTGCGATAGGCCATCGCGAGCGTCTGCACGGCTTCCGGCAGCTCGTGCTCGGCGGCGCGGCGATACAGCGCCAGCGCGCGCGCCTCGTCGCGCGGCACGCCGCTGCCTTCGCGGTACGCGTTCGCGAGCATGAAGTCCGCGGCCGGGATGTCCGCGCGCGACGCGACGTCGAACCAGTGCGCGGCCTGCACGGGATCGGCGGCGACGCCGTAACCGCTGCGATAGATCAGCCCGAGGTAATACGCGGCGGCCGGGTCGCCCTGCGCGGCCGCTTCGCCGAGCAGCGTGCGGGCGCGTGCATAGTCCTTCGGCATGTCGCTGCTGCCGAGCAGCAACGCCTTGCCGAGCGCGAGCTGCGCACGCCGCGCGGCCGGCGCGTCGGCCTTGCTGTTTGCTGCCGCGGCCGTTTCCAGCCAGCCGCGCCCCTCGTCGCGCAGGCCCGGTTCGCGCGCGTCGACGAGCGCGATGCCGAGCGCCGCCTGCGCGTCGCCCGAACCGCGGCGCGCCAGCGTGCGCAACTGCGCGAGTGCGTGCGGCTCGGTGGCCTGCGTGACCATCGCCTGCCACTCGTCGAGCTGCGCGGCGCTCGGCGCGGGCCGGCGCCGCGCAGGCCGGTCGCCGCGACGACGGCCGCGACGGTCACGGCCGCCATCGCGAGCAGCGCGGCCGGCGGAAGTTTCGCGCGCAGCAGACGCCGCGCGGCGGCGGAGAGGCCGGTTTCGGCCGGCCGCATCGTCCGGATCGGTTGCATCGCGGGTCTCATTGCGTGAGGTCGATTTCGTAAGTGGCGAGGTTCTTGCCCGAGCCGTCGTCGGCCGCGACCTGCGTGATGCCGGTCAGGCCGGCCGCCGCCGCGTCGCCGAGGCGATTCGGCGCGGACGCGAACTGCACGTGCGCGACCGAGCTCGCGAGCTTCGTGAAGCGCCAGCTGCGCTGGGCGCCGTCGGCCGCGCGCGTGATTGCGCCGCGCTTCTTGATGAACGCGATCAGCACGTCGCGGTTCGCATCGGGCGACGCGAAGATCGTCTTGCTGCCGTCGAGGCCCGGGAAGTTGCCGCCGCCGCTCGCGCGGTAGTTGTTGGTCGCGACGATGAACTGCGCGTTCGGGTCGATCGCCGCACCCTTGTACGTCAGGTTCTTGATCCGGCTGCCGACCGGCTGCGTGACGTCGATTTCATACGCGAGATCGGCCGACGTGAACATGTCGAAGTTGTAGCCGGGGAACGTGCTGACGAGCGGCTGCACGGTCGCCTTGGTCGGGTCGATGCGGTTGAAGCGCTTCGCGGCCGTTTCGAGCCAGTTCTTCACGTCGGCGCCGCTCACCTTCACCGCGTACACGGTGTTCGGGTACAGGTACAGGTCGGCCGCGTTGTTGATCGCGAGCGCGCCCGGCGCGACGTCGGTGTAGTCGGTGCCGCCGCCGAAGCCGCTCTTGAACGGCGCGCTGACCGACAGCACCGGCAGCGACGCGTATTGCGGCAGGTTCGCCTGCACGTAGGTCTTCACGTAGTCGGCCTGCGCCTCGTTGACGATCTGGATCGCGCCCGGGTCGCCGACATCGGCGAAGTACGAGTTCATCCGGTAGTCGGTCGAGCCGATCGGCGTCTTCACATAGTCGATCGTCGCCTGGTGCTCGGCGGCGATCGCGGCGGACACGGACGGATCGGCCGCGACGTAGCTCTTGTCGGCGTTCTGGATCGGCCGCGCCTCGACGGTCGTCTGCGACTTGTCGACGCTCCACGTCTTGCCGTCGAATTTCAGGCCGAGCTTGATCACGCCGAGGTGCTTGCCCCAGTAGTTGGCCATCACGGTCGGCACGCCGTTGACGGTGCCCTTGACCTTGTCGACGCCCGGCAGGTTGAACTGCGACACGGTGCTGTTCGCGTCCGGGAACACCTGGTGCGAGTGGCCGATCAGCATCGCGTCGATACCGGTCACCTTCGACAGCCACCAGCTGCCGTTCTCCATCGTCGGCGAATACGCGGAATTGTCGAGGCCGCCGTGCGAGATCGCGACGACGAGATCGGCGCCCTTCGCGCGCATCTCCGGAATGTACTTCTCGGCGGCTTCCTTCAGGCCGGTCGTGTAGACCTTGCCGTCGAGCCAGCGCTTGTCCCAGCTCATGATCGCGGGCGGCGTGAAGCCGATGATGCCGATCTTCACGGGCGCGCTGACCGTCTTGCCGTCCGGCGTCGTCGCGGTCACGGTGCGGGTCAGGATCGTGTACGGCGTGAACAGCGGCGCGTTGGTCTTCGCGCTGATCACGTTCGCGAGCACCTGCGGGAAGTTCGGGCCCGCGCACTTCTTCTGCTGGGCCGGCGCCGGCAGGCCGTCGACCTCGAACGTGTTGCCGGTCACCTGCGACAGGTACGGCAGCCCGTAGTTGAATTCGTGATTGCCGATCCCGCCGCCGTCGAATTTCGCCGCGTTCATCACCTTGTAGATCGCGAGCGTCTGGTCGCAGCCGACCGGCTTCACGAGCGCCTGGTAGTCCGACAGCGCGGTGCCCTGGATCGTGTCGCCGTTGTCGAGCAGCAGCGTGTTCGGATACTGCGCGCGCGCTTGCGCGATCAGCGTCGACACGCGCTCGAAGCCGAGCGAGTTGTCGGCGGCGAGCTTGAAATAGTCATACGACAGCACGTTGGTGTGCAGGTCGGTCGTCTCGAGCAGGGCGAGCGTGGCCGTCGTGCCGACGGGCGCCTGGGCCGCCGGCGGCGTTACCGGCTGCGAGGTGACGTCGTCGCCGCCACAGGCGGCGAGGATGAAGGCGAGGCTGGCGAGCGCGGCGATGGCCGGCACGCGACGGCGGGAAAGCAGGGGGAGACGCATCGGTTGTCCTGTTCGGTGTTCTGTTTTATGGAATGCGAGAGTCGCAACGCATGGCGGCGCGGGGCGCCGACGGCCTGAGGTGCGGCGCGTGAGAGTATCGAAAGGAATCGTGACGGAAGAATGAAAGGTGACGAAGCCGGCAACGGGCCGGCGGCGTCGGCTCTCGCGCATCCCCCGGAGCCGGTGTTCCCGGCCTGGCTCCCCCGGCCGGGCGCCCCGCCGAAATCCTCACGTCGCGTCGTCGGACGGTTCGCTACAATGGCCGCTGTCACCTTTTTGCAAACAACCTGCCCTTGGACTTCGAGACTCCTCCCGGCCTGTCGGTCGACGCCGGCGGCCAGGGCCAGACGGTGCGCCTGACCGGTCAGTGGACCGCGCTCGCGCTTGCACGCAATCGCGGCGCGGTGGCGCGCCGCATCGCGAGCATCGCGTCCGGGCGCGTGAGCGAATGGGATCTGTCCGGCATCGAGCGGCTCGACCACGTCGGCGGCCAGGCGCTGTGGCGCGTTTGGGGCCGCAAGCTGCCGGCCGGCGTCGCGCTGAGCGCCACGCAGCGCACGATCTTCGAGCGTATCGAGCGGCTCGACAGCCAGCGCGAGGCGCCCGAGCGCATCGTGCGGTTCGATCCCGTCACGCGGCTCGGCCAGGCGATCTTCGCGTTCGGCGAACACCTGCAGGGCGGCATCGCGATGTTCGGCCTCGTGATTCTCGATGCGCTGTCGGTGCTGCGCCGCCCGAAGACGATGCCGTGGAAGGAAACCTCGGCGAACATCTACAGCGCCGGCGCGCAGGCGCTGCCGATCACCGCGCTCGTCGCGTTCCTGATCGGCATCGTGCTCAGCTACCTGTCCGCGCAGCAGCTGCAGATGTTCGGCGCGAACCGCTACATCGTGAACATCCTCGGGCTGTCGGTGATCCGCGAGCTCGGCCCGGTGCTGTCGGCGATTCTCGTCGCGGGCCGCTCGGGCTCGGCGATCACCGCGCAGATCGGCGTGATGCGCGTGACCGAGGAACTCGACGCGATGCGCGTGATGGGCATCCCGCACGGGCTGCGGTTGATCCTGCCGCGCGTGCTCGCGCTCGGCATTGCGATGCCGCTGCTCGTGATGTGGACCAACATCATCGCGCTGACGGGCGGCGCGCTCGCCGCGAAGCTCGTACTCGGCATCGACGTCAACTATTTCGTGCGCTCGCTGCCGGGCGTCGTGCCGATTGCGAACCTGTACATCGGGGTCGGCAAGGGCGTCGTGTTCGGCATGCTGATCGCGCTGGTCGCCTGCCATTTCGGTTTCCGGATCAAGGCGAACTCGCAGAGCCTCGGCGAAGGCACGACCACGTCGGTCGTGTCGTCGATCACGGTCGTGATCCTCGCCGACGCGGTGTTCGCGATCCTGTTCCAGAACGTGGGGCTCGGATGAACGCTTCGAACGAAACGACCGCGCACGCCGCGGCCATCGGCGCCGGGGCGGTCGCTGCCGGGCCGGCTGCGGCGGACGATGCAGCCGACCTCGTGATCGAGGTGCGCAACCTGACCAAGCGCTACGGGCGCAACATCATTCACCAGAAGCTCGACTTCGACGTGCGGCGCGGCGAGATCGTGGCGATCGTCGGCGGCTCGGGCTCCGGCAAGACCACGCTCGTGCGGCAGATCCTCGGCCTCGAGCGGCCGACGTCGGGCACGATCAAGGTGTTCGGCGAAGATACGGCGACGATCGACGACGCGAGCGCGCGGATGATGCGCACGCGCTCCGGGATGCTGTTCCAGCAGGGCGCGCTGTTCTCGTCGATGACGGTATTCGACAACGTCGCGCAGCCGCTGCGCGAGCTCGGCCGCGTGCCGCCGGACCTGCTGCACGACATCGTGATGCTGAAGCTCGAGATGGTCGGGCTGCCGTGCAAGCATGCGTCGAAGATGCCGGCCGCGCTGTCGGGCGGGATGGTCAAGCGGGTGGGCATCGCGCGCGCGATCGCGCTCGAGCCCGAGCTGCTGTTCCTCGACGAGCCGACGGCCGGCCTCGATCCGCAGGCGTCGGACGAATTCGTCGAGCTGATCGCGACGCTGCACCGCACGCTCGGGCTGACCGTCGTGATGGTGACGCACGATCTCGACACGATGGTCGCGCTGTCGACACGCGTCGCGGTGCTGGCCGACCGCAAGGTGCTGGTCGCCGCGCCGGTCGAGGAGGCCGCGAACGTCGACCATCCGTTCATCCACGAATATTTCCTGGGGCTGCGCGGGCGCCGCGCATTGCAGGCGCTGCCGCCCGAGCGGCGCGCGAAGCTGCCGAAGGCGGCCCTCGAACCGGCGCTGTCGAGCGTCGAGCTGTAGGAGCAAGGAATCCGCGAATGGAAAACAAATCACATGCGTTCTGGGCCGGCCTGTTCACGATCGCGCTGACGCTCGCGATCGCGGGCACCGTCTTCTGGTTCAACGTCGACCGCACCGTGCGCGTGCCGTACGACCTGCTCGCGCGCACCAACGTGACGGGGCTGTTCCCGGACGCGGCCGTGCGCTTTCGCGGCCTCGACGTCGGCAAGGTGCAGTCGATCGGCTTCGATCGCTCGCACCCGGGCCAGATCCGGATCCGGATCCTCGTCGACCAGGACGCGCCGATCACGCAGTCGACCTACGGCAGCCTCGGCTTCCAGGGCGTGACGGGCATCGCGTTCGTGCAGCTCGAGGACACGGGCCGCGATCTCGCGCCGCTGCCGTCGTCGGCGAAGGCGATCGCGCAGATCCCGATGCGCCCGAGCCTGTTCGACCAGATCCAGGAGCGCGGCGATGTGCTGCTGCGGCAGCTCGAACTGGCCGCGAAGAGCGCGAATGCGCTGATGTCGCCCGAGATGCGCGAGCAGTTGCGCGCGACCGCCGAGAGCCTGCAGCACGCGGCCGATGGCGCCGCCACGCTGACGAAGCAGCTCGGCCCGGCGGTCACCGCGTTGCCGGAGACGATGCACGAGGTGAACCGCGCAATGGCGTCGGCGAACACGCTGCTGCAGCCGAACGGGCCGCTCGTGTCGAACCTGAACAAGGCCGGCACGGCCGCGGAGCAGGTCGGCGTCGCGCTGAACGACCTCAACGCGCGCGTGCAGTACGACACGCTGCCGCGTTTCAACGCGCTCGCCGGCAACGTCGGCGACGCATCGCGGCAATTGAAGGACGTGGCCGGTGAACTTGGCCGCAATCCGCGCAGTCTGTTGTTCGGTTCGCCCGGCGCGGCGCCGGGGCCCGGCGAGCCCGGCTTCGTCTGGCCGGGTGCGACGGCCGGGCAGTGATACCCATCGAAACCGGAAACATCATGCAGGAACACGCCATGCCACGAATCCTTGACCGCGCGCTGCGTCCCGCCGCGGCCGCGCTTGCCGTGCTGACGCTGTCGCTCGCCGCCGGCTGCGCCGGCAACAGCGCGGTGCTGTCGAATGTGCGCTACGACCTCGGGCCGGCCACATCGGTCGTGTCCGCAGGCCCGGGGCCCGCGCTGAAGGTGCTCGACGTCGCCGCGCCCGACGCGCTCGACTCCGACAAGTTCGCCTACCGCCTCGCGTATGTGGACGCACAGCATGTGGCCGTCTACCGCGACAGCCGCTGGACTGCGCCGCCCGCCCAGCTGCTCACGCAGCGGCTGCGCGGCGCGCTGTCGTCGCGCGGCACGGTGCTCGAAGGCACCGACGGCGTGCGCGCGCCGACCCTCAAGGTCGACCTGAACGAATTCGAACAGGTGTTCGACGGCCAGTCGCAGAGCCACGGCGCCGTGACCGCGCGCGCGACGCTGATGCTGGACGGCAAGGTGCTCGGCCAGCGCACGTTCGTTGCACGAGCGCCGTCGAGCACGCCCGATGCGGCGGGTGGCGCCCGCGCGCTCGCGACGGCGAGCGATCAGCTCGTGTCGCAGATCGCCGCGTGGGTCGGCATGCAGGCGTACGCGGGCACGCCGTGACGCGTGCCGCGCAGCCGCGATGAGCGCGACCGGCACCCCTCGCGCATCGCCGCTCGCGCGGCGGGCCTTTGCCGCTTACGCGGCGCTCGTCGTCTACGCGTCGCTGTATCCGTTCGACGGCTGGGTGTCGCTCGGCATCAGGCCGTTCGACTACCTGTTCGCGCCGATGCAGCGCTACGTGACCGCATTCGACGTCGTCACGAACGTAGTCGGCTACATGCCGTTCGGCGCGCTCGCCGTGCTCGCGCTGCACCCGCGCTGGCGCGGCGTGGCCGCGACGCTGATCGCGGCCGGGCTCGGCGTGCTGCTGTCGGGCTCGATGGAAGCGCTGCAAACCTACCTGCCGACGCGCGTCGCGTCGAATCTCGATCTCGCGGCCAATGCGCTCGGTGCGCTGCTGGGCGCCGCGCTCGTCGCGCCGGCCACCGGTGCGCTGCTCGATCGCGGCGCGCTGCGCCGGCTGCGCTTCGCGTGGTTCGAGGACGACGGCGCGACGCCGCTGCTGCTCGCCGGGTTGTGGCCGTTCGCGATCCTGTTCCCGTCGCCGTTCCTGTTCGGCATCGGCGACTGGCCGGCCGCGCTGTGGGAGCGCGCCGACGCGTCGATGCAGGACGCGCTGCTTGCGTGGCTGCCGGCCGCATGGCGCGTGGGCGAATGGCCCGAACGCGTCGACGGCTGGCTGTCCGATTCCGCATGGGAGGCCGCGCTCGGCGGGTTGATGCTGTTCGCCGCACTGACGATCGCGTCGCTCGCGATGCGGCCGCGTGCGCCGCGCATCCGGCTCCTGATCGCCCTCGTCGCCGCGACCCTCGTGCTGAAGGCGGCCGCGACGTTCATGCAGTCGGCCACCGGCCTCGTCGTCGTGTGGGCGACGCCCGGCGCGCGGCTCGGGATCGAGCTCGGCTTCGCGGCCGCGCTTGTCGCGCTGCACGTGCCGGCGACCGGGCGCGCGATGCTCGCGGCGCTCGCGCTGCTGGCCGGCGTGGCGCTCGTGAACCTGCTGCCGGTCAATCCGTTCTTCGACTTCACGCTGTCGGGCTGGCGGCAGGGCCGCTACGTGCACTTCAACAGCCTCGCGCGCTGGCTCGCGTGGATCTGGCCGTACGCGGCGCTGATCTGGCTCGGCCAGCGCGTCGAGCATGCATGGCTGCCGTCTGCCTTGCGCCGGTGACGCGAGGGCTGCGGCGCCGCGGTCGCGGCGGTATCGCAGGCAGCGGCGCGTGCCGCTCGCTATAATCTTCGGCATGAGTGCAGTGTTCGGCACCCATCGGCACCGAACACGACACGCCCGTTGCCCCGCGCAGCGACAACCGCTCCTCTTTCCGCACGGCCTCGCGCCGGGCCGCTCGTCACCATCATGGATTCCTACTACCAGCACCACGTCTTCTTCTGCCTGAACCAGCGCGAACCGGGCGCCGAACGCCCGAGCTGCGCGCAATGCGACGCGCAGACCATGCAGGAATACGCGAAAAAGCGCGTGAAGGAACTCGGCCTCGCGGGGCCCGGCAAGGTCCGCATCAACAAGGCCGGCTGCCTCGACCGCTGCGAGGAAGGGCCCGTGATGGTCGTGTATCCGGAAGGCACGTGGTACACGTATGTCGACCAGGCCGACATCGACGAGATCGTCGAGTCGCACCTGCGCGACGGCAAGGTCGTCGACCGCCTGAAGATCTGAGCGGGCCGGCCGAATGAACGTTCATACGCAGAAGTCGCTGATCGCGGGCCCGGTCGGGCAGATCGAAATCGCCGTCGACCTCCCTGACGCAGTACGCGAAAGCGGCGCCGCGCCGCGCGGCATCGCGCTCGTCGCGCATCCGCATCCGCTGTTCGGCGGCACGATGGACAACAAGGTCGCGCAAACCCTCGCGCGCACGCTCGTGCAGCTGAACTACGTCGTGTTCCGGTCGAACTTCCGCGGCGTCGGCGCGACCGAAGGCGTGCACGACAACGGCACCGGCGAGGCCGACGACCTGCTCGCGGTGCTCGCGCACATGCGCGCGCAGCCCGCGTATGCCGACCTGCCGCTCGTGCTCGCGGGCTTCTCGTTCGGCACCTTCGTGCTGTCGCACGTCGCGAAGCGGCTGCGCGATGCGGGCGAGACGATCGAACGGATGGTGTTCGTCGGCACGGCCGCGAGTCGCTGGCAGGTGGCCGACGTGCCCGAGAACACGCTCGTGATCCACGGCGAAACCGACGACACGGTGCCGATCGCGTCCGTGTACGACTGGGCGCGGCCGCAGGAACTGCCGGTCGTCGTGATCCCCGGCGCCGAGCATTTCCTGCATCGCAAGCTGCACGTGCTCAAGCGCATCATCGTCGACGCATGGCGCTAGCCAGTGTGCGGTTGCCGGCATGACGCCGGCGGCCTGCGTCGCTTCCTGCACATGACCTCCGGCCCTCGCCCGAGGCGCGCTTCCCCCAAGCGTCATCGCGCCGCCCCGTGCGGCGCCACCCCGCTTCCACCTCGCCTGCGCATGCCTTTCGCACACCTTCGCGTGCGATGACGGGCAACTTGCCGCCACCCCGCGCCCGATGCCGATGTGCAACCGTCCGGCGCCAGGTTCGCGAAAACGCCCTGCGCGCCCACGTATAATGGCCGGATTCCGCGTCGCCCGCGGCCCGGCTGGGCCCATTGCGGCGCTCGTTTCGCCGCCTGTCCGCCCGCTCGCGACGGCCGCGAACCGAACGCGTCCGCACGAGTCCAACCGGCGCGTTTCGCGTCGCCCGACGATGTCGGGCGAGTGCCCGAAACGCCCGCCGCCTTGCCGTTCAACCCTGCGCGTTTCGCACCGCACTTTCTGCCATCAGCCTGAATCGATCATGCGTCTGTCTCCCCAAGGCCTCAAGTCCCTCGCTTCCTCCATCGCCTTCGGCACCGCCGCGCGCAACGTCGCGCTCGGCGTGATGCTGCCCGTCGCGCTCGCATCGACGATCGTCGTCGCCGAGGCGAAGCCGGCCGCCAAGGCCAAGGCCGCGCATGCGGCGCCGGCCGCCACCGAGCAGTTCACCGGCGCGCCCGCGACCTACATGCCGGGCGCGGTGCCGCCGCCGGGCGTGAATGCGCGCTCGTGGGTGCTCGTCGATGCGACCAGCAACACGGTGCTCGCATCGGGCAATGCCGATGAACGCGTCGAGCCCGCGTCGCTGACGAAGCTGATGACCGCGTACCTCGTGTTCGAGGCGCTCGACAAGAAGAAGATCTCGATGGAGCAGATCGTCACGCCGAGCGAAGCCGTGCGCCGCGTCGGCCGCGACGAGTCGCGCATGTTCATCGAGGCGAACAAGCCGGTGTCCGTGCACGACCTCGTGTACGGGATGATCATCCAGTCGGGCAACGACGCCGCGATCGCGCTGGCCGAACTCGTCGGCGGCAGCGAAGGGCAGTTCGTCACGCTGATGAACGACGAGGCGCAGCGCCTCGGCATGAAGGGCACGCACTTCGCCGACGTGAACGGCATGCCCGACCCGAACCACTACACGACGGCCGGCGACCTCGCGAAGCTGTCCGCGCACCTGATCCGCGATTTTCCGCAGTACTACGGCATCTTCTCGGAGAAGGAGTTCAAGTACAACAACATCCGCCAGGGCAACCGCAACCGTCTGCTGTGGCTCGACCCGACGGTCGACGGCCTGAAGACGGGCCACACGCAGGCGGCCGGCTATTGCCTGATCGCGTCGTCGAAGCGCGCGATTCCGGGCGTGGACGGCCAGCGCCGTCTCGTGTCGGTGATGATGGGCGAGCAGAAGGAAAGCGACCGCACGCAGGACAGCATGAAGATGCTGAACTACGGCTACAGCGCGTTCGATTCGGTGCGCCTGTTCAAGGGCGGCCAGGCGATGTCGACGCCGCGCGTCTACAAGGGCAAGGAAAACACCGTGCAGGTCGGCGTGAAGGGCGACCAGTGGGCGACCGTGCCGCGCGGCCTCGGCGACAAGATCAAGACGGAAGTCGACGTCAACGCGCCGCTGATCGCGCCGCTCGCGGAAGGCCAGCAGGTCGGCACCGTGAAGATCGTCGCCGACGGCAAGACGCTGTCCGAATTCCCGGTCGTCGCACTGCAGGCCGTGCCGGAAGCGGGTATCTTCGGGCGTATCTGGGACTCGATCCTGCTGATGTTCAGCAAGAAGAAGTAAGCACGACGGGCCTTTGTTTTCACGACTTCATCCCCATCTGTCATCGCTATGAGCCAAGCCGAATTCGAACCGATCGTCTACCTCAGCGTATCGTCGCAGGAGGAAATGGTGCCGCTGTCGGAAGCCCGTGTACCGGTGCTCGACCGCGGGTTCATCTTCGGCGACGGCGTGTATGAAGTTGTCCCCGTTTATGCGCACGACGGCGCGCACGTGCCGTTCCGGATCGAGCAGCATCTGGCGCGGCTCGAGCGCAGCCTGAAGAAGATCGGCATCGCGAGCCCGCACGACGACGCGGGCTGGCGTGCGCTGATCGAGCGCGTCGTCGCGGCGAATGCCGAAGGGCTCGGAGCGGCCAACGCGCTCGTCTACCTGCAGGTGACGCGCGGTGTCGCGAAGCGCGGCCACGCGTTCCCGGCGAACGCGGTGCCGACGGTGTTCATGATGACGAGCCCGCTGCGCCTGCCGTCGGAAGAAGAGCGCGCGAAGGGTGTGCGCTGCGTGACGGCCGAGGATCGTCGCTGGCTGCATTGCGACATCAAGTCGATCTCGCTGCTCGGCAACGTGCTGATGGCGCAGCATGCGGCCGAACGCGATGCGTTCGAGACGCTGCAACTGCGCGACGGCAACCTGACGGAAGGCTCGTCGTCGAACGTGTGGATCGTGAAGAACGGCGAGCTGCTCGCGCCGCCGCGCAGCAACAAGATCCTCGAGGGGATCCGCTACGCGCTGATCGAGGAACTGGCGGACGAATGCAAGATCCCGTTCGTCGCACGCGAGATCAGCGAAGTGGAGTTGCGCGCGGCCGACGAAATCATGATCACGTCGGCCACGAAGGAAGTGCTGCCCGTCACGTCGCTCGACGATCTGCCCGTGCATGGCGGCAAGCCGGGCCCCGTATTCGCGGCGTTGTATGACGCGTACCAGCGCGCGAAAGCGCGCGAGTTTGAACAGTTTGACCTAACCCGGAGCAAATGATGAGCGAACCCACCAAAACCATCGAGGTGACCGGCGCGATCGATACCCGGAAGGAGTCGCTGCTGGAGTTCCCGTGCGATTTCCCGATCAAGATCATGGGCAAGGCGCACCCGGAGTTCAAGGACACGATCTTCAAGGTCGTGGCCGTTCACGACAACGAGATCGATGTCGAGAAGATCGAGGAGCGTGCGTCGAGCGGCGGTAATTACACGGGCCTCACGATCACCGTGCGGGCGACGAGCCAGGAACAGCTCGACAACATCTACCGCGCACTGACCGGCCATCCGATGGTCAAGGTCGTACTCTAGGGCCTGTTATTAGCGGGAACAGGCCCTACACCCTCCATCCTCCTTCCTGCGCGCACTCGGCCGGGGTCTTCCCCGCCGCGCGCCGCGCGTCCAGTTCGTCGCACAGCCGCTTGTATTCGGCGACTTCCTGAAGCAGCCAGGTCCTGAACGCCTGCACCCGCGGCGTGTTCAGGAGCGGCGGCGGACACACGAAAAAATAGTGCCACGGGCTCGGCCCGTCGATGTCGAACAGGCGCACGATGCGCCCGTCGAGCAGGTCGTGCACCGCGAGCGAGCGGCGCACCAGCGCGATGCCCTGGCCGTCGATCGCGGCCAGCAGCAGGTTCGACGAGTCCTGGTACAGAATCCCCCGTTTCGGCTCGGTCAGCGTCTTGAGCCCGGCCGCGTCGAACCACGGCCGCCACAGCTCGTCGTCCGAGCGCAGCAGAGGGTAGTGCACGAGATCGGCGGGCGTTTGCGGCAGCTTGCCGCCGTTCAGCGTCGGCGCGCACGCCGGAAAGAACACCTCGTCGAACAACGGCTCGACGTGCAGCCCCGGATAGTTGCCCTGACCGAACCGGATCGCGAGATCGACGTCGTCGCGCGCGAAATCGGTGAGCGAGTTGGTGGACTGCAGCTCGACGTCGATTTCCGGATGCCGCTCGATGAACGTGCCGATGCGCGGCGTGATGAAGCGCGCGGCGAACGACGACAGCATCGACACCACGAGCCGCCGGTCGCGGTCGCTCGCGCGCACGTCGCGGGTCGCGTCGGCGATCACCATCAGCGCGGTGCGGATCTGCTGCGCGTAGCGCATGCCGGCGTCGGTCAGGCACAGCCGCTTGCCGTTGCGCGTGAACAGCTGCACGCCGAGCTCCTCCTCGAGTGCGCGGACCTGGTGGCTGACCGCGCCGTGCGTGACGAACAGCTCGTCGGCGGCGCGCGAGAAATTCTCGTGACGGGCGGCGGCTTCGAACGCGCGAATCGCGTTCAGCGCAGGTAGCTGGCGGAGGTCCATTTGCTAATTTTCCTCACATCGACGTGAAAATTGGTCGTTTTGTCTGACGCCTTGGAGTGACTACGATTGTAGCCATCGGAGCACTTATTGGCGGAGTCGATCATGCAAGAAATTTCTTCAAGCATCACGTTCGAAATCCCCGCGGGCGAAACCGTGCCGATGAAGGTACAACGCAGCACGCGGCTGATCGTCCAGAGCGGGCCGGTGTGGGCGACGCGCAGCAACGACGTCAACGACTACTTCCTGGTCGACGGCGAAACGCTGAAGCTGCGTCGCGGCGAGCGGCTGTGGCTCAGCGCGGAAGGCCGGGAGGGCACGCGCGTCGCGTTCTCGGTGTCGCGGCCGCCCCGGGAAGTCGCGCTCGGCGGGCTGGCACGGCTGCGCGAACGCCTGACCGCGCTGCTTCACGACGGCTGGCGCACCGTCTGACCATCATTTCCTCCGACGGATACCGGCGATCCGTCCCTCTCCCGAGGCCGGCGAGACCCACGGGTTTTCGGTAAACTACCGCCCATGTCCGTCTCGCCGGTTTCCATCGTGTCCACGCCTGTTGCCGTTTCCGCATCGCCCGCCGGGTCCCCGGATCAGCCGGCCCCGCCGGTCACCGTGCGGTGGCGGGGCGTCGAGACCTACGAGGCGAGCTTCGACGCGATGCGCGCGTTCACCGACACGCGCACGGCCGATACCGGCGACGAGATCTGGCTGGTCGAGCACCCGCCCGTCTACACGCTCGGCCAGGCCGGCGACCCGGCCCACCTGCTGGTGGCCGACAGCGGCGTGCCGCTCGTGAAGGTCGACCGCGGCGGGCAAATCACTTACCACGGCCCCGGCCAGATCGTCGCGTACCTGCTGCTGGACCTGCGCCGGCGCAAGCTGATGGTGCGCACGCTCGTGACGAAGATCGAGGAGGCCGTGATCGAAACCCTCGCGGCGTATAATCTCGCTTCGGTCCGCAAGGCGGGCGCGCCCGGGATCTACGTGGCGTCCGGCGTGCACGAGGGCGCGAAAATCGCGGCCCTCGGCCTGAAGATCCGCAACGGCTGCAGCTATCACGGGCTGAGCCTGAACGTGAAGATGGATCTGCGCCCGTTTCTTGCGATCAACCCGTGCGGCTATGCCGGACTGGAAACTGTCGACATGGCGAGCCTCGAGGTTGCCGCCGACTGGAACGACGTCGCCCACACGCTGGTGCGCCGTCTGATCGCCAACCTCGACGGCGCATCCGCGGCCGCCGACAAGCCGCAGGCACTGGAACAACATTCGAATGACTGACGTTACCGCTTCCCCCGCACCGGCCGATTCGGCCGCGACTCCTGCCTACGATCCGACCGCCAAGCAGAAGGCGCAGGCGAAGACGGCGCGCATTCCGATCAAGGTCATTCCGATCGAGAAGCTGAAGAAGCCCGAGTGGATCCGCGTGAAGGCGGCCACCGGCAGTTCGCGCTTCAACGAGATCAAGACGATCCTGCGCGAGCACAACCTGCATACCGTGTGCGAGGAAGCGAGCTGCCCGAACATCGGCGAATGCTTCGGCAAGGGCACCGCGACGTTCATGATCATGGGCGACAAGTGCACGCGCCGCTGCCCGTTCTGCGACGTCGGCCACGGCCGCCCCGATCCGCTCGATCCGGACGAGCCGAAGAACCTCGCGCGCACGATCGGTGCGCTTAAGCTCAAGTACGTGGTGATCACGAGCGTCGACCGCGACGACCTGCGCGACGGCGGCGCCGGCCACTTCGTCGAGTGCATCCGCGAAGTGCGCGAACAGTCGCCGGAAACGCGCATCGAAATCCTGACGCCGGACTTCCGCGGCCGTCTCGACCGCGCGATCTCGATCCTGAACGCCGCCCCGCCGGACGTGATGAACCACAACCTCGAAACGGTGCCGCGCCTGTACAAGGAAGCGCGCCCGGGTTCGGACTACGCGCACTCGCTGAAGCTGCTGAAGGACTTCAAGGCGCTGCATCCGGACGTCGCGACGAAGTCGGGCCTGATGGTCGGCCTCGGCGAAACCGAAGAGGAAATCCTGCAGGTGATGCGCGACCTGCGCGCGCACGATGTCGACATGCTGACGATCGGCCAGTACCTGCAGCCGTCCGAGCACCACCTGCCGGTGCGCGCGTACGTGCATCCGGATACGTTCAAGATGTACGAGGAAGAGGCGTACAAGATGGGCTTCACGCACGCGGCCGTCGGCGCGATGGTGCGCTCGAGCTATCACGCCGATCTGCAGGCGCACGGGGCCGGAGTGGTCTGAGCGTCCTTGCTTCGCCGTCTTCCGGCGAACCCGAAAAAAGCCCGCAGCGATGCGGGCTTTTTCGTTGATGCGGACGCCATTCCTGCGTTCGCACGGCAATCGCCACCCGACCGGACGCGCAATCCGGTCAAGCATGAAAAGCAAAGCTGAAACGGCATCGATAGCTTCGCAGGATAAGTTCGCTCCCACCGCGCGCAAAGCTCCTATAGTCGGCTCTCCCGCAGCAATGCCCGCATTCCGAAGGAGAGCCGCATGTCCCGTTTCAGCTTCATCCGCCGCGCCGTCGTCGCGCTGACCGCCTTTGCCGCGCTCGGCGCGGCGCACGCCGAAACGCGCGAAGTCGTGATCGCGTACCAGGACATGGTGGTGCCGTGGCGCTATGCGCAGGCGAGCGGTGAAGTCGAAAAGGCGACCGGCTACAAGGTCACGTTCCGCAAGCTCGACAGCGGCGCCGACGTGATCCGCGCGCTCGCGTCGGGCTCCGTGCAGCTCGGCGAAGCCGGCTCGAGCCCGATCGCGGCCGGGCTGTCGCAGGGGCTCGACATCTCGCTGTTCTGGGTGCTCGACAACATCAACGACGCCGAGGCGCTCGTCGCGCGCAACGGCTCGGGCGTCACCAACATCGCATCGCTGAAGGGCAAGAAGATCGGCGTGCCGTTCGTGTCGACGTCGCATTTCCACACGCTCGTCGCGCTGCAGGCCGCGGGCGTCAATCCGAACGACGTGAAGATCGTCAACCTGCGTCCGCCCGAAGTCGCGGCGGCGTGGGCACGCGGGGACATCGACGCGACCTACATCTGGGATCCGGTGCTCGCGAAGGTCAAGCAGTCGGGCACCGTGTTGACGACGTCGGGCCAGGTTGCGAAAGAAAGTGGCAAGGCGACCTTCGACGGCTTCGTCGTGAGCCGCAAGTTCGCGCGTGAAAACCCCGAGTTCGTCACGCGCTTCGTGAAGGTGCTCGCGGCGGCCGATGCCGACTACCGCGCGCATGCGGCGGCGTGGAAGGTCGGCTCGCCGCAGGTCGCGGCGGTCGCGAAGGTATCGGGCGCGAACGCGCAGGATGTGCCGGCCAGCCTCGCGCTCTACGCGTTCCCGACGGCGGCCGAGCAGGCTTCGCCGACGTGGCTCGGCGGCGGTGCGCAGTCGGGCGCCGCGAAGTCGCTCGCGGCCACGGCCACGTTCCTCAAATCGCAAGGCACGATCCAGACGGTGCTCGCCGACTATTCGGCCGGCGTCGATCCGCAGTTCGTGCAGAAGGCCGCGCGCTGAGCGCGGCCGTTCAGCCCATTCGTCGCGGAGCCCGTCGATCATGAGCACGCTGGAAGTCCGTCAGGTATCGGTCGCCTATCCGGGCGAGCGCGGCAGGCCGACGACGCAGGCGCTCGCGCGCGTCGACCTGCGTATCGAGTCCGGTGAATTCGTCGTCGCGCTCGGCGCGTCCGGGTGCGGCAAGACGACACTGCTGAACTGCATGGCCGGCTTCGTCGCGCCGACGACCGGCGACGTGTGCGTCGACGGCGTGCCGGTCACGGGCCCCGGCGCCGATCGCGGCGTCGTGTTCCAGAAATACGCGTTGCTCCCGTGGCTCGACGTGCTCGACAACGTCGCGCTCGGGCTGCGTTTCGCGCGCGTGTCGAAAGCCGAACGCGAAGCGCGCGCGAAAGAGATGCTCGCGCTCGTCGGTCTCGAGCGCCATGCGCATGCGCGCGTGTATGAACTCTCCGGCGGGATGCAGCAGCGTGTCGGCATCGCGCGTGCGCTCGCGAGCGACCCGCGCGTGCTGCTGATGGACGAGCCGATGGGCGCGCTCGATGCAATGACGCGCGGCACGATGCAGGCACTCGTGCTCGACGTGTGGGCGCGCACCGGCAAGACCGTGTTCTTCATCACGCACGACGTCGAGGAGGCGTTGTTCCTTGCGACGCGTCTCGTCGTGATGACGCCCGGCCCCGGCCGGATCGCGGAAACCTTCGAGCTGCCGTTCGCGCGCCGCTATGTCGAATCGCGCGACGCGCGCGCGGTGAAATCGTCACCGGACTTCATCGCGTGGCGCGAGCGGCTGATCGCGTATCTGCATCGCGACGAAGCGGTCGCGGCGGCCGCGTGACGCATGAATTCGCGCGACAGGGCGCGTCGGTCGGACGCGGTCGGATCAGCACTTTGCACAGGCAGGACAGCATGAGCACGCAGGAGTCGTGGGCGGCCGATCGCACGGCCGCAGGTTTCGAGGAAGGCGATCGCACGCGGGCTCCGGCGGCGCAACGTCGTGCACCGTCGTCGCGCCGCTACCGGTTGCCGGGCGAAGGGAAGACGGCGGCCTTGAGCACGGCGACGGTCGCGGTGCTGGCCGTGCTGTGGTGGGTCGCCACGCATCGCCAGTGGTTGCCGCCGCTGTTCCTGCCCGCACCGGAGGCCGTATGGACGGCATTCGTCGATGCGTGGCATGGTCGCATCCAGGGCGGCTTGCCGTTGTCCGAGCATCTGTTGTGGAGTGCCGCGCGCGTGTTCGGCGCGTTCCTGCTCGCGACGGCGATCGGCGTGCCGGCCGGCATCCTGATGGGCGTGAGCCGCGTTGCGCGCGGCGTGCTCGATCCGCTGCTGGAGTTTTACCGGCCGCTGCCGCCGCTCGCGTACCTGCCGCTCGTCGTGATCTGGTTCGGCATCGATGAAACGGCGAAGCTCGTCGTGATCTTCCTCGCGTGCTTCGCGCCGATCGCGATGGCCGCGCGCGCCGGCGTGCGCGCGGCAACCGTCGAGCAGATCAACGCCGCGTATTCGCTCGGCGGTAGTTTCGCGCAGATCGTGCGCCACGTCGTGCTGCCGGCCGCGCTGCCGGAAATCCTCACCGGGCTGCGGATCGCGATCGGGTTCGGCTGGACGACGCTCGTCGCCGCCGAGATGGTTGCCGCGACGGCGGGGCTCGGGCAGATGGTGCTCAACGCATCGAGCTTCCTGCGCACCGACATCGTCGTGATGGGGATCCTGATCATCGGCGCGATCGCATGGCTGTTCGATCTCGCGATGCGCTGGGTCGAGCGGCGGATCGTGCCGTGGAAGGGGCGCGGATAGACAGGTTCCGGGATGCGTCGGGGCGTGACGAAGGACGATCGCCCCGCGTCGCAAACGAACAAGGGCCGGGCTTCGCGTCGAGCGAAGCCCGGCCCTTGTCGCGTGATACCGGTGGCCGTGTGGCGACGGCTTACCAGCGATACCCGGCGCCGGCGCCGACCGCGACCGTGCCGCGCGTGTTGGTGGAGCCCGACGCCTTGACCACCCAGCGCCCGTTGCGCGTGGCGGTGGACAGGCCGAACGCGACGGCCGACTGCCCGCTATATGTGCCGCCGGCGATCGAGACCATGCTTTCACCGGCCAGTGACGCCTGCGGCAGGTTCGCGATCGCGACGGCGGACGCGATACCGCCGCTCGCATCGCGACGATAGTGATCGATGTCGTTACGCACGCTGCCGATCTGGTCGTGCAATTGCTGCACGTTCACGGCATCGGTCGGCGCGGTACCGGCCTTGACGTTGGTGATCTGCCGCTCCTGGCCGGGTGCGCCGACGGAAACGGTGTCGTCGCGGTCGGCGACGGAGTTGTTGCCGAGAGCGACCGAGTTCTTGCCCGATGCTTTCGCGTTGTTGCCGAGCGCGAGACTGTCGTCACCGGATGCGCTCGAGTTGTTGCCCAGTGCCATCGAATTCGAACCGGTCGCGCCGGAGCCGTCGCCGAGTTGTGCGAACTGGTTGCCAAGGTCACCCGTCGGCGGCGTGACGCTCGGGCCGTTCTTCTCGATGTCCGACAGACGCGTATTCAGCGTGTCGAGGCGGCTGTCGAATTGCTGCTGCATCGTGAAGAGCTGCCCGCCGTTGACGGCCTGCATGCCGCCCGCGACGATCGCACCGGGCCGCACGTTGTCGAGCAGCGTGCCGCCGACACCGCCGAGCGTCGCGCGCCCGAGCGACAGGTCGTCGTACACGAGCGCACTGAGCGGCTTGCCGTCCGGGTCGACCAGGCCGGTTGCCTTCAACTGCGCGATCGTCACGGCGTCGGTATCGCCCACGCCGTTCGACAGGCCGGTGAGCGTACGCGTGCCGTTCGCAGCGGCGACGCTGACCGACGTGCCGCCCTTGTCGGCGCCGATCGAGATCGCGAGGCTGGCGGGGTCCTGCCTCACGAGGCCGGTCGTGCCGTTGTCGAGCCGCGTGCCGAGATCGTCGACGTCGTAGCGGATCGACTTGACGTCGGTTTCGACCGTCGATACGCGCCCGTCGAGGTTCGTCAGCGCACTGCCGACCGTGGTGAAGGTCTTGCCGTCGATCGTGTAGCTCGGGCCGCGAACGGAGCCGTCCGCATTGATGGCTGCGTCGCCGCCGAGTGCGTCGACGACAGGCTTGAGCTGCGACAGGTTGATCGCGTCGGTGTCGGTTGTGCCGGCGCGCAGGTTGGTGAGCTGGCGCTCGTTGCCGGCTTTGCCGATCGACACGGTGTTGCGCCGGTCGGCGACGCTGCCTTGCCCCAGTGCGACGGAGTCGTGCGCGGTGACCGTCGCGTCCGCGCCGAGCGCGATCGCGCGGTTTGCGCTGACGTTCGAAGAGACGCCGAACGCGCTCGAGCGGTCGCCGTGAACCTTCGCCTTCTCGCCGATGGCGATGGTCGCCTGGCCGTCGGCCTCCGCCGCCGAGCCGATCGCGATCGCCGAGTAGTCGCCGCCGGTTTCGCCGTTTGCCCGCGCGCCGACCCCGAGCGCGATCGAGCCGGCGCCCGAGGCGGTCGCCTCGCCTCCCGCGCCGGATATCACGATCAGTTTGCCGAGGTCGAGATCTTCAGCATGGGTGTAGCCGGGCGCGAGTGCGGCTGCCAGTGAAAGCGCGAGCGCGGACAGACGGGCGCCCTTTGCAAATTGCGATTGGGTCCACGCGTGCCGGGAGGGGCGTTCGGGGAGCGTCGAGAAAATGCCGATCATGAATCGTAGTCCTGAATGATGTGAGTCGTTCGGCCGGGCGGAAGGTATCGACGTGCATCATCGGCAACGGAAAGCGGCGCCGTTGTCTGCCTACGTCGCGCCGAGGCCCCATAGCTGAAACGCGAACGAGCGACTATACGGAGCAGGGGATGTTCCGTCGATCAGACAGATACGAAATTGTGGATGGAGGAATGGGACGCGACATCGCGTACGAATCCGGATGTCGCGAAATGGACTGCGGAGGATCCAAAGGCGGCCGACAGTTGTCGGCCGAATCAACACATTGTTGCCGCGTGGGGCGAACGATATCGGCGCATGCGTCGCACGAACGGATCACTCTCCCATCGCCAGCCCTTCCCGCCGCGGATCGGCCCCGCCGAACCACACCGTCTGCCCCTGCACGTTCAGCCGCTGGATCCCCTGCAGCCCCGAGTTCATCTCGACGATCTGCACGTCGTGCCCGCGGCCCTTCAGCCCGTCGGCAAGCGCCTCCGACACGCGGCCGCGTTCGAGCTGCGTCGGCCCGTTCATCGACCCGAAGTTCGGCAGCGCGATCGCCTGCTGCATCGTCATCCCCCAGTCGAGCACGCCCACCAGCGTCTTCGCGACGTGATTGATGATCGCGGGGCCGCCGGCCGAGCCGGCGATCATCGTCACTTGCTTCGTCTTCTTGTCGAACACGAGCTCCGGCGACATCGCCGAGCGCGGCCGCTTGCCGGGCTGCACGCGGTTCGCGACCGGCCGGCCGTTGTCGTTCGACACGAACGAGAAATCGGTGAGCTGGTTGTTCAGCATGAAGCCGCGCACCATCAGCCGCGAGCCGAATGCATCCTCGATGCTCGTCGTCATCGACAGCGCCTGGCCGTAGCGGTCGACGATCGCGATGTCGGACGTCGACGGCAACTCCGGGCTGCGGTCGTCGGCCATCGCGAGCGTCGCGCCCTGCGGCGTGCCGGCCTGCGCGACGCCCATGCTGCTGTCGCCGATCAGGTGCGCGCGCTGCGCGAGATAGGTCTTGTCGGTGAGGCTCGCCCAGCTGCCGCCCGGCAGCGGCACGAAATCGGGATCGGCGACATAGCGCGCGCGGTCCGCATACGCGAGGCGCCCGGCTTCGCTGAACAGGTGCGCGGCGAACGGTGTCGGCTCGTAGCCGACGTCGTTGCGCACCGGTTTCTGCGCGCCGATCTGCTGCCAGTCGGGCATTGCCTCGAGGATGCCGAGCATCTGCGCGATCGCGAGGCCGCCCGACGACGGCGGCGGCATCCCGCACACGACCGAGCGCCGGTAGTCGGTGCACAGCGGCGTGCGCACCTTCGCCTTGTAGCGCGCGAGATCCTGCAGCGACAGCAGGCCCGGGTTGGTCGGGTGCTTGCGCACCTTCGTGACGATGTCGCGCGCGATCGCGCCGCTGTAGAACGCGTTCGCGCCGCGGTCGGCGACCTGGCGCAGCACGGTCGCGAGCGCGGGGTTCTTCAGCACCGTGCCGGCGGCCTTCGGCGAGCCGTCCGCGTTGTAGAAGTACGCACGGGCGGCCGGATCGTTCTTCAGGTATCGGTCGTTCGCGATCAGCATCGCAAGCCGCGGGCTGATCGTGAAGCCGTGCTCGGCGAGCCGGATCGCCGGCTGGAACAGCCGGCGCCACGGCAGCTTGCCGTGCGCGCGATGCGCGGCGTCGAGCATGCGCAGCACGCCCGGCGTGCCGACCGAGCGCCCGCCGACGACACCTTCATAGAAGCTCATCGGCTGGCCGGTCGGCCCGTAGAACAGGCGCTCGGTCGCGGCGGCCGGCGCGGTCTCGCGGCCGTCGTAGGCCTGCGTCGCCTTCCCGTCGAAGTACAGCATGAACGCGCCGCCGCCGATCCCCGACGATTGCGGTTCGACGAGCGCGAGCACCATCTGCGTGGCGATCGCCGCGTCGATCGCGGTGCCGCCGGCCTTCAGCATGTCGAAGCCGGCCTGCGTCGCGAGCGGGTTCGCGGCGGCGATCATGAAGTGCTGCGAGGTCCAGCCCGGCTTGTCGGTCCAGCCGGACGACAGCTCGGGCGCGTGGAAGCCGGGCAGCGGCACGGCGGCGCCCGAGGCGGCGGCGACGGGCACCACCGCGCCCGACGGCGGTGTGGACGGGGACGTGCAGCCGGCGTTGAACGCGACGAGCGCGACGGCGGCGAGCAGCGTCCAGGAGCGCGATTGCGGGCGAATCCGGTCGAACATTGAACCCTCGGCAGCAGTGAATTCGAAGGAGGCGACGGTGCCGGCGAAACGCGGCTGCCCGCCCCGGCGCGCTATTGTCGCCGCGCGCCCGGCGGCTTGTCACCCGACAGGAAACCCTGACGCATCGCGCCGGGCCCGCCCCGGCCGGTCTTTCCGGCCTGTTCGAGGATGAACTCTATGAATGTCGACGTCGCACGCGTGTGGTGCCGGTTCGGCATGTAGAGCATGTACATGTGCGTGCCGAAGATGCTGAGCCGGTACGCGTCGAGCGACGTGACGACCGTGCCGCGCCGGATGTCGTCCTGCATCACGTAGTCGGGCACGATGCCGACCCCGATCCCGCCGAGGATCGCCTGCCGCAGGAACAGGAAGTTCTCCGAAATCAGCGTGGGCTCGAGCAGCACCTCGTGGCGTTCGTCGCCGAGATACGCGGCGATCCTGAGCTGCCGGCCCATTACCGTCGCGGTGACGACGGGGGCGGCGGACAGCGCGCCGAGGCTCGCCGGCATCCCGTGCTCGGCCGCGAATTCGGCGGACGCGCACGCGACGTAGCGCACCGCGCCCATGTCGCGCGCGACGAGGTTCTGCGGCGGCTCCGGCATCACGCGCACCGCGATGTCGATCTCGTCGCGCATCAGGTCTTCCACGCGGTTCTCGAACACGACGTCGAGCACGATGCCCGGATGCAGCCGCTTGAAGGCAAGCAGCCAGTCGGACATCACCATCTGCCCGTAACCGCTCGGCACCGACAGCCGCACGCGGCCCTGCAGGTCCTGGCCGAGCGTCGTCACCGATTCCTGCGCGGCGAGCAGTTCGTTGCGGATGCGCCGGCCGTGCTCGTACAGCTTCAGCCCGATCTCGGTCGGCTCGATGCGCCGCGTCGTGCGCCGCACGAGCTGCTGGCCGATCGAGCGCTCGAGCTGGTTCAGCCGGTAGCTGACGTTCGCGCGGCTCATCTTGAGCCGCTGCGCAGCCTTGCTGAGATTGCCGGCGTCGAGAATCTCGACGAGCAGCGTCAGCGCGTTCAGGTCCATGCGGCGCGTCTCCCGATCCGGCCCGTTTAATGGTCGGAAACATTCAGTGTCAAGTCAGACTTGACAGCTTGTAAAAGTGGGAGGGAATTGTCAATGAATCTCGATCAATCGAGAATCGGGTCATGCCCGGCGTACGGCCGGATCTTGTCCCGCTTCGTGCGGGACCGGGGGCCGGTGCCCCGGCGCCGCTCGCGTGGCCGTGAGCCACGAACCGGCGTCGACGCATCGGCCGACGCGTCAAGGAGACACGATGAACTCACCCGCTTCCCCCGCCAGCCCGGCCGGCACCGTCACGCGCGAACGGCGCGACAAGGTGCTCGTCGTCACGATCGACCATCCGCCCGTCAACGCGCTGTCCGCCGATGTGCGGCGCGGCCTCGCCGACGCGCTCGACGCCGCGCAGGCCGACGCCGCGATCCGCGCGGTGCTGATCGTCGGCGCCGGCCGCAACTTCATCGCGGGCGCCGACATCCGCGAATTCGGCAAGCCGATCGTGCCGCCGTCGCTGCCCGACGTGTGCGAGCGGATCGAATCGGGCACGAAGCCGGTCGTGGTCGCGCTGCACGGCGCGACGCTCGGCGGCGGCCTCGAAGTCGCGCTCGCCGCGCATTACCGGCTCGCGGTGCCCGGCGCGAAGCTCGGGCTGCCGGAAGTCACCCTCGGCCTGCTGCCCGGCGCGGGCGGCACGCAGCGCGCGCCGCGCCTGATCGGTGCGAAGGCCGCGCTCGACCTGATGCTGACGGGCCGCCATGCGAGCGCCGAGGAAGCGCTCGCGCTTGGCCTCGTCGATCGCATCGCGCACAGCGACGACACGCTCGCTGAAGGCCTCGCCTATGCGCAGGAACTCGTGTCGCTCGGCGCGCCGGTGCGCCGCACGCGCGATGCGCAGGGCCTGGCCGACCGCACGGCCGCGCAGGCTGCGATCGAGGCGGCGCGCGCCGAGCTGCCGAAGAAATCGCGTGGCCTGTTCTCGCCCGCGAAGATCGTCGATGCGGTCGAGGCCGCGCTCACGCAGTCGTTCGACGCGGGGATGAAGCTCGAGCGCAGCCTGTTCCTGCAGTGCATCGACAGCCCGCAGCGCGCGGGCCTCGTGCATGCGTTCTTCGCGGAGCGCGAGGCGGCGAAGGCGCCCGAGGCACGGCGCGCGAGCGCGCGGCCGGTCGAGCGGATCGGCGTGGTCGGCGGCGGCACGATGGGCGCGGGCATCGCGGTCGCGGCGCTCGATGCCGGGCTGCCGGTGACGATGATCGAACGCGACGAAGCCTCGCTCGCCCGTGGCCGAGCGCACGTCGAGAAGGTATATGACGGCCTGGTCGCGAAAGGGCGGATGACGCCGGCCGCGCACGCGGCGCGGCTCGCGCGCTTCAAGGGCAGCACGTCGTACGACGCGCTTGCGCAGGCCGACGTCGTGATCGAGGCCGTGTTCGAGGACATGGCGGTGAAGAAGGGCGTGTTCGCCGAACTCGCGTGCGTGTGCAAGCCGGGCGCGGTGCTCGCGACTAACACGTCGTATCTCGACATCGACGAACTGGCCGCGAGCATCGACCGGCCGGCCGACGTGATCGGCCTGCATTTCTTCTCGCCGGCCAACGTGATGAAGCTGCTCGAGATCGTCGTGCCGGCGCGCGTAAGCGCGGACGTCGTCGCGACCGCGTTCGCACTGGCCAAGCAACTGAAGAAGACGCCGGTGCGCGCCGGCGTGTGCGACGGCTTCATCGGCAACCGGATCCTCGCGGTCTATCGCACGGCGGCCGACTACCTGATGGAAGACGGCGCGTCGCCGTACCAGATCGACCGCGCAGTGCGCGAATTCGGTTTCCCGATGGGCCCGTTCCAAGTGGTCGACCTGGCGGGCGGCGACATCGGCTGGGCGACCCGCAAGCGCCGCGCGGCGACGCGCGACCCGCGCTCGCGCTACGTGGAGATTTCCGACCGGCTGTGCGAGCGCGGCTGGTTCGGCCAGAAGACGGCGCGCGGCTACTACCTGTATCCGGACGGCGCGCGCGTCGGCGCACCGGACCCGGAAGTCGAGACGATCGTCGCCGAAGAACGCGCGAAGAAGGGCATCACGCCGCGAACCTTCACCGACGACGAGATCCTGCGCCGCTACCTCGCCGCGATGATCAACGAAGGCGCGAACGTCGTGCACGAGAAGATCGCGCTGCGCCCGCTCGATGTCGACGCGGTGTTCCTGTACGGCTACGGCTTCCCGCGCTATCGCGGCGGCCCGATGCATTACGCGGACACGATCGGCCTCGCGAACGTGCTCGCCGATATCCGCGCGTTCGCGAAGGAGGATCCGCTGTTCTGGAAGCCGTCGCCGCTGCTCGCCGATCTCGTCGCGCGCGGCGCGGATTTCGCGAGCTTGAACCGCATCGACTGAACGCCCACCGCATTCGCCACGGACCGAAGATGGACCTCAATTTCACTCCCGAAGAGGAAGCCTTCCGCACGGAAGTGCAGCGCTTCCTGCAAGCCGAACTGCCCGCGCGCATCGCGCGCAAGGTGAAGGGCGGCCTGCATCTCACGCGCGACGACATGCGCGAATGGCACGCGATCCTCAACGCGCGCGGCTGGCTCGCGAGCCACTGGCCGCGCGAATACGGCGGCCCCGGCTGGAGCGTCGCGCAGAAGTTCCTGTTCGACAACGAATGCGCGCTCGCGGGTGCGCCGCGCATCGTGCCGTTCGGCGTGAACATGCTCGGCCCCGTGCTGATCAAGTACGGCAACGAAGCGCAGCAGCGCCACTGGCTGCCGCGCATCCTCGACGGCACCGACTGGTGGTGCCAGGGCTACTCGGAGCCGGGCGCCGGTTCCGATCTCGCGGCGGTGAAGACGAGCGCGGTGCGCGGCATCGACGCGCAGGGCGAGCACTATCTCGTGAACGGCCAGAAGACATGGACCACGCTCGGCCACTACGCGAACATGATCTTCTGCCTCGTGCGCACCGCGACCGACGTGCGCAAGCAGGAGGGCATCAGCTTCCTGCTGATCGACATGAACACGCCGGGTGTCGAGGTGCGCCCGATCATCACGCTCGACGGCGAGCACGAAGTCAACGAGGTGTTCTTCACCGACGTGCGCGTGCCGGCGGCAAACCTCGTCGGCGAAGAGAACCGCGGCTGGACCTACGCGAAATACCTGCTCACGTACGAGCGCACCAACATCGCTGGGATCGGCTTCTCGACGGCCGCGCTCGACCGGCTGCGCGCGGTGGCCGCGAAGGTCACGAAGAACGGCCGGCCGCTCGCGGACGATCCGTTCTTCGCGGCGCGCGTAGCACGCGTCGAGATCGAGCTCGAGAACATGCGCACGACCAACCTGCGCGTGCTGGCCGCGGTCGCGGGCGGCGGCGCGCCCGGAGCGGAAAGCTCGATGCTCAAGATCCGCGGCACGCAGATCCGCCAGGAGATCACCGCGCTGATGCGGCGCGCGATGGGGCCGTACGCGCAGCCGTTCGTCGAGGAAGCGCTCGATGCCGACTACGACGGCGAGCCGGTCGGCCCGGACGACGCCGCGAGCGCCGCGCAGCAGTATTTCAACAACCGGAAGCTGTCGATCTTCGGCGGCTCGAACGAGATCCAGAAGAACATCATCGCGAAGATGATGCTCGGGCTGTAACGAGGGACGCGACGATGGATTTCCAGCACACAGAAGACCGCCGGATGCTGGCGGATACGTTGAACCGCTTCATCGCCGAGCAGTACGCGTTCCCGGTGCGCGATCGCATCGCGCAGTCGGCCGAGGGGTTCGATCGCGCGATGTGGCGGCGCTTTGCCGAACTCGGCACGGTCGGCGCGCTGTTTGCCGAAGCCGACGGCGGGTTCGGCGGCGCGGGCTTCGACATCGCCGTGGTGTTCGAATGCCTCGGGCGCGGGCTCGTCGTCGAGCCGTTCCTCGGCGCGCTGCTCGCGGGCCGTGCGCTGTCGCTCGCCGGCGGCGCCGCGCATCGCGACCGGCTGGCCGCGCTGATCGACGGCCGCGCGAGCGCCGCGTTCGCGCATGACGAGCCGGGCTCGCACTACGAACTGACGACCGTGCGCACGCATGCCGAACGCTCGGGCGACGGCTGGGTGCTGACGGGCGCGAAGGGTGTCGTCGACCAGGCCGCGCAGGCGGCATTCTTCGTCGTCAGCGCGCGCGTGTCGGGTCATGACGACGATGCAGCCGGCATCGGCCTGTTCGTCGTGCCGGCCGATGCAGCGGGCGTATCGCTGCGCGACTACCGGAAGATCGACGGCGGCCGCGCGGCCGAGGTGCGCTTCGAACGCGTCGTGCTGCCGGCCGATGCCGCGCTCGGCACGCACGACGGCGACGCCGGCGCCGAGCTGCTCGAACGCGTGCTCGGCTACGGGCTGCTCGCGCTGTCGGCGGAAGCGCTCGGCGCGATGGATGTGGCGAAGGAGTACACGCTCGACTACCTGCGCACGCGCAAGCAGTTCGGTTTGCCGATCGGCAGCTTCCAGGCGCTGCAGCACCGGATGGCCGACCTGCTGCTCGAAGTCGAGCAGGCGCGCTCGGCGGTGATCAACGCGGCCGCGCAGCTCGATGCGCCGCGCGTGGTGCGCGAACGCGCGCTCGCCGCCGCCAAATACAGCATCGGCCGGATCGGCACGCTCGTCGCGGAGGAGAGCATCCAGCTGCACGGCGGGATCGGGATGACGTGGGAGCTGCCGCTGTCGCACTACGCGAAGCGGCTCGTGATGATCGATCACCAGCTCGGCGACGAGGATCATCACCTCGCGCGCTACATCGCGCTGTCGAAACAGTAAAAAAGCGAACGACGCGAATGGAGGAGACAAGGATGACGAACGAATCGCGCGCATTGCCGCTGGCCGGCGTGAAGGTGCTCGATTTCTCGCGCGTGCTCGCGGGCCCGTGGTGCGCGATGGTGCTCGCCGATTTCGGCGCGGAAGTGATCAAGGTCGAGCATCCGGCGCGCGGCGACGACACGCGCGACTGGGGCTTGAGGATCGGCGACACCGAGACGACCTACTTCAACAGCGTGAACCGCAGCAAGCGCTCGATCTGTCTCGACCTGCAGACCGAAGCAGGGCGGCGCCTCGCACGCGAGCTGGCCGCGCAGGCCGACGTGGTGCTCCACAACTTCAAGTTCGGCGGCGCGGAAAAGCTCGGGCTCGGCTACGACGCGCTGGCCGAGCTGAATCCGCGCCTCGTGCACTGCGCGATTTCCGGCTACGACCGCTCGGGCGCCGAGGCCGCGCGGCCCGGCTACGACCTCGTCGTGCAGGGCGAGGCCGGGCTGATGGCGCTGAACGGCGAGGCAGGCCAGCCGCCGCTGAAGTTCGGCGTCGCGGCGGTCGACCTGTTCACCGGCATGTATTCCGCGCAGGCGATCCTCGCCGCGCTGTACGAGCGCCATGCGACCGGGCGCGGGCGACGCATCGAGATGGCGCTGTTCGACTGCGGGCTGATGATCACCGCGTACTACGGGCTCGACGCGCTGCTGATGGGCGAGGACCCGCCGCGCTACGGCAACGCGCATCCGTCGGTCGTGCCGTACGGTGTGTTCGACGCGGCCGACGGCCCGCTCGTGATCACGGTCGGCAACAACACGCAGTTCGCGCGTTTCTGCGATGCGATCGAGCGGCCCGATCTCGCGGCCGACGCGCGCTACAAGACCAACCTCGGCCGCTCGGAAAACCGCGCCGAGCTGCTGCCCGAGATTTGCGGCGAACTCGCACGCCGGCCGCGCGCGGCGTTGCTCACGGCGCTCGCCGATGCAGGCATTCCGTGCGGCGAAGTGCTCGGGCTGCACGAAGCGCTGAAGTCGGAACGCGCGACGCGCGCGGGGCTCGTCACGCGACTGCCGCACCCGGTCGCGGGCGGCGTCGACGTGCTTGCGCCACCGTATCGCTTCGATGGCGCACGGCTGCCGGTGCGCGGTGCGCCGCCGGTGCTCGGCGCCGATACGGACGCGGTGCTCGGCGGCTGGCTCGGGATGTCGGCTGACGAGGTCGCGCGGCTGCGTGCGGATCGCGTGGTCTGAGCGCACGCCCATGCACGGGCAGGACACATTGCATTGCACCGCCGCGGCGCGGGCGGATCGGTTGACGCGCCGGCCATCCACAAGACACGCCTTGCGAACAGACGAGGCGAAGGAGACACCATGGAGCTTTCCGTCATCGAATCGGTCACGGCGCGCCGCGACTACCAGCAGCTCGTGCGGGCGCGGCGCCGCTTCAGCTTCACGCTGACGGCGCTGATGATCGCCACGTACTACGGTTTCATCCTGCTCGTCGCGCTCGCGCCGCACGTGCTCGCCGCGCCGCTGTACCGCGGTGCGACGATGACGGTCGGGATTGCCGCGGGCGTCGCGATCATCCTGGTCGCGATCAGCCTGACCGCGTGCTACGTGCTGCGCGCGAACCGTGCGTTCGACCGCCGCGTCGACGCGATCCTGCAGCGTTCGTGACGGAGGCCGACATGCGACGACTCTCGATGGCGCTCGGCGCGCCTGCCGTTCTCGTTTCCTCCGCCGCCCACGCGGTATCGGTCGCGGGCCCGATGCCCGACAAGGTCGAGCTGAACCCGGTCGCGATCGGAATGTTCTTCGCGTTCGTGTTCGCGACGCTCGCGCTCACGCGCTGGGCCGCGCGCCGCACACGCTCGACACGCGACTTCTACACGGCCGGCGGCGGCATCACCGGGCTGCAGAACGGGCTTGCCATCGCGGGCGACTACATGTCGGCCGCGTCGTTCCTCGGGCTGTCCGGGATGGTGTTCATGTTCGGCTTCGACGGGCTCATCTACTCGATCGGCTTTCTGGTCGGCTGGCCGTTCGTGATGTTCCTGATCGCCGAGCCGCTGCGCAACCTCGGCAAGTTCACGTTCGTCGACGTCGTCGCGTACCGCTTCGCGCAGCGGCCGATCCGGCTGCTGACGTCCGCGAATTCGCTGACCATCGTCGTGCTGTACCTCGTCGTGCAGATGGTCGGCGCGGGCAAGCTGATCCAGCTGCTGTTCGGGTTGTCGTACGGCACGGCCGAGCTGATCGTCGGCGTGCTGATGGTCGTCTACGTGTTCTTCGGCGGGATGACGGCCACCACCTGGGTGCAGGTGATCAAGGCCGTGCTGCTGCTGTGCGGCGCGACGCTGCTCGTCGTGCTCGCGCTCGGCGAATTCGGCTTCAGCGTCGACGAGATGTTCCGCCGCGCGGTGGCCGTGCATCCGGGCGCGCTGTCGATCATGGGCCCCGGCAAGCTGATCCGCGATCCTGCGAACGCGCTGTCGCTCGGCATCGCGCTGATGTTCGGCACGGCCGGCTTCCCGCACATCCTGATGCGCTTCTTCACGGTGCCGAACGCGAAGGAGGCGCGCAAGTCGGTGCTCTACGCGACCGGCTTCATCGGCTACTTCTACCTGCTGACCTTCGTGATCGGCTTCTCGGCGATCGTGCTGCTCGCGCAGCATCCGGAGTTCTTCAAGGTCGGCGCGAACGGCACGTTCAACCTGACGCACGACCTGCTCGGCGGCTCGAACATGGTCGCGGTGAAGCTCGCGCAGGCGGTCGGCGGGAACTGGTTCTACGGCTTCATCGCGGCCGTCACGTTCGCGACGATCCTCGCGGTGGTCGCGGGCCTGACGCTCGCCGGCGCGACGACGATCTCGCACGACCTGTATGCGCAGATGTGGGCGCGCGGCAAGCCCGACGAGCGCGTCGAGATGCGCATTTCGCGCGCGGCGACGATCGCGCTGTCGGCGGTCGCGATCGGGTTGTCGATCCTGTTCGAACACGTGAACGTCGCGTTCATGGTCGGCCTCGTCGCGGCGGTGGCCGCGAGCGCCAATTTCCCGGTGCTCGCGATGTCGATCTTCTGGCGCGGGATGACGACGCGCGGCGCGGTGCTCGGCGGCGGGCTCGGCCTCGTGTCGGCGGTCGCGCTCACGGTACTGTCGAAGTCGGTGTGGGTCGACGTGCTGCACCACGCGCACGCGCCGGTGTTCCTCGACAACCCGGCGCTCGTGTCGGTGCCGCTCGCCTTCATCGGGATCGTCGTCGGCTCGCTCGCGGATCGCGGCGAGCGCGCACGCCGCGAGCGCGACGCGTTCACGCAGCAGGAGTTCTACGCGCAGACGGGCGTGCTGGCCGGCCGGGCCGTGCAGCATTGATTCGTCTGATGAAACGATGCCTCCGTCCGGATCGCCGGACGGATATTTTCCGGAAATCCGGAATCCCGGATTTCCTTGCCTGCCGCATTATGAGAAATACAATGAATACAAAGGTTTGACGGGTTTCAGGAACCTGGCATTGACCTTGCAATATAAAGCGCACGGCCATCCCACGGCCGAACTACTACAGCAAGCAAGGAGACAATCGATGACCACTGCCTTCCTCCCCCTCCGGACGTCCTGAGGCATCGCTTGTTGCGGCACGGCAGCCGCGCGGGCGAATGCCTTTCCCCTGAGACATTCGTCCGCGCGCGTGACGCCGTTTCCATCGGCTCATCTACTTCTGCAGGAACCATCGTGAAGAAGAAACCCTTCTACAAAGTGCTCTATGTGCAGGTGATCTTCGCCATCATCGTCGGCGTGATCCTCGGCCACTTCTACCCGTCGATCGCCACCGACATGAAGCCGCTCGGCGACGGCTTCATCAAGCTGATCAAGATGGTGATCGGCCCGATCATCTTCTGTACGGTCGTCACCGGCATCGCCGGCATGGAGGACATGAAGAAGGTCGGCCGCGTCGGCGGCAAGGCGCTGCTGTACTTCGAGATCGTGTCGACCTTCGCGCTGGTGCTGGGCCTCGCGGCCACGCACATCCTGCGTCCGGGCGTCGGCTTCAACATCGATCCGGCGACGCTCGACGGCAAGGCCGTCGCGTCGTACGCGGCGAAGGCGCACGGGCAGTCGACGGTCGACTTCCTGATGCACATCATCCCGAACACGATGGTCGATGCATTCGCGCAGGGCGAAATCCTGCAGATCCTGCTGATCGCACTGCTGTTCGGCAGCGTGCTCGCGCACCTCGGCGAGCGCGGCAAGGTCGTCACCGACTTCATCGACGGGCTCACGCGCGTGCTGTTCGGCATCGTGCACATCGTCACGAAGCTGGCCCCGATCGGCGCATTCGGCGCGATGGCGTTCACGATCGGCAAGTACGGCGTCGGCTCGCTGGTGCCGCTGCTCAAGCTGATCGGCACGTTCTACCTGACGTCGGTCGTGTTCGTGCTGGTCGTGCTCGGCACGATCGCGCGCTTCACCGGCTTCTCGATCATCCGCTTCGTGTCGTACATCAAGGAAGAGCTGCTGATCGTGCTCGGCACGAGCTCGTCGGAAGCCGCGCTGCCGCAGCTGATGGAAAAGCTCGAGAAGGCAGGCTGCTCGCGTTCGGTCGTCGGCCTCGTCGTGCCGACCGGCTATTCGTTCAACCTCGACGGCACCAACATCTACATGACGATGGCCGTGCTGTTCATCGCGCAGGCGACCAACATCGAACTGACGTGGATGCAGCAGCTCACGCTGCTGGCCGTCGCGATGCTGACGTCGAAGGGCGCGAGCGGCGTCACGGGCGCGGGCTTCATCACGCTCGCCGCGACGCTGGCCGTCGTGCCGACGATCCCGCTGTCGGGCATGGTGCTGATCCTCGGTATCGACCGCTTCATGAGCGAGTGCCGCGCGCTGACCAACATCGTCGGCAACGGCGTCGCGACGGTCGTCGTGTCGGCCTGGGAGAAGGAACTCGACCGCAACAAGCTGCGCCAGGCGCTGAAGGGCGGCGGCGAAGTGACGCCGACCGAGACGGCCGGCGTCTGACGGCATGAAGGAGCAGGCGGCGGCACCGCCCGCCGCCGGCGCGGCCCGCGGCGGCCAGCGCAGAGGGGCGGGGGCCTATGACACAATAGGCGATCCGCATCGCCAGGAAGCCTCGACCGTGACGCGCCGCCTGCTCATTCTCGTCGTGCTTGCCGCCGCGCTCGCCGCGGCGTGCGCGCTGACGTGGACGATCACCTGGCGGCGCGGCGTCGCCGAGCTGCAGCGCAACGCCGCGGTGCGCGTCGACCGCACCACCAACGCGCTCAAGAGCACGCTCGACCGCTACGAGTCGCTGCCCTATCTGCTCGGCAGCCACCCGTACGTGCAGGAGCTGCTTGCCGATCCGAAGCGCGCCGACTACACCGGGCGCGTCAATCGCTATCTCGAAGACCTCAACGAACACGCGCACGCGACCGTCACCTACGTGATCGGCGCGGACGGCCTGTGCGTCGCCGCCAGCAACTGGCGTGCGCCCGACAGCTTCGTCGGAACCGAATACCGTTTCCGCCCGTATTTCCTCGACGCGATGAACGGCCAGGTCGGCCGCTTCTTCGGGATCGGCACGATCTCGCGCGATCCGGGCTACTACATCTCGCAGCCGGTGTGGCGCGACGGCAAGATCGCGGGCGTCGTCGTCGTGAAGCTCAATCTCGAATGGTTCCAGGGCGCCGATGCGTCCGAGCCGCTCGTTGTCGCGGACGATCACGGCGTCGTGTTCCTGTCGTCGGTGCCCGCATGGAAGTACCACACGCTGCGGCCGCTCACGGGGCCCGTCGCCGAGTCGATCTACGAGACGCGCCAGTACGCGCAGCAGCCCGTCACGCCGCTGCCGCTGCGCATCGAGCAGGTGCTCGGCCCCGATGCGGAGATCGTGCGCCTCGGAGCGGCCGGCGTAGGCCCCGGCCTGCGCGCGCCGCGCTACCTCGCGAGCAAGCGCCGGATCGGCGAGCCCGACTGGCTGCTCGTCACGCTCGCGCCGATCGCGCCCGTCGACGCCGATGCGCGCAACGCGACGATCGTCACCGGTTTCGGCTTCGTGTCGGTCGCGCTGCTTGCGTTCTACTGGCGAATGCGCCGCGCGCGCGTGCGGGAAATGATCCGCGGCCGCGCGCTGCTGCAGCAGGCCTATGCGGAGCTGAACCGGCGCGTCGAGGAGCGCACGGCCGACCTGTCGGAGGCGAACGAGCAGTTGCAGAAGGAAGTCGGCGACAGGATCCGCGCGGAGCAGGAGCTGCGCGCCGCGCACGACGAACTGATCCAGGCGAGCAAGCTCGCCGCGCTCGGTCAGATGGCGGCCGGCATCACGCACGAACTGAACCAGCCGCTTGCGGCGCTGCGCAGCTTCTCGGACAACACGCGCGTGCTGCTCGATCGCGGCGAGCAGGCGGCCGCGCGCGAGAACCTGGAGGCGATCGCCGCGCTCACCGAGCGGATGGGCAAGATCACGAACCAGCTGAAGCTGTTCGTCGGCCGCGCGAAGCCGCGCAACGAGCAGGCGCTCGTCGTGCGCGCGCTGCGCAGCGTGCTGTCGCTGCTCGACGAGCGCCTGCGCGGCGTTGCACTCACGCTGACGCTCCAGGACGCGACCGTGTCGCCCGCGCACGATGCGCCGCTCGACCTGGCGCGCGACTATCCCGAGCTCGTCGCCCGTTGCGAGGATCTTCGCCTCGAACAGGTGCTGATCAACCTGCTCGGCAACGCGCTCGACGCGGTCGCAGGTGTGGCGGCGCCGGCGATCGAGGTGACGATCGCGGTGTCGGCGGCCACGCTCGCGGTCGAGGTGCGCGACAACGGAAGCGGCATCGCGCCCGACCTGCTGCCGCGCCTGTTCGAGCCGTTCTTCACGACCAAGGAAATGGGGCGCGGGCTCGGGCTCGGCCTCGCGATCTCGTCGTCGATCGCGAGCGATGCGGGTGGTGCGCTCACAGCGCGCAACGCGCCGTCGGGCGGCGCGCTGTTCGTCTTGACGCTGCGGCGCGCCTGCACGCATCATCCGGACTTCGTGTCCGAGCCGGCGGGCTCGCGCTAGGCGCGCCACGCCGCCCGCCCGATCGGCGCACGATCGGTATCAACGACGCCGCGCGCGCTGCCGCCGCGCGGCCCGTCAGGAGCAAGTGAGTACGATGGCCAACCGGCTGCAAGTGATCTATATCGAAGACGATGCGCTCGTTCGCCGGGCCAGCGTGCAGAGCCTTCAGCTGGCGGGGTTCGACGTCGCCGGCTTCGAGTCGGCCGAAGCGGCCGAGAAGGCGATCGTCGCGGATACCGCCGGCGCGATCGTCAGCGACATCCGGCTGCCCGGCGCGAGCGGGCTCGACGTGCTCGCGCAGTGCCGCGAGCGCGTGCCCGACGTGCCCGTGATCCTCGTCACCGGGCACGGCGACATCTCGATGGCCGTGCAGGCGATGCGCGACGGCGCGTACGACTTCATCGAAAAACCGTTCGCGGCCGAGCGCCTGATCGAGACGGTGCGCCGCGCGCTCGAGCGCCGCGAGCTCGTGCTCGAGAACCACGCGTTGCGGCGCGAGCTGGCAGGGCAGAACGTCGTCGCGCCGCGCATCATCGGCCGCAGTCCGGCAATCGAGCAGGTGCGCAAGCTGATCGCGAACGTCGCGCCGACCGATGCGTCGGTGCTGATCAACGGCGACACCGGCGCCGGCAAGGAGCTGATCGCGCGCAGCCTGCACGAGCTGTCGCCGCGCCGCGACAAGCCGTTCATTGCGGTGAACTGCGGCGCGCTGCCCGAGCCGATGTTCGAGTCGGAGATGTTCGGCTACGAGCCCGGCGCGTTTACCGGCGCCGCGAAGCGCCGTGTCGGCAAGCTCGAATATGCGTCCGGCGGCACGCTGTTCCTCGATGAAATCGAAAGCATGCCGCTCGCGCTGCAGGTGAAGCTGCTGCGCGTGCTGCAGGACGGCGTGCTGGAGCGGCTCGGCTCGAACCAGCCGATCCGCGTGAACTGCCGCGTGGTGGCGGCCGCGAAAGGCGACATGAGCGAGCTAGTCGCGGCCGGCACGTTCCGGCGCGACCTGCTGTACCGCCTCAACGTCGTGACGATCGCGCTGCCGCCGCTCGCCGAGCGCCGCGAGGACATCGTGCCGCTGTTCGAGCATTTCATGCTCGATGCGGCCGTGCGCTACGCGCGGCCCGCGCCGGTGCTGACCGACCGGCAGCGCGCGAGCCTGATGCAGCGCGACTGGCCCGGCAACGTGCGCGAGCTGCGCAACGCGGCCGACCGCTTCGTGCTCGGCGTGGCCGACATGCCGCAGGAGACGGGCGCGAGCGGCGACGACGCCGACAACGAGCAGACGCTGAAGGAGCGCATCGAGCAGTTCGAGCGCGCGGTGATCGCCGAGGCGCTGAACCAGACGGGCGGCGCGGTCGCCGCGACGGCCGACCGGCTGCATGTCGGCAAGGCGACGCTGTACGAGAAGATGAAGCGCTACGGGCTGTCGGCGAAAGGCGAAACCGAGCGCTGAAAAGCAAACGGACCGCGGAACCGGATTGCCCGGTCATGCGGTCCGTCGTGCGGGGAAGGGCGCGGTGCGCGGCCCTTCGAGCCGGATCGGGCGGCGCTCAGGCCGCGTTGCCGTCGAGTGCCTTCTTGAGCAGTGCGTCGAGTTCCGCGAACTGCGGCGCGCCGACGTAGCGCTTCAGGATCTTGCCGTCCTTGTCGACGACGAAGGTCGTTGGCGTGAGCTGCACGTTGCCGAACTGCTTCGCGACGCTGCCGTCGTCGAGCGCGACCTTGAACGGCAACTGTCGCGTCTGCGCGTAGTTCGCGACGTACATCGGCGGATCGTAGTTCATCGCGACCGCGACGAATTCCAGACCCTGACCCTTGAAGCGGTTGTAGGTATCGACCATCTGCGGCATTTCCTGCATGCAGGTTGCGCAGCTCGTCGCCCAGAAGTTCACGAGATAGACCTTGCCTTTCAGATCGCCTGCAGTCGAGACCTTCTGGCCCGACAGCAGCGTGAACGTGGCGTCCGGCACGCTCGACTTGCCGTTGAATGCGAAGAAGCCGGCGACGGCGATCGCCGCGACTACGACGGCGGCGACGATGTAGCGGGCGGGGCCGGCGCTGCGCCGGACGGGAGGCGTGGTGTTCATCTGGTGCTCTCGGAGTCGGTCGATGACGCGGATCAATGCAAAGGACATCGAAATTCGACGATCATTTTAGCGCGAATGCGGCTTGCGCACCGACGGCGGGCACACATCCCGGATTTCACGTTCAGCGGATAATGCCCGTTTTGCCTGCCCGATCCACGCCATGCCGAAGGAAGTCATCGTTTCGTTGCGCCCCCTTTTTCGTCCGTTGCGACACTTCGCCGCGCTCGCGTGCGTGAGCGCGGCACTGGCCGCGTGCTCGCCGTCGTACGACTGGCGCACGCTGCACAACGATGCCGGCTACACGATCGACCTGCCGGCGAAGCCGACCGTCGAGGAGCAGCCGGTGGCGATCGGCGGCGCGTCGATGCCGATGCGGATGCAGGCCGCGCACGTCGACGGCGCGGTGTTCGCGGTCGGCACGCTGACGCTGCCGGACGACCGTGACGACACGCGCCGCGCGGCGCTCGAGTTCCTGCGCGCCGGGCTGTCCCGCAACCTCGCGGGCGCCGCCGCAGACGGCGTCGGTGCCCGTGCCGCTCGCGGCCGGCGGTGCGGTGAACGGGCTCGAGCTGCGCGTCGCGGGCGCGGCGGCCGGCGGCGATCGCACGCACAAGACGATCGTCGCGCGGCTCGCCGCGCGCGGCCGGCACGCGTACCAGGCTGTCGTGATTGCCGACGGGCCGCTCACGCAGGAGCAGCTCGACCAGTTTTTCGGGTCGTTCAAACTCGACTGACGGCGGCCGGCGAGGGCGCTCAGACACGCGGTGGCAACTGAAAGTTCATTCGCAGCTTTCGACGCTAGTCGCCGGATTTTGCGAGGTTTTTTCGGCTATCCACAGCGCATGTGGATAACTTTGTTGAAAAGTTGCCCGGATTTCCCGCCAAGCCGCGCGGGACGGCCTTCCGGCCTGTTTGGCCGTTCGCTTGCCTTTTGGGAAAGGTGAATCAAAACAAGGAGATACGGATTCCGTGCCGCAAAGGTCTCGCCGAGACCTGATGCGGGGCCGGATTCGCGGAATTGTGCATAAGTCAAGTCTTGACAGCCGGATTTTGTCCTCCGAGGGCGTTCAAAGCGCCGTCAGCGCGCGCCGGTAGCGGATCGCTTCGGCGATCTGCGCGGCCGTCGGCAGCGGGTCGCCGGCCAGGTCGGCGATCGTCCGCGCGACCTTCAGCACGCGGTAATACGCGCGCGCCGACCAGCCGAAGCGCTCGCCGGCCTCGCGCAACAGCCGTTCGCCTTCGTCGGTCGGCCGGCACAGGTCGTCGGTCTCGCGGCCGCTCAGCATGTGGTTCGTCTTGCCCTGCCGATCGAGTTGCAGCGCACGCGCCTGCGCAACCCGCGCGGCGACCGCGGCACTCGGCTCGCCGGGCGCCGATGTGCGCGTCGCCAGTTCGGCGGGCGACAGCGCGGGCAGGTCGATCTGGATGTCGATGCGATCGACGAGCGGCCCCGACAGCTTGCGCAGGTAGCGTGCGGCGACGTCGGGCGAGCAGCGGCAGCGTCCTGACGGATCGCCGTGCCAGCCGCACGGGCACGGATTCATCGCGGCGATCAGCTGGCAAGCGGCCGGAAAGTCGGCCTGCTGGGCCGCACGTGAAATCGTGATGCGGCCGGCCTCCAGCGGCTCGCGCAGCATTTCGAGCACGTGCCGGTCGAATTCCGGGAGTTCGTCGAGGAACAGCACGCCGAGGTGCGCGAGCGTGATCTCGCCCGGTTGCGGCGGGTTGCGGCCGCCGACCAGCGCGGCGGCGCTCGACGAGTGGTGCGGCGCACGGAACGGCCGCCGGCGCCACTGCGCGGGCGAGAAGCCGAGGCGGCTCGCGGAGAGGAGCGCCGCCGACGTCAGCGCCTCATCGTCGGTCAGCGGCGGCAGGAGGCCCGGCAGCCGCGCGGCCAGCATCGACTTGCCGGCCCCCGGCGGCCCGACCATCAGCATGTGATGGCCACCCGCGGCCGCGACTTCCAGTGCGCGGCGGGCGCCGCGCTGGCCGACCACGTCGGCGAGATCGGGCGCGGCCGGCATCGGCAGGCCGTCGAGGCACGGCGCCGCGACCGGCGCGAGCCGTCCGTCGGGCGCGCCGGTGAGGTGCGCGCACAGCGCGGGCAGGTCCGGCGCGCCGAACACGGTGACGCCCGGCACGAGCGCGGCCTCGGCGGCGCTGGCTAGCGGCAGGTACAGCTCGGGGCGTCCGACGCGGCGGCGGAGTGCGGCTGCGGGCCGGCCTCCCGGCCACCGTCGCCTGAACCGGAGAGCGTGCCTGAACCCAGGCCGGAAGCCGCGCCGCTTTCCGCCACCTGCCAATCCCGCGCCACGCCGCACGCCATCGCGAACGCGCCGCGCATCGGCCGCAGCGCGCCCGTCAGCGACAGTTCACCCGCGAATTCGCGGCCGGCCAGTGCGTCGGCCGGGATCTGGCCGTTCGCGGCGAGGATGCCGAGCGCGATCGGCAGGTCGAACCGTCCCGACTCCTTCGGCAGGTCGGCCGGCGCGAGGTTGACGGTGATGCGGCGCACGGGGAAGTCGAAGCCGCAGTTCTGCAGCGCGGCGCGCACCCGCTCGCGGCTTTCGCGGACTTCGAGATCGGGCAGGCCGACGATCGAGAACGACGGCAACCCGTTGGCGAGATGGACTTCGACGGTGACGTCCGGCGCACGGCCGGAGGCGGGCGCGCGACTGCGCACCACGGCGAGCGACATGGCGAGGCTCCTGAAAAAAGACGGACGACGGCCGTTCGAGGCCGCATGCCGCGGGAATCGGAGGAACGGTGCGCGCTTGCCGGCGTGGCGCGGGGAAAGAACGAGGAACAGCGGAACGACGGACTGCGAAGAGCGAAGAACAGCGAAGAGCGGGGGTGCTGCGTAGAACGACGGACGACGAAGAGCGGTACGGTGACTTCAGTGCTTCAGTGCTTCAGTGCTTCAGTGCTTCAGTGCTTCAGTGCTTCAGTGCTTCAAGGCGGCGGGCGCGGGCCGCGCGAGGCGGCCCGCGCCCGGACCTTGCGGCCGGGCAGGGCGTCAGGCTTGCGGCGCGGCGAGCTTCTGCTCGAGTTCCGCGACGCGTTTCTCGAGCTCCTCGAGGCGCACGCGGGTGCGGGCGAGCACCTGCGCCTGCGTGTCGAATTCCTCGCGCGTGACGAGATCGAGTTTCGAGAAGCCTTGCGACAGCATGGCCTTCACGTTGCGCTCGACGTCCTTGGCCGGCGAGTTTTTCAGCAGATCGCTGACGCGCGACTGCAGATCGTTGAAAACGTCGCTGGGTTGCTTCATGTGATTCCCCTTCCTTGCACAAAAAATGTGCATCTTCAGTTGCGTACGTGCCCATGATGCACGCATGACCGGAAATGGTGCGCCCGGAGCGCGAATTCCGGGCATGGCGCCCGCATGGGTGAATGCCCCGGCGATCCGGGACGTGCGTGCACTCTAGCAACGATCCTTTCGCCGCGCCAGCAAACCGGGCCACGTTGGCCATTCGGCCGGGCTTCCGCGCCTTACATCGCGCGATGCGACCCCTTGATGAAGCCCTTTGAAACGGTGCTCGAACCGACTTGGCATGCGAGTTGCTGAGAAGAGTCCGTTACAACATTCCAACCAATTCGACGGGACAACTCTGCGAGAGGACTTCATGAAACTCATTACCGCAATCATCAAGCCGTTCAAGCTCGATGAGACGCGCGAAGCGCTGTCGGCGCTTGGCGTCTCGGGCATCACGGTGACGGAGGTAAAAGGGTTCGGGCGCCAGAAGGGGCATACCGAGCTGTACCGCGGCGCCGAATACGTGGTCGATTTCCTGCCGAAGATGAAGATCGAGGCGGCCGTGTCGGACGATCTCGTCGACCAGGCGGTGGAAGCGATCGAGCGGGCTGCGCGCACCGGCAAGATCGGCGACGGCAAGATCTTCGTCACGCCCATCGAGCAAGTGATCCGGATTCGCACCGGGGAGACCGGCGCTGACGCGCTGTAACAGAACAGACAAGACAAGCGACAAGAGGAAACCCAAGATGCGCAAACTTCTGATGTCCCTGCTGATGGCCGGCTCGCTGATCGCGGCCGGCGTCGGCTCCGCGCTCGCCGACGACGCGGCGTCCGCCGCGGCTGCGTCCGCGCCCGCCGCAACGGCTTCCGACGCATCGGCTGCTGCCGCTCCGGCCGCTTCGGCACCGGCTGCCACCGACGCGTCCGCAACCGCCGCTGCCGCCGCGCCGGCCTCGAGCGCCACCGACGCGTCGGCTGCCGCCGCTGCTTCGGCACCGGCCGCTCCCGCTGCGCCGACCGCCCCGTTCTCGGTCGATTCGTCGAAGATCAGCGCGGGCGATACCGCGTGGATGCTGACGTCCACCGCGCTCGTGCTGTTCATGACGATCCCCGGCCTCGCGCTGTTCTACGCGGGCATGGTCCGCAAGAAGAACGTGCTCGCGACCGTGATGCAGAGCTTCGCGATCACCGCGGTGATCACGGTGCTGTGGACGGTGGTCGGCTACAGCCTCGCGTTCACGCCGGGCAGCGGCTTCATCGGCGGCCTGTCGCGCGCGTTCCTGCACGGCATGAACTACATCCACGGCGACAAGGCGACGACGCTGACCGTCAGCCACCTGGCACCGACGATTCCGGAATCGGTCTACTTCGTCTACCAGATGACGTTCGCGATCATCACGCCGGCGCTGATCTGCGGCGCGTTCGCCGACCGGATGAAGTTCTCGGCGATGCTCGTGTTCATGACGCTCTGGTCGCTGATCGTCTACGTGCCGATCGCGCACATGGTGTGGGAGCCGACCGGCTGGCTGTCGGCTGACGGCGTGCTCGACTTCGCGGGCGGCACGGTGGTGCACATCAACGCCGGTATCGCGGGCCTCGTGTCGTGCCTGGTGCTCGGCAAGCGCGTCGGCTACGGTCGTGAATCGATGGCACCGCACAACCTCGTGCTGACGATGATCGGCGGCTCGATGCTGTGGGTCGGCTGGTTCGGTTTCAACGCGGGCTCCGCAGTCGCGGCCGACGGCCGCGCCGGCTTCGCGATGCTGACGACGCAAGTCGCGACGGCGTGCGCGGCGCTCGGCTGGATGTTTGCCGAATGGATCGCGAAGGGCAAGCCGTCGGTGCTCGGCATCGTGTCGGGCGCGGTCGCGGGTCTGGTGGCGATCACGCCGGCAGCCGGCTTCGTCGGCGTGGCAGGCGCGCTCGTGATCGGTATCGCGGCGGGCGTCGTGTGCTTCTGGTCGGCGACGTGGCTCAAGTCGAAGCTCGGCTACGACGATTCGCTCGACGCGTTCGGCGTGCACGGCATCGGCGGGATTCTCGGCGCACTGCTGACCGGCGTCTTCGCGGTCAAGGATATCGGCGGCGCCGACGGCAGCCTGCTGCTGCAGGCGAAGGGCGTCTTGATCACGCTGGTCTACAGCGGCGTGCTGAGCTTCGTGCTGCTGAAGCTGATCGACCTGACGATCGGCCTGCGCGTGTCGGAAGAAGAAGAGCGCGAAGGCCTCGACGTGATCCTGCACGGCGAGCATGTCGAATAAGTCACAAGGATGACCGGCGGGCCGCCGCGACGACGGCGCCCGCCATGAATGAGCGCAGCGACTTGGGCCCGCCTCACCCGGCGGGCTTTTTTTCTTCTGTCACGCGCTGCCGTAGCGGATAACCCTTCACTCTATCGGGTCAATAGCCGAAAACTTCCTCCATATCCTTGTGAAGCCGGGAACAATCCCCAAATGGGCAGGGCAATTGCTCTACAATCTTCATTCTCCCGCTCGCGAGTGATTCATGGTTCCCCACCTCGTTACCGCGTTGAACGGTCCGCTGCTCGAACTCGAGCAGAAGATCCTCGACGCGACGCCTGCGATCGAACGCTGGTTCAGGCTCGAATGGCAGGAACACACCCCGCCGTTCTATTGTTCGGTGGACCTGCGCAACGCCGGCTTCAAGCTGGCGCCCGTCGACGCGAACCTGTTTCCCGGCGCGTTCAACAACCTGCCGTCCGAAGTGCTGCCGCTCGCCGTGCAGGCGGCGATGGCCGCGATCGAGAAGATCTGCCCGGACGCGAAGAACCTGCTCGTGATTCCCGAGCTGCCGACCCGCAACGCGTTCTACCTCGAAAACGTCGCACGTCTCGCCACGATCATGCGCCAGGCCGGCCTGAACGTGCGCTTCGGCTCGCTCGACCCGAGCATCACCGACATGACGCCGATCACGCTGGCCGATGGCCAGAAGATCGTGCTCGAACCGCTCGAGCGTTCGCAGCGCCGCCTCGGCCTGAAGAATTTCGATCCGTGCTCGATCCTGCTGAACAACGACCTGTCGGCCGGCATTCCGGCCGTGCTGGAAAACCTGCACGAGCAGTACCTGCTGCCGCCGCTGCACGCGGGCTGGGCCGTGCGCCGCAAGTCGACGCATTTCTCGTGCTACGACGACGTCGCGAAGAAGTTCGCGAAGATGGTCGGCGTCGATCCGTGGATGGTGAATCCGTATTTCGCGCACGTGGAAGGCGTCGACTGGCAGGCGCATGAAGGCGAGCAGGCGCTCGCCGATGCGATCGACGGCGTGCTGAAGAAGATCGCGCGCAAGTACCGCGAATACGGGATCAGCGAGAAACCGTACGTCGTCGTGAAGGCCGACGCGGGCACGGCGGGGCGCGGCGTGATGACCGTGCACGATGCGGCCGAGATCGGCCGCATGTCGAAGGCCGAGCGCGCGCAGATGGCCGAGTCGAAGGCCGGCCTCGCGGTGCGCGACGTGATCGTGCAGGAAGGCGTGTATACGTTCGAGCGCGTCGGCGACGAAGTCGCCGAGCCCGTCGTGTACATGATCGACCGCTACGTGGTCGGCGGCTTCTACCGCACGCACGCCGGCCGCGAGCGCGACCAGAACCTGAACGCGCCCGGCATGCACTACGTGCCGCTCGGCTTCGAGCACACCGCGCTGCCGGATGCGGGCGCGAAGCCGGGTGCCGCGCCGCCGAACCGTTTCTACATGTACGGCGTCGTCGCGCGGCTGTCGCTGATCGCGTCGTCGATCGAACTGGAAAAGACCGACCCCGAAGCCATCCAGGTGTAACGGACCTTCGCTACGTACAGGACCTCATGGACATTCTCTTTATCGCCGACCCGCTCGAGCGCTTCAAGATCTACAAGGATTCGACCTACGCGATGATGGCGGAGGCGGCGCGGCGCGGGCATGCGGTGTACGCATGCGAGCCGCACCAGCTCGCGTGGACGGGTTCGGGCGTCGAGGCGGACGTGCAGCGCGTGACGATCGTCGGCGATACGGCCGATCTGCACCGCCATCCGTGGTACGAGGCGGCCGCGCACGAATCCCGTGCGCTGACGTCGTTCGGTGCGGTGCTGATGCGCAAGGATCCGCCGTTCGACATGGAATACGTGACGGCCACGTGGATGCTCGAGCTTGCCGAGCGGGCGGGCGCGCACGTGTTCAACAAGCCGCAGTCGATCCGCGATCACTCGGAAAAGCTCGCGATCGGCGAGTTTCCGCAATTCGTCGCACCGACGCTCGTCACGCGTGATGCGGCGCGCCTGCGCGCCTTCCACGCCGAGCATGGCGACGTGATCGTCAAGCCGCTCGACGGCATGGGCGGGATGGGCGTGTTCCGTGTGAAGGCCGACGGGATGAATCTCGGCGCGATCATCGAGATGCTCGGCCACGACGGCACGCGCTCGCTGATGATCCAGAAGTTCATTCCGGAGATCAAGGCAGGCGACAAGCGCATCCTGCTGATTGCGGGCGAACCGGTGCCGTTTTCGCTCGCCCGGATTCCGCAGGGCAGCGAAGTGCGCGGCAATCTCGCGGCGGGCGGGCTCGGCGTGGCGCAGCCGCTGACCGCGCGCGATCGCGAGATCGCCGAAACGCTCGGGCCCGTGCTCGCGGCACGCGGGTTGCTGCTGGTCGGCCTGGATGCGATCGGCGACTGGCTGACCGAGGTGAACGTCACGAGCCCGACGTGCTTCCGCGAGATCATGGAGCAGACGGGCTTCGACGTCGCCGCAATGTTCATCGACGCGCTGGAGCGGGCAGCCGCGTAGGCTGCTTTCCCGCGCAACCCCGGCGGCGGCCGCGCAGGTCCCCCGTCGCCGAGCAGTTCGACCGGCCTGCTACAATGCCCGCTTGCCCGGTGCCGCGCTCGCGCACCCAAGGCCCGGCGGTCGGGCCGAAACTGTTGCAAGGCTGAACATGGAACGTTTCCCACACTCGCTACGCTCATTGCCCCGCCGCGGGGTATTGGCCCGCCAGGGGCGGCCGGGAGCGATCTGACATGGCCGGGATCCTGATCATCGCGCACGCCCCGCTCGCCACCGCGCTGCGGGACTGCATCGCGCACATCTATGGCGGCGTGCCCGCCCGCATCGGCTGTATCGACGTGATGGCGGACAGCGATCCGACCCAGGTGATGGCGTTCGCGCACGCGGAGCTCGCGCGTCTCCGGGAAGAGAACGGCGTGGTCGTGCTGACCGACATGTACGGCGCGACCCCCGCGAACATCGCGGGCCAGCTCGCGAAGCTCGACAACGTGCGCGTGCTGGCCGGCGTGAACCTGCCGATGCTCGTGCGTGCCGTCTGCTACCGCACCGTGCCGCTCGACAAGCTGGTCGACAAGGCGCTGTCCGGCGGCGCGAAGGGCGTGCACGAGGTGTCGGCCGGCACGCCGCCGCCGCCGAGCGAAACCGGCTGCGGCCAGTGCGCGCCGATTCCGCCCGAACCGCAGCCGCGCACCGAATCGCACTGAGCCTCCGTTTTCCGTTTTAGACCGACCCGCCTGCGCGCGCCGCCGGCGGTCCCGACCGACCCGACCGAGAATCATGCTTCAACAAGAAACCACCATCGTCAATAAATTGGGGCTCCATGCGCGCGCATCGGCCAAGCTTACGCAACTGGCCGGCAACTTCCAGTCGGAAGTCTGGATGACACGCAACGGGCGCAAGATCAATGCGAAGAGCATCATGGGCGTGATGATGCTGGCGGCCGGCATCGGCAGCACCGTGACGATCGAGACCGAAGGGCCCGACGAGCGGGAAGCGATGGACGCGCTACTGAAGCTGATCGCCGACAAGTTCGGCGAAGGCCAGTGATCCTCGCGCGGGATAGTTGCCGTTTCCAGTCAGAATGCCGCGGATTCCGCGGCATTTTTTTCGTCGGAAGCATTGATGCGAAATGCGCAATGCTGCGGTGCATGCAGTCAGCGGGGAGTCGCGGAATTTATAATCGCTAACCGGGGTCATAAGCGCATCGCAGCAGTGTGCCGCGGCTTTACTTGTACAGAGGAGGTGCGCGTGTCCTTCACGCTGCATGGCATTCCCGTCTCACGTGGTATCGCGATCGGGCGAGCGTATCTGATCGCGCCGGCGGCGCTCGACGTCGCCCATTACCTGGTCGAGGCGAACCAGATCGATGCGGAGGTCGAGCGCTTCCGCACCGCGCTCGAGGTCGTGCATCACGAACTCGAAGCGCTGCGCGCCGACCTGACCGACGACACGCCGAGCGAAGTCGGCGCATTCATCGACGTCCACGCGATGATCCTGAGCGACGAGATGCTCGTGCAGGAAACCATCGACCTGATCCGCACGCGCCGCTACAACGTCGAGTGGGCGCTGACCGAGCAGCTCGAGCTGCTCACGCGCCACTTCGACGATATCGAGGACGAATACCTGCGCGAGCGCAAGGCCGACATCGAGCAGGTGGTCGAGCGTGTGCTGAAGGCGCTCGCCGGCGCACCGTCCGCGTCGCAGGCGCTCGACCGTGCGGCCAAGAACGGCACGAACGAGATGATCGTCGTCGCGCACGACATCGCGCCGGCCGACATGATGCAGTTCAAGTCGCAGTCGTTCCAGGCGTTCGTCACCGATCTCGGCGGGCGCACGTCGCACACGGCGATCGTCGCGCGCAGCCTCGGCATTCCGGCCGCGGTCGGCGTGCAGCATGCGAGCGCGCTGATCCGCCAGGACGACCTGATCATCGTCGACGGCGACCAGGGCATCGTGATCGTCGATCCGGCGCCGATCGTCCTCGAGGAATATTCGTACCGGCAGTCCGAGAAGCTGCTGGAGCAACGCAAGCTGCAGCGCCTGAAGTTCTCGCCGACGCAAACGTTGTGCGGCACCAAGATCGAGCTGTACGCGAACATCGAGCTGCCCGACGACGCGAAGGCGGCCGTCGAGGCCGGCGCGGTCGGCGTCGGCCTGTTCCGTTCCGAGTTCCTGTTCATGCATCAGAAGGAGATGCCGGAGGAGGAGGAGCAGTTCGCCGCGTACAAGCGGGCCGTCGAGTGGATGAAGGGCATGCCGGTGACGATCCGCACGATCGACGTCGGCGCGGACAAGCCGCTCGAGGCGCTCGACGAAGGCTACGAGACGGCGCCGAACCCCGCGCTCGGCCTGCGCGCGATCCGCTGGAGCCTGTCCGAGCCGCAGATGTTCCTCACGCAGTTGCGCGCGATCCTGCGCGCGTCCGCGTTCGGCCAGGTGAAGATCCTGATCCCGATGCTCGCGCACGCGCAGGAGATCGACCAGACGCTCGACCTGATCCGCGAGGCGAAGCGCCAGCTCGACGACGCGGGGCTCTCGTACGACCCGAACGTGCGCATCGGCGCGATGATCGAGATCCCGGCCGCGGCGATCGCGCTGCCGCTGTTCCTGAAGCGGTTCGATTTCCTGTCGATCGGCACGAACGACCTGATCCAGTACACGCTCGCGATCGACCGCGCGGACAACGCGGTCGCGCACCTGTACGACCCGCTGCATCCGGCCGTGCTGCACCTGATCGCCTATACGTTGCGCGAAGCGAAGCGCGCGGGCGTGTCCGTGTCGGTGTGCGGGGAAATGGCGGGGGACCCGGCGCTCACGCGCCTGTTGCTCGGGATGGGGCTGACCGAGTTCTCGATGCACCCGAGCCAGTTGCTGGTCGTGAAGCAGGAGATCCTGCGCGCGCACCTGAAGGCGCTCGAAAAGCCGACGGCCGACGTGCTCGCCGCGTTCGAGCCGGAGGAAGTGCAGGCCGCGTTGCAGCGCCTGTCGGTGGCGGAGCCGCGCGCGGATGCGGCTGCGTAGCAGGCGCCCGCGTCTGCGCTAATCGTAGCGAAGTGTCACCATGCATGCGCCGCCGGGCGCATGCCCGTCGCGCGTCAGTGCCGGCCCCCGCACACGGGGCAGTCGGCCTGGCGCGCGATTTTCATCGTCGTCCATTCCATCCGCAGCGAATCGAGCATCATCAGGCGCCCGTTGAGCGTCTTGCCGATTTCCCCGATCACGCGCAGCGCCTCGGCGGCCTGCATCGCGCCGATGATCCCGACCGTCGGCGCGAACACGCCCATCGTCGCGCACGCGACTTCCTCGAACGGCTGGTCTTCCGGAAACACGCACGCGTAGCAGGGCGCGGCCGGGTCGCGGAAGTCGAACGTGCTGATCTGCCCGTCGAAGCGCAGCGCGGCGCCCGATACGAGCGGCACGCCATGCGCGACGCAGGCGCGGTTGATCGCGTGCCGCGTCGCGAAGTTGTCGGTGCAGTCGAGCACGACGCTCGCGTGCGGCACGTGCGCGTCGAGCCATGCATCGTCGACACGCTCCGCGACCGCGTGCACTTTCACCTCGGGGTTCAGCTGCGCGAGCGCGTCGCGCCCCGATTCGACCTTGTGGCGGCCGACCGAAGCCGTCACGTGCAGGATCTGCCGCTGCAGGTTCGTGAGATCGACCGTATCGGCGTCGACGAGCGTGATCGTACCGACGCCCGATGCCGCGAGGTACATCGCGGCGGGCGAGCCGAGGCCACCCGCGCCGACGACGATCGCATGCGCATCGAGAAAGCGCTGCTGTGCCTCGATGCCGATTTCGTCGACGAGGATGTGACGGGAGTAGCGAAGGAGTTGATCGTCGTTCATGGGGAGTCGTGGCGAGGCGGCGTATGTGTCGTTATTTTAGGCGCGCATGAAAAACGGGCCATCGCGGTCTTCCCGCGATGGCCCGTCGGATGCCGGCCGGCGCTTACTTCGGCGCCGACGCGGGCTTCGGTGCGGAAGCCGGCTTCGCGCTGGCGCCCGATGCCTTCGAGGCCGTGGCGGCCTTGCCGGCCGGGCCCTTCGTGCTTTCGGCGAGCAGCGACTTCGATTCCTGGACCGGCTTGCCTTCGAGCTTGTTGAGCGCCTGCTGCATCATGAAGTCGTCGGCGCTGCCGAACTCGATCGGCTTGCGATCGCGATCCTTCTGGCGCTGCTCCGGCGTCTTCTTGTCGTTCTGCTCTTCAAGCACGCGCAGCTGATCCATCCGGCGCTGCTCGCGGTCTTCCTGTTCCTTCTTCTCGTTCGGATCCTGCGTGTTCGCGAGGTGGTTCGTGTAGTCGACCTCGCGCGTCACGAGCACGTCGTCCGGATCGCCATCCGCGTACTGGTCGACCGGCACGTCCGGCGTGATGCCCTTGTTCTGGATCGAACGGCCGCTCGGCGTGTAGTAGTACGCGGTGGTCAGGCGCAGCGCGGTGTCGGCCGTCATCGGGCGGACCGTCTGCACCGAACCCTTGCCGAACGTCGTCTTGCCCATGATCTGCGCGCGCTTCGAATCCTGCAGCGCACCGGCGACGATTTCCGACGCGGACGCCGAATAGGCGTTCGTCAGCACGATCATCGGCACGGTCTTGAACACCGGCGGCAGGTTCTTCAGCGGATCGCCATCGAAGGACGGCAGGCGATAGTTGTCGTACGTATCGCGGTAGACCTGCTTCGAATCGGCGATCTGGCCGTTGGTCGACACGACGACGGAGTCGGGCGGCAGGAACGCGCCGGCCACGCCGACCGCGCTCTGCAGCAGGCCGCCGCCGTTGTTGCGCAGGTCGAGGACGAGGCCCTTCAGGTTCGGCTGCTGGCGTGCGATGTCCTGCAGCTTCTGGGCGAGATCGGGCGTCGTGCGCTCCTGGAAGCTCGTGATGCGGACATAGGCATAGCCCGGATCGAGGATCTTCATCTTCACGCTCTGGACCTTGATGATCGCGCGCGTGACGGTGACCGGGAACGTGCGGTCGTCGCTCTTGCGGAAGATCGTCAGCGTGACCTTGGTGCCCGGCTCGCCGCGCATCTGCTTCACGGCCTTGTCGAGCGTCATGCCGCGCACCGGCTTGTCGTTGATGCGGGTGATCAGGTCGCCCGGACGGATGCCGGCGCGGAACGCGGGGGTATCCTCGATCGGCGAGATCACCTTGACGAGGCCGTCTTCCTGCGAGATCTCGATGCCGAGACCCGCGAAGCGGCCCTTCGTCTGCTCCTGCAGCTCGTCATAGTCGGTCTTGTCGAGGAACGACGAGTGCGGGTCGAGGCTCGACACCATGCCCTTGATCGCGGCCGTCAGCAGCTTCTTGTCGTCGACCGGTTCGACGTACTCGCGCTTGATCTGTCCGAAGACTTCCGCGAACAGGCGGAGCTGGTCGAGGGGAAGCGGCGCCGTGGCGGTCTGCTCGGCCGATGCGGAAACCTGCAGCGTGGCGAACACGCCCGTGGCGAGGCCCGCGGCAATCAGGCCGATGTTCTTCAATTTCATTCGCATAGAGATCTGGTGCGGTCGGGAAGCGCGTGGCGGTAGCGGGGATGATGTAGCGGACAAGTATAACTGTTCGTCCGATAACTCAGTGGAACGGCGCGAAAAGCGTCGAACAGGCCCGGAGCCGGCCCGGCGGGGCGCCGCCGGATGCGCTGCGGGTTCGAAAGCGGTTTCGACAGCGCCGGGGCCGCGAAGGTTCGCGCGGCGCTCGCGACAAGGGCACGGGGCGGGGCCGGACGGGCCGCAGCGGACGCCGCCCGCCCGCCCGGCTCGCCCGGCCGACGGGCGTCAGCCCGCCTTGCCCTGCTTCGCGACGGCGGCCTGCGCCTGCGCGATCGCGTCCTGGTCGCCGAGGTAATAGTGCTTGATCGGCTTCAGGTTCTCGTCGAGCTCATACACGAGCGGCACGCCGTTCGGGATGTTCAGGCCGACGATGTCGCTGTCCGAGATGCCGTCGAGGTACTTGATCAGCGCGCGCAGCGAGTTGCCGTGCGCGGCGATCAGCACCTGCTTGCCGGCGCGGACCGCCGGGGCGATCGACTCGTTCCACAGCGGCAGCACGCGCGCGACCGTGTCCTTCAGGCACTCGGTGAGCGGCAGCTGCTCGCGCGGCACCTTCGCGTAGCGTGGGTCGTTGAACGGCGCGCGTTCGTCGGTCGGCTCGAGCGCGGGCGGCGGCGTGTCGTAGCTGCGGCGCCACACGAGCACCTGCTCGTCGCCGAACTTCGCGGCCGTTTCCGCCTTGTTCAGGCCCGACAGCGCGCCGTAGTGGCGCTCGTTCAGGCGCCACGAATGGACGACCGGCAGGTACATGAGGTCCATCTTGTCCTGCACGTGCCACAGCGTGCGGATCGCGCGCTTGAGCACCGACGTGTACGCGATGTCGAACGTGTAGCCGGCCTCCTTGAGCAATTCGCCGGCCTGGTAGGCCTCGTTGCGACCCTGCTCGGTCAGGTCGACGTCGACCCAGCCGGTGAAGCGGTTTTCCTTGTTCCACGTCGATTCGCCGTGGCGGATGAGAACGAGTTTGTACATGGATCTTGCGGTCGGTAGTGAAGGAAGCGGTGGCGCGTCGTGCAGGACCCGACCCGGGCCCGCCATCGCGCAAGACGGTTATTTTATAATGGCGGGATTGTCCTCATCCGATTTCTCTTTTTCCGGCGGAATTCCGTGACGTTCTTTACCAATTACACCAACCTGGCCCTTATCGCGATCCTGGTGGTATCCGGCGGCCTGCTGGCCTGGCCCGCGCTGCGCCGCGGCCGCGGCGGCCTGTCCGCCGCAGAGGCGACGCAACTCATCAACCGCCGCAACGCGGTCGTGATCGACGTGCGCGCGCCGGCCGATTTCGCTGCCGGCCACCTGCCGTCGGCACGCCAGGTCGCGGCGGGCGAGATCGGCACGAAGATCGCGCAGGTCGCGAAGAACAAGAGCACGCCGGTGCTGCTCGTCTGCCAGAACGGCCAGCAGTCGCAGAAGGCGGCGCGCGAGGTCGAGGCGGCGGGTTACGCCGAGGTGCACGTGCTCGAGGGCGGCGTGGCCGCCTGGCAGCAGGCCGGGATGCCGGTCGTCAAACAAGGAGTGGCGAAGTGAACAAGGTTTTGATGTACAGCACGCAGGTGTGTCCGTATTGCATCCAGGCCGAGCGCCTGCTGAAGCTGCGCGGTGTCGAGCAGATCGAGAAGGTGCTGATCGACCGCGATCCGGCCCGCCGCGACGAAATGATGACGCGCACGGGGCGCCGCACGGTGCCGCAGATCTATATCGGCGACACGCACGTCGGCGGTTACGACGATCTGTCGAAGCTCGACCGCGAAGGCGGGCTCGTCCCGCTTCTGCAAGCGGCCTGATTAGGGCAGAATGGCCGCCGGCCGCGCCGCGGATTGGGCGCGCAGGATTCATCCGTGGCGGCCGGCGAGAAGCCGGGCCGCCCCGTCACCACTTTTAGGGAAACACCATGTCCGACGTCGAAAACCAACCGTTCTTCAACATCCAGCGCGTCTACCTGAAGGATATGTCGCTCGAGCAGCCGAATTCGCCGGCGATCTTCCTCGAGCAGGACATGCCGTCGGTTGAAGTCGAAGTCGACGTCAAGGCCGACCGCCTCGCGGAAAGCGTGTTCGAAGTCGTCGTGTCGGGCACCGTCACCGCGAAGGTGAAGGACAAGGTCGCGTTCCTGATCGAAGCGAAGCAGGCCGGCATTTTCGACATCCGCAACATTCCGGACGAGCAGCTCGACCCGCTCGTCGGCATCGCATGCCCGACGATCCTGTTCCCGTACCTGCGTTCGAACATCGCCGACGCGATCACGCGTGCTGGCTTCCCGCCGATCCACCTGGCGGAAATCAACTTCCAGGCGCTGTACGAACAACGCCTCGCGCAGCTTCAGCAGCAGGCCGGTGCCGCAGCAGGCGCACCGAATGGCACGACGCTGAACTGACGTTTCACTCGGAGGACCGGTGCTGGGTATGAAAGTAGCCGTTCTCGGCGCCGGTGCTTGGGGCACCGCGCTCGCGGGCCATCTGGCCGCGCGGCACGATACGCTTCTGTGGGCGCGCGATGCCGCGCTCATCGCCGGGCTGCAGGCCCGGCACGAAAATTCCCGCTATCTGGACGGCATCGTGCTGCCTGACGCGTTGCGCTACGACGCCGATCTCGGCGCCGCGCTCGCGCATGGCGCCGCGGACGACGCACTGTGCGTGATCGCCGCGCCCGTGGCCGGGTTGCGCACGCTGTGTCACGCGATGCGCGACGCAGGCTGCGTGCCTGCGCATGTCGTCTGGGTCTGCAAGGGCTTCGAGGCCGACACGCATCTGCTGCCGCACCAGGTGATCGCGGCCGAGTTGCCCGAACAGCACAGCAACGGCGTGCTGTCGGGGCCGAGCTTCGCTCGCGAAGTCGGGCAGTCGCTGCCCGTCGCGCTGACGGTGGCGAGCACGTCCGCCGAATGCCGCGAGCGCACGCTCGCCGCGTTCCATCACGGCGCGATGCGGATCTATACGGGCGACGATGTGGTCGGCGTCGAGGTCGGCGGCGCGGTGAAGAACGTGCTCGCGATCGCGACCGGCATCGCCGACGGTCTCGGCCTCGGGCTGAACGCGCGCGCCGCGCTGATTACGCGCGGCCTCGCCGAAATGTCGCGGCTCGGCGTCGCGCTCGGCGGGCGAGCGGAAACCTTCACGGGCCTCACGGGCCTCGGCGACCTGATCCTCACCGCCACGGGCGACCTGTCGCGCAACCGCACGGTCGGCCTGCAACTGGCGGCCGGCCGCACGCTGAACGATATCCTCGGCGCGCTCGGCCACGTGGCCGAAGGCGTGCGCTGCGCGCAGGCCGTGCTGGCCATCGCGCGCGCGCAGTCGATCGAAATGCCGATCACCGAAGCCGTGTGCGGCGTGCTGTTCGACGGCATCGCGCCGCGCGACGCAGTCAGCGGCCTGCTGCGGCGCGACGCGCGCGCCGAGTAACGCGGCCCGGCGCCGTTCGGCGCCGCGTTCGCGTCGGGCGCGCGGCGCCCGGCGTCAAAGCGCGCTACGCTTGAACAGTCTCCGGCGTTCCGGGAGGTTGTCATGCTGCAGATCCATTCCACCACGCTCGATGCGCAGGTCGTCGACATCACGACGCTCGATGTCGACGCGATCGTCAACGCCGCGAACGGTTCGCTGCTCGGCGGGGGCGGTGTCGACGGTGCGATCCACCGCGCGGCCGGCCCCGGCCTGCTTGCCGAGTGCCGCACGCTCGGCGGCTGCGAGACGGGCGACGCCAAGCTCACGCGCGGCCACGGGTTGCCGGCGCGCTATGTGATCCACGCGGTCGGGCCCGTGTGGTACGGCGGCGGGCGCGGCGAGGCGGATCTGCTTGCGTCTTGCTACCGGCGCGCGATCGAGCTGGCCGAGGAGGTCGCGGCAACGTCGATCGCGTTCCCGGCGATCAGTTGCGGCATCTATCGCTATCCGGCCGAGGAAGCCGTCGAGATCGCGGTCGGCACCGTCGCCGAAATGCTGCCGCAGGCGCCGAACCTCGCACGCGTGATGTTCGCGTGCTTTTCTCCCGACATTTACGACCTGTATCGCGCACGGCTCGCACGGCTCGCGCGGGCGTGACGCGTCCCGCGGTTCCGGGTGCGCCGCGCAAGCGTCATGCGCCGCCTTCGAAGCCGGCCTGGCGCCACGCCTCGAACACGACCACCGCGACCGTGTTCGACAGGTTCAGGCTGCGGTTGTCCGGCCGCATCGGCAGGCGTACGCGCTGTTCGTTCGGGAAGCGCTCGAGCAGCTCGGCGGGCAGGCCGCGCGTTTCAGAGCCGAACACGAACCAGTCGCCGGGCAGGAACGCATGATCGTGGAAGCGGCCCGAGCCGCGCGTCGTGAACGCGAACATTCGCGCGGGATCGGGCGTTTCCGCCGCGATGAACGCATCCCAGTCGCGGTGCACGCGCATCTGCGCATACTCGTGATAGTCGAGGCCCGCGCGGCGCATCCGCGCGTCGTCGAGCGGGAAGCCGAGCGGCTCGATCAGGTGCAGGCGCGCGCCCGTGTTGGCGCACAGGCGGATCACGTTGCCGGTGTTCGGCGGAATTTCGGGAGCGACGAGGACGACGTTGAACATGTTTCGGTCTGGCTGGGCCGGCCGGGGCGGCGCCATGTGCGCGTTCCCGGCCGGCCGGTTCGTGGCGGCCGCCGCCGTGTTCGGGCGGCTGGCCTCTCTCTCTAATTAATCCCTGGCGGTGCGCAGCGCAACCAGATTCGTCACGCGCGCGGCGCCCGCCGCCTTCAGCGCGTGCGCGGCGGCCGCAAGCGTCGCGCCGGACGTCATCACGTCGTCGACGAGCGCGACGTGGCGGCCGGCGACGCCACCCGCCACCGCGAATGCCGCCATCACGTTGTCGCGCCGTGCGTGCCGGTCGAGCCGCGACTGCGGCGCGGTATCGGCGACCCGCGCGAGCAGCGCCGCATCCGCACGCACGCCGAGCCGCCGCGCGAGCGGGCGCGCGATCGCCCACGCACGGTTGTAGCCGCGCGCGACGAGCCGCCGGTGCGACAGCGGCACCGGTGCCACCGGTCGAAGCCGCCGGCGCCGGGCGTATCGTCGACCAACCGGGCGAGCCGCGCGGCGAATTCGGTGCCGAGCGCGAGTTTCCGGTGAAACTTCAGGCCGCGCGCGAGCCCGTCGAGCGGCGCGCAGTAATCCGCCAGCGCGAGCGTCGCATCGAATGGCGGCGGCGCCGCGCGGCACGCGTCGCACCGGTACGCGGTAACGCGGCCGTTGCGAGCGCCGCGTCGCGAGGGCGAACGCGGTGGCCCGATGCCCAGCGGCAGCGCGCAGACGTCGCAGCGCAGCCGCGCTTCGTTCCAGTAAGCGGCGTCGCAAGCGCTGCAAATCACGGCGTGTGACAAATTGCCGCACAGTGCGCAGCGATTCGGCAGCGCGACCGCGGCGACACGCACTGCCAGCGCGCGAACCTGCGACAAAGCGACGCGCATCGTGCGCCGGGCGGAACTGCGGATCATCGCAACACTCCTGACACCCCGCCTCAATGAAGCCCGCGGGGCGAGCGAGTATACTTCGGGCTCTTCGCCAGTGTGCCCGACATGTCCCCAGCTTCGACTTCAACCGGCCGTCCGGCCAATGACGCAAGGCGCCTGCGGCGGATCTTCGACCGCCGTGCCGCCACGTTCGATGCGGTCGCGTTCCTGCCGCGCGAGATCGCGCAGCGCATGAACGAGCGCCTCGAATACATCAAGGTGAGCCCCACAGCCGTGCTGGACGCGGGCTGCGGCCCGGGCGACGACCTGCCGGCGCTGCGCGCGCGCTTTCCCGAGGCGCCCGTATTCGGCGTCGACCTGTCCGGCGCGATGCTCGCGCAAGCGGGGCAGCGCGAGGTCGAGCAGGCGAGCTGGCGCCGCTGGCTGCCGGCCTCGCTCGGCCGCGCACTGGGCCAGCGCGGCCCGCGCGTCGCGCAGGCCGATTTTGCCGCGCTGCCGTTCCCCGGCGGCGCGTTCGACCTGATCTGGTCGAATCTCGCGCTCCACTGGCATTCGCGCCCGGACGCGGTGCTGCCCGAATGGCAGCGCGTGCTGCGCGTGAACGGGCTGCTGATGTTCAGCACGCTCGGCCCCGATACGCTGCGCGAGCTGCGCGCGGCCTGTGCGGACGCCGAAGCGGCGCTCGGCATGGCGCCGCCCGCCCCGCGCGTGATCGATTTCGTCGACATGCACGACCTCGGCGACATGCTCGTCGAGAGCGGCTTCGAGATTCCCGTGATGGATCAGGAAGTGCTGACCGTCACCTACAAGTCCCCCGGCTCCCTGCTGGCCGACGTGCGCCGCTGGGGCGCCTATCCGTTCGACCGCGACGCGCCGCAGCGCGCGACGCGGCGCTTTCGCGCGGCGCTCGACGACGCGCTGGAGGCCCGCCGGCGCGCGGACGGCACGATTCCGCTGACGTTCGAAGTGATCTACGGCCACGCGTGGAAGGCCGTGCCGCGCACGACCGCCGAAGGGCACGGGATCGTGCGCATCGAGGACATCGGAAAGGGGCGTCCGAAGAATCGGTAAAGCGGTAAAGAGGGGTTTTGTTATGTCTGAAATTAGCGGCGCAAAGCGGGGTCGAATTGTCGCCTGAAATGGCCGGAAAGCTTGTCGCGCTTGGCTCCCGGGCCGATAGTCGCTTGCTTGTGGATGCCATTGAACCCGCCTATAATGCGTCAGCTTGTCGTCCCGGGGTCCCCGCAATACGGGGCGACGAGTCCGATGCAGGCATGCATCGCATGCCATTCGCGTGAGGCGGCGATGGAAGCAGCGAGGGTTTTGGCGGAGACGACGAACGGCGAGCCGGTCCTCGAAGACTGGCTCATGAAACGCAACTGTTCGGCGTCGCCGCGCCAGTTCGTGCTGTTTTACGCGTCGCTCGCGGGCTTCTCGCTGGTGATTGCGACATTGCTGATGTGGCAAGGGGCTTGGCTCGTCATGCCCTTCACCGGAATCGAGTTGCTGGCTGTGGGTGTCGCATTTGCGATCTATGCTCGCCATGCGGTCGATTACGAACGCATCAGGCTGTATCCGCACCGGCTCGTGATCGAGCGGATGGATGCGGAGCGGCTCACGCAGATCGAATTCAACCCGCGCTGGGTGCGGGTCGAGCCGGGTGCGACGCCACGCGATCCGATTCGGCTGGTATCGCGCGGGCAGACCGTCGTAATCGGGCAGCATCTCGCGCAGTACAAGCGCGCGCAGTTCGCCGACGAACTGCGCGTATCGCTCAGGCGCTGCGGCTGACGAGGCGCGGGCACCGGCGGATAGGGCCGGTAGCTTGCGACGGGGGAGGGTTTGAATGGAAATTTTGGGTAAGGATGCTATGAAAACAATCAAGCGAGCCCTCGCGGGCGTGCTGGCATGCAGCGGATTGCTCTTTGCCGGTGCGGCCCTGGCGGTCGGTGATAGCCCGGGCGGCCCCCGTGTCAACGAGATCAACTTTCAGCCGCCTGTCACGAAGATCGCCGAGGAGCTCTACGATCTCCACACGATGATGCTCATCCTGTGTACGGTGATCTTCGTCGGCGTGTTCGGCGTGATGTTCTATTCGATCTTCGCGCACCGCAAATCCAAGGGCCACAAGGCCGCCAATTTCCATGAAAGCACGACCGTCGAGATCATCTGGACGATCGTGCCGTTCGTCATCGTCGTGCTGATGGCGCTTCCGGCGACGAAGGCCGTCGTCGCGATGAAGGACACGACGAACGCCGATCTCACGATCAAGGTCACCGGCTACCAGTGGAAGTGGGGCTACGACTACGTGAAGGGCCCGGGCGAGGGCATCGGCTTCCTGTCGACGCTCAGCACCCCGCGTGACGAAGTGATGGGCAAGAAGCCGATCACCGACACCTATCTGCAGGAAGTCGACAACCCGCTCGTCGTGCCGGTCAACAAGAAGATTCGCATCATCACGACCGCGAACGACGTCGTCCACTCGTGGTACGTGCCCGCGTTCGGCGTGAAGCAGGATGCGATCCCCGGCTTCGTGCGCGACACGTGGTTCAAGGCCGACAAGGTCGGTACGTTCCGCGGTTTCTGTACCGAGCTGTGCGGCAAGGAACACGCGTACATGCCGGTCGTGGTCGAAGTCCTGTCGGATGACGACTACGCGAAGTGGGTCACCGCGCAGAAGGCCAAGCTGGCCAGCGCCGCAGTCGATCCGAACAAGGTCTACACGATGGCTGAACTCGTCGCGCACGGCGAGGAAGTCTACAAGGCGAACTGCGCGGCCTGCCACCAGGTGAGCGGCAAGGGCCTCGGCGCGTTTCCGGCCATGGACGGCAGCCCGATCGTGAACGGCCCGATCGCCGGCCACGTCGAGCGCGTGCTGCACGGCAAGGGCGCGATGCCGTCCTGGGCGTCGCTGTCGGATCTCGACATCGCGTCGGTCATCACGTACGAACGCAATTCGTGGGGCAACCACAAGAACGACCTGCTGCAGCCGAAGCAAGTGGCCGACGCGCGTAACGGCAAGATGCCGGAAGACGCGGCGGGCGCAGCGGCAGCGGCACCGGCGGAAGCCGCTTCGGCGCCGGCGCAAGCCGCGTCGGGCGCGGAGCAGCCGGCCGCAGCGGCATCGGCCGCACTGTCGACGATCTACTTCGAGACGGGCAAGAGCGTGCTGCCGGCCGACGCGAAGGCGGCGATCGCCGCCGCGGCCGACTATGCGAAGGCGCATCCGGACGCGAAGCTCGCGCTGTCGGGCTTTACCGACAAGACGGGCTCGGCCGACGCGAACGCCGAACTGGCGAAGCATCGCGCGCAAGCCGTGCGCGACGCGCTGAAGGCAGCAGGCGTGGCGGAAGACCACATTATTCTCAAAAAGCCGGAAACGATCACGGGCGGGGCTGACGCGAAGGAAGCCCGGCGTGTCGAGATCGGCCCGGCGGCTTGACGTGTCGCTGAGTTAGTCGACGTATTCGCATTAGGAGATTCTCATGTCTAGCATCGGGCACGACGTAGCCGCGGACCACGCGCACGACGACCACGCGCACGAAATGCCGCACGGCTGGCGGCGCTGGCTGTTCGCCACCAACCACAAGGACATCGGTACGCTGTACCTGTTGTTCTCGTTCATCATGTTCCTGTCGGGCGGCGTGATGGCGCTCGCCATCCGGGCCGAGCTGTTCGAACCGGGCCTGCAGATCATGCGTCCGGAGTTCTTCAACGAACTCACGACGATGCACGGCCTGATCATGGTGTTCGGTGCGATCATGCCGGCGTTCGTCGGCTTCGCGAACTGGATGATTCCGCTGCAGATCGGCGCATCCGACATGGCGTTCGCGCGGATGAACAACTTCAGCTTCTGGCTGCTGCCGGTCGCGGCCGTGCTGCTGGTCGGTTCGTTCTTCGCGCCGGGCGGCGCGACGGCCGCCGGCTGGACGCTCTACGCGCCGCTGTCGACGCAGATGGGCCCGGGCATGGACTTCGCGATCTTCGCGGTCCACATCATGGGCGCATCGTCGATCATGGGCGGGATCAACATCGTCGTGACGATCCTGAACATGCGCGCTCCGGGCATGACGCTGATGAAGATGCCGATGTTCGCGTGGACGTGGCTGATCACGGCTTACCTGCTGATCGCGGTGATGCCGGTTCTGGCAGGCGCGATCACGATGGTGCTGTTCGACCGCCACTTCGGCACGTCGTTCTTCAACGCGGCAGGCGGCGGCGATCCGGTGATGTACCAGCACATCTTCTGGTTCTTCGGCCACCCCGAGGTGTACATCATGATTCTGCCGGCGTTCGGGATCGTGTCGCAGGTGATCCCGGCGTTCGCACGCAAGACGCTGTTCGGCTATAGCTCGATGGTGTACGCGACGGCTTCGATCGCGATCCTGTCGTTCATGGTCTGGGCGCACCACATGTTCGCAACGGGCATGCCGGTCACCGGCCAGTTGTTCTTCATGTACGCGACGATGCTGATCGCGGTGCCGACGGGCGTGAAGGTGTTCAACTGGCTCGCGACGATGTGGCGCGGCTCGATGACGTTCGAAACCCCGATGCTGTTCGCGATCGGCTTCCTGTTCGTGTTCACGTTCGGTGGTCTCACGGGCCTGATGCTCGCGATGGCGCCGCTCGACATCCAGTATCACGGGACCTACTTCGTGGTGGCGCACTTCCACTACGTGCTGGTGGCCGGCTCGTTGTTCGCGCTGTTCTCGGGCTGGTACTACTGGGCACCGAAGTGGACGGGCTGGATGTACAACGAGACGCGCGGCAAGATCCACTTCTGGGCGTCGATGATCTTCTTCAACCTGACGTTCTTCCCGATGCACTTCGTCGGTCTCGCCGGCATGCCGCGTCGCTACGCGGACTACCCGGCGCAGTTCACGGACTTCAACCAGGTGGCGACGATCGGCGCATTCGGCTTCGGCCTCGCGCAGGTGTACTTCCTGTTCGCGGTCGCGCTGCCGGCCTACCGTGGCGGCGGCGAGCTGGAAAAGGCGTCGGACAAGCCGTGGGATGGCGCGACGGGCCTCGAGTGGACGGTGCCGAGCCCGGCTCCCTTCCACACGTTCGAGCAACCGCCGCACGTCGAGTAAGTTTCACAGTGCGCTCCGCCGCTGCCTGCCGCGCAGGCCGGCGCGGCGGGCGCCGAACCGAAGTGTCAGATGAACCGGAATCCACAACAAAGACGAACGCCCGAGCAGATCCGCGCGGGCAACAAGCGGCTCGGCCTCATCCTGCTCGTCATCGCCGCCGTTTTTTTTGTGGGTGTCGTGATCAAGCAGTGGTGGCTGTCCACTCACTGATGCAGCAACAGACGCAGTAGCGAGGAAGTTGTCGTATGTCGAAGCCGGAAGAGGGCGCCGTCGATCGCGCGTTCAATCGTTCGATGCTGGTGAAGCTCTTCGTCGTGGCCGGGCTGATGTTCGGTTTCGGCTTTGCGCTGATCCCGATGTATCGGGCGATCTGCCAGATCACCGGCATCAACAACCTGGTGCAGCGCGATGTCAGCGAGCGCGAGGTGAAGAATTCGCAGGTCGATACCAGCCGTACGGTGTCGATCGAGTTCGATGCGAACGCGCGCGGCCCGCTCGGTTTCAAGCCGGAGCACAACAGCCTCGACGTGCATCCGGGCGAGCTGACGACGATCGTGTACGACGTGACGAACGGGCAGGGCCGGCCGGTCGTCGCCCAGGCGATTCCGAGCTACGCGCCGAAGCAGGCGACGGAGTTCTTCAAGAAGATCGAGTGCTTTTGCTTTACGCAGCAGACGCTGGCCGCGAACGAGTCGCGCAAGATGCCGGTGGTGTTCGTGATCGATCCGAAACTGCCGAAGGACGTGAAGACGATCACGCTGTCGTACACGTTCTTCGAGCTGAATACGCCGGCCACGCCGGCGCCGGCGCCGGGCAAGACCGCCGCGCAGGGCGCGGCGAAGCCGGATGCATGACGACGGAGGCGGGGCGATGACGGGGGACAAGCGGGGCGGGTCGTTCGGCCAGGCGTTGAAAGCGGTGCTGTGGTCGTTCTTCGGGGTGCGCAAGCGGCGCGACCTGGAGGCCGACGCGACGCAGCTCAATCCGCTGCACGTGCTGATCGTCGCGTTGTTGGCAGCCGGTGTGTTCATCGGCGTGCTGATCCTGATCGTGCGTGCCGTCGTGGGCTGAAGCCCGCGGCCACGAAAGAAGAATGCAGTGCGCGGCGCCACGGCGGCGCGTGCAGGAAGGAGCGGCGGTGGTCACGCCGCGCAAGAAATAAAGCCGGAGCGGTTTCCGGTACACAAATTGGACAGAAGTGGAGAATCAAGCATGAGCGGTCAAAACCAGACCCCGTACTATTTCGTGCCGCATCCGTCGCAGCATCCGATCAGCGCGGCCATCGGCCTGCTGGTCATGCTCGGATCGACAGCGCTGTGGATCAACGGTCACGACTGGGCGCCGTTTACGGCGCTGCTCGGCCTGCTGTGGTTGCTCTTCACGCTGTATCACTGGTTCGGCGACGCGATCGCCGAATCGGAAGGCGGTCATTACGGCAAGAACGTCGACAAGTCGTACCGCTGGAGCATGAGCTGGTTCATCTTCTCGGAAGTCATGTTCTTCGGCGCGTTCTTCGGTGCGCTGTTCTATGCGCGTGAAATCGCGCTGCACCAGCTCGGCAGCCTCGACTACAAGCTGATCTGGCCGGACTTCTCCGCCGTGTGGCCGAACGAAGGCCCCGCCGCGCTCGCCGGTCACTTCAAGACGATGGGCCCGTGGCCGATCCCGACGCTGAACACCGCGTTCCTGCTGTCGTCGGGCGTGACGCTGACGATCTCGCACCACGCGCTGCGTGACGATCATCGCAAGAAGGCGATCGCCTGGCTCGCCGCGACGCTCGTGTTCGGTATCTGCTTCCTGTTCCTGCAGGGCTTCGAGTACTACCACGCGTACAATGAACTGAACCTGACGCTGAACTCGGGCGTGTACGGTTCGACGTTCTTCCTGCTGACCGGCTTCCACGGCTTCCACGTGTTCCTCGGCGGCACGATGCTCGCAGTGGTGCTGGTGCGGATGATCCGCGGCCACTTCAAGCCCGATCACCACTTCGCATTCGAAGGCGCCGCGTGGTACTGGCACTTCGTCGACGTCGTCTGGCTCGGCCTGTACGTCGTCGTCTACTGGCTGTAAATGGAACAACGGCCCGCGCAGCAATGCGCGGGCCGTTTTCATTGGGTCGGCCGGGCAGCGTGACTGCCGGCCTTCACCCTCCGGGCGCCGCCGCGACTCAGTCAGGCGGCGCTTTTGCTTGGTGCGGCGGCCATGTGGCGAAATGTCACAGCGGCCGCGGCGGCAAATCGGTCAACGCCCGATCGGCAGGCCGGTCGAATGGATCCAGCCCATCCAGTTCGCGATCAGGATGAGCAGGAACAGCGACACCGACAGCCCGACGCGGGTGGCGAGCGACCAGACCATGCGTTTCGTATGGCCGCGGTCGTGCATCATGAAGTAGAGCGCCGAGCCCATGCTGGCAATGATGAGGACGAAGGCGATGGGAACGAGTATGTGCATGACACGAACCGGACGACGGCAATTCGAAAGGAAGAGGATAATTATCGCACCTCGCTTGTCAGCATGTGCCGGGCGGGCCGCATGATGAAGATCCGCTGGCTGCCCGCGCTGCTGATCCTCGTCGTCGTCGCGGTCACGATCCGTCTCGGTTTCTGGCAGCGCGAGCGCGCGCACCAGAAGGAAGCGCTGCAGGCGAGCATCGAGCGCTACGAGCAGGCGGCGCCCGTCGACGTCGGCGCGCAGCCGATGCCGCTCGCGTCGATCGAGTTTCATCGCGTGCGTGCGAAGGGCCGTTTCGTGCCCGAGCAAGCCGTGTTTCTCGACAATCGGCCGTATAACGACCAGCCGGGTTTTTACGTCGTGATGCCGTTTAAACTCACGGGCGGCGGCGTCGTGCTCGTGAACCGCGGCTGGCTGCCGCGCAATATTTCGGATCGCACGGCGATCGAGCCGTTCGCGACGCCCGCGGGCGACGTCGAGATCGTGGGCATCGCGCGTGCTGACGCGTCGCGTGCGTTCGAGCTCGGCGAAGGCGGGTCGGCCGCGCACCAGAAGATCCGGCAGAACCTGGACGTCGCCGCGTATGCGAAGGAAACGGGGCTGCCGCTGCAGCCGTTCGTGATCCAGCAGACGAGCGACGACGGCGACAAGCTCGTGCGCGACTGGCCGGCGGCGACGACCGGCGTCGAGCGCAATTACGGTTACATGTTTCAGTGGTGGGCGATGGCGGCGGCCGCGCTCGGCTTCGGCCTGTACGCCGCGCGGCGTGCGGCGAAGAAGTCGGCCGGCGCGTGAGTGCCATGCCAGGACGCGGCGTCGGCGCCGCGGGTTCGTTTCGAGAGGTCTGATTTGTCCATGCAATCTTCCCGTCAGGGTCCGGCCGCTGCGCCGTCGCCTGCGGCCCGCAAGCGCGGCCGCTGGATGCTCGTGCTGCTGGGTCTCGTGTGCGCCGCACCGATGATCGCGTCGTACTTCACCTATTACGTGATCAAGCCGAAGGGCGGCTCGACCAACTACGGCACGCTGATCGAGCCGCAGCGCCCGATCCCCGCGGATCTGCAGGTAACCGACGAAACCGGCAAGACCGTGCCGCTGTCGTCGCTGCGCGGCGTGTGGCTGTTCGTGATGACCGACAGCAGCGCGTGCGACGAAGCCTGCGTGAAGAAGCTCTATTTCATGCGCCAGATCCGCGTCACGCAGGCAGGCGAGCGGCACCGGCTCACGATGGTGTGGCTGCGCAGCGATGCGGGCGCGACGCCGCAGAAGGTGCTGGACGCGTACCCGGACACGCGCCGTCTCGTCGCCGACCCAGCCGCGGTGGCCGCGTGGCTGCCCGCCGACGCGGGCACGAAGGACAGCGACCACATCTACATGGTCGACCCGAACGGCAACCTGATGATGCGCTTCCCGAAGGATCCGAACCCCAGCAAGATCAAGTCGGACGTGACGAAGCTGCTGAAGTGGTCGAGCATCGGCTAAGGCAAGACGAGAGGCATTGAACCGATGGCGTATCTACTGCAACTCGGCCTGATCGGCTTCTGCATCGCGCTGCTGCCGCTGTCGTACGTGTGGGTGAAGGCCGACGACAACAAGTTTCGCAAGCTGGTGTGGATCACCACCTTCCTGACGCTCGACCTGGTGATGTTCGGCGGCTTCACGCGGCTGACCGATTCGGGGCTCGGCTGCCCGGACTGGCCCGGCTGCTACGGCACGTCGTCGCCGTTCATCGCGCACGCCGCGATCACGGCCGCGCACCAGGCGATGCCGACGGGCCCCGTCAGCATGTCGAAGGCATGGATCGAGATGATCCACCGCTATTTCGCGATGGCGATCGGCGTGCTGATCATCGCGCAGGTCGTGATCGCGTGGTCCGCGCGGCTGCGCCGCCGCCCGCTGCACGTGTCGCCGTGGTGGCCGACGAGCCTGCTGCTGCTGATCCTCGTGCAGGGCGCGTTCGGCGCGTGGACGGTCACGATGAAGCTGCAGCCGGTGATCGTCACGATTCACCTGCTGCTCGGCCTCACGCTGCTCGGCACGCTCGGCTGGCTCGCGGCACGGCAGACGCCGCTGCCGTCGCATGATCCCGAAGCCGGCCGCTATCGCGCGGCTGCGCTCGCGGCGCTCGTGCTGCTCGTCGTGCAGATCGCGCTCGGCGGCTGGGTGAGCACCAACTACGCGGTGCTCGCGTGTACCGACTTCCCGACCTGCAACGGCCAGTGGATCCCGCCGATGGACTTCCAGCACGGCTTCCACCTGTGGCGCGCGCTCGGGATGACGAAGGACGGCGAAGCGATCACGCAGGACGCGCTGGTCGCGATCCACTGGACGCACCGCACGTTCGCGTTCGTCGTGGTCGCATACCTGGTCGCGTTTGCGCTGAAGATGCGCCGTTTCGAATCGCTGCGGCGGCCCGCGAACGGCGTGCTGCTGGTCGTCCTGCTGCAGTTCGTGACGGGCCTGACCAACATCGTGCTGCAGTGGCCGCTGCCCGTCGCCGTTGCGCACAACGGCGGGGCCGCGATCCTGCTGCTGCTCGTCGTCATGTTAAACTTTCGCATCCTTTCAAGCCGCCCCGGCCGTGTCGCGCAGCCTGCGCGCGACGCCGCCCCGGCGTGACCGCCCCCATGCAAAGCACCCTCTCCCAATCGCCCGGTAGCCGGTTTTCGCAGTACATGGCATTGACGAAGCCGCGTGTCACGCAGCTCGCGGTGTTCTGCGCGGTGATCGGCATGTTCCTCGCGACGCCGGGCATGGTGCCGTGGCATGTGCTGATCGGCGGTACGGTCGGCATCTGGCTGCTGGCCGGCGCCGCGTTCGCGATCAACTGCCTCGTCGAACAGAAAATCGATGCGATGATGCGCCGCACCGCGTGGCGCCCGTCCGCACGCGGCGAGATCACGACCCCGCAGATCCTGCTGTTCTCGGCGGTGCTCGGCAGTGTCGGCGCATGGACGCTCTATACGTTCACGAACCCGCTGACGATGTGGCTGACGATCGCCACCTTCGTCGGCTACGCGGTGATCTACACGCTGCTGCTCAAGCCGATGACGCCGCAGAACATCGTGATCGGCGGCGCGTCGGGCGCGATGCCGCCGGCGCTCGGCTGGGCCGCGGTCACCGGCGCGGTGCCGGGCGACGCATGGATCCTCGTGCTGATCATCTTCGTGTGGACGCCGCCGCATTTCTGGGTGCTCGCGCTGTATCGCCGCAAGGACTACGAGAACGCGGGGCTGCCGATGCTGCCCGTCACGCACGGCGAGAAGTTCACGCGGCTGCACATCCTGCTGTACACGGTGATCCTGTTCGCGGTCACGCTGATGCCGTTCATCTCCGGGATGAGCGGGGCCGTCTACCTGACGAGCGCAGTGCTGCTCGGTGCGGTGTTCCTCGCGTATGCGTGGAAGATCCATCGCGACTACTCGGACGAACTCGCCCGCAAGGCCTTCCGCTACTCGATCGTCTACCTGTCGCTGCTGTTCGCCGCGCTGCTCGTCGATCACTATGCACGCCCGCTGCTCGGCGTGTAACCGCACGGTTTGAACGCAATGCTCCAATCACGGTTCGGGCGCCGCGCGCGCCAAGGCTGGATGCTCGCATGCGCATTCACGGCAGCGCTGCTGCTCGCCGGATGCGACAACGCGCCGAAATTCCAGAATCTCGACATCACCGGCAACACGCAGTTCGGCAGCGACTTCTCGCTGCCCGATACGGCCGGCAAGGTGCGCACGCTCGCCGACTTCAAGGGCCGTGCCGTCGTGATGTTCTTCGGCTATACGCACTGCCCGGACGTCTGCCCGACGACGATGGCCGAGCTGTCCGAAGCGCTGAAGCAGCTCGGGCCCGATGCCGCGAAGCGCGTGCAGGTGCTGTTCGTCACCGTCGACCCGGAGCGTGACACGCCCGCGCTGCTCGGCCAGTACGTGCCCGCGTTCGATCCGTCGTTCATCGGCCTGCGGCCGGCCGACGAAGCCGCGCTGAAGAAGGTCACGAAGGATTTCCGCGTGTACTACGCGAAGGTGCCCGGCAAGACGCCCGGCAGCTACACGATGGATCACACGGCCGCGAGCTACGTGTTCGACCGCGACGGCAAGCTGCGCCTGTTCGTGCGCGACGGCCAGGGGCCCGGCCCGTGGGTCCACGACCTGAAGCTGCTGATCGACTGACCGGCAGCCGCCGGGCGCCCGGCCCGGCGATCACGTGACGGCCGCTTCGCGCCGTCACGCTTTCCCTCTCTCTTCGTTGTTCGCATGCGCCGCCCGTCGGGCGGCGTAGCGGCCTGCGCGCGCATCGCGCGGAGGTCGCGCAGGCGTTGCGTTACGGCAGTGCGGGCACGTTGAAGCCGGATGCGGCACGCGTGATCCGGAATTCCGTCACGCGATACGTGGCGAGCCCCTCGGTGACGAACGGATCGGTCTTCAGGATCGCATCCAGCTCGTCGCGATCGATGCGGGCCGCGAGGATCACGCCGCCTTCGCGCGGCACCTTCGGCCCCGCTGCGATGAAGATGCCCTTGTCGAACTGCGGCTGCAGGAATGCGCGATGGCGTTCGAGTGCGTCGTCGATGCGCTCGAGCGATGCGGTGTAGTGAATGTCGATGACGTACATGGGGCCCCCGGAATGACACCGGCGCTTCGTGTGCCGGCCAGCCGGTCTTTTTAGCACAGCGGACGCGGACTGTCGCGCCGGCGGTCGCGGTGCGGTGCGGGCGGCATGTCGATCGCCGGTTTGCGGCGCCGGCCCGTATTCAAGTTGTAAGCCTCGGTGCCGTAAATGAATGGGCAAGCGTTTGCGCGCGGCAGGCCGTTCGCGCGCAGCGTGCGCATCGACATCGACAAAGGCACGCAGATGAGCAGAATGAGTTTGAACCGCAAGCTGTGGCTCGCGCTTGCGCTGGTATGGATCGGTCTGCTGGGCGTCGGCGCATGGAGCGCGTACGAGACGCGCGCGACGATGCTCGCCGAACGCAAGGCAGGCATCGCGAATCTCGTCGATTCGGCGGCCGGCATCGTGAAGGCGTATCACGCGCTCGCGCAGAACGGCACGCTGCCCGAGGCCGACGCGAAGCGCGACGCGCTCGCGAGCCTCGCCGCGATGCGCTACGGCGATGCGGGTTACGTGTTCGTGATGGACTCGAAGCCGGTCGTGCTGATGCATCCGACGCTGCCGAAGCTGGTCGGCACGCAGGTCGGCGACTATCTCGACCCGGACGGCAAGCCGCTGTTCGTCACGATCCTGAACGCCGCGAAGGAAACCGGCAGCGGCTTCGCCGAGTACCGCGGGCGTCTGCCGCACAGCGAGACCGCCGTACCGAAGATCAGCTACGTCACGCGCTTTGCGCCGTGGGACTGGAACATCTCGAGCGGCGTCTTCCTGAAGGACATCGACACCATTTACTACCGGACGCTGCTCGGCCACCTCGCGGTCGTGCTCGTGATCGGCTTCGTGATCAGCGCGGCGATGCTGGTGATCATCCGCAACGTGCGCAGCAGCCTCGGCGGCGAGCCCGACGAAGCGGCCGCGCTCGCCGCGCGCATCGCGCAGGGCGACCTGACGCAGCCGGTGCCGGTGCGTGCGGGCGACCGCACGAGCATGATGGCCGCAATGCACGACATGCAGGCACGGCTGCAGGCGACGATCGGCGGGATTCGCCAGTCGGCCGGGTCGATCGCGTCGGCGAGCCGCCAGATCTCGGCCGGCAACGACGACCTGTCGCAGCGCACCGAGGAGCAGGCCGCATCGCTGGAAGAAACCGCCGCGAGCATGGAGCAGCTGACTGCGACCGTGAAGCAGAACGCCGACAACGCGCGGCAGGCGAGCGGGCTCGCGAACAGCGCATCGGAGATCGCGCGCACGGGGAGCGACGTCGTGAACCGCGTGATCGGCACGATGGGCGAGATCGACGACAGCTCGCGCAAGATCGCCGACATCATCGGCGTGATCGAAGGGATCGCGTTCCAGACCAACATCCTCGCGCTGAATGCGGCGGTCGAAGCCGCGCGCGCGGGCGAACAGGGCCGCGGCTTCGCGGTGGTCGCGGGCGAAGTGCGGTCGCTCGCACAGCGCAGCGCGACGGCGTCGAAGGAGATCCGCGAGCTGATCGTCGACTCGGTCGAGCGCGTGCGCAACGGGTCGGCGCTGGTCGGCCAGGCCGGCACGACGATGGGCGAGATCCTGCAGGCCGTCGCTCGCGTGACCGACATCATGGGCGAGATCGCGGCCGCGTCCGAGGAGCAGGCGAGCGGCATCACGCAGGTCGGGCGCGCGGTTACGCAGATGGATCAGGTGACGCAGCAGAACGCGGCGCTCGTCGAGGAGGCCGCCGCGGCCGCCGCGTCGCTGCAGGAACAGGCAGCGCGGCTGCGCGATGCGGTCGGCGCGTTCCGGGTGGGCGGCCAGGTGGGCGAGCCGGCGTTCGAGACGAAGGCGGCCGCCCGGGCAGCGGTGGCGTGACGCGCTCGGGCCGATGCGCGGCTCGCATGAACGCAACTAACGGCCAAGTCGCGCAGCCTCCGCCAGCACCGCTGCGGTGCATACCCATATGAGCGGGATGTATTTCACTTCCCGCTGTTCCTGTGACACCATTTGCCCCTTCCTGCGAGTCGGGGCATACCCGTATCGCGCCCCATTTCAGTCAAGCAAGAAAGCGAGAAACAGATGAAGCGTCGCAGTCTCCTGAAGGTATTTTCCGTGCTGGCCACCGGCGCCGCGCTGACGTTGTCGGCCGGTGCGCACGCCGAAGACAAGGTGATCAAGGTCGGCACGGTCGCCGGCCCGGATGCGGAAGTGTGGCAGCTCGTGCAGAAGGTCGCGAAGGAGAAGGAAGGCCTGAACGTGAAGGTCATCGAGTTCAACGACTACGTGCAGCCGAACGCGGCGCTCGACTCGGGCGACCTCGATGCGAACAGCTTCCAGCACCAGCCCTACCTCGACAGCCAGGTGAAGCAGCGCGGCTACAAGCTGGTCACGGCAGGCCTGACCTACATCTCGCCGATCGGCGTGTACTCGAAGAAGTTCAAGTCGCTGAAGGATCTGCCGCAGGGCGCGAAGCTCGCGGTGCCGAACGATCCGTCGAACGAAAACCGCGCGCTGCTGCTGCTTCAGACGCAAGGCGTGATCAAGCTGAAGGCCGGCGCGGGCACGGGCGGCAACAACGCGACGGTGCTCGACATCGCCGAGAACCCGAAGAAGCTGAAGATCTCCGAACTCGACGCCGCGCAACTGCCGCGCGTGCTGTCGGACGTCGACGCGGCCGTGATCAACACGAACTACGCGCTCGCCGCCAACCTGCAGCCGACCAAGGACGCGATCGCGCTCGAATCGCTGACGAGCCCGTATGCAAACGTGATCGCCGTGCGCGCGAAGGACAAGGATCAGCCGTGGGTGAAGAAGCTGGTCAAGGCGTACCAGTCGCCGGAAGTACGCGAATTCATCAAGAAGCAGTTCAAGGGCTCGATGGTCGCGTCGTTCTGAACGCCGCACACCGGTCGGACCGTTGAACGCAAGGGGCCTGCATCGCGCAGGCCCTTTTTCATTGGCGCGGCCGAACGGCGAAGGCCGCACGGTGTGGCGCGTTCAACGCCGCGTCACATCTCGCCGCGCCGTGAGCAGATCGACATGATCTGCTGGATCGCATAGTTGTCGCGCACGCCCGGCAGCGACTGCACGACACACTCGTGAAAACGCCGCTCGCGCGGCAGCAGCATCGCGTTGTTGCGATACAGCGCGTCGCACGAGCGCTGGATCAGTTGCGCCGCCGCACCGTTGCGGCTTTCGCGCAGCGCATTGAGCATGCAGTCGTCGTATTGCGCACTGCCGTCGGTCAGCGCGAACGCCGCGCCCGGCAACGCCAGCGCGACGGCCGCGAATGCGATGGCTCTGACTCCCCGTTTCATGTGCCCTCCGATGGCGTGGATGGGGTCGGTCGACAGCATAACGTAAAGCCGCGAGCGCGGCTGACGCGTTGCGCAGAGGCCGGCGGAAACCGCCGCCGGCCGGGCTTCGCACGCGTTCGCGGGCTTCGGCGGGCGCGGCGATCCGGGGCATGCCGCGAAAGCGCGGAGTCAGGCGGTGGTCTGCGGAAATGGTATCCTCGTGCGTTCGCCGCTGCGCGCTTTCCCGGAGCGTGCGCGGGCCGTTCGCCAGCGCGTCGTACGCATGGCGGCGCCCGCCCGACGGCGGCGGAAATCCATCATCCAGAACCGACACAAATACGGGGGAGACACACCCATGAAGCGTTTCAAGACTTTCGCGATCCGTTCGATCACGGCCGGCGTGGCCGCACTCGCGTTGGCCGGCGCCGCGCATGCACAAACCGTCAAGGTGCTGTCGATCGTCGACCATCCGGCGCTCGACGCGATCCGCGACGGCGTGCGTGCCGAACTGAAGGCGGAAGGCTACGGCGACGACAAGCTCAAGTGGGAATACCAGAGCGCGCAGGGCAACACGGGCACGGCCGCGCAGATCGCGCGCAAGTTCGTCGGCGACCAGCCCGACGTGATCGTCGCGATCGCGACGCCGGCCGCGCAGGCGGTGGTTGCATCGACGAAGAGCGTGCCGGTCGTCTATTCGGGCGTGACCGATCCGGTCGCCGCGCAGCTCGTGAAGGGCTGGGGCCCGTCGGGCACCAACGTGACGGGCGTATCCGACAAGCTGCCGCTCGATCGCCAGGTCGCGCTGATCAAGCGCGTCGTGCCGAAGGCGAAGACGGTCGGGATGGTCTACAACCCGGGCGAGGCGAACTCGGTCGTCGTCGTGAAGGCGCTCGCGGAGATCCTCGCGAAGCAGGGCATGACGCTGAAGGAAGCGGCCGCGCCGCGCACTGTCGACATCGGCCCGGCCGCGAAAAGCCTGATCGGCAAGGTCGACGTGATCTACACGAACACCGACAACAACGTCGTGTCCGCGTACGAAGCGCTCGTGAAGGTCGCGAACGAAGCGAAGATCCCGCTCGTCGCCGGCGACACCGACAGCGTGAAGCGTGGCGGCATCGCGGCGCTCGGCATCAACTACGGCGACCTCGGCCGCCAGACGGGCAAGGTCGTCGCGCGCATCCTGAAGGGCGAGAAGCCGGGCGCGATCGCGTCGGAGACGAGCAGCAACCTCGAACTGTTCGCGAACACGGGCGCGGCCGCGAAGCAGGGCGTGACGCTGTCGCCGGATCTGCTCAAGGACGCGAAGACGGTCATCAAGTAAGCCGCGGCCCGACCGCCGCGCTTGCGGGCCCGATCCGGGCCTGAACGACACCGCCGGACGGGCGGCTCCCACCCGGGGCCGCCCGTTCGCTTCGCCCGGCCGTACACGTGAGGCCGGGAAGCAACAGGATTTCCCCATCATGTCTCTGTTCTCGTTTCTGGGCGCACTGGAGATCGGCCTGATCTTCAGCCTCGTCGCCCTCGGGGTGCTGATTTCATTCCGCATCCTCAACTTCCCCGACCTCACCGTCGACGGCAGCTTTCCGCTCGGCGGCGCCGTCGCCGCGACGCTGATCTCGGCCGGCTACGACCCGTTCAGCTCGACCTGCATCGCGATCGTCGCGGGCGCGGTGGCCGGCTTCATCACCGGCTGGCTCAACGTGCGCCTGAAGATCATGGACCTGCTCGCCAGTATCCTGATGATGATCGCGCTCTATTCGGTGAACCTGCGGATCATGGGCCGGCCGAACGTGCCGCTCATCACCGAGCCGACGATCTTCACCGTGCTGCAGCCCGACTGGATGCCCGACTACGTGCTGCGCCCGGCGCTGCTCGCGATCGTCGTCGTGGTCGCGAAGCTCGGCCTCGACTGGTTCTTCTCGTCGCAGCTCGGCCTTGCGATGCGCGCGACCGGCGCGAACCCGCGGATGGCGCGTGCGCAAGGCATCGCGACCGGCCGTGCGACGCTCGCCGGGATGGCGCTGTCGAACGCGCTCGTCGCGCTCGCAGGCGCCTTGTTCGCGCAGACGCAAGGCGGTGCGGACATCTCGATGGGGATCGGCACGATCGTGATCGGGCTGGCCGCCGTGATCATCGGCGAGACGCTGCTGCCGGCGCGCCGGCTCGTGCTGACGACGCTCGCGGTCGTGCTCGGCGCGATCGTCTACCGCTTCTTCATCGCGCTCGCGCTGAACAGCGAATTCATCGGGCTGAAGGCGCAGGATCTGAACCTCGTGACGGCCGCGCTCGTCACGATCGCGCTGGTGCTGCCGGCGACGCGCAAGAAACTGTTCGCTCGCAAGAACGGAGGGGCCTGACATGCTGTCCGCACAAGACCTGAAACTCACGTTCAATCCCGGCACGCCGATCGAGACGCGCGCGCTGCGCGGGCTGTCGCTCGAGATTCCCGACGGCCAGTTCGTCGCGGTGATCGGCTCGAACGGCGCCGGCAAGTCGACCTTCCTCAATGCGGTCAGCGGCGACCAGGCCGTCGATGCGGGACGCATCTCGATCGACGGCACCGACGTGACGCGCAAGGCCGCGTGGGATCGTGCGCACCTCGTTGCGCGCGTGTTCCAGGATCCGATGGCCGGCACCTGCGAGGCGCTGACGATCGAGGAGAACATGGCGCTCGCGATGGCGCGCGGTGCGCGGCGCGGCTTCCGGGCCGCGCTCGACCGGCCGTCGCGCGAGCTGTTCCGCGACAAGCTGCGGCTGCTGAACCTCGGGCTGGAAAACCGGCTGACCGACCGGATCGGGCTGCTGTCGGGCGGCCAGCGGCAGGCGGTGAGCCTGTTGATGGCGTCGCTGCGGCCGTCGCGGATCCTGCTGCTCGACGAGCACACCGCCGCGCTCGACCCGAAGACGGCCGCGTTCGTGCTGGAGCTGACCGCGCGCATCGTCGCCGAGAGCAAGCTGACGACGATGATGGTCACGCACAGCATGCGGCAGGCGCTCGACTACGGCGACCGCACGGTGATGCTGCACCAGGGGCAGGTCGTGCTCGACGTGTCGGGCGACGCGCGTCGCGGGCTCGACGTGCCGGACCTGCTGCAGATGTTCGAGAAGGTGCGCCACGAGCAGCTCGACGACGACGCGTTGCTGCTCGGCTGACGGGCGGCCGGCGGGCCGGCGCGGCGCGGTGCGGGGTGTTGCATCGTGCCGGTTCGCCGGCGGGTTGGCGTGCAGGCCCGGCCGGGCGACACGATCCGGCCACGCTTGCTCCGGCGCGGCGTAACATGACGGCCGCGCCGGCTTTCCCGTCGTTTTTCCTCTGACGAAAACCGGTTTTGCACCGGTGCTGTGCGACGCGAGCGCATTGCCATATACTGTATATCCATACAGTTGTGGGTGGCATCATGCTCGCATCCTCCATTTCTCCCGAATCCCTTCATCCGTCGCTTTGGACCTATACCCGTGGAGTACATAGTTTGAGGGCGAAAAGCGTGAAAGCGTTCTGCGGTGGGGTCGCCAAGGACTCTCCGTTTCGATGTATGCATACATCGAAATACATCGTTTCGGTTATCGGCTGTTCAGGCTCCGAGGATCTTTCGTATTGCACGCGCGAAGCCGACATCGAACACTGTCCGACCGTGTTCGTTCACGATCTCGCCATGGCTGCCTTCGTGTAAGCCATGTCTTTCGAGGTAGTCGGCAGAGACCGCCTTCCCCAGCGCTTCACGTTCTGAAGGAGTGAGCTGCGCGTTGTGGCCGTTTGTCGTTGTTGGCAACGCGATGGCGTCTCCTGACGCGCGCACACCGATTGGGCGTCGATCCACGACGACTTGCGCGTTGGATTTCAGAAGGTTGACCTCGGCCCGGAGCTTGTCTCGTTCCCCGATGATTGCTTGCATGATGGAGCGGATCGCGGGGTCGTGAATACGCATGAGGTATTCGTGGCTTGCCAGCGGTTTCGATGGTCGAAGTGTCGGTGGCCCGGCATACGTCGCCCAGGCCGAAATCAGCTCGCGGTAGTCTGCCGATTGCATGTTGTAGAGGACGCGTCCCTTTAGGACGCCTTCCGCCTCGGCCAGGCGACCAATGGTTGAGAGAGAAAAATCGCGCGAGCCTGATTCCTGATGCCTGCGACAAATCTCGTGCAGCGCTTTTAGCCTAGCAAGCCGATGGGCACGACCACCCTTGGCGAGCAGCGTGCCGAGAAGCACGTTCGGGTGGTCGAATGTCGCGCTGTTCATGCTTGCGACTCGTCGATTCGTTGAGGCTTGCGCTTGAGCATGCCGGTGGCATTGCATTCCGGCAGAAACGTGGCGAAATCAATGCCAAATCGCTCGCTGAGACTCCGGCCGGCGTCCATCAGGTTGATGACCTGCCGCGTTCCCAGCACTGGATTAGCGGGGTTCATCTGCCGCGCGAGACGGCGCATGAATGCGTTGCCAACGCGGAGTTGTTCTTCTTCGCCCAGCGTCATGAAGACGGGCGCAAGGTGATCGCGATAAAGCACGGCATCGAGCAACTGACTACGACGGAATACTGCCTTGCCTGCATCGAGATCCGGATAGAGCTCGACATCGTCGCAAACTCCAGCGAGCTGAAGCAATTCCGATTCGGTCTCTTCGAACGCGATGTGCACATCGCTCGCGGTGCCCACCGCCACTAGTTGAGTAGAGTCTTCGACGGCCCGGTCGAGCGCAGCCTTGCAGCGCTCAATGAGCCGCCAACAAGCGGTGAGATCCTCCGCGAAGTCGTTAAATCGCTTCATCGATCCTTCCCACACGCGCTCAGCTTGCCGAAAGGCATCGAGATGAAGGAAGACCTCGCCAGCGTCTTCAGCGTCAGCCTTCTGCTTCTTTAGGTCAAGAAGCACGCGTTCATTCGCGAGGCAAGCATTGCGGGCCTCGTCGAAATGGTAGGCGATCGTGTTGAAGTGCGCGGCGAGCGATGGAAGGTAGTGAGGCTCCGTCACGAACCAGCGGCATCGAACGCAGTTGCGATTCCCTCCCGGAACGGGAGCGTGCTTTGCGTTGCCAACGGCAGTCCCCGGCAAAACCATCGGACCTCCGTTGTGGCATCCGCCAATCGAACGATTCTCCATCGAATCGCTGGCGTTTCCTCCAGCGAGGCAAAGGCCGTGGTGCATTGGCATCCAGCCCAACGCGTTTCTTGCCGCTGGATGCTCAGGGATTGCATCTGAAACACTGCTCACACTATTGCAGATCGCACTTCGGACAAGTTCGTCGTGTGCGGTATCGAGCAGAAAGTTCTGAATGCTCGCATTCTTATTTGCATCCAGGCGAGCCTTCGCATCGAGGAGGACGTCGCGAATATGGGTGGCTCCAGGCTTGGTGTAGTACAAGGTCATGACCAACCGGCTATGACCGACAAGCTTCTGCAGCACAGGGAACGGCACCTGTCCTTCCAAGGCCAGTGCAGTGACAAGGGAGACTCGCAAACTGTGAAGTGGGAACAACGTTCTCTTCTTGGACTGGGGCGGCAGCAGCCGAATCGGTGTTCCGTTGTGGTGAGTTTCGGAACGCCCGGCGAGCCGTGATTCGAATGCCTTCAGCAAATAGAACCAGCACGAATTGAGCGCCTGATCCTGAAGCGGAAAGTTACGCATTCGTGCCGTTGGATATTCTGGCAATCGGAAGAGAAAGCACGCGTCAGGATAGCGCGCCAACTGAAAATCAGTCTTGGCAATGATATGTCGACGATCAAGTTCTGCCCATGAGGTCCGACGCGAGATGGGGTTGTACTTCTCTTGCCAGTTGCGCAGCTTCTCGATCCAGTAGAAAACATTCTGGTGAAGCGCCCCGCCGTGCGTCCATGGCAGTAAATAGCCCTTCTCTGGCCCTGACTTAGAGACGTCGGCGGTCTTGTTCGTGTTGATATAGAGGATCGCCAGTGCGTTCTCGTTGTTGTTGCGATCATAGTCGCGCCGGAACACACCCTGCTGTAGCGGCCGAGATTCGCTTCCTTCTGCTATCTCGCTGCTGTTTCGCTCCCAACGTCCTGCCGCATAGCGCCAGGTGTCTGCCTCTCCGGAGTCAAGTACGCGGACCTGGCTAGTTCGTAAGGGCAAGATAAGCTTCACAAGCAGTGCAACCCATCGGACTGGACTCCACATCTGCAACACTTGACCACCGCGATAGTTTCGACTCAGCTTACGTATGCGCCAGACGCAATCCGGATCGTCGCGATCAATCTCGTCTTCAGTCACGTCGAGCCAATCAGGCGCGCTCGCACCCATATGGCCGATCTTGCTCCCGAGCGCACCATGTGCCCATTGCCAATCGCGAAAATGGGGTCCCGCCGCCAGCATCTGCCGAAGTTGGTCGATGTAGCCATAAGGCAGTGGTGAATAAACGCTCTCGCCGCGCTTCGGCAACCCCGCTTTCGACATACGACGTACCGGGTTGTGATAGCCCTGCATTAATACGGCGTTATCGTTTTTACCAATCTGACTGAAATGCCGAAGCAACACAAACTGCAGAAAAGCGTGGATAAGATTGTTCGCGCTGATGCCCCAAGGAGAGTCAGGACACGCCGTTCGGTGAAATTCTGGAACCTGTGTCGTTTGCGCCAGGAATACACTCGGGTCCAGCGGCAGGCTCTGCAGAATGAGGTAGCGCTCGAAGAAAGTCGATAGGGCCTGCAGCCTTTGGTGTAGACCATGCGTTTCCCCACCGAGCCACTCCAAGGCGAAGCCTCTCCGGGCTGCAAGTTCTGGATAGAACTCCACCACCCAGGTCAGGGTTGCATCCGAATCGCGTCGCATGCTGCGCTCGGTCCTTGCCGCCTTGCGACGCCCCTTGGGTTTAGTTGGAGAGGTCTTGTACATGTGTTTGCTCGGTCACGTGGAGATGTGGCTAGTCAGATGAACGGACCAAATCGGACAGAGGCGTCGTAAGAAGTCCATCCAGCCGGTGCGCCGCTTGCTGAAGTGCTTCTCGGGCTTCGCTAAAGCTTGCTTGTGTGTAGATCTCCTGGCTCTCGATCGATGCGTGATGCATGAAGCGGCGAATCATCGGCTTGTCGATTCCCGCGTGCTTCAAACGCTGGCCGTAGGCGTGTCGGTGCCCGTGCGGAGTTGTGCCAAGCGCCTTGCCAACTTCGAGGCCAATGCGTTTGCACGCGGCCGCGTGAGCCTTGTTGTACTGCGTGAGGGTGTATATCGCACCATAGGGTGCGCGCCGCAGGTTCACGAAAGCGAACGGATGATCCCGATCGAAATGCGCAAGCTGCTTCAGATAGCGATGCCAAAGTTCCAGAAACCACTCGCCGTACTCCGGCACGAACCAGTACGCCTGCTTGTAGTACGGACCGTCGTGCATGCCGCCTTTCCAGCCAGCATGCCGACGGTCCATCAAGTTCTGTACGCGGCACAAGGCCGAAGCGCTGGCCGAGGTATTCTGCTCGGTTCGATTTACGTGGTCGTCCTCGCTCGTCGCACCAGTCAGCAGGCGCGGCCCCGTAGTGCGGATGGTGGATGAGGACCTTGGCTTGACGCGGGTCCTGTGGATCTGGAAATACGTCCTGAACGTAAAGGTGAAAAGGCTCCGACTCTCGAAATCCCGCGCCATGGAGCAGTAGCGTGATCAAGATGCCACGATAGTCGTAACGATCGCCGTTGCGAAAGCCTTTGAAGAGCAACGCTTCAAAGTGACGTTCTGGAAAAGCTGGCGGCTCACCTCGCGCGACCTTCGGGATTCTCCGGTAGCGAAGCCAATATCCTGTGGCGCGCGCGGTGGCATTCGACGCCCACGTATGCCCAAGGAAGGCCTTGCTTCTACGATACTGGTAAGCGGCTTCATCGATCTGTCGATCGAACGTGCTGCCGACGTACCGAGGATTGACGCTGGCTGCTTCAGGACGAACTTCGCCCAACCAATTGAAGAAGTCGCTCAAATGGATGATGATGCGTGCCGCGTCGTGCGGCGAGCGAGGCGGCCAGCAAAGGCCCGTGGCGTCGATTCCTGTTTCGCGATTGAACGTTCCTGTATCACAGGCGCTTCGCGAAATTCTGAAACAGTCGATGAGGGTCGCGTTCGGCGGGGTTGAGTTGGATGTACTCAAGAAAGAGCCGCACCGATCGCGTCACCTTGCGCATCCATTCCAGACTGCGATCGTGGCTTCTATGCAGGAAATAATCAATCAGCGGCTCGAGTATCCCCGTCGCGGCGAGCAGGGCGGGGATCTCAGTGTAGACGCCGGTTTCGTCCGTGAGGACCTTTGCTTTGATGCTGACGAACATCGCTCGACAGAAAAAGCAAACACTCTACGCACGCTTTAAGTCACCACGTTGACCGTTGTAAGTCATCGCTGCTCCCGAATCGACTCACCGATAAGAGGGACGTGCCGACGCGCACTTCGCTGCGATAAAAAAGCTGACGGCGGATAGCGCGGAGACAAGCAACACCGTCCATTCGACGGCGACATATCCATCCGTCAATCCCCAGATGCTGGCCGCTGCGATGGGCGCGATGCCCTTCGCAATGTTCGACGGAAACGACAGCATGCCGCTGATCGCGCCGTAGCCCTCCGTCCACAGAAACTGCTGGACGATCGTGCCGCGCAGGATCGTCATCATTCCGTTGGCGGCGCCATAGCAGAGCGCGAAGATCCACAAAAGCGCAGCGGATTTGCCAGCCACAATCAGGACGACCGTCGAGACGGGAAAGAGTGTCACCACGATGAAACCAACTGTCGTGATGGTGACCTTGCGATCGAATGCGAACCAGACCGCGCGGGCGATGACTTGCGCGGGTCCTATCAGCGCCATGGTGATGTCCAGGACCGTGTTGGTGACGCCGCGCTCGACCATCAACGGGACCAGATGAAATGTGAGCGCGGCGAAGGTCGCGTAGTAGGTTGTGAAGCACAGTGCGAGCGCCCAGAAGGTAGGCGTGCGCAGTGCACGTCGCGTTGCCGCAGCATCGACCGCCGTGCGCTCCGCGCTCGGCTGGGCAGCGTTCGGGTCGATTCGTGAGGAGCGGATTGCGAAGACATGAATCGGCAGGCAAATGATTAGATTGCACGCGGCAAGTGCGACGAGCGCGAGACGCCAACCGGCCAGATCCACGAGGAACTGCGTGACCGGAATGAAAACCGTGCTCGCGAATCCCGCAACGAGCGTCACCAGTGTGATCTTGGTCTTGTATCGCAGCGGATAGCGATGCGTGAGCACGGCGAAGAGCGGGTCATAGAAGGTCGCAGCCATCGACAGGCCCAAGCCGATCCACGCTACGAAGAGAATCGTGAGCGACGATGTGGCCGACCACATCAGAAGCATGGCGGCCGCGATCAGCGATCCAATGGCCATGATTCGACGTCCGAGCCCGTGGTCGATCCATTTGCCCACCGGATACGCCACGAAACCCGAGACCAGCAGTCCGAGCGAGAGGGCAGCATTCGTGGACGTGCGGCTCCAGCCCATGGTCTGCTCCATGGGTACGACCAGCAGCGAAAACGAATAGTAGACCGAGCCCCACGACACCAGTTGGGCGAGCGCGAGCGCCCGGTGGCCAGCGATTCGGCGCGATCCGTCGAGTTACTCGACTTCACTGTCGTCGGTGTCGGCGTTCTGTGCGCTGTGCTCATGGCTCATGGCTGCATTGGCGAGGACGGAAACTGATGCCGGAGCCTTCTCTTTACGCTCACTGTACCGGTCGGTCAGGTAATCTGAGCGGTCGCGCACGAGTAGCGTGAACTTATACAGTTCCTCCATCACATCGACCACACGATCGTAGTACGACGAGGGCTTCATGCGACCGCTCTCATCGAACTCCTGGAACGCCTTGGCTACCGAACTCTGATTGGGAACGGTCACCATGCGCATCCAGCGGCCGAGCACGCGCAAAGCGTTCACCGCGTTGAAGGATTGCGAGCCGCCCGACACCTGCATGACCGCGAGTGTTCGCCCTTGCGTCGGCCGGATGCTTCCGGAGTCGAGCGGCAGCCAGTCGATCTGGTTCTTGAACACGCCGGTCAGCGCGCCATGTCGTTCCGGGCTGCACCAAACTTGGCCTTCGGACCAGATGGACGCTTCGCGCAATTCGAGGACCTTCGGATGGTCGGCGGGCACGCTGTCGGCGAGTGGCAGACCATGTGGATCAAACACTCTGGTCTCGGCGCCTAACTTGCGAAGGATGCGCTCAGCCTCGAGTGTCAGCAAGCGACTATAGGAGGTCGGACGGAGCGAACCGTAGAGCAGCAAGATGCGCGGCGGATGATCCGAGATCGTCCGGGGTTCGAGCTTTGTGAGATCGGGCGTGTCGAGATGAGAAAGACTGACGTTCGGAAGATCGGTGGACATCGTATGGAAGCGGCTAAAGAGCTACGGGGTGATGGGGCGTGAGAGCAAAATCGCTGTGGCCGGGCACAGTTCAACGGCCTGGCGCGTGGCGAGGATCGCGGCAGGCGCGGTCTCGCGGCTCACAAGGTTGAATCCGGTCTTCTCGAAGAAGGCTTGTGCGTCAGTCGTAAGGAGCCACGCAGTTCTGGCGTCCGCGTCGAAGGCCTGACGCAGCAGCACCGCAACGAGATTCCGGCCGATGCCCTTGCTTCGACAGCTTGGCTCGACTGTCACCGAGCGGATCAGCACATCGCGCCCGTATTGTTCGAAGCCGCCGTATCCGACGTGCGAACCGGCAAGCGTCGTGAACCCGAAAAAGCGGCGCTGCGGTTCGTTGAGGTCATCGACCGGGAGGCCGTCACGGACCAGGGCCTTGACCAGACCGACGTCACTTCCGACGGTCTCGTGTGCAATGATTATGGCGCTCACACTCGCTCCTCAGGCCGTCTCGTACCAGCGCTGCGAGCGATTCACGACGCCAACCACCAGCAGCATGACTGGCACTTCGATCAGTACGCCAACGACTGTCGCCAGCGCCGCGCCAGACTGGAACCCGAAAAAGCTGATGGCGGTAGCAACGGCCAGTTCGAAGAAGTTGCTCGCGCCGATCAGACTGGACGGACCCGCCACGCAGTGCGCGACCCCGAGCTTGCGGTTCAGCAGATAGGCCAACCCGGAGTTCAGAAACACCTGAATGAGAATAGGGACTGCGAGCATCGCAATGACCAGCGGCTCCCGGACGATTGCTTGCCCCTGAAACGCGAACAGCAGCAACAGCGTGGCGAGCAGCGCGCAAATCGAATAAGGCCCGAGGCGGGACACCGTGCGATTGAAGTGGGTCTCACCCTTCGCGAGCAGCACGCGACGCAATAACTGCGCGATGACGACTGGAATGATGATGTAGAGACCCACCGACGCGATCAGCGTATTCCAGGGAACGGTGATGGCGGACAGGCCAAGCAACAGTGCCACGATCGGCGCGAATGCGACAATCATGATCGCGTCGTTCAGCGCCACCTGCGACAAGGTGAAATAGGGATCGCCCTTGCAAAGCTGCGACCAGACGAACACCATCGCCGTGCAGGGGGCGGCAGCCAGCAGAATGAGGCCGGCAATGTAGCTGTCGAGTTGCGCTGCGGGCAACCAGGCGGCGAAGACGTGGCGCACGAATATCCAGCCCAGTAGCGCCATGGAGAAAGGTTTGACGAGCCAGTTCACGAACAGCGTAACGCCGATCCCGCGCCAGTGGCCCTTGACCTGCGCCATCGCGCCGAAGTCGATCTTGATGAGCATCGGAATGATCATCACCCAGATCAGCACGCCCACCGGCAGATTGACCTGCGCCAATTCCATGCGACCGATCGCCTGAAAAGGGACGGCAACCACTGGCCCAGCGCGATGCCCGCGACGATGCACAGCGCAACCCACACCGTCAGGTATCGCTCGAAGAAGCCAATGACCGGACGGCTCGCGCGAGCGACCGAATCAGTGCTGCCCATTGGATTCCTCGGCGGGACGTTCGCCAATCGCGCGCACTTCATTCTGGGCGGCATTGCGATCGAGTACGTGCAACGGCAGGTTCACAAACTGGCTCACCCGCGTCAGAATCTGCCGATAGACCTTGGTGAAGACCGCGCGCTTCTCTTCGTCGCTGCCCACGAATGCGGCAGGGTCTTCAAAACCCCAGTGCGCGGTGATCGGCTTACCGGGCCATATCGGGCACACCTCGCCAGCCGCCTGGTCGCACACGGTGATCACGAAGTCCATTTGCGGCGCGTCGGGTGCACCGAACTCATCCCAGCTCTTACTGCGCAGCCCGGCCGTGTCGTAGTCCAGCGACTCGCAGCGCTCGATCGCAAACGGATTGACCGCGCCTGACGGGTGACTGCCTGCGCTGAACGCGTGGAATCGACCCTTGCCTAGCGTGTTAAAAGCGCCTCGGCCATGATGCTTCGGGCACTGTTGCCCGTGCAAAGGACCAGAATGTTGTAGGTCTTGTCGTTCACGTCTTGCTCCGATTGAGATCTGCGCCGGCGCAGCAGGCATTTGAAGAAACGCGGGCTTCGCGCGAACGATCGCGCGACTCTCCATAAACAGGGGCGTGCTCAAGCGTTTGAAACGTCTCCCATGCGACGCCCTGTGGGTCCACGGTCCAGGTCTTATCCGACTTTGCATAACAGCAGGTCGTCGCCGTCTGATTCGTGACAGGCAATTCAGCGCTCGCGAAACGCGCTCGCATCTCGGCAAGTTCCTCGTCCGATTCGACCTGAATGCAAGGTGATCAATGCCGGGCTTTACGCCACGCTGCGAAATAGCGAAGTTGACCTTCGGATCGCTCAACTCCCATTTGCGGTAGTGCGACTTCGATACCGTCGGTTTCGCGCCTCCAAACATGGCAACGTAGAACCGGGTGCTCGCATCAATATCTTCGACAGCAACGTGGATGTGCATGCGTTTCATGATTTAGCTCCTTGGCACTGCGACACAGCTTGAACGGAACAGTCAGCGCCCGCACAGCAGTTCTCGGTCAGAAACCCGAGCAGTGCGTTCATCGCATCGAAGTTGGCTGAATAGAAGATGAACCGTCCCTTCTGCTCGCTGTTGACGAGGCCCGCATGCGACAGGTCTTTAAGGTGGAACGACAAGCCAGACGGCGAGAGGCCAAGCTGCTGAGCAATCTCACCAGCCGGCATGCCTTCGGGGCCCGCGACAACCAGTGCGCGGAAGATCGCCAGGCGCGATTCATGAGCGAGCGCGCCGAGCGCGCGTACAACGAGGTTCGAGTCCATGGCGGCATCATAGACCTGTCGATTCAAAGATTCAAGTAATCTTGAAACGATGCGGCCACGGTGTTTGATGGTCAATTAGGGACGGTAGATAGCGAGTGGAGGGAAGAAAGTTGAACCCGCCCTCCAACCCTCAAACTCGAAATCTTGGGCTAGAATACCTGTATATTTATACAGTACTCCTGGAGCCAGATCGTGGGTCGGCCTGTCTTAGCCGCACAGCAGTTACGCACGCCCGAGGAACGGGCGCGCTCCCTCGATGCTGCGCTCGACAGAAATATGTATTCGGAGTCGGGGGGAATAACGCTGTGGCGCGGCTCGCAGCTCGCGCGCGGCGGTCCGCGCACGATCGAGACCGGCTTCGCGCCGCTGTCGGCCGAGTTGCCGGGCGGCGGCTGGCCGGTCGGCGGGCTCGTTGAACTGCTGGCCGCGCAGCCGGGCTGCGGCGAGATGCGGCTGCTCGCGCCCGCGCTCGCGCGCACCGTCAGCGCCCGGCGGCCACTCGCGCTCGTCGCGCCGCCGCAGTCGCCGCATGCGACTGCGCTCGCCAGTCTCGGCGTGCCGTCCGACGCGCTGCTAGTGGCTGCGTGCCGGCAGCCACACCGATGCGTTGTGGGCTGCCGAGCAGGCACTCAAGACCGGTTGTTGCGGCGCGCTGCTGCTGTGGCAGGACGCGCGGCCCGATGCGCTGCGGCGCCTGCATCTCGCGGCCGCGCGCACGGGCGACACGCTGTTCGTGATGCTGCGCCCGCTGTCGGCCGAGCGGCAACCATCGCCGGCCGTGCTGCGCGTCGCGCTGTACCCGGTGCCGGGCGGCGTGTCGCTCGACATCGTCAAGCGGCGTGGCCCCGCCCGCAGCGAGCCGCTCGTGCTCGACCTGCCGTCGCCCATCGTGGAGAGCCGCTATGCGCGTCTTGCTCGGCATCCATCTGCCGCGCCTGCCGCTCGACGTGTGCGTCGCGCTTCCGTCTGACGGTGAGGCGGGCGAGGCTGGCGGCGCAGGCTGTGCGGTGCTCGAGCAGGGTGTCGTGCTGATCGCCGACGCGGCCGCGCGCCGGCAGGGCGTGCGCGCGGGCATGAAGCGCGGCGGCGTGCTCACGCTCGCGCCGCACACGCAACTCGTCGAACGCGATCCCGCGCGCGAGGCCGATGCGCTGCGCGCGGTCGCGCTCGCGTTGCTGCGCTTCTCGCCGTGCGTCGCGCTCGGCGACGAAGCCACGCTGCTCGTCGACGTCGGCCCGAGCCTGCGCCTGTTCGGCGGGTTACCGTCGCTGTGCCGCCAGTACGTGCGACGCTCGCGGCGCTCGGCTATGCGGCACGCCTGTCCGCCGCGCCGACCGGGGGCGGCGCGTGGCTGCTCGCGCGCGTGTCGGCTCGTGCGCGCATCCGGCGCCGTGTCGCGAGCCCGGCCTCGCTTGTCCGTGTGCTCGACAGGCTGCCCTGCGTGCTGCTGCCCGACGCGCGTCCGTATGCGGGCTGGTTCGACGGCCTCGGTTGCCGCACGCTCGCCGATCTGCGCGGGCTGCCGCGCGCGGGGTTGCAGCGCCGCTGCGGTCCCGCGCTGCTGGCCGCGCTCGATCGTGCGTATGGCGACGCGGTCGAGCCGCTTGCATGGATGGCGGTGCCGCCGGTGTTCGACGTGCGGCTCGAATTGCAGGAGCGCGTCGAATACGCCGAAGCCGTGTTGTTCGTTGCGCGGCGGCTCGTCGTGCAGCTGTGCGGCTGGCTGGCCGCGCGGCAACTGTCGCTGGCTGCGATGACGTTCGATCTCGAACACGAGCGCGGTCGCCAGGCCGTACCGCCGACGCCGCTCGAACTGGCGTTCGCGTCGCCGGTGCGTGACGAGGCGCATTTCATGCGGTTGCTCGGCGAGCGGCTCGCGCGCGTCGAGCTGCCGGCCGCGGTGATCGCGGTGCGTCTGAAGGCCACGCGCGTCGAGTCGGTCGCGCCGCCGGCAGACGATCTTTTCCCCGAGCCGGGCGGCACGAAGGAGACGCGTGCGCGGCTCATCGAGCTGCTGGCCGCGCGGCTGGGCACGGACAACGTATTGCGTGCGGCGCCCGTCGCTGATCACCGGCCCGAGGCCGCGAACCGCTGGCTGCCGCTCGATGCGCAAGCGGGCAAGCCGGCCGGCGGGCTGCCGGCCGTGCCGCCGCGTCCCGCGTGGTTGCTGGCCGAACCGCTGCCGCTGCTGATGCGCGGGGAGCGGCCGGTATTCCGTACGCCGCTCAGGATGATGTCGTCACCCGAGCGGATCGAAGCGGGGTGGTTCGACGGTCAGCTCGTCGCGCGCGATTACCACGTCGCGCAGGACGAAGAGGGCGCGTGCTATTGGGTGTTCAGGGAGCGGACGAGCAGCCAGGCGAATCCGCACTGGTTCCTGCACGGCCTGTTCGGGTGAACGACGATGATGGCGGATTTCAGCGGGCTGCCCGATTACGCGGAGTTGTTCTGCCGTTCGAACTTTTCGTTCCTGCATGGCGCGTCGCATGCGGAGGAACTGGTCGAGCGCGCGGTCGAGCTCGGCTATCGCGGCATCGCGATCACCGACGAATGTTCGCTCGCCGGCGCGCCGCGCATGCACATCGCTGCGAAGGCGAAAGGGCTGCCGCTCGTCATCGGTTCGTATTTCGACATCACGCCGGACGAAGTCGCGCCCGGCCAGGATCCCGGCCCTGGTGCGTTCGGGCTCGTGCTGCTCGCGCAGAATCGCGAGGGCTACGGCAATCTTTCCGAGCTGATTTCGTGGCGGCGGATGGCCTCGCCGAAGGGCACTTACACGCTGACGTCGCGAATGCTGTCGAGGCCGCCCGAAGCATTCGCACACCTGCGCGGGATGCCCGACTGCTTCGCGATTCTCGTGCCCGCGTATCCGGTGCGTGCTGATGTACTCGATGCGCAGGTCGCGTGGTTTCGCGCAACGTTCGGCGAGCGTGCGCGGCTCGGGCTCGTGCAGTTGCAGCGGGCGCTGGACGGCCCACAGCGCGAGGAGATTCGCGAGGCCGGTGAGCGGCGACGCGTGCGGATCGTCGCGCTCGGCGACGTGACGATGCACGTGCGCTCGTGCAAGCCGCTGCAGGACGTGATGACGGCGATTCGCGTCGGGATGCCCGTCTCCGAATGCGGGTACGCGCTTGCGCCGAATGCAGAGCAGCATCTGCGTACGCGCGGGCGGATCGCGAAGTTGTTTTCGGCGGACGAGATCGAGGAGACGTGCGCGATGCTCGATGCGTGCGATTTCGAGCTCGATTCGTTGCGCTATGAGTATCCCGACGAGATCGTGCCCGAGGAGCATACGCCGACGAGCTACCTGGAACAGGAAACCATGGCGGGCGCGGCCGATCGTTATCCGCAGGGTGTTCCCGAGAAGGTCGAAAAGCAGATCCGCCATGAACTCGACCTGATCGCGAAGCTGAAATACGAGCCGTTCTTCCTGACCGTCTACGACATCGTCAAATACGCGCGCAGCCAGAACATCCTGTGCCAGGGCCGCGGCTCGGCCGCGAACTCGGTCGTCTGCTATTGCCTCGGCATCACCGAGGTCGATCCCGACCAGAGCACGATGCTGTTCGAGCGCTTCATCAGCGCGGAGCGTGGTGAGCCGCCCGATATCGACGTCGACTTCGAGCACCAGCGACGCGAGGAAGTGATCCAGCATATCTACAAAAAATACGGCAAGGATCGCGCCGCGCTCGCGGCCGCCGTATCGACGTATCGCCCGCGCGGCGTGCTGCGCGAAACCGGCAAGGCGCTCGGTGTCGATCCGATGCTGGTCGATCGCGTCGCAAAGGGGCATCGCTGGTTCGACGGCAGCCGCGACCTGCTGCAGCAATTCTCGTCGACCGGGCTCGACCCGCAAACGCCGCTGATCCGCACCTGGGCCGAACTCGCCGCCCGCTTGCTCAACTTCCCGCGCCACCTGTCGCAGCACTCGGGCGGCTTCGTGATCAGCCGCGGCAAGCTCACGCGGCTCGTGCCGGTCGAGAACGCGGCAATGGACGGGCGGCGCGTGATCCAGTGGGACAAGGACGATCTCGAAGCACTCGGGTTGATGAAGGTCGACGTGCTCGCACTCGGCATGCTGTCGGCGCTGCATCGCGCATTCGACATGCGCACCGCGTGGCGCGGGCCGCCGGAGCCGGGTGGCGAGCCGTTCACGCTGAAGCACATTCCGCAGGATGATAAGGCGACCTACGACATGATCTGCCGTGCCGACACGGTCGGCGTGTTCCAGATCGAATCGCGCGCGCAGATGTCGATGCTGCCGCGCCTGCGTCCGAAGACTTACTACGATCTGGTGATCGAGGTTGCGATCGTGCGGCCGGGGCCGATCCAGGGCGGGGCCGTGCACCCCTATCTGAAACGCCGCCAGGGACTCGAAAAGGTCAGTTATCCGAAGGAGGACCTGAAGCCTGCACTTGAACGTACGTACGGCGTGCCGATCTTTCAGGAACAGGTGATGCAGATCGCGATGATCGCGGCAGGCTTCACGCCCGGCGAGGCTGATGAACTGCGCCGCGCGATGGCCGCGTGGAAGCGCAAGGGCAATCTCGAGAAATATCACAGCAAGATCGTCGACGGGATGCGCGAGCGCGACTATCCACCCGACTTCGCCGAACAGATCTTCGAACAGATCAAGGGCTTCGGCGATTACGGTTTCCCCGAAAGCCACGCAGCAAGCTTCGCGAAACTCGCGTACGCCAGCAGCTGGCTCAAATGCCACGAACCGGCGATCTTCCTCGCCGCGCTGCTGAACAGCCAGCCGATGGGTTTCTACCCGCCGTCGCAGCTCGTGCAGGATGCGAAGCGGCACGGCGTGCGGGTGCTGCCGATCGACGTGACGCAAAGCAACTGGGAAGCATCGCTCGAAGCGCTGCCCGACCAGCCGCCTCCGCACGGCCAGCCGGCCGTGCGGCTCGGCCTGTCGCTCGTGCGCGGCCTCGGCGAAGCCGCCGCACGCCGCATCGAAGCCGCCCGCACGGCGGCCGGCCCGTTCGACAACGTCGACACCCTCGCGCGTCGCGCGCAACTCGAACGCCGCGATCTCGAAGCGCTCGCCGCCGCGAATGCGCTTGCGACGCTCGCCGGCCATCGCCGCGATGCGCTATGGCAAGCGGTTGCCGCCGCCCCCGAACGCGACCTGCTCGCGACCGCGCCGATCGACGAACCCGAGCAGCCCGCACTCGGCGCGCCGTCGGAAGCCGACGACATCCTCGCCGATTACCACACCACCGGCCTCACGCTGAACCGCCACCCCGTCGCGCTGCTGCGGCCCGAGCTGCGCGCGCGGCGGCTGTCGTCCGCGGCCGAATTGCACGACCGCCCCGACGGCCGGCTCGCGCGTGCGTGCGGGCTCGTGACCGCACGGCAGATGCCGGGCACCGCGAAAGGCGTGATGTTCATGACGCTCGAGGACGAAACGGGCTGCGTGAACCTGATCGTCCGGCCCGAGCTGCTCGCGCGGCAGCGCCGCGAAACCCTCGATTCGCGGCTGCTTGCCGCGTCCGGCGTGTGGCAGGTCGCGAGCGACGTGAGGCATCTCGTCGTGCAGCACTTCGAGGATCTGACGCCGCTGCTCGGCGGCCTGCGCACGTCGAGCCGCGAGTTCCACTGACGCAACCGGCGCGCTGCCGAACGCGTGGTGTCTCGCCATCCGTGCATACCAGTCGGCTCAACTGGTTCTATCCAGGTCTCATATTCCCGCCTAAAACCCGGACGAACCGCGTACCGGAACTGTCCCCTTGCATACCAATCCGGGTAAATCCCTACCCCGTACTTCGTTGTAAACAAAGGGTTTATGAGGACTAAAACGCTTGCCGGGCAAGGCTTCCGGCGATTTCGGCATAGCTAATACCAGTTCGTTGACTGGTATTATTGTGGTTATATAATGCGTTCACTTTCGACGATCGTGGATCGTCGTCCGACACCCGGAGGCACATGGAAACCGGCTGGTCCGAACTGGCGCCCGATCCCCTCAGCGACACGCCGCTTTATCTGCAGCTCGCCCGCAACCTGGCGAGCGCGATCCACGCCGGCGCGTGGCGGGCCGGCGAGGCGCTGCCGTCGGAGCGGCTGCTGTCGGTGTCGGTCGGCGTGTCGCGGATCACGGCCCGTCGCGCACTCGCGCTGCTGGTCGAGCAGGGGCTGATCAAGCGGGCGCGCGGGGCGGGCAGCTTCATCACGCCGCGTGTCGCCGATCCGCTGTCGCGTCTCGTCGGCTTCACCGCGAAGATGCAGCAGCGCGGCTTCGTGCCCGATTCGGTGTGGCTGTCGCGGACGCTGCGTGCCGCAAACCGCGACGAGATCACGCGGCTCGGCCTCGCGCCCGGTGCGACGGTGGCGCGGCTCGAACGGCTGCGCCGCGCGGACGGCATCGTGATGGCCGTCGAGCACTCGACGCTGCCGGCCGCGGTGGTGCCCGATCCGCAGGCGCTCGGTGCGTCGCTGTACGAATACCTCGAAGCGCGCGGCATGACCGTCGTGCGCGCGCTGCAGCACTTTCGCGCGGCGAACGCAACGCACGCGATCGCGAAATGGATGGCGGTGAAGCCGGGTTCGGCACTGCTGGTGATCACGCGGATCGGCTACGGCGCCGACCAGCGCGCGATCGAAGTGAGCGAAACGTATTGCCGCGACGATTACTACGACTTCGTCGCCGAACTGAAACGCTGACGCGCGAGACTGCCCGCGCGCGACACGCGTGAAGCAACGACACGGATTTGCAAATCACGACGCGGATGCCCGCGTCACCAGATCATCAAGAGAACGTCATGCTGACTGGAAACATCCTTACCCCCGACGGCTGGATTCACGGTTCGCTCGATAGCGAGAACGGCCGCATCACGACCCTCGACGGCAAGCCCGTCGATCCCGCGACGAACGACGCGCCCTACATCCTGCCCGGCTTCATCGACCTGCACGTGCACGGCGGTGGCGGCGCCGACGTGATGGAAGGCGGCGACGCGATCGAGACGATCGCCCGCACGCACGCGCAATTCGGCACGACGAGCCTGCTCGCGACGACGATGACCGCGCCGCGCGACGAACTGATGCAGGTCGTCGCGAACCTCGGCACCGTCGCGCGCACCCGCACGCCGGGAGGCGCCCGCGTGCTCGGCGTGCACCTCGAGGGCCCGTACATCAACCCCGGCAAGCTCGGCGCGCAACCCGACGCGGCCGTGTCGGCCGTGCTCGACGAAGTGCTGAAGTACCTGTCGATCGCACCGATTCGCGTCGTCACGCTCGCGCCGGAAATTGCCGGCCACATCGAGATCATCGGCGAGATGGCCGCGCGCGGCGTGCGCGTGCAACTCGGCCATTCGCTCGCGACCTACGACGACGCGGTGGCCGCGCTCAAGCACGGCGCGTGCGGTTTCACGCACCTGTTCAACGCGATGTCGCCGCTGCATCACCGCAACCCGGGCCTCGTGGGCGCGGCGCTTGCTCATGCCGAATACGCGGAAATCATCCCCGACCTGCTGCACGTCCACCCGGGCGCGATTCGTGCTGCGCTGCGCGCGATCCCGCGCCTGTACGTCGTGACCGACAGCACGTCCGCAACCGGCATGCCCGACGGCGAATACCGGCTCGGCAGCCAGCACGTGACGAAGTGCCTCGGCGGCGTGCGCCTCGCCGACGGCACGCTCGCCGGCAGCACGCTGACGATGGACCAGGCGCTGCGCAACCTCGTGTCGCTCGGCCTGCCGATCGCCGACGTGTCGAACCGGATGTCGCGCTACGCGGCCGACTACCTCGGCGTCGCCGATCGCGGCCGCCTCGAGCGCGGCGCATGGGCCGACCTCGCGGTGTTCGACCGCGACCTGAACCTCACCGCGACCTACGTCGAAGGAGAATCGATTGTCGAATATGCTTAAGGAAGCGCGCGAGTCCGCCCAGGTCGTCGCTGCGCAGCTCGCCGACACCACGCGCGTCGAAGCGCTCGCCGGCCAATTGCTCGACCACCCGCCGGCCGTCGCGCTGACGGTCGCACGCGGCAGCTCGGATCACGCCGCGAGCTATTTCGCGAGCCTGACGATGAGCCGCCTCGGCGTGCCGGTCGCATCGCTGCCGATGTCGGTCGCGACGCTGCAGCAGGCGCCGCTGAAGGTGCAGGACCAGCTCGCGATCGCCTTCTCCCAGTCGGGCAAGAGCCCCGATCTCGTCAATACGATGGCCGCGCTGCGCGAAGCCGGCGCGCGCACCGTCGCCGCGGTGAACGTGCTGCCGTCGCCGCTCGCCGACGCGTGCGAGCACCAGTTGCCGCTGCTTGCCGGCCCCGAACTGTCGGTCGCCGCGACGAAGAGCTATATCGCGATGCTGTCGCTGTCCGCGCAGATCGTCGCGTACTGGCAGCGCGACGCCGCGCTGACGACCGCACTGCGCGGCCTGCCCGACGTGCTCGCGCAGGCCGGCCGGCTCGACTGGTCGCAGGCGGTGGCCGCGCTCGCGGGTGTCGAACGGATGATCGTGATCGGCCGCGGCCTGGGCCTCGCGATCGCGCAGGAAGCCGCGCTGAAGCTGAAGGAGACGTCCGGCATCCAGGCCGAGGCGTTCTCGAGCGCCGAAGTCCGTCACGGCCCGATGGAGCTGATCGACCGCGACTATCCGCTGCTCGTGTTCGCTCCGCCGGGGCCCGAGCAGGCCGGCCTGCTGCAGCTTGCCGCAGACATGCGCGCCCGCGGCGCCGCCGTGCTGCTCGCGGCGCCCGCCGGCATACCCGGCGCGACGCTGCCGCTTGCGCAGTCTGCCCATTCGGCGCTCGACCCGATCGCCGCCATTCTTTCGTTCTACGTGATGGCGGCGGATCTCGCCGTTGCGCGCGGCCGCAATCCCGACACGCCGCGCCACCTGAACAAAGTCACCGAAACGCACTGATAGCCGAGACCGCCGATGAGACGCGCCGAGGAGTCCCAGTTGAAGAGCCCCACCCACGATCAGATCGTCCTGCTTTCCCCGTTGACGGGGCCGATCGTCGCGCTGGCCGACGTGCCCGATCCGGTGTTCTCCGGCGGGATGTTCGGCGACGGCATCGGTGTCGACCCGCTCGCGGGCCAGCTCGTCGCACCGTGCGCGGGCGTCGTGTCGCATCTCGCGCGCACGGGCCACGCGGTGACGATCACGACGCCGCAGGGCGCGGAAGTGCTGCTGCACATCGGCATCGATACCGTCGAGCTGAACGGACAGGGTTTCATCGCGCACGTCGAGGCGGGCGCGCGTGTCGAGGCGGGCACGCTGCTGATCGAGTTCGACCAGGACGCGGTGGCGCGCAGCGCGCATTCGCTCGTGTCGGTGGTCGCGATCGCCAACTCGGATGCGTTCGAGGTCGTCGATCGTGCCAGCGGCTTCGCGACGGCCGGCAAGACGCCGCTGCTCGTGCTGCGCGGCAAGGGCGAAGCGGCCGTGCAGGCGGCGCAAACCGGCGCCGCGGCGCAGAACGAAGTGCGCCGTGAAATCGTGCTGGCGCAACCGGGCGGCCTGCATGCGCGGCCGGCCGCGCGGGCGCGCGAAGCCGTGCGCGGGTTCGACGCGACCGTCGACGTGCTGTTCGACGGCCGCAAGGCGTCGATCGCGAGCGTCGTCGGCCTGCTCGGCCTCGGCGCCGGCGAAGGCGCGACGGTCGAGCTCGTTGGTCGCGGCGCCCATGCACAGCAGGCCGTCGATGCGGTCGAGCACGAGCTGCTGCGCGAAGCGCACGGCGAAGTCGAGGAGCAACCGGCGCGGCTGAAGTCGCCCGCGCCGCAGACGGTCGCACGCAACGTCGGTGCCCCTGTCGAACCCAACACGCTCGCAGGCGTGTGCGCGGCGCCCGGCATCGCGGTCGGCACGCTGGTGCGTCTCGACGATGCGGAAATCGTGCCGCCCGAGCAGGCCGCCGGCACGCCGGCCACGGAAAGCCGCCAGCTCGACCAGGCGCTGAAGGCGGTCGACGCCGAACTCGCCGAAACCGTGCGCAACGCATCGGCGCGCGGCGCGGTCGGCGAAGCGGGCATCTTCGCGGTGCACCGTGTGCTGCTCGAGGACCCGACGCTGATCGACGCGGCGCGCGACCTGATCAGCCTCGGCAAGAGCGCAGGCTTCGCATGGCGCGCGACGATCCGCACGCAGATCGATACGCTGTCGAAGCTCGACGATGCACTGCTCGCCGAACGCGCGGCCGACCTGCGCGACATCGAGAAGCGCGTGCAGCGTGCGCTCGGCCATACGAACGGCGCCGCGCGTGTGCTGCCCGACGAAGCGGTGCTCGCAGCCGAGGAATTCACGCCGTCCGACCTGTCGTCGCTCGATCGCCAGCGCGTGACCGCGCTCGTGATGGCGCGCGGCGGTGCGACTTCGCACGCGGCGATCATCGCGCGGCAGCTCGGCATCCCGGCGCTGGTTGCGGTCGGCGATGCGCTGTACGCGATTCCGGACGGCACGCAGGTCGTCGTCGATGCGAGCGCGGGCCGGCTCGAACACGCACCGACCGCGCTCGACGTCGAGCGCGCGCGGCACGAGCGCCAGCGTCTGGACGGCGTGCGCGAGGCGAACCGGCAACTGGCGGGTGAAGCGGCTGCGACGGTCGACGGTCGCGCGATCGAGGTCGCCGCGAACATCGCGACGCTCGACGACGCGAACACCGCGGTCGACAACGGCGCCGACGCAGTCGGCCTGCTGCGCACCGAACTGATGTTCATCCATCGCCAGGCCGCACCGACGGCGGTCGAACACCAGCAGAGCTACCAGTCGATCGTCGACGCATTGCAGGGCCGCACGGCGATCATCCGCACCCTCGACGTCGGCGCCGACAAGGAAGTCGACTACCTGACGCTGCCGCCCGAACCGAACCCGGCGCTCGGCCTGCGCGGCATCCGTCTCGCGCAGGTGCGCCCCGATCTGCTCGACGATCAGTTGCAGGGCCTGCTCGCGGTGAAGCCGTTCGGCGCGGTGCGCATCCTGCTGCCGATGGTGACCGACGCGGGCGAGCTCGTACGGCTGCGCAAGCGCATCGACGAATTCGCGCGTGCGCAGGGCCGCACCGAGCCGATCGAGGTCGGCGTGATGATCGAGGTGCCGTCGGCCGCGCTGCTGGCCGACCAGCTCGCGCAGCACGCGGATTTCCTGTCGATCGGCACCAACGACCTGACGCAGTACACGCTCGCGATGGGCCGCTGCCAGGCCGATCTCGCTGCGCAGTCCGACGGCCTGCATCCGGCCGTGCTGCGCCTGATCGACATCGCGGTGCGCGGCGCCGCGAAGCACGGCAAGTGGGTGGGCGTGTGCGGCGCGCTCGGCGGCGATCCGCTCGCGGTGCCGATCCTGGTGGGTCTCGGCGTGACCGAACTGTCGGTCGACCCCGTATCGGTGCCGGGCATCAAGGCGCGTGTGCGCCGTCTCGATTACCAGTTGTGCCGTCAGCGCGCGCAGGATCTGCTCGCGCTCGATTCGGCACAGGCGGTAAGGGCAGCAAGCCGCGAGGTCTGGCCGCTCGACTGAGCGTCGACGGCAGGTTCGCGACCGGTTTCAAGACGAAAGCAATTAGGTCAACGACGATTAATGACGAGACAAGGATTGGAGGACTGAATGAACGGGAATCCGTTTCTGAAAATACAGGGCCTGGGCCGGGCGCTGATGCTGCCGATCGCGGTGCTGCCGGTTGCCGGCATCCTGCTGCGGCTCGGCCAGCCGGACGTGTTCAACATCAAGATGATCGCCGACGCCGGCGGTGCGATCTTCGACAACCTGCCGCTGCTGTTCGCGATCGGCGTGGCGGTCGGTTTCGCGAAGGACAACAACGGCGTGGCAGCGCTCGCGGGCGCGATCGGCTACCTGATCGAAACCGCGATCATGAAGGACATCGATCCCAAGCTGAACATGGGCGTGCTGTCCGGGATCATCGCGGGTGTGGTCGCGGGCCTGCTGTACAACCGTTATAAAGACATCAAGCTGCCGGACTACCTTGCGTTCTTCGGCGGCAAACGGTTCGTGCCGATCATCACGGGGCTGGTCTGCGTGATACTCGGCATCGCGTTCGGGTACGTCTGGCAGCCGATCCAGCATGCGATCGACGCGGCCGGCCAGTGGCTGACGACGGCGGGCGCGATCGGCGCGTTCGTGTTCGGCTTCCTGAACCGCCTGCTGCTCGTCACGGGCCTGCACCACATCATCAACTCGCTCGCGTGGTTCGTGTTCGGCAACTTCACGCCGCCCGCCGGCGGCGAGATCGTGCACGGCGACCTGCACCGCTTCTTCGCGGGCGACCCGACCGCGGGCACTTTCATGGCCGGCTTCTTCCCGATCATGATGTTCGGCCTGCCGGCCGCGTGTCTCGCGATGCTGCACGAAGCGCCGAAGGAACGCCGCGCGATGGTGGGCGGCCTGCTGTTCTCGATGGCGCTCACGTCGTTCCTGACCGGCGTGACCGAGCCGATCGAATTCAGCTTCATGTTCCTCGCACCGGTGCTGTACGTGATCCACGCGGTGCTGACGGGGCTGTCGCTCGCGATCTGCCAGATCCTCGGCGTGAAGCTCGGCTTCACGTTCTCGGCCGGCGCGATCGACTACGTGCTGAACTACGGGCTGTCGACGAAGGGCTGGATCGCGATCCCGCTCGGCATCGCGTACGGCGCCGCGTACTACGGGCTGTTCCGTTTCTTCATCCGCAAGTTCAACATGGCCACGCCGGGCCGTGAGCCGGCATCGGCCGATGCGGCCGAGCAATCGTACGCATCGGGCGGCTTCGTCGCACCGGCGGCCGGTGCCGCGGCTACGGCTGCCGCGCCGCGTGCGCAACGCTACATCGCCGCGCTCGGCGGCGCAGGCAACCTGTCGGTCGTCGACGCGTGCACGACGCGCCTGCGCCTGACCGTCGTCGATCCGGAGAAGGTGTCGGAGCCGGAGCTGAAGTCGATCGGCGCGCGCGGCGTGCTCAAGCGCGGCGGCAACAGCGTGCAGGTGATCATCGGGCCCGAGGCCGACATCATTGCAGACGAGATGCGTGCCGCGATCGGCAGCGGCGCGGCAGGGGCGGCATCGACGGCGACGGCCGCTGTCGCACAGCCCGTCACGGGCGCGGCCGCCGGCCCGCTCGATCCGGAGCCGACGCGCTGGCTCGCGGTGTTCGGCGGTGCGACCAACGTCGTATCGCTCGATGCGGTCGCGACCACGCGCCTGCGTGTGGTCGTGCGCGATCCGTCGGCGGTCGATCGCGATCGTCTCGGTGCGCTCGACGTCGCGTGGGTGTCGCTCGACACGTTCCACATCGTCTGCGGCAACGCGGCCGCACGCTATGCCGAACAGCTCGGTGCGCGCCTGCCGCCGTCGGGCAGCGGGGCGGCTGCTCAACCGGCCTGATGCGGATGCGATGAAGCCGTCCTGATCCGCGCTGCGGGTTCGGGCCGGCCGGCAAAACGAAAACGGCTTGCGATGCGTCGCAAGCCGTTTTTCCTTGGTGCGGGCGACGGCGTGACGCGTTCGCCTGCGTCGCGCCGTCGCGCAGCCATGCAACCGCTCAGCCGGTCACGGATTCGTCAGCGTGAAGGTCGGCTTCCGGTAGCCGACGCCGGCCCGGTCGAGCTTCGGCAATTCGCGTTGCGTGAGCAGCGTCGCGAAACCTGCCCAGTCGCGCTGCAGCGCGGCGATGTCGACGTGATGCGTGTCGCCGCGCTTGAAGCGCACGCCGGCCGCATACGACAGCTCCCAGTCGGCCCGGTGCCATGCGCGCTCGGCGAGCGCGAGCAGCCGCGGATAGGCCATGTATTCGAGGAAGGTGTCGTTGCGCATCACCTCGCCCCACGCCTGCCCCTGCATGCCTTCGATGCGCGGCGCGGGGCCCGTGCCCGTCACCTCGAACGTGTTGCCGTCGCGGTCGCCCATCACTTCGGCGTTCTGCGGCAGGTTCTCCGGTGCGAGCGAGAACACCTTGTACTCGTCCGTCGCGTGCGAGCCCCAGTAGTAGCCGCGCTCGCGCGGGTTGAGCGTGTACGGGAAGTCGAAGTACAGGTAGTCGGGCAGCGCGAGCACCGTCAGGTAGCCCTTGCCGCTCAGGTCGCGTGCGCTGTCCGAGGCGCCCCAGAAGATCGTGTCCCACAGCGACACCATCACGTGGCGCGTGCTGAAGTCCTGCGGCCCGTTCGCATGCTTGATGCCGTCCTGCCACGCGGCCATCGTGTCGATCCCGTTCGCGTTGACCGCCGCGCTCACCTGTTGCGCGAAACGCGTCGGCAGCTCGTCGATCGACTTGATCTCGCCGCGCTGGAGCAGCGCCGTGCACGCGGGCGAACGCGCCCACGGCTTGTCCTGCGCGGCGAGGTCGATGCGTCCCTTGTTCGGGGCGGTGCCGTTCAGCGGCTGGAGCCCCCGCCGAGGAAGATGTTCTTCGCCTCGTCGCCGCCGTAGTGCCAGGTGTGAAGCGGCGCCTGCGCGTCCGCATGCATCGCCGCGATCTCGCGGATCACCTTCGACGCGAAATTGAGCGCGCCCGGCACGCACGGGTTCAGGTCGCTGCGCCGGTCGTAGAACTGCACCGTCGTCAGGTTCGACGTGTCCTGCGGATCGAGCAGCCGGTATGCGTTCGCTTCCTGCTCGCGGCCGGCCGCATGCAGCCGCTTGTAACGTGCCTCCATCGTCACGACGGCCGCGCGCGCATGCGCGGGCATGTCGATCTCCGGGATGATCTCGACGAAATGCGCGGCCGCGTAGCGCACCAGCGACACGTAGTCGTCGCGCGTCAGGTAGCCGCCGCCGGAGCGGTTGTCCGGGCCGGAGCCGAGCTGCGGCAGCAGGCAGCGCGTCTCGCTCGGGTCGTGGCAGCGGCGTCCTCCGATCTCGGTGAGTTCGGGCAGGCCGGGAATCTCGATGCGCCAGCCCTCGTCGTCGGACAGATGCAGGTGCAGGCGATTGAGCTTGTACGCGCTCATCTGGTCGATCAGGCGGCGCAGCGTCGCCGGATGCTTGAAGTTGCGCGCGAGATCGACGTGCATCCCGCGATGCGTGAAGCGCGGTGCATCCTCGACGAGCATCGCCGGAATCGGGCCGCCGCCAACGGGCGCGAGGGAGTAGAGCGTCTGCACGCCGTAGTAGAGACCGGCGCGATCGTACGCTTCGATGAACGCACCGCGCGGCCCGATCGCGAGCCGGTAACCGCCCGGCGTTGCGATGTCGGCCGGCAGTCGGCGCGGCGCGACCACACCCCATACCGGCACGCGTGCACCGTCGAGCCCGAGTGTGCTTGCGCGTTCGCGCAGTGCCGCGACCTGCGCGTCGGGCAGGTTCGGCAGCGCGAGCTCGACGCCGCGCAGGTCGAGTGTGCCGGGCAGCGGCTGCTCGCGCTTCACGCTCGGCAGCGCGCGGCTCGCGTCGGGCCGCGCGGCGACGGGCGGCGCATTGCCGGTCGAGTTGTTCTGCGCGTCGGCCGGCAGCGATTCGACGTAGCGCAGCTCGTCGTCGGTGTCGTTGTAGCGGAGCACGGCGGCCGGCGCGCCATCGACGACCACGTACGGGCGCGGGATCACGTCGCTGTACCGCAGCAGCCAGTATTCGGCGACGAACGGCAGCTCGATGCGCTCGCCCGGTGCCAGCCGCACCGAGCCCGGTTGCGGCGTCAGTTCGTACAGGTCGCCGGTGAGCCGCCGCAGCGCGAAGCCGGGGCGGTCGATCCGCAGCAGGCGGCGGATGCTGTGCAGGTAGAGCTTCCAGCCGCCGTCGGCGATCGCCTGATGGCCGCGGTTCTGCAGGATCAGGCGGCCGGTCGCGCAGGCCGCGCCGTCGGCGCCGAGATCGGCGCACGGCACGCCGGCCGCGGCCGCGTGATTGTTGTCGACGGCGACGCGCAGCGCGAGGCCGTTCGACAGCAGCGCCGCGAGATCGGCCGGCGGCACGGGTGGACGGACGGTGCCGGCCGTCGCGACCGCCGCGCTCGACGCCGGCAGCGCGCCGAGCGCGACCGGCGACAGTGCCGCGATCAGCAGGCCGGCAAACAGGGTGGACAAGGTTCGGTTCATGCGGACTCCTGAGACAAAAGGGGGCGTAGCGGCGTCACGGGATGACGTCGCTGCGAACGGGGCTTGCAACGGAGCTGCGGGGACAACAGGGTGCGCGGGCGATGCGGCTGCCCGCGCGGTGTCGGCACGCGGGCGCGTGCGTTACGGAACGGGTGGCGGGCAGGCGTGCCGGTCGGATCGGCGCGGGCGGATGCGCGTCTTCATCGGCGGCGCACGGCAGCGGCGGCTGCTGATGTTGATGCCGTGACGACGTGCCCATGGGCCAAGGCGCGTGCGCGACCTGCACGGTCGAAAGCGGTCGCGCTTGCCGACGACGCACAACCGGCCGCCGCGTGCAGACGACGAGACGGCGCGCAGTCGCGCGCCCCATACGGGATTCGCATGTCTCCCCCACCCGGAAGGATTCGGCCTGTCAGCGGCCGTGTCCAAAGATCTTATGAAACCTTTTATTGGTATTCAAGTGGTATCAATCTGGCGCTAAATTGGCATCGGTGTGACGGACCTGTCCGGCCGGCCCCGGGCGAAAAAAAACCTCGCGCGAGGCGAGGTTCCTTCGGGACGGCGGCGGCGCGATCGGCCGCGCGCGTCAGTCGTGGCGAACGCGTGCTTCCTGCGTCTTCTGCCGCGCTTCGAGCCACATCGCATTGACGATGCCGAACGACAGCGCGACGCCGATACCGAGAATCCAGCTGAAATACCACATGATCCGACTCCTTGCGAAACGGTGGGCGGGGGCACGTGCGCGCCCCGGCCCGGTTCAAAGCATCAATACATCGAATGCTTGTTCTCTTCGAGCACCTCGCGCGTGACCTTGCCGCGCATCACGCGGTACACCCAGCTCGTGTAGAGCAGGATGATCGGCAGGAACACGATCACCGCGAACAGCATCACCTGCAGCGTCATGTGGCTCGACGTCGAATCCCATACGGTCAGGCTGCTGCGCGGGTCGAGCGACGACGGCATGATGAACGGGAACATCGAGAAGCCGGCGGTGAGGATCACGCCCGTGATCATCAGGCCCGTGCAGAAGAACGCCGTTTTTTCCTGCTTCGAGCCGGCGAGCAGCAGCGCGAGCAGGCCGCCGGCGATCGCGACGACGGGCGCCGCGATCATCCACGGATACTCGCCGTAGTTCGCGAGCCACAGGCCCGAGCCGGCTGCGACGTCCTTGAGCAGCGGGTTCGCGACGGTGTCGGTCGGTGCGGCGTGCGTGATGTGGAAGCCGCCGATATACGACGCGATCAGCACGCCGGCCAGCACGAACAGCACGACCGCGAGGAACGACGCTACGCGCAGTGCGACCGACGCGCGGCGCGCGATCACGCCTTCCGTCTTCATCTTGATGAAGGCGGCGCCGTGCGCGACGAGCATCGTGAGGCTGACGAGCCCGCACAGCAGCGCGAACGGGTTCAGCAGCGCCCAGAAGCCGCCGTAGTAGGTCACGCGCAGGTCGCTGTCGAACTTGAACGGCACGCCTTGCAGCAGGTTGCCGAACGCGACGCCGAACACCAGCGCCGGCACGAAGCCGCCGACGAACAGGCCCCAGTCCCAGCCCGCGCGCCAGCGCGGGTCCGGCCGCTTGCTGCGGTAGTCGAAGCCCACCGGCCGGAAGAACAACGCGAACAGCACGAGCAGCATCGCGAAGTAGAAGCCGGAGAACGACGCGGCGTAGACGAGCGGCCAGGCCGCGAACATCGCGCCGCCGGCCGTGATCAGCCACACCTGGTTGCCTTCCCACGTCGCGCCGACCGTGTTGACGATGATGCGGCGTTCCTCGTCGGTCTTGCCGAGGAACGGCAGCAGCGCGGTCGCGCCCATGTCGAAGCCGTCGGTGACGGCGAAGCCGATCAGCAGTACGCCGACGAGCAGCCACCAGATCAGCTTGAGAGTTGCATAGTCCATAGCGATTCCTTGTTCGGTTGCGACAGCGTGCTCAAACCGCGGCCCGCTCGCCGGTGGCGGCGAGTTCGTGGTGATAGCGGCCGGTATGCAGCGACGACGGGCCGAGGCGTGCGTACTTGAACATCAGCTTGATCTCGATGACGAACAGCGCGGTGTAGAACGCGATGAAACCGGCGAGGCTCAGGTACAGGTCCGTTGCCGTCAGGCTGGACGCCGACAGATGCGTCGGCAGGATGCCCGCGATCGTCCACGGCTGGCGGCCGAGCTCGGCAACGACCCAGCCGAATTCCGCGGCGAGCCACGGCAGCGGGATCGCCCACACCGCATAGCGCAGGAACCAGCGGCGGTTGTCCTGCAGCAGTTGCCGGCGCGCGCAGAACCAGAACGCGGCGACGAAGGTCGCGAGGAACAGGAAGCCGAGGAACACCATGATCCGGAACGAGAAGAACACGGGCGCGACCGGCGGGATCGTCTTCTTCGCGGCGGCCTTGATCTGCTCCGGCGTCGCATCGATCACGTTCGGCGTGAACTGCTTGAGCATCAGTCCGTAGCCGAGATACTGCTTGTGCTGGTCGAACAGCGCGCGGGTCGCGTCGCTCTTGTCGCCTTCCTTGATCTTCTGCAAGGCGCCATACGCGACCATCCCGCTCTGGATGTGTTCCTCGCTGTGCTTCGCGAGCTCGCGCAGGCCGATCACCGGCTCGTCGATCGAGCGCGTCGCGATCAGGCCGAGCGCGTACGGGATCTTGATCGCGTAGTCCGTGCGTTCTTCCTTCTGGTTCGGGATCCCGATCAGCGTGAACGATGCCGGTGCCGGTTGCGTTTCCCATTCCGATTCGATCGCGGCGAGCTTCATCTTCTGCACTTCGCCCGTCGTGTAGCCCGACTCGTCGCCGAGCACGATCACGCAGAGCGTGGCCGCGAGGCCGAAACCGGCCGCCACTGCGAACGAGCGCAGCGCGAAGTCGACGTCGCGCTTCCGCAGCAGGTACCAGGACGAGATGCCGAGCACGAACATCGCAGCCGTCACGTAGCCGGCCGACACGGTGTGCACGAACTTCACCTGCGCGACCGGGTTGAACAGCACGTCGAACAGGCTCGTCAACTCCATGCGCATCGTCTGGTAGTTGAACTCGGCGCCGACCGGGTTGTTCATCCAGCCGTTCGCCACCAGGATCCACAGCGCGGACAGGTTCGAGCCCAGCGCGACGAGGAACGTGACCATCAGGTGCTTGACCTTCGACAGGCGGTTCCAGCCGAAGAAGAACAGGCCGACGAAGGTCGATTCGAGGAAGAACGCCATCAGGCCTTCGACCGCGAGCGGCACGCCGAAGATGTCGCCGACATAGTGCGAGTAGTACGACCAGTTCGTGCCGAACTGGAATTCGAGCGTGATGCCGGTCGTCACGCCCATCGCAAAGTTGATCCCGAACAGCTTGCCCCAGAACTGGGTCATGTCCTTGTAGACCTGCTTGCCGGTCATCACGTATACGGCTTCCATGATGACGAGCAGCCAGGACAGGCCGAGCGTCAGCGGCACGAACAGGAAGTGGTAGAGCGCCGTGATGCCGAACTGCAGACGTGACAGATCGACGACTTCGCTACTTATCATGGTGGTCTCCCTCGGTGGATGCAGGCGCCGGTACCGAGAGCAGCTTCTCGGCGACGGCGGCAGGCGGCAACGACATGTGCTCGGCCTGCGGATGATTGAAGAATGCGTATTTGAGCGACATCAGGAGGATCAGCTTGACGATCAGCACCAGGGTGATGTCGCGGGCGAGGGTCGGGCCGCGTGCCCACGCGGCAATGCACGCGCGCCAGCCGATCGTTCCGGCCGGCCGCGGCGGAGGCGGCGCAGGCTCTTTATTGATCGAGATCAAGGTGATTATCCTGAATCGATTTAGGTGCGATTTGGGGCGACTTTACGTCGGATTTATGACGGCCGTGAAGCTGTTTTAATCCTTTTGCGCCTGACATGCCAATTTTAAAATGACGGCTTTCCGATGCCGAGTGCTGCGCTGCGGCAGACCGTCGCGAAACACGGGCCGAAACTTGAGGCAGATCAAGGTTATGCGGAAGGGGCCCGCAAACGGCCTATTACCTGACGAATCAGGTCAATTAATCCGCACTGAAACGGGCCGAAAAACGTACGAAGAAGCGAATGAGAAGCAGCGGAAATGACGGGCGAAAAAAAACCGCTGCCGGTCGGGCAGCGGTTTTTGATGAAGCGCTCTAATTCGCAGCGATTTACGCGTATTCGGCGAGGGCAGTGCGCATCTTTTTCATCGCGCTCGCTTCGATCTGGCGGATGCGTTCCGCCGACACACCGAACTCGGCAGCGAGATCGTGCAGCGTCGAGCCGCCCGAGCCGTCGTCGTCGACGTGCAGCCAGCGTGCCTCGATGATGCGGCGGCTGCGCGCGTCGAGTGCGCCGAGTGCCTGCGCGATGCCGTCCGTCTGCAGCGTGTCGCGCTGACGCGCGGCCAGCACGGCGGTCGGTTCGTTGTGCGAGTCGGCCAGGTAGGCGATCGGCGCGTACGATTCCTCGCCGTCCTCGACCTGCCCTTCGAGCGCGATGTCGCCGCCCGACAGGCGCGTTTCCATTTCGGTAACGTCTTCGCGCTTGACGTTGAGTTCCTTCGCGAGGCCGTCGATTTCCTCGGGCGTCATCGCCTGCAGGCCCTTCTTGTGGCTGCGCAGGTTGAAGAACAGCTTGCGCTGCGCCTTGGTCGTCGCGACCTTCACCGTGCGCCAGTTGCGCAGGATGTACTCGTGGATCTCGGCCTTGATCCAGTGGATCGCGTACGACACCAGGCGCACGTTTTGCGCCGGGTCGAAGCGCTTCACCGCCTTCATCAGGCCGATGTTGCCTTCCTGGATCAGGTCGCCGTGCGGGAGGCCGTAGCCGAGGTAGTTGCGCGAGATCGACACGACGAGCCGCAGGTGCGACAGCACCAGGCGGCGTGCCGAGTCGAGGTTGTTGCTTTCGCGGAATTCGGTCGCGTACTGGCGTTCCTCTTCGACCGTCAGCAGCGGAATGCGATTGACGGCCTGGATATACGCGTCGATGTTGCCGAGCTGGCCCGGCAACATCGATTGGGCTGCGAGCGCCAGCGAGCCTGCCGATGCGGCCTTGGCCGGCGTCGGGCTCAGGGTGTTCGGGAGGGTCAGGGCGTTGCTCACTAAAAACTCCTTTGGAATCAGGGACAAACCCCCGGTCTCGGATGAGATTCCGGGAGCCATCTTAGCACTCCCGGAAACCGAGTGCTAATTCCTTAGAGCAAGCGTGGGCATCGGAGTTCCCGTTTTTCTATCGAGTAAGTCGAGTCGATAGTCTATTCTGCGACAGGGAGCGCGGAGCGAAGTTCCGTAAGCCGTTGTTTCTGATGGGAATCGGTAGACGATTTCAATTTTTGTCGTTTTGGAAGCAAGCCATTTCGCTTTGTGATGCCGATCCGAAAAGTCCTTTACCATACCATTCAGTTCGCTCGAGCCGGCCGAAGCGGCTGGCTCCATTCAACCCCCAAAGTTGGAGTGACAGATGAACAATAAGAAGAATCGCCGGCCCCGCAGCCGGCTTGCGCTGCACGCGATGCTGGCGGCGTCCCTTCTGGGCGGATCGGGCGCGGCATGCGCGGATCGATGGGGGATCCAGGCGGGCGGCGGTTTTTCGGATCGCCGCGGGGTCGACAAGGCCGACCTCGGCGTGGTGTGGGATCCGGGCTGGAACTGGTGGGAAATCGGCGGCTGGCACTTCGCGTTCGTCGTGGAAGGGCATGCCGGCTACTGGCACACGGGCGGGAACGTCCACGGCAACATCGGCGAATTCGGCGTGACGCCGATGTTCCGCTTCATCAAGAGCGCCGGGGAGGTCCGCCCGTTCATCGAGGCCGGCGGCGGCGTCAGGCTGCTGACGCACCCGACGATCTCGGATCGCTTCTCGATGGGCACCGCGTTCCAGTTCGCGCCGACGGCGGGGGTGGGCGTGCAGTTCGGCCAACGGCAACAGTATCAGGTCGGCTACCGTTTTGAACATGTGTCTAACGCGGGTATCAAAGAGCCGAATCCTGGTATAAATTTCCACCAGTTCTACTTGCAGTACAACTTCTGATCCGCACGCCCGCGCACGGCGTGCGCGTTGCCGAGGAGTCAGGCGATGGCGAAGGTGGTCGATGCGATCCGCGCGCTCGAGCGCGATCGGTTCCGGGCGATGGTGGACGGGGACGGCGAGGCGCTCGACACGCTTTTGTCGGACAAGGTGTTCTTCGTGCACACCAACGGCAAACGCGAAACCAAGCAGCAGTTCATCGACGCCATCGTCGCCGGCCGCCGCCGCTATCGCCAGATCGAAATCCAGTCGCAGGACGTGCTGCCCGTCGGCGATGAAACCTGCGTCGTCACCGGGCGCGCGTTGATCGAGATGGAAACGAACAACGGCGGCCTGGTCTTCCCGATTGCCTATACCTCGGTCCATACCCACGAGCAGGGCCGCTGGAGCCTGTTCGCGTGGCAGGCGACGCGGTGCGCGACCGAGACATGAGCGCGCGTGGCGCTCCTTTTCATGTCCCGACCGAAGCGGCCTTCTGGGCCGCTTTTTACTGCCTCGTGCGGCGCGGATCGCGCGGCGCACGGGCGGTCACGCCCCGCTCGCTGACGTTTGAACCCTGAAACGGAACCGGGCGCTCAGGCCGCCGCGCGGCGATCCGCGCAGTGCCAGGCCGAGCGGTTGATCGCGCTGACGACCGCGTCGAGCGCGGCGCTCGACGCATCGGCATGCAGGCCGACGCCGTGCCGCAGCGGCGCATCGCCGACCCGGCAGCCGACCGATACCGCGATCCGTCCGTCCGTCGTGCGGGTGTGTTCGCACGACGCGACGTTGATCGCCGCGCCGGCGGCCGCCGCGAATTCCGCGGCCAAATGTCGCACGGCCTCGTCGGGCGGGGTATCTGCCGCGGGCGCTGCCGCGATCTCGCGGTTCTGCCAGCGCGCGCCGTTGCCGTGTCGCGCGGCCGGCCCGTCGGTGTCGAAGAATTCGCGCGCGAACAGCGCGCAGATCGCATCGCCCGTCACTTCCTCGCCGGACGCGTCGGCGAGCGTCTGCACCGCACGGCTGAATTCGATCTGCACGCGGCGCGTCGGCGTGAAGCCCATCCCGCGTTCGAGCAGGAACGTCGCGCCGCCCTTGCCGGACTGGCTGTTCACGCGGATCACCGCGTCATAGCTGCGGCCGAGGTCGGCCGGGTCGATCGGCAGGTACGGCACTTCCCAGGCCGCGTCGGGGCGCTGTTGCGCGAAGCCCTTGCGGATCGCGTCCTGGTGCGAGCCCGAGAACGCGGTGAACACGAGGTCGCCCGCGTACGGGTGGCGCGGATGCACCGGAATCTGGTTGCAGCGTTCGACGACGCGGCGCACCGCGTCGATGTCGGAGAAATCGAGGCCCGGATCGATGCCCTGCGTGTAGAGATTCAGCGCGAGCGTGACGAGATCGACGTTGCCGGTGCGTTCGCCGTTGCCGAACAGGCAGCCCTCGATGCGGTCGGCGCCCGCGAGCAACGCGAGTTCGGCCGCCGCGACCGCGGTACCGCGATCGTTGTGCGGATGCACGGACAACACGATGCTGTCGCGGTACGCGAGGTTGCGGTCCATCCACTCGATCTGGTCGGCGAACACGTTCGGGCTGGCGGCCTCGACGGTGGCCGGCAGGTTGACGATCATCTTGTGATCGCGGGTCGGCCGCCAGGTTTGGGCGACCGCGTCGCAGATCTCGCGCGCGAACGTCAGCTCGGTCATGCTGAAGGTTTCCGGCGAGTACTGGAAGGTCCACTGCGTGTCGGGGCGCGCGGCGGCGTGTTCCTTGATGATGCGCGTGCCGTCGATCGCGAGCGCCTTCACGTCGGCCTTCGACATCCCGAACACGATGCGGCGGAACGACGGGCACACCGCGTTGTACAGGTGCACGATCGCGCGCGGCACACCTTCGAGCGCTTCGAACGTGCGGGCGATCAGGTCTTCACGCGCCTGCACGAGCACTTCGATCGTCACGTCGTCGGGAATCCGCTTGTCGTCGATCAGCTTGCGGACGAAATCGAAGTCGGTTTGCGACGCCGACGGAAAACCGACTTCGATCTCCTTGAACCCGATCGCGACCAGCATTTCGAAGAACTCGAGCTTCTGCTCGATGCTCATCGGCTCGATCAGCGACTGGTTGCCGTCGCGCAGGTCGGTGCTCATCCAGACGGGCGCGCGCTCGATGGTGCGCGACGGCCATTTGCGGCCATTGAGGCGGACGGGCTCGAACGGACGGTACTTGTCTTGCGGATTGCGCTGCATCTTCTGGACCTCGGGTCTCAAGTCGCGAGCGAAGACGGGCGGCATGGGCGACGGTTGGCGCTGCCTCGCTCCGCGGCACGTGGACGCGCTGCGGATGCGGATGATCTTCGCGAGTCGGCCGACGGATAGACGGACGAATGCTGACGACTTCGGGTTGTAAAAACTACGAGAGGGGTACTGCGAGGAACTGCTGGGAGGGACCGTGCGGACAGCACACGGCGCTACGACAGCCTTAGGCTAGTCGTAGCGATAGCGGCCGCGCTAGGCGGCCGGAGGTAATTCGGAGGGTGTTCGGAAAGGAACGCATGAGGACAACTCTATGCCAGGATGCGCTCGCGTGTCAAATGCCCTGCGATCGGGGCCGGCTCGCGAGCGCGCCTTCAGCGTGCGATACGGGCGATCTGGACGATCGTCGCGACCTGCCGGGCGACCGTGTCGGGCACCGGCACTTCGCCGCGCAATACGGCGTCGGTCCACGCGGCCGTCGTGGCCGCATCGCGCGATTCGGGCAGCGCGACAGAGGGCGCGTCGGTCGACGAGCGTTCGGCCTCGATCAGCGTGTCGCACACGCCGTCGTGCAGCCAGTCGACCTGCACCTGGCGCCGCGTGTCGGCAACGGCTTCGCCCTCGGTGCCGCGCGCCAGCAGCGCGCCGCCGAGCGCGGCGTCCGGATGGTCGCGGAACAATTGCGCCAGGCTGTCGCGGTACGGCGGGTGCGTGTAGTTGACGAGCCGCAGGCCGGCCGGCGCGAACGGCTGCAGGATCTTCACGAGCGTGTGCGTCGAGTTGCGCACGCCGAGCACGCTGCGCATCGACAGCAGGCGGGCGATGCGCGGCGCGAGCACCTCGATCGACGCGAACGCGACGCGGCGCTCGGCGAGCATGTCCTCGATTGCATCGTGCGACGTCGACGGCGCGATCGACAACGCCGAGAAGATCTCCGCGCTCGTCACGCGGCCGGGATCCCGCTCGACGCCATGCACGAGCACCGGCACGCCTTCGCGCGCGAGCAGCAGCGCGAGCAGCGGCACGAGGTTCGGTTGCTTGCGCGCGCCGTTGTAGCTCGGGATCGACACGGGGCGGAACGCGGCATCCTGCACGTGCACCGGCTCGAACGACGCCTGCGCGGCGGCGAGCATCGCGGCCAGCTCGTCGGCGGATTCTCCCTTCAGCCGATAGGCGATCAGGATCGCGCCCAGTTCGACGTCCGACACGCGCGCGTCGAGCATGGCGCGATAGAGCTCGAACGTGTCCTCGGCGGACAGGGCGCGCGCGCCGTTCGGGCCGCGCCCGATTTCCTTGATGAAGCGGGCGCAAGGGAACGGAGCGGCGGCGGGATCGTGGGAGGCGGTCATCGGGGCGTGGGGCGGGCGGCCGGCGTCGGGCCGCGCTGTGAGCGGTGAGGAATGCCCCGAGTATCGCACGGGTGCGGCTGTCGCCAGGCGAGGCCGCGCGGCGCGCTACACTCTGATTCCCGGCGGTGCGCGCGGGCTGCGCCGCGCCCGTGCCGTCGCCGGCCGAATACGACTACGAGAGACATCCCATGAAGCTTTACAGCTATTTCCGCAGCTCCGCGTCGTACCGCGTGCGGATCGCCCTGAACCTGAAGCAGCTGCCGTTCGACTATGTCCCCGTGCACATGCTGCGAGACGGCGGCGAGCAACTGAAGGACGCGTATCGCGCGCTGAATCCGGATGCGGTCGTGCCGACGCTGACCGACGGCGACGCGACGCTGCAGCAGTCGCTGGCGATCATCGAATATCTCGAGGAAACCCATCCGGAACCGGCGCTGCTGCCGAAGCAGCCGGTCGATCGCGCGTATGTGCGCGCGGTCGCGCTGCAGATCGCATGCGAAATCCATCCGCTCAACAACCTGCGCGTGCTGAAGTACCTGAAGCACACGCTGCAGGTGCCCGAAGAAGCGAAGAACGCGTGGTACCGGCACTGGATCGAGGCGGGCTTCGACACGCTCGAGACGCGCCTCGCGAGCGATCCGCGCACCGGCAAGCTGTGCTTCGGCGACACGCCGACGCTCGCCGACGTGTGCCTCGTGCCGCAGGTGTTCAACGCGAACCGCTTCTCGATCGACACGACGCGCTATCCGACGATCCAGCGGATCGTCGACCATGCGTCGACGCTCGATGGGTTCAAGGCCGCCGAGCCCGGCGTGCAACCCGACGCCGAATGAGCGTGCCGCGCTCGGGCCACGCATGACCGGGCCCGCATGAAAAAGGGCGCCCGAAGGCGCCCTGTGCCATGCGTGCAGGCGATGTTCAGCCGAGCAGCGCGTCCGCGAATTCGACCGCGCTGAACGGCTGCAGATCCTCGACCTTTTCGCCGACGCCGATGAAGTAGACCGGCACCGGACGCTGACGCGCGATCGCAGCGAGAATCCCGCCCTTCGCGGTGCCGTCGAGCTTCGTGACGATGAGGCCGGTGAGGCCGAGCGCGTCGTCGAATGCCTTGACCTGCGTGAGCGCGTTCTGGCCGGTGTTCGCGTCGATCACCAGCAGCACCTCGTGCGGCGCGCCGTCGTGCGCCTTCGAGATCACGCGCTTCACCTTCTTCAGCTCTTCCATCAGGTGGAGCTGCGTCGGCAGGCGGCCGGCCGTGTCGGCCATCATCACGTCGATCTTGCGCGCGCGCGCTGCGCTGACCGCGTCGAAGATCACCGCGGCCGGATCGCCGCTTTCCTGCTGCACGACCGTCACGTTGTTGCGCTCGCCCCAGACTGCCAGCTGTTCGCGCGCGGCCGCGCGGAACGTGTCGCCCGCGGCCAGCAGCACCGACTGGTCGAAGCTCTGCAGATGCTTCGCGAGCTTGCCGATGCTGGTCGTCTTGCCGGCGCCGTTCACGCCGGTGATCATCATCACGAGCGGCTGCGCGCGGCCGAGCATCAGCGATTTCTCGAGCGGCGTCAGCAGCTCGACGAGCAGGTCGTGCAGCGCGGCCTTCACCTGCTGCGGGTCGGTCAGGCGGCCGGTGCGCACCTTTTCGCGCAGCGCGCCGAGCAGGTACTCGGTCGCGTCGACGCCCGCGTCGGACATCAGCAGCGCGGTTTCGAGCTCCTCGTACAGATCCTCGTCGATCTTCGTGTTGACGAACACGCCGGTGATGCTCGAGCCCGTCTTCGCGAGCCCCGTTTTCAGGCGCGCAAGCCACGATTTCTTCGCGGTGGCGTCCTGCAGCGGCGGCGGGACGATCTCGACCGTCTCGACGACTTCGTCGCGGCCGTCGTTGGTCGGCGTGACCGTCATCACGACGGCCGGCGCGGCCGGTTGTGCGGGCGCTTGCGGCACGTCGGCCACAGGCGGGGCCTCGACCGCGGGCGCGTCGGACGGCTCGTCCGTTTGCTGCGCGTCGGCCGATTGCGATTCCGCCGGATCGGGCTCCTGCGTTTTCTTGAATCGTTTGAAGAAGCTGAACATGGTCTGACGTCGGGAAGAGGGCGGGCCGCCGTGAGGGGCGGGCACCGGACGGGCCGTTCTGCGTTCGCGCGGGCGCGGCGCACGGCGGCCGAAACCGTGCATTTTATCAGTGCGGCGTGGCGCTCGCGCCAGTGTGCATCGCCGCTGTGGTAACGTGCGCCTGTTTGGCGGTGCGCCCCCGCGCGCGCCCGGTCCCTCCGTCGTCGATATTCCGTATGTCCCGTTCCTCTCCCGGCCGCCCGGCGGCCCCTTCCGGTCGCGGCAAGCCGCACACGATCCGCATCATCGGCGGTGACTGGAAACGCACGCCGCTCGCGGTGCTTGACCTGGACGGCCTGCGGCCGACCCCCGATCGCGTGCGCGAGACGCTGTTCAACTGGCTCGGCCAGGATCTCGAAGGCCGGCGCTGCCTCGACCTGTTCGCGGGCACCGGCGCACTGGGTTTCGAGGCCGCGTCCCGCGGCGCGGCGAGCGTCGTGATGGTCGAGCGCCATCCGCGCGCGGCGCAGCAGCTGCGTGCGATCAAGGACAAGCTCGGCGCGCGTGCGGTCGAGGTCGCGGAGGCGGACGCGCTGCGGCTCGCGGCCGGGCTCACACCGGGCGCGTTCGACGTCGTGTTTCTCGATCCGCCGTTCGACGATCAGGCCGTCCTCGAGCGTGCCATTGCGCTGGCGGCGCCGCTCGTCGCGGCGGGCGGCGCGCTGTACGTCGAGACGGGGGCGGAACTCGATCCGGCCGCGCACGAGGCGCTCGCAGGCTGGCAGGTCGTGAAGCACGGCAAGGCCGGTGCGGTTCACTATCATTTGCTGCGGCGCGAAAATGATGAATAATGCGCGTTCCATACGAGGCGGCGCGCCGCAAAGGCGACGTATGCCCATCTCGGCAGCGGCGCGTGCATCGCACGGCTGCCATCCCGTTTGCGTGATGACAGGAGGAGCGACATGGTAGTCGCCGTGTATCCCGGTACGTTCGATCCGCTGACGCGCGGGCACGAAGACCTCGTGCGGCGTGCGTCGAGCATTTTTGATACGCTGGTGGTCGGTGTTGCCGACAGCCGCGCGAAAAAGCCGTTCTTCTCCCTCGAAGAACGTCTGACGATTGCGAACGAGGTGCTCGGCCATTATCCGAACGTGAAGGTGATGAGTTTCACCGGCCTCCTGAAGGATTTCGTCCGCACCAACAATGCGCGCGTGATCGTGCGCGGCCTGCGCGCCGTGTCCGATTTCGAATATGAGTTCCAGATGGCGGGGATGAACCGCTACCTGCTGCCCGACGTCGAGACGATGTTCATGACGCCGTCCGATCAGTACCAGTTCATCTCGGGGACGATCGTGCGCGAAATCGCGCAGTTGGGCGGCGATGTCAGCAAGTTCGTGTTTCCGTCCGTCGAGAAGTGGCTGACCGAGAAAGTCGCTGCGATCGGAGGCCCTGCCGCGTAATGCGGTGCCGGCCGGTTTCGTTGCGAAGCCGGCAGCCGGCCTGAAGAAGTGAGATCAGTATGGCTTTGATGATTACCGACGAGTGCATCAATTGCGACGTGTGCGAGCCCGAGTGCCCGAACGGCGCGATTTCGATGGGCCCGGACATCTACGTGATCGACCCGAACAAGTGCACCGAGTGCGTCGGCCATTTCGACGAACCGCAGTGCCAGCAGGTGTGTCCGGTCGAATGCATTCCGCGCGATCCGCAGCATGACGAATCGCACGCGCAATTGATGGAGAAGTATCACGCGTTGATCGCCGATAAAGGCGACGACGCGTCGTGACCCCGTAGTGGCGCGCGCGCTCGAGTCCTTCGGCACGCCCGTCACGCATTCGGATCGGCGCCGCCCGGCGCCGGTTCTCTCGTTCAGGCCAGCAGTTCGCGCAACGCCGCGACGAGCGCGTCGCATTCGGCATCGGTGCCGACGGTGATGCGCAGGTGCTGGTCGATCCGCGGCAGCCGGAAGTGCCGCACGAAAATTTCCCGTTCCTTCAGTTTCGCCGCGATCGCGCCCGCGTCGTGCGCGGGATGGCGCGCGAACACGAAGTTCGCGGCCGACGGCACGATGTCGAAGCCGAGCGCGTCCAGCGCATGCGTCAGACGCGTCCGGCTGTCGATCACGCGCCCGCAGGTTGCGTTGAAATAATCGATGTCTTCATAGGCGGCCTGCGCGGCAACTTGCGCGAGCCGGTCGAGCGGGTACGAGTTGAAGCTGTCCTTTACGCGGTTCAGCGCGTCGATCAGCGCTGCGTCACCGAATGCGAAACCGACGCGCATGCCCGCGAGCGAGCGCGCCTTCGACGTGGTGTGGACGACGAGCAGGTTCGGGTAGCGGTCGATCAGCGTAATCGCGGACTGCGCGCCGAAGTCGACATACGCTTCGTCGATCACGACGACCGACGACGGATTCGCGGCTGCGATCCGCTCGACGTCGGCAAGCGGCAGTGCGCGCCCGGTCGGTGCGTTCGGGTTCGGAAACAGCACGCCGCCGGCGTCGTCGAGATAGTCGTCGACGCGGATCGAGAAATCGTCCGCGAGCGGCACGATCGACGTCTGGACGCCGTACAGGCGCGCATAGGTCGGATAGAAGCTGTACGTGATGTCGGGGAAGCGCAGCGGCCGGTCGTGCTTGAGCAGCGCCTGGAACGTGTGCGCGAGCACCTCGTCGGAGCCGTTGCCGACGAACACCTGCTCGGGCTCGATGCGGTGATGGGCCGCGACCGTTTCGCGCAGCGCGCGCGCAACCGGATCGGGATAGCGGCGCAGCGTGTCGCCGGTCTCGCCGAGTTCGCGTGCGATCGCCGCGACGACGCGCGGCGACGGCGGATAGGGATTCTCGTTGGTGTTCAGCTTGACCGGGTGTGCGAGCGCAGGCTGCTCGCCCGGCACGTAAGGCACGAGTTGCTGAACGATGTTGCTCCAGTAACGGCTCACCGCTTGGCTCCTGTCGGGCAAAGCGACCAGATTACCGCATGTGCGCGCAGGGTGGGGCGGGCGGGCCGTCCGGCGAAACCGGACGGCTCTATGCACTGGAGCGGTGCGATGCGATCAGTTGCGATGCAGCTGCATCGTCGCGCGGTCGAGTTCGCCCTTGACGACCATCGGCATCACGGCGAGTGCGCGTTCGATCGACGCGTCGATCACGTCCTGTTCCTCGCGACGCGGCGGCTTCAGCACGAAGTTCGCGACGTCGGGCTTCGCGCCGGTGCGCGCGCTTTCCGGAATCAGGTCGCGCGGATGGCCGATGCCGATCCGCAGCCGCCAGTACTGCTGCGACGACAGGTGCGCGGTGATGTCCTTCAGGCCGTTGTGGCCGCCGCTGCCGCCGCCGAGCTTGAGCTTCACGGTGCCGGGCGGCAGGTCGAGCTCGTCGTGCGCGACGAGGATCTGGTCGGGCAGGATCTTGAAGAATTGCGCGAGTGCGACGACCGACTGGCCGGAGCGGTTCATGTAGGTTTGCGGCTCGAGCAGGTGGACTTCTTCGCCGTGCAGGCGCGCTTTCGCGTAGAAGCCATGGAAGCGGCGCTCGTCGCGCAGCGTCGTGCCGGCTTCGCGGGCGAGCTGGTCGATCAGCCAGAAGCCGGCGTTGTGGCGCGTCGCGGTGTATTCCGCCCCGGGATTGCCGAGGCCGACGATCAGTTTGATCATGACGTTTCGAAGGCGGCAACGGCCGCCTGGGCGCAGAAAAAGAAAAACCCGCCGGGCAAGCCGCGGCGGGTTGCGTCGACCGTTTCGTGAAACGGATCGATGGGGCGCGTTGGCAGCCCGCTCAGGCAGCCGGCGTTTCGCCTTCTGCTGCGTCCGACACGGCACCAGCCGGGACCGTCGCCGATGCGACAACCGGGTTTTCCGCGTCGACGTGCGCGACCAGCGCGACGCCCTTCGGCAGCGTGATGTCCTTCGCGTGCAGCGATTGACCGGCTTCGATCTTCGACAGGTCGACTTCGAGGAACTCCGGCAGGTCAGCCGGCAGGCACTCGATTTCGATTTCCGTCGCGACGTGCGAAACGATCGCGCTCGACAGCTTCACGGCCGGGCTGATTTCCGCGTTCAGGAAGTGCAGCGGAGCCTTCGTGTGCAGCTTCTTCTTCGCGTCAACGCGTTGGAAGTCCACGTGCAGCACCAGTTGCTTGAACGGGTGGTATTGCACGTCGCGCAGCAGAACCTGTTGCGACTGGCCAGCCACTTCGAGGTCGAGGATCGACGAGTGGAAAGCTTCCTTCTTCAGGGCGTGCCACAGGGCGTTGTGATCGAGTTCGATCTTTTGCGGGGCTGCTTCGCCACCGTAAACGATACCCGTGGTCTTACCAGCGTTGCGCAGGCGGCGGCTCGCACCCGTACCTTGCTCTTGGCGCTCGAAAGCGACGACTTTCATGTGATTCTCCAATAGCTGCCCGCGACCAGGCAGTAAAACGGGGCCGTCAAACTGCGGCCCCCGATGAAACGAACGGGGTTTCGTCTATCCCGCCCGATTGTGCAAAAAGCGAAGCGTTGCCGCTTCGCTTTCTGCGCATGCTTTGTTCAGTCGATTCGCGATCAGGATTCCGCGAACAGCGACATCACGGAGTCGCCGCGGCGGATCCGCGAGAACGTTTCGGCCAGCAGGCTCGCACTCGTCAGTGCACGGATCTTCGAGCAGCCGAGCGATTCGGCGGACAGCGGGATCGTGTCGGTGACGACCAGCTCGTCGAGTGCCGATGCGGCGATGCGATCACCTGCGCCACCCGACAGCACCGGGTGCGTCGCGTAGGCGAAGACCTGCTTCGCGCCGCGCTCTTTCAGCACTTGCGCGGCCTTGCAGAGCGTGCCTGCCGTATCGACCATGTCGTCCATGATCACGCAGGTGCGGCCTTCGACTTCACCGATGATGTTCATCACTTCGGAGACGTTCGCCTTCGGGCGACGCTTGTCGATGATCGCGAGATCGCAGTTGAGCTGCTTCGCGAGTGCCCGGGCACGCACCACGCCGCCGACGTCCGGCGACACGACGAGCAGATCCGGGTAGTTCTGCTTGCGCAGGTCACCCAGCAGGATCGGCGTTGCGTAGATGTTGTCGACCGGGATGTCGAAGAAGCCTTGAATCTGGTCGGCGTGCAGATCCATCGTGATGATCCGCTCGACGCCGGCAATTTCCAGCATGTTCGCGACGACCTTCGCCGAGATCGCGACGCGCGCCGAACGCGGGCGGCGATCCTGACGGGCGTAGCCGAAGTAGGGGATGGCTGCAGTGATCCGGCCGGCGGATGCGCGCTTGAGCGCATCGACCATGATCATCAGTTCCATCAGGTTGTCGTTCGTCGGTGCGCACGTGGATTGCAGGACGAAGACGTCCTTGCCGCGCACGTTTTCCTGGATCTCGACCTGGATCTCGCCGTCGGAGAAACGGCTGACCATTGCTTTGCCGAGGGGGATTCCAAGGATATTGACGACTTCCTGGGCGAGCGCGGGATTCGCGTTGCCAGTAAAGACCATCAGGCCATCATGGCTGTGGCTGCTCATCGTGCACCTGCTTCAGGCTTGGGCGGGAAATGCGGGAAAATTTTTGGCAGGGGAGGAAGGACTCGAACCCTCGCATGCCGGAATCAAAATCCGGTGCCTTGACCAACTTGGCGACTCCCCTACACTTAACTGATAACTTTACCGAACTCGTGTAGGCCGTTCGACAAAGTAAAACTTCATGACGCGAAAGCGAAGAGCGGATGCTCATTCAGGCTCTCGGCAACTGCGCCATTCCAACTGGCGGGCAGCTTGGCTTTCGCCGCTTCTGCCTCGTGCTTGCTGCGAAACGCTGCAAACACGCTTGCTCCGGAACCGGTCATCCTCGCGGGGGTCACATCATACAACCATTTGACCACCTGCGCAACTTCCGCGTACTTACTTGTCACAACTTGCTGCATATCGTTCCGACCGAAACTATCTGGCCATCCCGCGTCGCTGCTTTGCCGTGCAAGAAAGTCCGTAATTGTGACGCGCTTCGAATCTCTTGTCAACAACTCATCTGAAAATATTTCAGCGGTTGGGACATGAACGCGGGGCGTTACAACCAAGAACCAGCGAGTCGGCAATTGTACCTCAGCTAATTCTTCTCCGATACCCTCTGCGAACGCATTTTTTCCAAAAATAAAAAACGGGACGTCAGCGCCGAGTTTTACCGCGAGCGATTGAAGCTCGGCGCGCGGCAGGTCGAGTTGCCACAGGCGATTCAGCGCGAGCAGCGTCGTCGCCGCGTCGGAGCTGCCGCCGCCGAGGCCGGCCCCCATGGGCAGGCACTTGTCGATCTCGATGTCGACACCGTGCGCGGTGCCCGTATGCGCTTTCAGCAGGTTGGCCGCGCGCACGACCAGATCGCTTTCCTCGGGCACGCCGTGCACGTCGGTGACGCGCGCGACGCGACCGTCGTCGCGCAGCGTGAAGTGCAGGGTGTCGCCCCAGTTCAGCAACTGGAACACGCTCTGCAGATCGTGATAGCCGTTCGGGCGGCGGCCGGTGATGTGCAGGAACAGGTTGAGTTTCGCGGGCGCAAGGCAGTTGCGCAGCGAGCGGGTCGAATCGGTCATGCGTATATCTGGGCTGGGCGGGTGCTCACTGATCGAGCACGAGCTTGATGTCGAGCGGCGGTGTCGCGCGCACGAGGTTGACACGTTTGACGCCCGTGGCCGGGGCATCCGCGTAGGCAAGGTAGTCGATCGTCCAGCCGTCCTGGCGGATCTGCTTGACGTGGGCACCGTCGGCCGGATCGCGCACCGTTTCCGCAGGCGTGGCAGGCGCGGCGGTCGGCAGCAGCCAGTAGCGCAGGCCCGCGAGCGGCAGTTCGAAGCCGAGCGTTTTCTGCATCAGGTCGCCGACGTCCGGCGCATATTGCGTCGGACGGTTCGGCAATTCGAGCGATGCCGCCTGCGGCGTCGACTTCACGACCGCAAGCGTCTGGCCGAGCGGGCTGCGCAGCTCGAGCGACACGTCGTCGCCGTGCTCCTGCCAGTCGAAGTTGCCGTACACGTTCTGCGGATTGCCGAGACGATCGTCGTACCGTACCGCGAAGCGGCCATGGTAGGCATGCGTCGCGGCCGTCTGCAGCGCGGCGCCCGTCGGCGCGTTGGCCGACGGCGGCGTGCTCGCGCAGCCGGCGAGCGTAAGCGCCGCGCCGGCCGCGGCCAGCGTGCGCTGCGCACGGGAGGACAGGGAAAACATCGGGAACATCTGCATCAGAGGCCGTTGATCTGCAGGCGTTTGAGCGTCTGCACGAGCGTTTCGTTGTCGGGCTCGAGCTTCTGCGCGTCACGCCATGCGGAACGCGCATCGTCCTGCGCGCCGCTCTTCCACAGCACTTCGCCGAGATGCGCGCCGATCTCGGCGTTCGGCTGCAGTTCGTACGCGCGCCGCAGCACCTTCGCCGCGCCGGCCGTATCGCCCATCCGGTACTTCACCCAGCCGAGGCTGTCCATGATGTACGCGTCGTTCGGCGCGAGCGTCATCGCCTTGTCGATCAGCTTGCTGGCTTCGGGCAGCCGCTGGTTGCGGTCGGCGAGCGAATAGCCGAGTGCGTTGTACGCCTGCGGATTGTCGGGCTGCGTGCGGATCAGCTCGCGCAGCTGCTTTTCCATCGTCGTGTAGTGGCCGGTCTTTTCGGCCGCCATCGCGTAGTCGTAGCGCAGGTCGGGATCGTCGGGGAAATCCTGGACCGCCTGCCCGAGCCGTGCCTCGGCTTCCGGGTAGCGCTTCGCGGTGAACAGGATCGACGCGTCGGTGCGTGCGACCACGGCCGCATCGCGCGGATCCGTGATCGGCAGGTCGTCGAGCACCTTGCGCGCCTCGTCGGTCTTGCCCTGTTTCTGCAGCAGCTGCGCGCGCGTGATCTGCGCGGGCAGGTAGTGCTGGCTCGTCTGGTCGACCTTGTCGAGCCACTGCGACGCCTGGGCGTCGTTGTTCTGGTCGATCGCGATCTGCGCGAGGTAGATGTAGCCCTGGCCGACGTCGAGGTTCGGCTGCTTGTCGCCGAGCTGTACGTACTGCTTCAGGTAGCCGGTCGCTTCGTCGAGCTTCTTCTGCTGGATCTTGATCAGCGCAAGCGCCATCAGCGGCGTCGGATCCTTCGAGTCGAGCTTGCGCATCGTCTCGAACTGCTTCTGCGCGTCGTCGAGGCGATCGTCGGCGAGATAGAGCTGCGACAGCGCGAGCCGCGCATCGCGCGACTTCGGATTCTGCTGAACATACTTCTCGAACGACGCGATGCCCGCCGCGCGTTCCGCCGGCCCCATCTGCGACAGCATCAGGGCCGCCGGCAGGTAGTCGGGGCGGAGCTGCAGCGCCTGCTTCAGCGACTGCGCGGCGCCGTCCTTGTCGTCGACCGCGAGCTGCTGGCGCGCGATCGCGAGCTGGGCCTCGGGCCGGTTCAGGTCGTTCTTCAGCATGTCCTTCAGCACCGCGAGGCCGCCGACGCGGTCGGAGCCGCGCACGAGCAGCGCCTGCAGCGCGAGGATGGCCGGCCCGCGCGTCTCGCCGGTCGCCCGGGCCAGTTCGCGCGCGAGCATCGGCTGCGCGTCGGCCGGCTTGCCGGCGAGCACCAGCAGCGCGGCGTCGACCTGCGATGCGCGGTTCGAATCCGGTGCGTACTGGCGCCACAGGTTCGCGGCAGACAGCGCGTCGGCCGGGCTCTGCGCGCCGAGCGCGATCTCGGTCGCACGCTGCGCCATGCGCGGATCGCGCGTGTCGCGGGCGAGCGCGAGGTAGGTCTGGTAGGCCGGCGCGGGCTGGCTACGCTGCAGCGCGACCTCGGCGGCGAGCACCTGGTAGACGATCTGGCTCGTCAGCGGAACGCCGGGGAGATCCTTTTTCTCGTCCGGCATCACATGCTCGAACGCACCCTGCGACTCCGCGTCGTCCGATGCCGGATCCTGCGCGTGGGCCGGGAAGGCGGTGAGGGTCCAGGCGGCAAACAGCGCGGCGCCGAGTGCACGGCGGACCGGGAAGGCGCGCGCGCCGCGCACGGCGGCGGGGCGCTTCTGAAGCAGCTTCGAGGGCAAGGTCATGGAAATCCGTTCGATGTTTCAACCGATTGTAACGCGCTCGCTACAATACACGCACGATCGTGAATCCAGTCTCAGACCCGCAAACAATGCCAGAGTTGCCAGAAGTCGAAGTCACGCGCAGGGGCATCGCGCCCTTTGTCGCGGGCCGCCGTGTCGAGCGTGTCGACGTCCGTACCGAGATGCTGCGCTGGCCCGTGCCGGCCGGGCTCGCCGAGCAGTTGCGCGCGCGCGAGGTGCTCGCCGTCGAGCGTCGCGGCAAGTACCTGCTGTTCGAGGTCGACGCGGGCTGGTTCATCGTCCACCTCGGCATGACGGGCACGCTGCGCGTGCTGCCCGCGGCTGGCGTGCCGGTCGCCGCGAAGCATGACCACATCGACTGGATCTTCGACGAATTCGTGCTGCGGTTCCGCGATCCGCGCCGCTTCGGCGCGGTGCTGTGGCACCCGCGCGAAGCGGGCGACGTGCACGCGCATCCGCTCCTCGCGAGCCTCGGCGTCGAGCCGTTCTCGCCGGCGTTTACCGGCGCGCTGCTGCACGCGCGCACGCGCGGGCGCACCGTGTCGGTCAAGCAGGCGCTGCTCGCGGGCGACATGGTCGTCGGCGTCGGCAACATCTATGCGTCGGAGAGCCTGTTTCGCGCCGGCATCCGGCCGACGACAGCCGCCGGCAAGGTATCGCTGCCGCGCTACGAGCGGCTGGCCGACGCAGTGCGCGCGACGCTTGCCGACGCGATCGAGCGCGGCGGCAGCACATTGCGCGATTTCGTCGGCAGCAACGGCGAAAGCGGCTATTTCCAGCTCGACTGTTTCGTCTACGACCGCGCGGGCCTGCCATGCCGCGTGTGCAACACGCCGATTCGCCAGATCGTGCAGGGTCAGCGGTCGACCTATTTCTGCCCGACCTGCCAGCGTTGAAACCCCTTTCCCCGATCAGATAACTTGAAGCCGCCCCGCATCGCCCCCGCTCCGTTCCCCGTCACGCCGCTGCATCGCTCGTTCGCCACGCGCCTGGTCGCGTGGCAGCGCGAGCATGGCCGCCACGACCTGCCGTGGCAGAACACCCGTGATCCGTACCGGATCTGGCTGTCGGAAATCATGCTGCAGCAGACGCAGGTGTCGACCGTCATCCCGTATTACACGCGCTTTCTCGAACGCTACCCCGACGTCGCCGCGCTTGCGGCCGCGCCGACCGACGACGTGATGGCGCTGTGGGCAGGGCTCGGCTACTACTCGCGAGCGCGCAACCTGCACCGCTGCGCGCAGGTCGTCGTCGCCGAGCACGGCGGGGCGTTTCCGGCAACGCCCGACGCGCTGGCCGAGCTGCCGGGCATCGGCCGTTCGACGGCCGCGGCGATCGCGTCGTTCGCATACGGCGCGCGCGCGACGATTCTCGACGGCAACGTGAAGCGCGTGCTTGCGCGGGTGTTCGGCGTCGAGGGCTTCCCGGGCGAGAAGCGTGTCGAGAACGACATGTGGGCGCTTGCCGAATCGCTGTTGCCCGACGCCGCGAACGCGGCCGACGTGAGTGCGTATACGCAGGGCCTGATGGATCTCGGCGCGACGCTGTGCGTGCGTGGCAAGCCCGATTGCGCGCGCTGCCCGTTCGCGGGCGACTGCGTTGCGCAATCGACGGGCCGCCAGCGCGAACTGCCGGCCGCGCGTCCGAAGAAGGCCGTGCCGACCCGCAAGACCTGGATGCTCGTGCTGCGCGACGGTGACGCCGTGCTGCTCGAGCGGCGGCCGCCGACCGGCATCTGGGGCGGGCTGTGGAGCCTGCCGCAAGCGGACGGTGACGCCGCGCTCGCGGAACTCGCACGCGGCTTCGGCGGCGGCGGCACGGTGCGGCTCGCGCCGCTCACGCACACGTTCACGCATTTCCGGCTCGAGATCGAGCCGCGCCTGAGCGACCTGGCTGCCGGCGGCCTGCCCGCCGGCGCGCGGGACGCGGACACCGCCTGGGTGCCGCTGAGCCGGCTCGACGCGTATGGTGTGCCGGCGCCCGTGCGCAAGCTGCTCGATGCGCTGAGCGGGCCGCTGCTGTAACGACGGGGGAGGGGCGCGGCGCATGCCGCGCTTTCAGGGAAACGTCGGACGCTCGTGGTTATTCGCGACGACGTAGGTCGCCTCTGCCTGGCTGGCGCGAAGCGGCTGTTTGGGGCGCTTCGGAAAACGCCGGCCCGGCCTTTCGCCTGGAAGAAAGCCCCTCGCGGGACGCCATCTCCCGGATGGCCCGGGCAAAGCGACAGCTCCCGGGCGCGCTATAACCAGCCGTGCCGGTCCAGCACGTGGTGCACGGCGTCGATGCGCGCGCCGACGTCCGGAAACTCCATCAGCTTCTGCCGTGCACGCAGGTCGAGCGGCAGCAGTTCCGCGAGCCGGTTCGACACCCAGCTCGGATCGTCGAGGCGGAACGGTTCGCCGAACGGCATTTTCTCCGGATCGGACTTCTTCAGTGCGTTGATGATGCGCTCGAGCACCTCGGCGCACGAGCCGAACTGTGCGAGCGTCTGCTCGCCTTCGAGCGGGATGTCGTCGGGCAGCGGTTCCGCGATGCCGACCAGCAGCCCGTTGCCTTCGACGCGATACGACAGCAGCTCGAAACGCTGCGTGCCGACCGCCTGCAAGTACAGCATGCCGAATTCACCGGTATCGCATTCGGTGATGCGCGCCATGCAGCCGATGGTCTCGGGCACCGACACCGCGCCGTCCTGCGCGACTTCCGGCCCGCTCTTCAGCAGGCACACGCCGAACGGCGCGTCGTCGCGCAGGCACGCGCGGGCCATGTCGAGATAGCGCGCCTCGAACACCTTGAGCGGGAGCAGGCCCCCCGGGAACAGCACCGTGTGCAGGGGAAACAGCGGCAGGTCGATCAGGGTGGTCGATAGGGAGGACATGGCGCGCGGGCGTTGGGGCGGGCGTCGCTAGGGTCGGTCGACCTCGGAGACGAGCCGCGACGACGCGTCGACATCCACTGGCGCGTCACGATGCCGCACGATCACGTTCGCGTCGTGCGCCAGGCGCGCGGCGAGCGTTTCCGCGATGAATACCGACCGATGCTGCCCGCCCGTGCAGCCGATGGCGACGGTCAGGTAGCTGCGGTTGTCATCGCGGAAGTGCGGCAGCCATTTCATCAGGAACGCATGGATGTCGTCGATCATCTGGTGGACGATCGGCAGTGCGTCGAGAAAGGCGATGACCGGCTGGTCGAGCCCGGTGAGCGGGCGCAACTCGTGGTCGTAGTACGGATTCGGCAGCGCGCGCACGTCGAACATCAGGTCGGCGTCGAGCGGCACGCCGCGCTTGAAGCCGAACGATTCGAACATCACCATCAGGTCGTTGTTCTTCTGCTCGATGAAGCGCTTGACCCAAGTACGCAGCGCGTTCGCGCGCAGCGTGCTGGTGTCGATCTGGTGGCCGAATTCGGCGAGCGGCGCGACGAGCTCGCGCTCGCGCTCGATCGCCTCCTCGAGCGACGACAGCAGGCCGACGTCCGCATCGTGCGACCGCGAGCCCGACAGCGGATGGCGGCGGCGCGTTTCGGAGAAGCGCTGGATCAGCGCCTGGGTGCTCGCGTTGAGGAACAGCACGCGCACGTCGTGCTCGCGCGACAGCTCGCGGATCAGGCCGGGCATTTCGTCGAGCGACGCGCTCGAGCGCGCGTCGATCGCGACCGCGAGCCGGCGCTGGCCATCCTCGGCGAGGTAGCGGGCGAGTTCGGGGAGCACGTGCGGCGGCAGGTTGTCGACGCAGTAATAGCCTGCGTCTTCGAGCGCGTTCAGCGCGACGGACTTGCCTGAGCCGGAGATGCCGGTGATGAGGACGATGCGCATGGGAAGCAGAGAATCCTGACGTTTCATCATAGCACCGGCTCGACGCGTCGGCGTGGCGTGGCCGGCGCGTGCGGGTTACACCAGTTTGCCGGGGAACTGACTGTCGGGATCTTGCATCGCGAGTCGTTGCCGATCCATGAAATCTCGCAACGTGTCGATTCCGCGCAACTGCAGGATCGTGTTCCGGACGGCCGCCTCGACGAGCACCGCGAGGTTGCGGCCGGCCGCCACCTGGATCGTGACCTTGCTGATCGGCAGGCCGAGCACGTCGACGGTCTGGCTTTCGAGCGGCAGGCGCTGGAATTCGCCGTCGGGGCGCCGCACGAGCTGGACGATCAGCTTCAGCTTCATTTTCCGCCGCACGGCCGTTTCGCCGAAAATCGTCTTGATGTCGAGCAGGCCGAGGCCGCGTACTTCAAGGAGGTTCTGCAGCAGCGGCGGGCAGCGCCCTTCGACGAAATCGGGGCCAAGTCGGACGAAATCGACTGCATCGTCGGCGACGAGGCCGTGGCCGCGGCTGATCAGCTCGAGGCCGAGTTCGCTCTTGCCGAGGCCCGAATCGCCGGTCAGCAGCACGCCCATCCCGAGGATGTCGATGAACACGCCGTGCAGCGTCGCGCGCGGCGCGAGGATGCGCGACATGTAGAGCCGCAGGCTGTCGATCACCGCGGCGGCCGACATGGGCGTGGTGAACAACGGGGTCGACGAGCGCGTGCAGCGCAGCACGAGTTCGGGCGGCGCCGCGGCGCCGCCGGCGACGACGAGGAACGGCGGCTCGAGCGCGATCAGCTCGGCCATGTGGCGCGAGCGGTCTTCGTCGGTTTGTCGCTGGTAGTAGTCGATTTCGGCTTCGCCGAGCACCTGGATCCGGTTCGGGTGGATCAGGTTCAGGTGGCCGACGAGGTCGGCGCTCGAGGTTGCATTGCCGACGGTGTCGGCCGAAAAGCCGCGCTCCCAGCCTTCATGCCCCGTCAGCCAGCTCAATTTCAGCGTGGCCGCGTTGTCGTCGAAGATGCTCTGGGCGTTGATGCTGGACGTATCCATGACTCTCGTCACTCCAATGGGCCGGTGCGTACGCGCGGCGACGGACGTCGCCATGCCGGGCCGGCGCCGGGCGGCCCTGAACGGCGGCGTGTGCCGCCGCGTACGGGAAAATATTCCGCCCGGATCAACTCAAGGTTGCCACTGAGTGAGCAGGCGATGCAACTCGGCGATATCCGTTTCGTTGTGCAGACGCTCGCGCGCGTCGCGATCGGACAGCAGTTGCGCGATTTCCGACAGGATCTCGAGGTGCTGCTGGGTGGCTTGCTCGGGCACGAGCAAGAAGATCAGGAGGCCGACCGGTTGGCCGTCGGGGGCTTCGAACGGGATCGCATCGGCGAGCCGGACGAACGCGGCGAGCGGGTGCTTGAGACCCTTGATGCGCCCGTGCGGAATCGCGACGCCTTCGCCGAGCCCGGTCGAGCCGAGGCGCTCGCGCGCGAACAGGTTGTCCGTGACGGTGCTGCGGGCGATGCCGTTCTGATTCTCGAACATCAGCCCGGCTTGTTCGAACACGCGTTTCTTGCTGGTGACTGAGAGGTCGATGACGACGTTCTCTATGGGCAGGATTTTGGCTAGGCGATTCATGTTGGCAGGCGATTGGGCGGCCTGGGGTCTCCTTGCGGCGGCAGACTGATTATCCATGTTCGGCGATATCAAGGCGTTCGGCATCGGCAACCTGCAAGGCAGCTACCGCATCCAGCACCCCCCGGCGATAACCGGAACATTATAGAGCACAGCCGCGTGCGTGGCGCAGCGCGGACGGACCGGTTACACCACTGCGCGGAGTCGCAAAAAAAACGCCCGGCGAACCGGGCGACGTGTGTGTTGCGGTGAAGGTTACTGCGGCGGCAGTTCGATCTGGTCGATCGACGGTTGAAGCTTGATCGGGTCGTGCGCGTGCGTTTGCAGGCGCTCCATGTGCTTGACGACCTGGCGGTCCAGCTTGTCGATCAGCAGGTCGATCGCGGCATACAGGTTACCGTTCGCGCTTTCGACGAAGATGTCCTTGCCCTTCAGGTGCAGATTGATTTCCGCGCGCTGCTGCTTGTCCTTTTCCTTGTGGTTGTCGACCGAGAGGATCACAGTGCCATCGATCACCTGATCGCTATGCCGTAGCACCCGGTCCAGCTTGGTGATCACGTATTCGCGAATTGCAGGCGTGACTTCGAGATGATGTCCACTGATCTTCAGGTTCATAGTGCTTCTCCAAGCGAGTGACCACCCGGCCGCATCGAGGCGGCGCTCCGGTCGACTTGCCCGTACCGCACGAGGCGGTGTACCGCGGACAGGTCGCCCGGCCTGTTCCCCGTGTGCGCGGTGGCCGGAACACGCCTGCCGCCGGGCAGGCAGCAGGCTTAAAGAGACTTGCGCAGATTCACTGCCGGGATCTTGAGGGCTTCGCGATACTTCGCAACCGTGCGGCGCGCGACCACGAATCCTTGTTCTGCCAGCAGCTCGGCAATGCGGCTGTCCGAAAGTGGCGATTTAGGGTCTTCAGCTCCTATCAGTTGCTTGATGAGGGCTCGGATGGCTGTCGACGAAGCGGCGCCACCGGTGTCGGTCGAAACGTGAGATCCGAAGAAGTACTTAAATTCAAGCGTCCCGAACGGGGTCAGCATGTACTTCCCGGTTGTCACACGGCTGACAGTCGACTCGTGTAGGCCCAGCGTATCAGCTATTTCCCGCAAAACCAAGGGGCGCATGGCAATTTCACCGTGCGCAAAGAAGTTCTTTTGACGCTCGACAATCGCCTGCGCGACACGCAGGATCGTGTCGAAACGCTGCTGGATGTTCTTGATCAGCCAGCGTGCTTCCTGGAGCTGCTGCTTGAGCGAACCGGCCGACGGATCGCCGCGGCTGTTGCGCAGGATGTTCGCGTAAAGGTTGTTGATCCGCAGGCGCGGCACGACCTCCGGATTGAGCTCCGCGAGCCATCCCTGGCCGGCCTTCTTCACGATGATGTCGGGCACGACGTAGTCGGCCTCGGCCTTGCCGTATGCGGCGCCGGGGAACGGCTCCAGCGAACGGATCAGCGCGTGCGCGTCGCGCAGCGCGTCGTCGCTCGCCTTCAGGTGCTTGCGCAACCGCGTGAAGTCGCGGGCGGCGAGCAGTTCGAGATGCTGCGACACGATCTCGAGCGCGAGCGTGCGTGTCGGGGACGGATCGAGGCGCAGCAACTGCAGCTTCAGGCATTCGGATGCCGAACGGGCACCGACCCCGGCCGGATCGAAGCTGTGCAGCAGCGCGAGCGCCGCGTTCAGTTCGTCGCAGTCGATCTCCAGCTCGGGCGGCAGGTCGGCGAGCACTTCATCGAGCGTGGCGGTCAGGTAGCCGTCGTCGTCGAGCGATTCGATCAGGAACATCACGAGCGCGCGATCGCGCGGGCCGGCCTGCGTGACGCGCAACTGCGCGGACAGGTGGTCGCGCAGCGACGTCGCCGCTTCCTGTACCTGCAGCGGCGGGAGGTCGTCGTCGTCGGATGCGCCGCTCGAGCGGCCGAATTCGTCGAGGTTCCACTGCGGGCCGTCGTTGCCGTCGCCGGACCCGTAACCGTCGTATTCGTCCGCGCCGGCCGGCTCGTCGCGCTCGGCACGATCGCTCGACGAACTGCTACCGTTTGTCGCAGTGGGCTCGGTGTTCTGCGCGGGAGGCGTCTGCGCGATCAGCGATCCGTCCGCGGCGACACGCAGCGGGCTCGCGATCCATTCGTCGTCGTTCTCGAGCAGCGGGTTCTGCGCGACGGCCATCGCGACTTCCTGCTGCAATTCGAGCGTCGACAACTGCAGGAGCCGGATCGACTGCTGTAGCTGGGGCGTCAGCGCCAGGTGTTGCGACAGGCGGAGTTGAAGGCTGGCTTTCATGGCAAGGAGGGAGTCATACCGGCAGTTTGCCACGACCCAGGCGCGTTGAGCCATCCGCGATTACGCGCGGCGCGCCGCCCGGCCGCGGGCATGGCCGCGAAGCGGGCGCGGCCCCGCGCGGCCATGCCGGGCGGGGTGCAGCCAGCCACGAGGAGGAGTTACATCCGGAAGTGTTCGCCGAGGTACACGCGGCGTACGCTTTCGTTTTCGATGATTTCGCTCGGCGCACCGGCGGCGAGCACCGAGCCGTCGCTGATGATGTAGGCGTGGTCGCAGATGCCGAGTGTTTCGCGGACGTTGTGATCGGTAATCAACACGCCGATGTTGCGCTGCTTCAGGAACTTGACGATCTTCTGGATCTCGAGCACCGCGATCGGGTCGACGCCGGCGAACGGTTCGTCAAGCAGGATGAAGTTCGGGTTGGTGGCCAGCGCGCGCGCGATTTCGACCCGGCGCCGTTCGCCGCCCGACAGCGACAGCGCGGGATTCTCGCGCAGATGGGCGATCTGCAGCTCGTCGAGCAGTGCTTCGGCGCGCGACGAGATCGCGTCCTTCGACAGCCGCTTGCCGTCTTCGCCGTGCTGCAGCTCGAGCACCGCGCGGATGTTTTCCTCCACGGTCAGCTTGCGGAACACGGACGCTTCCTGCGGCAGGTACGACAGGCCGAGCGATGCGCGCTTGTGGATCGGCAGCAGGCTGATCGAGCTGCCGTTCAGCGAGATCTCGCCCGCGTCGAGCGGCACCAGGCCGACAATCATGTAGAACGACGTGGTCTTGCCGGCGCCGTTCGGGCCGAGCAGGCCGACGACTTCGCCGCTTTTCACGTCGAGCGACACGTCCTTGACGACCGTGCGCGAGCCGTAGCGCTTCTTCAGGTTGCGGACGACGAGCGAGCTCGTCGTGCCGGCCGGCTGGCGGTTCGGTAGCGCGTTCATTGGCCCGGCGCCCCCTGGATCGTGGTCGACGGCGACAGCTTTGCCGGCGCGCCATTCAGCGGCGCGGGGCCGCCGTTCTTCGGCGACAGCATCGCGCGCACACGGCCGTTCGGGTTGCCCGGCGCGGCGACGTCCTTGCCGCCCTTCGCAGTGTAGAAGTCGCGCTGGCCGTCGTACGTGATCACGCTGCCGTGCACGGTATCGGCGATGGTCGACGTACCCTGCAGGCGGCGCACGGTCGCGGCGGTGGTCAGCGTGGTCAGGTCCTGCTTGCCGTCGTAGTCGATGCGCTCGGCGTCGCCGTCGATGTATTCGTCGAGGCCTTCGCGCTTCTGGCGGAACGTCGCGTGCTTCTTGCCGCTGCCGAACGAAGTGGCGTACTGATAGCCTTCCGGGTCCTGGCGCACTTCGACGCGATCGCCCTTGATGATGATCGTGCCCTTCGTGATCACGACGTTGCCGGTCGCGACCGTGACCTGCTTCAGGTCGTCATAGGTCAGGTTGTCGGCCTCGACGTTGATCGGCTTGCTTTGGTCGGCCTTCTCGGCATGGGCGAGCGGCGCCAGCCCGACGAGCGGGAGCGCCACGAGCGTCGCGGCAAGCGCGGCGCGGACGGCGCGCGCAGCGCCGCCGGAAATCTGTCGAGGGAACGATTCGTTCATGCAGTCACGTGAGGGATGCGTCACTTGGGTTGACCTTTCGAGCCGCCGGACGTGTCCTGCGCGGCGATCGTGCCGCGCACGTTGCCGTAAAGCTCGATGACCCGGGTGACGTTGTTGTACTTCATGCCGTCGGTCGCGTTGACGAGCGACAGGCCGCGCTGAAGTTTAACCGGCTTTTCGGTCTGGATCACATCGTCATTGACGAAGATGCGGAAATGCTGGGAATCAGCCTGCATCTGCGGATCGCCGCCGCCGGCCGCACGCAGGATGCGCGCGTCGTCGTACAAGTCGACGATCGACACGTCGCCGTTGACGGTGCCGCGCTTCGAGGTGGTCGTCACGACCGGCTTGCCGGGCTGGAACGCGCGCATGGCCGGATCGGTCAGGTCGCTGTCTTCGGTGTCTTCGTAATGGATCAGCTTCGCGGCCGTCAGCCGGTACTGGGTCGTGCCGGTCTGGTCGAGCTCGGTGACCGAGAAGTTGTCCGCGAAATAGTCGGGCGTGTGGCGCTTCGGTTGCACGGTGCCCTCGCCGGGCGGCGGCAGCGTGGCCTGCAGCAGCCACCAGGTGATGCCCGCGAGCGCGGCGACCGCGGCGAGCGGCAGCAGCTGGGTCCAGCGGAAATGCTTGTTCATCCGTCAGGCTCCGCAGGCGGCCGCGAGCAGCGCATCGTAGCGGCGCTGCGCCCGCAGGATCGCGTCGCAGACTTCGCGGACGGCGCCATGGCCGCCGCGGGCCTCGGCCACCCAGTGCGCGCGGGCGATCACCTCGGGGTGCGCGTTCGCGGGGGCAGTCGCGAGGCCGCAGCGCAGCATCACGGGCAGGTCGGGCCAATCGTCGCCCATGTAGCCGCACTGGTCGGCGGTGAGGCCGAGCGAGGCGATCAGGTCGGTGAACACGGCGAGCTTGTCCTCGACGCCCTGGAACAGGTGCGCGATCTTCATTTCCTTCGCGCGCGCCGCGACGATCTCCGAGCGGCGGCCCGTGATGATCGCGGTCGCGATGCCGGCTTCGCCGAGCAGCTTCACGCCGTGGCCGTCGAGAGAATTGAACGATTTCATCGTGTCGCCGGCCGCGGTAAACAGCAGGCCGCCGTCGGTCAGCACACCGTCGACGTCGAAAATCATCAGCTTCACGCGGCTCGCGCGTTCGGCCGCAGTCAGCGCTGCGCTCATCAGATCACCTTCTTCGAAAACAGGTCGTGCATGTTCAGCGCGCCGATCAGCACGCCGTCGGCATCGACCACCAGCATCTGGTTGATCCGGTGGCGCTCCATCAGTTCCACGGCCTCGACCGCCAGGTGATCCGGCGCAACCGTGCGCGGGTCGCGCGTCATCACGTCGGTGATCGGCAGCGTGCGGAAGTCGCCGTCGCGCGCGAGCACGCGGCGCAGGTCGCCGTCGGTGAAGATGCCCGCGACCTTGCCGCCGGCGTCGACGACGGCGGTCATGCCGAGGCGCTTCGCGGTGATCTGGAACAGGGCGTCCGACAGCGTCGCGTCGAGCCCGACGGACGGGACGTCGTCGCCCGAGCGCATCACGTCACGCACGTAGGTGAGCAGGCGCCGGCCCAGTGCGCCGCCCGGGTGCGAGCGCGCGAAATCTTCCGAGCCGAAGCCGCGCGCGTCGAGCACCGCCACGGCGAGCGCGTCGCCGAGTGCGAGCGCGGCGGTCGTGCTCGCCGTGGGCGCGAGATTCATCGGGCAGGCCTCTTTCGAGACCGCGGCGTTCAGGTTCACGTCGGCGAGCGTGCCGAGGCTCGATTCCGCACGGCCCGTGATCGCGATCAGCTTCGCGCCGATCCGCTTCACGAGCGGCAGGATCGCCACGAGTTCTTCGGATTCGCCGGAATAGGAGATGCCGATGAAGACGTCGTCGGAGGTGACCATCCCGAGGTCGCCGTGGCTGGCCTCGGCAGGGTGGACGAAGAACGCCGGCGTGCCGGTGCTGGCCAGCGTGGCCGCGATCTTGCGGGCGATATGCCCCGATTTGCCGATACCGGATACCACCACGCGGCCGCGGCAGCCGAGCAGCAGCGCGACGGCCTGGACGAACCCGCCGTCGAGCTGGTCGCGCAGCGCGCGCACGGCGTCCGCCTCGATGTCGAGCACGTCGCGGGCGAGCGCGAGCGCCCGGTCATCATTGATTTTCGCTATCATGCGCGGAGTATAGCAAAGGCGTTTGTTCGCCGCGCCGGGCCTTCGGACTCGTCCGAGGTCGCCTGACCACCGCCACCACCCGCGCCCGCATTGCCGTGGCCCCGACGAACGAGGACGCTTCGCCCGTGATTTCCCCGCTCGAAATGACCCTGCTGCTGCTGCTGGCCTCAGTGGTGGGCGTCGTCGTATTCCGCTCGTTGAACCTGCCGCCGATGCTCGGCTACCTGACCGTCGGCATCCTGGTCGGCCCGCACGCGTTCGGCATCGCGGCGGATCTGGAGCGGGCCGAGCATCTCGCGGAATTCGGCGTGGTGTTCCTGATGTTTTCGATCGGCCTCGAGTTCTCGCTGGCGAAGCTGAGGGCGATGCAGCGGCTCGTGTTCGGGCTCGGGCTGCTGCAGGTCGTCGCGACGCTCGTGCTCGCGCTCGTGCTGGGCATGCTGTTCGAGCACTGGGTGCACATCACGTGGCAGGGCAGCATCGCGCTCGGCGGCGCGCTCGCGATGTCGTCGACGGCGATCGTGTCGAAGATGCTCGCCGAGCGGCTCGAGATCGAGACCGAGCACGGCCGCAACATCTTCGGCGTGCTGCTGTTCCAGGATCTCGCGGTGGTGCCGCTGCTGATCGTGATCGCCGCGTTCGGCGCGGAATCGTCGAAGGACCTCGCGATCACGCTCGGCTTCGCGGCCGTCAAGATCGTGATCGCGCTCACGCTGCTGCTGGTCATCGGCCAGCGCTTCATGACGCGCTGGCTCAACGTCGTCGCGCGGCGCCGCTCGCAGGAACTGTTCGTGCTGAACCTGCTGCTCGTCACGCTCGGCGCCGCGTTCATCACCGACCGCTTCGGCCTGTCGCTGGCGCTCGGCGCGTTCATTGCGGGGATGCTGATCTCCGAGACGCCGTTCCGCCATCAGGTGGAGGAGGACATCAAGCCGTTCCGCGACGTGCTGCTCGGCCTGTTCTTCGTGACGACCGGGATGCTGCTCGACCCGCGCGTGATCTGGGAGCACCCGTTGCTCGTGCTCGGTTTCTTCGTCGGGCAGATCCTGTTCAAGGCGACCATGATCGCCGGGCTCGCGCGGCTGTTCGGCGCGACACCGGGCGTCGCGATGCGCACCGGCATCGGGCTCGCGCAGGCCGGCGAATTCGGCTTCGTGCTGCTGAACCTGATCCTCGACCGGCATCTCGTCGATTCGACGCTGCTGCAGGCGATCCTCGCGTCGATGCTGCTGTCGATGCTCGCGGCGCCGTTCCTGATCCAGAACGCCGACCGGATCGTGATGCGGCTGTCGTCGACCGAATGGATGCAGCAGTCGCTGCAGATGACGCGGATCGCGACGCAAAGCCTCAAGCAGCGCGGCCACGTGATCATCTGCGGCTACGGCCGCGCGGGCCAGAACCTGGCGCGGATGCTCGAACAGGAAGGCATTTCGTACGTTGCGCTCGACCTCGACCCCGATCGGGTGAGTGCGGCCGCGGCGGCCGGCGAATCGGTCGTGTTCGGCGACGCGGCGCGCCGCGAGTCGCTGCTCGCGGCCGGTATCCACCGTGCGGCGGCGGTGGCGATCACCTACGCGAACACGCCGTCCGCGCTGCGGGTGCTGCATCACGTGCACGAACTCGAGCCGACGCTGCCCGCGATCGTGCGTACCGTCGACGATGCCGATCTCGAGAAACTGCTCGCAGCCGGCGCGACCGAAGTGATTCCGGAGATCGTCGAGGGCAGCCTGATGCTCGCGTCGCACACGCTGGTGCTGGTCGGCGTGCCGATGCGCAAGGTCGTGCGGCGCGTCGAGGAAATGCGCGACGAACGCTACAGCCTGCTGCGCGGCTATTTCCGCGGCGCGGACGACGCGGACGACGACGACCACGAGCAGGTGCGGCTACAATCGGTGCCGGTCGATGCGCGCGCGGACGCGGTCGGGCGTTCGCTGGAGGAACTGGGGCTGTATGCGCTCGGCCTCGAAGTCACGGCGATTCGCCGGCACGGTATCCGCGGCGTCGAACCCGATCCGCAAACCAAGCTGCGCGCGAGCGACATCGTCGTGCTGCGCGGGCTGCCCGAGGCGCTCGCGCTCGCAGAGGAGCGGCTGTCGCGCCATCGGCGCGATCCGCCGGTCGCGGCCGCCTGAGGCGCGCCTGGTTTGATAACCTGACCCGTATTTATTCGAAACGGTGCCCGATCTTCGCGCACCGTTTTTTTCGGAGAGTTTCATGCCGCATTCGTCGTCGGGCGCACCGCTCGATCCGGTCGCCTTCATCCACAGCCAGATCCGCACGGTGCCCGACTGGCCGCAGCCGGGCGTGATGTTCCGCGACATTACGACGCTGCTGCAGAGCCCGAAGGCGCTGCGCATCCTCGTCGACCTGTTCGTCGAGCGCTATGTCGATGCGAAACTCGACTACGTCGCGGGGCTCGACGCGCGCGGCTTCATCATCGCGCCGATCGTCGCGTACGAGCTGAGCGTCGGCTTCGTGCCGATCCGCAAGGTCGGCAAGCTGCCGTACAAGACGCGCTCGGAATCGTACGACCTCGAATACGGCAGCGCGACGGTCGAGATCCACGAAGACGCGTGCCGCCCCGGCGACCGCGTGATCATCATGGACGACCTGATCGCGACCGGCGGCACGATGATGGCGGGGCGCAACCTGCTGCAGCGGCTCGGCGCGGAAGTCGTCGAAGGCGCGGCGATCATCGACCTGCCCGATCTCGGCGGCTCGGCGCTGCTGCGCAATGCGGGACTGCCCGTCTACACCGTCACCGAATTCGCCGGCCACTGAACGCCGGCCTGCCCGAGCCTTCCACGTTACGCAGCGAGGTCACGATGCCCAACTTCATGCTGTTTCTCGCCACGTCGATCGCGATCACGTTCGCGCCGGGTCCCGACAACCTGCAGGTGCTCGCACGCGGCATCTCGCAGGGCCGCGCGGCCGGTTTCGTCGCCGCGCTCGGCTTCACGGCCGGGATCCTGTTCCACACGACGCTCGCGGCGCTCGGCGTCGCGGCCGTGCTGCGTTCGTCGCCGGTCGCGTTCGAGATCCTGAAGCTCGCGGGTGCCGCGTACCTCGTGTGGATCGGCATCAAGGCGCTGCGCAGCCAGGGACTCTCGAATGCGCACGCGCGCCCGCCGCAGCCGCTCGGCACGATCTTCCGGCAGAGCGTGATCGGCAACCTGATGAACCCGAAGGTCACGCTGTTTTTCGTCGTGTTCCTGCCGCAGTTCGTCGATCCGCACGGCGCGCAGAGCGTGACGCTGCAGATGTTCGAACTCGGCGCGCTGTTCATGCTGCAGACGGCCGCGATCTTTTCGCTGTTCGGCGTCGGCGCGGGCATGATCGGCGCATGGCTGAAGCGCCGCCCGAAGACCGGCGTGTGGCTCGACCGGATCGCCGGCGCGACGTTCATCGCAATCGGCATCCGCGTCGCGCTGAAGGACTGATCGCGATGACGTTTCCGTGCATTGCGGCCGCGCGCCGCTTCGATCCGGCCGCGCACCTGCGTTTCGAGATCGCCGGCCAGGCGGTCGGCTGGGTGCGCCGCCAGGACGTTGCGATGCTCGCCCGCTGGCCCGACGTGTTCGAGCTGACCGACGAGCGCGTCGTGCTGTCGGCGCGCTACGACTCGGTCGACGCGCGCAGCATGGCGCTGGCGAGCGCGATCGGCGCGCTCGCGGCCGAAGGCGCGATTCCCGGCTGGCGCGACGAGATCTACGCGATCCGCAACCGCTTCGACGATCCGCCGCTCGCGTATATCGAGCGCGCCGCGTCGCGTTTTTTCGGTACGCAGACTTACGCGGTGCATCTGAACGGCATCGTAGAATATGCGGCTGCACCGGGCGAGCCGCCCGCCGCTGCCGCGCCGCAGATGTGGCTCGGCCGCCGCAGCGAGACCAAGGCAACCGATCCCGGCATGCTCGACAACGTCGTCGCGGGCGGGATCGGCTGGGGGCTGGGCGTTCACGAGACGCTCGCGAAGGAATGCTGGGAAGAAGCCGGCATTCCGGCCGAACTGGCCGCGCGCGCGATCGCCGGCCGCGCGGTGCAGGTGCTGTGCTCGCTGCCGGAAGGCACGCAGTCCGAACTGATCTTCGTGTACGACCTGCCGCTGCCGCGCGACTTCGCGCCGCGCAACCAGGACGGCGAAGTGGCCGAGCACCTGCTGGCCGGTGTGCCCGAGGTGATCGGCTGGCTGCGCGCCGGCCGCGCGACAATGGATGCGAGCCTCGCGACGCTCGATACGCTGCTGCGCCACCGCTGGATCCCGGCGGCAGACGCGGCGGGCATCGACGCCCTGTTCGCACCGGCCGCGTGACGCGTGCCGCGCACGCAGCCTGGCGGTGCGAACGGGCAATTTGACGAATACGGAAACGAAGGGAGTAGCGGTCATGCCGACCGATCACAGCTTTATCTTGAAACTGTCGTGCCCCGACCGGCACGGCATCGTCCATGCGGTCTCGGGCTTCCTGTTCGAGCGCAGCAACAACATCCTCGATTCGGCGCAGTTCGGCGACAGCCGCACCAGTGAATTCTTCATGCGCGTGCACTTCGAGCAGGACGGCGGCGGCGCGGATGCCGCGTCGGCGCTCGACACGCTTCGCAAGGAATTCGCGCCGCTCGCCGAACAGTTCTCGATGCGCTGGGAGCTGCATGACGCGGCCGTGAAGCCGCGCGTCGTGATCATGGTGTCGAAGATCGGCCACTGCCTGAACGACCTGCTGTTCCGCTATCGCACCGGCCAGCTGCCGATCGAGATCCCGGCGATCGTGTCGAACCACAAGGAGTTCTACCAGCTCGCCGCGAGCTACAACATCCCGTTCCATCACTTCCCGCTGATCGGCGGCTCGTCCGATGCCGCGAAGGCCGCGCAGGAAGCGCGCGTGCTGGAAGTGATCGATGAGCACCAGGCCGATCTCGTGGTGCTCGCGCGCTACATGCAGATCCTGTCGCCGAACCTGTGCAAGCAGCTCGCCGGCCGCGCGATCAACATCCACCATTCGTTCCTGCCGAGCTTCAAGGGCGCGAAGCCTTACTATCAGGCGTTCGACCGTGGCGTGAAGCTGATCGGCGCGACCGCGCACTACGTGACGACCGATCTCGACGAAGGCCCGATCATCGAGCAGGAAGTCGAGCGCGTCGACCACAGCATGACGCCCGACCAGCTGACCGCGATCGGCCGCGACGTCGAATGCGTGACGCTTGCGCGCGCGGTGAAGTGGCACGTCGAGCACCGGATCGTGCTGAACGGGACGAAGACGGTCGTGTTTCGCTGATTCGGCGGGCGCCGGATGGCCTGGCCCCGGCCGGCCGCCGGATCGCCGGCCCCCCCAAAACAAAAACGCCGCGCCCTTCTCGGGGCGCGGCGTTTTTTTATCGCTGCGCTGGCGGCCGGGCTGCTTCAGATCAGCCGCAGCAGGTACAGCTCGCGTTTCACGTACGCGTAGAAGATCGGCGCGGCGATCACGCCCGGCAGCCCGAACGCGGCCTCCATGATCAGCATCGCGAGCAGCAGCTCCCAGGCGCGCGACTCGATCTGGCCGCCGATGATCTTCGCGTTCAGGAAGTATTCGAGCTTGTGGATGATCACGAGGAACGCCAGCGACGCGATCGCGGTGCCCATGCTGACCGACAGCGACACGGCGACGATCAGCGTGTTCGAGATCAGGTTGCCGATCACGGGCAGCAGGCCGACGATGAACGTGACGAGCACGAGCGTTTTCGACAGCGGCAGCCGCTGGTGGAAGATCGGCAGCGCGACGAGCAGGTAGATGCCGGTGAACGTCGCGTTGATCGCCGAGATCTTGATCTGCGCGAACACGATCCGGCGGAAAGCGTCGGCGAAGCGCGACACGCGCGTGACGAGCGCGGTGGACAGCGGACGACGCACCTTGCCGTGTTCGACGCCGATCGCGATCATCGCGCCGATGATCATCCCGAACAGCACGTGGCCGAAGCCGCGCGCGACGCTCTTGCCGCTTTGCTGGAGCTGGTCCATGTGCGAGTGCATCAGCACGGCAGCCTTCGTCTTCATCTGCTCGACGTCGACGGGCAGCAGGTTCGCGATCCAGGCCGGCGTGCGGGCGCGGGTCTGCTCGACGATCTGCATCAGCTGGTCGAGCAGGCTTTGCAGGTTCGGCACCGTGCGCTCGAAGTGTTCGATGATGCCGATCGTCAGGCCCGTCAACGCGCCGACGATCGCGATCGACAGCAGCACGACGGCGACCCAGCGCGCGCGCATGCTCGTGGTGTGGCGCTCGATCACGGGGGCGATCGTGTGAATCAGCTGGTAGACCAGCAGGCCGGCCAGCAACCCGCCGAGCAGCTTGAGTTCGATCACGAGCCACATCGCGAGGATCGCGAACGCATAGCTGCCGATCTCGAGTGCCGACAGCTTCGGCAGGCTGAAGTCGCTCGTCAGCCGCACGCTGCGCAGGTGCGGTTCGCGATTCTGCGCATCGCGCGACGAGTCTGGTTGCTTCTCCATCGTGGATTCCTGTCGTTCGTGTGTCATGCCGCGGAATGCGCGGCAGAGCCGTGTTCGCCCGGCGCCGCACCGGATTGGTGCGTACGGCGAACCTTACGACCGTAAAGTATAGCCGCCATTATGGTCCGCATCGGGGCCGTTTGGCGCATGGTGTAAACGCAGGAGGGAAAACGAGAATGGGGGGCCGGTTCGGCGGTGCGCAAGGGCGCGCGGCCGGACGGCCGCGCGCGGGAGGCAGGCGGGACGCGTCAGCCGGCCGCGACCTTGCGGGCCGTGCGCTTGAGCAGCGGCGCGAGATATTTGCCGGTAAAGCTCGCCTTCGTTTTCGCGACCTGCTCGGGCGTGCCCTGCGCGATGATCTGGCCGCCGCCGGCACCGCCTTCGGGGCCGAGGTCGATCACCCAGTCGGCCGTCTTGATCACGTCGAGGTTGTGCTCGATGATCACGACCGTGTTGCCCTGGTCGCGCAGCCGGTGGATCACTTCCAGCAGCAGTGCGATGTCGTGGAAGTGCAGGCCGGTGGTCGGCTCGTCGAGGATGTACAGCGTGCGGCCGGTGTCGCGCTTGGAGAGCTCGAGCGACAGCTTCACGCGCTGCGCCTCGCCGCCCGACAGCGTCGTGGCCGACTGGCCGAGGCGGATGTAGCCGAGGCCGACGTCGAGCAGCGTCTTCAGCTTGCGCGCGATGACCGGCACCGCGCTGAAGAACTCGTACGCATGCTCGACCGTCATGTCGAGCACTTCGCTGATGTTCTTGCCCTTGTACTGCACTTCGAGCGTTTCGCGGTTGTAGCGCTTGCCGTGGCACACGTCGCACGGCACGTAGACGTCCGGCAGGAAGTGCATTTCCACCTTCAGCACGCCGTCGCCCTGGCACGATTCGCAGCGGCCGCCCTTCACGTTGAACGAGAAGCGGCCTGGATCGTAGCCGCGCTCCTTCGAGGTCGGCACGCCGGAGAACAGCTCGCGGATCGGCGTGAACAGGCCCGTATACGTGGCCGGGTTCGAGCGCGGCGTGCGGCCGATCGGCGACTGGTCGACGTTGATCACCTTGTCGAAGTGCTCGAGGCCCTCGATCGCCTCGTGCGGCGCCGGCTCGGCCGACGAGCCGTACAGGTGGCGCGCGACCGCGTGGTACAGCGTGTCGTTGATCAGCGTCGACTTGCCGGAGCCCGATACGCCGGTGATGCAGGTCAGCAGGCCGACCGGCAGCTCCAGGTCGACGTGCTTCAGGTTGTTGCCGTGCGCGTCGACGATGCGCAGCATCCGCTCGGGATCGGGGGCAAGCCGCTCGTCCGGGTACTCGATCGTGCGCTTGCCGACCAGGTACTGGCCGGTGAGCGACTGCGGGTTCGACTGCACCTGCTTCGGCGTGCCCTCGGCCACGATCACGCCGCCGTGCTCGCCGGCGCCCGGGCCCATGTCGACGACGTAGTCGGCCGTGCGGATCATGTCCTCGTCGTGCTCGACGACGATCACCGAGTTGCCGAGGTCGCGCAGGTGCTTGAGGGTCGCGATCAGGCGGTCGTTGTCGCGCTGGTGCAGGCCGATCGACGGCTCGTCGAGCACGTACATCACGCCCGTGAGGCCCGAGCCGATCTGCGACGCGAGCCGGATGCGCTGCGCCTCGCCGCCCGACAGGGTTTCCGCGCTGCGCTCGAGCGACAGGTAGTCGAGGCCGACGTTGTTCAGGAAGGTGAGGCGCGCGACGATTTCCTTGATGACCTTGTCGGCGATCTCGCGCTTCGCGCCGTCGAGCGACAGGCCGTCGAAATAGCCGAGCGCGTCGCGCAGCGGCCAGCCGCTGATTTCAAAGATGCCGCGCGCGTAGTCGCCCGTGCCGATCCGCACGTGGCGCGCTTCGCGGCGCAGGCGCGTGCCGTCGCACGACGGGCACGGCTGGTTGTTCTGGTACTTCGACAGCTCTTCGCGCACCGCGACCGAATCGGTCTCGCGGTAACGGCGCTCGAGGTTCGGGATGATCCCTTCGAACACGTGCTCGCGGATCGTCGTGCGGCCGCGCTCGTTGATGTACGAGAACGGGATCGTCTGCTTGCCCGAGCCGAACAGCAGCACCTTCCGGATCTTTTCCGGCAGATCCTCGAACGCGGCGTCGATGTCGAATTCGTAGAACGCCGCGAGACTCTGCAGCATCTGGAAGTAGAACTGGTTGCGGCGGTCCCAGCCTTTCACGGCGCCGGCGGCGAGCGACAGCGACGGGTGCGCGACGACCCGCTTCGGGTCGAAGAACGTGATCTGGCCGAGGCCGTCGCATTCCGGGCACGCGCCCATCGGGTTGTTGAACGAGAACAGGCGCGGCTCGAGCTCCTGCAGCGAGTACGAGCAGATCGGGCACGCGAACTTCGAGCTGAACAGGTACTCGCGGTCGGAGTCCATCTCGAGCGCGATCGCGCGGCCGTCGGCGAGGCGCAGCGCCGTCTCGAACGATTCGGCGAGCCGCTGCTTCATGTCCGGGCGCACCTTGAGACGATCGACGACGACGTCGATCGTGTGCTTGTCGTTCTTCTTCAGCTTCGGCAGCGACTCGACCTCGTAGATCTTTGCGACGCCTTCGTTCGCGGCGCCGCCGCCCGAGCGCACGCGAAAGCGCACGAAACCCTGCGCCTGCATGTCCTCGAACAGCTCGGCATGCTCGCCCTTGCGGTCCGCGACGACGGGCGCGAGGATCATCAGCTTGGTTTCCTCGGGCAGCGCGAGCGCGGCGTCGACCATCTGCGACACGCTCTGCGCTTCCAGCGGGATGTCGTGGTCGGGGCAGTACGGCGTGCCGACACGTGCGAACAAAAGTCGCAGGTAGTCGTGGATTTCCGTGACCGTGCCGACGGTCGAACGCGGGTTGTGGGACGTCGCCTTCTGCTCGATCGAGATCGCCGGCGACAGGCCTTCGATCAGGTCGACGTCGGGTTTCTCCATCAGCTGCAGGAACTGGCGGGCATACGCGGACAGGCTTTCGACGTAGCGGCGCTGGCCTTCGGCATAAAGGGTATCGAACGCGAGCGACGACTTGCCCGACCCGGACAACCCGGTAATCACGATCAGCTTGTGGCGCGGCAGGTCGAGATTGACGTTTTTCAGGTTGTGGGTACGCGCCCCACGGATGCGGATCTGTTCCATGAGCCTGGCGAAAATGGAGGGAACCAAACCTGCTACTATAACGGCTTTTCGAGGCCGTCGTTTGGGGTCCCCAGCCTTAGCAGCAGGTGGCAGCAAGATGGCGCCTGCGCCGGGAAAAGTGGCCGCAGCGGCCGCGCCGCGCGGTTCCGGGCGGCCTGCGGGCTGCCTGAATCCTGCCCCGACGTGTTGCCGGCCAAGCCTCCCGGGCCACTGGTCCTGATCTTCCGCCGCCCGGTGTCGGGCGGACATTCCGATCATTCGAAATTCATTCCCGATGTCCAATCCGTCTGCCACGTCTTCCCGCATGACCGCGCCCGAATTGCGCGCGACCACGTCGCTCGCGGCGATCTTCGCGCTGCGCATGCTCGGCCTGTTCATGATCATGCCGGTGTTCTCGGTCTACGCGAAAACCATCCCGGGCGGCGACAACGTGCTGCTCGTCGGCATCGCGCTCGGGGCCTACGGCGTCACGCAGTCGCTGTTCTACATCTTCTACGGCTGGGCGTCCGACAAGTTCGGACGCAAGCCGGTGATCGCCACGGGCCTCGTGATCTTCGCGATCGGCAGCTTCGTGGCCGCGTCGGCGCACGACATCACGTGGATCATCGTCGGCCGCGTGATCCAGGGGATGGGCGCGGTGTCGTCCGCGGTGCTCGCGTTCATCGCCGACCTGACCTCCGAGCAGAACCGCACGAAGGCGATGGCGATGGTCGGCGGCTCGATCGGCGTGTCGTTCGCGGTCGCGATCGTCGGTGCGCCGATCGTGTTCCACTGGGTCGGGATGAGCGGGCTGTTCGCGATCGTCGGCGTGCTGTCGATCCTCGCGATCGGCGTCGTGCTGTGGATCGTGCCCGATGCGGCCAAGCCGGTGCACGTGCCCGCGCCGTTCGGCGAGGTGCTGCACAACGCCGAGCTCCTGCGCCTGAACTTCGGCGTGCTGGTGCTGCACGCCACGCAGACGGCGCTGTTCCTCGTCGTGCCGCGCCTGCTCGTCGACGGCGGCCTGCCGGTCGCCTCGCACTGGAAGGTCTACCTGCCGGTGATGGGGCTCGCGTTCGTGATGATGGTCCCGGCGATCATCGCCGCGGAAAAACGGGGCAAGATGAAGCCGGTGCTGCTCGGCGGCATCCTGGCTATCCTGATCGGCCAATTGCTGCTGGGCAGCGCGCCGCATACCATCCTGATTGTGGCTGCGGTTCTTTTCGTCTACTTCCTCGGCTTCAACATCCTGGAAGCGTCGCAGCCGTCGCTCGTGTCGAAGCTTGCGCCCGGTTCGCGCAAGGGTGCGGCCACGGGTGTTTACAACACCACGCAGTCGATCGGGCTCGCGCTCGGCGGCATCGTGGGCGGCTGGCTGCTGAAGCACGGGGGCGCCAATACGGTGTTCTATACGTGCTCGGGGCTCGTTGCCGCGTGGCTTATAATCGCGGCCAGCATGAAAGCGCCGCCGCGCAAGGCCTGAACTTACTTCGGGCAGGCGCCGGCGACTTTCGCCGGCTTGCCCGGCGGGCCGCACCGACAGCATGAGCGGGCGGCCCGGCATCGAATTTACTGGAGAAACACATGGCATCCGTCAACAAGGTCATCCTCGTCGGCAATCTCGGCGCCGATCCTGAAGTCCGTTACCTGCCGAGCGGCGACGCGGTTGCGAACATCCGTCTCGCGACGACCGACCGTTACAAGGACAAGGCTAGCGGCGATTTCAAGGAAATGACCGAGTGGCATCGCGTCGCGTTCTTCGGTCGCCTGGCGGAAATCGTCAGCGAGTACCTGAAGAAGGGTTCGTCGGTCTATATCGAAGGCCGCATCCGCACGCGCAAGTGGCAGGGTCAGGACGGCCAGGATCGTTACTCGACCGAAATCGTCGCGGACCAGATGCAGATGCTCGGCGGCCGCGGTGGTGCGGGCGGCGGCGGTGGCGGCGGTGACGAAGGCGGTTACGGCGGCGGCTACGGTGGTGGTGGTGGCGGCGGTCGTGGCGAGCAGATGGAGCGTGGCGGTGGCGGCGGTGGTCGTGCCGGCGGCGCGGCGCGTGGCGGTGCAGGCGGCGGCGCGCAAAGCCGTCCGAGCGCACCGGCAGGCGGCGGCTTCGACGAGATGGACGACGATATTCCGTTCTGATCGGCAAGCCCGCATCCCGCATCACGATGGGCCCGAACGTCCGAGTCAAGCCAGTTGCTTGGCCCGGGCCTTCGGGCCTTGTTTCGTGTGCGTCGATGTTCCTTGCGCGCGAGGCAAACCGTGGCTGACGAACTTCCCGACCTCATCGCTCCGCATCTCGACGTGCTGTTTTGCGGGATCAATCCAGGCCTGACCGCGGCCGCGACCGGGCATCACTTCGCAGGGAGAAGCAACCGTTTCTGGCGCGTGATCCATCTCGCGGGCTTCACGCCGGTGGAAATCCCGCCGCAGGACGATCGCGCGATTCTTCAATATGGCTGCGGCCTGACCGCGGTGGTGAAGCGGCCGACCGCGAGCGCCGATCAGCTTTCGCGCGCGGAATTCACTGCCGCGGCCGAGGAGTTCGACCAAAAGCTGGCGTGCTACGCGCCGCGCTTCGTCGCCTTTCTCGGCAAGGCGGCGTACTCGGCGCTTTCCCGTCAGCGAGAAATCGAGTGGGGGCTGCAACCGGCCCGCATGCAGGGGGCAAGCGTCTGGGTGCTGCCCAATCCGAGCGGGCGGAACCTCGCGTTCAGTCTCGACGAGCTGGTCGACGCATACCGTCAGCTTCGTCTGCAGGCGAAGGCCGTTTCCGGTCTTCAACCGGAGCGGCAGGATGCGGCGCAGTGAAACGGCGCCTCGGTGGCCGGGCACCGTGCTGCCCCGCGCATTCTTCAACCGGCTCGCCACCGACGTCGCGCCGCAACTGCTGAACAAGATCCTTGCCGCCACGGACGGCCGCGCCGGGCGGATCGTCGAAGTGGAGGCCTATGCCGGTGCGATCGACCCGGCCGCGCATACCTATCGCGGCAAGACGCCGCGCAATGCGACGATGTTCGGGCCGCCCGGGCACCTGTATGTCTATTTCACCTATGGCATGCACTGGTGCTGCAACTGCGTGTGCGGCCCGGATGGCGCGGGAACGGGCGTGCTGATTCGCGCGCTCGAGCCGCTGCACGGGCTCGAGCAGATGCGTGCGGCACGGCCGCCGCAGACGCGCGATCGCGACCTGTGCCGGGGGCCGGCGCGGCTGACCCAGGCAATGGGGATCACCGGCGCGCAGGATGGTGTCGACCTGAGCGGTGCGCACGAAGGGTTCGCGATCGTCGACGACGGCGTCGCGCCGCCCGCCGATCCGGCAGGCGGGCCGCGCATCGGCATTCGTGTCGGCACGCATCTGCCGTGGCGCTGGAGCGTGCCGGGCAACCTCTACGTATCAGGGCCAGTGACGCGCCGCTGATACACCCCGTGCCGGGATGCGCACAATTCGACCTGCGTCACGCGGCCGCCATTATTGACCGGCTAAGCTTGCCTTTTCGACGTTTGGATCGAGGAGACACCATGCGGCGGGTCGTATTCAACCAGAAGGGCGGCGTGGGCAAATCGACGATCGTCTGCAACCTGGCGGCGATCAGCGCGAGCGAAGGGCTGCGTACGCTCGTCATCGATCTCGATGCGCAGGCGAACTCCACGCGCTATCTGCTCGGCGACGCCGCAGCCGACGCGCAGCCCGGTGTCGCCGATTTCTTCGAAACCGCGCTGACCTTCAACTTCCGTCCGGTCGACGTCGCCTCGTTCATTCATCCGACCCCGTTCGAAGGGCTCGACGTGATGCCCGCGCATCCGGAGCTCGACACGCTGCACGGCAAGCTCGAGTCGCGCTACAAGATCTACAAGCTGCGCGACGCGCTGAACGAGCTCGATACCTACGACGCCGTGTACATCGACACGCCGCCCGCGCTGAATTTCTATACGCGCTCGGCGCTGATCGCGGTCGAGCGCTGCCTGATCCCGTTCGACTGCGATGATTTTTCGCGCCGTGCGTTGTACACGCTGCTCGAGAACGTGAAGGAAATCCAGCAGGACCACAACGCGGCGCTCGAGGTGGAAGGGATCGTCATCAACCAGTTCCAGCCGCGGGCGAGCCTGCCGCAGCGGCTGGTCGACGAACTCGTCGAGGAAGGGCTGCCGGTGCTCGCGTCGAGGTTGTCGGCGTCGGTGAAGATCCGCGAGTCGCATCAGCAGTCCAAGCCGGTGATCCATCTGGAACCCGGGCACAAGCTTGCGCAGGAGTTTCTCGCGCTGCATCGCGAACTGGCCGGCTGATCTCGCGCCAGCCTGATGGAGACACGGCCGCTTCACGCGGCCGTTTTTCATCACGACCAGCAATTCATCCGATCATTGATTTTGAGATTAATAATCCCGAAAACGATTTCATAATAAATCCAGAAAAAACGATTACATAAGCGACCGCTCCATTTTCAATGTGCCCCGGTTTTCTAATAAACGGAATAATGAATTGGTAAATGTTGCGCGACGTCATGATCCGCTATCCTGTAAAAAGGTAAAATGCATTGCGGGACAGAGTGACGCGCGGCCTCGTCTGCGATGTCGGCGCATCACGGGTTCCAGCGGTCACTTCGAATCAAAATAAGGGTTTACACCTAGTATTAATGCCATTTAATTGACAATTAATCGATCTAGAATGGGTTCCTTCAACTTCCCGCACTCAAATAAGTGACGGGTTGCCAATAAGGAAGCCCGCTGTCGATCCGGCTTCCAATTTTCTTTACGTCGTCTCTCGCATTGCTAACAGGAGCGTGCCCGATGTCCGTATTTGCCCCCGAAAAACTCAACGCCGAATATCAATCCGGTATCGCCGCGTGGTTTGCGATCGCCCGTCCGGCGATCCAAGGTTTCGAGGCTGTCGTCGAACTCAACCTGCAAGCGGCCCGGACGGCGCTCGAGGAATACGAGGACAAGCTGAAGAACGCATTCAACAGCAGCAACCCGGCCGCGGGTTTCGCGCAGCAGGTCGCCGCACCGCAGGAAGCGGCCGGCAAGGCCGTGTCGTACGGCCGCCATCTGTTCGACATCGCCGTGTCGACGCAGTCCGAATGGGCGAAGGTCGCGCAAGCGCAATACGAACAGAACGACAAGCGCCTGAAGGAAGTGCTCGGCGAGCTGTCGAAGCATGCGCCGGCCGGCTCGGCACCAGTGGTGGCCGCGCTGAACTCGGCGCTGTCGGCGGCGACTGCCGCGGCCGACTCGGTTCGTGCTGCGACGGGCCAGGCGATCGAAGCCGCGCAGAGCGGTTTCGATGCGGTCAGCGAAACGGCCACGCGTGGCGCGAAGCAAACGGCTGCCGCCGCACGCAAGGACACCGCGGCCGCACGCGAATCGGCTGCGTGATCGCGTAGCCACGCAAGCACGTGTCGCGCTTGGTCGCGACACGATTGATCGGCGCCGGATGGCGCCGGACGCCGCGTGTGCCGCGTGGCCGTCCGGCGAACCACCGGTTTGCCGCAAGACGTCGGTGAACCGGCGAGCCATACCGGTGTGCCGCCCGTTCGAACGGACGGCGCGCGCCGTATGGCGGCGTGCGACCGCTATCGAGCCGAATGGCCCGGGATGCGCGATCGCCAGCCGAGGTCGGCACGCGCCGGCGTCAGATCGACCAACTGATTTCGATGCAGGAACTGGACATGACGGACGTAGTGATCGTATCGGCCGCGCGGACCGCGGTCGGCAAATTCGGCGGTTCGCTTGCGAAGATTGCGGCGCCCGAGCTGGGCGCGACGGTGATTCGCGCGGTGCTGGAGCGTGCGGGCGTGAAGCCCGAGCAGGTCAGCGAAGTGATCATGGGCCAGGTGCTGACGGCCGGTTCCGGGCAGAACCCGGCACGGCAGGCGCTGATCAAGGCCGGGCTGCCGAATGCCGTGCCGGGGATGACGATCAACAAGGTGTGCGGCTCGGGCCTGAAGGCCGTGATGCTGGCGGCGAACGCGATCGTCGCGGGCGATGCCGAGATCGTGATCGCGGGCGGGCAGGAGAACATGAGCGCGTCGCCGCACGTGCTGCCGGGCTCGCGCGACGGGTTCCGGATGGGCGACGCGAAGCTGGTCGACACGATGATCGTCGACGGCCTGTGGGACGTGTACAACCAGTACCACATGGGCATCACGGCGGAGAACGTCGCGAAGGAATACGGGATCACGCGCGAAGAGCAGGACGCATTCGCGGCGCTGTCGCAGAACAAGGCGGAAGCCGCGCAGAAGGCCGGCCGCTTCGACGACGAAATCGTGCCGGTGGCGATTCCGCAACGCAAGGGCGAGCCGCTGCAGTTCGCCACCGATGAATTCGTGCGTCACGGCGTGACGGCGGAATCGCTGGCCGGGCTGAAGCCGGCGTTCTCCAAGGACGGCTCGGTGACGGCGGCGAACGCGTCGGGGCTGAACGACGGTGCGGCGGCGGTGCTGGTGATGTCGGCGCAGAAGGCGGCGGCATTGGGCCTGACGCCGCTGGCGCGGATCAAGGCGTACGCGAACGCGGGCGTGGATCCGAGCGTGATGGGCGTGGGCCCGGTGCCGGCCTCGCGCCGTGCGCTGGAGCGGGCGGGCTGGACGCCGGGCGACCTGGACCTGATGGAAATCAACGAGGCGTTCGCGGCGCAGGCGCTGGCGGTGCACAAGCAGATGGGCTGGGACACGTCGAAGGTGAACGTGAACGGCGGGGCGATCGCGATCGGGCACCCGATCGGCGCGTCGGGCTGCCGGATCCTGGTGACGCTGCTGCACGAGATGGCCAAGCGAGACGCGAAGCGCGGGCTGGCGTCGCTGTGCATCGGCGGCGGGATGGGTGTCGCGCTCGCGGTCGAGCGCGCGTGAGCCGGGTCTGACGGCTCGTTCCGCGAGCGGCGCCCGCCGGCGTACGCTCGCGGGCGAAGCGGTTTTCGCGCACGACAAGCAGTCAACAACAAGCGCGAGGTGCCGGTGCGTGCCGCGCCCGAGACGCGGGCGGCTGCGCATCGAAGCGGTGGGGCGGCAACCTGAGCGACGCCGCCGCTCCCGCCTTGATCGATTACTTTTTTGTCGGTAATTAATAGGATGACTAAGCGAATTGCAGTAGTGACTGGTGGAATGGGCGGCCTCGGCGAAGCGGTCAGCATCAGGTTGAACGACGCGGGCCACCGGGTAGTCGTCACGTATTCGCCGAACAACACCGGTGCGGACCGCTGGCTGACCGAGATGCACGCGGCCGGCCGCGCGTTCCACGCGTACCCGGTGGACGTGGCCGATCACGATTCGTGCCAGCAATGCATCGAGAAGATCGTGCGGGACGTCGGCCCGGTCGACATTCTCGTGAACAACGCGGGCATCACGCGCGACATGACGCTGCGCAAGCTCGACAAGGTCAACTGGGACGCGGTGATCCGCACCAACCTCGATTCCGTGTTCAACATGACGAAGCCGGTCTGCGAAGGCATGGTCGAGCGCGGCTGGGGCCGCATCGTCAACATCTCGTCGGTGAACGGCTCGAAGGGTTCGGTCGGTCAGACCAACTACGCGGCCGCGAAGGCAGGCATGCACGGCTTCACGAAATCGCTCGCGCTCGAGATCGCGCGCAAGGGCGTGACGGTGAACACGGTGTCGCCGGGCTACCTCGCGACGAAGATGGTCACGGCGATCCCGCAGGACATCCTCGACTCGAAGATCCTCCCGCAGATTCCGGCGGGCCGGCTCGGCAAGCCCGAGGAAGTCGCGGCGCTGGTGGCTTACCTGTGCTCGGAGGAGGCCGGCTTCGTGACGGGCTCCAATATCGCGATCAACGGTGGCCAGCACATGCATTGACGCGTGGCGGCCCGGCGCGCCGGCGGCGTGCGCGCACCTGCCGGGCCATGTTCTGCACTATCCAGTGCCGGGGCGGCGGCAGGCGCCGCTTCGGCTTCGCATTCCGGAGAAGGCATGGGCGATACCTGGATGGGACTCGCAATCGGCGGCACGGCGCTGGCCGTCGCGCTGACGATGGCAGTCTCGCTCTGCTGGCTCGAGCGGCGCCGCGCGCGGCTGCTGCGGAACTTCGACCATCGCGATTGCTGGCTCGTCGCGTACGGCAAGTGCTTCGCGCGCGTGCGGGCCAGCCGGCACGCCGCCTGCGCGGCGCGCGTTGACGGCGGCATTGCGGCAGTGACGCGGCACGCTTGACGAGCGGTCACGCGTCGCGCGCACGCTGCCGGCGATGCGCGCGATGCCCGTGGTCAATCGCTCTTTTCGCTCTTTCCACCCGACTCGCCCGAGTCGTTCTTGTGGAAGATCCGCTTCGTCGTGCGCTTGGTGGCGTCCCAGCCTTCGCGCGACACGTGTGCAACGCCGTGTCCGACCGCCTTCGCGGCGCTCGCGGTCGCGTGGCCGAAGCTGCGGGCCGCCTCGCCGGTCTTGTGCGCGGCTTCCTTCGAATCTCGCTTGATGTCCTGCTTCACTTCCGACATGTCCGCGTGCGCGATCGGGCTGATCAGCGCCAGAACGAGCGCGGTGCCAATGAACTGACGAACTTTCACGACCTGGATTCCTTCCGTTGAGTAAAGCGGCTTCAGCGAGGATTCGCATCGCCGGTGGGTGCCGGGCCCCGGTGAAGCGCGCCGGCTGCCGACGCGTCCAGCATGACCGCGGCGCGGCCGGATAGCAGCACACGATCGCCGCAGCGCAGCGAGAAGCCGTACAGCACCGAACGGGCGTCGCCGCTCACGCGTTCCGCTTCGACGACGATCGGCTGCGCGAACGTGTCGAGCCGGTCGACGAATGCGTCGACGTTGCGCACGCTCGCCAGATAGCCGACACGCGGGCGCGCTTCGTGCGCATGGAGCAGCGCGCCGTGCACGGCCATCGCCTGCGCCGCGTATTCGATTCCGCAGACGGAGGCGAGCCGACCGTGCGAGCGCAGCGGGTTGTGCGGATCGCGGTGGCTCGTCGCGGTGCAGCGGATGCGATCGGCATCCCACGCATCGACCGTATCGAGCACGCACATCGCGCCGTCGTGCGGAATGTGCGCGGCGATCCACGCGTGGTCGAGCGGCGGCGCGAGCGGGATCGTCGCGGTCATCACGCGCGCTCCGCGAATGTATCCGGCATCGCGACGTCGACCTGCACGCGCGTGTCGGCCAGGTAGTCGAGCACGACGCGCGTCGAACGCCGCGCGGCGATGGCGTCGAGCAGCGGCAGCACGCGCGCGGCCGGATTGCCGGCGCGCAGTGCGTCGAGTTCGGCATGCGCGAGCGTCGTGGCGGGGGCGTCGTCGAGCTGCACGTCGATGCGGGCGAGCGCGCGTTCGCTTGCTTCGGGCGCGAGCACGAGTGCCGCGCCGAATGCGTCGCCGATCGGGCGCACCGCGCGCAGCGGTTCCGGATAGTCGGTGTCGTACGCGATCAGCAGGGTCGGCACGCGATCGACCACGACCTGGCACAGGCTTTCCAGCAGGCCGGCGGCAAAGCTGCCGTCGTGCGCGCACAGCACGTTCGACGTTGCCATCGCGCGCGTCGCGATGCTCCAGTAGCCGGCCGGCGCGTTGTGCACGGAGTTGTGGAAGCGCGTCGGCGACAGCTGGCGATCGTCGCCGGCCAGCGTCTCGCAGATCGCGTGGCAATTCTGGCCGTCGCCGCCGGACGCGCTGAACACGGTCGCGAGCATCGCGGCGTCGCGTCCGCTCGCGGCCACCGCTTCGTGGCCGGCCGCGAGTGCCACGCGCACGACGGGGCCGGTGCGGCGTCGCTCGGCCGACGGCAGGCCGGCCGGTGGCGGCAGCTCGGTGCGGGCGGGCGCGTACGGTACGCGGCCCGAGAGCACGTCGGCCGCGTGCGGCCAGTCGGTCAATCCGGGCCCGACGAGGCCGATGCTTTCGATGAAGGCGGTGAGTGTCATGGCGGGCCTCAACGGCGGGCGTGGTCGGCGCGGCCGAGGATCAGGCTGCAATTCGTGCCGCCGAAGCCGAACGAATTGGAGAGGACGGCGCGCACGCGCGTATCGCGGCTCGCGAGCACGTAGTCGGCGGCGAGGGCAGGGTCGGGGTGCGTCGTGTTGACGCCGGCCGGCACGAACTGCTCGCGCAGCGCGAGCGCGCCGACGACCGCCTCGAGCGCACCCGCCGCGCCGAGCGTATGGCCGGTCGCGCCCTTCGTCGAACTGCACGGCGTGCTGGCGAACAGCGCGCCGATCGCGCGGCTTTCGGCTGCGTCGTTGCTCGGCGTCGCGGTGCCGTGCAGGTTCACGTAGTCGATGTCGGTTGCGCCCAGGCCGGCGGATGCGAGCGCCTGCTCGATCGCGACGCGCGCGCCGAGCCCGTCCGGATGCGGCGACGACATGTGATGCGCGTCGCTCGATTCGCCGATGCCGAGCAGCAGGACCGCATCGGCGTCGAGTGCGGCGGGCGACGCCGGCACGCGTTCGACGAGCGCGAACGCGGCAGCCTCGCCGATCGATATGCCGTCGCGCGCGACGTCGAACGGACGGCACGGCTGCCGCGACAGCAGTTCGAGCGAATTGAAGCCGTACAGCGTCGTCAGGCACAGCGAATCGACGCCGCCGACGACGGCCGCATCGATCAAGCCTGCCTCGATCATGCGGTGCGCGGAGCCGAACACTTTCGCGCCGGACGAACAGGCGGACGAGATCGCCATCGCCGGGCCGCGCAGCGCGAAAAACGCGCGCACGAACGCGGCCGGCGAATACGGGTTGTGCGTATGCGCATAGCGGAAGTCGGCGGGCAGCGCGCCGCTCGCCGGATCGCGGCGCTGGTATGCGTGCTCGGTTTCGAGGATGCCGGCCGTGCTCGTGCCGATGAACACGCCCACGCGTGCCGCTCCATAGCGCGCGACGGCTGCCGCGACGCGTGCGTCGAAACCGTCCTGCGTGAGGCCGAGCTGTGCGAGGCGATTGTTGCGGCACGCGAAGTCGGCGAGGTCGGCCCGCACGGGCTGCGCATCGACGCCGTCCACCGCACCGATCCACGTGTCGAGATCCGCACGTTCGAAGTCGCAGGGCTGCAGCCCGCCGCGCGCGTCGCGCAGTGCGTCGAGGGTCGCATCGAGGCCGCGGCCGATGCAGCTGGTGGCGGTGAAGTGCGAGAGCAGGAGAGGTTTCACGAGGGTCGCATCCGGTGGCCGGAACGGGCGCGGCAGCAGGGCTGGCAGGCGCGCCGTTCGAGGTCAGATTTTATCAAACGGGGGGGCCGAACCGGCCGGCTCGCCCGGCCCGCCGGGCAGCTCCGGCGCGAGCGCCGCGCGCAGCGTGGTCCAGTGCAATTGCGCATCGGCGGCCGCGCGCAGCACCGCTTGCAGCACGTCGAGCACGACCGGTTCGCCGCGCGCGTCGCGCGCCGCGTGGCCGTCGTGCACGAGCAGGATGTCGCGTGCGGCGAGGCCGTGCAGCAGGCGGCGCGTGACGGTCGCCGCATCGCGTGCGCGTGTGTCGAAGCCGCGCCGCGTCCAGCTCGCCAGCTGCAGGCCGAGTTCGCACAGCACCGGCTCGAGAAACGGATTGCGCAGGCCGGCCGGCGCACGGAAGAACAGCGGGCGCGTGCCGGCGATCTCGGTCAGCGTCTGCTGCGCGGCCGCGATTTCGCGCCGCAGTGCGGCAGGCCCCGACAGCGAGAACGTGTGCCGGTGCCGCTGGCTGTGGTTCTCGATCGCGTGACCGCGCGCGACGATCGCCTCGATCCAGCGCGGATGACGGCGCGCGAGATCGCCGATGCAGAAGAACGTCGCGCGCGCGTCGTAACGGTCGAGCAGGTCGAGCACGCGCGGCGTGACGTCCGGGTCCGGACCGTCGTCGATCGTCAGCGCGATGCGGCGGCCAGCGTGGGCCGGCAGGCGCGTCCAGTTCGGGCCGAGCAGCGCGCTGCGCGGCCACAGGCCGGCGGCGGTCAGCGCGAGATGCGACGCGACCACGCCACCGACCGCCCACGGCCACGCGGCCGGCTGCGCGACGGCCGCCGCCGCCGCGCCCGCATGCAGCGCGGCCGTGCCCGCGATCAGCGGCGTCGGCTTCCAGCGGCGTGTGTCGCCGGGCTGTCGCGACGGAACGGACGATGGCGCGTTCATGCGCGGCTTCCTCGATGGCGGTTGATGGCCCCGGCGTCAGCCGGGCGCGGCGCGAGAATTGCGGAGAACGCGAGCGCGAGCATCGCACCCGGCCCGACGGTCAGCCCGAAGGTTTCGAGCAGCGGCACGCGCGACAGCGCCAGCAGCCCGAAGCCCGCGACCGTCGCGAGATTCGCGATCAGCAGCGACACGAGCGTGTACGGCGTGACGGGCTGTGCGTCGTCGCGCTTGCAGAAGAACAGCGCGTAGTTGGAGCCGACGGCGACGATCAGGAGCATCCCGACGAGATGCAGAATCGTCAGCTGCACGCCGGCGAGTGCGAAGCCGGCCGTCACGACCAGCACGGCCGCAACGAGCGGCGCGAGCGCGCGCACGACGCGGCGCGGCGAGCGCAGCGCGATCAGCAGCAGCACGGCGATCGCGGCGAAGCCCGCGAGCGACAGCCGGATGTCCTCGTGCACATAGCTCACGTACAGGCGATCGGCTTCGGCCTTCATGTCGACGAACAGCGCATCGGGCACGCCCGCGCGCGCGACAGCCGTGCGAATCGGCGCGGCATCGAGGCTCGATGCCGGTTGCGCGGTGTGCGCGGCGTCCGGCGCACGCAGCGGCAGCATCGCGCTCCAGCGGCCGTCGCGTTCGGTCAGCAGCGCATCGACGGCGAGCGCCATCGACGTGCCGCGCAAGTCCGCGCGCGTCAGCAGCGGTGCGTGGCGCGCAGCCGCGACGTCGGCGATGAACGGGGTGAATAGTTCGGGTTTGACCGCGATCGGCTGGTTCGCGACGGCGTCGTGCATCCGCGCGGCAAGCACGCCGGTATCCGGCAGGCTTGCCTGGCGCGCGCGCTGCGCGGCATCGCTCGGCAGGTAGCGCGCGGGGCTTTCGAAGCCGGCGAGCGCACCGCGGTCGACGAGCGGCTGCAATTGTGCGGCCACTTTTTCGGCGCCTTCGAGTGCGGCCTGTTCGGTCGATGCAGAAATCACGACGAGGTAGCGCACATCGGGCGCGCCGACATCGGCGCGCAGCCGCGCATCGAGCGCCTGCGCTTGCGCCGGCACGGGGCTGAGCGCGGCGAGCTCGCGGCTCCACAGGCCGTCGCGATGCAGCACGAGCGTCGCGATCGCGGCGATCACCAGCACGACGAGCGGCCAGCGCAGCCGCGGCGCGGCGTCGGCCGCGCGCGCGAGCACGGCGCCGACGCGCGACACGTCGCGGATCGCGACATGCTCGCCGCGCAGATGCGGCAGCACGAAGCGCGTGACGAGCGCGGCGGCCGTGAGCCCGACGATCGAATACAGCCCGAGCTGCACGAGGCCGGGGAATCCGGAGAACAGCATCGACGCGAACCCGCACACGGATGTCAGCACGCCGAGCCGGATCGTCGGCCAGTACGCGGCGACCCATGCGCGCATCGCGTCGGCCGGGCGCGCCGCGCCGCGCGTGCCGGCCTGCGCCGATTGCACGAACAGGTAGATCGAATAGTCGACGGCTTCGCCGATCAGCGTCGTGCCGAAGCCGAGCGTCAGCCCATGGACCGTGCCGAAGGCGACGCTGACCGCTGCAATCGCGGCCGCGACGCCCGTCAGCACCGGCAGCAAGCCGAGCGCGAGCGTGCGCGGCGAACGGTACAGCGTCAGCAGCAATGCGACGATCAGCACGACGCTCGCCGTCGACAGCCGTTCGACGTCGTGCCGGATCGTGTCGCGCGTGTCGACCGAGAACACGCCGGGGCCCGTCATCGCGAGCGTGGTCGCGGCGGCGTTCGGCACGGCCTGCTGCGCGGCGGCGAATGCTCGGCGCAGGGCGTCGATCGCGCGGGCCTGGGCGTCGGTATCGGAACCGGCGGCGGCCGTCTGCACGACGAGCACCGCGCGCGTGCCGTCGCGCGACGCCCACACGCCGTCGCGGTTCGCCGGCTCCGCCGCGCGGTCGAGCTGGTCGACGAGCGTGGCGACTTCACCGGTCGGGTCGCGCGGCAGCATCGCCTTGGCCACGAGGCCGGCCGACGAACTCAGCAGGTCGAGGCTGTCGCCGAGCGCCTGATGCAAGCCGGCGGCGCTGAAGCGCTGCGGCGTGACGGCCGGGCTCAGCAGGTAGCGGTGATCGAAGACGAACTGCTGGTCGCGCGCGTCGTTCGCGGCTTCGCCGTTGTGAACGGCCGCGAATTGCGGATCGGTGCGCAGCGCGCCGGCGACGCGTCGCGACAGCGCGGCGCGCGTCGTGGCATCGCCGCCGTCGATCACGACGAGAATCAGCCGTGACACGACGCCGTCGCGCAACTGGTCGACGAGCACGCGCTGCCCGGCGCTCGGCGCGCTCGGCAGGAATGCGGACAGGTCGGCCGTGAAGTGCGCGCGCCAGATCGCGACGCCGCACGCGAGCAGCGCGAGCAGCCACACGAGCACCGCGCGCTGCCGCAGCGCGTGCAGGCGGCGCGCGACCGGTGACGACGGGGGGCGAGCGCGTTCGTCCATCAGTTCGGGTTCGCCGGAACGGGTTGCAGCCGCATCACCGAGCGGTCGCCGTCGGCCTGCCGGATCGCGACGCTGCGCAACATGTCGCGCGTGCCGTCGAGCGTGATCGTGCTGACGACCTTCAGCATCCGCGAATCGAGCGGCGTGAGCGTCAGCGTCCAGTCGTCGCCGCGCCCGGCGAGCGCGACCTTGTACACCTGTTCGAGTGCGAAGCGGTTGCCGGCGAGCGTCGCGCGGATGCTGTCGATGAACGCGCCGAGTTCCGGATAGCGTGCGAGCGCGAGCGTGAATTTGCGGTTGTTGCGCTCGACGGTGAGCATGTCGCCGTCGACGACGAGGTGTTCGGGTTTCGGGCTCAGCGTGTGCTTCTCGAGATGGTCGGGCGCGACGAACACGAGTTCACCTGACGATTCGACCGGCTGCGTCGCGATCGACAGGTATTTCGTTTCGGTGAACGTCGCGCGCCCCGACTTGTGCTGCGCGAGCGTCGACATCAACCGGTCGAGGTTCCACGCCGGTGCCGTGTCGGCCGCCTGGGCGGGCGCGGCAGCCAGCGCGGTCAGGGCGGCGGTTGCGGCGAGGGCGACGGCCAGCGTGCGGACGGCGCGACGCAGCGCGGACGGGAGCGTGGGCGAGCAGCGGCGAACGGCGGTCATGCGTCGGAATCCTCGTGGCGGACAGGCCGGCAGCGGCGCGCGCCGCGCTGCTGCGCGCGGCGACGGTCGCGGCATCGCCGCCTTGCCAGAAGTCGAAATAGTTGAACCAGTTGTACGGCGCCGCGCGGCAGTACCGGTCGAGCAGCGCGACGTAGCGCGCGAGCGCCGCGTCGACGGCCGCCGCACGTGCCTCGCGCCGCACGTCGGAGAAATCGGCGAGCGTCTCGAAGTGCACATCGTAGCGGTTGCCGTCGCGATAGAGGCCCGTCATGAAGAGCACCGGCCGCTTCAACATCGCGGCCATGTAGAGCGGCCCGAGCGGGAACGCTGCCGGCGCGCCGAGCAGCGGCAGTCGGCGCAGCGACGCGGCCGCGTCGTCGAGCAGCGTGCGGTCGGCGAGCATGCCGACCATGCAGTTCGCGTCGAGGCGCTCGCGCACCTTCAGCATCGAGTCGACCTGCCCGAGCGGAATCACTTCCGGCTGCGCGGCGGGATTCACCGCGGCGAGCGTCGCGTTGATCTTGCGCGCGTTCTTCTCGTACATCGTCACGACGACGCGCAGGCCCGGATGCGTGCGGCCGATCGCGCGCACGACCTCGAAGCTGCCGAGGTGCGCGCCCATCAGGAATGCGCCGCGTCCGCCCGCGAGGGCCTCGTCGACGAGCGTTTCGCCGTGCAGCCGGATGTCGAACAGGTCGAAGCGTCCGTTCATCAGGTAGATGCGGTCGTGGATCGTTGCCGCGAACGTGAACACGTGCCGGTACACGTCGCGCCAGCGCGCGGGGCGGCCGAGCACGCGGCGCAGGTAATCGCGCGATGCCGCGCACGCGATCGGCGAGAACAGCACGAAATACGTCGCGATCAGGTGCAGCACGACGCGCGCGCGCTGCCGGCCGAAGCGCAGCGACAGCCACGTCATCGCGCGCAGCAAGCCCGCATTGCTGCGTTCCTGGCGTTCGGCCCATGCGGTGCGCTTCATGACTGCGCACCACCCTGCGCGGAAGACGGCGTGGCCGGCGGCGCGGATAGTACGCCGCTCGCGACTTCGCGCGCCCCGGCGCGCAGCGTGAAGCGGATCGCACCGCTCGCCGCGGCGTCGTACGCGAGATCGAGCGGCTCGCCGGGCGCGACCGGGCTCAGGAATTTCGCGGACCCGAGCCGCCACGTCTGCAGCGGACGGCCCAACGCCGTGCCGATCGCATGGATCGCGTGATCGAGCAGCACGACGCCCGGGACGACCGGATGGCCCGGGAAGTGGCCGGGCAGCGCCGGGTGATCGGCCGGGATCGTGAACCCGGGCGCGACCGCCGGTGTGCCGGCCGGGTCGCACACGGGCGTCGGCGCGGCTGCGGTGCGCGCGTGTCGTGCAACGAGTGCGGCGAGCACGTCGCGCGGCAGTTTGCCCGTTTCGTTGCGCGGCAGCGCGTCGACGAAGACGAGCGGGCGCGGCATGAATGCGGGATCGATCCGCTCGCGCAGCGCGCGCTGCAGGTCGGCTGCCGCGAGCGTCGGCGCGACGACCAGCGCGACGAGGCGCGTGACCGGTTCGAGGCCCGCGTCGGCGTGGGCGGGCGCGGCGGCGTCGGGCATGAAGAACACGCCGTCGATCACTTGCGGAATCGCATTGAGCTGATGGTTCAGGTACGCGAGCGACGTGCGCTTGCCGGCGATGTTGACGAGGTCGGCCTTGCGGCCGTGCAGCAGGAACCGGCCGTCGCCGAGCAGTTCGAGCGCATCGCCCATCGGCACGGGCGCCTCGACGTGCCCGCCGGACACCCAGATCGTCGGCTGGCCGTCGTCGCTTTCCGGTTCATCGCGCGCGTCGAGCCGGATACCCGGGAACAACGCCCAGGCCGCGCCTTGCGACGTGCGGCGGGTGGCGATCTGGCCGGTTTCGGTGCTGCCGTAGATCTCGACGAGCGGCGCGTCGAGCGCGGCTTCGGCTTCGCACGCGAGCTTTTCCGACAGCGGCGCGGTGGCCGACAGGACGAGCGCGGCAGGCGGCAGCGCGTGGCCGGCGGCCAGCAGCGCTCGCAGGTGGATCGGCGACGTGACGAGCACGCGCGGTTGCGGGATCGCGTCGAGTTCGTCGCGAATGTCGACCGGGTAGAACGGCTGGCGGTTGCTGAACGCGAGGCCGCCCATCAGCGCGAGCAGCACCGTCGACTCGAAACCGTACATGTGCTGCGCGGGCACCGTGCCGATCAGCGTGGCCGCGCGGCCGTCGAGCAGCCCGAGGCGGTCGGCCGCCGCGCGCACGCAGCCGACCAGGAAGCCCCAGGTCTTGCGGTGCGGCACCGGCGCACCGGTCGAACCGGACGTGAACACGTAGGCCATGATGCGCGCCGCATCGATTTGCGGCACGACGAACGGCGCATCGCTCGCGAGCTCGCCGGGGGCGGCATCGGGGTACGCGAAGCGCGGCAGGTCGATCGTGCAGTCGGGCGCGTCGTGCAGGCAGAACGCGTCGGGCGCGAACGATGCGAGCTGGCGAACCATTTCCGGCGTGTGCGTCGACGGCAGCAGGCTGATCTTGCCGGCAACGAGCGCGGCGCACAGGCTGACCGCGAAGCGGTAGCGGTCGCGGCACACGTTGAACACGTGGCCGCCGGCGGGCAGCGCAGCGGCCACGCGCGCGACATCGGCGACAAACGCGCGCACGGTGACGGGCGAGCCGTCGCGCCAGGCGATCGTCCGGTCCGGCGACGAATGGAAAACCAGCGGGTGAGTCGGCATAAATCGGTCAAAACGGGAGCGAAGGCCGGCGCGCGGCGCCGGCCGTGAATTCATCGTGACGGCTGCGATGCGTGAGTCGTCGCGCGATACGCGCGCACCGCATCGACCATGCGCGGCCGCGGTTCGTGCGGTAGTGCGAAGCGCCGGCACGCATGCTCGGCTGCAAACGTCACGGCGACGAGCGGCAGCGACAGGTAGTTCGCGAACGTCGACCACGTGACGATCGGCGCGGCCGCGAACAGCAGCGTCGACACGGCGGCGATCGCGACGAAGAACAGCGTCCACGCGAGCGTGATCTGCCGTGTGTAGCGCGCGACGGCCGGCGTGATCGCGCCGTGGATCATCGTCGCGAAGCGTGTGCACAGCGGCACCTGGCCGGCGGCGAGCGTACGGCCGAACAGCAGGGCCATCGCGAGGTTGAAACTCGCGTGTTCCAGATACAGGCCCCATTCGAAATGCCGGGCGAGCGGCACGCGGGTGGCCCATAGCGCGGCGGCGGCAAGCAGCCACGCCGGCACGAGCCACGCGCGATGCGGCGAGCGCAGCGCCGCGCCGAGCGCGAGCAGCAACGGCGGCACGAGCGCCATCGCGAGGCCGAAGCCATGTGCGCCGGGTGTCGCGGCCGCGTAGTGCGCGCCGGCTCGGTACGCCGCGACGGCGCCGACCGCGGCGAGGCCGCGCGCGACAGGCAGCAGCCGGCTCATCGCCGGCCTCCGCACACACGGCGCGCGAACGCGTGACCGGCGGCCGGGCGGCAGCGGGCTGACGGGCGAACCGGAACGGAGCGGAAGGGCGGGCGCGGCATGACTGGCGACATCGGGCGGATCGTGGCCGGACGCGGTGGTCGGGCCGTCAAACATCATATGAATGGCGGCCGGGACGCGGGTCCGGGCCGGTGGTCGGGCACGCTCATTTTAGGGCCGCGGCACGGCGTGTTCGGGGCGGGCGCGAACGGGTTTTGTAACCGATTGTATGGCGCGGGACGAACGGTTTCGCGGGGTCGGTCCAGTTCCATCCGAAGCGGCTCAAGCGTCTCGTGCATTCGGATCCCGAAACGGGCCGGGGAGCTGGCTCGCCAGTCTGTAACCATTGGCGGTATACGGCCCGATACCCGGTCGTCTAGAATCCGCGTAACTTTTACAAACGATCCCCAAACAAGCAGGCGGGGAAGCCGGCAGACGCCGGAGGGACGGAGATTCGCACGCGCCGGGCGTGCATGGCGATTGCCGTTTCCGGTCACCTTCCGCTGCCACGGGCCGCCTGCCCGCACGCATGATGAACGCACTGGAACAAGAGCTCGCCACGCTGATCATCGGCGAACTGAATCTCGAAGACGTCACGCTCGAAACCGTGACGGCCGAGACCCCGTTGTATGGCGAGGGTTTCGGGCTCGACTCCATCGACATCCTCGAAATCGCCCTGCTGATCTCGAAGAAATACGGCTTCGAGTTGCGTTCGGACAATCCGGACAACCAGAAGATCTTTGCGACGCTCGGTGCACTGGCTGCGTACGTCGCCGCGCACCGCACGAAGTGAGCGCGTCGCGCACGGGTGCGACGCACGGATGATGACGGCAGGCGGCCGCGATCGGCAGACGATACGCGCCCGCGTCGATCGAGGGGGAACGCGATGAACGGAGCAATGCGATGCGCTCGCTCGTGACGGGCGGCAGCGGCGCACTCGGGCAGGCGATCTGCGCGGCCCTCGCGCAGGCCGGCCATGAAGTGTGGGTGCATGCGAACCGCCATCTCGCGCAGGCGGAGGCCGTCGCGCAGCAGATCGTCGCGGCCGGCGGCTCCGCGCACGCGATTGCGTTCGACGTGACCGACGCCGATGCGACGCTCGCCGCGCTGAAGCCGTTCATCGACGATGCGCCGGTGCAGATCCTCGTCAACAACGCAGGGATTCACGACGATGCGCCGATGGCCGGCATGTCGCGACAACAGTGGCACAGCGTGCTCGACGTGACGCTCAACGGCTTCTTCAACGTCACGCAACCGCTGCTGTTGCCGATGATCCGCACGCGGCGCGGACGGATCGTCAACATCGCGTCGGTGGCCGGCGTGACCGGCAATCGCGGGCAGGTCAACTACGCGGCCGCGAAGGCGGGGCTGATCGGCGCGACGAAGTCGCTGTCGCTCGAGCTCGCGTCGCGCGGCATCACCGTGAACGCGGTCGCGCCCGGCATCATCGAATCGCCGATGGCCGAGCACGCGTTTCCCGCGGAACGCATCAAGCAGCTCGTGCCCGCGCAGCGCGCGGGCCGGCCCGACGAAGTCGCGGCGATGGTCGCGTACCTGGTGTCCGACGCCGCGGCCTATGTGACGGGGCAGGTGCTGTCCGTCAACGGCGGGCTCGCCTGACGAAGCGCGCAGCGTCGGCGTGACGTAACGCAACGCGGCGCAGGCCACGATGTTGCGCGGCCTGCGCCGCATAGTGAGGAAATCGAAGTGTCCGTGCATCCAGTCGACGCCGAACGGCGGCCGTGTTCCCTGTCATCCGCTATCGCGCCCGTCGTGCGCGGGCAGACGGCGGCCGGGCCGGTCGCATCGCGATCGGGCGAAGCGCTCGCGCTTGGCGGCGACCGAGCACTGCGGCTCGTCCGGATGAGCCATGCGCGGCTCGCCGCGCTGCTGCACGATGCGCGTGGTCGTGGCGATCGATTCGAGCGCGCGTTTCCCGGCGCATTGGGTGCGGTGTGCATTGGCGCGGACACGGCATCGCACGCCGGATCACGAGCGGACGCGGCGGCACGGATGCTGGCCGATGTCGTACCCGGCCTGCCGGTCGCGCCCGTGCCGATGACGCTGCTCGGTGCCGGCATCGCGCCGGACGACGCCGTCTGCGAAATCTGGCAATGCCACGCGCATGACCTGCGCAGCGAACGGCGCAGCGCGCTGCACTATCGGTACAGCGAAACAGCGGGCCTCGTGTTCGGCAGCATCGTCGTGCACGAAGAAGCACATGAGGCGAGCGAATCGCACGACGGCGGCACGCCGCTCGAACGCGCGACGCACGACGCGTACCGCGCCCTGTTCGGCGTGCTCGATTCGCTCGGCATGCCGCATCCGCTGCGCATCTGGAATACCGTGCCGGCGATCAACGCGGTGCAGTTCGGGATCGAGCGCTATCGTCAGTTCAATATCGGCCGCCAGCATGCGTTCGATGCGTGCCGCCGCGCGCTGACGGGCGGCGTGCCGGCCGCGTGCGCGCTCGGTTCGGTCGTGCCGGTCGCGGGCGATGCATCGCCGGCCGCGCCGCTCGCGATTCATTTCCTTGCGAGCCGCACGCCGGTCGATCCGGTCGAGAACCCGCGCCAGGTCAGCGCGTATCACTATCCGGCGGAGTACGGCCCGCGTGCGCCGACGTTCGCGCGCGCCGCCGCATGGTCGGCAGGCGATGCCGCGCCGGTGCTGTTCGTGTCGGGCACCGCGAGCATCGTCGGGCACCGCACCGTGCATCACGGCGACGTCGTCGCGCAAACGCGCGAGACGGTCGCGAACCTCGCGGCCGTGCTCGCGCAGGCCGCGCGCCAGGGGCACGGCCCGTTCTCGCTCGCCGACCTGAGCTATCGCGTCTACGTGCGCGACGCCGGCGATGCCGAGGCGCTGGCCGCGATCGAGCGCGTGCTGCGCGATGCGGCCGGCCCCGGCGTGCGGCCGCTCGTCGTTCATGCGGACGTGTGCCGCGACGACCTGCTGGTCGAGATCGAGGCCAGCGCGGGTCATGAGGAGGCGTGGTTGTCATGAAGCGGGAAAACCTCGCGATCGAGCCGCCGGCCCCGCACGCGGGCGACGTCGACGAAGCCTGCCGACGGTCGCCGGCAAGTCATAAACTTTTGTCAGGATCCCCGTCTTCGCAATCGGCCGTTTCCATGTCCAAGCTGCACGCGTCGTCCACCCATCTCGTCCTGATTCCGAGCTACAACCCGGGCGCCAAGGTCGACACGACCGTGCGCAATGCCCGCGCGCAGTGGAATCCGGTGTGGGTCGTCGTCGACGGCAGCACCGACGGCAGCGCCGAACGGCTGCAGGCGATGGCCGAGCGCGACCCGGGCTTGCGCGTGATCGTGCTGCCGGAGAACCGCGGCAAGGGCGCCGCGGTGCTCGCCGGGCTCGACGCGGCCGCCGCGAGCGGCTTCACGCATGTGTTGACGATGGATTCCGACGGCCAGCATCCGTCTGACCTGATTCCCGCGTTCATGGCCGCGTCGCAGGCCGCGCCCGACGCGATGGTGCTGGGCGTGCCGAAGTTCGACGCGAGTGCGCCGCAGTTGCGCGTGCAGGGCCGCCGGCTGTCGAACGCCTGGGCCGACCTCGAGACGCTGTGGGCCGGGATCGGCGATTCGCTGTACGGGTTTCGCGTGTATCCGGTCGCGCCGCTGGCGGCGATCATGCGCCGCCAGCCGTGGATGCGCGGCTTCGACTTCGATCCCGAGGCGGCCGTGCGGCTGTGCTGGGCCGGCGTGCGTCCGATCCGCATCGACGCGCCGGTGCGCTATTTCGGCCGCCACGAGGGCGGCGTCTCGCACTTCCACTACGGCCGCGACAACGCGCTGCTCGCGTGGATGCACCTGCGCCTGTTCACCGGTTTTGCGGTGCGGTTGCCGATGCTCGTCGCGCGGCGGCTGACGCGACGCCGCGACCAGCCGGCCTGAACCCGCCCGTTTCCCCTTCCGGTCGTCGCCTGGCTGCGGCGATTGCGCCCTCTTTCGTCGTCAATCCCGTTCCGACGCGCCGCTTCGTTCCCGTTCGATCAGTAATCAACGTGTCATCGGATGTAAACATCTGGTAATTTTCTGCCGGATTATGCAAAATCGGCGCTCCCAAATACAACTATCGAGGGATTCCGGGATGCAACTCAAGAAAGCGGTGGCAGCGTGTGGCGTGGCGTTTCTGTTGAGCGCGTGCGGCGGGGTGCAGAGCCTTGACGCGAACAGCCTGACGTCGGCGGGGGCCAGCCTGTACAAGGCAGCGACGCTGTCGGATGCCGACATCGCCGCACTGTCGAACGACTCGTGCAAATCGAGCGATGCCGAATCGAAGATCGCACCGGCGAACAGCGCATATGCGAAGCGCCTGACGAAGGTGATGAAGGGCTTCGGCGACATGACGCTGAACAACCAGAAGATCAACTACAAGGTCTACATGACCAAGGACGTCAACGCGTGGGCGATGGGCAACGGCTGCGTGCGCGTGTACAGCGGCCTGATGGACATGATGAACGACGACGAGCTGCGTGGCGTGATCGGCCATGAAATGGGCCACGTTGCCCTCGGCCACTCGAAGAAGGCGATGCAGACGGCCTACGCGGTCAGCGCGGCGCGCACCGCGGCCGGCGCGGCTTCGCCGGGCGTGGCGGCGCTGACGAGCTCGCAGCTCGGCGACATCACCGAGAAGTTCATCAACGCGCAGTTCTCGCAGTCGCAGGAGAGCGCGGCCGACGACTACTCGTTCGACCTCCTCAAGCAGAAGGGCATGAATCAGAAGGGTCTGGTCACGTCGTTCCAGAAGCTCGCGAAGCTGGACGGCGGCAAGAGCTCGATGATGGATTCGCACCCGTCGTCGGCGAGCCGTGCGCAGCACATCGAGGACCGCATCGCGAAGGGCAGCTGATCGCGCAACCGATCGCCTGCCGCGGCGGGCGATCAGGCGATGACATGAAAAACCCCACGCTCGTCCGGGCGTGGGGTTTTGTTTTTGGGGCGGGCGCCGCTTACGGCACCATGCCCGGCAGCACGTACGCCTGCGCGAGCGTGATCAACCCGACGATCACCGCGAACAGCAGGCTGTGCCGCACCGTGAAACGGAACAGCTCCGACTCCTTGCCGACGAGGCCCGTCGCCGCGCAGGCGACCGCGATCGACTGCGGCGAGATCATCTTCGCGGTCACGCCGCCCGTCGTGTTCGCAGCCACCGCGAGCGTCTCGGGTACGCCGAGCTGATGGGCCGTGGCCTGCTGCAGCGAACAGAACAGCGCGTTCGACGACGTGTCCGAACCGGTCAGGAACACGCCGAGCCAGCCGAGGAACGGCGAGAAGAACGGGAACGCGGCGCCGGTTGCGGCCAGCATCAGCGCGAGCGTCGACGACATCCCCGAGTAATTCGCGACGAATGCGAACGCGAGCACGAGGCCGATCGACAGGATCGGGCGCGTCAGCTCCTTCAGCGTCTCGCCGAACGTGACGAGCGCGTCGCGCGGCTTCATCCGCAGCAGTGCCATCGAGATCAGCGCGGTCACGAGGATCGCGCTGCCCACCGCCGACACGAGATCGATCTTCAGCACCGCGTCGAGCGCCTTCGGCGCCGCGGCGATCGGCGCGGTCTTCACGACGAGCTGGTCGAGCCCCGCCACATGGAACTTCAATACGGTCGACGCGAGTGCGCCGTGCGCGGCGAACAGCGCCTTGAACGGCGCGATGCTCCATAGGGTGACGACGGCCGTCAGGATCAGGAACGGAGACCACGCGCGCACGGTCTGCGCGAGCGTGTACGGCGATGCCTGCCGGCTCGTGCCGGTGCCGAAGCCGCTGCGCGAACCCGCGCCGCCGAAGCCCGCGAGCGCGGCGCCGCCGCCGGACGCGACGAGGCCGCCGGCCGTCTGCTTCTCGGTGCGCGGCTGCCAGACCTTCAGGAATGCGGCGAGCGCGACGAGGCTGACGAGCGACGACGTGATGTCCGGCAGCTCGGGCCCGATATGGTTCGACGTGAAGTACTGCGTCACCGCGAAGCTGCCGCCTGCGACGAGCGCGGCCGGCCAGGTCTGCCGCACGCCGCGCAGCCCGTCCATCATGAACACGAGCCAGAACGGCACCGCGAGCGACAGCAGCGGCAGCTGGCGGCCGGCCATCGCGCCGATATGGAACGGGTCGATGCCCGTTACCTGCCCGGCGACGATGATCGGAATGCCCATTGCGCCGAACGCGACCGGTGCTGTGTTTGCAATCAGACACAGTCCTGCCGCGTGCAGCGGCTTGAAGCCGAGGCCGACGAGCAGCGCGGCGGTGATAGCGACGGGCGCGCCGAAGCCGGCCGCACCTTCGAGGAACGCGCCGAAGGAGAAGCCGATCAGCAGCATCTGCAGGCGCTGGTCGTCGGTGATCGACAGCACGGACGCGCGAATGATGTCGAACTGGCCGGTCTTCACGACGATCTTGTACAGGAACACGGCCGCGACGATGATCCACGCGATCGGCCAGATGCCGTATGCGAAGCCGAAGCCGGCCGCCGCGAGCGCCTGCGGCACGGGCATCCCGTACGCGAGGATCGCGACGCCGAGCGAGAGCAGCAGCGTGATCGCAGCGGCGACGTGGCACTTGAGCCGCAACGCGGCCAGCGCGACGAAAAAGAAGATGATCGGGATTGCGGCGACGAACGCCGACAGCCCGAGGCTGCCGAGCGGGGTGTAGATCTGATGCCAGGCCTGCATGGATGTCTCCTCCATAGGTTTTTGTCGATACGGCTTGAGAAACGAAACGGCTATTCGGGCTGGCCGCGTGCGCGCAGCAGGTCGGACAGGCTGCGCGGCGCTGGCTCGAGCGGCGTGCGGTGCTGCGTCCAGCCCATCTGTTTGGCGGGCGTCAGCGCACGCAGCCGCGTGGCGGTCCAGCGGAACGCGCGATATGCGCGCGGATGCGCGAACGCGCCCGACCAGAAGCGCCACACGAGTTCTTCCGCGCGGTTGTAGTTCGCGCCCTGGCCGCGCAGCGGGTGCGCGACGGGTTCGTCGGGCTTGCGGTTCGCTTCGGTGCGCAGCCGCACGAGCAGTTGCGGGATCGGAATTCGCACCGGGCACACCTCGCCGCACGCGCCGCACAGCGTCGATGCGGTCGGCAGGTCGGCCGTCGCGTCGAGGCCGAGCAGGTGCGGCGAGATGATCTTGCCGATCGGGCCCGGGTAGGTCGTGCCGTAGGCGTGGCCGCCGATGCGCGTATAGACGGGGCAGTGGTTCATGCACGCCCCGCAGCGGATGCACTGCAGCGTCGCGCGCAGTTGCTCGTCCGCGTAGGCCTGCGTGCGGCCGTTGTCGAGCAGCACGAGATGCAGCTCGCGCGGGCCGTCGCGTTCGCCGTCGCGGCGCGGGCCCGAGATCAGGTTGAAGTAGGTCGTGATCGCCTGGCCGGTGGCCGAACGCGTGAGCAGGCTCGACAGCGGCACGATGTGCTCGAGCTTCTCGACGACCTTCTCGATCCCCATGATCGCGACGTGCGTGTCGGGTACCGTCGTCGACAGCCGGCCGTTGCCTTCGTTCTCGACGAGCCACAGCGTGCCGGTGTCGGCCGCCGCGAAGTTCACGCCCGACAGGCCGATGTCGGCTTCCGTGAACGCGCGGCGCAGCGCGCGCCGGCCGGTCTGGATCAGCTCGTCGACGTCCTCCGTGTAGCGCGTGCCGGGGATGTGTTCCTCGAACAGCTCGGCGATGTCGCCGCGCGTCTTGTGGATCGCCGGCATCACGATATGCGACGGCTTCTCGCCCGCGAGCTGCACGATGAATTCGCCCATGTCGGATTCGATGCAATCGACGCCGTGCTCCGCGAGGGAGTGGTTCAGCTCGATTTCCTCGCTCGCCATCGACTTGCCCTTGATCACGCGGCGCGCCTTCTTCGCCTGCGCGATGCCGAGCACGATTGCGTTCGCGTCGGCCGCCGTCTCGGCCCAGTGCACGTGCACGCCGGCTTCGGTGAGCTTCGTCTCCAGCCGTTCGAGCAGCGCGGGCAACTGCGCGAGCGCATGCTGCCGCACCGCTTCGCCGAGGTCGCGCAGTTGCTGCAGCTCGTCGTCGTCGGGGAACTGCGTTGCGCGCTTGCCCTGCAGGAAGTCCATCGCGCCGCGAAAGCTCTTGCGCAGCGCGGGATCGTCGAGCGCAGCGCGCGCGCGGGTCTTGAAGTCGCCGGGGGCGACGAATTGCAGCGTGTGGTCGCTCATCGCGGGATGTCCTCGCTGACGGTGGTGGCCGCGCGGCCGGCTGCCGTACCGGTGACGATCACGACCCACAGGCGGCGCGGGCCATGCGCGCCATAGGCGAGCGTCTGCTGGATGTCGGAGGTCTTCGACGGGCCCGACACCAGCACGAGGTTGGTCGGCATGCCGGCCTGCCAGCGCTCCGCGTGCACGGCCGCATGCAGGTCGGGATGCAGCGTGCTCGCGTGGACGAGCGCGACGTGCAGCGGCGGCACGAGCGACACCGTGCGCGGCGTGCCGGCATCGGGTGCGAGCACGATGGTGCCGGTGGCCGCGATGCCCGAGCGCGCAACGGTGAAACCCGCGTCGATCGTGTCGAACAGTTCGGTTTTCCACGCGTCGATCGGCCGGTCGAACGGTACCGGCGCGACCGCGCCGGGCAGAGCGCGGGCGAGCGCGGCGGATTCGGCGCGGGCCGGGTCGAGCAGCAGGCGGCGCACGCCGGCCTCGGCGAGCCGCGCGGCGAGTTGCGCGGGCCATTCGTCGCCGGTTGCGCACCAGACGTCCGCGTGCGACGCGGTGAGCGCGGCCTGCATCGTGACGACAAGCGTGTGTGGATCGTGCGCGGCTTCGTTCTGCGCGCGGCGCGTGTCGTAGTGCGTGTCGATGCGCGCGTCGAGTGCGGGGCGGCCGCGGCCGCGACGCCCGGGGTGGCAGCGCGCAGCCGCTGGAGGATTGCGTCGCGCGCGCTCATGGCTTGTCTCCGCGCAGCGATGCGGCGCCTGCCGTGCGCCGCCACAGGAAGCTGGCGAGGTGCTCGACCGGCAGCGCCGCGCCGGACTTGTCGGCCGCGTGGCCGATGTTCAGCAGGCAGCCGCAGTCGGCGGACACGAGCCGGTCGCAGCCCGTCGCGCAGGCCGATGCGACCTTGTCGCGCACCATCGCGCCGGAGATGTCGGGATGCTTCAGCGAGAACGTGCCGCCGAAGCCGCAGCATTCGGATTCGCGTTCGTGTTCGATGCGCGTCACGCCCGGCAGCGCGTCGACGAGCGCGACGCCGTGTACACGCGTGCCCATCTCGCGGCGGGCTGCGCAGGACGTGTGCAGCACCACGCGCTCGTCGGCGCCGGCCGGAGCGGCGAGCGCATCGAGCCGCACGTCGAGCACGTGGACGAGGAATTCGGTGAGTTCGTAGGTCCGTTCCGCAATCGCACGGGCCTTGGGGCCGTGGACGGGGTCGTCGGCAAACAGCGCCGGCCAATGGTGCCGGATCATGCCGCCGCACGAGCCGGACGGCACGATCACGGGCCACGGTTCGGCGAACAGGTCGAGCTGAGCAGCCGCGACACGGCGCGCTTCGTCGGGGTTGCCGCTGCTGTAGGCCGGCTGCCCGCAGCAGCTCTGGCCGCGCGGATAGTGGACGGTCAGGCCTTCGCGTTCCAGCAGGCGGACCGCGTCGAGCCCGGCTTCGGGGACGAACAGGTCGACCAGGCAGGTCGCGAACAGATAGACGTGCGCGGGGGCGGCGGCGGGGTACTGCCTTTCGTTCATGTCTCGCTCCAGATGCGACGGCCCGGCATGCGGATGCGGGACGACGATTTCGCTGCATAATTCCCGCGACGGCGCCGCAGCTCAAATTGGTTGGGCCAATCGGCGTGGCAGGCATTCCGCAGGGAGACGCGACGATGGCAGCGATGACGGCACGGGGCCGGACCGAAGTGGTGATGCGCAAGATCGAGACGGCGCTGCTCGACGGCACCTGGCCGGCCGGCGCACGCCTGCCGGCCGAGCGCGTGCTCGCGCAGGAATACGGCGTTGCGCGCAACACGGTGCGCGAGGCGACCCAGCGGCTCGTCGCGCGCGGGCTGCTGCAGAGCCGGCGCGGCGCGGGCGTCTACGTGACTGACCAGTTGCGTGCCGGCATCGCATCGCCTTGGGGCCAACTGGTCGCCGATCATCCGGCGTTGCGCGACGACATCCTCGAGTTCCGCCGCGTGCTCGAAGGCGCGACCGCCTATTTCGCCGCGCTGCGCGCCGATGCGAACGACCGGCGCCGGATCCGTGCGCTGCTGCGCGAGCTCGAAGCCGCGCACGCGAACGGCGCCGCGGCCGTCGAAGCCGCGACCGACGCGAAGCTGCACGAGGCGATCGCGCTCGCGTCGCACAACACGATGTTCCTGCACCTGCATACGAGCGTGATCGGGATGCTGCGCGAGCACATCTCGATCAACGTTGCGGGCATGACGACGCACGACGAGCAGGCGTCCGAGCTGTTGTTGCTGCAGCACCGCGTCGTGTGCGACGCGATCTGCGCGCAACGGCCGGAGGAGGCGCGCACCGCGATGCAGACGCATATCGACTACGTGCGCAGCCATTTCGAGCGCAGCGGCGATGGTGCCTGATTGGTTGGACCGCTATGGCGCGTGCCCCGTCCCGCGGCCGCCTCCGGCGCGGCGGGGTATCGACGCCCGGCAGTCGGCGGCACGCCTGCGGTTCGACAGTGCGGGTGTCGCCCGCGCGATTGACCGGTTCATCGGGCGCCCACTAGAATCGGCCGGAACCGCGCGCCAGCCGCGCGCCGCGGCGCATGCGGGCCTTTTGTTCCGCCAGTCGAGGAAGTTTCCGTGTTCACCTCTTTGATCCGGCGCGCACCGGCCGCGCTGTCGTGGCGCGCCGCATGCCGCCCGGCCCGCGCACTGGCCGTCGGTGTGCTGCTGTCGCTCGTCGCCGCGTGCGCGACGCATCCGCCCGCCACCACGCTCGATCGCCCGGTCTCCCACGCGTTGCCGCCCGATACCGCGACGCCGCTGCGCGACGCGCTGGCCGGGCCCGAGGCCGCGCATCCGGGCCAGTCCGGTTTCCGGCTGCTGCCGGAAGGTGCCGAGGCGCTGCAGATGCGCATCGCGCTCGCACGCGCCGCGACGAAGACGCTCGACATGCAGTACTACATCGCGACCGAGGACACGACCGGCAAGCTGCTGCTCGCCGCGGCGCTGTACGCGGCCGATCGCGGCGTGCGGGTGCGGATGCTGGTCGACGACCTGAATTTCCGCGACATCGATCGCATCATGGCCGCGCTGAACACGCATCCGAACGTCGAGATCCGTGTGTTCAACCCGTTCGGCGCGTCGCAGCAGCGCATGGTCGAGCGCACGGCCAATTTCTTCACGCGCATCGACAGCTTCACGCGCCGGATGCACAACAAGGCGATGATCGCGGACAACCAGATCGCGATCGTCGGCGGCCGCAATCTCGGCGACGAATACTTCAACGCGAGCCCGACGCTGCAGTTCCGCGATCTCGACGTGCTGGCCGCCGGCCCCGTGACGAACGACGTCTCGGCGAGCTTCGACACATACTGGTCGAGCGCGAGCAGCTATCCGCTGCGTGTGCTGAACCACCAGTCGTTCGATCCGAAGGACCTCGACGCGACGCGCGACGAGCTGCGCGCCCACTGGCGCACGAATGCCGATCCATACAACGCGAAGCCGCTGAACGCGACGCCGCTCGCGCAGCAGATTGCGCGCGACGAGCTCGCGCTCGTGTGGGCGCCGGCCGAGTTCAAGGTCGACGCGCCCGACAAGGTCGCGCGGCCGACCGACGCGTACGTGAGCCCGCCGATGCAGCGCCTGGCGGAACTCACGCGCGGCGCGCAGCAGGAATTCCTCGCGTTCTCGCCGTATTTCGTGCCGCATGACGCCGGCGTGAAGATCCTCGGCGACGCGACCGCGCGCGGTGTGCGCGTCGCGATCCTGACGAATTCGCTCGCCGCGACCGACGCGGTCGCCGTGCAGGCCGGCTACGGTCCGTATCGCGTGCCGTTGCTGCGGCACGGTGTCGAGCTGTACGAGTTCAAGGCGCAGCCGGGCCAGCCGCGCGCGCGCCTGTTCGGGTCGCGCTCGCGGGCAAGCCTGCACGCGAAGGCGTACGTGATCGACCGGAAGATCCTCGTGATCGGCTCGATGAACCTCGATCCGCGTTCCGCGCACCTGAACACCGAACTGGCGCTCGTGATTCACAGCCCGGCGCTCGCGCAGCAGGTCGCGACGATCTTCGCGCGCGTGACCCGGCCGGATGAAAGCTACCGCGTGAGCCTCGTGACGCCGGCGGGCGGCGGGTCGCCCGAACTCGAATGGACGGGCATCGACGACGGCCAGCCGACCACCTATCACGTCGATCCGCACGCGGGGCTGCTGCGCAACGTGATGACCGGCATGTTCATGCTGCTGCCGGTGGACGACCAGCTATAAGGGGACGGAAGCGCTCCGGCTAAACCCGTGTTTCCGGTGCGCGGGGAAGAGTGATATGGTTGTGCACGCAACTAATGTGGCGTGCAGGGCGGTGCCGCGAACGGCCCGCGCCACGCGTGCCGCGCACACCCGCAACCGGAGTTCCCCCCATGCAACGTGTCCCGAACCAGCCGTTCACGCGTCCCGCCCGTTTCTCCGAAGCCGAATGGCAGGCGCGCGTGCAGCTCGCGGCGGCTTACCGCATCTTCGATCATCTCGGCTGGACCGAGCTGATCTACAACCATATCTCGCTGCGCGTGCCGGGCGAGGACGGGCATTTCCTGATCAATCCGTTCGGGCTCCATTACCGCGAGGTGTGCGCGTCGAACCTCGTGAAGATCGACATCGACGGCAACGTGATCGGTCATTCCGACTGGCCGATCAATCCGGCCGGTTTCACGTTCCACAGCGCGATCCATGCGGCGCTGCCGGATGCGCACTGCGTGATGCACGTGCACACGACGCCGACGATGGCCGTGTGTTGTTCGCGCGACGGGCTGTCGTTCTCCAATTTTTATTCGGCGCAGCTGTACGGGAAGATCGCTTATCACGACTTCGAGGGCATCACCGTGCATCTCGAGGAGGGGCGGCGCATCGTCGAAAGTGCAGGCGGGCGGCCGGTGCTGCTGTTGCGCAACCATGGGCCCGTGACGATCGGCGCGACGCTCGCGCAGACCTTCTCGCTGATGTGGCTGCTCAATCGTGCATGTGAGGTACAGGTTGCCACGCATGCGATCGGCGACGCGTTGCCGATTGCGCCGCCGGTGCTCGAAGGGTGCGTGCGCGATTCGCTGAATTTCGATCCGAAGCACGGCGCGGGGCAGGACGCGTTCGACGCGCTGCAGCGGATCGTCGATCGCATCGATCCGGGCTATCGCGCGTGACGTGAAGCGGCGCGATCGCTACGTCATGCGTGATGCCGGGTGAACCGGACCCGACGGCGGCGCGCGCAAAAAAAACGCGGCCGGGTGGCCGCGTGAATACTCGCAGACTCCTTCGGACGAAGGAAACAAGCAACTGTGAGACGAAGTGTAGCGAAAGGCCGCGCGCCGATTCAGTCATCCGGCTGCAAAGGTCCATTCCAGGTTGATGCAGACTGATGCGTCGTGCGCCGCGCGAGAGGGCCGGCCGGCCCGGTGCGTCGATTCGCTGCATGACCGTTCGGTGGACTCCCGGACCGGCGGCGATCGACTACCATCATGTCTGGCGCCCCCGCTCGGGCGGCGTACAACGTCGTACAAGGAGAGTCCATGCTCAAGCTGCGTTTGCTCCAGGTCGCGTTACTCGCGGGCGTGCTGGCCGCCGGCAGCGCCGCCGCCGAAACGGTGCGCCTGTCCGCCAATCTCCAGCCGTCGAGTGAAGTGCCGCCCACGGCGACCAAGGGCTCGGGCGACGTCGAGGCCACCTACGATACGGCCACGCACATGCTGCAGTGGAAGGTCACTTACGAACACCTCACGGGGCCGGCCACCGCCGCGCACTTCCACGGGCCGGCGCCGGTCGGCCAGAACGCGGGCGTGCAGGTGCCGATTCCGAAGGGGGACCTGGCGAGTCCGATCAAGGGCTCGAAGGAACTCACCGACGCGCAGGTCACCGACCTGATGGGCGGCAAGTGGTACTTCAACGTCCATACGAAGGAGCACCCGGCCGGCGAGATCCGCGGCCAGGTAATGCCGGCGAACTGAGTGCCGGCGTTTGATCCGTGAGCGCCGGAAACCGGCAGCCGCAGGCGGCATTCCGCTGTGTCGGGTGCGGGCATGAGGACCATGCCGATGTGGTCGATGCGATCAACATACTGGCGCGGGGGCACCGCGTTGCAGCCTGTGGAGAGCCGGTGCAGTCGGGCCGCTCCGTGAAGCAGGAACCCGCCGAGGCGATCTGAGACAAGCATCATCGTTTCAAACGCGGTAGGAATCCCGAGCCTTCAGGCGCGGGAGGATGTCAAGTAGAGGCACCTGTCGAGCGGTGCGGAAGCGATCGCACGTACCATCGTCACACTGTGATTACGGAGTGCGTCCGATGAGTTGGCAAAGCAAGTTCGCCTGCTGGCTGCTGCGCTGGCAGTTCCGTCCCGAGACCACGCGCGAGGTGCTTGATCCCGCCCGCGCACGGCGCTTTACCGACCTGCGGATGATCGTGCCGCGCCGTGCGCCGTCGGGCTACCGATTGCGCCAGTGCCATGGCCCGGGCGACGCGCCGCTGCGCGGCGAATGGCTTGAGCGCACCGACTCGGTTGCGGGCCGCGGGCCCGGCCGCACGCTGCTGTACTTCCATGGCGGCGGCTATTACTTCTGTTCGACGAAGACCCACCGTCCGCTCGTGTTCGGCCTGACGAAGCGCGCGGGCGTGCGCTCGTTCTCGCTCGACTACCGGCTGGCGCCCGAGAACCGCTTCCCGGCCGCGCTCGACGATGCGCTGGCCGCGTACCGGCAACTGCTGGCGCTCGGCACACCGCCCGAATCGATCGTGCTCGGCGGCGATTCGGCGGGCGGCGGCCTCGCGCTCGCGACGCTCGTCGCGCTGCGCGACCGCGGCGAGCCGCTGCCGGCCGGCGCGATCCTGTTCTCGCCGTGGACCGACCTGGCCGCCACCGGCGCGACGCTGCGCACGAACGACGGCGCCGATCCGATGTTCGCGGGCGCGGCGCTCGCGAAGGCCGCGAAGCTGTACCTGGGTGACGAGCCGGGCACGAATCCGTACGCATCGCCGCTCTACGCGGATTTCGCGGGCCTGCCGCCGCTGTATATCCAGGTCGGCAGCACCGAGGTGCTGCTCGACGATTCGCGCCGCGTCGCCGAGAAGGCGAAGGCGGCCGGGGGCGCGGTGGAGATCGAGGTGTGGCCGGACATGCCGCACGTGTGGCAGCTGTACGCGCCGATGGTGCCGGAGGCACGTGACGCGCTCGACCGCGCGGCCGCGTTCCTGCGCCGCGTCGCGGTCGAACGCGCGGTTCAGCGCGCCGGCGAGGCGTCGATCGCCTGATAGGCGGCTTTGACGGCCACCGAGCCGTACTTGCGCTCGAGCCGGCGTACGGTGAAGTGGCCGTGCGCCATCTGCTGGAAGTGGTCGATGAACAGCGTATTGACGGTCGCGCCGAGCACGGCGCCGATCGCCGGGATCGACTTCGCGGCCATCTGCTCGGTCACCTGCACCGAGAAGCGCGACGCCACCGTCTGCACGAGCTTGAACACGGCTGCCGAGCTGTGCGCGGCGATGCCCTTCGTCGTGATGTCGGACGACGCCTTCGAGATCGCCTGCGCGAGCGCACCGCGCAGCACGAAATAGCCGAAATCGGCGTCCTCTTCCTGCTTGTCCGGGTTGCCGCCCATGCCGAGCACGGCCAGGCATTGCAGCTGCGTATCGACCGAGCCCAGGTCTTCCCCCTCGCTGCGCGCGATGTCGCACACCGAGCGGAAGATCAGCGTCGTCGTCACCGGCAGCTCGACCGGCAGCGCGAGAAAGCCGAACGCACCGCCCGCCGCGCCGGTCGTCGCAACCGCGAGCTTGTGCAGCAGGTTGCTCGGCTTGTCGGGTTCGGCGTCCGGCCCGGGCGGCTTGCCGAGCGTGCGCAGCGCGATGTTCAGGCACTTGCGCAGCGCGAGCTGCGTCGCGTCGTTGATCTTGCCGGTCGCGAAATCCGGCAGCCGGGCGATCATTTTCTCGACCGGCGCGCCGAGCATGCCCGTCAGCTTCATCGTCAGCGACGGGCTTTCCAGCACCTGCTTCGCGCGCCACAGCGCGTCCCGGTCCTCCTGAGACAGTGTGGTCGCGGGGGTGATTGAAATCGGTTCCATCTTTCTCCTTGGCGGTCTGAGCCGGTTTGACCGTCACCGGCCTAGATTACTCCGGCGTGCTAGAATTTTGAGATTGTTTGACTCGTCAAAAGTTGCGCCAACAAAAAATGGCCGTCCATACTGCCGCCCACCATTCGAGCGGGCAAGTCCTGCCGTTCCGCGAATCGCTGCTGGCGATGATCGGGATCTCATTTGTCACCATGCTGGTCGCGCTCGACCAGACCGTCGTCGGCACCGCGTTGCCGACCATCGTTGCCGAGCTTCGCGGTTTCGACCTGTACGCATGGGTCGCGACCTCGTACCTGCTCAGTTCCGTGATCACGGTGCCGATCTTCGGCCGGCTCGGCGATTATTACGGCCGCAAGCCGTTCGTCATCGCGTCGATCGTCGTGTTCACCGGCGCGTCCGTGCTGTGCGGGATGGCGAACGACATGCTGATGCTCGTGCTCGCGCGCGGGCTGCAGGGAATCGGCGGCGGGATGCTGGTCGGCACCGCGTTCGCGTGCATTCCCGACCTGTTCCCCGATTCCGTCGTGCGCCTGCGCTGGCAGGTGCTGATGAGCTCCGCGTTCGGCATCGCGAACGCGGTCGGCCCGTCGCTCGGCGGCGTGCTGACGCAGTCGTTCGGCTGGCGCTCGGTGTTCTACGTGAATTTGCCGGTCGGCCTGCTGTCGCTGCTGTTCGTGTGGCGCTACCTGCCGCACCTGCGCCATGTCGAGCACGATCGCAAGATGCGGCTCGACTGGCCGGGCGCGCTGCTGATCGCGCTGTCGCTCGGCGCGCTGCAGCTGTTCGTCGAATGGCTGCCGAAGTACGGCGTCGCGAGCTGGGCGTCGCTGCTGCTCGTCGTCGCGGTCGCGGCCGGTTTCGGCCTGTGGCATTGGGAGAAGCGCTGCGCGCAGCCGATTCTGCCGTTCGACATGTTCGGCAACCGCGCGCTGTCGGCGCTCTTCGTGCTGGCGATCCTCGCCGGCTTCTCGATGTTCTCGCTGCTGTTCTACGCGCCGCTGCTGTTCCAGGGCGGGTTCGGGATGTCGCCGAAGGAGGCGGGGCTCGTGATCACGCCGCTCGTCGTGTTCATCACGATCGGCAGCATCATGAACGGCCGGGTCGTCACGCGCATCCGCAATCCGAACGCGATGCTGCACGTCGGTTTCGTGCTGTTCGCGATCACTTGTGCGGGCATCGTCGTGTCGACCCACACGACGCCGAAGTGGGTGCTGATGGCGCTGATGGTCGCGGGCGGCATCGGGCTCGGCTTCGTGCTGCCGAACCTCACCGTCTTCGCGCAGCAGACGGCCGGCCGCGAGCATCTCGGTATCGCGACGGCGCTGCTGCAGTCGCTGCGGATGGTCGGCGGAATGGTCGGCACCGCGCTCACCGGCACGCTCGTCAACCAGATGTATTCGGGCGGCGTGCGCAATGCGCTGTCGGCCGACCATGCGATGCAATGGCATGCGCAGCTCGCCGATCCGCAGATCCTGATCGATCGCGCCGCGCAGGGCGGTCTCGTCGCGGAGCTGACGCGCGCCGGGCATAATGGCGCGCTGCTGCTGGAAGCGGCCCGAGAATCGCTCGTCGGCGCGATTCACCTGGGCGTCGCCATGGCGGCGGTCGTCGCCGTGGTGTCGGTGTGGCAGTGCCGCCGCGTGCCGCCGATCGCGCTGCGGCACAAGATCGAACCGCATGTCGCGGCCGACTGAACGATTGAACGAACAGAACTGAGCGCATGGAAGAACAGGACCGCGTCGCGATCTTGCAGCAATTCGGACGCACGTATCGCGCGTTCATGACCGCGTTCGAGGCGCACGTCGGGCAACCGATGCCGCGCTGGCGGATCATGGTCGCATTGCACACGATGGGCGGGCATTCGTCGCAGAAGAAGCTCGTCGAAGTGCTGCGCGTCGATCCGGGCGCGCTCACGCGCCAGTTGAAGTCGCTCGACGCGCTCGGCTGGATCCAGCGTGAATCCGATGCACGCGACAATCGCGTGACCAACGTGACGCTGACGGACGACGGCCGCGCCGCGTTCGATGCGTGCCTGCCGCGCCGCAAGGCGTTTCTCGAGCAGACGATGGCGCAATTGCCGGACGACGTGCTGAATGCGCTGTCGGGTGCGCTGGCGATGCTGGAGTCGCGGATCGCGGACGTCGGCTCGACGCCGGCCGCACGCTGAAGCACGGGGCAGGGCGGCGCGAACACGCCGCCGGCCCGGCCCTTCATCTCATCTCAATTCACTTCAGGTTCAAAGCTCGATGCGCGTGCCCAGCAGCACGAGGAACTGCGCCAGCCACGCCGGATGCGCGGGCCACGCGGGCGCGGTGACGAACGGCGCGTCGGTCACGGCCGCGTCGACCGGGATGTCCGCGTATTCGCCGCCCGCGAGCTTCACCTCGGGCGCGCAGGCCGGGTAGGCCGAGATGCGCTTGCCGCGGATCACGTCGGCGGCCGCGAGCAGTTGCGCCGCGTGGCAGATCGCGGCGATCGGCTTGCCGGCTTCGGCGAACTCGCGTACGAGCGAGATCACCTTCGGATCGAGTCGCAGGTATTCGGGGGCGCGGCCGCCCGCGATCGCGAGCGCGTCGTAGCGCGATGCGTCGACGTCGTCGAATGCCGCGTTCAGCGTGAACTGGTGGCCGGGCTTCTCGGTGTAGGTCTGGTCGCCCTCGAAATCGTGGATCGCGGTCTTGATCTTGTCGCCCGCGCGCTTGCCCGGGCAGACTGCGTCGACGTGGTGGCCGACGGCCTGCAGCGCCTGGAACGGCACCATCGTTTCGTAGTCTTCGGCGAAATCGCCGGTCAGGAACAGGATCTTCTTCGCGGCCATGGCTTTCTCCAGTGGAGCTGCGTTGAGGGCCCGCACGACAGGCAAGTGCAACGCCCGCCCGGGGCTCCGGGGACGAAAGCGCAGTGTACTCCGGCCGCTTGAAGCGCGCGTGACGCCCGCCCCGCGCGAGCGGCGGGGCGGTCGGGCACGATGTGTGCGACGGGCGTCAGAAGAAGGTTTCGACGACTTCCGTCACGCTGAACTGCGGATCGAGCACGAGCACCTGGCGCCACTTGTCGAACGTCAGGCACGGGTGCGAGATGTCGAACGCGACCATGTCGCCGACTTTCACGTCCGCGCCCGGCGGGATCTGCAGGTACGCGTGCTGGTCCATCATCCCGGTGACGGCCCAGCCTTCGGTGGCGGCGACGTCGCGCGGCGCGGTGTCGCGGCCCGGGCGGAAGTGGCGCGCCGGCTCCGGCAGCCCCGCGTCGAATGCCGCGTCGCGCTTGCCGAGCGCGACGATCGCGCGATCGGCCTCCGGCACCGACTGCACGTAGGCCCACAGCTGCAGCGCGGGCAGCAGCCCTTCGCCCATCGTGCGTGCGATCGGGTTGCGCGCGAACACGTCGGTCTGCGCCTTCTTGTAGATGCCGACATCGTGCGTCAGGTAGCAACCCGGACGCAGCACGACTTCCGCGAAGCCGGCGTTGGACGCCTTCGCGAATTCCTCCGCGACCACGTCGTACCACGCCGAACCGGCGCCCGACAGGATCGCCGGCGTACGCGCGAAGCGGCCGGCCTCGGCCAGCTCGCGCGTGAGCGCGACCGCTTCCTGCAGGAACGTGCGGATCTCGCCTTCTTCCTTCAGCACGCCTTCGTAGAGTTCGATACCGGCCAGCTTCAGCGTGTCCGGATAGCGCGCGATCGCGGCGAGCACGGCTTCGCGTTGCGCGGCGTCGCGCACGCCCGCGCGGCCGCCCGGCACGCCGAGCTCGAGCAGCACGTTCAGCGGCTTCTTCAGCGCGCCGAAGAAGCGGCCGAGCTGGTCGACGCTCTCCGCCGAATCGACGAGGCAGAAGAATTCGAAATCGGGATCGGACAGCAGCCCGGCGATGATCGTCATGTTCTGGCGGCCGACCAGCTGGTTCGCGAGCAGCACGCGGCGCACGCCGCCGTGATACGCGGCCTGCGTCTGGTGCGCGGTCGCGAGCGTGATGCCCCACGCGCCGGCGTCGAGCTGGCGGCGGAACAGTTGCGGCGCCATCGTCGTCTTGCCGTGCGGCGCAAACTTGACGCCGTACTTCTGCACGAATGCCTGCATCCAGTTCAGGTTGTGTTCGATGCGATCTTCGTAAAGCACGGCGGCCGGCAGGCTGACGTCTTCCGCAAGCAGGTTCCACTCGAGGCGGCCTGCTTCGCCGAGCGGCACGCTCGCGCTCGGCAGATTGCCGAGGCCCTTGCCGAACGGATCGATCGTCGCTTCCTGATAGTTTGTAACTTTCATGTCATCCCGCTCCATCATCACTATGCATTGCACTGAAGTTGACAAGCCGATGGTACAGAAAGTAGCATCGGCGCGGTGATGTTATTTAGTAACATCGAGCTTCGAACTCTTTTCCGCAGATGAATACGCCCGCCACTCCGTCCGCCCCGCTCGCGGCCGAGCTTCATCCGGCTCCGGCCGCTCCGCCGGTCCTCGACATCGTCGCGCGGATCGCCGAATGCGCGCCCGAGCTGCGCGAAGCCGAGCGCAAGGTCGCCGCGTTCATCCTCGCCGATCTCGCGCGCGCCGCGCATGCCAGCATCGGTGCGCTGGCACGCGACGCGGAGGTCAGCGTCGCGACGGTCACGCGTTTCGCGAAAGCGGTCGGCTGCCGCGACGTGCGCGAACTGAAGGTGCTCGTCGCGCAGGCGGCGGCCGTCGGCCAGCGCTTTCTGGTGCCGTCCGACGACGCACCGGCCGCCGACGCGAGCCCCGCGTCGATGGTCTACGACGAGATTCGCGTGGCGCTCGCGCACAACCATCAGTTGCTGCGCAATACGTCGTTCGAGGCAGCGGCCGACCTGCTCGCCGGCGCGAAGATGACCTACGTGTACGGGCAGGGCGGCGGCTCGACCGCGCTCGCCGACGAGCTGCGCTTCCGGCTCGTGCGCTTCGGCCGGCCGGTTGCGAGCTACCAGGACAGCGTGCTGCAGCGGATGGTGGCCGCGACGCTGTCGCGCGACACCGTCGTCGTCGCGCTGTCGGTGAGCGGCCGCGTGCCCGAGCTGCTCGAGAGCTGCCGGCTCGCGAAGCGCTACGGCGCGAAGCTGATCGCGATCACCGCGCCGGCTTCGCCGCTCGCGAAGCTGGCCGACCACCTGATTCCGGTCGTCGCGTTCGAAACCGATTTCATTTACAAGCCGTCGACATCGCGCTACGCGATGATGATGGCGATCGACGTGCTCGTCACCGGAGTCGCATTGCGGCTCGGCGATGCGGGCCGAGAATCGCTGCGCCGTATCAAGCACGCGCTCGATGCGCACCGCGGCGGCGGAGACCGCCAACCGGTAGGAGACTGACCATGCATTCGCATCCCGAAGCCGCCGATACGCTGATCGTCGGCGCGCAGCTTTACGACGGTACCGGCGCGCCGCCCGTCATGCGCGACGTCGCGATCCGCAACGGCCTGATCGCGGCGATTGGCAACCTGTCGAACTGGCTGGCCGAAAACGTCGTCGATGCGAACGGCCGCGCGCTCGCGCCGGGCTTCGTCGACGTGCACACGCACGACGACACGCACGTGATCCGCGCACCGGAGATGATCCCGAAGATCTCGCAGGGCGTGACGACCGTGATCGTCGGCAACTGCGGGATCAGCGCGTCGCCGGTGACGCTCGCGGGCGATCCGCCCGATCCGATGAACCTGCTCGGCGAGCGCGGTGCGTTCCAGTACCCGACTTTCGCCGACTACGTCGCGGCCGTGAACGGCGCACGTCCGGCCGTAAACGTCGCGGCGCTCGTCGGCCACACGGCGCTGCGCAACAACCAGATGGACCGCCTCGACCGCGCGGCGACCGACGGCGAGATCGCCGGCATGCGCGCGCAGCTCGAGGAGGCGCTCGCGAACGGCGCGCTCGGCCTGTCGTCGGGGCTCGCGTACGGCTCCGCGTTCGCGGCGCCCACCGAAGAGGTGATGGCGCTCGCCGAGCCGCTCGCGAATGCGGGCGCGCTGTACACCACGCACATGCGCACCGAGTTCGACGCGATCCTCGACGCGATGGAAGAGGCGTACCAGGTCGGCCGCCATGCGCGCGTGCCGGTCGTGATCTCGCACCTGAAGTGCGCGGGCCCGTCGAACTGGGGGCGCAGCACCGAAGTTCTCGCGTCGCTCGAAGGCGCGCGCCGCTACCAGCCGGTCGGCTGCGACTGCTATCCGTACAGCCGCAGCTCGTCGACGCTCGACCTGAAGCAGGTGACGGGCGACATCGACATCACGATCACGTGGTCGGAGCCGCACCCGGAAGTGGCGGGCAAGCTGCTGAAGGCGATCGCGGCCGAGTGGGGCGTGACCGAGCAGGAAGCCGCGCAGCGCATCCGCCCGGCGGGCGCCGTGTACCACAACATGTCCGAGGACGACGTGCGCCGGATCCTGTCGCATCCCGCGACGATGGTCGGCTCCGACGGCCTGCCGAACGATCCGCTGCCGCACCCGCGGCTGTGGGGCGCGTTCCCGCGCGTGCTCGGCCACTACGTGCGCGACACGAACCTGCTGCCGCTCGAGGAGGCGATCCGCAAGATGACGTCGCTGTCCGCGCGCCGCTACGGGATCGCACGGCGCGGCGAGGTGCGCGTGGGCTACCACGCGGATCTCGTGCTGTTCGACCCGGCGAGCGTGATCGACGCCGCGACGTTCGAGAAGCCGCAGCAGCCCGCGCACGGGATCGACGCCGTGTGGGTGAACGGCGTGCTCACGTATGAAAACGGCCAACCGACCGGCGAGCGCGCCGGCGGCTTCGTCGCCCGCGGCGAGCGCGTGCCGGCGAGTGCCGACGCCGCGTTCTGAACGCGGTGGTTGTTCCGATCTGCCGCGCGCGCCGTCGTCGGTGCGCGCATCCGTAACCGAAACAAGGAGTGAAACGATGAAGCGATATGGCGTAGGCGAAGCGAAGGGCACGGGCGGCCAGGTGATGCCGTTCGCACGCGCGGTCGAGGCCGACGGCTGGCTGTACGTGTCGGGCCAGACGCCGATGGTGAACGGCGAGGTCGTCGAAGGCGGCATCGTCACGCAGTCGAAGCAGACGATCGAGAACGTGATCGCGATCCTGAAGGAAGCCGGCTACGGCCTCGAGCACGTCGTGCGCTGCGGCGTGTGGCTCGACGACGCGCGCGATTTCGCATCGTTCAACAAGGTGTTCATTTCGTATTTTGGCGAGCATCCGCCGGCACGCGCGTGCGTGCAGTCGAGCATGGTCATCGACTGCAAGGTCGAGGTCGACTGCATCGCGTACAAGGCGCCGGCGAAGTAACGTCGCCGCGGCAAGCCGCTACGCAACGGGCCCGGCGCATTCACGTGCGTCGGGCCCGTTTTGTCATGTGCGGGCACCGGTCGATCGGCGGGCGGCACTCCCGCGACTGTAGCCGCAACCGCCGCAACGCATTCCGCCCGTTCATGTAATGTGCCGCATGACCCTAAGGAGAGGACATGCATGGAATGGGCCGCACTGGTGCCGGAGCTGATCTGCTCGGACCTTGCCGGAAGCATTCGCTTCTATCGCGACGTGCTCGGATTCCGGATTCGCTTCGAGCGTCCGGAAGACGGGTTCGCCTACCTTGAAATCGGGCGGGCCCAGTTGATGCTCGAGCAGTACAGTCCGGAGAGCTGGCTGACCGGTCCGCTGGAGCCGCCGTTCGGGCGCGGGATCAATTTTCAGATCGAGGTCGACGCGCTCGATCCCATCCTCGACAGGATTCGCGCCGCGGGCGTGGTGCCGTTCGTCGAGCCGCGCACGTCCTGGTATCGGGAGGACGATATCGAGCATGGCCAGGTCGAGATGCTGGTGCAGGATCCCGACGGCTACCTGTTGCGCCTGGTGGAGATCCTCCCGGAGCGGCCGGTGAGCGGGTGACTGCAGGCTGTCCGCGCTTCTCCACGCAATGAAAAACAGCCCGGCCGGTTGAACCCGGCCGGGCTGTTTCGTTTGGGGGGTGCCGTCGCGTGTTGCGGACCGCGACCTGCGGTGGCCGCCCGCCGCCGTCACTGCCGCGCATTACGCGCGTTGTCCGGCATCGGCTGGTTGTAATTCGTGCGGAACGGGTTGATGTCGAGCCCGCCGCGGCGCGTATAGCGCGCATATACCGCGAGCTTCACCGGTTTGCACGCGTGCAGGATGTCGAGGAAGATCCGCTCGACGCACTGCTCGTGAAAGCCCGTGTGATTGCGGAACGAGATGATGTAACGCAACAGGCCCGCGTGATCGATCTGCGGCCCGACGTAGTGGATCTGCACGCTGCCCCAGTCGGGCTGGCCGGTGACCGGGCAGTTCGAGCGCAGCAGGTCGGACACGAGGGTTTCCTCGACCGGCGCTTCGTCTTCAGCGGCCGACAGCAGCGACGGATCGGGTTCGTACACGTCGGTGTCGAGGTCGAGCCGATCGAGCGACAGCCCGTCGAGCTCGTCCATCTCGAGCTTGCCGAAATCGTGCGGCGACACGAGCTGCACCGAGACGCTCGCGCCGCACGCGGCCGACACGTCGCGCTTCAGCGCGTCGCGCACCGCGTCGATCGAATCGAACTTCGTCTGCGCGAACGAGCCGAGATACAGCTTGAACGACTTCGATTCGACGATGTTCGGCGATTCGGCCGGCACGTAGAACGTCGCAACGGCGATCTGCGGCTTGCCGCGCGCGTTGAGCCACGACAGTTCGTAGGCGTTCCAGATGTCGGTGCCGAAGAACGGCAGCGCCGACGTGATGCCGAGCTGTTCGCGCGCGCCGGCGCGCGGGATCGGGAACAGCAGCGACGCGTCGTACTGGGCGGCGTAGACGGTGGCCTTGCCGAGCGGGGAATGTTCGGGATTCATGCGTGACGCCTTTACGACAGGAAGAGGCGGTAAGCCGGGTTGGCGCTCTCCTCGACATACGGATAACCGAGTGCCGCGAGGAAGCGTTCGAATTCGGCGTGATCGGCCTGCGGCACCTGCAGCCCGACGAGGATCGAGCTGTAGTCCGCGCCCTGGTTACGGTAGTGGAACAGGCTGATGTTCCAGTCCGGCGCCATCGACGACAGGAACTTCATCAGCGCGCCCGGCCGTTCCGGGAATTCGAAGCGGAACAGGCGCTCGTCGAGCGCGAGCGGCGAACGGCCGCCCACCATGTAGCGGATGTGTTCCTTCGACAGCTCGTCGTGCGTCAGGTCGACGGTCTGGAAGCCGTGCGATTCGAAGTTCGCGGCGATCTCGGCCGATTCGCCGCGGCGCTTGATCTGCACGCCGACGAAGATGTGCGCGGCCTGCGCATCGGCGATCCGGTAGTTGAACTCGGTGACGTTGCGGTCGCCGACGAGCGAGCAGAAGCGCTTGAAGCTGCCGCGCTCCTCGGGGATCGTGACCGCGAACACGGCTTCGCGCGCTTCACCCACTTCCGCGCGCTCGGCGACGAAGCGCATCCGGTCGAAGTTCATGTTCGCGCCGGACGTGACCGCGACGAGCGTCTGGTTCTCGATGCCTTCGCGTTCCGCGTAGAGCTTCGCGCCCGCGACCGCGAGCGCGCCGGACGGCTCGAGCACGCTGCGCGTATCCTGGAAGACGTCCTTGATCGCCGCGCACAGTGCGTCGGTGTTCACCGTCACGACGCCGTCGAGGTATTCGCTGCAGAGCCGGAAGGTTTCTTCGCCGACCAGCTTCACGGCGGTGCCGTCCGCGAACAGGCCGACCTCGCTCAGCTCGACACGCTTGCCGGCTTCCAGCGATTGCGCCATCGCGCACGAATCCTCGGCCTGCACGCCGATCACCTTGATCTCCGGGCGCACCGCCTTCACGTAGGCCGCGACGCCGGACGCGAGCCCGCCGCCGCCGATCGGCACGAAGATCGCGTGGATCGGGCCCTGATGCTGGCGGAGGATTTCCATCGCGATCGTGCCCTGGCCGGCGATCACGTACGGATCGTCGAACGGGTGGACGAACGTGAGGCCGCGCTCTTCCTGCACCTTGACCGCGTGTGCATACGCGTCGCTGTACGACTCGCCGGCCTGGATCACCTCCACGCTCGGGCCGCCGTGCGCACGCACCGCATCGACCTTCACCTGCGGCGTCGTGACCGGCACGACGATCACGGCCTTGACGCCCATCCGGGCCGCCGAGAACGCGACACCCTGCGCGTGATTGCCGGCCGACGCCGTAATCACGCCGCGCGCGAGCGCTTCCGCCGGAATGTGCGCCATCTTGTTGTACGCGCCGCGCAGCTTGAACGAGAACACCGGCTGGTTGTCCTCGCGCTTCAGGTAAACGGCGTTGCGCAGCCGGGCCGACAGGTTGCGGGCGGATTCGAGTTCCGTCTCGATCGCGACGTCGTAGACGCGCGCGGTGAGGATTTTCTTCAGGTAATCGTGGGATGCCATGGGCGCTCGCGTGCAGTGCGGAAGCAGACGGTAAAGGATCAATGATAGCGCCAAGGGTCTGCCTGCACGCAAGCGGCATGCCGAGCGCGTGCTCACGAGGCCGTACGGGCGGGGCGTCGGCGCGCTCGCGCTGCCTTTTTGACCGGCTTAACCGCGTGGTTACCGACCGGACGGACGGCGAATGATCGCACGAAATCGCGCCGAGCCAGGCCTGGCGCGGCTCGCGGGGATAGCCCCACGACCTGTCCGACGTGTCACGCGTGGCCCGATCATGGGTTAGAATTCCGTTTTGAATCAAGGATCGGAAGATGCAGAGGCACCCTCGGATCGCACCGTTGAAGCCGACGCCGCGCGCAGCCAGCCCCGCGGCCGAACGGCATGCGCGCCGCGCGCGATCGTGCTGATCGTTCCGAGTGCCGCCAGGCCCTGTCGCCGGCCAGGAGGGGCGAGTCGCCCGCTCCGGCCCCATGAAGGACAGCCGCGCGCCTGGTAACAGAACAGATTTCCCCAAGATTGCGCCCACGCGCTTGCCGACGCCCGTGCACGGTGTATCGGCCCTCCGAGTCGTCCGAACATGAACGCACCACAAGTTTTCGATCCGCATGGCGCGGCCGCCGCCGTCGCCGCCGACCCCGCGCCCCGCTTGCGCGAGATTCCCTACAACTACACGTCCTTCTCGGATCGCGAGATCGTGATCCGCCTGCTCGGCGAAGAGGCGTGGTCGGTGCTCGACGAGCTGCGTGCCGAGCGCCGTACGGGCCGCTCGGCACGGATGCTGTACGAGGTGCTCGGCGACATCTGGGTCGTGCGCCGCAACCCGTACCTGCAGGACGACCTGCTCGACAACCCGAAGCGCCGCGCGCTGCTGATCGAGGCGCTGAACCACCGCCTCACCGAAATCGGCAAGCGCCGCAGCGCGGATCTCACCGAGCACCGCGACGACGCGGGCCGTGAGCGCGCCTCGCGCGTCGAGATGCTCGAAACCGCCGCGCAGCGCGCGGTCAACGAGTTCGCCGACGAATTCGAGAAGATGGCCGACCTGCGCCGCCGCGCGACCAAGGCGCTCGGCCGCTGCACGCAGAAGGACAACATCCGTTTCGACGGGCTGTCGCGCGTGTCGCACGTGACCGACGCGACCGACTGGCGCGTCGAATACCCGTTCGTCGTGCTGACCCCCGATAGCGAAGCCGAGATCGCCGGCCTTATCAAGGCCTGCTTCGAGCTCGGCCTGACCGTGATCCCGCGCGGCGGTGGCACCGGCTACACGGGTGGTGCGGTGCCGCTCACGCCGTTCTCCGCCGTCATCAACACCGAAAAGCTCGAGCAGCTCGGCGCGGTCGAGCTGACCGAACTGCCGGGCGTCGCGCACAAGGTGCCGACGATCTTCTCCGGCGCGGGCGTCGTCACGCGCCGCGTGACCGAGGCGGCGGAAGCGGCCGGTTACGTGTTCGCGGTCGATCCGACCTCGCTCGACGCATCGTGCATCGGCGGCAACGTCGCGATGAACGCGGGCGGCAAGAAGGCCGTGCTGTGGGGCACCGCGCTCGACAACCTGGCCTGGTGGCGGATGGTCGACCCGGACGGCAACTGGCTCGAAGTCACGCGCCACGAGCACAACCAGGGCAAGATCCACGACATCGCGGTCGCGCGTTTCGAGCTGAAGTGGTTCGACGGCGCCTACGCGCCGGGCGAGAAGCTGCTGAAGAGCGAGATGCTCGAGATCGAAGGCCGCCGGTTCCGCAAGGAAGGGCTCGGCAAGGACGTGACCGACAAGTTCCTCGCCGGCCTGCCGGGCGTGCAGAAGGAAGGCTGCGACGGGCTCATCACGTCCGCGCGCTGGGTGCTGCACAAGATGCCCGCGCACACGCGCACCGTCTGCCTCGAGTTCTTCGGCCAGGCGCGCGAGGCGATCCCGAGCATCGTCGAGATCAAGGATTACCTGTTCGAAACGTCGAAGCAGGGCGGCGCGATCCTCGCGGGCCTCGAGCACCTCGACGAGCGCTACCTGCGCGCGGTCGGCTACGCGACCAAGAGCAAGCGCAATGCATTCCCCAAGATGGTTTTGATCGGCGACATCGTCGGCGACGATGCCGATGCGGTCGCGCACGCCACGTCCGAAGTGATCCGGATGGCGAACGGCAAGAGCGGCGAAGGCTTCGTCGCGGTCAGCGCGGAGGCGCGCAAGCGCTTCTGGCTCGACCGTAGCCGCACGGCCGCGATCGCGAAGCACACGAACGCGTTCAAGATCAACGAAGACGTCGTGATCCCGCTGAACCGGATGGGCGAGTACACCGACGGCATCGAGCGGATCAACATCGAGCTGTCGCTGAAGAACAAGCTGCAGCTCGTCGACGCGCTCGAAGCGTTTTTCCGTGCCGGCAACCTGCCGCTCGGCAAGACCGACGACGCGAACGAGATCCCGAGCGCCGAACTGCTCGAAGACCGCGTCCAGCAGGCGCTGGAGCTGCTCAAGCGCGTGCGCGCACGCTGGGAATTCGTGCGCGACCGGCTCGACCAGCCGCTGCGCGAGGCGCAGCACTACCTCGTGCAGCTCGGCTACGAGGCGCTTGCCGAGAAGTTCGCCGATCGCGCGGACGAGCAGCCGGGCGCGACCGTGTTCCACATCACGCAGGACCGCACGGTCCGCATCTCGTGGCAGCAGGAGATCCGCGCGGAGCTGCGCGCGATCTTCAACGGCGGCGCGTTCAAGCAGATCCTCGACGAGGCGCAGGCGATCCACAAGCAGGTGCTGCGCGGCCGCGTGTTCGTCGCGCTGCACATGCACGCGGGCGACGGCAACGTCCACACCAACCTGCCGGTCAACTCCGACAACTACGAGATGCTGCAGGACGCCCACGCGGCGGTTGCACGCATCATGACGCTCGCGCGTTCGCTCGACGGCGTGATTTCCGGCGAGCACGGCATCGGCATCACGAAGCTCGAGTTCCTGACCGACGACGAGATCGCCGAATTCCGCGCGTACAAGCAGCGTGTCGACCCGAACGGCCGCTTCAACAAGGGCAAGCTGCTCGAAGGCGCCGATCTGCGCAACGCGTATACGCCGAGCTTCGGGCTGATGGGGTACGAGTCGCTGATCATGAAGCAGTCCGACATCGGCGCGATCGCCGATTCGGTGAAGGACTGCCTGCGCTGCGGCAAGTGCAAGCCGGTGTGCGCGACGCACGTGCCGCGCGCGAACCTGCTGTACAGCCCGCGCAACAAGATCCTCGCGACGTCGCTGCTGGTCGAGGCGTTCCTGTACGAGGAACAGACGCGCCGCGGCGTGTCGATCAAGCACTGGGACGAGTTCAACGATGTGGCCGACCACTGCACGGTGTGCCACAAGTGCGCGACGCCGTGCCCGGTGAAGATCGACTTCGGTGACGTCACGATGAACATGCGCAACCTGCTGCGCAAGATGGGCAAGAAGAAGTTCAACGCCGGCAATGCGGCGGGCATGTTCTTCCTGAACGCGACCAACCCGCAGACGATCAACGTCGCGCGCAGCGTGATGATGGGCGCCGGCTACAAGGTGCAGCGCTTCGCGAACGACATGCTGAAGAAGGTCGTGACGAAGCAGACGCAGCATCCGCCCGCAACGGTCGGCAAGCCGCCCGTGGTCGAGCAGGTGATCCACTTCGTCAACAAGAAGATGCCGGGCAACCTGCCGAAGAAGACGGCGCGCGCGCTGCTCGACATCGAGGACAACAAGATCGTCCCGATCATCCGCAATCCGAAGTCGACCACCGTCGATTCGGAAGCGGTGTTCTACTTCCCGGGCTGCGGCTCCGAGCGCCTGTTCTCGCAGGTCGGGCTGGCCACGCAGGCGATGCTGTGGGAAGCCGGCGTGCAGACGGTGCTGCCGCCGGGCTACCTGTGCTGCGGCTATCCGCAGCGCGGCTCGGGCCAGTACGACAAGGCCGAGAAGATCGTCACCGACAACCGCGTGCTGTTCCACCGGGTCGCCAACACGCTCAACTACCTCGACATCAAGACGGTCGTGGTGTCGTGCGGCACCTGCTACGACCAGCTCGCCGGCTACGAATTCGACAAGATCTTCCCCGGCTGCCGGATCATCGACATCCACGAGTTCCTGCTCGAGAAGGGGATGAAGCTCGATGGCGTGACGGGCACGCGCTACATGTATCACGACCCGTGCCACACGCCGATCAAGACGATGGACCCGGTAAAGCTCGTCAACGAGCTGATGGGCTCGGAAAAGGACGGCTACAAGATCGAGAAGAACGAGCGCTGCTGCGGCGAATCGGGCACGCTCGCGGTCACGCGCCCGGACGTGTCAACGCAGGTCCGCTTCCGCAAGGAAGAGGAGATCCGCAAGGGTGCCGCGAAGCTGCGCAGCATCCCGGTCGTGGCCGGCAACGCGCCGGCGCCGGCCGCCGCGGCCGCGAACGGCCCGGACGTGAAGATCCTAACGAGCTGCCCGTCATGCCTGCAGGGTCTGTCGCGCTACAGCGAGGACGCGAACCTCGAAGCCGACTACATCGTGGTCGAAATTGCGCGCCAGGTGCTCGGCGAGAACTGGATGGCCGATTATGTCGCACGTGCGAACAATGGCGGGATCGAGCGCGTGCTGGTCTAATGCGTGCATGACGACCGCCCGACCGGGCCAGGAACGAGCGGGCGCCGGTGCAGCATGCCGGCGCCCGTCCACATGGGAGCGACGATGGAATGCGTGTTTTGCCGTGAAGACGGCGGCGAAGTGCTCTGGCAGGACGATGCGGTGCGTGTCGTCCTCGCGACGGGCGAGCACGAGTACCCGGGCTTCTGCCGGGTGATCTGGGGTGCGCACGTGGCCGAATTCTCCGATCTCGGCGAACCTGAGCGGGCCCATTTGATGCGCGTGGTTTACGCGGTCGAGCGGGCCGTGCGCCGCGTGATGCAGCCGAACAAGGTGAATCTCGCGAGCCTCGGCAACATGGTGCCGCACATGCACTGGCACGTGATCCCGCGCTTTTCCAACGACGCACACTTCCCGCAGCCCGTATGGGCGCCGCGCCAGCGCAGCGTGTCCGAGGCGCTGTTGCGCTCGCGCGCGGCGCAGGCCTCGCTGCTGCACAATGCGGTGCGCGAGGAAATTCAACGCATGACCGATTCGAGGCAGCTATGAGCGGTTTGACTTCCACGACGCCGATTCCGTCCGGCGTCGTCGTGCACGCGGTATCGCGCGTGCTCGAATTGCAGTACCCGAACGGCGACAGTTTCCGGATTCCGTTCGAGCTGATGCGCGTGTATTCGCCGTCGGCCGAGGTGCGCGGCCATGGGCCCGGCCAGGAGACGCTGCAGACGGGCAAGCGCGAAGTGACGATCACCGCGCTCGAGGGCGTCGGCAACTACGCGCTGCAGCCGACGTTCTCCGACGGCCATTCGACCGGCATCTACTCGTGGGATTTCCTGTACGAGCTGGCGACGCAGCAGGACGCGCTGTGGCGCGACTATTTCGACAAACTGAAGGCGGCGGGCGTCGAGCGCGACGCCCCGATGCAGGCGGCCTCCGCGTCGCACGGCCACTGCCACTGAAATCGACGGCGCCCGCTCGGCGCCGTCTTGCCATTTACTGAGGATCAACGCGATGAGCAAAACCCACTTCGGCTTCGAAAGCGTCGAGGAAAACGAAAAAGCGAAGAAAGTGGCGGGTGTGTTCCATTCGGTCGCGAGCAACTACGATCTGATGAACGACCTGATGTCGGCGGGCATGCACCGCGCGTGGAAGGCGTTCACGATCGCGCAGGCGAACGTGCGCCCCGGCTTCAAGGTGCTCGACCTTGCGGCCGGCACCGGCGACCTGACCCGGTCGTTCGCGAAGGCGGCCGGGCCGACGGGCGAGGTCTGGCACACGGACATCAACGAATCGATGCTGCGCGTCGGCCGCGACCGGCTGCTCGACAAGGGCATCGTGACGCCGTCGCTGCTGTGCGACGCGGAGAAAATTCCCTTTCCGGACAACTACTTCGATGTGGTCACGGTCGCGTTCGGGCTGCGCAACATGACGCACAAGGATGCCGCGCTGGCCGAGATGCGCCGCGTGACGAAGCCCGGCGGCCGCGTGATGGTGCTGGAATTCTCGAAAGTCTGGGATCCGCTGAAAAAAGCGTACGATCTGTATTCTTTCAAAGTATTACCGTGGCTTGGCGACAAATTCGCGAAAGATGCTGAAAGTTATCGGTATCTTGCTGAATCTATCCGGATGCACCCCGATCAGGACACGCTGAAGACGATGATGGAACAAGCGGGCCTCGATGCCGTCAAATATTACAATTTGTCAGGTGGCGTGGTAGCTTTACACATGGGAGCCAAGTACTAAGGGGCTCTTTCCATACATTTGTCTTACATCTGGAGAAACTGATGTTCGAATCGCGTTCGTTGTTCAACCGTAGCAAGCCGTCGAAGCCGTGGGCTCGACGGGTCGGCACGCTGCTGATGGTCGGCCTGCTCACGGCCGGCACGTTCGCATCGCTCGACGCCGAAGCCAAGCGCATGGGCGGCGGGCGCAGCATCGGCCGCCAGAACTCCACCGTCACGCAGCGCCAGGCCACGCCGCCCGCGCAGCAGCCGATGCAGCAGGCCGCGCCGTCGCAGGCGCAGCGTGCGAATCCGGCCGCGCCCGCGCCGGCCGCGCAGCCCAACCGCTCGCGCTGGCTCGGGCCGATCGCCGGCCTTGCGGCCGGTCTCGGCATCGCGGCGCTGCTGTCGCACTTCGGCCTGGGCGGCGCATTCGCGAGCATGATGGCGAACGTCATCGTGATCGCGCTGCTCGCGGCGGTCGGCATCTGGCTGATCCGCAAGTTCATGAACCGCCGTCGTCCGCAGGAGCCGGCCTACTCGGTCGGCGGCTCGGCGTCGTCGTCGGGCGGCTACTCGCAAAGCCCGTCGTTCCAGCAGGGCGGCACCGGCAGCAACTATTCGGGTAGCGGCAGCAGCTACGCGAACGAGGCGCAAGGCGTGTTCGGCGGCGGTGCCGCGGCCACCGGCGCGGCAGCGGCTGCTGCGGCAGCGCCGCTCCAGGTGCCGGCCGGCTTCGACACCGAAGCGTTCCTGCGCAGCTCGAAGGTCTATTTCGTGCGCCTGCAGGCCGCGTGGGACCAGGGCAACCTGGCCGACATCCGCGAGTTCACGACGCCGGAAATGTTCGCCGAGATCAAGATCGACCTCGATTCGCGCGGCAACGAGTCGAACCAGACCGACGTCGTGCAGCTCGACGCGGAACTGGTCGCGATCGAGGATCGCGGCATCGAGCAATCGGCGAGCGTGCGCTTCCACGGCCTGATCCGCGAATCGGCGAATGCGTCGGCCACGCCGTTCGACGAGGTGTGGAACCTGTCGAAGTCGGGCAGTCAGGGCTGGCTGCTCGCGGGCATCCAGCAGATCAACACGCACTGAGCGTGACCGGCGGCCCGCGCCGCCGGCACCCGGGCAACGGCCGCCGCACTGCGACCGCTTGCCGCCCGGGTGTGCGGTCAGCCACGGTCTGCCGACGATCCGACGTTACAATAGAAACCCGCGTGGGCGCCCGGCCTGCGCGGGTTTTTTCTTTCCCAGCCCGATGACCTTTGCCGCCAAGCCTTTTGCTGCTGCTGTCAATCACCTGCTCGCCCGAGAATCGTGGGCGCGCGACCGCCTGATTCCCTATTCGGGCAAGACTGCCCGCATCGACGTGCCCCCCGTCACGCTCACGCTGCTGGTGCAGCCCGACGGCTATCTGTCGGCCGTCGACGCGCACGATGCGCAACAGGTCGACGTGTCGATCGCGCTTGCCGGCGACACGGTCGCCGCGTTCCTGCAGGGCGGCCAGGCGGCCGTGATGAAGCACGTGAAGATCGAGGGCGATGCGGAATTCGCGACGCAGATCGCGAAGCTGGCCGAGCACCTGCGCTGGGAACCTGAAGAAGATCTCGCGAAGCTGGTCGGCGACGCGGCGGCACACCGGATCGCGACGGTCGTGCGCGACGCCGGCGCGCGCGCGCGCCGCACCGGCCGCAACGTGCTCGATTCCGTCGCCGAATACTGGCTCGACGAGAACCCGCAAGTCGTCCGGCGCGCGTCGCTCGGCGGCTTCGACGCCGAGCTGGCGCGCGCACGCGATGCGCTCGCACGGGTCGAAAAGCGGGTCGAGCGACTCGAACAAAAAATCGGCGCGCGCACGGGTTCCGACCCGCGCGGCGCGCACTGAGGGCCGCAGGGCATGCGCATTTTCCGTTTCATCAAGATTGTCTACACCGTCATCCGCTTTGGTCTCGACGAAGTGATGCTGTCCCGGATCGACGACCGGCGCGTGAAGCTGCTGTTGCGGATCACGACGATTGGCCGCCGCTACTCCGATCCGCCTGCCGTGCGGCTGCGTCACGCGCTCGAAAGCCTCGGCCCGATCTTCGTGAAGTTCGGCCAGGTGCTGTCGACGCGCCGCGATCTGCTGTCGGTCGATTTCGCGAACGAACTCGCGAAGCTGCAGGACCAGGTGCCGCCGTTCGATTCGGCGGTCGCGATCGGGATCATCGAGAAGTCGCTCGGTGCGCCGGTCGACGAGCTGTTCGACGAATTCGAGCGCGAGCCGGTCGCGAGCGCGTCGATCGCGCAGGTGCATTTCGCGAAGCTCAAGCAGGGCCAGCACGCGGGCAAGGCCGTCGCCGTCAAGGTGCTGCGCCCGAACATGCTGTCCGTGATCGACTCCGACCTCGCGCTGATGCGCGACATCGCGATCTGGACCGAGCGCATGTGGGCCGATGGCCGGCGCTTGAAGCCGCGCGAGGTCGTCGCCGAATTCGACAAGTACCTGCACGACGAGCTCGACCTGATGCGCGAGGCCGCCAACGGCAGCCAGCTGCGCCGCAACTTCGCGGGCCTCGACCTGCTGCTCGTGCCCGAGATGTTCTGGGATTTCTCGACGTCGCAGGTGCTCGTGATGGAGCGCATGACCGGCGTGCCGATCAGCCAGGTCGAGACGCTACGTTCGGCCGGCGTCGACATCAAGAAGCTCGCGCGCGAAGGCGTCGAGATCTTCTTCACGCAGGTGTTCCGCGACGGCTTCTTCCACGCGGACATGCACCCGGGCAACATCCAGGTGAGCCTCGATCCGAACACGTTCGGCCGGTACGTCGCGCTCGATTTCGGGATCGTCGGCGCGTTGTCCGATTTCGACAAGAACTACCTCGCGCAGAACTTCCTCGCGTTCTTCAAGCGCGACTACCATCGCGTGGCGACGCTCCACCTCGAATCGGGCTGGGTGCCGCCCGAAACGCGCGTCGAGGAGCTCGAAAGCGCGATCCGCGCGGTGTGCGAGCCGTATTTCGACCGCGCGCTGAAGGACATCTCGCTCGGCCAGGTGCTGATGCGCCTGTTCTCGACGTCACGCCGCTTCAACGTCGAGATCCAGCCGCAACTGGTGCTGCTGCAAAAGACGATGCTGAACGTCGAGGGCCTCGGCCGTTCGCTCGACCCCGAGCTCGACCTGTGGAAGACCGCGAAACCGTACCTCGAGCGCTGGATGACCGAGCAGATCGGTCTGCGCGGCTGGTACGAGCGCTTCAAGGTCGAGGCGCCGCAGTGGAGCAAGACGCTGCCGCAACTGCCGCGCCTGATCCATCACGCGATGGCCGCGCGCCATGACGCGCCGCGGGCCGCGAGCGAAGACCTGATGCGCCAGGTCCTCGTCGAGCAGAAGCGGACGAACCGGCTGCTGCAGGCGCTGCTGATCTTCGGCCTCGCCGTCGGCGTCGGGGCGCTCGTCGCGCGTGTGCTGCTGGCGCTCGCGTACGGCACATGACCGATAGGAGCAGGGCGATGGCCGATCCGAAGCAACCCGCCATACCGTCAGCCGCCGATTTCACGACGCGCGATCCCGGCAACGCATCGTTCTGGGACGAGCGTTTCGAGCGTGGCGTGACGCCGTGGGAATTCGGTGGCGTGCCCGAGGGTTTCAGCGTGTTCGCGCATCGGCTCGAGCCGTGCGCGGTGCTGATTCCCGGCTGCGGCAGTGCGCAGGAGGCCGGGTGGCTGGCCGAAGCCGGCTGGCCCGTGCGTGCGATCGATTTCGCCGCGCAGGCGGTGGCTGCCGCGAAGGCGCAGCTCGGCGCGCACGCGGAAGTCGTCGAACAGGCCGATTTCTTTGCGTACCGGCCGCCGTTCGACGTGCAGTGGGTGTACGAGCGTGCGTTCCTGTGCGCGCTGCCGCCGGCCATGCGTGCCGACTATGCGGCGCGCATGGCCGAGCTGCTGCCTGCTGACGGATTGCTGGCCGGCTATTTCTTCCTGATGGCGAAACCGAAGGGGCCGCCGTTCGGAATCGAGCGTGCCGAACTCGATGCGCTGCTCACGCCGCACTTCGAGCTGGTCGAGGATTTGCCTGTAACCGATTCGCTGCCCGTATTCGAAGGGAACGAGCGCTGGCTCACGTGGCGCCGCCGCTGATGCGCGGGTGTCGCGGCCGTTGCCGGAGTGCGGCAGGGTTTCGGCTATAATTCAAGGTTTTGCAAGCCGTTTCCAGTTTCCGCGGGAAAAATATCATGCCGATCTACGCCTATCGATGCGAAGCGTGTGGTTTCGCGAAGGACGTGCTCCAGAAGATGAGCGACGCGCCGCTGTCGCAGTGCCCGGAATGCGGGAAGGATGCCTTTCGCAAGCAGGTTACTGCGGCGGGCTTCCAGCTGAAGGGTTCGGGTTGGTATGTCACCGATTTCCGCGGCGGTTCGGGCGGCACCAGCGCGCCGGCAACGGCGTCGGGCGACGCAGCCCCGGCTGGCGCAACGGAAGCCGCGCCCGCTGCGGCCGCGCCGGCTGCATCGAGCAGTTCCGAAAGCACGACGACGAGCGCCGCGCCCGCCCCGGCTGCAGCGCCCGCCGCCAGCAGTTGACCGTCGCGGCCCGGCCGGGCTGCGACCAACCCGCGCCGCCGGCGCGGTTCATTGACGGCAGATGATGAAAAAGACGACCCTGAAAACGGTGTTCCTGACCGGCTTGCTGGTTCTCGTCCCGCTCGCGATCACGCTGTGGGTGCTCGGCCTCATCATCGGCACGATGGACCAGACGCTGCTCCTGCTGCCCGAATCGTGGCAGCCCGAGCGGCTGCTCGGCTTCCATCTGCCGGGGATCGGCGCGGTGCTGACGCTCGCGTTCATCTTCGTCGTCGGGCTGGCCACGCAGAACTTCATCGGCCAGAAGCTCGTCACGTGGTGGAACGCCGTGGTGCGTCACATCCCGGTCGTCGGGCCGATCTACACGAGCGTCAAGCAGGTGTCGGACACGCTGCTGTCGAGCAGCGGCAACGCGTTCCGCAAGGCGCTGCTGATCGAATACCCGCGTCGCGGCTCGTATACGATCGCGTTTCTGACCGGCACGCCGGGCGGCGACGTGCTCAATCATCTGACGGAAGAATACGTGAGCGTCTATATCCCGACGACGCCGAACCCGACGTCGGGCTTCTTCCTGATGCTGCCGAAGAGCGAAGTCATCGAACTCGACATGTCGGTCGATGCCGCGCTCAAGTACATCGTCTCGATGGGCGTGGTGGCGCCCCCGGCGCCGGCTCCGGCGCCTGCACGCCGCCCCGTCGAGCCGCCGCTGTAAGTAAAGAATCATCGCCCGGGCCGCGCGTTGCGGCGCCCGTTGATCAAACCGAACGAAAGCAAACATCATGTCGATGCGTACTGAATACTGCGGTCTCGTGACCGAACACCTGCTGGGCCAAACCGTGTCGCTGTGCGGCTGGGTGCAGCGCCGCCGCGATCACGGCGGTGTGATCTTCATCGACCTGCGCGATCGTGAAGGCCTCGTGCAGGTGGTGTGCGACCCGGATCGTGCGGAAATGTTCGCGACCGCCGAAGGCGTGCGCAACGAGTTCTGCGTGCAGATCAAGGGCCTCGTGCGCAACCGTCCGGAAGGCACGGTCAACGCCGGCCTGAAGAGCGGCAAGATCGAAGTGCTGTGCCACGAACTGAACGTGCTGAACGCGTCGGTCACGCCGCCGTTCCAGCTCGACGACGACAACCTGTCGGAAACGACGCGCCTCACGCACCGTGTGCTCGACCTGCGCCGTCCGCAAATGCAGCACAACCTGCGCCTGCGCTACCGCGTCGCGATCGAAGCGCGCAAGTACCTCGACGAGCAGGGTTTCATCGACATCGAAACGCCGATGCTGACGAAGAGCACGCCGGAAGGCGCGCGCGACTACCTCGTGCCGTCGCGCGTGAACGCAGGCCAGTTCTTCGCGCTGCCGCAGTCGCCGCAGCTGTTCAAGCAGCTGCTGATGGTCGCGAACTTCGACCGTTACTACCAGATCACCAAGTGCTTCCGCGACGAAGACCTCCGTGCCGACCGTCAGCCGGAATTCACGCAGATCGACTGCGAAACGTCGTTCCTCGGCGAGCAGGAAATCCGTGACCTGTTCGAAGACATGATCCGTCACATCTTCAAGACGACGATCGACGTCGAGCTCGACGCAAAATTCCCGGTGATGCCGTACTCGGAAGCGATGGCGCGTTTCGGTTCGGACAAGCCGGACCTGCGCGTGCAGCTCGAATTCACCGAGCTGACCGACGCGATGAAGGACGTCGATTTCAAGGTGTTCAGCACGCCGGCCAACGCGAAGGACGGCCGTGTCGCGGCACTGCGCGTGCCGAAGGGCGGCGAGCTGTCGCGTGGCGACATCGACGGCTACACCGAATTCGTGCGCATCTACGGCGCGAAGGGCCTCGCATGGATCAAGGTCAACGAGAAGGCGAAGGGCCGTGACGGCCTGCAGAGCCCGATCGTCAAGAACCTGCACGACGCATCGATCGCGGCGATCCTCGAGCGCACCGGCGCGGAAGACGGCGACATCATCTTCTTCGCGGCCGACCGCGCGAAGGTCGTCAACGACAGCCTCGGCGCGCTGCGCCTGAAGATCGGTCATTCGGAATTCGGCAAGGCGAACGGCCTCGTCCAGGCCGGCTGGAAGCCGCTGTGGGTCGTCGACTTCCCGATGTTCGAATACGACGACGAAGATGCACGCTACGTCGCGGCTCACCACCCGTTCACGAGCCCGAAGGACGAGCACCTCGAGTACCTCGAGACGGATCCGGGCCGTTGCCTCGCGAAGGCCTACGACATGGTGCTGAACGGCTGGGAAATCGGCGGCGGCTCGGTGCGTATCCATCGCGAGGAAGTGCAGAGCAAGGTGTTCCGTGCACTGAAGATCGGTGCGGAAGAAGCGCAACTGAAGTTCGGCTTCCTGCTGGACGCGCTGCAGTACGGCGCGCCGCCGCACGGCGGTATCGCATTCGGTCTCGACCGCATCGTCACGATGATGGCCGGCGCCGATTCGATCCGCGACGTGATCGCGTTCCCGAAGACGCAGCGTGCGCAGGATCTGCTCACGCAGGCGCCGAGCCCGGTCGACGAGCGTCAGCTGCGCGAACTGCACATCCGTCTGCGTCAGCCGGAACAGCCGAAGGCGTAACGCGCTTCGTACCCGGCCGTGTGTGCGTCCACGTGCACACGACGCACATGAAGAAGGCGCAGCGATGCGCCTTTTTCGTTTTTTGCGGTACAGTCGCAGCACTTGCCGCACGTTCGGAGCATTTGCCCGGCGCGCGGCCCCGTGCTGCATGAAACAAAGATGACGAAGCCGCCGAAAATCCCCGAATCCGTTCTCGTCGTGATCTACACGCCCGACCTCGATGTGCTCGTGATCAAGCGTGCCGACCAGCCTGATTTCTGGCAATCGGTGACCGGCTCGAAGGACGCGCTCGACGAGCCGCTCGCGCTCACCGCCGCGCGCGAAGTGGCCGAAGAGACCGGCATCGCAGTCGGCACGCCGGAAGTGCCGGCCAGTGCGCTCGTCGACTGGCGCCACAAGATCGAATACGCGATCTATCCGCAATACCTGCACCGCTATGCACCGGGCGTCACGCGCAATGTCGAGCACTGGTTCGGCCTGTGCGTGCCGCATCGCGTCGACGTGACGCTGTCGCCGCGCGAGCATGTCGATCATGCGTGGCTGCCGTTCCGCGAGGCGGCCGCGCGCTGCTTCTCGCCGTCGAACGCCGAGGCGATCCTGCAACTGCCCGCGCGCGTGGCACTGTCGCGCGCGCCGCACGGCTCGTCCGCATGACGGCGGAAGCCCGCAAGCGCTTCGCGCAATTGCGGCAGATGTTCCTGCAGGAACGCGGTTCCGCGTCGCGGCTCGCCTTCACGTCGGGCAATACCGTGCGGTTGTGCGAAGGCGGCGGCGAGTTCTTCCGGGTGCTGATCGAGCGGATCGATGCCGCCCGCGAGCAGGTGATGCTCGAAACCTACATCTTCTGCGACGACGCGGCCGGCCGGCCGGTGTCGGACGCGCTGATCCGCGCGGCGCAGCGCGGCGTGCGTGTGCGCGTGATCACCGACGGCATCGGCACGGCGCGCCTGCCGTTGTTCGATACGTGGGTGGCAGCCGGCGTCGAGCACTGCATCTACAACCGATTCCTGTTCGGCCGCTTCGGCTTTTCGCGCACGCATCGCAAGCTCGCGGTGATCGATCATGCAGTCGCGTTCTGCGGCGGCATCAACATCATCGACGACTATGCGCAGGGCGGCGCCAAGCTGCCGTTTCCGCGCTGGGATTTTGCCGTCGAGATGGCGGGGCCGGCAGTATCCGACGTGCGTGCCGCGTTCGAACTGCAGTGGCACCGGATCAGGTTCGGCCACAAGCCGTATGCGCAATACGCGGCCGGGCTGCATGGCGGCGAAGCATTTCCCGACATGTTCCGGCGCTGGATGCGCAGCCACCGGTGGGTCAAGGCCGGCGCGCTGCGGGTCGTGACGGAGCCGAGCGTCGCGTTCGTCGCGCGCGACAACGTCGTGAACCGCCGCGCGATCGAGAAGGCGTATCTCGCGGCGATCGGCCAGGCGCGCCAGCGGATCCTCCTCGCCAATCCGTATTTCATGCCGGGGCGCAAGCTGCGCCGTGCGCTGACGGGCGCCGCGCGACGCGGCGTCGACGTGCGGATCCTGATCGGCCGCAAGGAATTCGCAGCCCTCGATACGGCCGTGCCGTTCCTCTATCACGCGCTGCTGCGCGCGGGCGTGCGTGTGGCCGAATACGACAAGACGATGCTGCACGGCAAGGTGGCCGTGATCGACGACAACTGGGCGACGGTCGGTTCGTCGAACCTGGACGCACTGAGCCTGATGTTGAACAATGAGGCGAATGTCGTGCTGGTACGCTACGATGCTGTCACGAACGAACTGCGCGACGCGATCGCGGCCGCGTTTGCCGACGGCCGGGAAATCGACCCCGCCCGGTTCGCTGCGCGCCCGCGCATCGAGCGCATGCTGAACTGGCTCGCCTACACGGCGTATCGCCTCGTGATGAAGGCGCTGACGGTCGGTGGTTACGACTGACGAAGACTAAGTGTTCGCTTCAAAAAATCTGTCCGCACGTTCGTGCGGAAAAGCCGCTCCGGTCCCGCCGGAATCGCGCAAAATAGCGGCTCGGTTAGACACCGGTTTCTAATAATTTCCTTGTTTCGCGAGCGGCCGCACTCAATAATAGTACGGCCGTTCGATTTTATTCGAACCCCCGAACGGTTACAGAAATAGCTATGCGAAAAGGCGAACAGACGCGTGCCGCGATACTTGAAGCTGCTTTGGACCTCGCCAGCCGTGACGGGCTGGAGGGGCTGACGATCGGCCTGCTGGCCGAGCGCATGCAGATGAGCAAGAGCGGTGTGTTCGCGCACTTCGGATCGCGTGAAGACCTGCAGGTCGAGGTCGTCCGCGAGTATCACCATCGTTTCGAAAACGAGGTGTTCTTTCCGAGCCTGCGCGAGCCGCGAGGCTTGCCGCGCCTTCGGGCGATGCTGGCCCGCTGGACGGAGAAGCGCATCCAGGAGGTGACGACCGGATGCATCTACATCAGCGGTGCGGTCGAGTACGACGACCGGCCTGACAGCCCCGTGCGCGAGCAGTTGATCGCAAGCGTGACGGCCTGGCGTGCCGCGATGCTGCGTGCCATTTCGCAGGCGAAGGAAGAAGGCCATCTGCGTGCGGATACGGATCCGGACCTGATGCTCTTCGAGTTGTACAGCTTCACGCTCGGCCTGCATCACGACGCACGCTTCCTGCATTCGCCGGACGCCGTGCGCCTCACGTGGGCCGCGCTGGAAAAGACGATTGTTTCGTATCAGAGCGAGAGCCGTTAGCGGCGCGTGATCCGCCCGCCAGGAGCTCGAGCCGTTTTGCCCACCTTTGGAGAGAGTCATGGGACAGTACGCCGCGCCGCTGCGCGACATGCAATTCGTGTTGCACGAGCTTCTGAACGTCGAAGCCGAAGTCAAGCAAATGCCCAAGCATGCGGACCTCGACGCCGACACGATCAACCAGGTCCTCGAGGAAGCGGGCAAGTTCTGCTCCGAGGTACTGTTCCCGCTGAACCAGGTCGGCGATCGCGAAGGCTGCACGTATGAAGGCGACGGCGTCGTGAAGACCCCGACCGGCTTCAAGGAAGCCTACCAGCAGTACGTCGAGGCCGGCTGGCCGGCACTCGGCTGCGATCCGGACTACGGCGGCCAGGGCCTGCCCGCGTTCGTGAACAACGCGCTCTACGAAATGCTGAACTCGGCGAACCAGGCCTGGACGATGTATCCGGGCCTGTCGCACGGCGCCTACGAATGCCTGCACGCGCACGGCGCGCCGGAACTGCAGCAGCAATACCTGCCGAAGCTCGTGTCGGGCGAATGGACGGGCACGATGTGCCTGACCGAGCCGCATTGCGGCACCGACCTCGGCATCCTGCGCACCAAGGCCGAACCGAACGGCGACGGCTCGTACTCGATCAGCGGCACGAAGATCTTCATCTCGAGCGGCGAGCACGACATGTCGAAGAACATCGTCCACCTCGTGCTCGCGCGCCTGCCGGAAGCGCCGCAGGGCACCAAGGGGATCTCGCTGTTCATCGTGCCGAAGTTCATTCCGGACGCAGCAGGCGAGCCGGGCGAGCGCAACGGCATCAAGTGCGGCTCGATCGAGCACAAGATGGGCATCCACGGCAACTCGACGTGCGTGATGAACCTCGACGGCGCGAAGGGCTGGATGGTCGGCGAGCCGAACAAGGGCTTGAACGCGATGTTCGTGATGATGAATGCCGCGCGCCTCGGCGTTGGCATGCAGGGCCTCGGCCTCACGGAAGTCGCGTACCAGAATTCGCTCACGTATGCGAAGGAGCGCCTGCAGATGCGCTCGCTGACGGGCCCGAAGGCACCGGACAAGCCGGCCGACCCGATCATCGTGCACCCGGACGTGCGCCGCATGCTGCTCACGCAGAAGGCCTACGCCGAAGGCGCGCGCGCATTCACGTACTGGTCCGCGCTGCAGATCGACAAGGAACTGTCGCACGCTGACGAAGCGGTGCGCAAGGAAGCGGCCGACCTCGTCGCGCTGCTCACGCCGATCATCAAGGCGTTCCTGACCGACAACGCGTTCGAGTCGACCAACCACGCGATGCAGATCTACGGCGGCCACGGCTTCATCTCCGAGTGGGGCATGGAGCAGTACGTGCGCGACGCGCGGATCAACATGATCTACGAAGGCACGAACTCGATCCAGTCGCTCGACCTGCTGGGCCGCAAGGTGCTCGGCGACATGGGCGCGAAGCTGAAGAAGTTCGGCAAGCTCGTCACCGAATTCGCGGAAGCCGAAGGCGTGAAGCCGGAAATGGCCGAGTTCATCAACCCGCTCGCCGACATCGGCGACAAGGTGCAGAAGCTGACGATGGAAATCGGCATGAAGGCGATGCAGAACCCGGACGAAGTCGGCGCTGCCGCCGTGCCGTACCTGCGCACCGTCGGCCACCTGGTGTTCTCGTACTTCTGGGCGCGCATGGCGCGCCTCGCACTCGACAAGGAAGCGTCGGGCGATCCGTTCTACAAGTCGAAGCTCGCGACGGCGCGTTTCTACTTCGCGCGCCTGCTGCCCGAGACGGCATCGACGATCCGCGCCGCACGCGCCGGCTCGAAGACGCTGATGGAAGTCGACGAATCGCTGTTCTGACGCGAGTCCGGGCGGGGCGCGCCGCGTGCCGCGCCGCCCGAACGCAACGGTTCCTGGTACTCACTTCGCCGTGCAGCCCTCACATTCCGCGCTGCACGACACTATCCGGAGACATCCCGTGAGCAATTTCCTGATTCGCAAGGTCGCCGTGCTGGGCGCCGGCGTGATGGGCGCGCAGATCGCCGCGCACCTCATCAACGCACGCGTGCCGGTGCTGTTGTTCGACCTGCCGGCCAAGGAAGGCCCGAAAAACGCGATCGCGCTGAAGGCGATCGAGAACCTGAAGAAGCTGTCGCCCGCACCGTTCGGCGTGAAGGACGACGCAAAGTACCTCGAAGCAGCGAACTACGAAGACGACATCGCGAAACTCGCCGAGTGCGACGTCGTGATCGAGGCGATCGCCGAGCGGATGGACTGGAAGCACGACCTGTACAAGAAGGTCGCACCGCACATCGCACCGAACGCGATCTTCGCGACCAACACGTCGGGCCTGTCGATCACGAAGCTGTCCGAAGGTTTCTCGGACGAGCTGAAGTCGCGCTTCTGCGGCGTGCACTTCTTCAACCCGCCGCGCTACATGCACCTCGTCGAGCTGATCCCGACCGCGCATACGCGTCCGGAGATCCTCGACCAGCTCGAGACGTTCCTGACGAGCATCGTCGGCAAGGGCGTCGTGCGCGCGAAGGATACGCCGAACTTCATCGCGAACCGCGTCGGCATCTTCTCGATCCTCGCGGTGATCACCGAGGCCGCGAAGTTCGGCCTGCGCTTCGACGAAGTCGACGACCTGACGGGCAGCCGCCTCGGCCGCGCGAAGTCGGCGACGTTCCGCACCGCGGACGTGGTCGGCCTCGACACGATGGCGCACGTGATCAAGACGATGCAGGACAACCTCGCCGACGATCCGTTCTTCCCGGTCTACCAGACGCCTGCCGTGCTCGCCGAACTGGTGAAGCAGGGCGCGCTCGGCCAGAAGACGGGCGGTGGTTTCTACAAGAAGGAAGGCAAGGCGATCAAGGTGCTCGACGCGAAGACGGGCACCTACGTGGATTCGGGCGCGAAGGCGGACGAAACCGTCGGTCGCATCCTGAAGCGTCCGCCGGCGGAACGCCTGAAGCTGCTGCGTGAAACGGACCATCCGCACGCGCAGTTCCTGTGGTCGATCTTCCGCGACGTGTTCCACTACATCGGCGTGCATCTCGAATCGATCGCCGACAACGCGCGCGACGTCGACCTCGCGATCCGCTGGGGCTTCGGCTGGAACGAAGGCCCGTTCGAAGGCTGGCAGGCTGCCGGCTGGAAGCAGGTCGCCGAGTGGGTGCAGGAAGACATCGCGGCCGGCAAGGCGCTCGCGAACGTGCCGCTGCCGTCGTGGGTGCTCGAAGGCGCGGTTGCGGAAAAGGGCGGCGTGCACACGGCCGAAGGCTCGTGGGCGCCGGCAGCGAAGCGCTTCGTGCCGCGTTCGGACCTCGCGGTCTACGACAAGCAGGTGTTCCGCGCGCCGCTGCTCGGCGAAGCGGGTGCCGATCCGAAGACGTACGGCAAGACGCTGTTCGAGACCGACGCGGTGCGTGCGTGGGTCGACGACCGTGCGGGTGAAGACGACGTCGTGATCGTGTCGTTCAAGTCGAAGATGAACACGATCGGACCGAGCGTGATCGACGGCCTCGTGCAGGCCATCGAACTCGCGGAGAAGGACTACAAGGCCGTGGTGATCTGGCAGCCGACGTCGCTGAAGCTCGGCACGCCGGGCGGCCCGTTCTCGGCCGGCGCGAACCTCGAAGAGGCGATGCCCGCGTTCATGATGGGCGGCGCGAAGGGTATCGAGCCGTTCGTGAAGAAGTTCCAGGAAGGCATGCTGCGCGTGAAGTACGCGAACGTGCCGGTCGTCGCAGCCGTGTCGGGCATCGCGCTCGGCGGCGGGTGCGAGCTGATGCTGCACAGCGCGAAGCGCGTCGTGCACGTCGAGAGCTACATCGGTCTCGTCGAAGTGGGTGTCGGCCTCGTGCCGGCGGGCGGCGGCCTGAAGGAAGCGGCGCTGCGCGCAGCGGATGCCGCAACGGCCGCGAACGCGACCACCGACATCCTGAAGTTCGTCACGAAGTCGTTTGAGAACGCGGCGATGGCGAAGGTGTCGGCGTCCGCGCACGATGCCCGTGCGATGGGTTACGTGAAACCTTCCGACACGATCATCTTCAACGTGTTCGAACTGCTCGACACCGCGAAGAAGGAAGCGCGCGCGCTGGCCGCAACCGGCTACCGTGCACCGCTGCGCGCGAAGGACGTGCCGGTGGCAGGCCGCTCGGCGATCGCGACGATCAAGGCATCGCTCGTCAACATGCGTGACGGCCGCTTCATCAGCGACCACGACTACCTGATCGCGAGCCGCATCGCCGAAGCCGTGTGCGGCGGCGACGTCGAAGCCGGCAGCCTGGTCGACGAGCAGTGGCTGCTCGCGCTGGAGCGCCGTGCGTTCGTCGAGCTGCTCGGCACGCAGAAGACGCAGGAACGGATCATGGGCATGTTGCAGACCGGCAAGCCGGTGCGTAACTGAGCGAGCGGATAAGGCAAGGAGTCTCAAATGAGCAAACAATTGCAAGACGCATACATCGTCGCCGCCAGCCGCACGCCGATCGGCAAGGCCCCGCGCGGTGTCTTCAAGAACACGCGCCCGGACGAGCTGCTGGTCCACGCGCTCAAGTCGGCGGTGGCGCAGGTGCCCGGCTTCGACACGAAGCTGATCGAAGACGCGATCATCGGCTGCGCGATTCCGGAGGCCGAGCAGGGCCTGAACGTCGCGCGGATGGGCGCGCTGCTCGCGGGCCTGCCGCAGACGGTCGGCGGCGTGACGGTCAACCGCTTCTGCGCGTCGGGCATTACGGCGCTGGCGATGGCGGCCGACCGCATCCGCGTCGGCGAATCGGACGCGATCTTCGCGGGCGGCTGCGAATCGATGAGCATGGTGCCGATGATGGGCAACAAGCCGTCGATGTCGCCGCACATCTTCGATCGCAACGAAGACTTCGGCATCGCGTACGGGATGGGCCTGACGGCCGAGCGCGTCGCGGAGCAGTGGAAGGTGAGCCGCGAAGACCAGGATGCGTTCTCGGTCGAGTCGCACCGCAAGGCGCTTGCCGCCCAGCAGGCCGGCGAGTTCAACGACGAGATCGCCGCGTACACGATCACCGAGCGCTTCCCGAACCTCGCGACGGGCGAAGTCGACGTGAAGACGCGTGAGATCAAGCTCGACGAAGGTCCGCGCGCGGATACGTCGATCGAAGGCCTCGCGAAGCTGCGCACGGTGTTCGCGAACAAGGGCTCGGTCACGGCCGGCAACAGCTCGCAGACGTCGGACGGCGCGGGCGCGCTGCTGGTCGTGTCGGAGAAGGTGCTCAAGGAATTCAACCTGACGCCGCTCGCGCGCTTCGTGAGTTTCGCGGTGCGTGGCGTGCCGCCGGAAATCATGGGTATCGGCCCGAAGGAAGCGATTCCGGCCGCGCTGAAGGCCGCCGGCCTGAAGCAGGACGATCTCGACTGGATCGAGCTGAACGAAGCGTTCGCCGCGCAATCGCTGGCGGTGATGCGCGATCTCGGCCTCGACCCGTCGAAGGTCAACCCGATGGGCGGCGCGATCGCGCTCGGCCACCCGCTCGGCGCGACCGGCGCGATCCGCGCGGCGACCGTCGTGCACGGCCTGCGCCGCCGCAACCTGAAGTACGGGATGGTCACGATGTGCGTCGGCACCGGCATGGGTGCGGCGGGCATCATCGAACGCCTGTAAGCGGAGCACGACGACAAGCTGCGACGGTGCGCGGGCCACGAGCTCGCGCACCGTTTTTTCATTCCGATAGAGGAAAGTCAAAGGAGACGGTTGTGGCCGAAATTCAAGTGGAACGCGCCGATGGCGTGGTGACGATCACGATCGCGCGCCCGGCGAAGAAGAACGCGCTGACGGCGGCGATGTACCAGACGATGGCCGACGCACTCGCCGAAGCGCAGGAAGACAAGGCGGTTCGCGTGATCCTGCTGCGCGGTGGCGACGGCAACTTCACCTCAGGGAACGATCTCGAGGATTTCCTGAAGTCGCCGCCGAAGGACGACACCGCCCCGGTGTTCCAGTTTCTCGCGCGGATCAGCAGCGCGAGCAAGCCGATCGTGGCCGCGGTGCCGGGCCTGGCGATCGGCGTCGGCGTGACGATGCTGCTGCACTGCGATCTGGTCTACGCGGCCGACACCGCGACGTTCTCGCTGCCGTTCACGCAGCTCGGGCTGTGCCCGGAAGCCGCGTCGAGCGTGCTGCTGCCGCGTCTGGCCGGCCATCAGGTCGCGGCCGAGAAGCTGCTGCTCGGCGAAGCGTTCGACGCGCTGGAAGCGCACCGGATCGGTATCGTCAACCGCGTGCTGCCGGCGGCCGAGCTCGACGCGTTCGCGGCGAAGCAGGCGGCAAAGCTCGCGGCGCTGCCGGCGGCATCGCTGCGTGTGACGAAGGCGCTGCTGAAGGATACGGGCGGCGTGGCGGTGCAGGCGCGGATGGCCGAGGAAGCGGGCCACTTCGCCACGATGCTGCGCGCGCCGGAAGCGCGCGAGGCGATGACGGCGTTCTTCGAGAAGCGCAAGCCGGATTTCCGTCAGTTCGACTGACGGTCTGACGGAGCGGGGCGCGCCGCGGCGGACTGCCGGCGCGCGCCCGCGATCGCGATCAGGCCGTGCCGTAGTCGACGTGGCCGGTTTCGCGGCAGAAGCTGACGAGCCGCAAGCCGGCCGCTTTCGCGATCTCGATCGCGAGCGACGACGGCGCGGAGATCGTCGCCACCAGCGGGATGCCGACCCGTGCGGCCTTGCGCACGAGCTCGTAGCTCGCGCGGCTCGACAGGAACACGAAGCCGTCGGTCGCGTCGGCGCGCGACAGCACGAGCGAGCCGATCAGCTTGTCGAGTGCGTTGTGGCGGCCGACGTCCTCGAACGCCATCCGGATCGCGCCTGTTGCATCGCACCACGCGGCCGCATGCAGGCCGCCCGTGAGCCGCGTGAGTGCCTGGTGAACCGGCAGCGCCTGCGCCGCGCGTGTCAGCGCGTCGGGTGCGAGGCGTGCGAGAAAGCCCGTATCGGGCACGCGTTCGGGCGCGAGGTCGAGCAGGTCGATGCTTTCGATCCCGCAGACGCCGCAGCCGGTACGCCCCGCGAGCGCGCGGCGCCGGTCCTTCAGCGCGGCGAACGCCTGCTGGACGACCTCCAGGTGGACTTCCGCATGCGGCAGCGGCGCGTCGGCGTGCAGGATCACGTCGATGTCCTTGATGTCGCTGCCGCGTGCGACGATCCCTTCCGAGATCGCGAAACCGACCGCGAACGCTTCGAGGTCGCACGGCGTACACATCATCACCGCATGCGAGATGCCGTTGAAGACGAGCGCGACGGGCCATTCCTGGCCCACGTAGTCGTGTGCAGTTTCGACGACACCGCCGCGCGTGCGGCGCACGGACAATTCGATCGCGCCGCGCGGTTCGTCGCGCAAGTCGCCGGATTCGGTCGGATTCACGAGCACTCCCGTTGATTCGGCACGCGGGCGGCGGCAATCGTGTCCGCCGCCCGCGCGCAGAGGTTCTAAAATACCTCAGGCAAGCCGGCCGCGCCGGTATCCGCCACATCAGGTAACGATCATGGGACTCAGCGACGCTCCACTGCTATTCGCCTTCGAACACGATTCGTCGGAAAACTTCACGTACATCCCGATGATCGTGCGTTTCAATCTCGACCGTTTCGGTCTGCGGATTTCACTGGAGCAGTGGCAGTTGCTGCCGCTCGAGGACCGCAAGCTGCTCGCGCGCTTTCCGGCCGACGACGACACCGCGATCGAGCCCAACTTCGATCACGCGCTGTTCGAAATGCTGCGCACGCACGCGGATCTGGAGCCATCGTGGTTCCAGCCGGACGAGCAGCCGGCCTGGCGCGCCACCGACATCGTGCCGGAGTCGCTCGTGCAGCAGAGCGCGCTGGCCGGGCTGACGGCGCCCGAGCTCGCGCAGTGGCAGCGTCTCGCACCGTTCCAGCGCTACGTGCTGGTGAAGCTGTCGCGCAAGCCGAAGCTGAACCACGATTTCCTGCCCGCGATGCGTGAGTTCGGGCTGACGGCCACGCACTGAAGCGGCCGAAGGCAGGGGGAACCGCCGCCGCGCGGCGCTCGCCCGTCAGAGCGGCGGCAGTTGCCGCGGCTTGCGGTCGGAGCCGGTCGCGACATAGGTGAGCGTCGCTTCGGTGACCTTCACGATCTCGCCCATCAGGCGCATGCGCTGTGCGTACACCTCGACGTCGACCGTGATCGACGTGTTGCCGGTGCGCGTGATGGTTGCGTAGAAGCTCAGCAGATCGCCGACGAACACCGGCTGCTTGAACACGAACGAGTTGACCGCGACCGTCGCGACGCGACCGTTCGCGCGCTGGCTCGCGGGGATCGAGCCGGCGATGTCGACCTGCGACATGATCCAGCCGCCGAACACGTCGCCGTGGACGTTCGCGTCGTGCGGTTGCGGGACGACGCGCAGCGCGGGCTGCTTTTGCGGGAGTTCGAGGGTCGAATCGGTCATGGCGGGGGCTTTCATCCTGTAATAAATACGCCGCCGCGCGCAGGCTGGCCGGCGAGGGCGCCGGCAGCGGCGCGAAGCGGCTTCTGCGACAATACAACGTTCACAAATTGTACGAGAAAGTGAGCGAGCCGGCCGCCGATGCACGCGCCCGGCACCGCCGCCGATCCTTCCCCCATGCGCCGATTTCCTGCTTCCGGCGAGCCCGCGCCGGCTTCGACCGGGCCCCGCAACGACTGGCAAACCATCCGGTCGCTGCTGCCGTACCTGACCACCTACAAATGGCGCGTCGCGCTCGCGCTCGGCTGCCTGATCGGTGCGAAGGTCGCGAACCTCGGCGTGCCGGTCGTGATGAAGCGCATCGTCGACCACCTGTCCTACGTCCAGCAGATCACCGCGATCGGCCGCGCCGAACAGTCGGCCGGCATCGTGCTCGCGGGCGGCGTGGGGTTGCTGGTCGTCGCGTATGCGCTCGTGCGGCTGTCGACGTCGCTCTTTACCGAGCTGCGCGAGATCCTGTTCTCGAAGGTCACCGAGAGTGCGGTGCGCCAGCTCGCGCTGCAGGTGTTCCGGCACCTGCACGGGCTGTCGCTGCGGTTTCACCTGGAGCGCCAGACCGGCGGCATGTCGCGCGACATCGAGCGCGGCACGCGCGGCATCCAGCAGCTGATTTCGTATTCGCTATACAGCATCCTGCCGACGCTCGTCGAGGTCGGGCTCGTGCTCGGCTTCTTCGTGGTCAAGTACGAGGCCTATTACGCGTACGTGACGTTCGCCGCGCTGGTCACGTACATCGTGTTCACGGTGAAGGTCACCAACTGGCGCACGCATTTCCGCCGCACGATGAACGAACTCGATTCGCGCGCGAACTCGCGGGCGATCGATTCGCTGATCAACTACGAGACGGTCAAGTACTTCGGCAACGAGGAGTGGGAAGCGCAGCGCTACGACGAGAACCTGAAGCGCTACCGGAAAGCCGCGATCCGTTCGCAGAACTCGCTGTCGGTGCTGAACTTCGGCCAGCAGGCGATCATCGGCACGGGGCTCGTGTTCATCCTGTGGCGCGCGACGCAGGGCGTGCTCGCGGGCAAGCTGACGCTCGGCGATCTGGTGCTGATCAACACGTTCATGCTGCAGCTGTACATCCCGCTGAACTTTCTCGGTGTCGTCTATCGCGAGCTGAAGCAGAGCCTCACCGACATGGATCGCATGTTCGGGCTGCTGTCGGCCGCGAAGGAAGTGGCCGACCTGCCCGATGCGCGGCCGCTTGCGGTCGCCGGCGCGCAGGTGCGCTTCGAGCACGTGAATTTCGCGTACGAGCCGGCGCGGCAGATCCTGCACGACGTGTCGCTCACGATCGACGCGGGCACGACGACCGCGGTGGTCGGCCACAGCGGCTCCGGGAAGTCGACGCTGTCGCGGCTGCTGTTCCGCTTCTACGATCTCGACCGGCAGGCGGGCGGGGCGATCCGGATCGACGGCCAGGACATCCGCGACGTCACGCAGGACTCGCTGCGTGCATCGATCGGGATCGTGCCGCAGGACACCGTGCTGTTCAACGACTCGATCTACTACAACATCGCGTACGGCCGGCCGACCGCGACCCGCGACGAGGTGATCGCGGCCGCGCGCGCCGCGCACATCCACGATTTCATCGAAAGTTTGCCGAAGGGTTATGACACGCCGGTCGGCGAGCGCGGGCTGAAGCTGTCGGGTGGCGAGAAGCAGCGCGTCGCGATCGCGCGCACGCTGTTGAAGAACCCGCCGGTGCTGCTGTTCGACGAAGCGACGTCGGCGCTCGATTCGCGCTCGGAGCGCGCGATCCAGCACGAACTCGACCAGATCGCGCGGCATCGCACGACCCTCGTGATCGCGCACCGTCTGTCGACGGTCGTGCACGCGCAGCAGATCCTGGTGATGGACCACGGGCGGATCGTCGAGCGCGGCACGCACGACGAACTCGTGCGCGCCGACGGGTTGTATGCGCAGATGTGGGCGCTGCAGCAGCAGCGCGCGGCGGCGGGCGGGGAAGAGGCCGAGGCTGCGTGAGCGGCGGTGCGGCGCGTGGGGCGCAGGAAAGGGCCTGCGCGATGGGCGGGAGCCGGGCCGGCATGGTGGGCCGGCAGGCGCCGGACCGGACCTGCAGATCAGCAAGACCAACGCGGCCAGTTCGCCGTCAGCTAGCTTGCCAACCAGTCAGCTAACCGGCCAGCTGATCAATCAGCCCGACGGCCAGTCACTCCGCAGCGCGCAGCCGCTCATCCAGCTCGCCGAGCTGCGCGGGCGTACCGACGTTCTCCCAGATCCCTTCGTATAGTTCGCCGCTCGCGCGGCCGGCCTCGATCGTCGCTCGATAGTACGGCGTCAGCGCGCGCCGCGTACCGGGTGCAAGATCGCGGAACATCCGTGTGTCGTACAGGCCGATGTTGCCGAACGTGAAGCGCGCGGCGCCGTCGAGCGCAAGGCGGCCGTCGTCGCTGAGCGCGAAGTCGCCGGCCGGGTGGAATGGCGGGTTCGGCACCATCACGAGGTGCATCGCCGGTGCGTCGAGCGCGGCCATCCGTGCGGCGTGCGGCGCGAGCGTCCGGTAGTCGAATGCGCAGTACACATCGCCGCTGACGGCTGCGAACACCGTCGGCTGCCCGTCGCGCTCGAGCAGCGGCAACGCCTGCGCGATGCCGCCCGCGGTTTCCAGCGCTTCGCCTTCGGCCGAATACGCGAGCCGCACGCCCCAGCGCGAACCGTCGCCCAGCGCGGCCTCGATCTGTTCGCCGAGCCACGCGTGGTTGATCACGATCGTGTCGATGCCCGCGCGCGCGAGCGCCTCGATCTGCCACACGATCAGCGGCTTGCCGCCCGCTTCGAGCAGCGGCTTCGGGCGGGTGTCTGTGAGCGGGCGCATCCGTTCGCCGCGCCCGGCGGCGAAGATCATCGCCGTGGTCAGGGTAGTGCTCATGTTCGACTGGGTGTGAGAGCGGTCAGAACGTATAGCCTACGTCGGCCGGCGCATTGCCCTCGAGCTCGTCGAGCAGCTTCGCGAACGGCGCGAGCGGGCGATAGCGCAGCGCGACCTTGCGCGCATACGCGATGAAGCGCGGCAGGTCGTTCAGGTAGTGCGGCTTGCCGTCGCGGTAATTGATGCGCGCGAACAGGCCGAGCACCTTGATGTGGCGCTGCAGCCCCATCCATTCGAGCTGGCGGTAGAACTCGCCGAAATCGGGGGCGACCGGCAGGCCGGCCTTTTTCGCCTTTTCCCAGTAGTACGCGAAGCAGTCGAGTTCGAACTCCTCGTCCCAGCTGATGAACGCGTCGCGCAGCAGCGACACGACGTCGTACGTCAGCGGCCCGTAGACGGCGTCCTGGAAATCGAGGATGCCCGGATTCGGCTCGCACACCATCAGGTTGCGCGGCATGAAGTCGCGCAGCATGAACCCTTGCGGCTGCGCGTGCGCGCTGGCGACCAGCAGCGCGAAGGTGCGGTCGAGCGTGCCGCGCATCGCGTCGGTGACGGGCTTGCCGAGGTGGCGGCCGACGAACCATTCGGGCATCAGCTCCATCTCGCGGCGCAGGAATGCCTCGTCGAACGGCGGCAGCACGTCGGGCTTCGACGTGAGCTGGAAGCGGATCAGCGCGTCGAGCGCCGCGCGCATCAACGGTTTCGCGGCGGCCGGGTCGGCCGGGTCGAGCACCGAGATGTACGACGTGCGGCCGAGATCGGTCACGAGCATGAAGCCCGCGTCGAAATCGTGGGCCAGCACGTCCGGCACGTGGTCGCCGGCCGCGGCGAGCAGTTGCGCGACCTGGACGAATTCACGGCACTTTTCGGGCGGCGGCGCGTCGACGGCGATCAGCGTGCCGCCGGCGCTCGTGGCCGACGCGACCCGGAAATAGCGGCGGAAACTGGCGTCCGACGAGGCGGGTGCGAGGGTCGACAGGTCGAGCGCATGGCGTTCGGCGAGCGGGCGCAGCCACGCGGTGAGCGCTTCGAGGCGGGCGTCGGGCTGGGATGCGGCGGATGGGGGCGTCATGAAACTCGGAGGAGGGGGGAACGTCTTGCCATATAATACCCCACGACTTTTTTGACGCGCCCCGCGTCAGCTTTCCGCCGTGCAGGTCCGCCGCCTGTCGCGCGGTCGCCCGAACGCCTCCCCGGTTTGCGCTCAGCCGCAGTCGCGGTGCGACGGTGCGGCCCGCCGCGTGCGAATGTGCCGCGACGGCGCGGTTGACAAGGGGCGATTCGCCAAACGATAGATGCCGCCCAAACCGCTATTCCCGAATGTTTTCCCCGGTGACGGGGCGCCGCGCAAACGGCGGCTCGCGCTCGCACTCCTGGCCGTGCCCGGCCTCGTGCCGGCCGTGTCGTACGCGCAGCTGTCGGGCGCGGCCGCGCAGCCGCAGCCGCTCGACTCGCCGTGGGATCTGCGTCTCGCGCCCCAGCTCGAGGATCATCCGCTGAAGGACGGCGCGAAGCCGGCCGCCTTCGTGATCGCCGACCACACGAGCGGCACGGCCGAGCAGGATCTCGCTGCAAAGGGTTCGGCAGAGCTCCGGCGCGGCGACGCCATCGTGAAGGCCGACGCGATCCACTACGATCAGGATACCGACATGGCCGATGCGTACGGCCAGGTCAGGATCAACAACTCCGGCACGTCGTTCGCCGGCCCCGAGGCGCACCTGAAGATCGAGGCGAACCAGGGCTTCATGACGGCGCCGAAGTATCACTTCAACATGACGGGCGGCTCGGGCAGCGCGGAACGCGTCGACATGGTCGACAACGAGCGCTCGGTGTTCATCAACGGCACCTACACCGCGTGCCAGTGCTCGACGAACCCCGCGTGGTACATCAAGGGCAGCCGCTTCGACTTCGATACGGGCGCCGACGAAGGCAGCGCACGCAACGGCGTGCTGTTCTTCCAGGGCGTGCCGATCTTTGCGAGCCCGTGGATGACGTTCCCGCTGTCGGGCGAGCGGCGCAGCGGCCTGCTGCCGCCGACGTTCGCAATGAACTCGAGCAACGGGTTCGAACTGTCGCTGCCGTACTACTTCAACATCGCGCCGAACCGCGATCTGACGCTCACGCCGCGCATCATCTCGCGGCGCGGCGTGATGACCGAGGCGACGTTCCGCTACCTGTCGCCGTCGTATTCGGGCACGTTTACGGCCAACTACCTGCCGGATGACCGGCTCGCGCACCGCAACCGCTACGCGATCTACTGGCAGCACCAGCAGAATTTCGGCGGTGGCTTCGGCGGCTATGTCTACTACAACAAGGTCTCGGACAACACGTATCCCGAAGACCTCGGGTCGGCGAACCAGTTCATCAACGGGACGCAGACGCTGTACCAGCAGGAAGCGGGTCTCACGTACAACAACGGCCCGTGGTCGGTGCTCGCGCGCTACCAGCACTGGCAGACGCTGCCGCCGTCGATCGCGCCCTACAGCCGCGAGCCGCAGTTGAACGTGAAGTACACGAAGTACAACGTCGGCGGCTTCGACTTCGGCGCGGAAGCCGACTATTCGCGGTTCCGTATCACGACCGCCGATGCAGCCCAGGGTGACCGGATCGTCTTCAACCCGTACATCGCGTACGGCGTGTACGGCCCGGGCTACTTCGTCGTGCCGAAGGTCCAGTACCACTTCGCGTCGTACGACCTGAACTACCTGTCGTCGAGCACGCCGAACAATCCGAAGCGCTTCACCGAGTCGATCCCGACCGTGAGCTTCGATTCGGGCCTGATCTTCGACCGCTCGGTACGCCTGTTCGGCCAGGACTTCATCCAGACCCTCGAGCCGCGCCTGTACTACGTGTACACGCCGTATCGCGACCAGTCGAATGCGCCGCTGTTCGACACCGCGGAGTCGGACTTCGGCCTCGCGGAGATCTACCAGCCGAACACGTTCGTCGGCAACGACCGGATCGCCGACGCGAACCGGATCACAGCCGGGCTCACGTCACGCTTCATCGACCCGCGCACCGGCGACGAGCGTGCGCGTTTCGTGATCGCGCAGCAGTACTACTTCGCCGATCAGCGCGTCACGCTGACGCCCGGGCAGAGCGCCGTGCTGGCGCGCCACTCGGACCTGATCGTCGGCGCCGCGCTGAAGCTCGGCTCGGGCTTCATGTCGGAGACGGCGTTCCAGTACAACCAGAACAACAACCAGCTCGTGAAGTCGAGCGTCGGTTTCGGCTACAGCCCGGGCGAGCGCCGCGTGATCAACGTCGGCTACCGCTACACGCGATCGAACACCACGCTCGACAACCAGCCGATCAACCAGTTCCTGGTGTCCGCGCAATGGCCGCTCACGCGCCGCCTGTATGCGATCGGCCGCTTCAACTATGACCTGGCCGGCGATCGCGTGGTCGACGGTCTGGTCGGCTTACAATACGACGCGGATTGCTGGGCGCTCGGGGTCGGGGTGCAGCGGGCCGCGAACGGCATCAATTCGTCGGGACAGCAGAACTCGTCGACGCGATTCATGATGCAGCTGACGCTCAAGGGCCTGTCGACCGTCGACAACGGCCTCGTGTCCGCATTCCGCGCCGGGGTGCCGGGCTACACGCCGCTGCCGCCGCCGCCGCCGCCGATGTCCCGCTTCAGCAACTACGAGTAACGCCGGCTTGTCTGCACCGGTCAGCACGATTTCAATGGAGTTCCAGTGGCAATGAAGAAAACCCTTCGTTTCGCGGCAGTCGTGTCCAGCCTCGCTGCGGCCTCCGCGCTGCTCGCCGCCGCGCCGGCCGCGGCGCAGGCGCTCGGTTCGCAAGGTGCGCAGCTCGCCGACGAAGTCGTCGCGGTCGTCAACAACGACGTGATCACGGGCCGCGAACTCGACCAGCGTGCCGGCCTGATCGCGCGCCGGCTGCAGCAGCAGAACGCACCCGTGCCGCCGACCGACCAGTTGCGCGCGCAGGTGCTGAACCAGATGGTGCTCGAGCGTATCCAGGTGCAGAAGGCCAAGGACGACGGGATCCGCATCGACGACGCGACCGTGCAGGCCACGCTGCAGCGCCTCGCGCAGGCGAACGGCATGACGCTCGAGCAGTACCGCGCGCGTCTCGAGGCGCAGGGCGTGCCCTGGAGCATCTTCACGAGCGACGCGCGTACCGAATTGATGCTGTCGAAGCTGCGCGAGCGCGAAGTCGACGGCAAGATCACCGTGTCGGACGCCGAGGTCGCGAACTACATCGCGAGCCAGCGCGGGCCGAACGCGGCGCAACAGCAGGACCTGCGCTTCCAGCACATCTTCATCAAGGCGCCGACCAACGCACCGCAGGCCGACATCGAAGCCGCGCAGAAGAAGGCTGACGCGTTGCTGCAGCAGGCGAAGTCGGGCGCCGATTTCGAGAAGCTCGCGAAGAACAATTCGGAAGCGAACGACGCGAAGAAGGGCGGCGACCTTGGTTTCAAGGCGCCGAGCGCGCTGCCGGCCGACGTCGTCGACGCCGCATCGAAGCTGCGCCCGGGCCAGGTCAACCCGACGCTGATCCGCGTGCCGGACGGCTTCGAGATCGTGCGTCTCGTCGATCGCCGCCAGAGCCAGGGCGCGACTGCCGCCGCACCGAAGATCGTCCAGACGCACGTGCGCCACATCCTGCTGCGCGTGGGCGAAGGCAAGTCGGAAGGCCAGGCGCGCCAGCAACTGGCCGACATCCGCAACCAGGTCGAGGCCGGCGGCGATTTCGCGAAGTTCGCGCGCACCTACTCGCAGGACGGTTCGGCGTCGCAAGGCGGCGATCTCGGCTGGATTAGCCCGGGCGAGACCGTGCCGGAATTCGAGCGCGCGATGAACAACCTGCAGGACGGCCAGATCAGCCAGCCGATCCGTACCGAGTACGGCTATCACCTGATCCAGGTGCTGAGCCGCCGCGAAGCGGAAGGCTCGGTGCAGCAGCAGATGGATATCGCGCGTCAGGCGATCGGCCAGCGCAAGGCCGAGCAGGCGTATGCCGACTGGCTGCGCGAGCTGCGCGATTCGTCGTACGTGCAGTACAAGATCGGCGGCGTCGGCCCGGCGAACTGAGCGAGCCCCGGATGACCAAACCCGCGCTGCAGATCGCGATCACGACTGGCGAACCCGCGGGGGTCGGCCCGGAGTTGACCGTGCAGGCGCTGCGTGATGCCGCGCAGCGCTGGCCCGATGCGCATTTCACCGTGCTCGGCGATGCGGCGCTGCTCGACGCGCGTGCGGCGGCCGTCGGCGCCGACCGGGCCACGCTGGCCGGCAGCGGGCCGGTGTCGGTCGCGCATCACGCGCTCGCCGTGCCCGTGCAGGCGGGCAAGCTGGACGCCGTGAACGGCCCGTACGTGCTCGGGTTGCTTGACGCCGCAATCGACGGAGCGCTGGCAGGCCGGTACGACGCGATCGTCACCGCGCCGCTGCAGAAGAGCACCATCAACGATGCGGGCGTGCCGTTCACCGGCCATACCGAATACCTGGCGGAGCGCACGCACACGCCGCGTGTCGTGATGATGCTGGCCGGTACCGGCCACAAGCCGCTGCGCGTCGCGCTCGCGACCACGCACCTGCCGCTGAAGGACGTATCGGCCGCACTCACGATCGACGGGCTCGTCGAGACACTCGCGATCATCGATCGCGACCTGCGGCGCGACTTCGGTCTGGCCGCGCCGCGCATTCTCGTGACGGGCCTGAACCCGCACGCAGGCGAGAACGGTTATCTCGGCCGCGAGGAGATCGACGTGATCGCGCCGGCGCTGGCCCGCGCGAACGCGCAGGGCATCGACGCGCGCGGCCCGTATCCGGCCGACACGCTGTTCCAGCCGCGCCATCTCGCGGACGCCGATTGCGTGCTCGCGATGTTCCATGACCAGGGGCTGCCCGTGCTGAAGTATGCGACGTTCGGCGAGGGCATCAACGTGACGCTCGGGCTGCCGATCATCCGCACGTCGGTCGATCATGGCACGGCACTCGATCTGGCCGGCACGGGCCGCGCGGATCCGGGCAGCATGATCGCCGCACTCGACACGGCCGTCACGATGGCGCGCCATCGCCGTACGGCCTGACGCGGGCCGGCTTTACCTCATTCGTCGTATTTTTCGTTTTACTCAGTCGATGTCGAACAGCAGACAGCACCAAGGCCATTTCGCGCGCAAGCGCTTCGGGCAGAACTTCCTCGTCGATCACGGCGTGATCGACTCGATCGTCTCGACGATCGGCCCCGCGCGCGGCCAGCGCATGGTCGAGATCGGCCCCGGGCTCGGCGCGCTGACCGAGCCGCTGATCGAGCGCCTTGCGACGCCCGACTCGCCGCTGCATGCGGTCGAGCTCGACCGCGACCTGATCGGGCGCCTGCAGCAACGCTTCGGTGCGCTGCTCGAACTGCACGCGGGCGACGCGCTCGCATTCGACTTTCGGTCGCTCGCGGCGCCCGGCGACAAGCCGTCGCTGCGGATCGTCGGCAACCTGCCGTACAACATCTCCAGCCCGCTGCTGTTCCACCTGATGACGTTCGCCGATGCGGTCATCGACCAGCATTTCATGCTGCAGAACGAAGTCGTCGAACGGATGGTCGCGGAGCCGGGCACGAAGGCGTTTTCGCGGTTGTCGGTGATGCTGCAGTACCGCTACGTGATGGAGAAGATGCTCGACGTGCCGCCGGAATCGTTCCAGCCGCCGCCGAAGGTCGATTCGGCGATCGTCCGGATGATTCCGTACGAGCCGCACGAACTGCCGGACGTCGATCCGGTGTTGCTCGGCGAAATCGTCACCGCTGCGTTCTCGCAGCGCCGCAAGATGCTGCGCAATACGCTCGGCGACTACCGCGAGACGATCGATTTCGACGCGCTCGGCTTCGATCTCGCGCGCCGTGCGGAGGATGTGAGCGTGGCGGAATACGTCGGCGTCGCGCAGGCGCTCGCGGCGGTGCGCAAGGCCGGTTGAGGCCGGTTACGCGAGCCGGACCGGATGGGAACAAGAGGCTGCCTTGCGAGGCAGCCTTTTTATTGCATGGGCGCGCGCGTGCTGCGTCGGGTCGTCATGCCCGTCGGCGCGGCGGCGCGTTGACGAGCGCGATGCCGGTCAGCACGAGTGCAGCCGCGGACATGAAGCGCCAGCCGACCGATTCGCCGAGCAGCAGCACACCGAACGCGACGCCGAACAGCGGCGACAGGAACGTGAAGACCGACAGCCGCGACGCGCTGTAGCGTGTCAGCAGCCAGAACCACGACAGGTAGCTGACGAACGCGACGATCACCGACTGGTACGCGAGGCTCGCGACGGCCAGCGGCGTGATGCGCGCGAACGACATCTGCCCGAGCAGCGCGGCGAGCGCGACCAGCACGACCGCCGACACCGCGAGCTGGTAGAACAGCGTCTTGCTTGCGCTCGCACGCGCGAGCGCCGTCGAGCGCACGACGACCGTCGTCGCGGCCCACATCGCGCCGCCCAGGATCCCGAGCGCGTCGCCGGCCAGCCCGGCCAGTACCGATGCGCCGGGCGCGCGCGGTTTCAGGAAGCCGTCCGCGAAGGCGAGCGCGATGCCGGCGAATGCCAGGCCGACGCCGGCCCACTGCGTGCGCTGCAGCCGTTCGCCCGGTGCGAACAGATGCAGGCCGAGCGCGGTGAAGCACGGTGCCGTGTACAGGAAGATAGCCATGTGCGACGCGCTCGTCAGCGTCAGCCCGAAGAACACGCAGATGAATTCGCCGGCGAACAGCGCCCCGGCCGCGAGGCCCGCGCCGAACGTGCCGTCCGCCTGGAACAGCGGCGTACCGCGCGAGCGGGCCCAGCCCCACAGCAGCACCGCCGCGATCACCGAGCGCAGCCCGGCCTGGAACATCGGTGCAATCGCGGCGTTCGTGCTCTTGATCGCGACCTGCTGGAAGCCCCAGATCGCGCACAGCAGCAGCATCAGGCCGACGGCGCGCGTGTCGAGCGCGCGGCGCACGGGGGCGGCGGCGAGTGTGGTCATCGACGGCCTCCGATGCCTTGCCGGTGGGGCGACAGGGTTGAGCGAGCGGCGCGTCCGGTGTGCTCGAATCGGCGGTTTCGCACGAGAGTTTTTAACGAGGCGCGAGATCGTCTTGGAGTCGAGAGCGAGAATCTAAACATAGACCTCGCAGCCTTGAAGCGGGCTTACGGTGCGCGAACATTTGAAGGTCAAAGTAAGCGCTGCCTATGCTCCTCTGTGCGATGAAGGGTGCGGGCTTGACGCTTCATGAAGTTTAGTCGACTCGACCTTTTTTCTGGATCAGTTCAACTTTATAACCATCAGGATCCGCAACAAAGGCAATCACGGTTGTACCGTGCTTCATAGGGCCGGCTTCGCGCGTAACTACGCCACCGCGATTTTTTACTTCTTCACACGCAGCATATGCGTCTTCCACTTCCAGTGCGATATGACCGTACCCAGTTCCCAAGTCGTACTTGTCGGTGCCCCAGTTGTAGGTCAATTCGATAGCTGCGGCTTCGGACTCGTCTTCGTAACCGACAAATGCCAGCGTGAATTTCCCATCAGGGTAGTCGTGCTTTCGAAGCAGACGCATGCCGAGGACCTCGGTGTAGAAGCGGATGGACGCGTCCAAATCGCCCACTCGAAGCATAGTATGCAGGATTCGCATGAGTAGTCCTTTGATGGTGCGTCGATAGACGCATTGGGAGGTTGCAATTGTAGTGGATATGACCCTGGCCTGCTTTTCGCTCCTGGAACGGACTTTACAGGGTTCGCCGTACTAAACACGGGGAGCGGGCCACGCCGCCGCAAACAGCTACCGCGTTCATCAGGCGCCGTGCGTGGGCTCTCCGTTAACGGCAGAAATGAAAAACGCCCTTGACAGGCAGCTTCGCGCGCAGACTAGGATGGCCGGCATGATCCTTGTCTACCGCTACCGGGTGAAGTCGCTTAACGGGCTGCTCAACAAGCAGAGCCGTGCGGTGAACTACGTCTGGAACTTCTGCAACGACACGCAGAAGCACGCGCTCAAGTGGAACAAGAAGTGGCCGACGGGTTTCGATTTGAATGTGCTGACGACCGGGAGCAGCAAGGCGCTCGGCATCCACTCCGGCACGATCAACGCGACGTGCGAGCAATATGCGAAGTCGCGCAGTCAGCACCGTCGGCCCTACCTTCGCTACCGCGGCAGGAAATCGCTGGGCTGGGTGCCGCTGAAGGGCCGTGACCTGAAACGCGAGGGCGATGCGTTTCGTTTTGCCGGCAACACCTTTCGCGTGTTCAACAGCCGCCTGCTTCCCGAAGGCAAGATCAAGGACGGAACCAGCTTTGCGCAAGACGCGCGCGGCAATTGGTTTCTGAATATCGTGATCGAAATGCCCGATGTTCACGCCCGACCGATTCGTTCCGGTGTCGGCATTGATCTCGGCCTGAAAGACTTCGCCACACTTTCGACGGCGAGAAGCTGCCGAACGACCGGTTCGGCCGGCAAGCGGCCGAGAAGCTGGCAAAGGCTCAGCAAGCGCGAAAGCACAAGCGACATATTGCGAAGTTGCACGCCAAGGTCGCGAATGCTCGAGCCGATTTCCAGCACAAGCTCGCACTCGATCTGGTGCGGCGGTTCGATTACCTCGCGGTCGGCAACGTGTCGGCCGCGAAGCTCGCCAGAACCAGGATGGCGAAGAGCGTCTACGACGCGTCCTGGTCGTCCTTCCGAAACAAGCTCCGCTACAAAGCGATCGCGCACGGAGCCACGTTCGAGGAAGTCGACGAAAGCGGTTCGACCCAGTCCTGTTCGGCGTGTGGGTCGAAAGACAGCACGACGCGGCCGAAAGGTATCGCGGGGCTGCGAATAAGAGCGTGGACCTGCAGTGACTGTGGTGTCGCGCATGATCGCGATGTCAACGCTGCGTTGAACATTCTCCGATGCGGACGTGCATCGCCAGGTGTGGGAATCCGCTGCCTTTAAGCAGTGGAGGACGTCAATCAGAAGAAGGCGTACTGAGTGCCGGATGAACGTCCTGCGACGTATGCGATCGCTGTGCAAGCGGGCAGGGCGAGCATCTCGGCACACTACCCATTGCGTCACAGCGACGGCAGCAACTCGGGCGGGTGATGCTTGAGCGTATGCCGCGCTTCGCGGAACTCGGGAAAGATCGATTCGACGGTTTGCCAGAAGGCCGGGCTGTGGTTCATTTCGCGCAGGTGCGACAGCTCGTGCGCGACGACGTAGTCGATGATCGACATCGGGAAATGGATCAGCCGCCAGTTCAGCCGGATCTTGCCGTCGCTCGAGCAACTGCCCCAGCGTGTCGCGGCCGACGACAGCGCGTACATCGAATACGTGACGCCGAGTTTCTCCGCATAGACGGCGAGGCGTTCGCCGAAGATCCGCTTGGCTTCGCCCTGCAGCCAGCCCTGCACGCGATCCTTGATCTGCTGCATGTCGGCCTGCACGGGCAGCGGCAGCGAGAGCCGCAGCGCATCGGCATCGAACGCGACGGCACCTGCGCCGAGCGCGATCGTCACCGTCTTGCCGAGATAGGGAAGCTCAGCGCCGTCGCGCCAGTCGATCTGCGGCAGCGCGCGCTGTTCGGTGCGCGTCTTCCACTCCGCGAGCTTCGCGAAGATCCAGCGCTGTTTCTCTGAGATCGCGGCTTCGATGTCGGCGAGCGTGACCCAGCGCGGCGCGGTGATCGACAGCCCGCTGCCGTCGATCGTGAAGCCGATCGTGCGGCGCGCGGAGCGCTTCAGCCGGTATTCGAGCACGCGGCTGTCGAGTGCGAACGTGCGCACGCGCGAGCGGTCGGGCGCCGGACCCGGATCGAGGGGCGCCGCGGGTGCCGCTTCGGGCGGTGCCGGCGGCGTGGCGGGCGCCGACGGTGCGGCGGCCGGCCCGTCGAAGAGCGGCAGGTCCATCTGGCGATGATCGAGGGCCACGACGGCAGGCCGTGGCCGCGGACGCTGTTTCATCAGTTCGCTTCTTTTTGTCGTACGCAACGGCTGCAACCTGGCGGCGTCAGACACGCGCGGCATCGCGCGTGCCGGCATTACCCGCCTGGCGATACGAATCCGGATCGATCCGGCGCATTTCCGCTTCGATCCATGCTTCGACCTGCGAGTTCAATGCATCGGGCGTCAGCCCCTCGCTGGGGATCGGCTTGCCGATCGACACGGTGACGACGCCCGGGAATTTCGTGAACGAGTTGCGCGGCCACACCCGACCTGCATTGTGCGCGATCGGCACGACGGGTGCACCGGTTTCGATCGCGAAGCGCGCGCCGCCCGTCTTGTACTTGCCCTGCTTGCCGACCGGCGTGCGCGTGCCCTCCGGGAACATGATCATCCATGCGCCTTCCGACAGGCGCTTCTTGCCCTGGCGGATCACCGACGTGAACGCGTTCTTGCCTTCCTTGCGGTTGATGTTGACCATGTGCAGCATCCCGAGCGCCCAGCCGAAGAACGGCACATACAGCAGCTCGCGCTTGAACACGTAGCAAAGCGGCCTCGGCATCAGCGCCGGAAACGCGAGCGTCTCCCACGCGGACTGGTGCTTGGACAGCAGCACCGCCGGGCCGTCGGGCAGGTTCTCGTACCCTTCGATCCGGTAGCGGATGCCGTTCAGCCAGCGCACGACCCACAGCGTCGACTTGCACCAGCCGGCCGCCATCCAGTAGCGCGCGTCGGAGCGCATGAATGGAAAGGCGATGAAGCACGCGGTGGCGTACGGCACCGTGTACAGGACGAAGTAGATCAGCAGCAGCAGGGAGCGGACGAAGCGCATCGGCGTAAGTCTGGCGTTAGGGAGGATGCGCGCGGCGGCTGCATCACTCGTGTTCGTGTGAAAGGAAATCGAGCGCGAACGCACGCAGGTCGTCGTGGACCTTCGTGCCGGGCGGCAGGTTGCCGGCGGCGAGCGTCTTCTTGCCCTTGCCGGTGAGCACGAGGTGCGGCTGGAAGCCGACCGCGACGCCGGCCTGCAGGTCGCGCAGCGAATCGCCGACGACCGGCATGTGACCGGGATCGATCTCGAAGCGCTCGGCGATCATCTGCATCATGCCGGGTTTCGGCTTGCGGCAGTCGCAGTGATCCTCGGCCGTGTGCGGGCAGAAGAACACCGCGTCGATACGTGCGCCGACCGCGGCCGCCGCGCGATGCATCTTCAGATGCATCTCGTTGAGCGCGGCCATGTCGAACAGCCCGCGACCGATGCCGGACTGGTTGGTCGCGACGACCACGCGATAACCCGCGTGGTTGAGCCGGGCGATCGCCTCGAGGGCGCCGGGCAGCGCGATCCATTCGTCGGGCGTCTTGATGAACGCATCCGAATCGACGTTGATCACGCCGTCCCGGTCGAGGACGACGAGCTTTCGGTTGGGGCTGGTCGGCATCGTGCGGCCCTTATGCGGCGAGCTTCGAGATGTCGGCGACGCAGTTCATCTGCTGGTGCAGCGCGGACAGCAGCGCGAGACGGTTCGCGCGCAGTGCCGGATCTTCCGCGTTGACCATCACGTCGTTGAAGAACGTGTCGACCGGTGCGCGCAGCGCGGCGAGCGCCGACAGCGCGCCCGTGTACGCACGCGCCTCGAGCTGCGACTGCACGTGCGGCGTCACGGCCGCGAGCTGTTCGTGCAGCGCCTTCTCGGCGGCCTCGACGAGCAGCGTCGGTTGCACCGTGCCGTTCGCGCCGCCTTCCGACTTCTTCAGGATGTTCGAGATCCGCTTGTTCGCGGCCGCGAGCGCTTCGGCTTCCGCGAGGCGCGTGAATTCGCGCACCGCGTCGAGGCGCGCGACGAGATCGTCGACGCGCGTCGGGTTCAGGCTCAGCACCGCGTCGACTTCGCCGGCCGAATAGCCGCGCTCGCGCAGCAGGCCGCGCAGGCGATCCATGAAGAACGCGAGGATCGCATCGGTCGATTCGGCCACGCCCGGCACGCCTTCGAAGCGTGCATGGGCCGTGCGCAGCAGCGACACGAGATCGAGCGGCAGCTGCTTCTCGAGCAGCAGGCGCAGCACGCCGAGCGCGTGGCGGCGCAGCGCGAACGGATCCTTTTCGCCGGTCGGCGCGAGGCCGATGCCCCAGATGCCGACGATCGTCTCGAGCTTGTCGGCGAGCGCGACGGCGGTCGACACGGGCGTGGTCGGCAGTGCGTCGCCGGAGAAGCGCGGCTGGTAGTGCTCGGCGCAGGCGAGCGCGACGTCGTCGGCTTCGCCGTCGTGGCGCGCGTAGTACGTGCCCATCGTGCCCTGCAGTTCCGGGAACTCGCCGACCATGTCGGTCAGCAGGTCGGCCTTCGCGAGACGCGCGGCGCGCTTCGCGTGCGTGGCGTCGGCGCCGATCGCGGGTGCGATCTCGCCAGCCAGCGCCTCGAGGCGCTCGACGCGTGCGAGCGCCGAACCGAGCTTGTTGTGATACACGACGTTCGCGAGCTGCGGCACGCGGTCGGCGAGCGGCTTCTTCTTGTCCTGCTCGAAGAAGAACTTCGCATCGGCGAGGCGCGGGCGCACGACGCGCTCGTTGCCTTCGATGATCTCGCCCGGCGTCTTCGTCTCGATGTTCGACACGATCAGGAAGCGCGAGCGCAGCTTGCCGGCGACGTCGGTCAGCGCGAAATACTTCTGGTTGGTTTGCATCGTGAGGATCAGGCATTCCTGCGGGACCTGCAGGAATTCGTCCTCGAAGCGGCACGGGTAGACGACCGGCCATTCGACCAGCGATGTCACTTCGTCGAGCAGCGACTCGGGCATCACGACGGTATCGCCGTTCGCGTGTTCGTTCAGCTGCGTGCGGATCGTTTCGCGGCGATCGGCGAAGTGCGCGATCACGCGGCCCTTGTCGCGCAGCGTGTCGGCGTAGGCGCGCGCATGCTGGATCGCGACGAGGCCGTCGGACAGGAAGCGGTGGCCGAGCGTCGTGTCGCCGGCGTCGACGCCGAACGCGGTGACGGGCACGACGCGATCGTCGTGCAGCACCGTCAGGCGATGCACCGGGCGCACGAACTTCACGTCGGAGCCGTCCGGGCGCTGGTAGGTCATCACCTTCGGGATCGGCAGCTTCTCGAGCGTCTCGTCGAGCGCGGCCTGCAGGCCGTCGGCGAGCGTCGCGCCGGCGGCCGAATAGTTGAGGAAGAACGCTTCGGCCTTGCCGTCCTGCGCGCGCTCGAGATCGGCGATCGACAGGTTCGGGTGGCCGAGCGCCGCGAGCTTCTTCGCGAGCGGGGCCGTCGGCTTGCCTTCGGCGTCGAGTGCGACCGACACGGGTAGGACTTTTTCGCGGACCTGCTTTTCAGGGGCGACGGCGCGCACGTTCTGCACGACGACGGCGAGGCGGCGCGGCGTGGCGTAGCGTTCGAACACGAGTTCGCCGTCGATGAGGTCGCGCGCCGCGAGGCGTTGCGCGAGACCTTCGGCGAATGCGTCGCCGAGGCGCGCGAGGGCCTTCGGCGGCAGCTCTTCGGTCAACAGTTCGACGAGCAGGGGGGCGGGATGATTGTGCGTCATGATTGGAATGAATCTCGTCTCGTCAGTCCTGATCGATCTTGCGTTCGACCTTGAGCGGCGGCGCCCACGCCGGCTGTGCGGCGTCCTGGGCGTCGGTGGTGAGGCCCGGCACGCCCGGCGGGTTGCCGAGCATCGGGAAGCCGAGCTTCTCGCGCGAGTCGTAGTAGGCCTGCGCGACGAGACGCGACAGCGCGCGGATGCGGCCGATGTACGCCGCGCGCTCGGTGACCGAGATCGCGCCGCGCGCATCGAGCAGGTTGAACGTGTGGCCGGCCTTCAGCACGAGCTCGTATGCGGGCAGCGCGAGCTGCGCGTCGATCATCTTCTTCGCTTCCGCTTCGTAGCTGTTGAAGAACGTGAACAGCAGGTCGACGTTCGCGTGCTCGAAGTTGTAGGTCGATTGCTCGACCTCGTTCTGGTGGTAGACGTCGCCGTACGACAGGCGGCGCAGTTCGGGGCCGTTCGGGCCTTGCTCTTCCCACTCGGTCCACACGAGGTCGTACACGTTCTCGACCTTCTGCAGGTACATCGCGAGGCGCTCGAGGCCGTACGTGATCTCGCCGAGCACCGGCTTGCAGTCGAGGCCGCCGACCTGCTGGAAATACGTGAACTGCGTGACTTCCATCCCGTTCAGCCACACTTCCCAGCCGAGGCCCCACGCGCCGAGCGTCGGGTTTTCCCAGTCGTCCTCGACGAAACGCACGTCGTTCTGCTGCAGGTCGAAGCCGAGCGCCTCGAGCGAGCCGAGGTACAGGTCGAGGATGTTTTCCGGCGCCGGCTTGAGCACGACCTGGTACTGGTAGTAGTGCTGCAGGCGGTTCGGGTTCTCGCCGTAACGGCCGTCCTTCGGGCGGCGCGACGGCTGCACGTACGCGGCGCGCCACGGCTCGGGGCCGACCGCGCGCAGGAACGTGTGGACGTGCGACGTGCCCGCGCCGACTTCCATGTCGATGGGCTGGAGCAGGGCGCAACCCTGCTTGTCCCAGTAGGACTGCAGCGTCAGGATGATTTGCTGAAACGTAAGCATGAAGAGCCTTCGTGGCGCTGGCGCTCCGTTGCGGGCGGCGCTCCGGGCGGGGCCCGGAGGGTCGGCTCGCGCGGCGGCGCGGCTTGTTAGTGTGCTGAAACGCGTAATTTTACCGGATCGGCGAGCGGATGCGGCCGGAACGCGGGTGAGCACGCCGTCGGCCCCGTGCGAGCGGCCTGCGCGGGGCGTGACCGGCGCGTGCCGGGTGATCGCGCGGCACGTTGCGACGCAGGTGCCGCGCGGCTTTGCGCGGGCGTTAAGATGCGCGTATTGCGGTGCGCGCGACGCGTGCCGCGCCACCGCTAGCCGACTCCGACTGCATGGACGATCCGACCGATATCCTCATCCCGCTGCTCCCGCCCTTCCTCGCGCTGCTCGGGCAGGCCGCCGATGCGCAGGCGCGCGGCGAGCAGCCCGCGCACGATCTGTGGCTGGCCGCTGCCGGGCATCTGCATGCGGTCGACGCCGATGCGCTAGCGCAACTCACCGGCGCGCTCGTCTCGCGGCAGCGCACGGCCGATGCGATCGCGCTCGCCGAATGCGCGGCGCGCGTGCAGCCGGGCGCGACCGCATACTTCAATCACGGCTACGCGCTCCAGATGGCGGGCCGGCACGCGGACGCCGTGGCACCGTATCGCGCCGCGCTGGCGCTCGACGCCGACCGGCCATCGCTGCGCAACAATCTCGCGATCGCGCTGCGGATGTCGGGTAGCAGCCGCGCGGAGGAGATCGCGCTGCTCGAAGCGGCGGTGCGCTTCGATCCACGCGACGTGCAGGCGTGGATCAATCTCGTCGTCGCGCGGCTCGCGACGCACGACCTGGACGCCGCGCTCGCGTGCGCGGCGCGGCTCGTCGAGCTCGCGCCCGACAACGCGCTCGCGATGAACAACGTCGCACTGGCGATGAAGGAGGCGCAGCGCTGGGACGACGCCGAGCGCTACGCGGCGCGCGCATGCGAACTGGCGCCCGACGACGCGTCGTACCGTTTCAACCTGGCGATCGTCCAGCTCGTGCGCGGCAACTACGCGGCCGGCTGGCGCGGCCACGAGGCGCGCTGGGACGGCGCGGGCGAGTTGCGCGGCCGCCGGCCGGTGCTGCCGGGCCCGCGCTGGCAGGGCGAGCCGCTCGCCGGCAAGACGCTGCTGGTGTGGGGCGAGCAGGGGCTCGGCGACGTACTGCAGTTCTGCCGCTTCGTCGCGCCGCTCGCCGAGCGCGTGCATCGCGAGGGCGGCCGGCTCATCTGGAATACGTTCCCGCTGGTGGGCACGCTGATGCAGCGCAGCCTCGGCGCGCATGCGGACGCATTCAGCGCGGGCGGCGGCATCGAATTGCTGCCGGCCTTCGATTACGAAGTACCGCTGATCGGCCTTCCGCTGATGCTCGGCATGGAAGCGTCGACGCTCGCGTCGTCGGTGCCGTATCTGCGGGCCGATCCGCAGGCGCGCGATGCGTGGCGCGCGCGGCTCGCGGGCGACCCCCGGCTGAAGGTCGGGCTCGTGTGGACGGGCAGCGCGGGGCACCAGCGCAATCCGTTCCGGCGGGTGGGGCTCGAGCGCTATGCCGACGCGTTCCGCGGGATCGACGGCGTCGCGTTCCATTCGCTGCAACCGGGCGCGAACGCGGATGTCGAGGCGGCGCGCGCGGCCGGCTTCGCGATCGAGGATGTCACCGCGGAACTGACGAGCTTCGACGATACGGCCGCGTTCATCGGTGCGCTGGATCTCGTGATCACCGTGTGCACGTCGGTCGCGCACCTGGCGGGTGCGCTCGGCGCGCGCACCTGGGTGCTGCTCGACGTGAATCCGCACTGGCCGTGGCTGCTCGAACGCAAGGACAGCCCGTGGTACCCGACCGCGACGCTGTACCGGCAACCGGTGTTCGGCGCGTGGGCGCCGGTGATGGACGAGGTGGGCCGCGACCTGCGGCGCCTGGCCGCGCAGCCGCGCTAACAGGCTCAAGCGACTCAAGCGGCTCAATCGGCAGGGTCGGCCCGGCGGGCCTGAGCGGCCGGCCGGTCAGCGGCTATGGGCCGCTGCTGCATGTTGCATTCGGCGGCCGCCACGCACTGCGCAGCGGCCGCCCGCCGTCATTCCGGCTGGCCGTCGCCGTTCTTCCGGCCGTTGCGCCGGCGCAGCCCGGGGCCGAACGTGAAGCCGAACGCCAGCAGTACGAGCGACACCGCGAGCACGATGTTGTTGCCGCTCGTCACGTAGGGCGTGAAGCCGCTGGTGCCTTCGATCCGCACGTCGAGCGAGCCGATCGTGAACGGCTTCAGTTGCCCGAGCACGCGGCCGCGCGCATCGATCGCGGCCGTCATCCCCGTGTTGGTCGAGCGCAGCATCGGACGGCCCGTCTCGAGCGAGCGCATCCGCGCGATCTGCAGGTGCTGGTCGAGCGCGATCGTGTCGCCGAACCACGCGAGGTTCGTCACGTTGACGAGCACGCCCGGCGGCTGCGGGTTGTCGCGGATCGTCGCGGCGATTTCCTCGCCGAACAAGTCCTCGTAGCAGATGTCGGCCATCACGGGCTGGTTGTGCACGAGGAACGGCTTCTGCACGGGCGCGCCGCGCGCGAAGTCGCCGAGCGGCATCTTCATCAGGTCGACGAACCACCGGAAGCCCCACGGGATGAATTCGCCGAAGGGCACGAGGTGGTGCTTGTCGTAGTGATAGATGTCGCGCGAATTCGGCGTCACGCCGTACAGGCTGTTCGTATAGTCGACGTAGCGGCCGTCCTCGGTCACCGATGCGCCGACCGCGCCGAACAGCACGGCCGAGCCCGTCGTGTCGCTGAACTTGCGGATCGCGACGGCGAACGGCTCGGGCAGCTCCTGGATCATCACCGCGATCGCGGTTTCCGGCGTGACGATCAGGTCGGCCGGCTTCTCGATGATCATCTGCGTGTACATCTTGATCGCCGCGTCGATGCCCGCTTCCTCGAACTTGATGTCCTGCTTCACGTTGCCCTGCAGCAGCCGCACCGTGAGCGGCTTGTTCGCGGGCACGGTCCACGTGACCTGCGACAGGCCGAGACCGGCCGCGATCAGCGCGACCGCGATGCCGGCCGGCGCGGCGATACGCACGCGCGCATCGCCGGCACGGGGTTCGGCAAGCGGCGACGGCCGGGCGGCGGCGAGCGCCTGCACGACCAGCGCGGCGAACAGCGCGAGCACCCACGCGACCCCGTACACGCCGGCAACCGGCGCGAAACCCGCGAACGGGCCGTCGACCTGCGGATAGCCGCTTGCAAGCCACGGGAAGCCGGTGAGGACGGTGCCGCGCAGCCATTCGCCGAGTGCCCATGCGCTCGCGAATGCGAATGCGCCGTGCCAGGTCGGCGAGAACGGCCGCGGGTCGGGCGTGCGGCGATGCCACGCATGGCCCGCGCAGAACGACCACAGCCCGGCGGAGAACGCCGGGTACAGCGACAGGTACAGCGAGAACAGCACGAGCGCGCCGCCCGCGAGCGGCGCGGCCATCTCGCCGTACACGTGCATGCTGATGTAGAGCCACCAGACGCCGGTGATGAAGTTGCCGAAGCCGAACGCGCCGCCGGTGAGCGCGGCGCTGCGCCAGCTTGCGGTGCGCGTGAGCTGCGCGAAAAACCAGACGAATACGACGAGTTGCAGCCAGCCGCCATGCGGCGTCGGTGCGAAGCTGAGCGTATTGGCTGCGCCGGCGAGCAGCGCGGCCGGGTAGTGCCAGCGCGGCAGCGCGCGGCCGGGTGTCGGCGCGAGAAGGCCGCCAGCCGGGCGGGACAGGATCGGATCGTCCATGTGAAGCGGAAGTGGGCGAGCGGTTGTGGAACGCGCGGCTGGCGCGCGACGGTCAGTCCTCGTGCGAGGCTTCGGCGCGACGGCTGGCGAGCGGATTGCGGCGTACCAGCAGTACGTGGACCTGGCGAGCATCGCCGCGCTGGATCTCGAACACGAGGTTGCCGAGTTGCAGCTTCTCGCCGCGATGCGGGACGCGACCGAAATGATGCGTGATCAGCCCGCCGATCGTATCGACTTCGTCGTCGGGGAAATCGGTGCCGAACGTCTCGTTGAACTGTTCGATCTCGGTGAGCGCGCGCACGCGGTAGCGGCCGTCGGGCCCCGAGATGATGTTGCCGGCTTCCTCGTCGAAGTCGTATTCGTCCTCGATGTCGCCGACGATCTGCTCGAGCACGTCCTCGATCGTGATCAGGCCCGCGACGCCGCCGTATTCGTCGACGACGATCGCGAGGTGGTTGCGGTTCACGCGGAAGTCGTGCAGCAGCACGTTCAGGCGCTTCGATTCGGGAATGAACACGGCCGGGCGCAGCATCCCGCGCACGTCGAATTCCTCTTCGGCATAGAAACGCAGCAGATCCTTCGCGAGCAGCACGCCGATGACGTTGTCGCGGTTCTCCTCGTACACGGGGTAGCGCGAGTGCGCCTTCTCGAGGACGAACGGGATGAAATCTTCGGGCTTGTCGGCGATGTTGATCGCGTCCATCTGGGCGCGCGGCACCATGATGTCGCGTGCGCACAGGTCGGATACCTGGAACACGCCTTCGATCATCGACAGCGAATCGGCGTCGATCAGGTTGCGCTCGTGGGCATCCTGGAGGATTTCCAGCAACTCGCCGCGGGATTCGGGCTCGGGCGAGATGAAGTCGGTCAGGCGCTCGAGGAGCGAGCGCTTTTCTTGCGGTTTGTCGGTTAGCTTACGACTGGGATACGAATCGTTCATGGTGGTGCGCCCGGGTCATGCCGGAGCGCGCGGTCACGGAGTAGGCAAGGATACACCAAGGGCACGACGCGACCGTGTCACACCGGCCGCTCGGCCAGGGTGGGCAGCTTGCGCAGGCCCCGTTCGCGGACGGCCGCGCCGGGCGCGACGCCGTCCTCGGCTCCATCCTATCTCAGAAAGGCGCGGCGGGGCAGCGGCGGCAAAAATCGGGTGCGGTAGGGGCGGGGCGCCGTGACGCGCGAAAACGTCCTGCGGAGGCGGCCCGGGGCGGCATTCTGACGCACGCGGGTTTTGCCGCCGCGCCGCGGTTCAGAACCGCATGCCGGCCGAGCAGCCGCCGGCGGCCGCGCCGTTGGTCGCGGCGCCGCCGCAGCCCGAGATTCCGCAGCCGGACAGCGCGACGCTCGCGGCGACGATCAGCGCGGCTATCTTGCAATGCGACCAGCGTGACGGTTTCATCGGGCGTGTCCTTGTTCGAATGCGCATGCGGCGCGGCAGCGCGTAGCGGCAAGCCGGGCGCCGTGCCGCGTCATCGACATCGCGCGAGCAGCCCTTCGAGTGCGCGATCGGGGATGCCGCTCGCGCGCAGCGCATCGACGGTGCGGCTCACGTAGTCGAGCGTCGTGCCGTAGCGGCCGGCCGCGCAGCCGAACACTTCCTTCACGACGGGATCGGTCAGCTTGCCCGTGTAGGTGGGCGCGTCGCGGCGCATCACGAACGCGAGCGCGTTCACGCGTTCGCCGGTTTCCAGCGAGCAGGGCAGCCACGCGGGCCGGTATGAACCCATCGGCATTTCGCGCTTCCACAGCGTTTCGAGGTGCGGTTGCGCGGTCGGGCCGGCGAGCCGGAACGCGATGCCCGAGCAGGAGCCGCCGCGATCGAGCGCGAGCACGAGGCCCGGGCGTTCGGGCGTGCCGCGGTTCACGCGCGACCACAGGTAGAGCCCGCGGTGATAGCCGTGCACCTTGCCGCGCACGGCGGCGACGGTCGGCAACCCCGGGTTCCAGATCAGCGAGCCGTAGCCGAACAGCCACAGATCCTGCTGGCCGTCCCAGTCGCGCATCGTGTGCGCGAGCGAAGCCGCGAGCTCGTCTTCCGTCAGCAGGCGCCCGTCGCCGATCGACGGCGGGTAGGCGGGCGGGATCGTCGCGACGTTGCGCATCGTGCGGAGGGCTTACTGGTACGGGTTCGGGAAGCCCAGCTTCGCGAGGATGTCGACTTCGAGCGCTTCCATTTCGGCTGCGTCCTCGTCGCTCGTCTCGTGGTCGTAGCCCTGCGCATGCAGCGCGCCGTGCACCAGCAGGTGCGCGTAGTGGGCCGTGAGCGGCTTGCCCTGGTCGTGCGCTTCCTTCTCGACGACCGGGCAGCACAGCACGAGGTCGCCGATCACGGTGCCGTCTGGCGCCGCGTCGTACGCGAAGGTCAGCACGTTGGTCGGGTAGTCCTTGTGGCGATAGCCGGCGTTCAGTGTGCGGCCTTCTTCTTCGCCGACGAAGCGCACGGTGAGCTGCGCGCTGGCGAACAGCGCCGGCTCGATCCACTCGGCGATCAGCTTGCGCTTCGGTAGCGTCTTGCGCACGTCGCTCGTGATTTCGTCACCGTATTGCACGGACAGGTCGAGCTCCGGCTCGCGCAGCGCGTCTTCGGTGTCGTCTTCGCGCGGGGCGGGCTCGGCGCCCACGTGCAGCGTCACGCTGTCGTAGTGCTCGGGCTGCAGCGCGAGCTTTGCGCGCATGGCCGGATCGTTGTGCTGCGCGACGATCGCGACGGCGGCTTCTCCCGAACTGCCCGACAGGTCGAACATCAGGCTGCGGCCATCCGGGAAGTCGATTCGCAGCCCTTGTGCGTTGACGGTCCGGGCCTTGCCCTTCGCGTCGAACAGCGAAAGGCGGGGGGAGGCGGGCGCGGCGGACTGGGCGCGCCCGGACTTGCGGGAACGGGAGGATTTCATGACGCGTGCGGCGATTAGAACGCGTTGAGGATACACCAAACGGCCGATCGCACCCGAATTGGCACCGGCGAAAAAAAGCCCGGCGCGCCGTCTGGCGGGCCGGGCCGGGCTGTCAGGCCGGGGCGGCATACAGGTGCCGCCGGCCGGTCAGCCGTCCTGGTGCTGCGCGTGGAATTCGTCGTACGCCTCGACGATGCGCGCGACGAGCGGATGACGCACGACGTCGGCGCTCGTGAAGCGCGTGAGCGCGATGCCGCGCACGCCGCCGAGCACCTGCTGCGCCTCGACGAGGCCGCTCTTGTGGCCGCGCGGCAGGTCGACCTGGCTCGTGTCGCCGGTCACGACTGCCTTCGAGCCGAAGCCGATCCGCGTGAGGAACATCTTCATCTGCTCGGGCGTCGTGTTCTGCGCCTCGTCGAGGATGATGAACGCGTGGTTCAGCGTGCGGCCGCGCATGTACGCGAGCGGCGCGATCTCGATCATCTGGCGCTCGAACATCTTCGCCGTCTTGTCGAAGCCGAGCAGGTCGTACAGCGCGTCGTACAGCGGACGCAGGTACGGGTCGACCTTCTGCGCGAGATCGCCCGGCAGGAAGCCGAGCCGCTCGCCGGCCTCGACGGCCGGGCGCGTCAGCACGATCCGCTTGACCTGGTCGCGCTCGAGCGCGTCGACCGCGCACGCGACCGCGAGGTAGGTCTTGCCGGTGCCGGCCGGCCCGATGCCGAACGTCACGTCGTGCTGCAGGATCTGCTTCAGGTACTCGCGCTGCGCCGGCGTGCGGCCGCGCAGGTCGGCGCGCCGTGTATAGAGCTTCGGCGCGGGCTCCTCGTCCGGCTCGCTGGCGTCGAGCTGGACGACAGGCTCGTCGAACGGATGGTCGGGGTCGCCGCGAAAGCGCACGTCGAGCGTGTCCTGGCGGCCGTTGCCGGACGTGTGGCGCACTTCCACCAGCGCGAGCTGGATGTCGTCGACCGACAGCGCATCGCGCGCACGGTTGTAGAAGTTCTCGAGCGCGGTGAGCGCGAGCTTGGCGCCGCGCCCGCGGATCGCGATCCGGTGGCCGCGTCGCGCGAGCGTGACGTCGAGCGCCTGTTCGATCTGCCGCAGGTTCTCGTCGAGCGGGCCGCAGAGGTTGGCGAGGCGCGCGTTGTCGTCGCGCGGCGCGACGAATTCCAGTGCTTGGGTCGGCTTCAAAGTGGCGTCGGGCTCCTGTTGAGCGTCAGTCAGTGGGTGGCCGCGCTCGCGTCGTCGCTCACGAGCACGAGCTCGCCGCGCAGCGAATGCGGGTACGCATGGTTGATCTTCACGTCGATCATCTGGCCGATCAGGCGCGGGTGCGACGCGAGCGGCGCCGGGAAATTCACGACCCGGTTGTTCTCGGTGCGGCCCGCGAGTTCGTTCGGGTCCTTGCGCGACGGGCCCTCGACGAGGATCCGCTCGACCTTCCCGACCATCGACTGGCTGATGCGCGCGACGTTTTCCTCGATGGTCGCCTGCAGATGTTGCAGGCGTTTGAGCTTCACTTCGCGCGGCGTGTCGTCGTGCAGGTTCGCGGCCGGCGTGCCGGGGCGCGGGCTGTAGATGAACGAGAAGCTGGTGTCGTAGCTCATCTCGTGCACGAGCGCCATCATCTTGTCGAAATCGTCCTCGGTCTCGCCGGGGAAGCCGACGATCATGTCGGTCGACAGCGACAGGTCGGGGCGGATCGCGCGCAGCTTGCGGATCACCGACTTGTATTCGAGCACCGTGTAGCCGCGCTTCATCGCCATCAGGATGCGGTCGGAGCCGTGCTGGACGGGCAGGTGCAGGTGGCTCACGAGCTTCGGCACCTTTGCGTAGGTGTCGATCAGGCGCTGCGTGAATTCCTTCGGGTGCGACGTCGTGTAGCGGATCCGCTCGATGCCGGGGATGTCGGCGACGTATTCGATCAGCGTCGCGAAATCGGCGATTTCGGACGAGCCGGCCGCCAGCGCGCCGCGATACGCGTTCACGTTCTGGCCGAGCAGCGTGACTTCGCGCACGCCCTGGTCGGCGAGGCCGGCCACTTCGGTCAGCACGTCGTCGAGCGGGCGCGACACTTCATCGCCGCGCGTGTACGGCACCACGCAGTAGCTGCAGTACTTCGAGCAGCCTTCCATGATCGACACGAACGCGCTCGGCCCCTCGACGCGCGCGGGCGGCAGGTGGTCGAACTTCTCGATTTCGGGGAACGAGATGTCGACCTGCGCACGGCCGCTCTCGCGGCGCGCGTCGATCATCTGCGGCAGGCGGTGCAGGGTTTGCGGGCCGAACACGAGGTCGACGTACGGCGCGCGCGACACGATCGATGCGCCTTCCTGGCTCGCGACACAGCCGCCGACGCCGATCAGCAGGCCGGGCTTCGCTTCCTTCAGCTCGCGCACGCGGCCGAGATCGGAGAACACCTTCTCCTGCGCCTTTTCACGCACCGAGCACGTGTTGAACAGGATGATGTCCGCGTCTTCCGGCGTATCGGTCTTTTCGAGGCCTTCGGCCGCATTCAGCACGTCCACCATCTTGTCCGAGTCGTACTCGTTCATCTGGCAGCCGAAGGTCTTTACGTAAACTTTCTTGGTCATGGGGGTTCGCCGTTCGCAGTGGTTGACCTGGGGGCGTCGTCTAGAGGGTGAATCGGGACGGCCGTGCGCTGCACGCGGATGGCGCGCAGCCAGCATGAGAAGCCGTCGGGAAAGCCTTTCATTATAGCTTTTCGTGCCGGCCGGGACGGGAGGCGGGTTGCGGCCGCGCGACGCCGGGCTCCAGGTTCCGACCCCTTGGCGTCGGCGCGTCGGCCGTCAGCGGCACGCGTTCAGCAGGTCTTCGTGCGCGGCTTCCTCGCGCGCGAAGCGTTCGGCGAGAAAGTCGAGCAGCACGCGCACGCGCGGCGCCATGTAGCGCTTGCCCGGATAGATCGCGTGCAGCGCTGCGCTCTGGTGCCGCCAGTCCGGCAGCAGGACCTTGAGCCGCCCGGCGCGGATGTCGTCGGCGACATCCCAGATCGAGTTCAGCACGATGCCGCGGCCGCGCAGCGCCCACTCGCGGGCGAGGCCGCCGTCGTTGGTCTCGAACGCGGTGGCGAGCGGTACCGTGCAGGTTTGTGTGTCGTCGCCGCGCGTGAAGCGCCACGTGTTCATCGGGCCGGACGCCACCGTGATCACGTTGCACGGAAAGCGGGCCAGATCTTCCGGATCGCTCGGCACGCCGTGGCGTTCGATGAACGACGGCGCCGCGCACGGCACGCGCCGGTCCGCGGCGAGCCGGCGGGCGATCAGCGCGCCGTCGGGCGGCGCCGCGAAGCGGATCGCGAGGTCGATCTCGTCCTGCCACAGGTTCGCCGTCGAGTCGGACGCCGTCAGCGAGAACGTCACGTTCGGGTAGCGCGCGGTGAATTCATCGAGCCAGTCGAGCAGCCGGCGGCGGCCGAAATCGGACGTCGCCGACAGCCGTACCCGGCCGCCGACGACGTTGCGGCCGGCCTGCAACAGCGCGTTCGCGTCATCGAGCGCCTGCAACGCCTGCCGGCAGCCGTTCAGGTACAGGCGGCCCTCGTCGGTGAGCCGCAACTGCCGGGTCGAGCGGTCGAACAGCCGGGTGGCGACCGCCGCCTCGAGCTTCGCGAGGCGCGCGCTCGCGGCGGCCGGCGTGAGGTTCAGCTTGCGCCCGGCGGCGGACAGGCTACCCAGCTCGGCCGCCTCGACGAACAGCCGGATATCGCCCAGTCGATCCATGCGATTTTCCAGAAATATTTGAAAATGGTTCAAACGCCAAGCCAATTATCAAATATCGGCATCTTCGGGACAATGCGCACATCCTGCCTTTTGTGCGGTGCGGCACCGACCGGGCGCCGCGTCCGCCGCCTTCCGGAGAACCCCATGCCCATTCCGTTACTGGCGCTTGCGATCAGCGCCTTCGCCATCGGTACCACCGAGTTCGTCATCATGGGCCTGTTGCCCGAGGTCGCGCGCGACCTGGCCGTGTCGCTGCCGTCTGCCGGCCTGCTGGTCACGGGTTACGCGCTCGGTGTCGCGGCCGGCGCGCCGCTGCTCGCGGTGCTGACGAGCCGCATGCCGCGCAAGGCCGCGCTGCAGTTGCTGATGGCGATCTTCATCGTCGGCAACGTGCTGTGCGCGACTGCGTCCGGCTACGCGATGCTGATGGTCGCGCGGGTCGTCACGTCGTTCGCGCACGGGTCGTTCTTCGGGATCGGTGCAGTGGTCGCCGCGTCGCTCGTGCCGGCCGACAAGCGTGCGAGCGCGATCGCGCTGATGTTCACGGGGCTCACGCTGTCGAACGTGCTGGGCGTGCCGTTCGGCACCTTCGTCGGCCAGTTGCTTGGCTGGCGCGCGTCGTTCTGGATCGTCGCCGCGCTCGGCGTGCTGTCGCTCGGCGGCGTCGCCGCGCTGGTGCCGAACCGCCACGACAGCGGGCCGGTCGGCCTCGGCCACGAAGTGCGCGTGCTGAAGGAGCCGCAGGTGTGGCTCGCGCTGCTGATGACCGTGCTCGGCTTCGGCGGCGTGTTCGTCGTGTTCACGTACATCGCGCCGATTCTCCAGTCCGTGTCGGGCTATTCGCCGCGCTCGGTCGCGCTGATCCTCGTCCTGTTCGGCGCGGGGCTGACGATCGGCAACACGCTCGGCGGCAAGCTCGCGGACCGCGCGCTGATGCCGTCGTTGATCGCGATCCTCGTTGCGCTGATGGCCGTGATGGTCGTGTTCGCCAAGACGAGCCACCATCCGGTCGCGGCGGCCGTCACCGTGTTCGTATGGGGGATCGCCGCATTTGCGACGGTGCCGCCGCTCCAGGCGCACGTGGTCGAGAAGGCCGCGAGCGCGCCGCATCTCGCATCGACGCTGAACATCGGCGCGTTCAACGTCGGCAATGCGCTCGGCGCGTGGCTCGGCGGCCTTGCGCTGGAACACGGCCTGGCGCTCGATGCGCTGCCCTGGGTGGCCGTCGCGGTGACGTTCGCGGCGCTCGTCGTCACGTGGTTTGCGATGCGGCTCGACGCGCGCGGGCCGGCGCGCGGCACGGCGCCGGCGGCGCAATGAGCCGTGCAACGCGGCGCCGGCGCGACGCGATAGCGGCGGGAAAAGGTTCGCGACGAACGCATTCCTCCGCGATGCTGATAACGGTGTGAAGATAACTTCGTTTGCCGGTGCAAGACCGGGTGATAGCGTCTCGATACGCGCCGTTGCTGGCGCAACCCGATTCCGATCCCGGCTTACCCCATATGCAGGGCTGCACAGCGGCCCGGAGGCAATGCTATGTCTTCACCCCTTGCGCTCGTGCGCGACGTGTCTTCCTTCGAGTCCGGCAATGCCGCCGATGCGCGGGCGTCCGCGTCGCTCGACGTTCTGGAACAGGTCGTCGGTGTGAACCTCGCGCGGTTGCGCGCCGAGCGGCAACTGTCGCTCGATGCGCTCGCGCGGCTGTCCGGCGTGTCGCGCGCGATGCTCGCGCAGATCGAGTCGGCGCGCAGCGTGCCGTCGATCAAGGTGCTCTGCAAGATCGCCGCGGCGCTGAAGGTATCGGTCGCCGCCTTCCTGCGCCGCCATGCCGTGAACGGCTTCGAGCACCTGGCGGCCGAGCGCGCGTCGCGGGTCGTCAGCTCGAACGGCCGCTTCTCGGCGCGTGCGCTGTACCCGGAAGGCGAGCCGGCCGCGGCCGAGTTCCACGAACTGCGGATCGCGCCGCTGCATACGGAGCCCGGCGCCCGCCGCGCGCCCGGCACGACGGTCAATCTCGTCGTCAGCGAAGGCACGCTCGAAGTCAGCGTGCATGACCGCCGCCAGTTGCTCGCGACCGGCGACGCGATCGTGTTCGATGCCGACCAGCCGTACAGCCTGCGCAACCCGGGCGACAGCGAGGCGCGCGCATTCCGCGTGACGGTGAGCCCCGAGGTGCCGCCGCGCTGGCTCGTGCCCGATGCGGCGCATACGGCGCACGCGGCCGGCTGACCGCGCAACGCAAGGCCGCACGGAAGCGGGCCGCGTGCTCGGCGTTCGGCGAGACCGCGGGTCGTCCGTCGGCCGTCTGGGCGATGCCGTTAGACGGGGTCGTCAGTAAGGTTTTAGGCAGTGTTCGCTGCGCCGCGCGCGCAGCTGTTGTATGCTTGGCCCGCCGTCGATGGGGTTGGCCCATCCGGCAATCAGTGCGTCTTCAGGGCGGGGTGAAATTCCCCACCGGCGGTAGGCTGGCGTAAGCCGGCGAGCCCGCGAGCGCCCGCGCATCCGCGCGGGGTCAGCAGATCTGGTCGAATGCCAGAGCCGACGGTCACAGTCCGGATGAGAGAAGATGTGCAGATAGTCATGTCCGTCAGGGCCGCTTCGCCATGTGTGCGAAGCGGGTTGTCGTTCTGTCTGTTTGCAATGCCCTGGAACGTTTTTCGCCCAAATCGTATTTGCGAGGAGCGTTTCACATGTCCTTGATGTCCGTTTCGTCGGCACCCGCCGACGCCTTTGCCGATCTCCCGTTGCTGGATTCCGAACCGGTGCCGCCGCGCATCGCTGCCGCGCTCGAAGCGATGCGCGCAGGCCGTGCCGTGGTGCTGCAGGACGACCATGACCGCGAGAACGAAGCCGACCTGATCGTTGCCGCCGAGCGCATCACGCCCGAGACGATGGCGTTGCTGATCCGCGAATGCAGCGGCATCGTGTGTCTGTGCCTGACCGACGACACCGTGCGTGCGCTCGAGCTGCCGCCGATGGTGCAGACCAACGAGAGCCGCAACGGCACAGCGTTCACCGTGTCGATCGAGGCGCGCGAAGGCGTGCATACGGGCGTATCGGCGGCCGATCGCGTGACGACGATCCGCGCGGCGATCGCGGAAGGGGCGAAGCCGCACGACATCGTGCGCCCCGGCCACGTGTTTCCGCTGCGTGCACAACCGGGCGGCGTGCTGGCGCGCCGCGGTCACACCGAAGGCACGGTCGACCTGTCGATCCTCGCCGGCCTGAAGCCGGCCGGCGTGCTGTGCGAGCTGATGAATCCGGACGGCACGATGACGCGCGGCGACGATGTCGAGCGTTTCGCGCAACAGCACGGCCTGCCGATGCTGACGATCGCCGAACTCGTCGAGTTCCGCGAGGCGCTGGCCGCCGCGCGCGAGCGCTGCTGCGAACCGGCCTGAGTGCGCGGAAGGGGAAGGCGGGCGCGTTCGCGCGCCCGCGGCCCGGCGTGCGTGGTGAACCGGTGCACGCCTGATCGGGCTGGCAGGACCATCAGGACTGTACGTCCCCGAATTCGCCGCGAACGCCGGCTTCGACGAACGCCGGCAGCTCGTTCATCTCGCGCATGATCCGCGTGATGCCCATCGCGCGCAGTGCGTCCGCGTAGTTGTCGGGGATGTGGCTCGCGCCGACGAATGCGATCGTCTTCATGCCCGCCGCGCGCGCGGCATTCAGCCCCGACACGCTGTCCTCGACGACGACGCAGCGCTCCGGCGCGACGCCGAGCGTGTGCGCCGCATGCAGGTAGACGTCGGGGTAGGGCTTCGGCCGCGCCACCTGCTCGGAGCTGAACACGCGATCGCCGAAGATCTCGGTGAGCGCCGCGCGCTTCAGCGAGCTGCGCACGCGCGCGAGCCGGCTGTTCGACACGACGGCCGCCGGCAGGCTCACCCTCAGCAGCGCGTCGCGCACGCCGGAGATCGGCGCGAGCGATTGCGCCAGCGCGCTCTCGATGTTGTGCTCGATGGTCTCGATGAAGTTGGCCGGCATCTCGATCCCGAAGCGGGATTCGATTCCCGCCAGGAAGCGCGACGTCTGCTGGCCGAACGCCGACTTGGCGGCGGCTTCGAAATCGAGATTCGGGAACGTGGCCGACAGCGTGTCGAGCAGGACGCGGTCGGCGATGATTTCGCTGTCGACGAGCACGCCGTCGCAGTCGCAGATGAGGTGATCGAGCATGGTGGTGAAAAAGCGGGATGTCGGCGACACAGATCAATTCGCCATCATACGTGCATTCACGCACACGCCGCGCGACGCTCCGGCAAATTTTCCCGACTCGAAGTCGCGGCGTCGGCGCGACTGCGCGGGTGCCGCGTGACGGTGCTCGATGCGGCGTCGCGCCTGCTCGGGCGTACAGCGCCGGAGGCGATGGCGGCGGCACGTAGCGAAGCGATGCGCAATGCGCAACCGGCGCGAGCCACGGCAAGGGAACGAGTACGAAGGCGGGGAGAAGCGGCACGGGTGCGATACCCGCGCCGCTATGCCGGCGTGCCGGCGGTCAGGCGAACGAGCCTGTTCCCGAAGCGCGCGTTGGTCGATGGCCGCGCACTTCTTCACAGGCCCGCGTTCAGGCCATCGCGTGCAGGTGCAGGTACAGGCCGGCCGCCGCGGCGCCGCCGAGCAGCGGACCGACGACGGGCACCCATGCATAGCGCCAGTCGCTGTCGCGCTTGCCGGGGATCGGCAGCAGCGCGTGCATGATGCGCGGCGACAGGTCGCGCGCGGGGCTCATCGCATAGCCGGTCGGGCCGCCGAGCGAGATGCCGATGCCGAGCACGAGCAGGCCGACGGGCAGTGCGTCGAGCGCGCCGAGGCCGACTTGCGGCGACGCGAGGTACAGCACGCCGAGGATCAGCACGAACGTGCAGATCGCTTCGGTCAGCACGTTGTGCGTGACGCTGCGGATCGCGGGCGCCGTGCAGAACACCGCGAGCTTCAGGTCCGCATCGGCTTCCTTCGCGAAGTGCTGGCGATAGGCGAGCCACACGAGCAGCGCGCCCGCCATCCCGCCGAGCATCTGCGCGAGGACGTAGCCGCCGACTTTCGACCACGCGAACTTGCCCGCGAGCGCGAGGCTGATGGTGACGATCGGGTTCAGGTGCGCGCCGCTGAACGACGCGGTCACGTAGACGGCGACGAATACGGCCATCGCCCAGCCCATCACGATCACGATCAGGTCCGCGCCTTTGCCCTTGGTCTTTGCAAGCAGCACGTTTGCGACCGCGCCGTTGCCGAGCAGCACGAGGATCGCCGTGCCGATGAATTCTGCAATATAAGGTGACATTGTTGTCTCTCTTGAGTCACGGCGGACTCGCGCATTGCGCGGTCCGCCGGTGTTGTTGTATTTCGTCTGGATGCCTGACGGTTACTGCGCGTCGTCTGCCCATGCCTTGGCGGCACGCACCGCGCGCTGCCAGCCCGACATGCAGCGTTCGACCTGCTCCTTCGGCATCGACGGCGAGAAGCGGCGATCGAGCTGCCACTGGCTGCGCACTTCGTCGAGGTTCTTCCAGTAGCCGATCGCGAGGCCCGCGAGGTAGGCCGCGCCGAGGGCGGTCGTCTCGGTGATCTGCGGACGCACCGCGTCAACGCCGAGCAGGTCCGCCTGGAACTGCATCAGCAGGTTGTTCGCGCTCGCGCCGCCGTCCACACGCAGCTCGCCGATGCTGATGCCCGAGTCGGCTTCCATCGCGGCCAGCACGTCGAGCGACTGGTATGCGATCGAATCGAGCGCCGCGCGTGCGAGGTGCGCGGAGGTCGTGCCGCGCGTGACGCCGAATACCGAGCCGCGCGCCCGTGCGTTCCAGTGCGGCGCGCCGAGGCCGGCGAACGCAGGGACCAGGTAGACGCCGTCGGTGTGCGGCACGCTCGCGGCGAGCGCTTCGATTTCAGCGGCCGACTTGATGATGCCCACGCCGTCGCGCAGCCACTGCACCACCGCGCCCGCGATGAAGATGCTGCCTTCCAGCGCGTACTGCACGTTGTCGCCGATCTGCCAGGCGATCGTCGTGACGAGGTTGTTCTTCGATTCGATCGGCTTGTCGCCGGTGTTCATCATCAGGAAGCAGCCGGTGCCGTAGGTGTTCTTCACCATGCCGGACTGCGTGCACATCTGGCCGAACAGCGCCGCCTGCTGGTCGCCTGCGATACCCGCGAGCGGGATCTTCGACGCGAACACGGTGGTTTTCGTGTGGCCGTAGATTTCCGACGATGCCTTCACTTCCGGCAGCATGCTGCGCGGGATGTCGAGCATGTCGAGCAGTTCGTTGTCCCACTCGCGCGTGTGGATGTTGAACAGCATCGTGCGCGACGCGTTCGTCACGTCGGTCACGTGCAGTTCGTGCTTCGTGAAGTTCCACACGAGCCAGCTGTCGACGGTGCCGAACGCGAGCTTGCCCTGCTTGGCTTTCTCGCGTGCGCCCGGCACGTTGTCGAGAATCCAGCGGATCTTGGTTCCCGAGAAGTACGAATCGATCGGCAGGCCGGTCTTCGCGCGCACCTTCGCCTCGAAGCCCTGTGCCTTCAGCGAATCGCAGAAGTCGGCCGTGCGGCGATCCTGCCAGACGATCGCGTTGTAGACGGGCTGGCCCGTTTCGCGATCCCAGACGATCGTGGTTTCACGCTGGTTGGTGATGCCGATCGCGGCGATCGACGTGCCGTTCAGGCCCGTGCGCGTGACGGCTTCGGCGGCGACGCCGGCTTGCGTCGACCAGATTTCCTGCGGGTCGTGCTCGACCCAGCCGGGTTGCGGGTAGATCTGCTCGAATTCCTTCTGGGCGATCGATACGATATTGCCCTGGCGATCGAACAGCATCGCGCGGGAACTCGTGGTGCCCTGGTCAAGCGCGAGGATGTACTGATCCTGCATGTCTCTCATCTCCATCCGTGGATTTGGCTTAGTTGTGATGCGCGCCGCATGTGGGGCGGCGCGTCGGTGAGTCAACGTCGGTACGGCAACTGCAACTGCATTCCGGTCAGGCGTGCGGCGCGTGCGCGGCGGCGAACCACGCGTCGACCGCGGCGGTCACCGCGTCGAGCGTGCCGGGCGCGACGTGCAGGCCGAGCTTCGAGCGGCGCCACAGCACGTCCTGCGCGCAGGTCGCCCATTCGGCGTCGCGCAGGTAGCGCAGTTCGGCGTCGTAGATGCCCGGTGCGATTTCGGTGCCGAGATCGGCGAGCGACTGCGCGCCGTCGATCAGGCGCTCCGCGCGCGTGCCGTATGCACGTGCATAGCGGCGGGCGAGCGCGGCGGGCAGCCACGCATGGCGTTTGGCGAACGTATCGGCGAATGCGTCGAACTTCGCGTTCGCGATGTCGCCGCCCGGCAGCGCAACGCCGGCCGTCCAGGTCTTCGCGTCGCGGCCGAGCGCGTTGCACAGCATGTCGCCGGCTTCTTCCGCGAGCTTGCGGAACGTTGTGATCTTGCCGCCGAACACCGACAGCAGCGGGGCGCCCGCGCCGTCGTCCAGCTCGAGGCGGTAGTCGCGCGTGACGGCCGACGCGTTCGCCGCGTTCTCGTCTTCCAGCAGCGGGCGCACGCCCGAGTAGGTCCAGTGCACGTCGGCCGGCGAGATCTTGCGCTTGAAGTAGCGGTTGATCGAATCGCACAGGTACTGCGTCTCGTCGCGATCGATCGCGACCTTCGCGGGATCGTTCGTGTATTCGACGTCGGTCGTGCCGATCAGCGTGAAATCGTGTTCGTACGGAATCGCGAAGATGATCCGCTTGTCCGGGTTCTGGAAGATGTACGCGTGGTCGTGATCGAAGAGGCGGCGCGTGATGATGTGGCTGCCCTTCACGAGCCGCACGCTGTGGTGCGCGCCGCGGCCGAGCGCGCCTTTCAGCACTTCGCCGACCCACGGGCCCGCCGCGTTCGCGATCGCGCGCGCATGCACGACGCGGATCGAGCCGTCGGCGTGCTGCAGCCGCGCTTCCCATTCGTCGCCGCGGCGTTCGGCGGACACCAGCTTCGTGCGCGTCAGGATGTCGGCGCCGCGCTCCTTCGCATCCATCGCGTTCAGCACGACGAGGCGCGCGTCGTCGACCCAGCCGTCCGAATAGACGAAGCCGCGCTTGATCGAATCGATCAGCGGCGCGCCGGCCGCATGGCGGCGCATGTCGATGCCGCGCGAGCCGGGCAGCAGCTCGCGTTTCGCGAGGTGATCGTAGAGGAACAGGCCGATGCGGATCAGCCAGGCCGGACGCAGGTTCGGCATGTGCGGCATCACGAAGCGCAGCGGCCACATGATGTGCGGCGCCGCGCGCAGCAGCGTCTCGCGTTCCTGCAGCGCCTTGCGCACGAGCCCGAACTCGTTGTACTCGAGGTAGCGCAGGCCGCCGTGAATCAGCTTCGTGCTGGACGACGACGTGTGCGACGCGAGATCGTCCTGCTCGCAGAGCATGACCGACAGGCCGCGGCCGGCCGCATCGCGCGCGATGCCCGCGCCGTTGATGCCGCCGCCGACGACGAGCAGATCGTAGCGATTCGGTTGGGTCACCTGCTGTCCTTATCGTCTGAGGGAAATGGGTGAACAGAAAATGTTCGAATTCGAAATTTAACGAACGAAATCGAAAAAGTAAAGTTCGATAAAGCGGGGCCAGTAGCGCGCATCGAGATCCCGGACGATACTGGCGGAATCGACCGTTTCACGAGGTGAATCATGCGTATTGGGATGTGGGCCGGCGTGTGCGCCGTCCTTCTGGCGGGGTGCACTGCGGGGATGCCGCCGCTCGTCGGCAACTGGCGCACGCCGTCGTTCGCCGACCTGCAGACGTCGTGCGGCGGCACGGCACGGGACTGGGGCGCGGACGCGCAGCCGGTCTATTCGACGCTGTATGACGCGTACGTGGCGAAACGGTACCGTGGGCTGACGGAAGCGAACTATTGTGCGTTCGTAAACGAACTTTCGGCGCACTATGCGGCGCCCGATGCGGCGGCGCGTGCCGGCTGGATCGCGTATTTCAACGGTGCGCGCGCGCAGGCCATCAGCTGGCGGGCGGCGGTCGATCCGACGCTGCGCGGCGGCTGAAGCAGATGCGGCGGGGTGGCGAGATGGAAGCGGCCATGGCCGCGCGGCCCGGCATCCGGGCGGCGCGGTCAGGTCAGGAACGGTGTGGTTTTACGAATAGCGGTACTTGATGGATCGCAGCGCAGCATCGCCGGTTTCGGTCACGCAGTATTTGCGCCCCGAACCGAGTCCTTCCAGACGGACGAGCTGCTGTTCGAGCAGTGCGTCGATTTCGTCCCGATCCATGTTGGTTTGATCGGGAGCATCCTTCACAAGCAATAGCGTGGCGAATTCATGCGGACTCAGCATCGTTCTCTCCATGGCGACCAGTCAGCCCGCGCGGCCGGCGCACGGGCCGACGCGCGATACCCATCGGGGTATGGCTTGGGGGGAAAGCTGTATTCGCCGGCCATGCCATTCGTCCGCGCCCTGGCACAGGCGGAACGGTCGAAATAGGCCGGGGAACTGGAGTCTAGTCGAGCGCGCAGGCAAACGACAAATCAGTCCCCGTTAATTTTCCCTTTGACAGCCGGGCCGTGCGCAAGCGGTTTGCTCGCGACGCCAACTTCTTGATTTCACTTGAAGTTTCGGGTGCGGTGCAACATCGGAGCCGTCACTCGGCGACGTACACCTGGGTGCCGGCGGCCGCCACGGTGTCGGCCATCTCGGGCGGCAGCGGCTTGTCGGTGAAGAGTGCGTGCACTTGGCTCAGGTGGCCCTGGCGCACCAGCGCGGGACGGCCGACCTTCGAATGGTCGGTCACGAGATAGACGGTGCGCGCATGCTGCATGATCGCCTCGGCCACGCGCACCTCACGCGTGTCGAAGTCGCGCAGCGTGCCGTCGGCCTCGATCGCCGACGTGCCGATGATCGCGTAGTCGACCTTGAACTGGCGGATGAAGTCGATTGCGAGTTCGCCGACGATCCCCTTGTCCCACGGCCGCACGATGCCGCCCGTGATCAGCACCTCGCAATCGGGGTAGCCGCTCATCATCGACGCGACGTTCAGGTTGTTCGTGATCACGTGCAGCCCGTGGTGGCGGTTCAGCGCGCGTGCGACTTCCTCGGTGGTCGTGCCAAGGTTGATGAACAGCGAAGCCTGGTCGGGAATGTGCGACGCCGCGAGCGCCGCGATGCGGCGCTTCTCGTCGTGGAACATCCGCTGGCGCGCGGTGTACGACACGTTTTCCGAGCTGGTCGGCAGGCTCGCGCCGCCGTGGTAGCGGCGCAGCAGGTTCAGGTCGGCCAGCCAGTTCACATCGCGGCGAATCGTCTGCGGCGTCACCGCGAAGTGCGCGGCGAGATCGTCAACGGTCACGAAGCCGTCGCGCTGCACCCATTCGAGCAATTCCTGCTGGCGCGCGTTGAGGGTGAGGCGGGGATCTCGGGTCATGGCTCGGTGGTCGTGTCGTGAGACGGAGCGGGTATTGTAAGGGCGGCAACGGCGTTAGGCCGGCCCGGCCCGCATGCTTGCCCGATATTCATGTAGAAATTGCATGGATTCATGTGACAAATGAATTTGTGCGATTACGCGGATCGCGCTGCAATGGCGGATTGCCCGCGTCCGCGGGGGCGCGTCCGGCGCGATCATTCAGCTTTCGACGAGGTGGAACCGATGACTGGCTTCAACTGGCACAACCCGTATCCGACGACCCGCATCCCGGTGTTCGCGCGCAACGTCGTGTCGACGTCGCACCCGCTTGCCGCGCAGGCCGGGCTGCGGATGCTGTGGAAGGGCGGCAACGCGGTCGACGCGGCGCTCGCCGCCGCGGCCGCGATCACGGTCGTCGAGCCCGTGTCGTGCGGGCTCGGCGGCGACGCGTTCGCGCTCGTGTGGGACGGCGAGCGGCTGTCCGGGCTGAATGCGTCGGGCGTCGCGCCGGCCGCATGGAACGTCGACTATTTCCGCAAGCGCCACGGCGAGGCGGGCAACGGCATCGCGAACAAGCCGACGCGCGGCTGGGATACCGTCACCGTGCCGGGCGTGATCGCGGGCTGGGAAGCGCTGCATGCGAAGTTCGGTTCGCTGCCGTTCGCGGAACTGCTCGAACCGGCGATCGAGATCGCGGAGCGCGGCTATGCGGTGCCGCCGATCGTCGCGCACAAGTGGGCGGCCGCGGTGCCGGAACTCAAGGGGCTGCCGGGTTTCGCCGGCACCTTCATGCCGCACGGCCGCGCACCGCAGGTGGGCGAGCGCGTGTGCCTGCCGGGCCATGCGCAGACGTTGCGCACGCTGCAGAAGGAAGGTGCGCGCGCGTTCTACGAGGGGGCGCTCGCCGAGCGCATCGTCGCGTTCTCCCGCGAAGGCGGCGGCGCGCTGACCGCAGCCGACCTGCAGGCTTACCGGCCCGAATGGGTCGAGCCGATCGGCAAGCGCTTCGGCCGTCATACGATCCACGAGATTCCGCCGAACGGGCAGGGCATCGCGGCGCTGATCGCGCTCGGGATCGCCGAGCATGCGGGCGTGACCGAATGGCCAGTCGATTCGGCCGACTCGCAGCATCTGCAGATCGAGGCGATGAAGCTCGCGTTCGCCGATGTCTATCGCTACGTCGCCGATCCGCGCGCGATGGAGCTCACACCCGAACAGATGCTCGACGACGCGTATCTCGCCGAACGCGCGAAGCTGATCGATCCCGCGCGCGCGACGCACTTCGCCGCCGGCCGGCCGCATTCGGGCGGCACGATCTACCTGTCGGCGGCCGACGAACGCGGGATGATGGTGAGCTTCATCCAGTCGAACTACATGGGTTTCGGCTCGGGGCTCGTCGTGCCCGGCACCGGCATCGCGCTGCAGAATCGCGGGCACGGCTTCTCGATGGACCCGGCTTCGCCGAATGTCGTCGCGGGCGGCAAGCGGCCGTTCCACACGATCATCCCGGCGTTCGTCACCGAGGAGGTCGATGGTCGAACCGAGGCCGTGATGAGCTTCGGCGTGATGGGCGGCGACATGCAGCCGCAAGGGCACCTGCAGACCGTCGTGCGGATGCTCGGCTATGGGCAGCAACCGCAGGCGGCCTGCGATGCGCCGCGCTGGAAGGTCAACCGCGACTTCACGCTCGACGTCGAGGCAACGATGAATCGGGCGACTGTCGACGCGCTGGCCGCACGCGGCCATACGATCAAGTCGATCGACGATCCTTACATGGATTTCGGTTCGGGGCAGTTCATCTGGCGTCTCGACCGTGACGATCGCGAGCGCGGCTACGTGGCCGCGAGCGACAGCCGCCGCGACGGCCTGGCGGCCGGTTTCTGACGGATTGCCGCCGGCTTTCGCCGGCATGTCGTGCGTTTTGCGGGCGGCCGAGCGGCCGCCCGTTTCGTTGGCGGTCGCCCGTATCGCCGGGCGGGCGCAAGCGGTTTGAAGGACTCGTCTAACGAACGGCAACAGACGCCGTGGAACTGCGCTTGTCGGGCATGGTCAGTGCTTTGGAGCACGAACATCAAAGTCCGGCTAAGATGCCAGCATGGTTCGGCCGGACCAATCCACTATAAACGCAAGTAAAACGCCGCCTGCGGGAAGGTCGGCGCCTGTGCCGAAGGCATGGGCCGGCCCCCGCGCGACGACTGGGAGCGCACCACCATGGACACCAAAACGACGCATGTGATGCCGTGGCGAATCGAGGACATCGACCTGAACCGGATCGATCGTCAGCGTGCCGCCGCGAACGAGGATCTGCTGTTGCTGCTGTGCGCGTCGTCGTTCATCGAAAGCGGCTCGGATCTCTACACGAGCAATCTGAGCCAGTTCTTCAACGACGATCCGGAAGTCTCCGCATGGCTCAACAATGCATGGGAGCACGAAGAATTGCAGCACGGGCGCGCGCTGAAGGCGTACATCGCGCACGTGTGGCCGGAGTTCGACTGGGATACCGCGTTCGCGAACTTCTTCGCCGAGTATTCGCAGACCTGCAAGGTCGAGGCGTTCGAGAAGACCCGCGCGCTCGAGATGGTCGCGCGCTGCGTCGTCGAGACGGGCACGGCCACGCTCTATCGTGCGATCAACGAGTGCTCGGACGAGCCCGTGCTGAAGGAAATCACGGACAACATCCGCACCGACGAAGTGCGCCACTACAAGCACTTCTTCAAGTTCTTCAAGAAGTACAACCAGGTCGAAGGCAATGGCCGCCTTGCGGTGCTCGGCGCACTGGCACGCCGCGTGATGGAAATCAAGAACGAGGATTCGGAGATCGCGCTGCGCCATGTGTTCGCGGTGCGTTATCCGGATCGTGTCGGCGACAGCCAGTACAACCGCGAACGCGCCGCGCGCATCAGCACGCTCGTGCGGCGCAACCTGTCGGCCGACATGTGCGTGAAGATGCTGCTCAAGCCGCTCGACCTGCCCGCGAAGATCCAGCCGGGCGTCCACTATCCGCTCACGAAGATCACGCGGCACGTGTTCCTGCGCTGATCGCCGCAGCGCGGCCCGACGCGCGTATGCTGCGGCTTCTTCATCCGCTCATCTACCGGGGCCACGCCATCATGACCGACACCCATCGCCACGCGCTTGAACAATGGACGTTCGACGCGTGGCCGCCGGCCGTCGTCTCGTTGTTCGACGGTACCGCGCTCGAGCGTCATGCCGACTTCGCCGCTTCGCTGATCGTCGCGACCGACGATGGTCAATTGCGCACGACGCTGCTCGGCGTCGGCGAAATCTATGCACACGATGCGCGCACGCTGCTGCTGGCGCTCTGGCCGCAATCGCGTGCGGCGCGTGCGATCGCGCAACGGCGGTCGGCCGCGTTGACGCTCGTCGCGGACGGCGCGTTCTTTCAGGCGCAATTGAGGATGGAGCCGCTCGAGGGAGACTTCGGCGGACTGGCCGGATTCGCTGCGACGATCGCGCACGGCGATGCGCAGCGGGTCGGCTATGCGCGTCTCGCGACAGGTGTCACGTTCACGCTGGAAGGGGAGCGCACCGAGGTGCTCGCGCGCTGGCAACGCCAGGTCGAGCACCTGCGGCGCGCAGCCGCACGGCTTCAGTGACCGCGCTGGCCGCTGCGCGACGAGCGGTTGCGGTTCGCGTGCGCGGCATTGCCGTTCGCCGGGCGTGCGCTGTTGCCGCCACCGGCCGGACGCCCGCCGTTGCCGCCGGCGCCGCCTTGGCCTTGCGTGCGCGGCTTCGCGGCCTTCTGCTGGGAAGCCTTCGGTTGCGCATTGCCGTCGCGTTTCGCGGCCGGCTGGCCTGAGCCGCCTGCGCGCGGCTGGCGATTGCCGCCGCCACCGCCACCGCCGCGCGGCTGCTGCTGCCCGCGACGCTGCTGGATCGGCTCCGGCTTCGCGTTCGGATCGGGTTCGAAGCCCGCGATCACTTCCTGCGGAATCTCGCGCTTGATCAGCCGCTCGATGTCGCGCAGCAGCTGCTTCTCGTCGACGCACACGAGCGACACGGCTTCGCCGGTCGCACCCGCGCGGCCCGTGCGGCCGATCCGGTGCACGTAGTCTTCCGGCACGTTCGGCAGGTCGAAGTTGACGACGTGCGGCAACTGGTCGATGTCGATCCCGCGCGCGGCGATATCGGTCGCGACGAGCACCTGCAGCGTGCTGTTCTTGAACTCCGCCAGCGCGCGCGTGCGGGCCGACTGGCTCTTGTTGCCGTGGATCGCCATCGCGCTGATGCCGTCCTTCGTCAGTTGCTCGGCGAGCCGGTTCGCGCCGTGCTTCGTGCGCGTGAACACGAGCACCTGGAACCAGTTGTGTTCGCGGATCAGGTGCGTGAGCAGTTCGCGCTTGCGGTCGCGGTCGACCGGGTGGATCTTCTGCGCGACGCTTTCGGCGGTCGTGTTGCGGCGTGCGACCTCGATCAGCGCGGGCGAGTCGAGCAGGCTGTCGGCGAGCGCCTTGATTTCATCGGAGAACGTGGCCGAGAACAGCAGGTTCTGGCGCTGCGGCGGCAGCTTCGCGAGCACGCGCTTGATGTCGTGGATGAAACCCATGTCGAGCATCCGGTCGGCTTCGTCGAGCACGAGGATGTCGAGGTCCGACAGGTCGATCGTCTTCTGCTGCATGTGATCGAGCAGGCGGCCCGGCGTCGCGACGACGATGTCGACACCGCGCTTGAGCGCATCGATCTGCGGATTGATGCTGACGCCGCCGAACATCACGGTCGAGCGCAGCTTCACGTACTTGCTGTACGCACGGACGCTTTCCTCGACCTGGGCGGCGAGTTCGCGCGTCGGCGTGAGGATCAGCGCGCGCACGGCGCGCTTCGCGCCGCGATGTTCCGCGTAGAACGTATGCAGGCGTTGCAGGATCGGCAGCGTGAAGCCGGCGGTCTTGCCGGTGCCCGTCTGCGCGCCGGCGAGCAGGTCGCCGCCGCCGAGGACGGCCGGGATCGCCTGTTGCTGGATCGGGGTCGGCGACGTGTAGCCGAGTTCGTTGACCGCCTTGACCAGCGGTTCGGCCAAGCCGAGAGATTCGAAAGACATAGATACCACTCTTCAGTTTTATGATCAGCGACGTCTCGCGCGGCCCGCGCGGGAGGTGACATCGCAAAATGCAAAATGCAAAAGGGCGCGGCCGCGGTTTCCCGCAGCCGCGCCCCGTGTGTGTCAGCCGCTTCTTAGTCGAGCGGCGCGGAACGCAGGTCGCTCACCTGTTGCGGCGAGATCGGCGTACCGTTGTTACCCCACGACACCCGGATATACGTGACGACCGCCGCAACCTCCTGGTTCGACAGCGACTGTGCGAACGGCGGCATCCCGTACGGACGCGGATTCTTGAACGTGCTCGGCGGATAGCCACCGTTCAGCACCATGCGGATCGGGTTGACTGCCGATTCCATCATGATCGAGTGGTTGCCCGCGAGCGGCGGATACGCCGGCGGCTTGCCTGCGCCGTTTTCGGCGTGGCAGGTCGCGCAGTTGTCCGCGTAGATCTTCTTGCCCTGCTCGAACAGCGCGTTGCCGAACTGCTTCGACGGCTCGTACTGCATGTTCTTCGGCGCTTCAGCCTTCTGCGGGATCGACTTCAGGTACGTCGACATCGCGCGCGTATCTTCGTCGGTCATGTACTGCAGGCTGTTGTGGACCACGTCCGCCATCGGGCCGAATACCGCACCCTTCTGCGACACGCCGGCCTGCAGCAGGTCGGACAGCTCCTGCACGTGCCAGTCGCCGAGGCCGAGTTCCTTGTCGTTCGTCAGCGACGGCGCATACCAGTTCTGCAGCGGGATCAGGCCGCCTGCGAACGCCGACGAGGTCACCGGGCCGCCCATCATGTTGATCGACGTGTGGCACATCGAGCAGTGGCCGAGGCCTTCGACGAGGTACGCGCCGCGGTTCCATTCGACCGACTTGGTCGGATCCGGCTTGTATTCGCCTTCCTTGAAGAACAGCGTACGCCAGCCGATCAGCAGGTTGCGGTTGTTGAACGGGAACTTCAGTTCATGCGGACGGCTCGGCACCGACACCGGCGCGACCGAGCGCAGGTACGCGTAGATCGCGTCCGAATCCGCACGCGTGACCTTCGTGTAGCTCGCAAACGGGAAGCCCGGGTAGAGCAGGCTGCCGTCCTTCGAACGACCGGTGTGCATCGCGCGGTAGAAGTCGTCCGACGTCCACTTGCCGATGCCGTCCTTGTCGTCCGGCGTGATGTTCGGCGTGTACATCGTGCCGAACGGCGTCGCCATCGGCAGGCCGCCCGCGAACGACTTGCCGCCGCGCACGGTGTGGCACGCGATACAGTCGCCGACGCGCGCGAGGTACTCGCCCTTCTTGATCAGCGCGGCCTGGTCGGCCGGCGTGGCCGCGACGGCGGAGGCGCCGTGCAGCGTGTCGTTGCCCGGCCACAGGACCGGCACGAGGGCGGCAGCCGCGATGATCGCGACGGCCGAGAGTGCAAACAGGGACTTGCGTTTCATTGTGTCTGTCTCCCTTGCCTTATTGCGGTTCGCTGCCGCAGGCGAGCGGAGTCTTCATCGAACGCGCCGGAGCCGGCACGGGGTTGGCGGGCGCCGGTTGCGCGGCAAGCCATGCGGTCACGGCCGTCACGTCTTCGTCGGAAAGCTTCGAAGCGACGTCATGCATGCAGTCAGGCGCCTTCGCGTGACGGTTGCCCGAACGCCATGCACCGATCTGCGCGCTCAGGTAGTCGGCGTGCAGGCCGACCAGGCCCGGGATCGCCGGCTGCATGCCGGTCAGCGTCGCGCCGTGGCAGGCCACGCAGGCCGGCAGCTTGCGGGACGGGTCGCCCTGCGTGACGAGCTGCTTGCCGCGCGCGAGCGTCGCGGCCGGCAGCGTCGGCTTCGCCGGCGCCGGGTACGGCGGGCGTTCGGCCGAGAAGTGCTCGGCCATTTCACGCAGGTAGTCGTCGTTCAGGTACGTCAGCAGGTAGTTCATCGGCGGGTACTTGCGCCGGCCGTCACGGAAGTTGACGAGCTGGTTGTACAGGTACTCGGCCGGCTTGCCGGCAAGACGCGGGAAGTAGTCGTTGTCCGTGCCCTGGCCATGGACGCCATGGCAAGCCGTACAGCCGCGCACGCGCTCGGCCATGGTATCGGGTGCCTTGAGCGGCGCCTGCTGGGCGTGCGCTTGCTCCGTGGGCTTGGTCTGCGCTTGGGCAGCGCTCATAAGGCCCGCGCCGCCGAACATCAGAACGGCGAGCAGCGGACGGAAGAGGCGTCTTGAAGACACACGAGACTCCATGTTTATTCGACGGGGACCTGTTGTCCGGGCTACGATCGGCTCGGCGCATGACGGCAGGGCAGCCGGGCTGCTGCGACGCGGCATTCTATCATCGATGGGTAATGACGGCTATTTGACAGAACGACATCGGTTCCTGTCCGTTTGCGACTTGCGACAATTTGACGCGCATTGCGACGCGTCGGTGTGAACCGGCGTGCGTTTTCACCATCGAAGACCGTACACTCGCGGGTCGCGCGGCGCCGCCTCCGCCGCAGGTCCAGTCATTTCTCCCGTTTCCGGATTCATCGATGACGTTTTCTACCGTGCCGTTGCCTTTCTCACGCTGTCCATCCCGTTGCCGCCACTTCGTCGGCCTGCCGCTTTCGGGAGGGTGTGCGCGATGAAGTTCGACAGCTTGTGGATCGGTCAGGTCGCGCTCGCGGCGCTGATGGACGCGGCGTTCGCGATGGCGGTCGGCTCGGCGCTGCTCAAGGCATGGCTCGGCAAGGACGGTGCGCGTCCGGTCATCGCGCCGTCGCATCCCGCGTGGCTGCGCGCGCAACATTCGCTGGTCGCGGCGGCGCTGGCGCTGGTGCTCGCGGATCTCGGCTGGCTCGTCTACGAGGCCGCGACGATGAGCGGGGCGGGGCTCGGCGGCGCGTTCGCCGCCATTCCGGTGATGCTGACGCAGACGCATACGGGCTTCGCATGGAGCGTCGCGTTCGCCGGCGCCGTGGTGCTCGCGATCGTCGCGCTGGCGAAGCCGGAGGGCCCGGTCGCACACGCGGTGCTGTGGCTCGCCGTGATCGTGGTCGCGGCCGGCAAGGCGTCGCTCGGCCATGCGGCCGATACGGGCGCGCTGTCCGCGGCGGTCGGCGTGCAGACGCTGCATCTGCTCGCGACGGCCGTGTGGGGCGGCCTCGTGCTCGCGGGCGGGCTCGCGGTGCTGCCCGCGCTTGGTTCGTCGGTCGCGCGTGGTGCGCTGATCCGCATCGGCCAGCATCTTTCGCGCACGTCGATCATCGCGCTCGTCTTCGTGCTCGGCACCGGCGCGCTCAATGCGATCCGCGGGCTCGGCGGTTCGCTCGCACCGCTCGACGGCAGCACGTGGGGGCGCGTGTTGCTGCTGAAGCTGCTGCTCGTCGCGCTCGCGCTCGTGCTCGGTGGCCTGAACCGCTTCGCGGCGCTGCCGCGCCTGCGCCGCACCGCATCGACCGAGGATGCGTACACGTTCCGCAACATCCTGCATCTCGAAGCGCTGACGATGATCGGCGTGTTCGTCGCAGCCGCCGTGCTGTCGTTCAGCGTGCCGGGGTTCGCGGCACTCGGCTGACGGCAGGGCTCGCGCGGCGCGGTGCAAGGCCGCCGTCGCGCACCCGGCACATGCCCGGTGTCGCACCGCGCATGCAAAAACGGCTGCCTGTCGGGCAGCCGTTTTCGAATCGATACCTACTGCGCGGGCCGAAGCCGCACGCCGTGCATCGCGCTCACCACTCGGCGACGCTGCCGTCCTCGTGACGCCACACCGGGTTGCGCCAGCGGTGCCCCGTCTTCGCCATCTCGCGCACTTTCTCCTCGTTCACGTCGATGCCGAGCCCCGGGCCCTGCGGGATTGCGACGAAGCCGTCCTCGTAGCGGAACACCTCGGGGTTGCGCAGGTAGTCGAGCAGGTCGTTGCCCTGGTTGTAGTGGATGCCGAGGCTCTGCTCCTGGATGAACGCGTTGTAGCTGACCGCGTCGAGCTGCAGGCACGCGGCGAGCGCGATCGGCCCAAGCGGGCAGTGCAGCGCGAGCGCGACGTCGTAGCTCTCCGCGAGCGTCGCGATCTTGCGGCACTCGGTGATGCCGCCCGCGTGCGACGCGTCCGGCTGGATGATGTCGACGTAGCCGCCCGCGAGGATGTGCTTGAAATCCCAGCGCGAGTAGAGCCGCTCGCCGAGCGCGATCGGCGTGTTGGTCTGGTTGACGATGTCGCGCAGCGCCTCGGCGTTCTCCGACAGCACCGGCTCCTCGATGAACATCAGCTTGTACGGGTCGAGCTCCTTCGCGAGCACCTTCGCCATCGGCTTGTGCACGCGGCCGTGGAAGTCGACGCCGATCCCGACGTGCGGGCCGACCGCGTCGCGCACCGCCGCGACGTTCGCGATCACCTGCTCGACCTTGTCGTAGGTGTCGACGATCTGCAGCTCCTCGGAGCCGTTCATCTTCACGGCCTTGAAGCCGCGCTCGACCACCGCGCGCGCATTGTTCGCGACGTCGCTCGGGCGGTCGCCGCCGATCCACGAATACACCTTGATGCGATCGCGCACCTGGCCGCCGAGCAGCGCGTGCACGGGTACGCCGTGATGCTTGCCCTTGATGTCCCACAATGCCTGGTCGACGCCCGCGATCGCGCTCATCGTGATCGGGCCGCCGCGGTAGAAGCCCGCGCGGTACATCACTTGCCAGTGATCCTCGATCAGCAGCGGATCGCGGCCGACCAGATAGTCGGCGAGTTCGTGCACGGCCGCCTCGACCGTGTGCGCGCGACCCTCGACGACCGGTTCGCCCCAGCCGACGATCCCTTCGTCGGTTTCGATCTTGAGGAACAGCCAGCGCGGCGGGACGACGAAGGTTTCGAGGCGGGTGATTTTCACGGTGCGAGTCTCCAGGGTTGACCGGCGCGGACAGTCGGGCGCGGCGCGCGGTCGCATGTTTTCGCGGTCATCCTAGCGCAGCCCGATAAAAAATAGTATTAATAGCACTATTGTGCAGATAGTGGGCAGCCGGCACGCCCGGGTACCGGCATAACGGAGAACGATCATTCGACGCGACCTGCATGGACAGACGGCCTTCCGGCTCGCCACGGCGATCCTGCGCGGCGACTACCCGCCCGAGTCGCTGTTGCCGAGGGAGCCCGACCTGATGGTGATGTACGGCGTGAGCCGCACGGTGATGCGCGAGGCGCTGCGTACGCTCACGTCGAAGGGGCTCGTCGAGTCGCGGCCGAAGATCGGCACGCGCGTGCGGCCGCGCGGCGTATGGAACCTGCTCGACGCCGACCTGCTCGACTGGTACGCGCGGGTCGCGCCGCCGGTCGCGTTTGCGCTGAAGCTGCAGGAAATGCGCGAGATGGTCGAGCCGTACGCGGCCGCGCTCGCCGCGCGCATGCATACGCCGGAGACGTTCGACGCGATCGACGGCGCGGCGCACGCGATGGCCGCCGCGCGCAACGTCGACGAATGGGTGCGCGCCGACCTGCGCTTTCACCTTAGCGTGCTCGAGGCCGGCGGCAACGAACTGCTGGTGCCGCTCGGCACGTTGATCGATCGGACGCTCGAAGCGCAACTGCATCTGAATGCGCGCCGTGCGGACGTGTACAACGCGTCGCTCGCCGAGCATACGGCCGTCAGCGATGCGATCCGCGTGCGCGACGAGGACGGTGCGCGCCGCGCGATGGCCGCGCTGCTCGCGGTGACGCGCGCGCGGATCGAGATGTCGTGACGGGAGGGGCGGGCCGTGCGGCGCCGTCAGGCGTTCGCGCAGCCGCCCGGCTTGTGGATGCGTTCGGTGGACGCCGGGTACTTCGCGAGCAGGCTCGCCGGCCGCCGCGGGCGCGCGACCAGGTCGCCGCCGCAGTTCGGGCAGCGGCCCTTCAGCACGTCGTCGGCACAGGTCGCGCAGAACGTGCATTCGAACGTACAGATGCGTGCATCGGCCGAATCGGGCGGCAGGTCCTTGTCGCAGCATTCGCAGCCGGGGCGCAGTTCGAGCATGACGGTTTTCCTTGGGTTGGACAGGGGCGGGACGGGCGCCGCACGGACATTGCGTGCGGCGCATGTGGGCGCTACTGTACCCGCTTGGATCGGCCCGGCCAACGGTGTTCCGCCGGGGCGCCGTCGATGCGCACGGGCCGCACCGGGAGACGAACATGCTTTATCGCGGAAGCTGTCACTGCGGCGACGTGAAGTTCGAGGCGGAAGGCGACCTGCAGGGCGTGATGGCGTGCAACTGCTCGATCTGCCGGCGCAAGGGCGCGCTGATGTGGTTCGTGCCGCGCGACCACATGACGCTCTTCACGCCCGACGAACATCTCGCCACCTACATGTTCAACAAGCACGTGATCCAGCACCGCTTCTGCAAGCGCTGCGGGATTCACACGTTCGGCGAGGGCGTCCACCCGAACGGCACCGCGATGGCCGCGATCAACGTGCGCTGTCTCGAGGATGTCGATATCGATGCACTGCCGGTCACGCACTACGACGGCCGCTCGCACTGTGCGGTGCGCCGGCGCATGAACCGGCGCGCGGCCGTCAGGACGGTTGCGCGATCGCGGCGCCCGGCGCGGGCGTTTCCGCCTGCGGGGCGGGGCCTGCGGCGCGCGTGCCGGCCGGGCGCTCGATCAGCGGCGCGAGCGCCGGCGCCATCGACTTCAGCAACTGCACGGCCATCGCGCTCGTGAAGTCGTAGCGCGCCGCATACGGCTCGTGCGCCGTTGCGGTCAGGACCCCGAAGAACCGGTCGCCGAGCACGAACACGAACGTGCCGCTGCGGTTCACCTTGCGCGACTCGATCAGCCGCGCGCCGCGCGCATAGACGTTGAAGCGCTGGTCGCCCGTGCCCGTCTTGCCGTACACGTCGAGCGTCTTGCCGTCGGGCAGCGTGAAGCCGCCCGCGAGGCGGCGCGCGGTGCCGTTGAGCACGACGTCGCGCAGCAGCGTGTGCGCCACGTTGACGATCTCCGGCGACAGCATCGGCTGCGGCCGGGCGACCGCGCGCTCGAAGTGCGTTTCGTACGGCGTGCCTTTCGCGAAGTCGAGCCGCGTGATCGTCTCGGTCGGCGCCTTCCGGCCACCGTTCGCAATCAGGCCGATCAGCTTCGCGAGTGCGTCGGGCTGGTCGCCCGATGCGCCGATCGCGGCCGCGTACGACGGCGTGACTTCCGCGAACGGGTAGCCGAGCGCGCGCCACGACTTCGTGATTTCCGCGTACGCGCGCAGCTCGACCATGCGGCGGATGCGGCGGTCCTGGGTCGCGTGGTAGCGCGTCTTGTACAGCCACGAGTACGTGTAGAAACGTGCGTCGCGGCTGTCGCGCTGGACGTCGGCGAGCGACGCCGCCGGATGCGCGCGCAGGTAGTTGAGCGTCCACAGCGCGAGCGGATGCACACTCGCGATATAGCCGCGATCGTTGAGGTTGAAGCGGTCGATCGCGTATTTCGCATAGAGCCTGGCGAGATCGTCGTCGGACAGCGTTGCGGCCGGCGTGCCCTTCAGTTGCATGCGCATCTGCGCGTCGAACCACGCGAGCGATTCGTTCGGCGCGACGCTGCGCAACACCGTCGCGATCTTCGGCGGCGATTTGCGCACGTCCTTCAGCATCAGCGCGAGCGCGTCGTCGGGCGCCTTGCCCGCATAGCGCGTGTAGTAGCGCTTCACGTAGACCTGGCTTTCGCCGTCGACGAACTGCTGCAGGTAATGCCGGCGCTGCTCGGGGTCGCCGAGCCATGACGATGACGGGCCGGCCGCCTGCAGCGTCTCGTAGTGGACGATGTCGCGCATCAGCCGCACGAACACGAGGTTGACCGAATGCTCGAACGCCGTGTGCAGCGTCAGGATACGGCCGTTGTCCGACTTCTCGAAGTTCGAGAACACCTGCGCGCCGCCGCCCGTGTAGAACACGTCGGGGCTCGCCGAATACTTGCGTTCGACGGCCGCGTCGAGCATCGCCTGCAGCGAGCGGTCGCGCGTATGCGACAGGTAGTCGAGCGCCCAGTGCGACAGCCCGTCGATCGGGTCGGGCTTCACGCGCGCCAGTTCCGCGTTCGACAGGTTCGCGTAGCGCGCATGCAGGTCGGACACGATCTGCAGGTAGGTGATCAGCGTACGCAGTTTCGCGGTCGAGCCGAGGTTGATGCGGCCGCCGCGATTCACGTCGAACGGCTCGTTCACGCTGTCGGTCTGCACGCGCAGCAGGTTCGCGCCGTTGCGGTGTTCGTACAGCGTGAAGCTGTACGTGAGGTGCGACGGGTCGTCCTTCGGCGCGAGCATCTCGAAACCGTACAGGCCGGCCTTCTGCGCCCCGTCGCGCGTCGACGCCTGGGCGAGCCGTTCGGCGACGGCCTGCTGCACGCCGTTGTCGAGCGTGCTGGTCGCCTGCAGGTCGAACTGGTCGAGCTGGTACAGGTCGCTGATGCCGAGCGCCGACAGCAGCGACGCGCGCGCGGACGTCACGGCCTTGCGCGACACGAACGACTGCACGTGCGCCGCGGCCGGCGGCGCGCTGCGTTCGATCTGCGCGTTCAGCGCGGCGTCGCGCAGCGCGGGCGAGATCACGCCGCCGTTCGACAGCAGCCGAAGGTAGCTGTCGGTCAGCTTCTGCAGCGCCGGGTAGCCGCGGTTGAGGAAGTACGACGGTGCGCGCTGCGCGATGATCAGCGACAGCACCTCGCGGAACGTCTTGCCCTGTTCGTCGACGTTGTCGCCGGTCGTCGGCGCGGACAGGATCCGGTTCACGTCGTTGAAGTCGCGGCCGTACCACGCGGCGAGACCGTCGCCGATACCGGTGATTTCGCCGATGTGCGGCCGCGCGGCCAGCGGCACCGAGTTCAGGTAGCGCACGACGAGGGTGCGGCGCGCGAGCATCGTCTGCGGGCCGTTCAGGTACGCGCGCACCGACGCCGACGCGATCTGTCGCAGCTTCTCGGGCGGTGTCGCGGTGCGGCCCTCGGGCGAGTGGCGGAACTTCTCGATCTGCGTCGCGAGCGTGCTGCCGCCCGGGCGCGCCTGATGGCGGTTGACGACGTGCAGCGCCTGGTCGGCGACCGCGCGGCTGAAGCGCCCCCAGTCGATCGCCGGGTTGCGGTTCGGTTCGTTCGCGTCAAGCAGGTAGCGATCCTCGATGAACAGCAGCGAATCGACCACCACGCGCGGCACCCGGTCGAAGTCGGCGTAGACGCGCTGCGGGAACACGGTCGCGAACAGCGGCGCGCCGGTCGAGTCGAACAGCATCAGGCCCGCCTGGTCTTTCTCGTCGAACGGGAGGAACAGCCCGCGATCGCCGAGCGACAGCATCCGCTGCGAATCGCGCGCCTGCTTGCTGACGACGAAGCCGCGCGCGAACAGCCGCTCCTGAAACGCCGGAATCATCGAGTAGCCGAGGCGCTGGTCGTATGGGCCGTTCGCGGGGAAGCGGATGTGATCGCTCGGGCCCGTCTCGACCGTGTAGCCGACATCGCGGGTGAGCTCGGACAGGTAGTGCGCCTGCAGCCGGGACGTTTCGATCTCGCTCTGCACGAGTCGCGCGACGATCGCCACGGCGATCAGCAGCGCGGCCAGCAAAGACCACTTGACCCACGTCCAGACCGATGCGGGACCGGTCACGCGCGGCAGGATACGATTCAGCGGCCGATTCATGGCGGCGTCTCCCTGAAGGCGCGGGCTCCGGCCGCACCCCATTAAGGATTAGTGTAGTCCTCCGCAGCGGGCTGCCAAGGGCGTTCACTACCGAGATGCGTCGGCGCAACGCGCGTGCCTGCGACGCGCTGTCACCTGCGTTGCATTGCGGTGGTGCATGCCGTCGCGGCGTAACGTCTGCCGGTTTCGTGCCGAGAGGCTGCGTGGCACGTCGTGTCGGCGGGCAGGCCCGGGCGGCAGGGCAGGCGGGCAATGCACCGGTTCCGTGCGGTGCGGCGGAGCGGCAATTGGGATCGGAACCCGACCGTAAAATTGTGTCCGGCGCACGGCGATGCTGCGGGTTTCCGTGATGGTCGCGCGTGTCGGTCACGGGTACGATCATTGGCTATGCGGCGCATTTCCGCTTTTGCCGGGAGTCCCATGCCGATCCATCCCGTCGCGCTCGTTTGCACGGCCATTCTCGGGCTGTTGCTGTTCGGGCTCGGGCTCGTCGTGTCCGTCGCGCGCTTCCGGTGCGCCACCAGCTCCGGGTGCGCGCCCGATCCGGCGAACGGGTTGCACAAGATCGTGCGCGCGCACGGCAACACGGCCGAATACGCGCCGTTTCTCGCGGTGCTGTTTCTCTATTTCGGCACACACGCGCCATCGCGCGCGATCCTGGCGCTGATCGTCGCGGCGACTGCGTGCCGCTGCCTGATCGTGATCGGCCTGCTTGCGTGGCCGACGATGGCCAATCCGAATCCCGTGCGTTTCGTCGGCGCGCTCGGCACGTATCTGTGCGGCGCCGCGCTGTGCATCGCGCTGTTCGTCTGAGCGGCGCCGCGTCTCGCCTGCCGCGCCGCTATCGCCACAGCAGCGTCGCGCGATCGTGCCGGCGTACGGCCTCGACGAAACAGTGGATCAGGTAATCGCATGCAAGCGTGTTCAGCGCATCGCGGCGCGTGAGCACACCGACCGACACGGCCGGAATCGTCTCCTCGATGTCGATCGCGACCATCCGCTCGCGAATCCAGTCGACCTCCAGGAAGCTCTGCGGCACGCAGGACACGGTGTCGGTATGCACCGACAGCGAAAACGCCGCGCTGAACGACGTGCATTCGACGATCGGCTGCGGCGCCGGATAGCCGTGCGCGACGAACACGTCCTGCAGCAGCCGGCCGATGCTTTCCGGCGACGTGTTGAGCACCCATTGCGCGTCCTGCAACTGCGCGAGCGAGGTGCAGTGACGCAGCGGATTGCTCGCGCGCGTCATCAGGATCAATTCCGATTCAAGCAGCGGCCGGAACGCGAATTCCGGCGATAGCCGCGTCGCGTCGACGATCGCGATCACGAAGTCGAGCGAGCCGTCGCGCAGGCGCGGCAGCGCGGTGTCGAGAAAGCCTTCGCGTACGTCGAGGCGGATCGTCGGCATCCGCTGCCGGAATGCGTCGAGCGCGGCCGGCAGGAAACCGAGCGACATCAGCGGCGTCAGCGCGCAGGCGAGCGCGCCTTCCTTGCCTCCCGACAACTGGATCACGTCGTCGCGCGCGTGCTGCATCTCCGCGAGGATCAGCCGCGCCCGCGCATGGACGGCCTGCCCGAAACGCGTGAGTTGCGCCCCGCGTGCATTGCGGGTGACGAGCGGCACGCCGAGATCGAGTTCGAGTTCGCGGATCGCCTTCGTCAGTGCGGGCTGCGACAGGTGGATCGCGCGTGCGGCCGCGCGCAGGCTGCCGTGTTCGGCGATGGCGGCGAGCGCCCGGAGCTGGTGGTGTTTCACGGCGTGGCGGGGCGCGGCGGCAGTGGCGACATTCCCATCCTACACCGCGCCGCCGCATTCAAAGCGCGCGATAACCATGCGTTATCACGATCGAAAAATGTCGCTCCGGGCTGCAGTTTTTGAATGCCTAGACTGCATGCGCAGGCCGTCGAACGGGCCGCGCACACGACACGCACAACCAGTACGGAGACACACCTTCATGAAGGCGCCCCGAGCGGACAGCATGGTCTGCGGGCATGTCGGCAACGTTGCCGCATCCCCGTCCAATCGTCAGTTGATTGTCGCGATCACGATCGGCAACGGTCTTGAATTCTTCGATCTCACCGTGTTCAGCTTCTTCGCGGTGCTGCTCGGCAAACTGTTCTTTCCGGCGGTATCCGCGCAGCAGCAGTTGCTGATGTCGGTCGCGACCTTCGGTGTCGGTTTCATCGCGCGGCCGGTCGGCGGCGTCGTGATCGGGCTCGTAGCCGACCGCTTCGGCCGCGTGCCCGCGATGAACCTCACGCTCGTCACGATGGCGATCGGCACCGGAATGATCGGCGTGATGCCGACCTATGCGCAGATCGGCATGATGGCCCCCGTGCTGGTGGTCGTCGCGCGGCTGCTGCAGGGCTTTTCGGCCGGCGGCGAGGTGGGCGTATCGACGTCGCTGCTCGCCGAGCGCGCGCCGGCCGGCGAGCGCGGCTACTACACGAGCTGGCAATTCGCGAGCCAGGGCGCCGCGGCACTCGCCGGTTCGTTCGTGGGCTTCCTGCTGTCGCATTTCCTCGACGCGGCCTCGCTCGAATCGTGGGGCTGGCGCGTACCGTTCCTGCTCGGTGTGCTGATCGCGCCGGTCGGCCTTTACCTGCGCGCGCGCTTCAACGGGATCGAACAGCACGCGCCGGCCGCGGCCGCGCGGCGTTCGTCGGCCGTACTCGGCACCGTGCTGCGGCGCGACGGCGCGGCCGTGCTGACCGCGCTCGGCCTCGTGATCGGCGGCACGGCCGCGCACTTCATCGTGCTGTATTACATGTCGACGTATGCGGTCAAGGTGCTGCACCTGCCGATGGATACCGCGCTGTGGTGCGGGATCCTGTCCGGCGCCGTGATGTTCGTCGCCGCGCCGATCGGCGGGCGTCTGTCGGACCGCACCGGCAGCAAGCGTGTCGCGCTGTGGTCGCGCATTGCGCTGACCGTGCTGATCCTGCCGGGCTTCTGGCTGATGCGCGCGGTGCCATCGATCGCGACGATGTATGCGGTCGTGATGCTGCTCGCCGCGCTGCACTCGATCAACGCCGGCGCGAACGGTGTGATCCTCGCCGAGCTGTTTCCGAAGAGCACGCGTGCGACTGCGCTGTCGATCGCGTATGCGGGCGGCGTGTCGATCTTCGGCGGTTTCGCGCAGTTCATCGTCACGTGGATGATCGGCGCGACCGGCAATCCGGCCGCGCCCGCGTGGTACGTGATCGTCTGCGGCGTGCTGTCGCTCGTCGCGCTTGCGTTCGCGTCGGATCGCAGCGATCGCGATGCGTGACCGACTGCGCCCGATACCGCGTCCTCCCTTTCTGCTTGCTTCCGGAACCGTATGACTGCCACCGCTTCGCTTTCGCGTTCGTTTTCGTCCCAGTCCGTCGACGTGATGGCCGGCGACCTGTGCGACTTGTCCGCCTGCACGATGCTTGACCTGCTGAAGAAGCGGGCGATCGGTGCATGCGACCTGCTCGACGCGCATCTCGCTCGGATCGCGACGGTCAACCCGCGCGTGAACGCGCTCGTGACCGTCGTCGATCCCGACCTGCTGCGCGCCCGTGCGCGCGACATCGATGCACGCTGGATGCGCGGTGAATGGCAGGGGCCGTTGCACGGGCTGCCGGTGTCGCAGAAGGATCTCACCGCGACACGCGGCGTGCGCACCATGTACGGCTCGCGTTCGTTCGCCGATCACGTGCCGCAGCACGACGCGCTCGTCGTGCGCCGTTGCGCGAGCGCCGGTGCGCTGATGATCGGCAAGTCGAACACGCCCGAGTTCGGCGCCGGTTCGCATACGTTCAACGACGTGTTCGGCGCGACGCGCAACCCGTGGGACCTGACTCGCTCCGCGGGCGGCAGCAGCGGCGGTGCGGCCGCTGCGCTCGCGTGCGGGATGAACCCGCTTGCGTGCGGCAGCGACATGGGCGGCTCGCTGCGCAATCCGGCCGCATGGAACAACGTCGTCGGATTGCGGCCGTCGCCCGGCCGCGTGCCGCGCGCACCGGACCTGAATGGCTGGACGACACTCGGTGTCGACGGGCCGATGGCGCGCGACGTGGCCGACACTGCGCTGCTGTTGTCCGCGATCGCCGGGCCGAGCGGCGAGACCGCGACCGAACTCGCCGAACCGGGCGCACGCTTCGCGCAGCCGCTCGAACGCGACTTCCGCGGCACGCGCATCGCGATGTCGCGCGGCCTGCCCGGCGTGCCGATCGATCCGGAGATCGCGCGTGCGGTGGACGCGCAGGCGCGCGTGTTCGCGGCGCTCGGCTGCGAAGTCGAATTCGACGATCCCGATCTGTCGGACGCCGAGGACGTGTTCCGCATCGAACGTGCGTGGATGATCGGCACGCTGGTCGACGGGCTGGACGACGCGCAGCGCGCGGTGCTGAAGCCCGAGATTCACGACGAATACCGGCTGCATCGCTCGCTGACGGCCGCCGATCTCGGCCGCATGTTCGTGCGCAAGACGCGCCTGTTCGAGCGGATGCGCGCGTTCATGCAGCGCTACGCGTTCTATGTGCTGCCGACCACGCAGGTGATGCCGTTCGACGTCGACCTGCGCTCGCCTGCGCACGTGCCGGGTGCCGCCAGCACCTCGTACATCGACTGGATGCGCGTGTGCTGGTACCTGTCGTCGACCGAGGCGCCGATCCTGTCGGTGCCGTGCGGCTTCGGTGCAGCCGGCCTGCCGATCGGCATGCAGATCGTCGGCCGCTACCGCGACGACTGGGGCGTGCTGCAGTTCGGCCACGCATACGAAGTCGCGGCCGGCCGCCGCTGGGTGCCGCCGGCCGTCGTCGCCGACGCGATGCGCTGACCGCCTTTCCCGCCTTACATCCGACCGGTTCCGGTTCGCACCGGAGCAGGCCGCGCGCCTGCGGGGCACGCGCACGCCTGCGTTTTGCCATTCGACCCGCGCAATGGAGACCTTCCGATGAGACAACGGCTGTTGGCAGGCGCGGGCGTCGCGCTGATCGCGGGTGCGGCGCACGCACAGAGCAGCGTGACGCTGTACGGCATTATCGACGAGGGGCTGACCTACACGAGCAACCTCGCGGTTGCCGGCCCGAACGGCACGGTGAGCGGCAAGCCAGCGTGGCGGATGCTGGGCGGCGTGCAGCAGGCGAGCCGCTGGGGGCTGCGCGGCGTCGAGGATCTCGGCGGCGGGATGACGGCCGTCTTCACGCTGGAGAACGGCTTCGACCCGAGCACGGGCAAGCTCGGGCAGGGTGGGCTGATCTTCGGCAAGAAGGCGTTCGTCGGACTGTCCGGGCCGTTCGGCACCGTCACGCTCGGGCGCCAGTACGACACCAACGTCGACTTCCTCGGGCCGCTCGAGGCAGCCGCGCTGTTCGGCGGCTACATGGTTGCGCACCCCGGCGACCTCGACAACGTGAACAACGCGAACTCGACCAACAATGCGATCAAGTTCACGAGCAACGACTACGGCGGGTTCCGCTTCGCGGCGATGATCGGCTTGGGCGGCATCGCGGGCGCGGCGACGCGCAACCAGGTGTGGTCGACGACGGCCGGCTACACGCGCGGGCCGCTCACGGTCGCGGCCGGCTACCTGAACGCGCGCAACCCGAACGTGTCGTTCTTCGGCACGACGGGCAGCCCGGCACCGGTCACGGGCGGCGTGCCGGGCAACAACATGCTGTCGCCGGTGTATTCAGGCTATGCATCTGCGCATACGCTGCAGGTCGCGGCGGCGGGCGGCACCTACGCGATCGGCGCGGTCACGCTCGGCGCGATGTATACGAACACGTCGTTCCGCCGGCTCGGCGACCTGTCGTCCGGGCCGAATCCCGGCGGTGTGTCCGGCAATGCGGTGTTCAACAACGTCGAGGCCAGCTTGCGCTACACGTTCACGCCCTACCTGTTCGGCGGCGTCGCGTACGACTACACGCGCGGCGGCGGTGTGAACGGCCGCGACGGTGCGACGTACCATCAGGTCGCGGCGGGGCTCGACTACTTCCTGTCGAAGCGCACCGACGTGTACCTGAGCGCCGTCTACCAGCGTGCGTCGGGTACCGACTCGACCGGACGCCCGGCGGTCGCCGCGATCAACGGGCCCGGCGCATCGGCGAACGACCGGCAGTTCCAGGCGCGCGTGGGGCTGCGGCACAAGTTCTGACGGAGGCGGCCGCGACGAGCGGTGATATGCTCGCGGAACGCCCGCGACCGACGGGCGGATTCCGATTGCCCGTGCGGGGCCATGCTGCCGCGTTGCGCGGCATCTCCGAGGGAAGAACCGACAACATGAGCCGCAAATTCATTCTGAAGGGCGACACGACCGACCACGGCGGCGTCGTGCTCGAAGGGATCGCCAATTCGTCGTTCGACGGACGCGAACTCGCGTATCTCGGCGCAGCGGTGTTCTGCGCCGCCTGCAAGTCGCCGGGCGTGATCGTGTCCGACGGCGGCGAGCGGACGATGACCGTGATGGGCAAGGTCGTCGCGCTCGAACACGACCTGTGCCAGTGCCTGTGCACGCCGCAGCCGAAGCTGATCGCGTCGCAGGCCACCGGGACGATCACCGGATGAACCCCGCCGCGCGGAGGCGGCTGCCATCCGCGCGGCATCGACACCCGGCCGCCGGCCGTCAGGCGCTGCCTTCGGTTTCGATCACGAGGATGCGTGCTTCCCCGAGCGGATGCGCGACGTGCTCGGTGCCGGCCGATGCGTGGAACACGTCACCCGTTTCAAGCACCGTCGCGCGCTCGACGCCTGCTTCGCGATAGCGCATCTCGACGCGACCGTCGAGCACTGCGAACACTTCCTCGCCGTCGTTCACGTGCCACCGATACGGCTGGTCGGTCCAGTGCAGGCGGATCGTGATGCCGTTCAGGTTCGCGATGTCGAGCGCGCCCCACGCGCGGTCCGCGGTGAACGTGGCGCTGCGGATGATGTTCATCGATGGGTTCTCCGGCGCGGATGCGCGTCGTCTTCCTGTCTTCGAGTCCTCAAGTGAGTATCCCGGCGTCCGCGGTCAGTGCGACGTCGCGCGCAGCGCCTGTTCGATCGTCGCCTTGCGCGTCGCGAAGCCGGCCGCCGAACGTTCGGTGACGCGCTTCACGACCGCTGCCGGCGCGGTATCGGGCGAACCGGCGTCGAACGGCGGCGCGGGCGCGTATTCGAGTTGCAGCTGGATCGCCTGCGCTTCTTCTTCGCCGGCCAGTTCCGCGGCGATCGTCAGTGCGAAGTCGATGCCGGCCGTGACGCCGCCGCCCGTGATCAGGTTGCCGTCGCGCACCACGCGCTCGCGCACCGGCACCGCGCCGAGCGGTTCGAGCAGCGAGTGGAACGCCCAGTGCGTCGTCGCGCGCCGCCCGCGCAGCAGGCCGGCCACGCCCAGCAGCAGCGCACCCGTGCAGACCGACGTCACGTAGCGCGCCGCGGCCGCGCGCTGCTGCACGAACGCGATCGTTTCCGCATCGAGCAGCAGCGCGTTGATCCCGATCCCGCCCGGAATGCAGATCACGTCGAGCGGCGGGCAGTCGTCGAACGTGCAGGTCGGCGCGAGCGCGAGCCCGCTGCTCGACGCGACGGTGTCGCGCGACTTCCAGGCCAGATGGACGGTTGCGTCGGGCAGCGACGCGAGCACGTCGTGCGGGCCGGTGAGATCGAGTTGCTGGACGCCCGGAAACACGAGAAAGCCGATATGCAGGGACATGCGAGGACTCCGCTTGGAAGGGGAACGTACCGTTGCCGGCACGGGATGGACAGATCGATTCTAGGCGCGTAGTGTTTGGCGAAATTGCCATATCACCCACGTTTTCAGCCAATCGCCATGCCCGCCGCCCCGCGTTCGATCCTGGTCCTCGCGTTCCCTCGTGCCCAGTTGCTCGACGTGTCGGGGCCGCTGCAGGTGTTTGCGTCCGTCAACGAACTCGCGCTGGAGCGCGGCCAGCCTGCGCCCTATGCGCCGCGCGTCATCGCGGCCGAGGCGGGCCCCGTCGAGACGTCGTCGGGCCTGGTCGTGATGGCGGAATCGCTGCGCTCGGCCGCGCGCCATCCCGACACGCTGATCGTCGCCGGCGGCAAGGGCGTGCACGCGGCGTCGAAGGATGCGCGGCTGGTGCGCTGGGTGCGGCAGCAGGCGGCACGCACACGGCGCGTGGCATCGGTCTGCACCGGCGCGTTCCTGCTTGCCGAGGCCGGCCTGCTCGACGGGCGGCGTGCGGTCACGCACTGGGCGCGCTGCGACGAATTCGCGGCGCGCTATCCGAACGTGCGCGTCGAATCCGATCCGATCTTCATCCGTGAAGGCGTATTGTGGACCTCGGCCGGCGTGACGGCCGGCATCGATCTCGCGCTCGCGCTGGTCGAGGAGGATCTCGGGCGGGCGACCGCCCTCGACGTCGCGCGCGAGCTCGTCGTGTTCCTGAAGCGTCCGGGCGGACAGGCGCAGTTCAGCACGATGCTGTCGATGCAGCGCACCGACGATCGATTCGGCGAACTGCATGCGTGGATGGCCGAGCACCTGGCGGCCGACCTGTCGGTGCCGGCGCTGGCCGAGCGTGTGCGCATGAGCGAGCGCAGCTTCGTGCGCCACTACCGCGCCGAAACCGGCCGCACGCCCGCGCGCGCGGTCGAGCAGATCCGCGTCGAGGCCGCGCAGCGCCTGCTCGGCGAAACGGCATGGCCCGTCAAGCGGATCGCCGCGCGCTGCGGCTTCGGCTCGGAGGAGACGCTGCGGCGCTGCTTCGTGCGCGTGCTGGGCGTGTCGCCGCAGGGGTATCGCGAACGATTCGTGCGGTAACGCACCGCGTGCGGCCATGACCGGGGCCGGAACGATTGCCGTTTTGACTGAGCGGAAATCCATCGCTTTCCCGTCCGCAATGCCGAAACTATTCAGGATCGGAGAACAATAGGTGGGGGCTTGTGCCGCGCCGGTCGCGCGCACTATTCTGTCCCGTTGGCGATTCGAAGGGGGAGCAGCATGGACCGAATCCAGGCAATGGAAGTTTTTACCCGCGTGGTCGACGCGAACAGCTTTACGCGCGCCGCCGACACGCTCGCGATGCCGCGCGCGTCGGTGACGACCATCATCCAGAACCTCGAGGCGCTGCTCGGCGTGCGCCTGATGCACCGTACGACGCGCAGGCTGTCGCTGACGCCGGAAGGTGCGGCGTACTACGAGCATTGCATGAAGATCATCTCGGAGATCGCGGAGGCCGACGCGAGTTTCCAGACCGGCAACCGCAAGCCGAGCGGCGTGTTGCGCGTCCACATGCCGAGTTCGCTCGGGCGGCGCATCGTGCTGCCTTCGCTGTCGATTTTCCGGCAGCGCTACCCGGACATCACGCTCGAACTGGGGCTCTCCGACCGCTACGTCGATCCGGTCGAGGAGGGCATCGACTGCATGATCCGGGTCGGGCCGCTGGAGGATTCGTCGATGGTCGCGCGGCGCATCGGGATGCTCAAGCGCGTGACTTGCGCGTCGCCCGATTACCTCGCGCGTCACGGCGAGCCGCACGAGATTGCCGATCTCGCCGAACACCACGCGGTGAATTTTCGATCGAGCCACGGTGCGCGGGCGATTCCGTGGGTGTTCATGATCGATGGCAAGCCGTTCGAGGTGCGGATGAACGGGAGCGTCACGGTCAACGATTCGGATGCCTACGTGACGTGTGGGCTCGAAGGGTTCGGGATGATCCAGCCGACGTTGTTCATGGTGCTGCCGCACCTGCTCGACGGCTCGCTGGTCGAGGTGCTGCCGGACTGCAATCCGAAGCCGAAGCCGATTTCGATCGTGTATCCGCACAACCGGCATCTGTCGCAGAAGGTGCGCGTGTTTGCCGACTGGATCGCGGAGGTGTTCGAGTCGACGCCGTCGCTGGAGGGCGGGGAGAACTGGCGGGGTCGGGTGGGGGTGCAGGCGAAGGCGCCGGATGCGCAGCGCGGAGCGGTGGTGGCGTAGTCGCGGCGCAAGGGCTGAAGGACAGGCAACGCGCGACATCGCGCGCGGGGGATGAAGCAATCAAAAAGCCGCTGTTTCTTTCGAAACAGCGGCTTTTTGCATTTGGTGGCGAATCAGGGATGTACGCGTCGATTGACCAGACCGAGTTGCCTCGCTCCTGAAGATCGACTAGTCAGGTGGTCCCGCAGATGCGCAGCGAGGTTGCCTCTACAGGACTTCGCACGACCTTCCCATCTTCAACCTGCAGTCGGGCGATAGTTACGCCCATCGGTATCTTGACGTCGTCCGTGACGACAACCTCGTAGTCCGCTCCAGCTGCCGGAGTGAAGCTAAGGAATCGCCAAGCCTTGTAGTACCGATAGCGATCCCCAATGCTCCAATGTGCTGAAAAAACGAGGGGGATGCCGGCCTTGACGACGACTTCAGCGTATGTGAGTTGCGACACATCCTCCAGGTCGTTCGGCATACCAAGCCTTGGCTGACTAAAGAGCCAAGTTGTTGCATTCAGGGAGCGCGCCTGATAGGTGATGGAGGCGAGCGACCGAATGGCCGGGTCTGCTTCAGCATAGCAAGCGGCACTTCCGTGTTCGAGGATATTCAACCAACCGTTACCGACGAACCGGAATCGTACCTTTGCGGTCGTGTCGTTTGGTCCAAGCTTGATATCGGTCGTGAGTAGAGGCGAGACGCAAGCAGAGAGGAGCCAAGCAGAAATCACACACAAGGCGATTGCTCGGGCGCTTGCGAATATACGTACTGACTTGTTCATGGGAAAGTAATTGAGATTTTGCCTTCGTAGGCGTTCGGTATGGCGTACATCGAGCCGTTTTGTGAATAGGCAATCAGCCGCTCGCTATTTGCCGACGATGCGGCATAGACGACCATGTACTTCGCGTTTGCCGGAATCTGCGCTCTTGCGAAAAAGTAAGGGGTGGCGAGAGACCTAGAGCGGCGCTTCAGTGGTTCGAGACGATCTGTTTCCGTGATGTGCAGGTTGTCGTCGAGGAACATCAGGCGCGGTTTGAATATGGTCACATGGGGAAGCAGCATTGCTCCCCAAGCAGCGATATACGTTCTTACTTCCACCACTTCGGGATGCGTTGCCGGAACTTTGTAGGCTACGAAGGTAGATCGCCCTTCAGGAAAGTCGAAAGTGGGGCTTTGTCCGACCTGGATTGACACGCTGTCGGCCCCGTCGGGCCCAAGGTCGCCGAAGTGAAAGCTGTGGAAAGTGGAGCAGCATTGGGTCGGCGCTGGCGGCTCGAATGAAATGGGCGGCCGCGATGCGCAACCAGATGTCGCCGCAATAAAAACGCTCGCGAGGAGGGCTACAGGTTTCATTTTTGACATGGCGTCTTGCAGGCAACGTTACTTGCTGCGCAGACCGCCAGGGACCATCGGCGGCAAAGACCGTGGCCAGAGTCGGACCGATCGGCTATCGACGCAGTATGTCGTGATAACGGCAGCTGGCAGACATTCTTAAGGTTGTGTATTAGAAAAATGTGTCGCGTGGCGAGGATCACGGTAGATCTTCGCATCGGGAGTTAAGCTGTCGACGCGGAGTGGGTGAAGTTGGCGAAGTGGGAGCGGCCCCATGAGGGGTATCCGTGTGTCCTGAGCTATAACAGTCGAGACGTGCGTTGCCACGACCGTGAGTCGTTGTCGGAGGCGATCGGTGAATTGTTGGCGAGCTCTTGGGGTGGCGAGAGACTGCATGGTCTGCTCGGTCGACCACTTAAGCCGGAGCAAGAAGGGGCGGACGCCGGTTAATTGGCAGGGGTGCTCGAAGGCGCGCCTCTGTCCCTGTGGTTGGGGAGGGCTCGGAAATTGCGGAGCACTCCCTTGTTTGCGGAGCAAAGAAAGAGGTCTAGCTTGTGCAGGGGCCCAAACTGAAAAAGCCCGGTAGATCAGAGATCTACCGGGCTTTCGCATTTGGTGGCGAATCAGGGATTCGGGGCAGGTGTTGCGCAAGCCTGCTCCTGCACAGCTTCGCGGCTGCTACACGTTTTCAGGATAGCAGTTTAGGGTAGCAGCGGCTAGGCCGAAAGCAGTTTTCGGACCGGCTGCCCGCCCTTGCGAATTCCAACGCGAACGCCGAGGCGACGACGGGTGACTACTCGCCTAAGAGGAAATCACTACATAGTTCTTGAGAACTTGCCAAGGCGAGCTGAAACGCTGGCGGCAGTTGCCTTTCTGCATCGACCGCGATGCGAAGGTCTTGGACTGTGTAACCTGCGAGGCACCGCCTCACATGAAGCGTTCGACTTAGCTCGCCGCCGAAGTATTCGTCCCGCAGAAGCCGTGCTTGCGGTTCCGGCAACGCGGGATGCGAGACTACAACAAGGTCAAGGAATTCGTTCCAGGCAGCGTCTGATTGTGCGTGCACCGGGGAGGGCTGCGAATCTAGCGAAGCACTACCGATGCGGCCAAAAACAAAATCTCGAAAGTCGGAGCGCTCCGTACACCAAGCACGAATATGCCAACGACGGGCGGCACGAACTAGGCTGTGCGGAAATACCAGTCTGATGTGTCCCTCGGGCTGAGAGAGCGACCGATACAGGATGCGAAGTCCGATGTGCCGACGGCACGCTTGGATGGCCAAGGAGAATACCGCAGGAGATATAGGGGCGAGGTCGAGTCGCAAGTCCTCGACCTCCGCGCTAACGCCTGGAGAACCGGCTTTCTGGATGAGTTGGAGATATTCGTCCGGCGCGCGTCCAGCCAATCTAGGCTTGAACGCGTCAGTACCGGTGATTGGTGCGTGCGGTGACGCCCGCGTGACGGTATCGCCGAACTCACTCACAAATGCAGACAGCAGCCGACTGGCTTGGACGGCTTGGATGCCGAAGACTTCTCGTACTCGCGCATTATCGAGCTCGCCTTCCCAACGCAACAAGATTTCCATCTCTCCAAGGCGTTGTTCGGCGGGTGTTAGCGGTGTCCGCATGAATGTTATCTTGCATGATAATTTATCTTGCAAGATAATACCGCAAAACTGCACAGAAGCCCTATCCGAGGGAACAACGTTGAACCCATCAAGTCTTTCTCCGGCACCGGGGGGCGGTGCGGCCAACCCGCCAGCATTCTTCGACGCCGAGCGGCAGAGGTTTTTTCGTCCACTCAACAGCTCCAGGCGTGAATTAGTAGCGGCATGCTTGCGTGCTCTTTATGACCGCCTCCACGGGCCCGCAGCCGACTATGCGCACCACCTGACTCGAGATGTCCTTCGCGAACTCCTGCTGCCGGTTGTCCGGCAATACCAGACTACGTTGGCGGATGACGGCTCCGATGACGAATTCACTGCCGCCGATGCGAGCGACCCTCAAGTGCTGGTCGCCATGGTCATTCGGGCGCTCGTCGCAGACGGTTGGCTAGAGCAGTTCGCTGACCGGACTGGCTTGGTTGCAGCTTTTCGTTTTTCCCGTCCGGGCAAGCTTTTTTCGGAGGCGCTTTGGGCATTGGACCGCCCAAGCCGAAGCCGGCAGCGCAACATGCGCGGCTGCCGCAATGCCCTGGAGGCTGCATTGTCCGAACGAGGCGACGCGCATGACTTGGTGGATGCCTACGAATATGCCGAGAAGGTTATCGAGGACCTCGCGGACGGCATCGACTACTTCCAAGAACTGGTCCGGCACTTGATGCAAGCCGCGTCTGCTCATACGCAGTGGAACGAATTCGTCGACTTTCTCGACAGATTTCAGCGAGACTACTCCAAGCAACTTACAGCGGATAACGCGACGCTGAACCGCCAAGCTATTCGGCAAAAGCTTGAGAAACTCCGGGCCGTTCCAGAGACGAAGTTCAATCGAATGGATGCTCAGTTGCGCGATATCGCGCACTGGATGGCGAAGGAGCACACGGGAAGCTCGCTCTATGATTGGCTGCTCGGCCGTATCGAAGACATTGTAGACGCGGCGTGTGAGTCTAAGCAGCCGGGCTTTCTCAAGGCCATGGAGACTTATCTGAAGCGTGTGAACGGCCTTGCTTTGCAGTCGATGATGCTGCGCTCGGGGCAGACGCGGCATGCCTATTTAGCAGCCGTTCAGAAAGTGGCCGAGTCTCCCAAGTGGGAACAGGACCGCTTGCTAAAGCTCGTCGGCCAGTTCCTCGCACCAGCGGAGGTGCGCGTCCTAGACCCGGCTAGCTTTAAGCTGAAGACTGCAACGCAGCGCCGCAAAGCAGTAACCGTGTCCATTCGACCGCGCCCGACAAGAGAAGAGCGGCTTGCTGCGGCGATGGCGCGAGCAGAGGCCGAAGTGTTCTCAATACCGAACGAAGATGTAGCGCAGGGGCTGCGTGCGGACCTGCGCCTCTTCCAACATCCAATCCGCGTTTCTGCAATGCCTACGGCAAGTGCCCGCGACGTCATTCGTGCAATGCAGGCGGTGGAAGCCGCGCGAAGCGCCGTCGGCGGGGACTTCATCGTCAAGAAGCTGCCGACCCGTTTGGAGAATGAGTTTTACGGGGCCAACGACTACGAAATCGACTTAAAAAAATGAGCCTATCCAATCTAATTGACGAACAGCTCGCCATCGCGAATGTGAAGCGCGAGCGGTTCCGGGAAATCTTGGTTCGCCTGATGGCCTACGGGGTCATCGTGCGCGACGAAGACAAAACCGAACAACTTTTATATGACGATGCTCGGCGCGTTGAGAGTTTGTTGGATGAGTACCTCGATTTCGCCGGTTTCCGCCTATATCACGACCGCGATAACCAGTTCTACAGACTGTACGCCGCCGGCGCGGTCGTAGACGGCTTGCCGACGGACGTTTACGAACCGACTCCATCTTTACGCGCGCGCGTGTCCCCGGACTTCGTCGCGCTGGCGCTTACCTTGCGATTCCTCTATCAGAACAAGCTGAATACGGGTGACATCCAGCCTCAGGGGGGCGAGGCGCTTGTTAGCTTCGAGGAAATCGCCGCGACGATGCAAACGCAGTTGAAGCGAGCGCTTCCGTCGAGCATGGGCGACAAGATGGCTCTCCTGGCCGACCTTAGGCGTCATAGGCTGCTCCGGTATGCACCAGAATTTTCTATCTTGGATGAGGACGCGCTTCTTGCGATTCGCCCGACCATCCTGGGTGTTGTGTCAAACGAGGCACTGACCGCTGCACTCGATGCAGACGGCGTCTTTGAACAACAGACCACCGTTGAGGAGAAGGACGCGTGAAGCTCGACCGCATCGTTCTGGTCAACTGGGGGCAGTTGCGGCCGGGTGACTATGACCTTGGAAACATGACTCTCCTTACCGGCCCGACGGGCGCGGGTAAGTCCACTATGCTCGATGGCCTCCAGACCATCATGACCGCCGCGTACCAGGGTATCGTCGCATACAACCCTGGCCAAGAAGAGGTACAGCAGGGGCAACGTAGCGGGAAGTCCAAGCGTACCTTGGAGTCATTTGTCGTCGGTGCTGAGTACAGTCGTTTCTCTCGACCCCATGGCGCGCAAGGATATATGGCGGCCGTGTTCCGCCCCGGGCCCGATGAGGATTCGGCCAAGCCTTTTACGGCGCTCGTCGCCGCGTCGGCACAGGTGGACGGCGTCGGGGAGCGCAGGGTGCCGAAGCTGGAGCGACTCGAACTGGTTATCGTAGACGACGCTGCGCTCACCGTTGACGATTTTCTAAAGGACGCGGAGCAAAGCGAGTGGGTGGCCGTCGAAGAAATCGTAAAGCGGTTGAAGGCTCGGTATTCGAAGGTGGTGACCTATGACGGGCATAAGCGAGACTATCTTTGCGCACTCTACGGGCGCTTCCGGGGGCGCATCTCGATTACCTGGGATGAGGCCCAGAACGCTGCGAAGGCTTGGTGCCAGTCAATTGCTTACAAAAAAATTGGCTCGGTCCACGACCTCGTTCGCGATGACATTCTGGAGTATGACGGCAAGCAGTTGCATGAGAGCATCACTCGCATCAGCGACCTGATGCGCCAAGTCACGAACCTGAAGCAAGAAGGGCAGCGACTGGAGGCGACTGTTGGGCGCTTGCGAGGGTTGAAGGCTGCCATTGCGCAAACGGCGTCGGCCTTTGAAGAGCAAGTGCAGTATGACTTGCTGCTGGCCAAGATGCTGGTGGCGGCAGACGATGAACGTATCGCCCAAGAGCAGAAGCGCATCAACGATGACTCAGCACTAGTAGGGCGGTGCGAGCAAAAGGTGAAGACGGAGGAGCGACTAAAAGCAGGCGTGGACCGGAGCCGCATCGACATTGCAGCGAAGCTCAGTGGCATTGCCGCCAACGCCGAAAAAGAGCGCCTCGACCAGCAGCTCGAGCTCGCCAATTCCGCAGCTCGGCGCAAGCTGGCTGAGCTCAATACCGGGCTTCAAGCCGCCGCCCAAATCGTCAATGCGGCTACGGGTTTGTTGCGGAAGCCCATTCCGGAGCAGTTTCCCAAGCTCAAAGCGTCGGTTGATGCGGTCGGTCGAGTTACAGCATCGACTGACGTTGCTCGCTTGGACGGTCTCTTGGGCGCTGTCCTGGATGCCTCGAGTGATACGCAGCTTAACGTCGAGAAGTTGTTCCGATTGACCCCTGCATTCGACGGTGTGGAAGAGGGACTCGGCGCGCTGCACTCATATCTCGTGGGGACCGAAGATAGTGTCTTGATGGCTGTCGCTTCCGAGACGTCGGAATTGACGCAACGTGTCGAAGCCACTCGTAAGGCGCGCAAGGAATTGGCTGACCGCAAGGAGCTGTTGGCGAGCGGCGCCAGCGACTACAATCGCGACACTCGCATGGCGCTTCCTCGCATTCGAGAGTGTTTGCCCGAAGCTGGCGTCCAAGTTCTCTGCGACCTCGTCGAACCCGTGTCGGACGAATGGCAGGAGGCCATCGAAGGGTACTTGGACAATGCCCGCTTCAATCTCATTGTGAAGCCAGAGTGGGAAGCACGAACTATCGATTTGCTTCACTCATGGGGCTCGCGCTGTAAGGTCATCCAGGGTAAAAGGTGTCTTCAGCGTGCCGATGCCGGTCGTGTGCCATCTGACTCTATCATCCACGAGCTCCGCACTGACCATCCCATTGCACGCGCGTATCTCATCGAGCAGTATGGCGCCGTCGTCAAGGTCAGGGACTCCGAGCAACTGCGCGATACCGCGCGTGGGTTGACCAAGGAAGGCAAAGGAAGTGGTTCTCGCACTATGTTCGTTGGTGAGCGGCGGGACCTTGTTCTTGGACGCAAAGCTCGCGAGCAGGCGCTGAGGGCTACCATCGAGCAACTCGATGAAGCAGACCGAGAAATTCGAGAGTTCGAGCAACTGCAAGATACGCTGTCGAACGTTAAACGGCTTCTTGGCAACCTGCGTGAACCTGTTTTCGATGCGGTGCCGCTTGGCCAAGCAGCGGGAGAAATCGACAGCACTCGGCGCACCCTTGCGCAGTTGGACCTCACCGAGGTGGAACAGTTGCGAGCAGAGCGAGAGAAGCTGGAACTGCTCATCGCTGGGCACGATGCCGAAATCACCGCGGCAAATAGAGAGATTACCCTGGCGCGTCAGCGTATCACGGACTCCCAAGGCGCCATTGAGCGCATCAATGGAGGCCGAGACGCGCGATTTCGGGAGCGTGAAGACCAGATTCGTCGGCTCGGGCAGATGTGCGAAACAAACCCAGAGAAAACCTATACGGTTATTGCCGAGGAAGTAGAAGGGCTGCTCAAATCCCGGAGGTTTGACGTGCATTCCGTTCAGGTGCGGCTCAACACGCTGCGCACCCAGCCGGACAAATTGCTGGGTGATGTGCGGGAAATGCTTGCGGAGTACAACGCGAACGCGCGCCAAGAGGAGCGCTTCCAGTCAGCGCTGCCTCATCTTCACGACACCACCACCTTCGACCCGTACTATGGCCCCCTTGTTGCGCTCGGCCGCGCGGTGGGAGCGCTCCGCAGCGAGCTTGAGGGCATCGGCCTCTACAACAATAGGGCCAAGGTGGAAGAGGCGGAGCGGTCTTTCCATGACGTGTTCACCAAGCAGTTTTGCGTCGAAATCAAAAGTAAGGTGGATGATGGCGTCCGACTGCTACGGCAACTTAATATGGAGTTGGAACGGCTTAAATTCGGCACGGACCGCTTCAGCATCGACTGGTCGAAGTGGGAGCCGGAGTTCCAGGAGTACTACAGCTTTTTCTCAGCCGTCACCGAACTTGCGGACTCAGTTGAAACGGTCGACCTGTTCGGAGAGACGGAGCTAACGCCAAAGCACGTAGAGGTACGCGACCGCCTGGTGAAGCTCCTGCTCGACTCAGACCAAGAGAGAGCGGGGCGGGAGCTCTTGCGCATTGCCGACTATCGAAACTACAGGCGCTACGAAATTTGGAATGATTCAGACAGTGGGGGACGCATTGCGCTTTCAACATGGGGTACGGGGTCTGGTGGACAGCTTGAGACGCCGGCTTACATTGTTCGCGCGGCCGTGGTGACGAACCGGCTAAAGTTGTTCGACAAGGGACCCAGCCTGAAGATGCTCGTTAGTGACGAGTCGTTCTCGACGATGGATGAACCTCGCGCTCGCGCTGTGCTGCAGTACCTACGCGATAGCCTCGATATTCAGGTTGTCAGTGCGATGCCGACACGAGGCGCTGGCGGCTTACGGCCCGAGTTCGACCGGGAGTACAGCTATAGCCGCGTTCCTGTTGATGCTAACGGCGAACTCGACTTCATCCTCGAGTACGACGAGCGCATCTTCAAGAAGGACAAGATGCGAGAGCTCTGGGAAAAGCAGCGGGCGGCGGCCCGTGCTCAGGCCGAGCTGGCGTTTGGCGCCGCCGAGGCCGCACAGCAGGCGGAGGCGCTTAAATGAGCGGCACGTCTCTTTGGCTGAAGTCCATGCCAGTGCAAGAATTGCTCAACATGCTTGTTGACCGGTTAGACGCGGCCGAGCAGAGAGGAAGCGCTAAAGCGAAATCAGTCCAGCTCGACGAGCGCACTTGGCCAGCGCTTTATATGTCGTCAGTAGAGTCACAGAAGGAACACCTTTGGGAGCATGTTGTCGCGATGGTGCGATGCGGATGGCTAGCTGTGAAGCCAGAAACCGCGCTCAAAAGTCGGTCCGGTTACGCATCGTCGCCGCGTGTGACTGTGGTCGACCAGCGAGAACTGCGTGCGGCAGTCGGCCGGCACGAAAGGGTGAAGTCGTCCGCTGAGCGCTGGCGCGATGCCGTGTCGTCTGGCTTGCTAGCAAGCGATACGGTAAAGCACCTTGTCTCAGAATATTGCATCGATATCCCGGGTCGCACGATGGCGGAGGTCGTGGAGCAGTTGAACCGGCTTCCGGGGTTGGCGGAGAAATCGATGCTGCTGCGTGAGGTGTCGTCGCAGTTGTTCTGGGGGATGTCCAAGGTCCTCGACAAGCGTCAAGGATTGGTTGCGGCCATTCTCGGTATGGACGATTGCCCATTCCCAGAGTCTCCCATCCAATTGCACGTGTTCTTGCCTGCCTGCGGTCACCGTGGAGTCCTCTTCATTGAGAATTCGGTGAGCTTCGAACGCGCAATGCGCGCGCCCGGTGGAGTTTTCGATGAGTTGGCTTTGGTCTATGCGTCCGGCTTCAAAGGGAGCGCACAGCGGCTGCGCACCATGGAGGGGTGCTCGCTGTTTTACGCCGCGGGCGGCGGTCTCGAACGGGACTTACGTGCAAAGTTTGAAGGTTGGTTGTTTGGCCGGCGAGAGATGCCGTCGTACTTCTGGGGAGACCTCGACTTCGCAGGAATGCGCATACTCGCTGCCATGCGGACGACCTTTACGGGGCTGACGGCCTGGGTGCCGGGCTATGAGCCGATGCTTGCGGTGCTGAAGGCCGGCGGAGGTCACCCCCCCGAGGCCGCGGACAAACAAGGCCAGAAGCCAATCGCATCGACTGGGTGCGGGTACGCGGATGAGCAACTATTGCCCGCCCTGCAGACCTACGGGCGTTTCGTAGACCAAGAGTAGTTTTCTCCGTAAGCCGCTCTGCGTAGTTCGCGGACTGAAAAACCGAATTCGTACGCATCTCATGCTCAGCCGTCGTATCCCGATTTTTTTGGCTTTCTAACCTGGCTTGTGCATTTCGAAGCGCATGTGAACGACGAGCGCAGTCACTGCAATTAGAGCTGTTGAATGTGGTCGCCGTCCGTTCGGCGCCGCGCCGCCATACCGCTTCTATCTTTGTGACTCGCCGAGTTCGTGTAACGCTTGCGCAACACCTGCATGCAAGGTGCGCAAACCGTCATCAACCTTCAAATGGGCATACGCCTTCATCACGGTCGCCAGTTTATCGTGTAGCAGTTGGGCGACCGTCATGTAATCTTGCGGATGGCGTTTCAGGTGGTCGGTGGCAACAATATGTCTGAACGCGTGCGGCCCAAAGCCGTCGGTGTCAGGTGCGTACCGAGCGGTTACTACTCTCACCCGTGCGGATAGGCCGTCTGCAATCCAGTTGCCGGACGGCTCAATGTCGATGGCGGCATAACCGGCTCCGCGATTTGGCCCCTCGACGCCCGGCAAGAAGAGATAGTCTGTGTCGGCACCGAGCAGATGCACACGTGCTTCGGACAGTTAACGGCGAATCCAGGGCCAGACGGACGGTTCCACCGCTGCATCATATTCTTCAAACGCCGCGCCCTTTTCGTTCTTGAAGTCACTCGGGTCAAACCGTAGACGCCAGCCTCCGTCGGTACTTTGATAGAGGTTCGGGCGCTCGCCCCGAAACCGCATCACGCTGAACTGGCCGACGCGCAATGGATTGCTGACTAGCATCTTGCAGAGCAAGACGTCGCGAATCTGCGTATTTCGGGGAAGTTGAACGCCCGTTTCGGTGAAGTCGAACAGGCCAGGAGGGAGGTGCTGCGTTGTGCTTAGATTGTACTGCAGGTGTTCGAGATCAGGCTACTTTTTGATCAGGTTCGTTCTTCTTGCGCATCGAGTCGCCCTTCAATGCAAGCTTGTGAGCCTGATGGACGAGGCGGTCGAGGATTGCGTCGGCGAGAGTCGGGTCTTGCAGCCAGGCGTGCCAGTGTTCAGGGGCAATTGCGATGTGATGATCGTGGATCGCGTGCCGACGCGATCGTCGAGCACTTCGAGCAAGTCGTTGCGCGCGCCCTGGTCGACGTCCTGCAGTCCCCAGTCGTCGAGCAACAGGACGTCCATCTTGGCGAGCTGCGCGAGCCGACGTGTGAAGCTGCCGTCGCCATGGGCGATCTTCAATTCCTCGAACAGCCGGGCGACGCGCACGTACAGCACGGAGAATCCCTGTCGGCAGGCCTGCTGGCCGAAGGCGCAGGCGACCCATGTTTTTCCGGCGCCAGTCGGCCCTGTCAGGATGAGGTTCTGTGCATTGCGGATCCAGTCACAGCCGGCGAGCGTAGCGACGATACCCTTGTCGAGCCCACGGCTCTGCCGGTACTCGATGTCCTCAACGCAGGCCCGGGGATTCTTGAGCTTCGCAGACTTGAGCAATCGCTCGAGCCGCCGGGTATCGCGCCAGGCGATCTCACGATCCACGACCATGCCGAAGCGTTCCTCGAACGACAGGCTCGTGCTGGCCGTCAGCGCCGCCTGTTCCTCGAACGCGCGAGCCATGCCGTCCAGCTTGAGGGCCTTGAGCTGGGAGAGGGTTTGCTGCATCAACATCGCGACCTCCTTGGGTCAGTGGTAATACTTGGGCCCTCGCACGTTCTCGTGCAGGGGCGACTGCCATTCGGTGGCCCCGCTTTGTGGCAGTGGATGCTTGTCGGCGCCGGTTTGCAGGATGGTGCGCACGGACCGCTGGGTCGGCGCGCCAATCACGAGTGCGCGCTGACACGCCGCTTCCAGCCGCTCCTTGCCGTACTTGCGCGACAGCGACAGCAGACCCAGGCAGGCCCGGTATCCCATTTCCGGGTGCGGACGGTTCGTCAGCAAATGCCTGACGATCGCCTCAGCGCTGACGCCGATCGATGTACCCCAGTGCAGCAGCCGGCTCGGGGTCCATTCCATGTGGGCGCGGTAAGCCGCAGGCATATGCTCGGCCACGGTGGTGTACTTCCCTTGAGCCGACTGCGAGCGTGGGCGGCAACGCGCTTGCCGCCGTGCAGGACTTCTACACCGTAACGCGTCACGCGCGCGTGGACTTCCTGACGCACAAGACTGTGCGGTGCGCTGTAGTAGTGACCGTCTACCTCAATGTGCGCGTCAATGTTGACGCGGCACTTCTGGAAGGTGGCGATTTCGTAGCGACGCGTCGGCAACGGGCGCAGCGCCGGTTTGTCGAGCCGCTCGAACCACTCGCGTCGAGTGCCATCGAGCTTCTTGAACGGCCGCGTATTCAGGTCATTGATCAACCCGGCGATCGCCTTGTTCAGTTCGGCCAGACTGTAGAACCGGTAATTCCGGAGGCGGGCGAGAATCCATCGTTCGACGATCTGTACGCCGACCTCAACTTTCGCCTTATCCTTCGGCTTGCGCGGGCGCGCGGGCAGCATCGCGGTACCGTAATGGTTCACGAAGTCCTGCGTGGTCAGGCCGAGCGTGGGTTCGTAGCGGTCGGCGTTCGAGATCAGTGCCCTCGGGTTGTCGGGCACAAGCAGAGCGGGCACGCCGCCGCAGAACTCCATCGCGTCAATGAGGCCACCGATCCAGTCGGGTGTCGCTTCCGATCGCGTAGCGCACGCATACGTGTAATTCGATGCGCCGAGCACGGCGACGAAGATGTGCGCCTTGAACGCAATGCCGCCGGTGCGATCGAGAATCGGCACCGTTTGCCCGGCGTAGTCGGCGAACAACTTCTCGCCGGCGTAATGTTGCTGGGGCATCGAGCGCTTCAACGTCTGGGCCCAGTCCTTGTATCGCTGACAGAACTGCGTGTAGCGCAAGGTCTTCTGGCCGGGGTTCGCGCCGACGTACTCCTCCCACAGCAGTTGCAAGGTTACGCCTTTGCGGCGCAACTCCCGATGAATCCAGGCGCAGTCAGGCTCCATGCGCTTGCCTGCGGCCGTCGTCGGAACGGCGCCGTTGACGAGCAACTGCTCCAGCTCTGCCTCGGACAGCGGCTCGATCTTCGCCCAGTCCAGGCCGGCCGAGGCGGCAAGCTGCAAATATTGGGTAATGGTACCGAGCCCGACGCCGAGCGCGCCGCTCACTTGCCGGTGAGACAGATTACAGGTCCATTTCAGGCGAAGCACATCTTTTATTTTGCGCATGGTCGTCCGGTGAGCCGGCATAGTCGGTTTCTCCCAAAAGGAGCAACCTTAACCGCCGGCCGATTGAGCCATCCGCAGTACCGCCAACCGAAACCGCGCCTTTCGTTTCGGCACGCCGAACACACATTTCGGCGCAGTGAACAGCCGTTTCGGCGGGCTGAACACCGATTTCGGGAAGATGAACACGCGTTTCGGAACGCCGAACACCAATTTCGGAATACCCCGAAACTGTTCGACTTCAAGCGAAACGGCTGTTCACCTTCCTCCGGAAACCCTGTTCGACTTCAACCGAAATCCGTGTTCGGCTTCGCCGAAATACGCAGCGAATCCATGCCACGTAGTCCCGATGGTGCGCCTGCGGTGGCTCGTCTGCTTCCAGGTCGCGCACCATCTTCACCAGACTTTTTAGTGGGAAATCGCTTGCCAATATGGACTCAATGCGTCGTGCAGGGCTGCGGACACAACGCACGGGGGACTGTGCGGCCAGCGACTTTTCCAACTGGAGCAATTCGCGATAAGCCTCCGCACAGTGGGTGCGCCACGCCTGCTCAGGATTGTCGTGAGCGGCAATATCGTGCGCACGCGTGTCGCCCGCGAGGCACAGGTCGTCGAGTAGTTCGGAATGTAGCCACAGGAAACCCGTACTCGGTCGCAGATGAGACCGGGCATTGCTCAGCAGCGTTATCACACCGTGATGCGTGACGTTGTTTGACCGGATGCGAAGGAATTGAACAAACGACTTGATGTGGACGGTCGAGGTCAGCCAAGCAAGCGTATCTGCATGCTCGAGTGGCACAGTGTGCCCGCGAACCGAATGCGTTGTGATGAAGCCCAGGAACGGTGCAAAGACGCTCCAATGCACTCCTGCTGTAGCGCACACCGAACCATCGCACATATTCGCCCAAATGATGCGAAATCCACTGCTTTCAACAGACTTGAGACGCCAACTGTTTCGAGCTGTTGCGCCGTCGCGTGTCGTGTCAGTCTTGAACCTAATCAGTTCCTCCCATTGAGCCTTCAGGCGCGCTGTCGGCCGAATGTGACATATGGCTTTCTCGCCGCGCTTACCTTTGGGTGACTTATCCTTTCGCGGGGCAGCCGCCTCGGCAGCACGGCGCTCGTACCGTTCGCGACGCCGCTGCGGTAACCGGTCAAGCAAAGTGTTCGGAGGCAGTCCCAACGCTTGCTCGAGCCCGGGAATTTTTGCGAAGATGGATTGGTATTGCGGAATTTCGTGTCCTTGTATCCACCGTCCGAGGACTTGAGGATAGATTCCGGACAGTCGACCTATCTGGGCGAGGGTTTCGCCGCTGCGTTCAACGGCGAAACGCAATGCATCACTGAAGACGACTGGAAGCAGGTCGTCAATGGAGACGGCGTCATACAGTTGCTTCAGCTTGTGTAGCTGTTCCTGGCGGTCTTTTTGGGTACGGCTTGAGAGCTGCGTGGCAATCGTGTCTTCATACCGTCTGAATGCTTGTGCAAAGCGAGTACTCAGCTCTTCGGCGACGACGTCGTTTGCGCTGACTCCAAGCACTTTCATCCAGCCGTGCAGGGCGGAAATGATATTGGCAACACGCTGAGCCGACCACCCGTCCGCGGCAAGAAGCCTCCGCACGTGGTTCTCGAACTCCTCGTATGTCAGCCGGACGTGTCTGTGCCCGCGCGATTCGGAGTCGGGATTGCCGACAGTCGGGGCAGGATGGTGGAAGGGCGCGGTCACGGCGACCGTCCGCGGCGGAATAACGGCTTCGTTAAGCATTTTCTAACGGCTAAATCCCGTGCAAGTCTCGCCCAGCAAGGTAATGCGCGAATGCGGGCGAGCTGTATCTGGTTCGTAAAATGCAGGAGCACTGCCGTTATGTGTTTCGCAGCGTCCCGCGGCGCGCGGAGCGTTGCGACGTCCATCAGCGATGGCCAAGCGTCGCAGCGTTCCAAAGGCATATAGCGACGTTGGATGAACAGGCTGTTTTAGGCGAAAAGAGGGAGGAAGGGGAGAGCGGTTCAAGCCCTGGCCAACATGTGCGGATTCGGAGTCACGCACACAACGCGGATGGGCGTGGCCTGACAGATGGCCGCGCTCGGGAGGCCGGGCTCCTTGACCACGAGCTTTTGCGTTGGTGTCAGGGCGCCGTCGAGGCGTGGCTGCGAGCGTCATGGACGTCGTTCCGCGACCGAGTCGGTACAGCCATCCTGCGACGAGGCAGCACTCTTGGCTCTGCCACCACGAGTACGATTTTTTGAGCGGACGCGTTTAAGACACCGCGCCGGCATCAACCGGATAACCGAGGCGTTAAGTTTTCGGCTTATTGCGGTCGCCCGTGGTCTGGCCGCCTGCGTCGGTCTTCTTCTTGCGGCCGGTCTTGATGGATACAGGGCGCTCGGTAGGTTCTAGGAGCAGTTGAGACTCGTGAACGCCGAGCGCATTGGCGAGCGACACCAGAGTGTCCAGAGTTACGTTCGCCAAGCCCCGCTCAATCTGCCCGACGTGATTTCGGTGCAACCCCACGCGGTCAGCGAGCACCTCTTGCGAGATGCCCAGCTTCCCGCGTAACAATTTTAGATTCGCACCGAGCCGCAGCCGGGCAGCCTTTTGGTGAGGTGTTGTGGTGTCTTCCATATGCGACAGGAGCATCGCCCATCGCCAGCTGTGAATCTACCCTATTTAAAGTGGCAGTTTATAAACTGCCAATCTTTACATTGTATGTTTTCCGCTTTAGACTGGGCACCCATCGGCCACCCGGGTCGCAGAGAGCGCATGTCCTCCCTGCGCAGGGTTACCGACTTATAGGTGGCCCCGGGTTTGCTGCTGGTGCAGAACGTGTTTGGTGCCGACGCCTGCTAGGAATGGCGTGCAATCGTGTGACACCGAGACAGGCTGCCGTCAACGAGACGCGATGTAACAGGAGCAGTGGTGATGTTGGCTTATGTAGTAGAACCGGCGCGATTCAGGCAGGACGAGGATATCGCCATTGCCGTGTGCGTTGGCCGTTTCGGCTCAGACCTGCGATGGACGCAAGAGCTGTACACCCGGTGCATACAGCACAGCGGCGTTCCAGATATTTGGGCTGACGCATATCACGCTTTACACCGATATGAGAGCGCACAACTCATATCGGAGGACGGTCCCGTGATAGCAAATAGGCCTGTGCCGACTACACAACGGGGCCGCGTAGCGCATGTGACCTGCCTCGTGGAGCGGGAGCGAGCGTCTGTGCAAAATGCGGCCGGTCGGTTCACAGTATCTGTTGACTCGGTAGGGCGAGTACGTGGGGAGGCTGTTGCCACTGGCCAGCGGGCGGTAAAAATCGCGCGAATGCGCGTGGACCCATCTCATTCTGCTTCAGAAATCGGCCTCGCTGTGCTGCTCCATCTGGCTAGTAGAGACCATCAACCCGCGGTCGCGGACATCATGCTCCGTATGCGGCGGGGAGACCCGCTTTGAAGCGTCGCTCGTTTGGTACTGGTCGCGTTCTGCGGGATGCAAGTCGACGCAGCAATCGGGAGACTTCTTTGCGATTGGCTTCATCCGGCAATGTGCCGGGCTACTGGCGAAGATGACACTGGAAACTCGTGTCGTGCGCTCCATCCGCCGGCGCAAGAGCGTCGTCATTCTTCGCTCGGAGGTGTCGGGACTGGGAAGCCAATCGCAGCTGACCCGTGTGCTAGCCAAGCTGGTCGCGACTGGACAACTGATACGAGTAGGCCATGGCATATATGCCAAAACCCGCATAAATCGATATACAGGCCGTCCCGCGCCGGCCGCAACGTTCGAGTCAATAGCTGCGGAGGCCTTCAAAAAGCTGGGCATTTCCGTCGGTCCGGGAAAGCTCGCGAGAGAGTACAACGGTGGTACGTCCACGCAAATACCGATGGTGGCAGTCGTCACCACTGGCCGACGACGTATCACCCGGCGGATTCAGGTTGGTAGCAGGAGAGTCGTGTACGAGCGCGGTAATCAGGACACGCCATGAGACGAATTGAGACGCGAGAGGACTAGCCATGTGCGATGCCCCGGGTATATCGCAACATAGCGCTGCCGTGCAGACGGACGTCGCTGTGTATCTGGGTGACTGCAGTGGCGATACCTTGAAGGTGGTGTGCGACGGTGCGTCCATCGATTCGGGCGGTTCGACGGCGCAGCGCGCTCTACGGGCGCTAGCCTATCCTACGCCACGTGGCCCATATGCGGTGTCGACGCGCTTCACGATTTTTGTTCATGAGACTTCCCTCGGCCCTACAAGTGCTGACACCCGGCTCGTGGCCACCTTTCGAATTGACGTTCTATGCAAAGGGAGTCTCGTTTACGCCAGCGCAAGAACGGCTCAATCGGTTACGGAGCTGCCACCCGCACCGTATGTGATTGGCGACGACGTGATTACCACCGCGCGTCGCGTGCTGGAAGCTTGGCAAGCGGCTCTCCAGAGAGGCGGCGATAAACAATGCTAAAAGAATTCGCTGGGCAGACGTACGAGATACCGCCCCCACGACACACGGGCGGCCGCGTGCTAATGCTTGATTTCGACGGCGTTCTACATCCCGAGTCTGTATATTTGCTACACAAACGTGGCCCGACGCTCATAGACGCACCTGGTCATTCTCTTTTCGAACATTGCGGCCTGCTCGAAGAAATACTTTTGCCGTATGTTGAGCTACGCATAGTGCTGTCGACAAGTTGGGTGCGGCGTTATCGAGGGAGCATCCAGCGCGTGGCGCGCAGACTGACTCCTGGACTGCAGGCAAGAGTTGTAGGGGCGACTTATCACAGCACAATGGGCGCCGAGGATTTCGCCGCCGCACCTCGAGGAATGCAAATCTGGGCTGACGTACTGCGACGTAAGCCCGCCGCGTGGTTAGCGCTGGATGATGACTGGCTCCATTGGCCTACATGGTGCCGAGACAATCTGGTTCGCACGGACCCAGTGCTAGGCATTAGTGAGCCGCGCGCGCTCGAGGAGCTGAAAACAAAGCTGGCCAAGATGCATGACTGTACCTAATGGAACACACCGGGCGCAATACGAAGACCCTCTCTGTTTCGATGGGAGCAAGCAGAGGACCTCCCGTTCGGGAGACGATGACGGAAAGTTCTCAAGAGTTCTCACAACTTTTGAGAAGTCTTACCGCACTCGGTCACGCAGGCATTTTCGAACGCGACGTCAACGGTGCCAGCTTGGACCTGTACACAGCGGCAGCTGAAATTGACTCAAGGAGACCGCTGTGACAACGCGCGTCCGAAGCGCTTCATGAGCACGGCTACGAGTGGCCGCTCGGTCCGTATCCCGAATTTCGAACTCACACCATGTTTGTCTCCCGCCAGTCCGCGGGCTACGCGCAGCCGGTCCCGGAAGCTTGCGTGCAGATTCTGAAGGACGACTTCATTCGGATTCGAATCGTGTACGACGCTGCCATCCAGTTGACGCCTGCCGTGGTTCGAAACGATTACGGCATCAACGCCAAAGCATGTCTTCGCTTCAACGTGAGCAGATGATTCTCGAAACCGTCCGACATTACGCGAATCTCGCGCATCATGTCGACAACAGGGGAAGCACCGAGTGCTACGGAAGAGCAGATGCTACGTTTCTACTCGCGCCGGCTGCGTTTGCTGTCACAAGGGCTTGCGCAAGGGCTCGTATTGGGGGCCCAGGAACAAGCAAGTAAAAGGTGCTATTTCGATGGCTTAGACTTCGAAATAGCCGTAACGAGTTGGTATTGCTGGGACGACGGTAGCTGTGCGATGAACCGACGCGATTTCTCGCCGGACCTCTCCTGCTAATGACTCGCCTGTAGCGCGGAAAACGAATGGTTGGTCTGAAAGGAGTTTATCTCTCATATAAGACTTTCAAGTTCTGGATTGTGGTGAGTGTCTTGAGCTATGGGGCGAAGCTCCCCCCTAGCCCAGCAGGACGCTGGGCTAGGGGGGAGCTTCGCCCTTGAGCCTGCGCGCTGGACTGCGGAGCCGGTCTCTCGTACGGGGCATCGGGGTCGCGTGCATCGCCCCGACTCGGCTGGACCATTACAAGGTATGCACACCTTGCCGCTCACCCTCCAGCCGCTGCTCCCAGGTCGCGCCCGGAGCTCCCGCTTGGCGCCATTCAGCTGGCCGCGGGGTATCTAGCCCTCTCCTCCAGCCAAGGGTATACGTCGGCGATTTTAAATGCGGTCGAATCTCCGGGTTTAGATGCCGGCCGCGGCCGCCTAAAACTGGCCGCTGGAGAATGGAATGGCCGGATGCATCGAGCGATGCTGGCTGCGCCCGGCGTGACGCGGGCGCCGGCAAGTTTAGCGCGGACGCGGAACAGTACAACACCAGAGGCGAGGTCTTATAGCCTGAGCCCACGCCCTACCTTGGCTACGATGTATGCTGTGAGTCCGGCGCGGGTTCTTGGTCTTAGGCGTCACGATATTTGTCGGCCTGATACTGACAATATCCGCACAGCGAATTGTCGTAATCATCCAAGGTAAGAACGTTCCCGCAACGCGAGCACCCTCCAGGGGCGAGCTGCATGCCGCACCAAAGGCACTTTCCCTTTGCATGTACAAACGTCGCGTGTTGGCATTCCGGGCATTCCGCGGTGGGCGGCTCTTCGCCGCTGAAGGGGTCGTAGCCGCCGACGAATTCGATAAGGGTTTCTTCGAGCAAGGGCACGATGAGTGCGCGATGTGCGCAGCCGACGCAAATGTACGTAACCTCACCGCTTTCAAGGTCGCTGCTCTCTTCTTCGTCGCCGGACGGCTTCAGCAATGACGACCCGCACGCCTCGCATTGCATGTCAGGCACCACCGGCAAGAGGTCGTCTGGAACGTTCAGGCCTGCCCAAGCTGCGGTACATACGGCAGCCTGAGCCTGGTAGAAATCGTGATGCTTCAGCATCGTTGTCCAGGTCTCGCCGAGAAGCGTAGCCGGCGCGGAATCTAGCTCGTCCTGAATGAACGTGCTCAATACCGGGAACGTGTCGGAGAGAAATTTTCCGATTACCCCGGCCGCGTTCTGGGGATGAAGGTGTTCCGCGTTGTTGCGTTCTTTTTGTAGCGCCTCGATAACCTTCCAGTCAGTTACGATGCCAAATGCATCGAAGCGCTTTTTGATATCCGGTACGTCAATCGTCGTGTTGCCGAATTTCATCGGTTGCCACTCGATACCGCCCATGCCGTCAGGCTGCGGAAGAATCTCCCCCGTCTTGAAAATCAGTTCGTAACCTTCTGCGGCGCTTCCGGCCTCGGTCGCAATCCGATACTTGAATAGCAACAAGATTCCCGCAAACAGATTGCGCAAAGCTGACAGCGCTCGGTCGGGGTCTCCGCCTTCTGCCAACTGGCTGCGCGTGAAATCCTCGACGCCGAGCCGGATAGACGTCAGGGCATTGCTTTTGAGCTTGTCTGGGTCGAACTTTTCGGTCGCGCTTGTCATCGGATAACGTGAATCTGGGTATCGAAAGCAAGAGAAATTACAGGAGGGATGGGCGCCTTTCAAGCCGTCCGGTACGAGCGCGAGAATCAGAGTCAAGCCTGGCCTTCACGCCGCGTGACCAAATGTATGCAACGGGGGGGGGCAACGCAAAGCAGCGCAGCCAGGAGCCTGTATCTAACGTCTCACTGCCCCAGGTAGGAACCGGGACATGCGGCAATGCCGTCAGTCTGCTCGAATGCCACTGCTGATAAGGGGGTGTACAATTTGGAGCGGTCAGGCGAATCGAGCGTTGCGCTTCCATCAGAGCCGTAGTTGCGCACTAATGGGCGCAGTGCGAAGTAGGCGTGAGGGGCGGCCAGCTATAAGGAGTCGGCGGCAGCGGCCGTAATCGGCAGAGAAGAACAAAAAAGACTGAGGCATAATATGATTCCAATTCTGGCGGCGGATGCTTGGCGGGAGTTCAGGGGCGCGGCTGCCAACAAAGGGCAGAACCACACTACCCATCAGGCGGTCATCGCCGACGCAAACGGACATTTGCATAAATGCTTTGTCAAAGCGGCCCCGCTTGGCAACCCCATGGTGCTCACTGAGAGCATCGCATGGATGATAGCCGCTGCCCTCGACCTGCCTCGGCCGGAGTTCGCAGCTGTAGTTCTGCTGCCCATTGGCAGGCTGCGTCAGAGCATGTCGCTGGACCAGCACTGGATGAAGTACAAAGAGGTACCAGCCTTTTGCACGTCAGCCGTTCCCGGCAAGCACATCACTGCGCGATGGAAGTGGCTCCAGGCCGCTCGAAAGGCAAGTGCCTTCAAGCACCGCGACATCGCCAGAATCGCCGCATTCGACCACTGGGTCGAAAACCAGGACCGCCATACCGGGAATTTTCTGCGGACGTCTGGTGGAGACTATATCCCCATCGACAACGAGCTCATTCTCTACACGCTAATCTGGGTAGCAGGTGGCCTCCAATATGCACACAATAGTTTGCGAAGGGAGGCCCGAAGTCTGCTTAAACAAGCGGGCTATACCAAGTTTGAAGCGTCCATGGCGGTGGCATCCTTGCAGCATGAACAGGCTCTCGTGCAGGCTACTCCATCGCTGGAGCAATTCATTTCGAAGGTTATTTCCGACTCGACTGAAGCCGCAACGCTGACAGCAAACGTTCTGCAGTTTCTGGGACAACGCGCTCAACGCGATTGGCTAGCCAATGAATTGGGGTGCATCGTATGAGGACCTTGTTCATGTCGACGGGCTTGGACCCTCTTGCGCATATCAGACGCCACGCGCTCGCCGTGCCTGCACCCGAATTTGAAGGCGTCTGGGCGACCATCGAATTGCAACCAGATGCTTTCGCGCCCCAACGCTACACCGTGGGAGTCATTGTCGGCACACCTGGCGGACCGTTCAGCTTCCGCTTGCTTGATGACCTGTCGAAGTTTGAATGTATCTATGGCCGGGACGACATTGGTCAGATTCGCGAACTCATGGAAGCGGCCGAGCAGGGCATGCTGCGTGCGCAGAAGAATGCAGCCGGTCTTGAAGACGTACCATTCGAGACGGACGCCATCTCAATCGGAAGTCAGTGGGCTACTTCGGGCGTGTCTGTGGATGCTGTTCTGAGTCGGCTCTATTACGACGTTGTGCCTCTTGTTCCGCGTGAGGAACGAAAGACCCGTGAGTTCATCACGCTCGACAACGCCGCGGTGCGCCGTCTTGTTGATGACGAGTTGAAGAAAATCGCTGGATTATCGTTTGAGAGAATTAGTACCGAACCACAACGAGCGCTTCTCGATGAATCGACCGGCCAGTCTCACTGGCTCGATTTCAATCTCGCACCTCCTGGCAAGGCCGGGAGCGTCATCTCTGCTGTGTACAAGACTCCGACTAGCGTTGAGCTGAATTTCTTGCGCGCCTCGAGAGACCTGACGACCTATGCTCGGGTGAACCGGCTTCAGGACCGAGGCCTGGGGCTTTTCGTCATGACGCCGGCAACCGACAGCATGCCCGCGCTAGACCGCGAGAGAATTGAAAATATCCTTGGCGAGCAAAGCTGGAGCCTTGAGCAACAGGGCTTCGTAGTATCAGCTCATGATGACCCGGGCCCACTGGCACGCGATGTTTATGAGTGGGCGTCGGTCGATTGAGAAGGCTCTCTGACAGTTAGCAAGCTCAATATGAGCCGACAACCTCACGGGGAGGTCGTCCCGGCGGTCGCGGGGATGTTTCGATGCGCACAGTGGAACGACCTCAGACGGCCTTGCGCGGCGCGTCTACCTTTACTCAGGAATAAGGCACCCCAGATTTGCCAACCGGATACCCATGGCTTGAGGGCTGACTGCAAATTGGGCGGCAAGTGCAGTTGTCACTTCTTCGGCAGAGCTGTCGGGCGACTGTTTCCGGTTCTCAGCTAACTTCTTATAAACCCAATCGGAAGGCATCAACAGGGCGGCCGCAAACTGGTTGGCAGCAATTTCCTGTGGGTCGACTGCTCGGCCACTGTTCTCGTCTCTTCGAAGGACCGTCCCGTCAACGAACATCTCTCCTTTGTGCTGTAAGACGAGATGCCCGAGCTCGTGGGCAATGGTAAATCGTTGGCGAGTCTTACTCTGATGAGAGTTGACTCCAATCAGGCACTTTCCTGGCTGATTTACCAAGAGTCCCGACAAGTCTGATTTCAAGGTCTGAAACATGACCTTGCATCCCAAGTGGTTGGCGACAAGTTCGACATCGACCGGTGCTTCAGTCACACCAGCGGTCTGAAGTGTCTCTCGTGCTTTATTTTCCGGGTTTGTCATGTTTTAGCGCTTTTCTTCGAGAGAGGCGAGAACCTCGGGCGAATCTAGGAATTCTCTAGCCCATTGTCTTTCTGTCTCGTCGCCAAGTTTGGCCAGTGAACTCTCCAGCTCAGCAGGAAGCTCCGACTTTTCCTTGGTCTCACTTCTTGGAGGTAGGAGAGACGAGGGTTCTGCGTCAACGGCATCAGCCAGTTGATAAAGCATGTGCAACGAGACCTGCTGTCGTCCCTTCTCGATATTTGTGACTGACGTGCGTCCAAGCCCGACCTTCGACGCCACGTCATCCTGCGTCAGGTTGGCTTTAATTCGGCGCTCCCGCAGCGCCCGCCCGAACTCTTCATAGAACTTGTCCATGTTCGGCAGTATAACTCGCGCCGCGTATATGTCAATATTGATGACTTGTCAAGGTGGCTGACTTTCGGTTCAAAGGTCATTCGCATTGACATTTGGCTTCCTCTGGAGGACACTCCTGTTGACATCGAATGGTTTGATGTCATTGATGCAAACTTTAGAGGTAACCATGCACGACCCTGAGCAAACCCCGGGCGAACACGCCCACGGCGACCGCGGCGAGCAGCCGGGCCGCTCCCTACCGCACCATGAACGCCACGGCGAGCAGCATGTGTACCGTGAACCGAATGGCCACCACGAGCACCACGCCCATCACGGCCATCACGAACACCACCCGGCGCCGCACCTCGTTACCGTCAAAATCGACAACCGTCCCGTCGAGATTGAGGCGGGCACGTATCTGGTTGCAGAGCTGAAGAAGAAGCTAGGTGTTCCAGCCGACAAGGTGCTCGAAAAGGTTCTCGGCCCCGGCGACTTTCCACCTCTCGACGATAACTCGCACATTCACGTCGTCGGCGGAGAAGAGTTTCTCAGCGCAGTCCGCACCGGGAGCTCGTCGTGATGGGGGGCTTCGACGACGAACGACTACGGCCGTTGCTGGCCGTAGTCCCTGGCGCCAAGGTCTTCATGGATGGACCGGAGGTATTCGTTCATCTGCCCGCACTACGGCTCCAGGTCGGGGACAAGACCTATGTCCTCGATGCGCTCCTGGCACCGAATGGGGCCAACGGCTATACGAGCCGCCTCTACCTGTCGCAACGGATTGCAGAGCGCGAGCAAATTGTCGGCAAGCCGGCAAACTGGACCGAGCGCGTTATTGCTGGTCGCGTATGGCACGTCTGGTCCTGGCAAGGCGTTCCGTCGGCGCTGCCTTTGCTGGACATGCTGGGTGCACACATGGTGGCGCTTAAATGACATCCATCACGATTAGCCCGACGCTGGTCGCAGAACTTCACCGCGACCTTGACCGGCCACATGCCTTCGCCGCGGAACGGGTGGGGTTCCTCGTCTGCGAATCGACGATGGCAAACGGCGCGTGGACCATCACGGCTCAGCGATACATCGCGATTCCGGACGGTGAATACGAGAACAATCCGAGGGTCGGGGCGTGCGTTTCTTCGAGCGCTTTTCGTCGCTTGCGCGCAGCGGCGCACATGAGCCCCGTGAGCATTTTTCACGTGCATCGGCACGACCACCGCGGCACGCCCGGCTTCAGCGCCGTAGATGTACACGAAAACAAGCGTTTCATCCCTGATTTTGTCAATGTTCGCCCTGAGCTACCTCATGGTGCGATTGTCTTCAGCCTCGATTCCGCGAGCGCGGTCTTCCTGGGGCCGGGACAGACACAACTCGCAAGGGCCGGCGTATACCTGCAAAAACCTCATTCGCAAGCGGAGTTGCATCATGGACAACCGACACAGTCGTCAAAGCTTCCTCGGGGAAACGTCGGAAGCGACCATCAAGAACACGACCGTAGCAGTCATTGGATTGTGCGGTGGTGGCTCGCATGTGTCGCAGCAATTGGCGCATATTGGCGTCGGTAAGCTCGTCCTGGTTGACGGTGACTTTGCGGAAGACTCCAACCGCAACCGCATGGTCGGGCTGACCTATGCCGAAGCGCAGGCAGAGGCGCGAAAGGTCGATGTCATCAGCGCGCGCGTAGCGGCGGTCAGCCCTGAAACGGAAATCGTCAAACACGATGGCCCGTGGAATCTCGCGCTCGACGACCTGAAACAGGTCGACTACATCTTCGGATGTGTCGACACGATGGGGGCGCGCGACGAACTCGAACGTTTCGCGCGTCGCTTTCGCATTCCGTACATCGACGTCGGAATGGACGTCCACGGCGAAGAAGGGCGCTACTTCATCAGCGGTCAGGTCATCGCTTCGCTGCCGGGCCAGCCGTGCATGCGGTGCATGGGGTTCATTACTGACGCTGCTCTGGCCGCAGAGAATGCGCGTTACGGCGCTGCCGGGGGACGCCCTCAAGTCGTCTGGCCGAACGGCATTCTCGCCTCGACTGCTGTCGGAATTTTTATGGCGCTCCTTACCTCGTGGAACGACACGACGCCGCCGCCGATTTATGTCGAGTACGACGGCAACCGGTGCACGACCGGGCCGAGTCCTAAATTGGGCTACCTGTCGCCGGGCCTCTGTCGCCACATGGAGGGCACCGAAGGTGCGGGGGACATCTTCTAGAGGGGATTGCTTCGTTGTCTCGGGCAGATTGAAGCGTGCCTTATTCAACGCGACTAGGATGAGGTACGCAAGGTGCGTGAGCAATTGAGCCCGCGTTGAGCGCATATCCTCTCTTCCCGTAGTGACGTGCCAACCGTCGCCGAGTTGGCTTGCAAGCGCACGCGGGAAGCCATGAGCCGACGTTTGGTGCGTCCGCTCGCCGATTACCCGATTTGTAGGTTTAAAAAACATGAAGCTGAATGACTCGGGACTCTCTCTGAAACCAGATACCGGCCGATTTGCATGGTGGAAGGTTCTGACGCCTGTGCTCGGCGCAGCGACATTGTATTTTGCGTATCTCGTCGGAGTGACCTTCCAACAGACGTTTCTCGAGCGCTTCGGCATTAACCCGGGCGCATTCCCTCAGGGACGGAGTGACTATCTCGTGCTTGCAGTCCTTGCCGTCATGAAGGACCTCGACATCATCTTCGGGGCTATGTTCAAGTCGAGGCCTATTCTGGTAGTCATCGGCGCATTGCTCATTACTGGAATTCTGGCCTTGGCACTGGGACAGGGCGCAGCCAGGCTTGGAAAGCTTCATCGCGGTCGGGCCCCCGTCAGTACGCGCATCAAGCTGCTCGCGACCTATCTGCTCGTCCTTCCTCTGGGAGGGACATATCTCATGTTCGCACTTCCTGCTTTTTTTGCCGCTGTCCTGATTTTTCCGGTGGAGCTTGGCGTCGCTGCGGCAAACGCCCTTGCGAACGATGACATCACAGATTACATCAAAGGATGTTCTGCCCATGCACATGGTCAGCACTGCTTCCGGCTGACGGATGGAACCAGTGCAATTGCGACGGGGTTCATCATCCAGCAGTCGAAAGACACGGTCGCCCTCTGGGAGAACGGCAAGGTCAAGCTGCTACCCGTCGCGAATAGGTCTCTGGAATCTGTGGACCAGTACACTTCAAAACCAAACTGAAACGGCGGCCGCGGCGCCGCGATGAATCATCGGCCTCTGTTCAATGAGTCGGCGGTGACGCGCGTGTCTGCGCAAGCAGAGGGCAGCAAGCAGACAAAATGGAGCTGCCGCAACACAACAATTTTCCAACTTCGGGGTACGGTATGAAACAAACCGCATACGAGGCCACTATCGAAATGGGGCGTGTCGTGATTTCACGAGTCCGGTGCTTCTTGGGACGAAAGCGGCGCTCGCAGTTTGAGAACATCATGGACATGGCGCGCGAGATTGCTCAACGGAATCCGGCCGCGCTGCACGACCTTGTCAATCTGTTGCTGCGTCCCTACCAGGCCGAGGCATTGGTCGGTGTCATTGAAAACGCTGCCCACCAGGCTCCTCCAAGTATCGTTTCGTCGAGCTTCTTTTTCGACGACCGTCGCATAACCCCGTTGAGCTACGGAATCGGCGTAAAGCTCGCGCCGGGCGCATTCAGGGTCAATCTGGCAAAAGACACGATACTTCCTTGGCCATGGAACCGGCAACGCATCGCAAGTGCGCTTGCTCACATCGGCCGAGGCAAGTCGATGGGTAAATGGAGGCAAGACCCGAATCATCAGGTCATGTTGTGGTTGCCTTGGGGAATCAGCTTCGTCGGAGGCGGGAATCATTCTATCGCCGCAGGAATCATCGCCGGAGAGGGAGAGGTCACTCCGGGCGAAGTCCGTGACATGTCGGCGTTGCTCGATTTGGTCGAGTGCGACGGCCGATATTATCGAGAAACCTCGAGCCGGAAGACTATAGCGGCGGTAGACGATGAACGCATTGCAGCCGTATTCGAAATAGGGCGGTTAATGAGACAACTGAACCTCAGCCGCAGTGGAAAGGCGAATTGCGTCTCGGAACCCGCCTGATAGTCACTCTATTAGCGTCGCATTTAGCGGCCGGCAATGCGTTGTGCGACGGTCCTCCTAGCCACTCACATCGAGTTGCAAGCCGCGATATCGGTAGATGGGAGCGTGATTTCCGACATCCTCTGGTAGTCTCATGCATCTGACCGGACGACGACCTGAACGCAGTTTCCGAAAAAGCGAAGCGCGGACCGAAACGACATGATTACATTTCCCAGTGCGACCAGCCTCAGGGACATCGAGGGCGCGTACGAGCTGCTATCGGAGAGTCCAGCTTTGCGGCTCGAGACAAGTTTGAGGTTCGGCGGGAACGTTGGCGTGCCGGGTTCGCTCATGCAATTTCTCGCCGAGTGGTCACGCACCATCGAGCACCCGACCTTGAGGCCTTACGGTAGAGGCTCGACGGATGCGCAGGAGGCCTTGGCAAAAGAGCCGCACGGCATGGCTGCTGCCTACTTCTCCGAAATCATCGAGACTGGCGCTGACGAACCGTTGTCTACCCGCGAAGCGTTGGCGAACGCAGTTCCTCGAATTGAAGCAATGCAGAACGGCAACTTCCGCGGCACGATGCACGGGCGAGGCGCATTTCTGGGTTGCTTCGCTCGCGCGAAGAATGAATTCCTTATCCCACTGTATTCTCGGCCAGAGGTCGGCGCTGTCCGGTCGCGAGACGACTTCGTAAACCTGACCTCCCGTTTGATTGCTGCGTGCGCGCCGACTGCCGGCCAGAAGATGACGGAGGCTTCGCGCGTCGCTCTGGGAACTCTCCTCTACGAACTTTTCCGCAACACAGACGAACACGCAACCACGGACGAGCAAGGCAGGCCCTACGTGAAGAGCTTGCGTGCTGTCATGGCCAAGTTTATTTCGTACGAGGCCAAGGACGCGGCCGACCACCTTGGCGAGGAAGACCCGCCGCTCGCGTTCTTCCTGATGCACAACATTGCCAATCGGCGTAAGTATGCCAACGCCGAAGGGAAACGGGAGGCCAGCAAGCAGACATCTCTGCTGGAGCTAACCGTCGTCGACACCGGGCCCGGGCTCGCGCGTCGCTGGCTTTCCCGCCATGGTCAAGCTGGTGAGGAGATTCAGAGTGTCTCAATCGATGAAGAGGTGTCACTCGTTCGGAAGTGTTTCGAGCTACATGCGACCACAAAGACGACCGCGGGCAGCGGCGGCGGCCTTTCTCACGTCTTGCAAACCTTGCAGCAACTGAACGCATACCTTCGTCTGCGGACCGGAAGGGTCTGTTTGACCCAAGATTTTTCTGTACCGAAAGAGCAGGTGTCGTTCGAACCGAAGCACTGGCTCAAGGACCGGCCGGAGCTTCCCATGGCAGCTGGCGCCTGTTATTCAATCGTGGTGCCTGCGACGAAGGTCCTGCTATGAAGGGATTTTTCACGTTCGATTGTGCCTTGCCTGTAGCGGGTCCCATCCGGAATTTTCACTTTCTCTTCAAACCTCCGGGCAAGTTGCACGACACGTATCTCGCGGATGCGATTGAGTATGGCTTGCAGACGGTCAACGCGCCCGACGTAGTCGCGATTGTCTGTTCCTCGACCGAAGCCGACGCAATTAAACTGCGCTTCGACGAACCCGTGCTGCAGCAGGCGGCCGCCAGGACCTCCACAAAGGTTTGCCTGTGCATCTGTGTTTTCGACCGTGAAGGCACCATCCGGTTACACGAGCAACTGCGAAACCAGGTCACGCGACTGGATTCGATGCTTCGCGACAGAACACATGCGATTCGGGCCGCAGGACTCGAGAAGCTGTTCTCCTCGCATCACGTGCTCGTCACGGCGCCGCCCGGCTTCACGTTCGTCAAGCCGTCGGAGAAGCGTTCGACTCTGTTCCTGCGAACGGAAGAAGCATTGACGGAAGTGGAGGGCGTACAGTTCCTTGCGTTCGCTTTGTTGCATAAGCTGAAAAAGCGAGCTGACATGTGCAAGGGGGACCTCGACGTCATATACATCGACTCGATGGGTATCGCGAGTGTTGCGTATGCGCTGCGCGATATGTATTGCACGCTCTACGGCGCGTCGCAGCCTCGAGTTGTGAGCTTTCATTCGCACGACGGTATCGAACATGTCGACACGCCGCTCTCCGGCACGTCCTTCTGCCTGATATCAGCGTCGTCGTCGCTGAATCTTGAAAGAGATTGGCGACAGCGAACGCGTTGCCATCAAGAGGAAGTGGTGACGCTCCTGACGCTCGAGGACGCGAAAGGGCGGGAGAACGCTCTTTTTGCGCTGCCACGGCCTCAAGGCTCTGGCGTGGAGCAGGCGGCGCAGCATCTAAGAGATTTGCCGATTGTGGGAGAGCGGTTTGCGCCGGCCGACCTGATGCCGAAGTCGGTGCTTCTACGGAAAGAGCACAAAGAGGTGAACGCAGAAGCCTTCTGCTGCAAGTTCGTGGGCAATGGCGCGCTCGGTGTTCTGGGCCGCAGCACCGCCAACGGGAAAATCCGGCCCCTTTATGTGGACGGAACGAAGCTTCTCGGAGCCCCTGGCTTCGATGTGTGGCTGTATCGGATGCTTAGGCAGAGGACGCCGGCGTCGGTCCACGCAATCATCCATCAAAACGATGAGGCGTCCCGGGCCCTCGCTCTGGAGTGCGCGCAGCGCCTGACCGAAATCATGATGAGGCTCGACCAGGTGCCTGTCATCAGCGAAGCCGAAATAGAGGTGCGCGCCGGTGAAATCGGAAGAGACGCCGGCCTTCTCATCGTGGCAGCTGTGGCAGGTAGAGGCACGCGCCTGCTATCAATAAGCCGTGACCTCAGGGACCTCCACGAGGGAGCACGTACCTATCTGATTGGCGCGCAGGTTGCTGAAACGACAAGTCAGATAAGGGTGTTGACGGGAAATCTGAAGTACTCCGCTAATGAGGCCAACATCGAAGTCCATCGGTTTGCGCACATAGCCGTTGGCGCAGGCCTCCGGGACTCGTTCGCAGATGAAGCAAGACTGCTGCAGAATGCCCCGGGCGAGTTTGGTGCCGAGTACGAGGAGCGATTCACCCAGCTCGATGGCACAGCGATGGGGATGAATGCCCGGACGTTTATCGGGCTCAATTCAGACCTGACAGAACCGATGAGGCTACGGCTCGACTTCGCGTTCTGGGACTTTGCATACGACCCCGGCACGGCGGATACAACGTCGGGCGTCGTCGCCATGGCAGGGGCGATACTGCAGAACGCCAGGGAGGGCAAGTTCAAGGACCAAGCTCTACGATTGTCGACCGATGCGTTCCAGCATGTGATTCTGGACCCGGAGAACTTCACGCGGTATAACGACGGCGTCATTCAGGCGGCATTGCTGAGGTGCGCGCGTGTAGGGGAGCTCGACTATTCGAAGGAGCATAACGCAAGCCAGTTCATGCTCGACCTGCTCAAGAGCATCTTCGCTCAATACGACAAGCGTCAAGGGGAGGCGGCCGCCGAGTTTGCTCTCGCGCTGTTCACGCAGAGGTTGAGATTACAGTCAGGCCACCGACAGGAGCTTGATGGGTATTTGCGCGAATTGCTTCCTGCTGACACGCCGAGACTTCGTCTCATTCGGGTCCTTCTCGGCTTTGACGCCCCTCCCGATACCCGGGATTTGCCGCCTGAGTTCTGATGGCGAGGGCACTAGACGCTGGTTTGTGACTAGTTTCCCTTTCGTCTGCCTAGCATTGTCGGCGGTGGGCTCCAGTTCGTCTACGCTAGCTCAACTATCCGCGCTGGGTGCCGAGCAGGGCCAGCCGCACATGCGGCTGGCTGATTCAGAAACAGGCTGGCGCCGCGGCGCCCCGATGCCGGATTACGTCCGGCCGGCATAGGGCAGGTGCCCCAGTTTGAGTCCGGGAAAATCGAGCTTCTCCATCGCCTCGATGAGCAGTGCAAACGGTAGCCGTTTGAACCCGTCTTCCTTCTTGCCATAACGGCTGTCAGGCGCGTGCCCAATCAGTTCGTCGATGACCTGCCCGCTGATGCCGGCCAGCTCGCCACACGTCTGGAACGTGTGGCGGAAACTGTGATAAACGAGCGCGGGGTCCTCGATGCCGATGGGCGAGCGCAAATAGGCGTTGAACCAGGTGGAGAACACAGCGCTCCGCTTGCCATACTGGTTGGTCGCGAGGTCGGGAAAGAGCCACGCCGAGCCGCCGGCTGGCCGGTGGGATTCGACGTAGTCGAGCCAGCCAAGTCGCAGCAGGTTACGGTGGACCGGGACGTGGCGCATGACAGTCCGGTTCCCGGTGCGGGCCTCGCGCTTCGAGTCGTGCAGGTGCAGACACCATACGCTCTCGCGCTGGACCACGTCGGCGACCGTGAGCCGGCACAGGTCTTCGACCCGGGCGCCGGTATGCGGGCCGAGCAGCGGCAGCCAGTAGGCTGCCTCGCCACCTCCTTTTCCCGGACGATGGCCCTGCGTATACACGGGGCAGGAGAAGACCTGGTTCAACTGGTCCATCGTGAATGCGGTGCGTACCGTCGCCCGATTGAGTTCGACCACCTTGGCGGGATATTTCATGCCGCTGAACGGGTTGCTGGCCAGCTTCGTCAGCTTCCTGCGCATGGCGAGCGTGATAAGGGGCGACAGCAGCGACAGAATCGTGTTCACGCGGCCATGCTCGACGTCGTCCTTCTCGAGGCAGAGCGTCTTGAATCGTTCAACGTGGTCGGGCGTCAGGACCGACAGGGGCAGGTCGCCCACATGCGACTTGACGCGCTGTACCTGCCTGGTCACGTCGTTGACGGTTTTCGGCGAGGGCATCCGCTCCTCCTTCCAGCATTTCAGCGCGGCCTCCCATGTATCGTTTTCGTCGACCAGCGGAATCAGTTCGGGCGTCTCGCTGACGTCGCCCTCGAGGCGCCGCAGTTCTTCTTCCACGACAGCCAGCTGCGCGTCGGCGATGGCCTTCAGCAAAGTAGCGAACTCGGCCGACGCCGCGGGCAGCCAGGCGCGCTCCCACGTCAGATGCTCCTCGACGGCCTCGCGGACGTCGGAAAAGTCGTCCGACGCCCGGGCCCGGCGCAGCTGCTTGCGAGCCTCGAGCAACAAGGTTCGGTGTGCCTCGTCGTCGTAGTCGTCTTTGTCGGCTTCGGCTTCGTCGCTTTCTTTCTCGAAGTAAGTCGGACGTACTTCGTCATCGTTCGCCAGCGCGTTGACGGTGTAGCGCTCGACAAGTCGGGGAATGTGCAGTGCGTGAAGTCGGGTCGTGCCCGGCGGTTGCACGGTCGGGTGATATGGGTGAGGCTCGTCGTCGACGGCGCGCATTCCATGCGGCAACCAGGCGTCTGCGGCCATAGCGGCCGAGGCGGCCGCCGCCCGCGCCGGAGCGACGAGGCGCTCATACTCGAGGGCGGCCATCGGCAGGCGGGTGATGGCCTCGGTCCGGCACGGCGTTTCCAGGCTCACCCAAATTTCAGTTTTCTGGAGTTGGGCGCGCAGCTCGAGCGGCACCTTGCGACGGAAGTAGTAATGGGTCGAATCGGCGCGGGTGGTCAGGTAGGGGTGTTTCACGGTGTGCTCTCCACATTGAGGTAACAGTGGCGTGTAGCACCCGCGCCCGGAAAATCGCCCGCATCTAAAACGGTTGGCCGCTTTAGATGCGTAATGCGCCTGTTTGGGCGCATTGCCGGCGTTCCAGAACAAAAAAGCCGCTGCTTCGTGAGAAGCAGCGGCTTTTTCTTACAACTGGTGGCGAATCAGGGATTCGAACCCCGGACCTGCGGATTATGATTCCGTCGCTCTAACCGACTGAGCTAATTCGCCGAAGACTTGAATTATGTCGATCGGCCGGCCGGCTGTCAATACCTTTTTCCATCTTTCCCGAAAAAAGTTACCGGCGGCCCGTGCCGGCCTTCATTGCGGGCGGGAGCCGGCCTCCGGAACGAGACCATCCGCCGACTGTCCCCCGCTGCGCACCCAACCTCAATCCTGCGCGTAGATGTTCGAGTCCTTCGTCTCCTTGACGAACAGCAGGCCGATCACGAACGTGGCCAGCGCGATCACGATCGGATACCAGAGGCCCGAGTAGATGTCGCCCTTCGCCGCGACGATCGCGAACGCGGTTGCAGGCAGGAAGCCGCCGAACCAGCCGTTGCCGATGTGATAGGGCAGCGACATCGACGTGTAGCGGATCCGCGTCGGGAACATCTCGACCAGCATCGCCGCGATCGGGCCGTAGACCATCGTCACGTAGATCACGAGGATCGTCAGGATCACGATCGTCATCGGCCAGTTGAGCTGTGCCGGGTCCGCCTTCGCCGGGTAGCCGGCGGCCTTCAGCGTCGATGCGAGCGTCTTGTCGAACGCCGCGCCCTGCGCCTTCGCATCGGCTGCCTTGCCCTCATAGGCGGGGATCACCGTGTCGCCGACCTTGATCTGGGCCGTCGTGCCAGCCGGTGCCGCGACGTTCTCGTAGTTCAGGCCGGCCTTCGCGAGCGCGCTCTTTGCGACGTCGCACGAGTTCGTGAACTTCGACGTGCCCACCGGGTTGAACTGGAACGAGCAGGCGGCCGGATCGGCGATGACCGTGATCGGCGCCTTCTGCGTCGCGACCTCGAGCTGCGGGTTCGCGTAGTGCGTGAGCGCCTTGAACAGCGGGAAGTAGGTCAGTGCCGCGATCAGGCAGCCCGCGAGGATGATCGGCTTGCGCCCGATCTTGTCCGACAGCGAACCGAAGAACAGGAAGAACGGCGTGCCGATCAGGAGGGCGATCGCGATCAGGATGTTCGCGCTCGCACCATCCACCTTCAGCGTCTGCGTAAGGAAGAACAGCGCGTAGAACTGGCCCGTGTACCACACGACAGCTTGGCCGGCGGTCAGGCCGACGAGCGCGAGGATCACGATCTTCAGGTTCTTCCACTGGCCGAACGCTTCGGTCAGCGGCGCCTTCGACGTCTTGCCTTCCGCCTTGATGCGCAGGAACACGGGCGATTCGTTCAGCTGCATCCGGATCCACACCGACACCGCGAGCAGCAGGATCGACGCGACGAACGGCACGCGCCAGCCCCAGCTGCCGAACGCTTCCTCGCCGATGAACGTGCGCACGCCGAGGATCACGAGCAGCGACAGGAACAGGCCGAGCGTGGCGGTCGTCTGGATCCACGCGGTGTAGAAGCCGCGACGGTTGGCCGGCGCATGCTCGGCGACGTAGGTCGCCGCGCCGCCGTACTCGCCGCCGAGCGCGAGACCCTGCAACAGCCGCATCGCGATGAAGATCACGGGTGCGGCGATGCCGATCGACGCGTAGCCGGGCAGGAAGCCGACCACGAACGTCGAGACGCCCATGATCACGATCGTCACGAGGAACGTGTGCTTGCGGCCGACGAGGTCGCCGAGGCGACCGAACACGATTGCGCCGAACGGCCGTACCGCGAAGCCGGCGGCGAAGCCGAGCAGCGTGAAGATGAATGCGGCGGTCGGATTGACGCCGGAGAAGAAGCTCTTGCTGATGTAGGCCGCGAGCGAGCCGGCCAGGTAAAAGTCGTACCACTCGAACACGGTGCCGAGCGACGACGCGAAGATGACCTTCTTCTCTTCGCCCGTCATCGGCGCGTGCGAAATTTGCCCGCCTAACGTTGCCATGAGTCGTCTCCAAGTCCCTTGATATAGATGTGCGGCCGCCTTGGGTGGGCGGGCCTGTCGAGGATTATTGGTACGGAAACTTACGGCCGACTGACTCGCGCGTGCAAAACGACTGCAGGTTAACCCGCGCCGAATAGACGGTTTTGTGCGCCTATCTTGCCGCGAAGTGCTTCGTTTTTCCGTTAAATTTCCGATTTTGATTCAATCGTGGCGTGCTGCGGCGGCGCACGTCAGGGTTAATCCGGGGCGGTTTCGGTCAGCGGCAGGCTGACGCGCACGAGTGTGCCGGCGAGGCGCGGTGCCTGCTGGTAGACGTGATCGTCGAGTGTCAGCGTCCCGCCGTGCTGCGTGGCGATCTCGCGCACGATCGCGAGCCCGAGGCCGCTGCCGTCGCCTTCGCGGCCGAGGATCCGGTAGAAGCGTTCCACGACGCGCTCGCGTTCGGCGGCCGGAATGCCCGGTCCCGTGTCCTCGACTTCGAGATGCACGCGCCGCGCCGTGGGCTCCGCGCGCACGCGCACCGTGATGCGGCCGCCGTCCGGCGTGTAGCGGATCGCGTTGTCGATCAGGTTGCCGAGCATCTCGCGCAGCATCACCGGATTGCCGTCGACGTCGAGCGGCCTGTCGTCCGGCGAGTCCGGCGGGCCTTCGTAGCCGAGATCCATCCGTTTCGCGAGCGCGGCCTGCACCCAGTCGCGCACCGCGCGCCGCGCGAGCGTGGCGATCTCGACCGGCTCGAACGTCAGCCCGCTCGCGCGGTTCTCGGCGCGCGCCAGCGCAAGCAACTGCGTGACGAGCCGCGCGGCCTGCTCGGAGCTCGTCGCGATCTGCTCGAGCGAGCGCTGCACGTCGGGCGGGACGGGGTGGCGCAGCGCGAACTCGGCCTGCGTGCGCAGGCCCGCGAGCGGCGTCTTCATCTGATGGGCGGCGTCGGCGATGAAACGCTTCTGCAGCGCCATGTTCTGCTCGAGACGGGCGAGCAGGTCGTTGAACGACGTCACGAGCGGCTCGATCTCGGGCGGCGCGCGCTGCGCCTCGACCGGCGACAGGTCGTCGGGCCGCCGCGCGCGGATGTGCGCCTGCAGCGCGTTGAGCGGCGCGAGCCCGCGCGACAGCCCGAACCAGACCAGCAGGATCGCGAGCGGCAGGATCACGAACTGCGGCAGGATCACGCCCTTGATGATGTCGTTCGCGAGCGCATTGCGCTTGTCCAGCGTTTCGCCGACCTGCACGAGCACGGGCTGCGGGCTGCCCGATTGCGGCAGCGCGACCGTCGTATACGCGACGCGCACGTCGTTGCCGCGCAGCAGGTCGTCGCGAAACATTACGACACCCGGCGGCGGGCGGTCCTCGTCGCGCGGCAGCGGCATGTCGGCTTCGCCCGCGACCAGTTCGCCGCGCGTGCCGAGCACCTGGAAATACACGCTGTCGACGTTGTCCGCGCGCAGGAAGTCGCGGGTCTGCTCCGGGAGCGTCAGCTCGGCGACACCGTTCACCGGATGGATCTGCCGCGCGAGCACATAGGCGTTGGTCTCGAGCGCGCGGTCGAACGGGCCGTTCGCGATCGTCTTTGCGACCAGATAGGTGACGGCGATGCTCATCGGCCACAGCAGCAGCAGCGGCGCGAGCATCCAGTCGAGGATCTCGCCGAAGAGCGAGCGCGGGCGCGGCGCCTCGGGCGCATCGGTTTCGTCGGGCGGCGCGAACGGGTTCTCGTAGCGCGTGTCGCGCGCCTCATCGGCGGCCGATGACGGCGCGCCGGTCGGGTGGCGGGTAGGGCCGGCGTGGCCATCGCGGCGACGCGCGGGTTCAGCGCAGCGGCGTGCCGGCCACCGCGGGCTGGGGCGCTGCCGTGTCGGCCGGCGCGGCGGGCGCGACCTTCTCGAGGCAATAGCCGAGGCCGCGCACGGTCGAGATCCGTACGCCGCTGGGTTCGATCTTCTTGCGCAGCCGGTGTACGTAGACTTCGATCGCGTTGTTGCTGACTTCCTCGCCCCATTCGCAGAGATGGTCGACGAGCTGTTCCTTCGACACGAGCCGGCCGATCCGCTGCAGCAGCACCTCGAGCAGGCCGAGCTCGCGCGCGGAGAGGTCGAGGACCTGATCGTTCGCATACGCGATGCGGCCGACCTGGTCGAACGCGAGCGAGCCGTGGCGCACGACGGTCGGGCCGCCGCCCGCGCCGCGCCGGGTCAGCGCGCGCACGCGCGCTTCGAGCTCGTTGAGCGCGAACGGCTTGGCCATGTAGTCGTCGGCACCGAGGTCGAGCCCCTTCACGCGCTCGTCGACGCTGTCGGCGGCCGTCAGGATCAGCACGGGGAGGTTGGAGTTGCGGGCGCGCAGGCGCTTGAGCACGTCGAGTCCGGGCATTTTCGGGAGCCCGAGATCGAGGATCAGCAGGTCGAATGTCTGCATCGACAGCGCGGTATCGGCGTCGATACCGGTCTTCACGTGGTCGACCGCATAGCCCGATTGGCGGAGTGACCGGGTGAGGCCGTCCGCGAGTATGCTGTCATCTTCCGCGATGAGAATTCGCATGGTGCTGACCGATGGGCCGGCGGGGCGTTCGCGCCGGCCGGCTGTCTCCAAAGTTATTCGTGTACAACGCGCTGCATTGCGGGCTTGCACAAAACACTGTTTTTTTATACAGTGTCTGAATTCGTGGGCAGCGCTTGAAAGTGGGCGCGCCTCTAACAGACGCTGCTCATCATAGCAAAGGACGATTCATGGAAGATAGCAAGAAGGGCTCCGGGATGACCGCCGAGAAGAGCAAGGCGCTGGCCGCCGCGCTTGCCCAGATCGAAAAGCAGTTCGGCAAGGGCTCGATCATGCGCATGGGCGACGGCGAGGCGGCCGAGAACATCCAGGTCGTGTCCACGGGCTCGCTCGGTCTCGATATCGCGCTCGGCGTCGGCGGCCTGCCGCGCGGCCGGGTGGTCGAAATCTACGGTCCGGAATCGTCCGGTAAAACCACGCTCACGCTGCAGGTCATTGCCGAACTGCAGAAGCTGGGCGGCACCGCAGCGTTTATCGACGCCGAGCACGCGCTCGACGTTCAATATGCAGCGAAGCTCGGCGTGAACGTGCCGGAGCTGCTGATCTCGCAGCCGGACACCGGCGAGCAGGCGCTTGAAATCACCGACGCGCTGGTGCGCTCGGGCTCGATCGACATGATCGTCATCGACTCGGTCGCGGCGCTCGTGCCGAAGGCCGAAATCGAAGGCGAGATGGGCGATTCGCTGCCGGGTCTGCAGGCCCGCCTGATGTCGCAGGCGCTGCGCAAGCTGACCGGCACGATCAAGCGCACGAACTGCCTCGTGATCTTCATCAACCAGATCCGGATGAAGATCGGCGTGATGTTCGGCAACCCGGAAACCACGACGGGCGGTAACGCACTGAAGTTCTACTCGTCGGTGCGTCTCGACATCCGCCGGATCGGCTCGATCAAGAAGAACGACGAGGTGATCGGCAACGAAACCCGCGTGAAGGTCGTCAAGAACAAGGTGTCGCCGCCGTTCCGCGAAGCGATCTTCGACATCCTGTATGGCGAAGGAATTTCGCGCCAGGGCGAGATCATCGATCTCGGCGTGCAGGCGAAGATCGTCGACAAGGCGGGCGCCTGGTACAGCTACAACGGCGAGAAGATCGGCCAGGGCAAGGACAACGCGCGTGAATTCCTGCGCGAAAATCCGGAAATCGCACGCGAGATCGAGAACCGCATTCGCGAATCGCTTGGCGTGGTCACCATGCCCGATGGTGCAGCCCAGGACGAAGCCGAGGCGATGGACGAAGAAGAGTGATGGTCGGGCGCCGAGGTCAGGCTGGCGAGCCGGAGGAGAGCGACGCGCCCGAAACGGCGGGTCGCTCCGGCCGGCGAGCCGGATCCTCGGGCGCCGATCGGCGGGGCGCGGGCAGCAATGCCGCGAACCGCACAGCGACGAGGGCATCCGACGATGCCCTCGTTTCGTTTGAGATTGCCGCACCGGTCGATCCGTTCGACGACGATGAATCGTTCGACGCGCACGACCGCTCCCGCCGCCGTGTGTCCGGTGTCAGCTTCCCGGGCGATCGCGCAGCCGATGCATCGGCGCCGGCCAGGGAAGATGTCTATACGCGCAGCAGCCAGCATCCGCGCCGCACACGTCGCGCGTCGGGTGCCTCTTCCAGTACTTCATCAGGTGACGCTCCGGGCGCTACCGAGCGCAAGTCATCGAAACCTCAGCGATCGCTGAAGGGCCGCGCGCTCGGCTATCTATCCAGGCGTGAATACAGTCGCACGGAACTCGCGCGCAAGCTCGCGCCCTACGTCGGCGAAGACGAATCCGTCGACCCCGTGCTCGACGCGCTGGAACAGGAGGGCTGGCTGTCCGATGCGCGCTTTGCCGAGAGTCTCGTGCATCGTCGCGCGTCGCGCGTCGGCGTCGCACGCATCGTCAGCGAGCTGAAGCGTCATGCGGTGGGCGACACGCTCGTCGAGGAGGTGAATGCCCAGCTCCGCGAGACCGAATGGGCGCGTGCGCAGGCGGTCTGGCGCAAGAAATTCGGTGCGCTGCCGCAAACGCCGGCCGAGCGTGCGAAGCAGGCGCGCTTTCTCGCCGCGCGCGGCTTCTCGAGTGCGACCATCGTGAAGTTGCTGAAGGTCGGCGACGATTTCCTGGTCGACGACTGATCGCGCCGATCGCGCGCGTGGCGCGCGATTTTGCTGCAATGCAACCGCTTCCGGACAGGCGGGAATACCCGCCGTCGCGTCGAACTGTCTCAAATACCCAATATGCTAAAATCCGTGGGTTTTCCTCTTCGGCCTCAACCTCCAGCATGCCGCTATCCGAGCCCGTGCCCCGTCAGTTGCGACATCAACGCGCAATCCGAGCGGAAGCTTACGAGCGCGGCGACGGCTTGTGGGACATCGAAGCCTGCCTGACCGACCACAAGCCGCGCGATGTCGCGCTTGCGTCGGGCATCCGGCCCCAGGGCCTGCCGATCCACGAACTCTGGCTGCGCGTGACTATCGATCGTGACCTCAATGTCGTCGACGCCGAAGCGTCTTCGGAATGGGTTCCCTATCCCGGTCACTGTCAATCCGCCACTCCCGCCTATCGGGCCCTCATCGGGCTCAATCTCTTCCGCAATTTCCGCCGCAACGCGAACCGGCTGCTCGCCGGCGTCGCAGGCTGCTCCCATCTCACCGAACTGTGCGCCGTGCTGCCGACGGCAGCGATCCAGGCGTTTGCCGGTGACGTGTGGAACGTGCGCGAGGAGGGGGGCGAAGGGCCGGACCATGACGGCGTGCACGACGAAGCGCCTTTCCAGCTCGGCCGCTGCCGGGCGTTGCGGTTCGACGGCGAGGTCGTGCGGCAGTACTACCCGCGCTGGTATGGCGCGAGCCGGCCGGACGTGCCCGGTGAAGGCAGCACGAAGGAATGAACGGAAATCATTCGAAGAAGCGTCTAAAGCGACTTTTCATCCAACTCTCAGACTGAAGGGAATCACGCATGAAGATTCACGAGTACCAGGGTAAGGAAATCCTGCGGAAATTCGGAGTCGCGGTACCGCGCGGCAAGCCGGCGTTCTCGGTTGACGAGGCCGTCAAGGTGGCAGAAGAGCTCGGCGGCCCGGTTTGGGTCGTGAAGGCTCAGATTCACGCGGGTGGCCGTGGCAAGGGTGGCGGCGTGAAGGTGGCGAAGTCGATCGAGCAGGTCCGCGAATACGCGAACCAGATCCTCGGCATGCAGCTCGTCACGCACCAGACCGGTCCGGAAGGCCAGAAGGTCAACCGTCTGATGATCGAAGAAGGCGCCGACATCAAGCAGGAACTGTATGTCAGCCTCGTCGTCGACCGCATCTCGCAGAAGATCGTGCTGATGGGTTCGAGCGAAGGCGGCATGGACATCGAAGAAGTCGCCGAAAAGCACCCGGAACTGATCCACAAGGTCATCGTCGAGCCGTCGACGGGCCTGCTCGACGCGCAGGCAGACGACCTCGCCGCGAAGATCGGCGTGCCGGCTGCTTCGATTCCGCAAGCGCGCGCGATCCTGCAAGGCCTGTACAAGGCATTCTGGGAAACCGACGCATCGCTGGCTGAAATCAACCCGCTGAACGTTTCCGGCGACGGCAAGGTCATCGCACTCGACGCGAAGTTCAACTTCGACTCGAACGCGCTGTTCCGCCACCCGGAAATCGTCGCGTACCGCGATCTGGACGAAGAAGATCCGGCTGAAATCGAAGCGTCGAAGTTCGACCTCGCGTACATCTCGCTCGACGGCAACATTGGCTGTCTCGTGAACGGCGCAGGCCTGGCGATGGCGACGATGGACACCATCAAGCTGTTCGGCGGCGAGCCGGCGAACTTCCCGGACGTCGGCGGTGGCGCGACGACCGAGAAGGTCACGGAAGCGTTCGCTGATGCTGAAGAACCCGGATCTGAAGGCGATCCTCGTGAACATCTTCGGCGGCATCATGCGCTGCGACGTGATCGCGGAAGGCGTGATCGCCGGTTCGAAGGCCGTGAACCTGAACGTGCCGCTCGTCGTGCGCATGAAGGGCACGAACGAGGACCTCGGCAAGAAGATGCTGGCCGATTCGGGCCTGCCGATCATCTCGGCGGACAGCATGGAAGAAGCTGCGCAGAAGGTCGTCGCGGCAGCCGCAGGCAAGTAAGCGCGCGCTAATGAACACGCATGGCGGCGCGGTTCATACGCGACGCCAATCGAACAGAGGTCAAAATACATGTCGATTCTGATCAACAAGGACACGAAGGTCATCACGCAGGGCATTACCGGCAAAACCGGTCAGTTCCATACGCGCGCCTGCCGTGAATACGCAAACGGCCGCGAAGCATTCGTCGCGGGCGTGAACCCCAAGAAGGCCGGCGAAGATTTCGAAGGCATTCCGATCTACGCAAGCGTCAAGGAAGCGAAGGCGGAAACCGGCGCGACCGTGTCGGTCATCTACGTTCCGCCGGCAGGCGCAGCGGCTGCGATCTGGGAAGCGGTCGAAGCCGATCTGGATCTCGCGATCTGCATCACGGAAGGCATTCCCGTGCGCGACATGATCGAAGTGAAGGACCGCATGCGTCGCGAAGGCCGCAAGACGCTGCTGCTCGGGCCGAACTGCCCGGGCACGATCACGCCGGACGAACTGAAGATCGGCATCATGCCGGGCCACATCCACCGCAAGGGCCGCATCGGCGTCGTGTCGCGTTCGGGCACGCTGACGTATGAAGCGGTTGCCCAGCTGACGGCACTCGGCCTCGGCCAGTCGTCGGCAGTCGGTATCGGCGGCGACCCGATCAACGGTCTGAAGCACATCGACGTGATGAAGATGTTCAACGACGATCCGGACACGGACGCAGTCGTGATGATCGGCGAAATCGGTGGTCCGGACGAAGCCAATGCGGCGGAGTGGATCAAGGACAACATGAAGAAGCCGGTGGTCGGCTTCATCGCTGGCGTCACGGCGCCTCCGGGCAAGCGCATGGGCCACGCCGGCGCGCTGATCTCGGGCGGTGCGGATACGGCCGAAGCGAAGCTGGAAATCATGGAAGCGTGCGGCATCACCGTCACGCGCAACCCGTCGGAAATGGGCCGTCTGCTGAAGAAGGCGCTGTAATATTTCCACCTGGGTTCGTCCTGCAGAAAACGCCGGCTTTGCCGGCGTTTTTTGTTATGCTCGCGCAATGAATTCGTAAGCACCGGGCATGCATCGCGCATGTGCCGGCAATGAACCGGGTCGCCCGCGGGCGGCCGCCGTCCTGCCCGTCACGCCATGCTCGAATTCCTGACGTCGCTCCACTGGGGCGCCGTTCTCCAGATCGTCATCATCGATATCCTGCTCGGCGGCGACAACGCCGTCGTGATCGCGCTCGCATGCCGCAACCTGCCCGCGAACCAGCGGGTGCGCGGCGTCGTGTGGGGCACCGCGGGGGCGATCCTGCTGCGTGTCGCGCTGATCACGTTCGCGGTCGCGCTGCTCGACGTGCCGTTCCTGAAGCTCGGTGGCGGGTTGCTGCTGCTGTGGATCGGCATCAAGCTGATGGCGCCCGCCGGCGACTCGCACGACGACATCAAGCCGGCCAGCCGGCTGTGGGATGCCGTGAAGACGATCGTGATCGCCGATGCGGTGATGAGCCTCGACAACGTGATCGCGATCGCGGGTGCGGCCGAACAGGCCGACCCGTCGCACCGGATCGCGCTCGTGATCTTCGGGCTCGTCGTCAGCGTGCCGATCATCGTGTGGGGCAGCACGCTGGTGCTGAAGCTGCTCGACCGTTTCCCGATCTTCGTGGCATTCGGCGCCGGGCTGCTCGGCTGGATCGCGGGCGGGCTGATCGTGAATGACCCGGTCGGCGACCGCTGGCCGGTGCTCGATACGCCGGAGGTCCTTTACGGCGCGAGCATCGCGGGCGCGCTGTTCGTGGTGGCGATCGGTTATACGCTCCGGAAGCGCCGCGACGTACCGCACGCGCACTGACATTGGCCGTCCGGCCGACTGCCGGATTCACGGCCCGCTGGCTACGATCGAGACGCCTGCCTTTACCGGCCGGCGTTTTTCGTTTCCGGAGCCTGCCATGTTCGAAGCCTTTTCCGTTTCCCTGTTCCGTCGCGTGGCCGCCGATCTGCGGCGCGCGAACCGGCCGTCGCCGCGCTGGCGGCCGGCCGGCTTCACGCTGATCGAGCTGATGATCGTGCTGGCGATCGTCGGTGTGATCGCGGCCTATGCGATTCCCGCGTACCAGGATTACCTTGCGCGCTCGCGCGTCGGCGAGGGGCTTGCGCTGGCGTCGTCCGCGCGGCTCGCCGTCGCCGACAACGCCGCAAGTGGCGCGAGCCTCGACGGCGGCTATAGCCCGCCGGCCGCGACCCGCAACGTCGAATCGGTTGTGATCGACGGCGAGACCGGCCAGATCACGGTCGCGTTCACCGCGCGCGTCGCCGCGGCCGGCACCAATACGCTGGTGCTCGTACCGTCCGCGCCCGACAAGGCCGATGCGCCCACCGCACGCGTGCCGCTCAAAAAGGGCGCGATGCAGGCCGGCACGATCGCGTGGGAGTGCTTCGCCGCCGGCAAGGGGGCGTCATCGCTGCCCGCGCCGGGGGCAGGGCCGCTGCCGGGCGACGCGGCGACGCTGCCCGCGAAATATGCGCCGGCGGAGTGTCGCGCGTAGCGCCGGTGGCGGAGCAGAGCGGCGCGGACAGCATGCCGGCCGCCTCGTCAGCCGGCCGGGGCCTTCGCGCCGCGACGGGGCGCCGCGCGAAGGCCCCGCACAGAGGGGGGAAAGTTTTGTATAGTGCGCCGGTTGCTGACATCCGGTTCGCTCATGCCTTCTACTTTTTCCCGTTCGTTGCCGCTCGTTGCGCTGGCTGTCGCCCTGATCGTGCCGTATGCGATCACGAATCACACGTATCCGATCCCGACCTTCTATTCCGAGTTTTCCGCGCTGGTGCTGTACCTGCTGATGGGGGTGTCCGTCGTGCTGCTCGCGCGTACGGGCCGCGCGGCCGAGCCGTTTGCGGCGCCGGCCGCGTTCGTCGCGCCGCTTGGGTTCGCCGCGGTGCTCATCGCGCAGGTCGCGCTGATCCCGCTCAAGGTACCGTCGATGAACTGGCTGGCGGTCGGCTATCTCGCCGCCGCGCTGGTCGCGATGCAGGCCGGCTACGTGCTCGCGCGCGACGGGCTGGCCGAGGCCGTGTCGCGGATGATGGCCGGCGCGCTGCTCGTCGGCGGCGTGTTCGCGGTCGGGACGCAGATCGTGCAGTTGTTCCACCTCGAGTCGGCGCTGTCGCCGTTCGTCGTGGTGTACAACGTCGCGGTCGATCGCCGTCCGTACGGCAACATGGCGCAGGCGAACCATCTGGCCAGCTACATCGCGTTCGCGCTCGCAGGCGCGCTGTATCTCGTGCAGACGCGCCGGCTCGCGGTATGGGCGTGGCTCGCGCTGTCGATCGTGCTCTCCGTCGGTCTGGCGCTGACGGTGTCGCGCGGGCCGTGGCTGCAGGTCGCGGTGATGGTCGTCGCGGGCTTCTGGATGGCGTGGCTCGAATCGCGCCGCGCGCCGGGCAATGCGCGCGCATGGGCGATCCCGGTCGTGCTCGCGGTGGCGTTCATCGCGGTGAACGTCGTGGTGCGCTGGGCGAACGTCCATTACCACCTGGGTCTCGCGGAATCCGCGGCCGACCGGATGCGTGACGCGGGGCAGATCGCACCGCGCCTCGCGCTGTGGAAGTACGGGCTCGCGATGTTCCGCGAACATCCGCTGCTCGGTGTCGGCTGGGGCGAATTCCCGTCGCACCAGTTCGCGCTCGTGCGCTCGCTTGGCGGTGTCGAGATCGCGAACAACTCGCACGACATCTTCATCGACCTGCTCGCGAAGTCCGGCCTCGTCGGCCTGGGCGTGCTCGTCGTCGCGCTCGTGACGTGGTTCGTGCGCGCAGTGCGCGCGCCGCAGTCGAGCATGCGCGTGTTCGGCTTCGCGCTGATCGGCATCCTGCTGATGCACGCGCTGGTCGAGTATCCGCAGCAGTACATGTTCTTCCTGTTGCCGGCCATGTTCGTGATCGGGCTGCTGGAGGTGAAGTCGCTGCGCGTCCTGCCGGGGCGTGCGGCATTCGGGCTGTTCGCGGTGCTGTCGGTCGGCGGCGTGCTGGCGGCGGTGCCGGTGTTGCGCGACTACCAGCGCGCGGAAGTGCTGTACTACGGCAGCGATCCGGCTGCGCAGTACCGCGATGCGCCGTCGCTGCTGTTCGGCGCTTGGGGGGAATACGGTGCGGCCACGCTGCTCCCGATTTCGGCGGACGACCTGCCGGCCAAGCTCGCCGCCCATGAGCGCGCGATCGCGCTGCTGCCCGGCGAAACGGTGCTGCGCCGCTATGCGGCCCTGCAGGCGTTGGCCGGCCGCGAGGCCGACGCGCTCGACACCGTCGCGCGCCTGCACGTGTTTGCGAAGGAGTTGAAGGACTGGCCGCAGCAACTGGCCGCGCTGTACAAGCTGTGCGACCAGCAGCCGGCGCTGAAGCCGTTCAAGGCGGCGGTCGTCGCGAAATACGGCGAAGTGCCGGCCGATGCGGCCGACGACGAGGACGACGATTCGGATTGATGTACGTAGCGCCTGCCGGAACGGGGAATTCCGGCATGAGCCGCGCCGTGAGGGATCAGCGATGCGCGTCGGGTGTTGGCGCCCGGCGTGAATCCGGCGAATCCGGCCGCGCATCGATTACCTTGCGGATTGCGTGGATTCCGGCTGAAGGCCCGGCGATTCGCGTCAACCATTGTCAAATCGCCGCCGCTCGCCGGGCCGCGCGTGCACAATGCGTGAAAGCGCTCGCGTGCCGACCCGAGTGAGGCGAGGGCAGCGCGAACACAGGCAACACCCGGGCGACCCGGGAAGTCCGCCACGCAGGATCGCGGCCGAGGATCGATCGGCCGTGCGGCCGTAACGGGGCGCCGGTCCGATGGCCGCGGCGCAATGTGACGCATGCGATGCGGCCGGGCGGCGTGTTCCGGTGCGCGGCGCGTGCGTCCGGAACAGTGCTGAAGAACGATATTCGACCATGGCTATTCGCTCGACCTACCTGATCCTGCCCGCCGTCGCGATGCTGTTTTCCGGCTGCGCGATGCTGTCGTCGTCGCAGGAAAGCAAGCTGACGTGCCACATTCCGCGCGCCGTCTATCCGGATACCGCGAAGCCGCTCACGCGCCCGGCGACCGTGCTCGTGCGCGCGCTGATGACGACGTCCGGCGAAGCGCAGAACGTCACCGTGACGACGAGCAGCCGCAACGCGGCGGCCGATCGTGCGGCCGTCGACGCGATGACGCACGCGACCTGCACGCAGACGGGGGCGACCGCGAACCCGTTCCTGCTGACCCAACCGTTCGTGTTCGAGCCGTAGCGCGGTAACTGACGAACCGGGGGAGCCTGCATACGGTTCGGTGCGCACGCCATCCGGCCGGGCAATGGCAGGCCGTTGGCGATTCTGACCGGATCGACCGCCGCAGGGCCACTCAGCCCGCCGGTTCCTCCGCCTTCCAGTCCCCTGACTTCCCGCCGCGCTTCTCGCGCACGCTCACATCGGTGATCACCATCCCGCGATCGACGGCCTTGCACATGTCGTAGACGGTCAGCAGCCCGACCTGCACGGCGGTCAGCGCTTCCATCTCGACGCCGGTGCGCCCGAACGTCTCGACCTGCACGATGCAGTGGACGCCCGGCAGCGCGTCGTCGAGTTCGAACTCGACGGCCACGCGCGTCAGCGCGAGCGGATGGCACAGCGGGATCAGGTCGGCCGTGCGCTTGGCGCCCTGGATGGCCGCGATGCGCGCGACGCCGAGCACGTCGCCCTTCTTGGCCTTGCCGTCGCGGATCAGGGCGAACGTGGCCGGCAGCATCCGGATCGTGCCGCGCGCGATCGCGATGCGTTGGGTTTCCTGCTTGCCGCCGACGTCGACCATGTGGGCATGGCCGGCGGCGTCGAAATGGGTGAGTCCTGACATGTCTTCCTCTAGTGGAACGGCGTGCGCGAGCACGTCCCGCGATCGCGCATCGTGATTGGCCGGGGCATCGAATCGCATCTCCGCGCCCCGAACCGATCCAACGGTTCGACGGGCGCCTATCATAGCAGTGGCATTCGCAGCGCCGGGGACGCAGATGGCGTCCATGCCGAACGGGACAGTCACGCTGCCGCCGGTACAATGACCCGAATATTCAGACCAAACGCCGCGATGCGCGCCGGGCGCGCGGGACGGCGTCGTTTTCATCCTGCCATGCGTGTCAAACAGTTGCTTGCCGTGTCGCTGTCGGTGGCGCTTGCGTTGCCGCCGAGCGGCCATGCGCAGAGCGCGTCCGCGCCGCCGCTCGAATCGGCGGCCGGCGGCGCCCGGTCGATTTCCACCGTGCCGTCCGGCATCGCGGCCGGCGTGTTCGGCACGTACGGCGGCGCGGAGAGCCGGTTTTCGGATACGGGCGGCGCGTCGGCGCCGGCCGCGAGCCTGCGTGCGCCGCTTCGCTCGCTGGAGCTGCCCGACCTGGGCGACGGTTCCGGCGGTTCGTTGACGCCGCAGGCTGAGCGCCGGCTCGGCGAGCGCGTGATGCGCGAAGTGCGGCGCGATCCCGACTATCTCGACGACTGGCTCGTGCGCGACTACCTGAACGCGATGGCGGCGCGGCTTGCGGCTGCGGCGGCCGCGCGCTTCATCGGCGGCTACACGCCGGACTTCGACCTGTTCCCGGTGCGCGATCCGCAGATCAATGCGTTCTCGATGCCGGGCGGGTTCATCGGGATCAACAGCGGGCTCGTCGTCACGACGCAGACGGAGTCGGAACTCGCGTCGGTGGTCGGCCACGAGATGGGGCACGTGCTGCAGCGGCACATCGCGCGGATGATCGGTGCAAACGAAAAGACCGGCTATACGGCGCTCGCGGCGATGCTGCTCGGCGTGCTGGCCGGCGTTCTCGCGAGAAGCGGCGACCTCGGCAGCGCGATCGCGGTGGGCGGGCAGGCGTACGCGGTGGACAACCAGCTGCGCTTCTCGCGTTCGGCCGAGCGCGAGGCCGATCGCGTCGGCTTCCAGCTGCTCGCGGGCGCGGGCTATGACCCGTACGGGATGCCGGGCTTCTTCGAGCGGCTCGACCGCGCGTCGATGGGCGATGCGGGCGTGCCGGCCTACGCGCGCACGCACCCGCTGACGGGCGAGCGGATCGCCGACATGGAGGATCGCGCGCGCCGCGCGCCGTACCGGCAGCCGCGCCAGTCGCCCGAATACGGGTTCGTGCGTGCGCGGTTGCGCGTGCTGCAGAACCGCGCGCCGACCGACATCGCGGCCGAGGCGCGGCGGATGCAGTTCGAGATCGACGATCGCACCGCGCCGAACGTCGCGGCGAACTGGTACGGCATCGCGCTCGCGAATGCGCTGCTCGGCGAGTACGACGCGGCCGGCAAGGCGCTCGCGTCGGCACGCAGCGAGTTCGACGCGCGCGAGCGGCGCGAGGGCGATCCGGCGACGAGCTCGCCGAGCCTCGACGTGCTGGCCGCCGACATCGCGCGCCGCGCGGGTCGGGCCGACGACGCAGTGCGGCTTGCGGCGCTCGCGCAGCGGCGCTGGCCGGCCTCGCACGCCGCGATCGTCGCGCATCTTCAGGCGCTGATCGCGGCGCGCCGTTTCGCGGAAGCGCAGGCGCAGGCACGCGCGCAGGCGAAGGCCGACCCCGAGCAGCCGGACTGGTGGGACTATCTTGCGAAGGCGAGCGACGGCAAGGGCGATCTGCTGGCGCGGCGCCGCGCGCTCGCGGAGAAGCTCGCGCTCGACGGCGCATGGCCGTCGGCGATTCGCCAGCTGAAGGAGGCGCGCGATGCGAAGGACGTGTCGTTCTACGAGCAGTCGATGATCGGCGCGCGGCTGCTGGAATTCGAAGCACGCTACAAGGAAGAGCGCGAAGACGAGAAGAACGGCCGCGGGTAGCGGCCGATACAGGCGAAGCGCGGGCGAAGCCGCTGCGGGTCAGTTGCCGCTGTCAGTTGTGTCGCGGGCCTGTTGCGCCGGGCTTGCGACGTAGCCGAACCGCGTGGGCACGTCCGCACCGGCGATGCTGCCGAGCGGCAGCGTGCGGCCGTCGCGCCAGCGCAGCACGGGCGGCGCGGCATCGAGATCGGCGTGATCGGCGAAGAGCCCGAGGTCGTGATCGTGCAGCGCCGCGATGCGCGGCGGCGTGCCGGCCGCGCGAAACAGCACGCCGCCTGCGTCGTCGAGCCAGGCTTCGTCCGGTTCGAACGGCGTGCCGGTCTGGTCGGTGAGCGTGAGCTGCCCGTCGCGCTCGGCGAGCCGGACGACCCAGGGCGTATAGGCAAGCTCGACGTACACGCGCTGCGGGCCGTTCTGGAAGAACCACTGGCCCTGCTCATCACATTCGTAGTTGCGGCCGATGAACGCGTTCAGCGCCGCATGCCGGATCGGCGAACCGAGCTCGCCGGCCGCCTGCGCCGCGTCGTCGCGCAGCCGCCATTCGCCGCGCCGGTCGAGCAGCAGCCAGCCGGTACAGTGCGGGACGTTCGGCCATTTGGCGAGGGCCTGCCTGACGATGTCATCCATGGTCGACGAATTTGGAGCAATAGCCGAACACCCGCGCCGACAGCCAGTCGAGGCGGCCGGGGAACGGCCCGGTCATGAATCCCGCGTGCCCGCCGGCGGCAGGCTGGTCGAGCTCGACGGCCGGCGATACGTCGGCCGGGCCCGGTAGCGCCGATTCAGGCAGGAACGGGTCGTTGCGGGCGTTGAGGATCAGCGTCGGCACGTCGATCGCGGGGAGCAGCGGCCGTGTCGTCGCCTTGGTCCAGTAGTCGTCCGCATCGGCGAAACCGTGCAGCGGCGCGGTCACGACCTCGTCGAAGTCGCGCATCGTCACGGCCTGCAGCATGGCTTCGCGGTCGAACAGCCCCGGGTACTGGTCGAGCTTCGCGAGCGCCTTGCGCTTGAGCGTCTTCAGGAAGCTGCGCGTGTAGACCATCGCAAAGCCTTGCGACAGCGCGCGCCCGCCGGCATGCACGTCGATCGGCGTCGAGATCGCGGCGGCCGCCCGCAGGATCGACGTGTCGCTGCGATGCTCGCCGAGCCAGCGCAGCAGCACGTTGCCGCCGAGCGACACGCCGGCCGCGACGAGCGGCCCGCGATGCTGCGCGGCGAGCCGGCGCAGGATCCAGTCGACCTCGGCGCTGTCGGCGAGATGGTAGAAGCGCGGCTGGCGGTTGATCTCGCCGCTGCAACTGCGGAAGTGCGGCACGACGGCGTGCCAGCCCTTCGCGCGTGCGGCGGCCATCATCGCGAGCGCGTAGTGCGAGCCGGAACTGCCCTCGAGGCCGTGGAACAGCACGAACAGCGGCGCATCGGGCGCCGGCGCGGCGCTGTCGAGATGGGCGACCCAGTCGAGATCGATGAAGTCGTGGTCGGGGGTTTCCCATCGCTCTCGTCGGTAAGCGACGACGGGGCGCCGCGCGAACAGCGCGGGCACGATGGTTTGTGCATGGCTATTGGGCAGCCAGCGTGGTGCGCGATAGCGCAGTATGTCGTCGTCGGGGGCCGGGGCCCCGGTCAGCGGCGAGGTGGGCGGAGAAGCCGTACTCATGATCGCCCCGCGTATGCGTTGCTTCGTCTTTTCGTCAGTGCAGCGGACCCTGCCCATGACGGATCTTCGCGGCGAATTGTCCGGCCGCCTGTTCGGGAATCGGGCTCGCGTGAATATGCGCGATGCGCCACTCGCCACGTTCGTGAATCATCACGTACGTCGCGAAAACCATGTCGGGTTCGGCCGTCAGGTCGGCCTGCTGATGCGCTTCGGCGATCGTATAGACGACCGTGCCGAGGCTGTCGTACACGCGGATGTCGAGCGGCTCGATCGTCACGGGGCGCGTGGCGAGCCGGTTGGCGAGCCCGCTGCGAATCTGGTCGAGGCCGTGCAGATGCTCGCCGTCCGCCCATACGCAGCTGGCGAAATCCTCGTCGATCCACAATCCCAGCAGCGCGTCGAGATTGGCATCGGCGACGGCCTGGTAGTAGGCGTTCAGCGTATCGGCGGCGGCTTCGAAGAGGCGGGCAAAACGTGGCATCGGGGTTATCTCTCGCGCGCGTCGCGCGCCGTATTCAGCACGGCGGCCCGGATGGGGCCGACGTACACCGGTGAATCGGATTGCCCGGCGCGCCGTGCGACGCTGCCGGCCAGGGTCAGCGCTGCCCGACGAGCATGCCGCGCAAATCGCCGAATACCTGCTCGGGACCGAGTTCGCGCAGGCACTTCAGGTGGCCGAGCGGGCACTCGCGTTCGAAGCAGGGACTGCATTCGAGATGAAGCCATTGTACCTTCGCCAGGTCCGACAGCGGAGGGGTGTGGCGCGGATCGGTCGATCCGTACAGTGCGACGAGCGGCCGGCGTAGCGCGGCGGCAACGTGCATCAGCCCCGAATCGTTGGTGACCACCGCATTCGCGCGCGCGATCAGCGCGCACGCCTCCGACAGCGACGTCTGCCCGCACAGGTTGCGCACGTTCGGCGCGTGGTCCGCGATCGCCTGCGCGGCGGCGGCGTCCTTCTGCGAGCCGAGCGCGACGATCTGCGTGTACGGGAACGACTGGTGGACGATGGTGGCGAGCGATGCGAAGTGCTCGGGCGGCCAGCGCTTGGCCGGGCCGTATTCCGCGCCCGGGCAGAACACGACGAGCGGCTTGCGCGTATCGAGATTGAAACGTGCGGACACGCGCGCCGTCTCGTTGAGATCGGCGTCGAGGCGCGGCGCGGGCAGCGTCTTCATCGACTCGGGCAGCTTCGCGCCCGGCGCGTACGCAAGCGCCGCATAGTGGGCCGTCATCGGCGGCCGCTCGCCCGACTTGTCGGGGTTCGCGTGCCGCACGTTCAGCAGCCCGTAGCGGTGCTCGCCCGTGTAGCCGACCCGCAGCGGGATGTTCGCGAGCCACGGGATCACCGCGGATTTCAGCGAATTCGGCAGCACGTACGCCGCGTCGTAGCCGACGTCGCGCAGGTCGCTCGCGAGTTGCCAGCGGCGCAGCAACTGCAGCTTGCCGTGCGCGAGATCGGTCGCGTAGACATCGTGGATCTCGGGCATCCGCTCGAGCACGGGCGCGACCCACGAGGGCGCGACGGCATCGATCGCGATGCGGGGATGGTTTTTCTTCAGCAGCGCAAAAAGCGGCTGCGCCATCAATGCGTCACCGATCCAGTTCGGTGCGATAACCAGCGCTCGACGCATCAGGTCGACTTCCGATGTCGTAATGAAGCACGGCGCTCAGGCGCCGCGTTCGGGTTGCCAGAATGGAGAACGGCGGCGCGCCGGCAATCCGGCTGCGCCGCCTGGGCAGTCGGCGGGCCTGCATCAGCCTGCAGGCCCGGCCGCCGGGGCTCAATGGCCCTTGACGACCTCGCCGTCGCGCAGCTTGTAGCGCGTGCCGCAGTACGGGCAGCGTGCTTCGCCGTGCGAGACGTCGATGAAGACGCGCGGGTGGGCGCTCCAGCGCGCCATGGCCGGGTTCGGGCAGTACGCGGGAAGATCCTTGGCCGTCAGCTCGACCAGCGGCATTTCCTTGATTTCACTCATGAGACTTTCTCTTATCACTCTTTTGTGGGGCGGTCGGTGGCGCGGCGCGCTCAGACCTTCGTCAGCCAGTGCGCGTACTTCGCGTTCTTGCCCGACACGATATCGAAAAACGCCGACTGGAGCTTTTCCGTGACGGGGCCGCGCGCGCCGCTGCCGATCGTGCGGTTGTCGAGCTCGCGGATCGGCGTGACTTCGGCGGCCGTGCCGGTGAAGAATGCTTCGTCGGCCGTGTAGACCTCGTCGCGCGTGATGCGCTTCTCGATCACCTCGATGCCGGCGTCCTTCGCGAGCGTGATGACGGTATCGCGCGTGATGCCGTCGAGGCACGACGACAGGTCGGGCGTGTACAGCTTGCCGTTGTTCACCAGGAAGAAGTTCTCGCCGGAGCCTTCCGACACGTAGCCGTCGACGTCGAGCAGCAGCGCTTCGTCGTAGCCGTCGGCGGTGGCTTCCTGGTTCGCCAGGATCGAGTTCACGTACCAGCCCGACGCCTTCGCGCGCACCATCGACACGTTCACGTGGTGGCGCGTGAACGACGACGTCTTCACGCGGATGCCCTTCGCGAGGCCTTCCTCGCCGAGGTACGCACCCCACGGCCATGCGGCGATCGCGACGTGGATCGTGTTGCCCTTCGCGGCCACGCCGAGCTTTTCCGAACCGACCCAGATGATCGGGCGCAGGTAGCACGACTCGAGCTTGTTCTCGCGCACGACTTCGAGCTGCGCGGCTTCGAGCGTTTCCCGGTCGAACGGCACGTCCATCTGGAAGATCTTCGCCGAATTCAGCAGACGTTTCGTGTGCTCGTACAGGCGGAAGATCGCGGTGCTGCCGTCGGCCGACTTGTACGCGCGCACGCCCTCGAAGACGCCCATGCCGTAATGCAGCGTGTGGGTCAGGACGTGGATCTTGGCGTCGCGCCAGTCGATCAGCTTGCCGTCCATCCAGATCTTGCCGTCGCGGTCGGCCATTGACATAGATTTCTCCTGGGATGCGGTTGTATGCAGCGTTGAGCCGGAAAGACGCTTATTTTAGCGTCATTTGAAGGCGATCCGGTCGGTCGGCGCGGGGCCGGCGCTATAATCGCCCGGTACCGATTCCAATAACGGCGGGTCGTACCGGCAGGAGGCGCCGGCGGCCCGACGAACCGCCCGCCGCGGCCCGCTTCCCATGCTCGCTCGATTGTCCGCCACCGACCGCTTCGCGCTGATCCAGGGCGCGCGCGACTATTCCCCGACGCTGATGGCGATTTTCTCGTGGGGGCTCGTCACCGGCATCGCGATGAGCAAGTCGGTCATGACACTCTGGCAGGCGAGCGCGATGTCGCTGCTGGTCTACGCGGGCTCGTCGCAGCTCGCGGTGCTGCCGCTCCTCGCGGCGAAGCTGCCGATCTGGACCATCCTGCTCACGGCCGCGATGGTCAACACGCGCTTCGTGATCTTCAGCGCCGGGCTTGCTCCCCATTTTTCCTACCTGCCGCTGTGGCGGCGCCTCGCGATCGGCTATTTCAACGGCGACGTGATCTACCTGCTGTTCCAGAAACAGGGCTTCGCCTACGGCCACGTGCCCGGCAAGGAAGCGTATTTCTGGGGGATGGCGCTTGCGAGCTGGCTGTCGTGGCAGGTGTCGTCGCTCGCCGGCATCCTGCTCGCGAGCGTCTTTCCCGCAAGCTGGGGGCTGGAACTGGCCGGCACGCTCGCGCTGATTCCCATCATGGTGTCGGCGGTCGCGAACCGCTCGACGCTCGCGGCCGTCGCGGTCGCCGGCATCGTGTCGCTCATCGCGTTCGACCTGCCGTACCGGCTCGCGCTGCCGCTCGCGGTGCTCGCCGCGCTCGCGGCCGGCTGCACGGCCGATTTCTTCGTCGAGCGGGCCGACTGGCGGCGCATCCGCACCGAAACCGTGCACGAAAAGGAAATTGAATGAGCGCGACGGAAATCTGGATCGTCATCATCGGGATGACGATCGTCACGGCCGTCACGCGCGCGCTGTTCCTGATCGGCGGCGAACGCACCGTGCTGCCCGAGCGTGCGCAGCGCGCGTTGCGCTACGCGCCGGCGGCGGCACTGGTCGCCGTCGTGCTGCCCGACGTGCTCGAAACGCCGGGCGGGCTGTCGTTCGCGCTGTCCAACCATCCGTTCTACGCGGCGCTCGCCGGCCTCGGCTGGTTCCTGTGGCGGCGCAGCATGCTCGGCACGATCGTCGTCGGGATGCTCGTCTTCACCGTGCTGCGCCTGGTCTTCTGATGGTCCGCCGTTCAGGCCCGCCGCGTACCGGCCGCTTGCGCGGGTGCATTGCTGCGTTGCGGCAATGCGTCCATTCCGGCGCGCGATCCCAAATAGGCGGAATTCGCCGCCCGCGGGTCAGTCTGCCGGGTGGATCGGCTAGAATGCCCGTTCAAGATTTTTTACCCGTGCGCGTCATGCGAACCGCCAGCCACGGCCGCATCCGGCGCCCTTTCGCGGCAGCCCGCGCACGTCCAGCGTGAACCCCCTTTCCCCATCCACCACTTCAATTTGTTCAACATGAGCCAAGTCAAGCGTCTTACCGACCTGATCGCCGCCGGCCAGCTCGCCGGCAAGCGGGTATTCATCCGTGCCGACCTGAACGTCCCGCAGGACGACCAGGGCAACATCACCGAAGACACGCGCGTGCGCGCGTCCGTGCCGGCCATCCAGGCCGCGCTCGACGCCGGCGCGGCCGTGATGGTCACGTCGCACCTCGGCCGTCCGACCGAAGGCGAATTCAAGCCGGAAGATTCGCTCGCGCCGGTCGCGAAGCGGCTCGCCGAGCTGCTCGGCCGTGACGTGCCGCTGGTGTCGAACTGGGTCGAGAACGGCGTGAACGTTGCGCCGGGCCAGGTCGTGCTGCTCGAGAACTGCCGCGTGAACAAGGGCGAGAAGAAGAATTCGGACGAGCTCGCGCAGAAGATGGCGAAGCTCTGCGACGTGTACGTGAACGACGCGTTCGGCACCGCGCACCGCGCGGAAGCGACCACGCACGGGATCGCGAAGTACGCGCCGGTCGCGTGCGCGGGCCCGCTGCTGGCCGCGGAACTCGACGCGCTCGGCAAGGCGCTCGGCAACCCGGCGCGCCCGCTGGTGGCGATCGTCGCCGGCTCGAAGGTGTCGACCAAGCTCACGATCCTCAAGTCGCTGGCCGGCAAGGTCGACCAGCTGATCGTCGGCGGCGGCATCGCGAACACGTTCATGCTCGCGGCCGGCCTGTCGATCGGCAAGTCGCTCGCGGAAGCCGACCTCGTCGACGAGGCGAAGGCGATCATCGACGAAGCGCGCGAGCGCGGTGCGTCGGTGCCGATCCCGACCGACGTCGTGACGGCCAAGGAATTCTCGCCGACGGCCGTGGCCACGGTGAAGCAGGTCGCCGACATCGAAGCGGACGACATGATCCTCGACATCGGCCCGGACACCGCCAAGGCGCTCGCGAGCCAGCTCGAGAAGGCCGGCACGATCGTGTGGAACGGCCCGGTCGGTGTGTTCGAGTTCGACCAGTTCGGCAACGGCACCAAGACGCTCGCGGAAGCGATCGCCAAATCGTCCGCGTTCTCGATCGCGGGCGGCGGCGACACGCTCGCGGCCATCGCGAAGTACGGCATCCATGACCAGGTCAGCTACATCTCGACGGGCGGCGGCGCCTTCCTCGAGTTCCTCGAGGGGAAGAAGCTGCCGGCGGTGGAAGTGCTGGAAACGCGGGCGGCCTGAGCGTGGCGGCGCGCGCAGGGGTGACGAAGGCCGCGCGCTCCGCGAAAGCGGAGCCCGCGGCCGGCGCGGGCAAGCGCAAACGCGCGCCCGCGCGGGCGAACACCGCCCCGCGCGCACCGGCGGCCGCCGGCGACGCGGCCGAGCAGCACCACGAGATTCAGAACAAAGCGATGCCGGGCGCAAGCACCGGCACGCCCCCCGGAGCGGCGGCCGCTGGGCCTGCCGCTTCCGGCTCTCGCAGCGTTTCACCCAGCGCATCCACCTTGATCCAGATGAGGAGTTTCATGCAGCGCGCCACCAAGATAGTCGCCACGATCGGCCCGGCTTCCAGTTCGCCGGAGATTCTGCTGCAGATGATGCAGGCGGGCCTCGACGTCGTGCGGCTCAATTTTTCGCACGGCACGGCCGACGATCACCGCCAGCGCGCCGAGATGGTGCGCGAGGCCGCCCGCAAGGTCGGGCGCGAGATCGCGATCATGGCCGACCTCCAGGGCCCGAAGATCCGCGTCGGCAAGTTCGAGAACGGCAAGACGACGCTCGAGCCGGGCCAGGCCTTCATCCTCGACGCGGGCTGCGAGCTGGGCAACGACGAGCGCGTCGGCCTCGACTACAAGGAGCTGCCGCGTGACCTGCGCACGGGCGACCTGCTGCTGCTGAACGACGGCCTGATCGTGCTGACCGTCGAGCGCGTGCTCGGCGACGAGATCCACACGATCGTCAAGGTGGGCGGCGAGCTGTCGAACAACAAGGGCATCAACCGCCAGGGCGGCGGCCTGTCGGCGCCCGCACTGACCGCGAAGGACATGGAAGACATCCGCACCGCGATGTCGCTCGGCGCGGACCTGGTGGCGGTGTCGTTCCCGAAGAACGCGACCGACATGGAAATGGCGCGCCAGCTCGCGAACATCGCGGGCGCGCCGTACGGCATCAAGCCGAAGATGATCGCGAAGATCGAGCGCGCGGAAGCGATTCCGGCGCTGCAAAGCATTCTCGACGCGTCCGACGGCATCATGGTCGCGCGCGGCGACCTCGCGGTGGAAGTGGGCAACGCGGCCGTGCCCGCGCTGCAGAAGCGGATGATCCGGATGGCGCGCGAGTCGAACAAGCTCGTGATCACCGCGACGCAGATGATGGAATCGATGATCCACGCGCCGGTGCCGACGCGTGCGGAAGTATCGGACGTCGCGAACGCGGTGCTCGACGGCACCGACGCGGTGATGCTGTCGGCCGAGACGGCCGCCGGCAAGTATCCGGTCGTCACGATCGAGACGATGGCGGCCGTGTGCGTCGAGGCGGAGAAGTCGGAAGAAGTCGAGCTGGACAAGGATTTCCTCGACCGCACGTTCACGCGGATCGACCAGTCGATCGCGATGGGCGCGCTGTTCACCGCGTACCACCTGGGCGCAAAGGCGATCATCGCGCTGACCGAATCGGGCGCGACCGCGCTGTGGATGTCGCGTCACTACACGCACGTGCCGATCTTCGCGCTGACGCCGCGCGTCGGCAGCGAGCGCACGATGGCGCTGTACCGCAACGTGACGCCGCTGCACGTCGACTTCAACAGCGACCGCGACTCGGCGCTGCAGGCGGCGCTCGAGATCGTCGTCAAGCAGGGCTACGTGCAGCACGGCGACATGGTCGTGCTGACCGTCGGCGAGCCGATGGGGCAGGCGGGCGGCACCAACACGCTGAAGATCGTGCGGGTCGGCGAGCACTATTGAGCGCCGGCTGAACATCGGGCCGGCCAGCGGGCCGGCGCCGGATCGGCTGGAAAATCGATCGGGCACCGTTTTTTACGCGAAAGCCGCGTGGGGTCGAAGCCCCGCGCGGCTTTTTTTCTCATTTTTGCCCGCATTGTGCCGTGCGAACGTAACAAATTGCGAGTCGGCGCCACCGGGCGGTCGGAATCGGAGGCGCTTCGCGATAAAATGCGGCTATTCGACGCTCAGCCGCGCCGCGCCACCCCGGGTTCGTCCGGGAGCGAGCGCCGCGCCGGCGTCAGGGCGCACCGGTTTTCATTCCATGGAGTTCCACAATGCCTCTCGTATCAATGCGTCAATTGCTGGACCACGCGGCGGAGCACGGTTACGGCCTGCCGGCCTTCAACGTGAACAACCTGGAGCAGGTCCAGGCGATCATGGCGGCGGCGGACCAGGTCGGCGCGCCCGTGATCATGCAGGCATCGGCCGGCGCGCGTAAGTACGCGGGCGAGCCGTTCCTGCGCCACCTGATCGAAGCAGCAGTCGAGTCGTACCCGCACATCCCGGTCGTGATGCACCAGGATCACGGCCAGTCGCCGGCAGTCTGCATGGCCGCGATCCGCAGCGGCTTCACCAGCGTGATGATGGACGGTTCGCTGGAAGCCGACGGCAAGACGGTCGCATCGTACGAGTACAACGTCGACGTGTCGCGCAAGGTCGTCGAGATGGCGCACTCGATCGGCGTGACGGTCGAGGCCGAACTCGGCGTGCTCGGCTCGCTCGAGACGATGAAGGGCGACAAGGAAGACGGCCACGGCGCGGAAGGCACGATGACCCGCGAGCAGCTGCTGACCGATCCGGAGCAGGCCGCCGACTTCGTGAAGCTCACGCAGTGCGATGCACTCGCGATCGCGATCGGCACGTCGCACGGCGCGTACAAGTTCTCGAAGAAGCCGACGGGCGACATCCTGTCGATCCAGCGCATCAAGGAAATCCACGCGCGCATCCCGAACACCCACCTGGTGATGCACGGTTCGTCGTCGGTGCCGCAGGAACTGCTGGCCGAGATCCGCGAATTCGGCGGCGACATGAAGGAAACCTACGGCGTGCCGGTCGAGGAAATCCAGGAAGGCATCAAGCACGGCGTGCGCAAGATCAACATCGACACCGACCTGCGTCTGGCGATCACCGGTGCGATCCGCCGCTACCTGTTCGAGAACCCGGGCAAGTTCGATCCGCGCGATTACCTGAAGCCCGCGCGCGAAGCGGCGAAGCAGGTCTGCGTCGACCGCTACCTCGCGTTCGGTTGCGAAGGCCAGGCCGGCAAGATCAAGCCGGTGGCGCTCGACAAGATCGCCGAGCAGTACAAGTCCGGCGCGCTCGCACAGGTCGTGCGCTGAGACTGTAGTACGATTGCCGCGCCCGATGTGGGCAACGGCAAGGTTGTCCGGCCGGATCTGATCCGGCCCCACAGCCGCTCCGTCCGGCCGAACGAGGGCCGGCCGGCAACTGCCCGGGCGCTGTCGCCCGGCCGGTTCGCCGACGTATTGCAAGACCGCCGTTCCCGCCTGCCGCGGGGAACGGCGTTTCCCTTTTTGTTTGGCTCCTTATCTGCGAAAAGACGATGTCTACCCTCTACGAATCCACGCTCCGCTCGCTGCCGCTCCTCGGTCGCGGCAAGGTCCGCGATAACTACGCGGTCGGCAACGACAAGCTCCTGATCGTCACGACCGATCGCCTGTCGGCATTCGACGTGGTGATGGGCGAGCCGATTCCGAACAAGGGCCGCGTGCTGAACCAGATGGCGAACTTCTGGTTCGACAAGCTTGCGCACATCGTGCCGAACCACCTGACGGGCGACGCGCCGGAAGCGGTTGTCGCCGCCGACGAGGTCGAGCAGGTGAAGGGCCGCGGCGTGGTCGTCAAGCGCCTCGAGCCGATCATGATCGAAGCAGTCGTGCGCGGCTACCTGGCCGGCAGCGGCTGGAAGGAATACCAGGCGTCGGGCGCCGTGTGCGGCGTGCAGCTGCCGGAAGGCCTGCAGAACGCGCAGAAGCTACCCGAGCCGATCTTCACGCCGGCCGCGAAGGCCGAGATGGGCGAGCACGACGAGAACATCACGTTCGAGGAAACCGAGCGCCGCATCGGCACCGAGCTGGCCGCGACGATCCGCGACATCTCGATCAAGCTGTACAAGGAAGCGGCCGACTACGCGGCCACGCGCGGCATCATCATCGCCGACACGAAGTTCGAATTCGGCCTCGACAACCACGGCAAGCTGTACCTGATGGACGAAGTGCTGACCGCCGATTCGTCGCGCTTCTGGCCGGCCGACCAGTACGAAGTCGGCACGAACCCGCCGTCGTTCGACAAGCAGTTCGTGCGCGACTGGCTCGAGGCGCAGCCGTGGGGCAAGACCGCGCCGGCGCCTGCGCTGCCGGCCGACGTCGTCGAGAAGACGGCCGCGAAGTATCAGGAAGCGCTCGAGCGCATCACGGGCCAGTCGCTGGCCTGATCGGGGAACGGAACACATGAGCGAAGTTCAGACTGCCCACACGCACAGCGCGCCGCTCGTCGGCGTGCTGATGGGTTCGAGTTCCGACTGGGACGTGATGAAGCACGCGGTCGCCATCCTGCAGGAATTCGGCGTGCCGTACGAAGCGAAGGTCGTGTCCGCGCACCGGATGCCCGACGAGATGTTTGATTATGCGGAGAAGGCGCGCGAGCGCGGGCTGCGCGCGATCATCGCGGGCGCCGGCGGCGCCGCGCACCTGCCCGGCATGCTGGCCGCGAAAACCACGGTGCCGGTGCTCGGCGTGCCGGTCGCGAGCAAGTACCTGAAGGGTGTCGATTCGCTGCACTCGATCGTGCAGATGCCGAAGGGCGTGCCCGTCGCGACGTTCGCGATCGGCGAGGCCGGTGCCGCGAATGCCGCGCTGTTCGCGGTGTCGATCCTGTCCGGCAACTCGGTCGACTATGCGAACCGCCTCGCCGCGTTCCGCGTGCGCCAGAACGAAGCCGCGCACGCGATGGTGCTGCCGCCGCTGGAATGACGGCGCATCGGCGGCCGCACTGCCATTCCGGCGGCTGCCTGACTTCCCCACTGCGGCGGGCAGCGCCCGCCGCGACCGACCACTGACATGACCGCAACTCCTGATTCCGTTTCCCCGATCCTGCCCGGCGCGTGGCTTGGCATGGTCGGCGGTGGCCAGCTCGGCCGCATGTTCTGCTTTGCCGCCCAGTCGATGGGCTATCGCGTCGCCGTGCTCGATCCCGATCCGACGAGCCCCGCCGGCGCGGTCGCCGACCGCCACCTGCGCGCGGCCTACGACGACGAAGCCGCACTCGCCGAACTGGCCGACCTGTGCGACGCGGTATCGACGGAATTCGAGAACGTGCCGGCTGCGAGCCTCGATTTCCTCGCGCGCACGACGTTCGTCGCGCCCGCCGGCCGCTGCGTCGCGGTCGCGCAGGACCGGATCGCGGAGAAGCGCTTCATCGAAGCGTCGGGCGTGCCCGTCGCGCCGCACGTCGTGATCGAATCGGCGGCGGCGCTTGCCGCGCTCGACGACGCCGCCCTCGACGCGGTGCTGCCGGGCATCCTGAAGACGGCGCGCCTCGGCTACGACGGCAAGGGCCAGGTGCGTGTGAGCACCGCGCAGGAAGCGCGCGACGCGCATGCGGCGCTGAACGGCGTGCCGTGCGTGCTCGAAAAGCGCCTGCCGCTGAAATACGAAGTGTCGGCGCTGATCGCGCGCGGCGCCGACGGCCGCTCGGCCGCGTTCCCGCTCGCGCAGAACGTGCACCACAACGGCATCCTCGCGCTGACCGTCGTGCCCGCGCCGGCCGCCGATGCGGCGCGCGTCGAAGAGGCGCAGCAGGCCGCCGTGCGGATCGCGGATACGCTCGGCTACGTTGGCGTGCTGTGCGTCGAATTCTTCGTGCTGGAAGACGGTTCGTTCGTCGCGAACGAGATGGCGCCGCGCCCGCACAACTCCGGCCACTACACGGTCGATGCGTGCGCCACGAGCCAGTTCGAGCAGCAGGTGCGCGCGATGACGCGCATGCCGCTCGGCAACACGCGCCAGCATTCGCCGGCCGCGATGCTGAACATCCTCGGCGACGTGTGGTTCCCGAACGGTGCGACCGGCGCAGGTGCCGCAGGCGAGTCCGTCACGCCGCCGTGGGACACGGTCGCGGCGATGCCGACCGCGCACCTGCACCTGTACGGCAAGGAAGAGGCGCGCATCGGCCGCAAGATGGGCCACGTGAACTTCACGGCCGAAACGCGCGACGAAGCCGTTGCCGCGGCCACCGCGTGCGCGCAGCTGCTGCGCGTGCCGCTCGACTGAGGCGCCAGCCGATGTCCATCGATCTTCCGAACTCCGTGACTGTTGCGCAGATCGACGCGGCCTCCGCGTTGCTCGACGCGGGCCAGCTCGTCGCCTTTCCGACCGAAACCGTCTACGGGCTCGGCGGCGATGCGGCGAATCCCGAGGCCGTCGCGCGCATCTACGCGGCGAAGGGGCGGCCCGCGAATCATCCGGTGATCGTGCACCTGCCGCCCGGCGGCGATCCCGGCTACTGGGTCGACGATCTGCCGGCCGACGCGCAGGCGTTGATCGATGCGTTCTGGCCGGGCCCGCTGACGCTGATCCTGAAGCGCCACGCGCGCATTCCGGACGCCGTGAGCGGCGGCCAGGATTCGGTCGGGCTGCGCTGCCCGTCGCATCCGGTTGCGCAGGCGCTGCTGGCCGCGTTCAGCGCGCGGCGCGGCGGGCATGGCGGCGTGGCTGCGCCGTCCGCGAACCGGTTCGGCCATGTGAGCCCGACCACCGCGCAGCACGTGCGTGACGAATTCGGCGAAACCGTGCACGTGCTCGACGGCGGCGCATCGGAAGTCGGTATCGAATCGACGATCGTCGACCTGTCGCGCGGTTTCCCGGCGCTGCTGCGCCCGGGGCACGTGACGCCGCAGCAGATCGCCGACGTGCTCGGCCGCGCGCCGAAGCTGCCGGACGGCAGCGACGCGACCGCGCCGCGCGCGTCCGGCACGCTGAAGGCGCACTACGCGCCGCGCACGCCGCTCGCGCTGCTGCCGTTCGACGCGCTCGAGCCGCTGCTCGCGGCCGCGCAAACCGATGGCGAACGCGTCGCGCTGGTCGCCCGCGCGTCGCGCGCGGGGCAGTGGGCGCAGGCCGACGGCGTGCATTTCGTCGCGGCGCCGGAAGATCCGTCCGCGTATGCGCGCGAGCTGTACGGGATGCTGCGTGCGCTCGACCGCGCACAGGTCGCGCGCATCCTCGTCGAAAAGTTGCCGGAGACCGTCGAATGGATCGCGGTCAACGACCGGCTCGGCCGCGCGGCCGCGGCGTTCGAAGCGGCCGAATGACGAAGGCGCACGGTTGACGCGACCGTCGCCGCGCCGGTTTCCCGCACATGAAAAAACGCCCGACCGGCGCGAACCGGTCGGGCGTTTTCGTTTGGGCGCGTGGCCGGCGGCTTACTTGCCGACGCCCGAGGCCGCGATCTTCGACTGCGCGAACTGCGCGAACAGCGCATGCAGGCGCGTGGTCGGGTGGACCGTGTCGGCGAACATGTAGGTCTGGTCCGCGTTCGCGACCGTGTAGTTCTGCGGCGAGCAGAACAGCGACGAGCCGAATGCGGTTGCGTTCGCGACGCCGTACTGCGTGGCGGCCTGCACCATCGCCTTCAGGTTACAGGCGGTGTCGGTGTTCGACACGGCGAAGCCGTTCGCCTGGTAGTTCGCGAGGATACCGTCCTGCCACGTGAACGTGTCGAGCAGCACGTACTTGGTCGTGTCGACCTTGAGCGCCTGCAGCGTCGCGGCGAGCGTGCCGTTGAACAGCATCGACAGTTGCGTGAGGGTCTTCTGCGAGCCGCCCTGGAGCGCGAGCGGCGTGCCGCCGATATCCGGCACGTTCGACACGAACACGTGCGTCGCGCCGGCGGCGACGATCTGCTGCACGATGCCCGCGAGCTGTTGCGCGGCAGCGCCGATGTTCTGCTGCAGTTGCGTCGGCGTGATCGCGCCGGCCTGCAGCGCCGCGACCTGGTAGAAGATGTCGTTCGCGCCGCCGTTCAGCAGCACGATCTGGCCCGCGTTGAAGCTGCCGTGCTGCGACACGTATTGCTTGACCTGGTCGGCGATCGGCGTCGTGGTCGCTTGCGCGTAATCGGCGTTCGGCACGCTGGCGTCCGCATGGCCGATGCCCGGCTGCTGGGTCACGCGCGAGCCGCCCTGTGCGTAGCCGAGGCCGCCGGTGGCCTGCAGCGGAATGCCGAAACCGCCCTGGTTCGCGGGCTGCAGCGTGTCGCCGTAGTACTGCGCGACGTTCTGCGTCCACACCTGGCCCGGGTTGGTCGTGAAGCGGCCGCCGCCGAAGCCGAGCTTGATCTGCGAGTAGGTGCCCGCGTCGGACAGGCTGTCGCCGAACGATACGACCTGCATTTTCACGCCCGACGGCGGCGTGTTCGATGCGCTGTTGCTGTTGTTGTCGTCACCGCCGCCGCATGCGGCGAGCAGCGCCAGTGCGGCGCCGGCGATCGCGACCTGCGCGGTGCGCAGCATGCGCTGACGGGTGCGGGCGGGTGCGTGTTGTTGTGTCTGCATCGTTCGATCTCCTCGTAGATATGGCCTGATGTGTCTCTCATCTGCCGCGTGCCTGCTCGGTTCCGGGCTGCGCGGCGGCCGTTGGCTGAAACGGTTTATTGGTCTCGCGCAACCGCAAGCGGCACGGTGCGCGGATCGGGGTTCGCGGCCTCGGCAATCTGCGCATGATAAGCGCTCGCCCATTCGGGCGGGCCGAAAATCGCGCGCAGCTTGTTGCGCCAGCCGTCGACGCGCAACGCGTCGCCGGCCATCGAAACCCACTCGTGGAACGTCGCGACGAGAGGGTTGTTCGAGTCGAGTCGCTCGACGATCCCGTACCGCGGCGGATCGTCGGGCGTTTCCTCGACATAGCTGCCGAACAGGCGATCCCAGATCACCAGGACGCCTGCGTAATTGCGGTCGATGTAGCGCGGGTTGCGCGCATGATGCGCACGGTGGATCGACGGCGTGTTCAGCACGTATTCGAGCCAGCCGAGCTTGCCGATCGCCTGCGTGTGCACGAAGAACTGGAACGCGAGGTTGATCAGCACGATGCCGACGACCTGTTGCGGCGGAAAGCCGGCGAACGCGAGCGGCAGCCAGAACACCCACATCCCCGCGACCGGGTACATCAGGCTCTGGCGGAACGCGGTCGAGAAATTCATCCGCTCGGACGAGTGGTGCACGACGTGCGCGGCCCACAGCCAGCGCACGCGATGGCTCGCACGATGAAATACGTAGTAGAGGAAATCCTGCGCGACGAACAGCACCGCGAACGACAGCCAGCCGTCGTGCCACGTGAACACGCGATAGTGCCGGTAGCAGTACGCATAGACGGGGATCACGAACAGCCACGCGATCTTGTCGGCGCCCTGGTGCATCAGCGCGAGCGCCGCGTTGCACAGCGTGTCGCGCCACGCATAGACGGGGTCCTGCGCACGGGTGCGGGCGAGGTGCCAGGCCTCCCACGCGATGCAGAGCAGGAAGACGGGCGCCAGCGCGAGCAGAAGCAATTCGACGTCGAATCGCATGGGCGTGTCTCCTTCTTTCCCCTGCAAGCCTTGAGGCCGGGCGTGTGGCCCGTTGTAGATATCGGTCAGGCCAACAGCCTACGCAATCGCCACGCGCTAGGCGAGGGGGCAGCGTAGAGGGTTCCCTCTGAGGACAGGGTTTTTACGGAAGCCGCGCGGCACGGGGCCAGGCGGTGCGGCCCTGTTTTTTCGGGCGTGATGCCCGCGCGGTGTGTCGTGCGCCGGTGGCGGCTGGCGTTTCAAACTGGGGAGGGCGGGATTCGGTGTGCGAAGGCGCCGGCAGGCCGCCCCGGCGGCGCGTCAGGGCGACCCGCTGCATGGTGCCGCGCCGATGCCGACGCGGGCCGACGTGCGCCGGCAGCAGGTCATGGGCGCGCCGTGTGTCGTGGCGCGCCGCAACCTCAATGCGCGCCGGCGTAGATCCACTCGAGCAGCGAGTCATGCGCGGCCCGTGCGGCTTCGGCGTGATCGTTGTTGATGAAGCTCACGACGATGTAGCTCTGGCCGTCCGCACCGGCGACGTAGCCGGCGATCGCGCGCACGTCGCGCAGCGTGCCGGTCTTGATGTGCGCGTTGCCGAGCACGCCGGCGTTGGTGAGGCGGTTCTTCATCGTGCCGTCGATGCCGGCGATCGGCAGCGAATCGACGAAGGCCTGCGCGACGGGGCTCGCGTTCGCGGCCTGCAGCAGCGCGGCAAGCGACAGCGCGCTCACATGCTCTTCGCGCGACAGGCCCGAGCCGTTCTCGAGCACGAGGTCGGGCATCGCGATGCCGTTCTTCTGCAGGAACGCCTGGATCACGCGGCTCGACTGCTCGGGCGTCGCGGGCGGCTTGCCGCTGGCCGCGCCGATCGTCAGGAACAGGTTGCGCGCCATCACGTTGTTGCTGAACTTGTTGATGTCGTAGACGATGCTGCCGAGCACCGGGCTGTGATGCACGGCGAGGGGCCGCGCGGTGGTCGGCACCTTGCCCTCGCTCACCGGCCCCGCGATCGTGCCGCCGTCCTGCTGCCACAGCGCGAGGAAGCCGCGTGCGAAGAACGTCGTGTGATCGAGGATCGCGAGGTTGGTCGTGTGCGCGCCGCAGCGCAGCGGGTAGTCGCCCGCGAACGACGCGGTCATGATCCCGCCGCCGGCCGTCAGCGTCGGGCGCGCGGCCGCGGCGGCCGCGCTGCACGAGCCCGTGCCCTCGACCAGCTGGTTGTCGATCGACAGATCCGCGAGCGGCGGCAGCACGTCGACGGCCACCTTGCCGTCGTCGCCCGGCGTGACGGTGAACGACACGGCCTTGAATGCGTACAGCAGCGGGTCGGGGCCGACGTTGTACGGCGCGCTCGCGTCGTCGTCGAACGAAGGGAGATCGCGGGTCGAGGCCGCGAAGTAGCTCTTGTCGAGCACGAGGCCGCCGGCCACGCGCTTGACACCGGCCTTGCGGAGCTTGTCGACGAGGTCGATCAGCTCCTCGGGCACGAGCTTCGGATCGCCGGTGCCCTTGATGTACAGGTTGCCCTGCAGCGTGCCGTCGGGGTCGATCGTGCCGTCCGTGTAGGCGGTCGTGCGCCAGCGGTAGTCGGGGCCGAGGATCGACAGGCCCGAGAAGGTCGTCACGAGCTTCATCGTCGACGCAGGCATCATCGGCCGGCTCGCATTCCACGCGATCAGCGGTTCCGGATCGCCGACGCGCTCGACGACGACGCTCATCGCCGACGCCGGCACCTTCGCGCGCTGCAACGCGACGAGCACGGACGCCGGCAGGCCGGCCGCGCGTGCGGCGGGCGATACGACCGTGGTCTTGCGTGCTTCCTTGCGGGATTTCTTGCCGGCCTGCGCGGCAGGCGCGAAGGCGAGGGCAGTACAGGTGGCGACGATGGCGGCTGCTCGCAGGCAGAGGCGGGCGCGGGGGGCGAACCGGGCGGAAAGATCGGAAATCGGCATGAGCGAATACGGGAGAAGCACGACGTTCGGGCAGGGCGCGCGCGGCGCCAAAGCGCACATTGTAGAGACAAGTCCGGACAGCGCCCTTGCAATCCGCCTTTCTGTTGCATTGCACGGTGCCGCGCGCCCGGTTCGCGGCGCTACAATGGTCGGCGTGTTTGACTCGCCCCATGGATGCCTGTCCCGATGCGGATTCTGCTTGTCGAAGATGATCGAATGATTGCCGAAGGCGTGCGCAAGGCGCTGCGCTCGGACGGCTTTGCGGTCGACTGGGTGCAGGACGGCGACGCCGCGCTGACGGCGCTCGGCGGCGAGACGTACGACCTGCTGCTGCTCGATCTCGGCCTGCCGAAGCGCGACGGCATCGACGTGCTGCGCACGCTGCGCGCACGCGGGCTGGCGCTGCCGGTGCTGATCGTCACCGCGCGCGACGCGGTGGCCGATCGCGTGAAGGGGCTCGACGCGGGCGCCGACGACTACCTCGTCAAGCCGTTCGACCTCGATGAACTGGGCGCGCGGATGCGCGCGCTGATCCGCCGCCAGGCCGGGCGCAGCGAATCGCTGATCCGCCACGGCGCGCTGACGCTCGATCCCGCTTCGCACCAGGTGACGCTCGACGGCGTGCCCGTCGCGCTGTCCGCGCGCGAGTTCGCGCTGCTCGAGGCGCTGCTCGCGCGGCCCGGCGCGGTGCTGTCGAAGAGCCAGCTCGAGGAGAAGATGTACGGCTGGGGCGAGGAGATCGGCAGCAACACGGTCGAGGTCTACATCCACGCGCTGCGCAAGAAGCTCGGCTCGGACCTGATCCGCAACGTGCGCGGGCTCGGCTACATGGTCGTCAAGGAAAGCTGACGCGTGAGGTCGATTCGTCATCAATTGCTGATCTGGCTGCTCGCGATCGTCGTTGCGGGCGTGGGCATCGCGGGCTGGCTCATCTACCGGCAGGCGCTCGCCGAGGCGAACGAACTGTTCGACTACCAGTTGCAGGAAATCGCCGCGGCCTTGCCGTCCGAGCCGTTCTCGCAGGTGTTCGGCTCGCGCACCAACGGCGAAGAAGGCATCGTGATCCAGATCTGGAACCGCAACGGCGTGCTGATGTACTTCTCGCATCCGCGTGCGCCGATCGCGCCGCGCGCGGAGCTCGGCTTCTCGACCGAACGCACCGATCGCGGCGAATGGCGCGTGTACGGGGCGATCGTCGGCGACAACGTCGTGCAGCTCGCGCAGCCGCTGTCGGTGCGCAACCGGCTCGCGGCGAACGTCGCGCTGCGCACGCTGTGGCCGCTGATCGTGCTGTTGCCGTTCCTCGGCGCGGCCGTGTGGGGATCGTCGGGCGCGGGCTCGCGCCGCTCGGCCGCGTGACGCGCGCGGTCGAGGCGCGCCGGCCGGAAGCGCTCGATCCGCTGCCCGATGGGCGCCTGCCGCTCGAGGTGCAGCCGCTCGTCCGGGCACTGAACGGGCTGCTCGCGCGGCTGGCGGCCGCACTCGACACGCAGAAGGCTTTCGTGGCCGACGCCGCGCACGAACTGCGCACGCCGCTCGCGGCGGTGCAGATCCAGGCGCAGCTCGTGGCCCGCGCGAAGGACGACGCGTCGCGCCGCGAGGCGGTCGCGGATCTCCAGGATGGCGTGTCGCGTGCGACGCGCCTCACGGAGCAACTGCTTGCGCTCGCCCGCGCGGAACCGGATGGCGCGACGATGCGCGAGCCGGTCGACCTGCAGGCGCTGCTTGCCGAATGCGTGGGCGCGGTTGCGCCGCTCGCGCAACGGCGCGACATCGATCTCGGCTTCGAGGAGACGCGCGCGGCGAGCGTCGTCGCGGACGTCGGCGCGCTGCGCGTGATGTTCGGCAACCTGCTCGACAACGCGGTGAAGTACACGCCGGACGGCGGCCGCATCGACGTGTCGCTGACCCGCGACGCGGCCGGCCGCGCGTGCGTGCAGATCGGCGACAGCGGGCCCGGCATTCCGGCCGAGGAGCGCGAACGCGTGTTCGACCGCTTCTACCGCGACAGCTCCGCGCGGGCGCGCACCGACGTGGCGGGCAGCGGGCTCGGGCTCGCGATCGTCAAGCGCGTGGCCGCGCAGCAGGGCGCGACGGTGTCGCTCGGCGATGCGGCCGCGGGCGGCCTGCTCGTCAGCGTCGTGTTCCGCGACGCCGAGATGCCGGCCGAGGCGCCGCAGCCGTCCGAATCCGCGTGAAGAACGCTCTCCGGCGGGCGGTGACGGCCGCTTAAGCCCCGCTTAAGGCTGATTAAGCCTCCTTTAAGCCAGGGTCGTTACGCTGCGTCCTAACAAAGAGGAGGTCCTACGATGAACACCCGATTCCTTGCGCGCGGCGCCGTCGCGGTCGCCGTGGCGGCCGCCCTGTCCGCAGGTTATGTTGCCGGCACCCGCCGCGCCGATCCGCAGATCATCACGCCCGCGCAGGCCGCACTGATGCCGGCCGAAGCGGCCGCGAAGACCGGCATTCCCGACTTCTCCGGGCTGGTCGAGACCTACGGCCCGGCGGTCGTGAACATCAGCGCGAAGCACGTCGTGAAGCAGGTGTCGCGGCGCGTGCCGCAGCCGCAGCTGCCGATCGACCCGAGCGATCCGTTCTACCAGTTCTTCAAGCACTTCTACGGCCAGGTGCCGGGCATGGGCGGCGACGCGCAGCCGGACGACCAGCCGAGCGCGAGCCTCGGTTCCGGGTTCGTCATCAGCTCCGACGGGTACATCCTCACCAATGCGCACGTGATCGACGGCGCGAACGTCGTCACGGTCAAGCTGACCGACAAGCGCGAATACAAGGCGAAGGTCGTCGGCTCCGACAAGCAGTCCGACGTCGCGGTGCTGAAGATCGACGCGAGCGGCCTGCCGACCGTGAAGATCGGCGACCCGGCGCAGAGCAAGGTCGGCCAGTGGGTCGTCGCGATCGGCTCGCCGTACGGCTTCGACAACACGGTCACGTCGGGCATCATCAGCGCGAAGTCGCGCGCGCTGCCGGACGAGAACTACACGCCGTTCATCCAGACCGACGTGCCGGTGAACCCCGGCAACTCGGGCGGCCCGCTGTTCAACCTGCAGGGCGAGGTGATCGGCATCAACTCGATGATCTACTCGCAGACGGGCGGCTTCCAGGGCCTGTCGTTCGCGATCCCGATCAACGAGGCGATCAAGGTGAAGGACGAGCTCGTGAAGACGGGCCACGTGAGCCGCGGCCGCCTCGGCGTTGCCGTGCAGGGGCTGAACCAGACGCTCGCGAGCTCGTTCGGACTGCAGAAGCCGGACGGCGCGCTCGTCAGCTCGGTCGACGCGAACGGCCCGGCCGCGAAGGCCGGCCTGCAGCCGGGTGACGTGATCCTGTCGGTCAACGGCTCGCCGGTCGCCGATTCGACGTCGCTGCCCGCGCAGATCGCGAACCTGAAGCCGGGTTCGAAGGCCGACCTGCAGATCTGGCGCGACAAGTCGAAGAAGTCGATCAGCGTGACGCTCGGCGCGATGGCCGACGCGAAGCTCGCGTCGAACGACGGCGGGCCGGTCGAGCAGGGGCGCCTGGGCGTCGCGGTGCGTCCGCTGTCGCCGCAGGAGCGCAGTGCCAGCAACCTGTCGCACGGCCTGATCGTGCAGCAGGCCGGCGGGCCGGCCGCCAACGCGGGCATCCAGCCCGGCGACGTGATCCTCGCGGTCAACGGCCGTCCGGTCACGAGCCCCGAGCAGTTGCGCGACGCGGTCAAGGGGGCGGGCAACAGTCTTGCTCTACTGATCCAGCGCGATAATGCGCAGATCTTCGTGCCGGTCGACCTGAGCTGACCGGCCACGGCCGACGGCCGGCCAGGCCGGCCGCGGCGGGCGCCGCCGCCGTTCGGAACGTGTGACGCGGCGCCCTGTATGTGTTCCGACCCCAAGGAGAGAGCCATGCAATATCTACGCAACGTGTCCCGATTTGCCGTCGCCGCGGCGCTGGCCGCCGGCCTCGCAGCCGGCGCGACCGGCGCGTACGCGCAGTCGGACGGCTTGCCCGCCGCGCGCCAGCAGGGCGACGTCACCTTCGTGTCCGGCGGCGTCGGGCTGGACGAATCGACGGCGTTCCAGCGCAACGAGCCGAATTGGCCGCTGGCGCTGCGGTTCACCGGCAAGGGCGGCGAGTTCCTGGCCGACGTCCATGTGCGGATCGTCGACGGCAAGGGTACCGAAGTGCTGAAGACCGACGCGCGCGGGCCGTACATGCTCGTGAAGGTGCCGCCGGGCCGCTATACGGTGCAGGCGTCGTACCAGGGCAACGAGGAATCCCACGCCGTCACGGTCGGCACGAAGGGCGGCGCGAAAACCGCCTTCCAGTGGCGCGCGCAGTAGCCCGCCGCGCGCGGCCCCGGCCGGGGTTGCGCATTCGGCGGCGGTTTCGCCCATAATGAAAGCCACGGCACCCGTGCCGTGGCTTTTTCGTTTCCTGAGCCCGGCTTGGCCTGGCCGCCCCAAGGAGAAACGATGTCCGACGCAGCCGACCCTCGCCTCGAAATCGTGCCGAACCGCCATCGCGTGCGTGTGATCCATCGCGGCATCACGTATGCCGATTCGCACGGCGCGCTGACCGTGCGCGAAACGGGTCTGCCGGACACCCACTACCTGCCGCGCCGCGATGTCAACATGCGCCGGCTCGTGAAATCAGGCGTCACGTCGACCTCCCCGTTCAGGGGCGAGGCCGTGCACTTCGACTTGCAGACCGAAGACGGCGTGATCGAGAACGCCGCATGGAGTTACGAGGAACCGAACGAGGCCGCGTCGGCGCTCGCGCACTACGTTGCCTTCGACGCTGCACGGATCGACAGTCTCGTCGAGACGTCCTGATGCGGCGCGTGTTCATCGGGGAGGCGTCATGGAACTGAACGACACATTGCGCATACCGCTCGCCCCGCCCGTCGTGCGGGAGGCATTCGAGGATCTCGCGTTGCTGCGCGCGAGCTTCGAGCATTGCGAATCCTTCGAGAAGCTTGCGCCTGGCGCGTTTGCACTGACGATCACGGTGCCGCTCGGCCCGCTGCGCGCCCGCTACGACGTGCGTGCGCATGCGGCCGCCGAGCAGGGTGACGCGGAGGGGCGGCCGCGCCGCGTGCTCAACTTCAAGGCGCGGGCCGACGGGCTCGGCGCGCTGCGCGGCCAGGTCGAACTCGTGCTGATGCCGGATGACGATGCGAACGCCACGCGCATCGAGTACGTGGTCTGGGCGACGGCGAGCGGCCCGCTCACCGAGCTGCCGGGGCGGCAGATCGAAAACACGCTGCGCGAATGGACCGACGATTTCTTCCGTGAATTCTGCGCGGTCGTGCAGGCGAAGCACGGGCTTGCACCGAATCGCGCGCGCTCGGCCGCGCCGCGGCGCCAGCACGTGTTCCTGCGGCCGGCGTCGCTGGTGGCCGCGACGAAGCGTGCGCTGCCGCCGCACCTCGGCAGCGCGCTGACCGGCCGTGCCGCCGGCGCGCTCCCGCATCGCGACGCCGGCACGGTGCCCGTGTGGGCGTGGGCCGCGATGATCGTCTTCGTCGCGCTGCTGCTTTACGCGGCGCGCTGGTTCAACGTCGGCTGAGCGGCCGGCCGGTTCCGCCGCGCGGCCTGCTCGCCGCGCGCGTTACCGCGCGACATCGGCGCCGGCTCCGGCGCCGCGAAATTCCCTTCGATATGCCGACGGCGACGTGCCGAGCGTGCCCGCGAAATGCTGGCGCAGCGACACGCTCGACCCGTAGCCGGCCGCCTGCGCGATTGCGTCGATCGATTGCCCGGTGGTTTCCAGCAGATGCTGCGCGCGCGCGAGCCGCTCGGCCTGCAGCCACGCGGTGACGGTCGTGCCGGTCGCCTGCCGGAAGTGGCGCGTGAACGTGCGCCGGCTCATCAGCACGCGTTCGGCGAGCGAATCGACGCTGTGTGCGGCGTCGAGGTGAGCGCGTACCCAGTCGAGCAGGCCCGCGAGCCGCGCATCGCGCGGGTGCGCGGCGACCGGCTGCGGCACGTATTGCGCCTGCCCGCCCTGCCGGTGCGGCGGGATCACGAGGCGGCGCGCGATCCGGTTCGCGGCGTCCGAGCCGAAGCGCAGCCGGACGACGTGCAGGCAGCAGTCGAGCCCGGCGGCCGTGCCGGCCGATGTCATCAGGTTGCCGTCGTCCACGTACAGCACGTCCGGATCGAGCTTCACGCGCGGAAAGCGTTGTGCGAAGTCGTCGGCCCATGCCCAGTGCGTGGTGGCCGGGCGGCCGTCGAGCAGCCCGGCCGCGGCGAGCACGTAAGCGCCGAGGCACAGCCCGACGAGCTGCGCGCCACGCGCGGCGGCCGCGCGGACGGCGTCGAGCAGCACGTCGGGCGGCGCTTCGTCGGGGTCGCGCCATGCCGGCACGATGACGATGTCCGCATCGTCGAGCCCGTCGAGCCCGTACGGCGCGGTGATCGTGAAGCCGCCCGTCGTCGACAGCGGGCCGCGTTCGGCCGAGCAGACGCGGAACTCGAACGCCGGCGAGGCGGCCGCGTCGCGTTCCTTGCCGAACACGACCGACGGCACCGACAGATGGAACGGGCTGATGCCGTTATACGCGATCACGGCAACGACGGTCGGAGCAGGCTGGGCGGTCCGGATGGACGGGGCGGCGGCGGTCATGGCGGGCTCCGGAATGGCAATGGCCCGATTTTATCGAAGAATGGCTATCGGGCCACTGTCCGCGCGAACGATGCGCGCCGACAATGCATCGCATCGCGCCGCTGGCCGTCCCGTTCCGGGGCGGGGCCGCGCCCCCGGACCAGGAGCCCGCCATGTCGAACGCCGTCCCGCATTCCGCTTCCCAAGCCGTTTCCCGTCGCGCCCTGATCGTGATCGACGTCCAGAACGAATACGTGACGGGCAACCTGCCGATCGAATATCCGCCGCTCGACGTGTCGCTCGCGAACATCGGCCGCGCGATCGATGCCGCGCACGCAGCCGGCGTACCGGTGATCGTCGTCCAGCACGTCGCACCGGCCGGCGCGCCGATCTTCGCGCCCGGCTCCGACGGCGTCGCGCTGCACGCGGTCGTTGCCGGCCGGCCGTATGCGCACCTGATCGAGAAGAAGCAGGCAAGCTCGTTTGCCGGTACCGACCTCGCCGCGTGGCTCGACGCGGACGGGATCGACACGCTCACGGTGGCCGGCTACATGACGCACAACTGCAATGCGTCGACGGTCTATCACGCGGCGCACGCGGGGCTGAATGTCGAGTACCTGGACGACGCGACGGGCACGCTGCCGTACGAGAACGAAGCGGGCGCGGCGAGCGCCGAGGAGATTCACCGCGCGTACTCGGTGGTGTTTCAGTCGAATTTCGCGGCCGTGATGTCGACCGACGCGTGGATCGCGGGATTGGCCGGTGCGCCGATGCCGAAGCGCGATTCGGTCGCCGCGTCGAACCGGCGGGCTCGCGCGCAGCGCGCGAAGGCGGCCTGAAACAGGAGGGAGATGGGAGCGGGCGCGGGCAGCGCGTTGGCGAGGTCGGTGCGCCGCCCGATGAAACACACAACGCCGCAGACGACCGCTTGTTGCGCGGTCAGTCACCGTCCTTCAGCATCGCCGGGCTGTAGCGCAGCATGTCGAAACAGCCGTCGACGAGCTTTTCCGCATGCTGCTCGGCGTCGATCTCGTCGGGCAGCATCAGCATGTCGCGCACGAAACCGCTGACGAGCGTGTGCAGCATCAGCGTCGCGCGCCAGGTATCGAGCCGCTCGGGCAGCAGCTTGAGCCGCACGGCCCCCGCGAGATCGGCGTCGATCGCGTGCAGCGCCTCGCTCATCCCCGCACGGTTGCGCTGGAGCAGCGGCTCCAGATCCGCGACGTACTCGCACTTCATGAACAGGATGCTGAACACGCGGCGCAACTGCGCATCGCGCTGCACGCCGAGCAGGCACCAGATCAGGATCTGCCGGATCTTCTCGAGCGGATTGCCGCCCGGCGCGTCGAGCGGCATCCGCTTCAGCTCGTCGATCGGCAGAAACACGCGGTCGAACATCGCGTCGAACAGCTCGCTCTTGTTCGCGAAATGCCAGTAGATCGCACCGCGCGTCACGCCGGCATGCTGCGCGATGTCCGCGAGCGACGTGTGCGACACGCCCTTCTCGAAGAACACGTGTTCGGCGGCGTCGAGAATGCGATTGCGTGTCTCGAGCGCCTCCTCCTTGGTACGTCTGACCATGTGCAGGCCTGATTGGAATGATCGTAGGTGAATATAGGGTCTGCAACCCTCGGCGCAGTCATATAGACTGGCTATGCTTGCGGTTGGTAACAATCTGTAAGACTGGACAGCAGGCGAGGCACAAACGGGCTTTTTACATACATTCATGAATGTATATACAATACCACCCTACGATCGAATGACCCAAGTGGCAATCAGTTAATATCCCACTCTGCTGATTCCCGCCAAAGTAACAGTCCGCAGTGCGGGGCAACCTGTCGGCACGGAGGTTTCGTGCCGCTTGCTGTATCTAGCAGTCCAGTATTTCAGGTGTTCGATCTGCGCCGTGAGGCGCATCCGTGTTGCGCTCCCTCCGGTCGGGTGCGGCACTTATTCCATTGGTTATACACAGAGGTCGCTCCATGCGCGTCGAACGGGTTCCATACCGCTTAATCACTGTCGCGACGGCCGCCGTTTTCCTGGCCGCGTGCGGGAAAAAAGAATCGGCACCGCCGCCGCAAACGCCGGAAGTCGGCGTCGTCACCGTCCAACCGCAAGCCGTACCGGTCTTCAGCGAACTGCCGGGCCGCACCAGCGCATTCCTCGTCGCGCAGGTGCGCGCACGAGTCGACGGCATCGTGCTGCGCCGTGAATTCACCGAAGGCACCGACGTGAAGGCCGGCCAGCGTCTGTACAAGATCGATCCGGCGCCGTACATCGCCGCATTGAACAGTGCGAAGGCAACGCTCGCGAAGGCGCAGGCGAACCTCGTCACGCAGAACGCACTGGTCGCGCGCTACAAGGTGCTGGTGGCCGCGAACGCGGTCAGCAAGCAGGACTACGACAACGCAGTGGCCACGCAGGGCCAGGCAGCGGCGGACGTCGCGGCCGGCAAGGCGGCGGTCGATACCGCGCAGATCAACCTCGGCTACACCGACGTCGTGTCGCCGATCACCGGCCGCGTCGGCATCTCGCAAGTGACGCCGGGCGCCTACGTGCAGGCGAGCCAGGCGACGCTGATGTCGACGGTGCAGCAGCTCGATCCGGTGTACGTCGACCTCACGCAGTCGAGCCTCGAAGGCCTGAAGCTGCGTCAGGACGTGCAGAGCGGCCGCCTGAAGACGAGCGGCCCGGGCGCCGCGAAGGTGTCGCTGATCCTGGAAGACGGCAAGACCTATTCGGAAGCCGGCAAGCTGCAGTTCTCGGACGTGACGGTCGACCAGGCCACCGGTTCGGTGACGATCCGCGCGGTGTTCCCGAACCCGGGCCGCGTGCTGCTGCCGGGCATGTTCGTGCGCGCACGGATCGAGGAAGGCGTGAACGAGAACGCGTTCCTGGTGCCGCAGATCGGCGTCACGCATGACCAGAAGGGCCAGGCGATCGCGATGGTGGTGAACGCCAGCAACAAGGTCGAGCCGCGTCCGCTGAAGACCACCGGTATGCAGGGCCCGAACTGGATCGTCGAAGGCGGTCTGCAAGCGGGCGACCACGTGATCGTGCAGGGCGGCGAGAAGGTGCGCCCGGGTGCGACCGTGAAGTCGGTACCGGCACAGCTCGCACCGGCGGCCGGAGCCGCATCGGGCGCCGCCGCCACCGCCGCGCCGGCTGCCGCCGGTTCCGGCGCCGCTGCCGCTTCCGGTGCTGCCGCATCGGGCGCCGCGCCGGCGAGTGCTGCCGCTGCTTCGAGCGCGCAATAACAGGGAGCCTGTTTCATGGCAAAGTTTTTTATCGATCGCCCGATCTTCGCGTGGGTGATCGCCATCATCCTGATGCTGGCCGGGGTTGCGGCGATCTTCACGCTGCCGATCTCGCAGTATCCGACGATCGCGCCGCCCTCGATCCAGATCACCGCGAACTACCCGGGCGCTTCCGCGAAGACGGTGGAAGACACGGTGACGCAGGTGATCGAGCAGCAGATGAGCGGTCTCGACAACTTCCTGTACATGTCGTCGACCAGCGATGACTCGGGCAACGCGACGATCACGCTGACCTTCGCGCCGGGCACCAACGCCGACATCGCGCAGGTCCAGGTGCAGAACAAGCTGTCGCTCGCGACGCCGATTCTGCCGCAGGTCGTGCAGCAGCTCGGCCTGTCGGTGACGAAGTCGAGCAGCAGCTTCCTGCTGGTGCTCGCCTTCAACTCCGAAGACGGCAGCATGAACAAGTACGACCTCGCGAACTTCGTGGCGTCGCACGTGAAGGACCCGATCAGCCGGTTGAACGGCGTCGGTACCGTCACGCTGTTCGGCTCGCAGTACGCGATGCGGGTCTGGCTCGATGCGACCCGGCTGACGAACTACGGCCTCACGCCGGTCGACGTGTCGACCGCGATCTCCGCACAGAACGTGCAGATCGCAGGCGGCCAGATCGGCGGCACGCCGTCCACGCCGGGCACGATGCTGCAGGCGACGATCACCGAATCGACGCTGCTGCAGACGCCCGAGCAGTTCGGCAACATCCTGCTGAAGGTCAACCAGGACGGCTCGCAGGTTCGCCTGAAGGATGTCGCGAAGCTTGAACTCGGCGGCGAAAACTACAACTTCGACACGAAGTACAACGGTCAGCCGACCGCGGCACTCGGTATCCAGCTCGCGACCAACGCGAACGCGCTGGCGACCGCGAAGGCCGTGCGCGCGAAGATCGACGAACTGGCGCCGTTCTTCCCGCACGGCCTCGTCGTGAAGTACCCGTACGACACGACGCCGTTCGTGAAGCTGTCGATCGAGGAAGTGGTCAAGACGCTGCTCGAAGGTATCGTGCTCGTGTTCCTCGTGATGTACCTGTTCCTGCAGAACCTGCGGGCGACGATCATCCCGACGATCGCGGTGCCGGTGGTGCTGCTCGGCACGTTCGCGATCATGTCGATGGTGGGCTTCTCGATCAACACGCTGTCGATGTTCGGCCTCGTGCTCGCCATCGGCCTGCTGGTCGACGATGCGATCGTGGTCGTGGAGAACGTCGAGCGGGTGATGGCGGAAGAGGGCCTGTCACCGAAGGAGGCGACGCGCAAGGCAATGGGCCAGATCACCGGCGCACTCGTCGGCGTGGCGCTCGTGCTGTCGGCGGTGTTCGTGCCGGTGGCATTCTCGGGCGGCTCGGTCGGCGCGATCTATCGTCAGTTCTCGCTGACGATCGTGTCGGCGATGGTGCTGTCGGTGCTCGTCGCGTTGATTCTGACGCCGGCATTGTGCGCGACGATCCTCAAGCCGATCCCGCAAGGGCATCACGAAGAGAAGAAGGGCTTCTTCGGCTGGTTCAACCGCACGTTCAACAACAGCCGCGACAAGTACCACGTCGGCGTGCACCACGTGATCAAGCGTTCGGGCCGCTGGCTCATCATCTACCTGGTCGTGATCGTCGCGGTCGGCCTGCTGTTCGTGCGCCTGCCGAAGTCGTTCCTGCCCGATGAAGACCAGGGCCTGATGTTCGTGATCGTGCAGACGCCGTCGGGCTCGACGCAGGAAACGACCGCGAAGACGCTCGCGAACATTTCCGACTACCTGCTGAAGGACGAGAAGGAAATCGTCGAATCGGCGTTCACGGTCAACGGCTTCAGCTTCGCCGGCCGCGGCCAGAACTCCGGTCTCGTGTTCGTTCGCCTGAAGGACTACTCGCAGCGTCAGCATGCGAACCAGAAGGTGCAGGCGCTGATCGGCCGGATGTTCGGGCGCTACGCGGGCTACAAGGACGCGATCGTGATCCCGTTCAACCCGCCGTCGATTCCTGAACTCGGCACCGCTGCCGGCTTCGACTTCGAGCTGACGGACAACGCGGGCCTCGGCCACGATGCGCTGATGGCCGCGCGTAACCAGCTGCTCGGGATGGCCTCGAAGGATCCGACGCTGCAGGGTGTGCGTCCGAACGGCCTGAACGATACGCCGCAGTACAAGGTCGACATCGATCGCGAGAAGGCGAACGCGCTCGGCGTGACGGCGGATGCGATCGACCAGACGTTCTCGATCGCGTGGGCGTCGAAGTACGTGAACAACTTCCTGGATACCGATGGCCGGATCAAGAAGGTCTACGTGCAGGCAGACGCACCGTTCCGGATGACGCCGGAAGACCTGAACATCTGGTACGTGCGCAACGGGTCGGGCGGGATGGTGCCGTTCAGTTCGTTCGCGACCGGTCACTGGACGTACGGTTCGCCGAAGCTCGAGCGCTACAACGGTGTGTCGGCGATGGAAATCCAGGGCCAGGCCGCACCGGGCAAGTCGACCGGTCAGGCGATGGCCGCGATGGAACAGATCGCGAAGAAGCTGCCGGTCGGTATCGGCTATTCGTGGACCGGCCTGTCGTTCCAGGAAATCCAGTCCGGTTCGCAGGCGCCGATCCTGTATGCGATCTCGATCCTCGTCGTGTTCCTGTGTCTCGCGGCACTGTATGAAAGCTGGTCGATCCCGTTCTCGGTGATCATGGTGGTGCCGCTCGGCGTGATCGGTGCACTGCTCGCGGCAACGATGCGCGGCCTCGAGAACGACGTGTTCTTCCAGGTCGGCCTGCTGACCACCGTGGGCTTGTCCGCGAAGAACGCGATTCTGATCGTGGAGTTCGCGCGCGAACTGCAGATGACGGAGAAGATGGGGCCGATCGAGGCCGCGCTGGAAGCGGCGCGCCTGCGGCTGCGTCCGATCCTGATGACGTCGCTCGCGTTCATTCTCGGCGTGATGCCGCTCGCGATCAGCAACGGCGCGGGTTCGGCCAGCCAGCACGCGATCGGTACGGGCGTGATCGGCGGGATGATCACGGCGACGTTCCTCGCGATCTTCATGATCCCGATGTTCTTCGTGAAGATCCGTGCGATCTTCAGCGGCGAGAAGGAAGACGTCGACGAGGCGCTGCGCCTGGCTCAGGAGCACTCGCACCACGAAGAGAAGCCGGGCAACGGCGACGAAGGCAACAAGGGACAGTGATGATGCAAAAACACGCTTTGACTGCAATCGCGGTCGCGCTCTTTGCCACGGGCTGCACGATGGCGCCGCATTACAAGCGGCCCGATGCGCCCGTCGCGCAGGCGTACCCGGCCGGCGGCGTCTACGCGACGCAGCCGGGTGCGGCCGGCGCGCGCAGCGCGAACGGGCAAGCTGCGACCGCCATCGGCTGGCGCGAATTCTTCGTCGACCCGCGCCTGCAGCGGCTGATCGAGATCGCGCTGAACAACAACCGCGACCTGCGCGTGGCAGTGCTGAACATCGAGGCCGCGCGTGCGCAGTACCAGATCACGCGCGCGGGGTTGTTCCCGACGCTCGACGGTACGGGCACGGGCAGCATCCAGCGCGTGCCGCAGGGTCTTTCGCAGACCGGTGCGCCGTACATCTCGCGCGCCTACAACGTCGGCCTGTCCGCGTCGTGGGAGCTCGACCTGTTCGGCCGCGTGCAGAGCCTGAAGGACCAGGCGCTCGCGCAGTACCTGTCGACGTCGTATGCACGGCAGGCGTCGGAGATCTCGCTGGTATCGCAGGTGGCTGACCAGTACCTGACGCTGCTGTCGACCGACGATCTGTTGAAGGTCACGGAGAACACGCTGAAGACCGCGCAGGCGTCGTACGACCTGACCAAGCTGCAATTCGACAACGGCACGGGCTCCGAGCTCGAGCTGCGTCAGGCGCAGACGGTGGTCGAGACGGCGCTCGCGAACCAGCAGGCGCAGGCGCGTGCACGCGCGCAGGCGTTGAATGCGCTGGTGCTGCTGATCGGCGAGCCGCTGCCGGACGACCTGCCGGCGGGCAGGCCGCTCGACGCGCAGAACCTGCTGACGGATGTGCCCGCTGGCCTGCCGTCGGATCTGCTGACGCGTCGCCCCGACGTGATGCAGGCCGAGCAGACGCTGCTGGCCGCGAACGCGAACATCGGTGCGGCCCGCGCGGCGTTCTTCCCGAAGATCTCGCTGACGGGTGCGTTCGGCACCGGCAGCCCGACGCTCGGCGGCCTGTTCAAGGCCGGCACGGCCGCATGGTCGTTCGCGCCGCAGATCACGATGCCGATCTTCGAAGGCGGTCAGAACATCGCGAACCTGAACCTCGCGCACGTGCAGAAGCGCATCGAGATCGCGAACTACGAGAAGGCGATCCAGTCGGCATTCCGCGAAGTGTCGGATGGCCTCGCCGCACGCGGCACGTACGACCAGCAGATCGCCGCGCTCGAGCGCAACGAGCATGCGCAGCAGCGTCGCTTCGACCTGTCGGACCTGCGTTACAAGAACGGTGTCGACAGCTACCTGTCGGTGCTGACCGCGCAGACGGACCTGTACTCGGCGCAGCAATCGCTGATCAGCGCACGTCTGGCACGCTGGACCAATCTGGTCGACCTGTATCGCGCCCTGGGCGGCGGCTGGATCCAGCGCGCAGGCGAAACGCCGCGTGCGCCGGATGCACCGGTCGATTACGACAAGGCGGCCGCTCCGGCGCCTGCGTCGGCAACGGCGACGAACGGGTAAGCGCAAGGAGGGGCACGCGCGGTTTCGATCGCGCTTGCCTTTCGAACCGGCTGGTTGCGGAATCGAAAACGCCACTGACGAAAGTCTGTGGCGTTTTCTTTTGCGTGGTCGATTCGTGCGGCGCGAAGACGGTTGGGGTGACGATGCGCGTATAGGATTCCGGCGTCGCTTATTGCGCCGGACCAGCCATCCTGGTTGGCCAACCGGCATCCCGCTCCGCGCCCGCGGGCGACCCTTTCATGTGTCGTGACCGCCTGTTCCGCCGTTCCGCCGTTCGACCGTCCGCCTGTCCGCCTGTCCGCCTGTCCGCCTGTCCGCCTGTCCGAACGCCCAGTTGTCCGAATGATCATCGCGCAGCTTCCCGCACCCGCAAAACAAAACGCCACGGCATGCCGTGGCGTTTTGCGTTACCGCTTGGTGCCGTCGTCCGGCGCGCGGCGATCGGTGGTGTCAGTGATGCACGTCGGCGGGCCGCCCGTCGAAGTCGTGTCCCGCGCGCCGAATCTCGCAGCGCGCATCCTTTTCGCCTTTCACGCCGTTGAACACGATGTTCAGGATCACGGCCGTCGCCGATGCCAGCAGGATGCCGCTGTGCAGGATCGGGGCGAGCGCGGGCGGCAGCTTCGAGAAGAAGTGCGGCGACACGACCGGCACGAGGCCCATGCCGACGCTCACGGCGACGATGAACAGGTTGTGCGAGTTATTCACGAAGTCGACCTTCGACAGCACCTTGATGCCGTTCGCCGCCACCATCCCGAACATCACGATGCCGGCACCGCCGAGCACGAACGGCGGCACCGATGCGACGACCTGCGCCATCTTCGGGAACAGGCCGAGCAGCACGAGGATCACGCCGCCGGTCGCGCACACGAAACGGCTCTTCACGCCCGTCACGCCGATCAGGCCGACGTTCTGCGAGAACGACGTATGCGGGAACGAGTTGAAGATGCCGCCGATCAGCGTGCCGAGGCCGTCGACGCGCAGGCCGCGAACCAGGCGCTCCTGGTTGACCGGGCGATCGACCATGTCGCCGACCGCGAGGAACATGCCGGTCGATTCGATGAACGTGACGAACATCACCGTGACCATCGTCACGATCGACAGCGGGTCGAAGTGCGGCAGGCCGAAGTGGAACGGCATCACGAAGCCGACCCACGGTGCGTGCGCGACGCCGTCGGTATTCACGCGGCCGATCGCGAAGGCGATCGCGAAGCCGGCGACGATGCCGAGCAGCACCGAGATGTTCGCGACGAAGCCGCGGCCGTACTTGTTGATCAGCAGGATCAGCGTGAGCACGAGCAGCGACAGGCCGAGATAGACCGGGCTGCCGTATTCGGGATTGCCGACGCCGCCGGCCGCCCAGTTGATGCCGACTTCCATCAGCGACAGCCCGATCACGGCGATCACCGTGCCGACCACCACCGGCGGGAAGAACCGCAACAGCTTGCCGATCATCGGCGCGAGCACGATGCCGATGATGCCGGCCGCGATGGTCGAGCCGAAGATGTCGAGGATGCCGAGGCCGGGGTTGGTGCCGATCGCGATCATCGGGCCGACTGCCGCGAACGTGCAGCCCATGATGACGGGCAGGCGGATCCCGAAGATCCACAGGCCGAGCGTCTGGATCAGCGTGGCGATGCCGCACGAAAACAGATCGGCGCTGATCAGGAACGCGATCTGGTCTTTCGGCAGCTTGAGCGCGGCGCCGACGATAAGCGGCACGGCGACAGCGCCGGCGTACATGACGAGGACGTGCTGCAGGCCAAGCGTTACCAGCTTGCCGGTCGGCAGCACCTCATCGCACGGATGGACCGTGTTCGATTGCATCTGTCTCACTCCATGATCTTGTTTTCGGGGTGATACGAAATTATTCGGAATGAATCCATGCAACAAGAGTGCTGGGTTCTATTCCGTTCTTTGCTGGTTCGATATGCCATTTCGGCATGGAACAGGGTGTCGATCATGGGGAAACAGCCGCAGGAGTGAGGTTCCCCGGTTTTATAGCCCTTCAAAATAGCGCTGGCCCCCGTGTCAAATATAGGCCGCTTTATGGTGTGTATCGGGCGGGCGGCATAGTGGCAAAAAGTGCCTGGGGAAAATCGCGCCGGGTTAACCCGCGAACGGCCGCTTTTGCCCGCAAGGCGCAGCCGGGTGGAACCCGGCCGGCGATTGCGTGTTCGGCCTGCCGCGACGACGGCAAAAAACGGGGCGCGCATCGCGATCCCGTTATCATCGACATCCGTTCATTCGAATTCGCCCTCACGTCATGCGCCTGCTCGGAATCGACCTCGGCACCGGCTCCGTCAAACTCGTCACGCTCGATGCCGATGGCGTCGAGCGGGCGGTCGCGAGCGAACCTTATGCGCTGTCGTCGCCGCAGCCCGGCTGGGCGGAGATCGCGCCGCACGCGTGGTGGCAGGCGCTCGTGCGCGCGGCCGCGCGGCTGCCGGCCGACGAGCGTGCGCAGGTGGCGGCGATCGGGTTCTCGGGGCAGATGCACGGCGTCGTGCTGATCGACGTGGCGGGGCAGCCGGTGCGTCCCGCGCTCCTGTGGCCCGACACGCGCGCGGTGCGCGAAGCGGACGCGGCCGATTGGCCCGCCGCGGGTTCGCCCGCCGCACCGAATCCCGTCGCGCCGGGCATGGCCGGCCCGCTGTTGCGCTGGCTGGCCACGCACGAACCCGAAGCGCTGCATGCCGCGCGCTGGGCCGTGCAGCCGAAGGACTGGTTGCGCATCGCGCTGGGCGGCGACGTCGCGGCCGATCCGAGCGATGCGTGCGCGACTGCGCTCGCGACACCCGATGGTGAATGGGATCTCGCATTGGTCGACGCGCTCGGCTTGCCGGCCGACCGGTTCGCGCCGGTCGTTCCGTCGACCGCGCGCTGCGGCACGCTCGGCGCGCAGGCTGCCGCGGCGCTCGGCCTGCCGGCCGGCGTGCCGCTGGCGACGGGCGCAGCCGACACCGCATGCGCGGCGCTCGGCAGCGGGCTCGCCGCCGCCGGCGACGCGCTGCTGACGACGGGCAGCGGCGGCCAGATCGTCGTGCTCGCGGATGCGCTGCCGCCCGCGCGACGCGGGCTGCATCGCTATCGCGCGGCGGCCGGCGGCGGCTATTACACGATGGCCGCGATGCAGAACGTCGGGCTCGCGCTCGAAGCCGTGCGCGGCTGGCTCGGCTATGCGCAGTGGGCCGATGCGTATGACGAAGCGTTCGCCCACGCGGCGTCGGAACGCCTGTGCTTCCTGCCGTACCTGACGGGCGAGCGTTCGCCGTGGATGAACCCTGACGCGCGCGGCGGCTGGCTCGGCCTCGGGCTCGGCGACACGCGCGGCGCGATGATGCGCGCCGCGTTCGAAGGTGTCGCGTTCGCGTTGCGCGCCGGGCTCGATGCGATCCGCGACGCCGATCGCGGCGATCCGGTCGCGATGCTGCGTCTCGCGGGCGGCGGGTCGGTCGATCCGCGCTGGCGCCAGTTGCTCGCCGACGCGCTGGGTGCGTCGCTGCACGCGATCGACTGCCCGAACGCCGCGACGCGCGGCGCCGCGCTGCTCGCGGGCGTCGCGATCGGGCACTGGCGGGAAGACGCGCTGCACGCACTGGCGCCGGCGGCGTCGCCGGTTGCCGCGCCGCGCGACGATCGCTCGTTGGCCGCGCGCCACGCACGCTTCATCGATCTGTATGCGCGAACGGATGCATGGTTCACGACGGGCGTTTAAACTCGGACACTTGTTCTTTTGCGCCAGCGATGACGCATCGTGGCAAGCCGGCGACCGTTTCCCGCACGCGATGCGCGGCCGGACCGGCCATCATGGCGAGCACGAGATTCTTTTGCCGTGCCGTGCGCGACGCCGCGCGGCACGGCTTCGACAGCTTTGCATGGAACCCGGTGCGAAGCATGAGGCCGGCATGGGTGCTCGCGCACCCACGCCGGCCGACATGAGCGCTGACGCGCCGACCCGGGCCGACCTCACACACAGACAGGAGTCACACGATGAAGACGAAAGCAGCGATTGCATGGAAGGCGGGCGCGCCGCTGACGATCGAGGAAGTCGATCTCGAAGGGCCGCGCGCCGGCGAAGTGCTGATCGAGGTGAAGGCGACGGGCATCTGTCACACCGACTACTACACGCTGTCGGGCGCCGATCCGGAAGGGATCTTCCCGGCGATCCTCGGTCATGAAGGCGCGGGCGTCGTGGTGGACGTCGGCCCCGGCGTCGGGACGCTGCGCAAGGGCGATCACGTGATCCCGCTCTACACGCCGGAATGCCGCGAGTGCAAGTTCTGCCTGTCGCGCAAGACCAACCTGTGCCAGAAGATCCGCGCGACGCAGGGCAAGGGCCTGATGCCCGACGCGACGTCGCGCTTCTCGCTCGACGGCAAGCCGCTGTTCCACTACATGGGTACGTCGACGTTCTCGAACTACATCGTCGTGCCTGAAATCGCGGTGGCGAAGGTGCGCGAGGACGCGCCGTTCGACAAGATCTGCTACATCGGCTGCGGCGTGACGACGGGCGTCGGCGCGGTCGTGTACTCGGCGAAGGTCGAGGCGGGCGCGAACGTCGTCGTGTTCGGCCTCGGCGGCATCGGCCTGAACGTGATCCAGGGCGCGAAGATGGTCGGCGCGGACAAGATCATCGGCGTCGACATCAACCCGAAGCGCGTCGAGCTCGCGAAGAAGTTCGGGATGACGCACTTCATCAACCCGAACGAAGTCGAGAACGTGGTCGACCACATCGTGCAGCTCACCGACGGCGGCGCCGACTACTCGTTAGAGTGCGTCGGCAACGTGAAGCTGATGCGCCAGGCGCTGGAGTGCACGCACAAGGGCTGGGGCCAGTCGTTCATCATCGGCGTGGCGGCAGCGGGCGAGGAAATCAGCACGCGCCCGTTCCAGCTGGTCACGGGCCGCGAGTGGAAGGGTTCGGCGTTCGGCGGCGCGCGCGGCCGCACCGACGTGCCGAAGATCGTCGACTGGTACATGGAAGGCAAGATCAACATCGACGACCTGATCACGCACACGCTGCCGCTCGAGCGGATCAACGAAGGCTTCGACCTGATGAAGGCCGGCGAGTCGATCCGCTCGGTCGTGCTGTACTGACCGGGAGCGCACCGCGATGCTCGAACTCGTTTCCTCGCATGCGTGCCACGGCGGCGAGCAGCGTTTCTACCGTCACGATTCGGCGGCCATCGGCCTGCCGATGAAGTTCTCGGTGTACCTGCCGCCGCAGGCGGCGCACGGCCGCGTGCCGGCGCTGTTCTATCTCGCGGGGCTCACGTGCACCGACGAGACGTTCGCGATCAAGGCCGGCGCGCAGCAATACGCGGCGCAGCACGGCATCGCGCTCGTGATGCCCGACACGAGCCCGCGCGGCGCGGGCGTGCCGGGCGAGACCGACGCGTGGGACTTCGGCGTCGGCGCGGGCTTCTACGTCGATGCGACCGAAGCGCCATGGTCGACGCATTACCGGATGGAGTCGTACGTGACGGGCGAGCTGCGCGCGCTCGTCGCGGCCGAACTGCCGATCGACGGCACGCGGCTCGGCATCGTCGGGCACTCGATGGGCGGGCACGGCGCGCTGACGCTCGCGTTGCGCCATCCGGGCCTGTACCGGTCGGTGTCGGCGTTCGCGCCGATCGCCGCGCCGACGCGCTGCCCGTGGGGCGAGAAGGCATTCTCGGGTTATCTGGGCGCCGATCGTGAAGCATGGAAGGCACACGACGCGAGCGAACTCGTCGCGCGTGCCGATGCGCCGAAGTTCGCGGACGGCATCCTCGTCGACCAGGGCCTCGCCGACCAGTTCCTCGCGAACCAGCTGAACCCCGACGTGTTCGAAGCCGCGTGCGCGAAGGCCGGCCAGCCGCTGACGCTGCGCCGCCATCCGGGTTACGACCACGGGTACTACTTCATCTCGACGTTCATCGCCGATCACCTCGCGCATCACGCGCGCGTTCTCGCACGATGAGGGGGAAGGGAAGCAGGTAACGCACACGGCGGCACACCGCGCACCGCACGATCGCGGGCGCATGAAAAAACGCCGGCGCTGCCCCCTCGGGCACGCCGGCGTTTTTCATTTCCTTCGGGTGGCGCTCAGTGGCGTCGCAACAGGCTCGCGCCGTACACGAGCGCCGACAGCGCGGTGATCCAGAAGCTCGTCGGCCAGTCGGTGTGATACGCGAGCACGATGCCGAGCCACGCTTCGAACAATGCGAACAGCGCGGCGAGCAGCACGCCGGTCGACAGTCGCGTCGTCACGTTCTGCGCGGCGGCGGCCGGCCCGACCAGCAGCGTGAACACCAGCAGCACGCCGACGATCTGCGTCGCCGCGGCCACTGCGAGCGCGCACACCGCGAGGAACAGCATCGACACCGTGCGCAGCGACACGCCCTTGGCTTCGGCCAGTTCGGGCTGCAGCGACGCGAACAGCAGCGGCCGCGCGATCAGCGCGAGCGCGGCGAGGCTCACCGCGCCGATGCCGGCGAGTACCGCGAGCGTGTCGTGGCTCACCGCGAGCACGTTGCCGAACAGCAGCGCGGTGACCTGCGTCGCGAACGACGTGTAGAAATGCAGGAACAGCAGGCCGAAGCCGAGCGCGCCGGACAGAATCACGCCGATCGCGACGTCGCGGCCCGCGAGCTTTTCGCCGAGCGCGCCCATCCCGATGCCGGCCGCGAGCGTGAAGCCGACCATCCCCCAGATCGGCGAGATGCCGAGCAGCACCGCGCCCGTCGCGCCGGTGAAGCCGACGTGCGACAGCGCATGGCCGGCGAAGGTCTGCCCGCGCAGCACCAGGAAGTAGCCGACGATGCCCGCGAGCACCGCGACGATCCCCGACGCCGCGAAGGCGTTGATCATGAAGTCGTATTCAAACATCGTGCGAATGCCCGGGATGAGCGTGTCCGTGGTGGTGATGGCCGTGGCCGCCGCCCCCGCCGTGCGAGTGGCCGTCGTCGTCCTCGTGTTCGTGATCGTGCTTCTCGATCTCGACATCGCCCGACATCACGAAGATCTTGCCGTTCACGCGCATCACGTCGATCGGCGAACCGTAGAGCCGAGACAGCACCGGCTTCGTGATCACCTCGTCGACGGTGCCGAGCGCGGCAACGCCGTTGCCGAGATACAGCACGCGGTCGAGCGCGTTCAGCAGCGGATTCAGTTCGTGCGCGGAGAACAGCACGGTGATGCCGAGCTCGCGCTGCACGTTGCGCACGAGTTCGACGACGCCGCGCTGGTGGTTCGGGTCGAGGCTGATCAGCGGCTCGTCGAGCAGCAGCAGCTTCGGGTTGCCGAGCAGGCATTGCGCGAGCAGCAGGCGCTGCCGCTCGCCGCCGGACAGTTCCGACAGCGGCCGGCGCGCGAGCGTCGGGCCGCCGACGAGGTCGAGCACGCGGTCGACGTCGCGGCGCGTTGCCGCGTTCGTGTGCGGCAGCCCCCAGCGGTGGCCGTCGGCGGCCATCGCGACGAAGTCGTAGCCGCGCATCCGGCGGTTCGCGAGGCCGCTGCGGATCTGCGGCATGTAGCCGATCGACGCGTTGCCGCGCACGACCGGCACGCCGCCCACGGACAGCGTGCCGGACGATACGGGCACGAGCCCGAGCACCGCGCGCATCAGCGTCGTCTTGCCCGCGCCGTTCGGCCCGAGCACGCCGACGAATTCGCCGGGTTCGATCGAGAAGCTGACATCGCGCAGGATCGTGCGTCCGCCCAGTTCGAGCGTGACGCGATCGACGGCGAGTGCGTGAGGAGTGGCGGTCATGTCATTGCGGAGGGTTTATTTCTTGCCGGCGGCCAGCGCGGCCGACAGCGCGTCGAGCTGGCCGGCCATCCATTGCTGGAAGGTCTTGCCGGCCGGCTGCGTCTCGGTGACGCTGACGGTCGGCACGCCGCCGTCGCGCGCGATCTTCAGCATGCGCTTGGTCATCGGTGCTTCAGCCTGGCTGTTGTAGATCAGCACGCGCACCTGCTTCTTGCGCAGGTCGTTCTCGAACGCGGCGACATCCTGCGCGCTGGCCTCGGTGTCGTTCATCGTCGCGAGCTGGAAGCGCAGGTTGCGCATGTCGAGGCCGATCGCGTCGGACATGTAGCCGAACACGGGCTCGGTGGCCGTGACCGGCACGCCCTTGTACTGCGCGCGCAGCGCGGCGACCTTGTCGTCGACGGGCTTCAGCGAGGCCACGAACTTCTGCAGGTTCGCGTCGTATTCGGCCTTGTTCGCCGGGTCGGCGCGGCCGAGCTCGGCCGCGATCGCGCGCGCGGCGGCCGGCATCGTCGCCGGGTCGTACCACAGGTGCGGGTTGTCGCCGGCCTTCTTGCCGACCAGATCGGCGACGACGATCGTTGCGCGCTTCGCCTGCTTCGACGCGCCCAGCAGCTTGCTCATCCACGGATCGTAGTTGGCGCCGTTGTAGATCACGACCTGTGCGTGCTGGAGCGCGCGGGCGGTCTTCGGGCTCGCTTCGAACAGGTGCGGGTCCTGGTCCGGATTGCTGAGAATGCTCGTCACCGCGACGTGGCTGCCGCCGATTTGCGACGCGACGTCGCCGTAGAAATTCTCGGCGGCCACGACGTTGACGGTCGCGGCCTGTGCGAACGCGGGCGCCGCGAGCGACAGGGCGGCAACGGCGGCGGCGAGCCAGCGGACAGGCGACAAGGCACGCCGCGGCGTGCGCTTCAGGGCATTGGACATGGGACTCCTCGTTGGAAGGGGCGGCGCGTGCGCCGCACGAAACGCGTCAGCGTTGCACGGGCTTGTGCTTGCAGTGCCCGCACAGGCCGCTCAGCTCGACGACCTGGTGGTGGACTTCGAAACCGTGCGCGGGCTCGCTCGCGGACAACTGCTTCGCGAGATCGCCGCCGGGAATCTCGACGGTATCGCCGCACGAGTCGCAGATCAGGAACTGGCCTTCGTGCGGCACGCCGATCTCGCAGCACGCGAAGAACGCGTTCTTCGATTCGATCCGGTGGATGAAGCCGTGCTCGACGAGGAAATCCAGCGCGCGGTAGACGGTCGTGGGCGGCACGCGGCCACGCTGCGGCTCGAGCTCGGCGAGCAGGTCGTACGCGCCGATCGGCCGCTGCGCGGCCAGCACGCGTTCGTAGACCTGGCGGCGCAGCGGCGTCCACGCGAGCCCGTGCTCGGCGGCGAATGCGTCGGCCCGGGACAGCCGGGCGTCAATGGACGATGAGGTAGCCATGGCGTGAAGCAGGGCGATGAAACAAAGTATGGCGATGATATAACGTATCGCCGCGCCGTGCAGCGCGAAATCCCGTTTCCGTCCTCGCTCCGTCCCCTTCATCGTCGATCCGACCGCGCCGCACCGTGTGCGCCGCGCCTTGCCGGGCGTGCACGGCGGGTCGTTACGCTGCGCCGTTGTGCCGCAGCGCGTCATAGAAAGCCGTCACGTCGCCTTGACAGCGCGAATCGCGTATCCGATCATTCGATCACCAACAGAGCAATTGATCGGTTAGCGAGCGTTCGCTCACCTCGCAGCCGTCGACAAGCAGAACGAACCGGAGACAGCCAGTGAGACTGGAAGACAAGGTCGCGATCCTGACGGGCGCCGCAAGCGGCATCGGCGAGGCGGTCGCACAACGCTATCTGGACGAGGGCGCACGCTGCGTGCTCGTCGACCTGAAGCCGGCGGGCGGCTCGCTTGCGCGGCTCATCGAGGCGAACCCCGGCCGCGCGGTGGCCGTCACCGCGGACGTCACGCGCCGCGACGACATCGAGCGCATCGTCACCACGGCGGTCGAGCGCTTCGGCGGCGTCGACATCCTGTTCAACAACGCGGCGCTGTTCGACATGCGCCCGATCCTCGAAGAATCGTGGGACGTGTTCGACCGGCTGTTCGCGGTCAACGTGAAAGGGCTGTTCTTCTTGATGCAGGCCGTCGCGCAGCGGATGGTCGAGCAGGGGCGCGGCGGCAAGATCGTCAACATGTCGTCGCAGGCCGGGCGTCGTGGCGAGGCACTCGTTTCGCACTACTGCGCGACCAAGGCCGCGGTGATCAGCTATACGCAGTCGGCCGCGCTCGCGCTCGCGCCGCACCGGATCAACGTGAACGGCATCGCGCCGGGCGTCGTCGACACGCCGATGTGGGAGCAGGTCGATGCGCTGTTCGCGCGCTACGAGAACCGGCCGCTGGGTGAAAAGAAGCGGCTCGTCGGCGAAGCCGTGCCGCTCGGCCGCATGGGCGTGCCGGGCGACCTGACGGGCGCCGCGCTGTTCCTCGCGTCGTCCGACGCCGACTACATCACCGCCCAGACGCTGAACGTCGACGGCGGCAACTGGATGAGCTGAAGTGATGCCGCTCGCACGCGCCACCTGCCGGCCGGCCAGCGATGCAGCCGCGTCACTGTACGTCGCGGCCGCCGTCGAACGAGGAGGGCAAGCCTGATGGCCGAGATCGTCGTTGCCGGCGAACTGCTCGCCGAATTCGTCGCCGCCGAGCGCGGCCAGGGTTTCGATACGCCGGGCCTGTTCGAAGGGCCGTTCCCGAGCGGCGCGCCGGCGATCTTCGCCGACCAGGCCGCGCGGCTCGGCGCGCGCGTCGCGTATGCGGGCTGCGTGGGCCGTGACGCGTTCGGCGACGCGATCGTCGCGCGGCTCGAACGCGACGGCGTTGACGTCGCGCGCATCCGTCGCGTCGCGCGCCCGACCGGCACCGCGTTCGTCGCGTATCGCGACGACGGCTCGCGCAGCTTCGTGTTCACGCTGTCCACCAGTGCAGCCGCGTGCGTCGATGCGTCCGACGTCGACACCGCGATGTTCGACGGCTGCCGCTACTTCCACGTGATGGGCTCGTCGCTGACGAGCGAATCGGCGATCGCGGCCGTGCAGCGCGGCGTGATCGAGGCCGCGCGCGCCGGCGCGAAGGTGTCGTTCGATCCGAACGTGCGGCCCGAGATGCTGAGCTTTCGCCCGATGCGCGCGGCACTCGACGAGATGCTCGCCGCGTGCCACCTGTTCCTGCCGAGCGAAGCCGACCTGCCGTTCTTCTGCGGGCCGCAGCCGGCCGAGCGCGCGATCGCGGGCCTGCTTGCGACGCACCCGCTGCTCGAGCGTGTCGTGTTGAAGCGCGGTGCGCAAGGCAGCGTCGCGTTCGATCGCGCGAACCGCGCGGAAGCGGCAGCGTTCCAGGTTGACGAAGTCGATCCGACCGGCGCCGGCGACTGTTTCGGCGGCACGCTGGTCGCGAGCCTCGTCGCGGGCGTGCCGATCGACGTCGCACTGCGCCGCGCGAACGCGGCCGGGGCGATCGCGGTCACGCGGCGCGGCCCGATGGAAGGCAATAGCGGCGCGGCCGAGATCGACCGTTTCCTGACCGAACGAGGTATCGCATGTCCGGCCTGACGACCGTTGCCGAACGCACGCGCACCGCGCATGCGGACACCGTGCTGCGGATGATCTTCGATGCGAACCGCGCGGACGCGCAGCGCGGCATCTATTCGGTCTGCAGCGCGCACCGGCTCGTGCTGGAGGCCGCGTGCGAAGCGGCACGCGCGGACGGCTCGCCGCTGCTGATCGAGGCGACCTGCAACCAGGTGAACCATCTCGGCGGCTACACGGGCATGACGCCCGCCGATTTCCGCCGCGACGTCGACGCGATCGCGCAGCGCTGCGGGCTCGCACCGTCGGCGCTCGTGCTCGGCGGCGACCATCTCGGCCCGAACCCGTGGCGGCATCGCCGCGCGGCTGACGCGATGCGTGAAGCGGCCGCGATGGTCGCGGCCTACGTCGAAGCCGGCTTCGAAAAGATCCACCTCGATGCGAGCATGGCGTGCGCGGACGATCCGGTGCGGCTCGACGATCGCACGATCGCCGCGCGCGCGGCCGAGCTGTGTCGCGCGGCGGAAGACGCGGCAGCGCGTGCCGGCATTGCGCCCGTCTACGTGATCGGTACCGAGGTGCCGACGCCGGGCGGCGAAGTCAGCGGCAACGGCGACGCTGGCGATGCAGCGATCGCGCGGATCGCGGTCACGCGCAGCGACAGCATCGCGGCGACGCTCGATGCGCACCGTCATGCGTTCGCGGCGGCCGGGCTCGACGAGGCGTGGGCACGCGTCGTCGCGATCGTCGCGCAGCCGGGTGTCGACTTCGACGATCGCCACGTGCTTGACTACGACAGTGCGAAGGCCGCGTCGCTCGGCGCGAGTATCCTGCAGACACCGCGCCTCGTGTTCGAAGCGCATTCGACCGACTACCAGACCGAGGGCGCACTCGCCGCGCTCGTGCGCGACCACTTCGCGGTGCTGAAGGTCGGCCCGGCGCTGACGTTCGCGCTGCGCGAGGCGCTGTTCGCGCTGACCTTCATCGAGGACGCGCTGATCGCCGACGTCGCACAGCGCTCGCGGTTGCGCGACGTCGTCGACGCCGCGATGCGCGCGCAGCCCGAGCACTGGGCGCCGTACTACCGCGGCGACGAAACCGAACAGCGGCTCGCGCGCCAGTTCAGCTACAGCGACCGGATCCGCTACTACTGGCTGCAGCCGGCCGTCGCGGCCGCGGTCGAGCAACTGTTCGACAACCTCGCGCGGCAGCCGGTGCCGGAAACGCTCGTCGCGCAGTGGTTGCCGGACGTGTACGCGGCATGCCGCGCGGGCGGCCTTGCGAAAGAGCCGCGCGCCTGGGTGCGCCACCGGATACGCGACGTGATCGCGCACTATGCGCGCGCGTGCGGAATGCAGCGGCCGGCATGACGGGCCGCGAAGGAAACGCAGTACCGACGACACACTCGAACAAACACAGGAGACATGCCATGCAACGAAAGATGCTCGACGCCGCCGCCCGCTGTTTCGCCGGAGCCGCGCTCGCGACGGCGGCCTGCGCCGCGTCCGCCGGCACGCTGACGATCGCGACGCTGAACAATCCCGACATGATCGAGCTGAAGAAGCTGTCGCCGGCCTTCGAGAAGGCGAACCCGGACATCAAGCTGAACTGGGTGATCCTCGAGGAGAACGTGCTGCGCCAGCGCGCGACGACCGACATCACGACCGGCAGCGGCCAGTTCGACGTGATGGCGATCGGCACCTACGAGACGCCGCAGTGGGGCAAGCGCGGCTGGCTCGCGCCGATGACGGGCCTGCCCGCCGACTACGACCTGAACGACATCGTGAAGACGGCGCGTGACAGCCTGTCGTACAACGGCCAGCTGTACGCGCTGCCGTTCTACGTCGAAAGCTCGATGACGTTCTACCGCAAGGACCTGTTCGCGGCGAAGGGGCTGAAGATGCCCGACCAGCCGACCTACGACCAGATCGCCGAATTCGCGGACAAGCTCACCGACAAGGCGAAGGGCACCTACGGGATCTGCCTGCGCGGCAAGGCCGGGTGGGGCGAGAACATGGCGTACGTGTCGACGGTCGTGAACACGTTCGGCGGGCGCTGGTTCGACGAGAACTGGAACGCGCAGTTGACGTCGCCCGAGTGGAAGAAGGCGATCAATTTCTACGTGAACCTGCTGAAGAAGAACGGGCCGCCGGGAGCGAGTTCGAACGGCTTCAACGAGAACCTGACGCTGACCGCGTCCGGCAAGTGCGCGATGTGGATCGACGCGACGGTTGCGGCCGGCATGCTCTACAACAAGCAGCAGTCGCAGGTGGCCGACAGGATCGGCTTCGCGGCCGCGCCGGTCGCCGCCACGCCGAAGGGCTCGCACTGGCTGTGGGCGTGGGCGCTGGCCGTACCGAAGACGTCGAAGCAGCAGGACGCCGCACGCAAGTTCATCGCGTGGGCGACGTCGAAGCAGTACATCGAGATGGTCGGCAAGGACGAAGGCTGGGCGTCGGTGCCGCCGGGCACGCGCACGTCGACCTATCAGCGCGCCGAGTACAAGGCTGCCGCGCCGTTCTCGGACTTCGTGCTGAAGGCGATCGAGACGGCCGATCCGAACGATCCGTCGCTGAAGAAGGTGCCGTACACGGGCGTGCAGTACGTCGGGATTCCTGAATTCCAGTCGTTCGGCACGGTGGTCGGCCAGTCGATCGCCGGTGCGGTGGCGGGCCAGATGACGGTCGACCAGGCGCTCGCCGCCGGGCAGGCCGCCGCCGACCGCGCGGTGCGGCAGGCCGGCTACAGGAAGTAGCGCGGTGCGCACCGTGCGCGGTGGCGCACGGTGCGCGTCGTCGAAGCTGACAGGCGGGCAGGCCTTCTCGCCCGCGCATCAACCGGAGGGACTCCGATCATGCGTCACCTGCGTCTTCCCCTGAGCCATGCTCACGCGCCGTCGGTCGGCGACGCGTCGTCGCCGCCCGGCGCGCCGCGCCGCGCGCGCGGCGGTGCGAGCTGGCTCGTCTCGCCGTCCGTCGCGGTGCTGCTGCTGTGGATGTCGATTCCGCTCGCGATGACGATCTGGTATTCGTTTTCGCGCTACAACCTGCTGAACCCGGACGTGAAGGGCTTCGCCGGGCTCGACAACTACCGCTTCCTCGCGACCGATCCGTCGTTCCTGCCCGCGATCTGGCACACGCTCGTGCTGATCGGCGCGGTGCTCGCGATCACGGTGATCGGCGGCGTGCTGATGTCGGTGCTGTTCGACCGCAAGTTCTACGGGCAGGGCGTCGCGCGCCTGCTCGCGATCGCGCCGTTCTTCGTGATGCCGACGGTGTCCGCGCTGATCTGGAAGAACATGATCCTGCACCCGGTGTACGGGCTCGTCGCGAACGCGATGCGCGCGCTCGGGATGACGCCGATCGACTGGTTCGCCGATTACCCGCTCACCGCCGTGATCATCATCGTCGCGTGGCAGTGGCTGCCGTTCGCGTTCCTGATCCTGTTCACCGCGATCCAGTCGCTCGACCAGGAGCAGAAGGAAGCGGCACGGATCGACGGCGCGGGCCCGATCGCGATGTTCTTCTACATCACGCTGCCGCACCTGAAGCGCGCGATCGCCGTGGTCGTGATGATGGAGACGATCTTCCTGCTGTCGATCTTCGCGGAGATCTACACGACGACCGGCGGCGGCCCCGGCAACGCGACGACCAACCTGTCGTACCTGATCTACGCGCTCGGCCTGCAGCAGTTCGACGTCGGCCTCGCGTCCGCGGGCGGCATCATTGCCGTCGTGGTCGCGAACGTCGTGTCGTTCTTCCTCGTGCGGATGCTCGCGCGCAACCTGAAGGGGGAATACGACAAATGAGCGACCTGACCTTCGAAGGCCGGCGCGTGCCGGCCGTGTTCGACCTCGTGCGGCGCGCGCTGCCCGGCACGCTCGCGTGGCTGATCGCGCTGCTGCTGTTCTTCCCGATCTTCTGGATGGCGATCACCGCGTTCAAGACCGAGCAGCAGGCGTATGCGTCGTCGCTGTTCTTCATCCCGACGCTCGACAGCTTCCGCGAGGTGTTCGCGCGCAGCAACTACTTCGCGTTCGCATGGAACTCGGTGTTGATCTCGGCGGGCGTCACGGTGATTTCGCTGCTGTTCGCGGTGCCGGCCGCGTACGCGATGGCGTTCTTCCCGAACCACCGCACGCAGAAGGTGCTGCTGTGGATGCTGTCGACGAAGATGATGCCGTCGGTCGGCGTGCTCGTGCCGATCTACCTGCTGTGGAAGAACGCGGGGCTGCTCGATACCGTGTCGGGCCTCGTGATCGTCTACACGCTGATCAACCTGCCGATCGCGGTGTGGATGACCTTCACGTACTTCAACGAGATTCCGAAGGACATCCTCGAAGCGGGGCGCATCGACGGCGCGTCGACGTGGCAGGAGATCGTCTACCTGCTGCTGCCGATGGCGCTGCCGGGGCTCGCGTCCACCGCGCTGCTGCTCGTGATCCTGTCGTGGAACGAGGCGTTCTGGAGCATCAACCTGTCGAGCTCAAACGCGGCGCCGCTCACCGTGTTCATCGCGTCGTACTCGAGCCCCGAGGGGCTGTTCTGGGCGAAGCTGTCCGCGGCGTCGCTGCTGGCGGTCGCGCCGATCCTGATCGTCGGCTGGCTGTCGCAGAAGCAGCTCGTGCGCGGGCTCACGTTCGGAGCCGTCAAATGACCGCGACGAACGTGCTGATCTGCGATTGCGACGGTGTGCTGATCGACAGCGAGGCGGTGGCGGCCGACGTGCTCGTGCGCGAACTCGATGCGCGCTGGCCGGGCGCGGATTCCCGGCCGGCCGTGATGCCGCTGCTCGGGCTGCGCATCGAGCGCGTGCTGGCCGGCGCGAGCGACGCGCTCGGCCGCACGCTGTCGAACGACGACGTCGTCGAAATTCGCGCCGCGGTCGAGGCGGCGGCCGTCAATGCGCCGATGGTCGACGGCATCGATGCGGCGCTGGCCGCGATTGAACTGACGACGGCCTGCGCGAGCAACAGCTACCGTGCGTACGTCGAGGCGGCGCTGGCGCGCACGGGCCTCGCGCGCTTCTTCGGAGACCGGCTGTTCTGCGCGGACGCCGTCGCGCGGCCGAAGCCGGCGCCCGACGTGTATCTCGCGGCGGCGCGCACGCTCGGCGTCGCGCCTGCCCGGTGCCTCGTGGTCGAGGACAGCGTGACCGGCATCACCGCGGCCGCCGCGGCCGGCATGACCGTGCTCGGCTTCGTCGGCGGCGGGCATGCGTCGGCCGCGCAGATCGACGCGCTGCGCGGGATCGGCGCGCGTCACGTGTTCGACGACATGCACGAGCTGCCCGGCTACGTTGCGCGCTGGCAGGCGACCGGCGCGGTGCTGCCGGGCTAGCCACCACGAATGATTGCGCGCCGCGTTCGACGCGGCGCATCACGAACGAACGGAGACAGAACATGGCAAGCGTGCTCCTGCGCAACATCGCGAAGCGCTACGACGACACCGAAGTGCTGCGCAACGTGAACCTCGACATCGCCGACGGCGAATTCGTCGTGTTCGTCGGCCCGAGCGGCTGCGGCAAATCCACGCTGATGCGGATGATCGCCGGCCTCGAGGATATTTCGAGCGGCGACCTGATGATCGACGGCGCGAAGGTCAACGACGTGCCGAGCGCGAAACGCGGCATCGCGATGGTGTTCCAGTCGTATGCGCTGTACCCGCACATGACGCTGTACGACAACATGGCGTTCGGCCTGAAGCTCGCGGGTGCGAAGAAGCCGGAGATCGACCAGGCCGTGAAGCAGGCCGCGAAGATCCTGCACATCGACCATCTGCTCGACCGCAAGCCGAAGCAGCTGTCGGGCGGCCAGCGGCAGCGCGTCGCGATCGGCCGCGCGATCACGCGCAAGCCGAAGGTGTTCCTGTTCGACGAGCCGCTGTCGAACCTCGACGCGGCGCTGCGCGTGAAGATGCGGCTGGAGTTCGCGCGGCTGCACGACGAGCTGAAGACGACGATGATCTACGTGACGCACGACCAGGTCGAGGCGATGACGCTCGCCGACAAGATCGTCGTGCTGTCGGGCGGCGCGGTGCAGCAGGTCGGTACGCCGAACGAGTTGTATCACGCGCCGGCGAACCAGTTCGTCGCGGGCTTCATCGGCTCGCCGAAGATGAACTTCCTGAAGGGCACCGTCGAGTCGGTCGATGCGGGCGGCGTGCTCGTGCGTTTCGACAGCGGCGAGACGCAGCGCGCTGCGGTCGAAGCGGCGGGGCTGCAGCGTGGTGCGGCGGTGACGGTCGGCGTGCGGCCCGAGCATCTGAAAGTCGAAGCGGCGGCTGCCGGCGTGGCCGCGAAGACGATGGCCGTCGAGTCGCTCGGCGATGCCGCGTATCTGTACGCGGAGTCGGCCGTCGCGCCGGACGGGCTGATCGCGCGGATTCCGCCGCTCGACACGTACCGCACCGGCGAGGCGCTCCATGTGCACGCGCAGGCCGAGCACTGCCACCTGTTCGACGAGCACGGGCAGGCGTTCCGCCGGCTGAGCGCGCACGCGAAGGCGGCGTGACGGCGCGCGCCGGCTACAGGCGCAGGTGCTCGACCATGTAGTCGACGAACGCGCGCTGCTTCGGTGCCGGATGCCGGCCCGACGGCCACAGCACGTAGAACGGCGTGCGGCTCACGACGTGCTCGGCGAGCACGGCGCGCAGCGTGCCGGCTTCGAGCGCCTCGCGCACGAAGAATTCGGGCAGGCATGCGATGCCGAGCCCGCGCATCGCGAAGCACTGGCGCGTCTCAGCGTTGTTGCTGACCATCGACACCGGCACCTCCGGCGGCGTGCCGGAGCGCGGCGCGCGCAGCGGCCAGATCTCGAGCTTGCCGCTGCTCGGGAAGCGGTAGTGCAGGCAGCGGTGCTGTGCGAGATCGGCCGGCGTGCGTGGCGCGCCGTGCCGTTCGAGATAGTCGGGCGACGCGACGAGGTGCTGCCGGAAATGGCCGAGCAGCCGCGACGACAGCCGCGAATCGGTGGGCCGGCCGGTGCGCAGCACGGCATCGAAGCCTTCGTCGACCACGTCGACGATCCGGTCGCTGAAGTCGATGTCGAGCTCGATCTCCGGATACGCGGCCATGAAATCGGCGAGCACCGGCAGCAGCAGCGTGCCGATCGTCGGCAAGCTCACGCGCAGCCGCCCGCGCGGCGCCTCGGTGCTTTGCGTCAGTTCCTGCTCGGCCGCGTCGATCTCGGCGATCACGCGCCGGCAGCGTTCGAGAAAACGCGCGCCTTCCGCGGTGAGCGTGATGCTGCGCGTGCTGCGGTGAAAGAGCCGCACGTTCAGCCGGGCTTCGAGCCGTGCGATGCGCTTGCCGATCGCCGATGCCGACAGCCCGAGCGCACGGCCGGCCGCGACGAAGCTGCGCGTTTCCGCGACCTGGACGAAGACGACGAAACCGCCGAGATTTTCCATGCTGGGTCCTGATTGCGGACATCGATGTCCGGAGTGTCCGGAACTCTACCCCGGTTTTTCTTCTGTTGCCGGTTTCCTACGATGGGCGTTCCTTCACTGTTCGAGGTCACGCCATGTCATCCCTGCCTGTCTCCGCCACCCGCAACGACCCGGACGCGGCGTTGCGCCGCCGGGTCGATGCCGTGCTCGATCGCGCGCTGGCCGACGCGCGCGTGGTCGGCGCGGTCGTGCTGGCAGCCCGCCACGGCGAACTGCGTTATGCACGTGCGGCCGGTCTCGCCGATCGCGAAGCCGGTACGCCGATGCAGGAGCGTACGCTGTTCCGGCTCGCGTCGTTGTCGAAGCCGATCGTGACGGCCGCCGCGATGCGGCTCGTCGCGGCCGGGCGCATCGGGCTCGACGAGCCCGTCGCGCGCTGGCTGCCGGCGTTCGCGCCGACGCTGCCCGACGGCACGCGTGCGGCGATCACGCTGCGCCATCTGCTGTCGCATACGGCCGGGCTCGGCTACCGCTTCCTCGAAGCCGACGCCGACGGGCCGTATGCGCGAGCGGGCGTGTCCGACGGGATGGACCGCGCGGAACTGTCGCTCGCGGAGAACGTGCGGCGCATCGCCGGCGTGCCGTTGCAGTTCGCGCCCGGCACATCGTGGGCGTACTCGCTCGCGATCGACGTGGTCGGCGCGCTGATCGAGGCGATCGATGGACGGCCGCTTCCCGACGCGGTGGCGGCGCTCGTCACCGCGCCGCTCGGGATGTCCGATACCGCGTTCGTCACGCACGACGCCGCGCGGGTCGCGACACCTTACGTGAGTGCGCCGGGCGTGCCGCGCCGGATGGCCGACGACGATCTCGTGCCCGTGTACGACGGCACGATCGGCATCCGCTTCACACCGGCGCGCGCGTTCGACCCGGCCGCGTGGCCGTCGGGCGGGGCGGGCATGATCGGCAGCGCGCGCGATTGCATGACGCTGCTCGATACGTTGCGTACCGGCCGCGACGGCTGGCTGTCGCCACGCTGGATCGACGAGATGTCGCGTGTGCAGCCGGGCGCGCACGATCTGCCGGACGCACCGGGATTCGGCTTCGGCCTCGGCTTTTCGGTGCTGCGCGACCCGGCGCTCGCGCAGTCCCCGGAGTCGGTCGGCACGTGGCGCTGGGGCGGTGCGTACGGGCATGCGTGGTTCGTCGATCGCGCGGCCGGGCTCACCGTGGTCGCGCTCACCAATACGTTGTACGAAGGCATGCACGGGCGCATCGTGACCGATGTACGCGATGCGGTGTACGGCGTCGGCGAATGGAGCGTGCGATGAGCGATTGTGTATCCGCCACCGACCGCGCGGCCGATCGTGCCGCACATCCGGGCGCGCCGATGCGTACGCGCCTGCCGGTTGCGAACCTGCTCGCGCTCGCCACCGCGGGCTTCATCACGATCCTCACCGAAGCGCTGCCGGCCGGCCTGCTGCCGCTGATGAGCGCCGACCTGCGCGTGACCGAGGCGCTGATCGGCCAACTGGTGACCGTCTACGCGCTCGGCTCGATCGTCGCGGCGATTCCGCTCGTCGCCGCGACGCGCGCGGTGCGCCGGCGCCGGCTGCTGCTTGCTGCGCTGGCGGGCTTCGTCGTATCGAATGCGCTGACCGCCGCGTCGTCGTATTACGCGCTCACGCTCGCCGCGCGCTTCGTCGCGGGGATGTCGGCCGGGCTGATGTGGGCGTTGCTGGCCGGCTATGCGAGCCGGATGGTCGAGCCTTCGCTGCGCGGCCGCGCGATTGCGGTTGCGATGCTCGGCATACCGACGGCGATGTCGATCGGCATTCCGGCCGGTACCGCGCTCGGTGCGATGTTCGGCTGGCGCATCGCGTTCGCGGGCATCACGCTTGCAGCGCTCGTGCTGATCGGCTGGATCCGCTGGCGTGTGCCCGACTATCCGGGCCAGCAGGCCGGCGCACGCGAGCCGGTGCTCGGCGTGATGACGTTGCCCGGCGTGCGGTCGGTGCTGACCGTGATGTTCGCGTACGTGCTCGCGCACAACATGCTGTACACGTATGTCGCGCCGTTCCTCGCAGGCGTGCGGATGGGCGCGCAAGTCGATGTGGTGCTGTTCGTGTTCGGCATCGCGTCGCTGGTCGGCATCGCGCTGACGGGCGCGTGGATCGGCGCCGCGCAGCGCCGCCTGACGCTTACCAGCATCGCGCTGTTCGCGATCGCCGCGGCGATGCTCGGCGCCGGCTCCGGCATGGCGATCGTCTATGCGGGCGTCGCGCTGTGGGGGCTCGCGTTCGGTGGTGCGCCGACGCTGTTCCAGACGGCTGCCGCGAACGCGGCGGGGGAGGCGGCCGACGTCGCGCAGTCGATGCTCGTGACGGTGTGGAACCTCGCGATCGCGGGCGGGGGCATTGCAGGCGGGGTGCTGCTCGGCGCAACGGGTGCCGGCGCGATTCCGTGGGTGCTCGTCGTGCTGCTGGCGGCCGCGTGGGTCGGCGCGTGGCGGGCGCGCCGGCATGCGTTTCCGGCGCCGCGTGCGGCGTGAGCATTCGACTGCCGCGCGCGGTGCGCCGTGCGCCGTGCGCGGCGTCAGGCCGCTTTCGCGTCGAGCGCGGCGCGTGCGCAGGTTTCGTCGGTGACGAGCCCCGACAGCCAGCCGCCGCGCAGCTCGGCGATCACCGCGTCGCGTTTCTTCGGGCCGCCGGCGAACGCGATCGTCGGGCGCTTCGGCGGCGTCGCGAGCGCGACGCTCGTCACGCGCGCGCTCGTCGACACGGCGATCTGCGTGCCCTGCGCGTCGATCGGCACGCCGAGCAGTTCCGCCACCGCGCCGAGCGCGGTCATCTCGTCGCGCTCCTGTTCGGTGATGAAGCCGTCCTCGTAGAGCGGGCAGTGCGGGCCGATGTTGCCGATCCCGACGAACGCAACGTCGGCCTTGCCCGACAGCGCCTCGACGATCCGGTACAGCCGGTGGTTGCACCACTGCGCGCGCTCGGCGTCGCTGTCGGCGAACAGCGGCGCGGGCAGCAGGAAGTGCTTGCTGCCGGTTTTCTCGGAGATGTACTGCGCGACGTCGTAGCGATTCGACGAACCGTCGGCGGCGATCGCACCGACCATCGACACGAGCCGGTGCTGCGGGCGGTCGATCTGCGCGATCTGCGCGACCGCGGCCTTCAGCGTCCGGCCGCTGCTGACCGCGATCACCATCGGCCGCGTTTCGTTCAGGTAGCGTTCCATCACCTGCGCGCCGGCGACCGCGAGCTTGCGGTCGATCGCGTCGGGTGCGTCGGCATCGACGGGCACGACTTCGCACATCGCGAGGCCGTAGCGCTTCGACAGCTGCGCGCCGAGATCGAGACAGTCGGCGAGCTGGTGATCGACGCGCACGCGGATCAGGTTCTTCTCGACCGCGAACGCGACGAGGCGCTGCGCGACCGGGCGCGACACCTGCAGCTTCTCCGCGATTTCGTTCTGCGTGTCGCCCGCGACGTAGTAGAGCCACGCGGCACGCGTGGCGAGATCGAGTTTTTCTGAGGACTTGGACACGATAGCGATTCGGTTCGGATCTCGGGGGGGCCGCCCCGCGGGCCGCCCAGCGGGCCGGCCGGGGGCCCGCATGACGGCATCCACTGTACCGCATGTCGCGCACGCGGCCGACGGCCGCCACGCGTGACGTGCGGCGCTTACGCGAGCCGCGCGCGCGACGGTTCGTACAGCGGTTGCACGTGGCGGTACAGCGCGCGGAATGCGTCGAGGCGTTCGCGCAGCCGCGCATGGCGTGCCGCATCCGGCGTGTATTCGGCTCGCACCGGGGCTTCGCCAGCACCGCATGCGGATCGCCGCCGACGGCCAGCCAGCCGAGCCGTGCCGCGCCGAGCGCCGCACCGGTTTCACCGCCGCCGTGCTGGCGCGTGCGCACGTTCAGCGCATCGGCGATCAGCTGCGCCCAGAACGCGCTGCGCGCGCCGCCGCCGATCAGCGACAACTGGTCGGTTTCGACACCGGCCGCATGCAGCGCGTCCAGACCGTCGGCGAGGCCCAGCGTCACGCCTTCGAGCACCGCGTAGCCGAGGTGCGCGCGTTCGGTCGCATGCGTCATCCCGAAGAACACGCCCTGTGCGTATGGATCGTTGTGCGGCGTGCGCTCGCCGGACAGGTAGGGCAGGAACAGCGGCGCCGTCGCGAGCGCGTCGGCATCGAGCGTTTCGACTTCGGCGAGCAGCGCGGGCTCGTCGGTGCCGGTCAGCTTGCAGACCCAGCGCAGGCAGCTCGCGGCCGACAGTACGACGCTCATCAATTGCCAGCGATCGGGAATCGCATGGCAGAACGCATGCACGGCCGATGCGGGGTTCGGCGTGAAGCGATCGCCGACCACGCTCAGCACGCCGGAAGTGCCGAGCGAGACGAAGCCGTCGCCCGCGTGGATCGCGCCGATGCCGAGTGCGCTCGTCGCGTTGTCGCCGCCGCCGCCGGCCACCACGACGGCTTCCGACAGCCCGAGTTCGCGTGCGATGTCCGCGCGCAGCGTGCCGGATGGCGCGTTGCCTTCGACGATGCGGGGCATCTGGTCACGCGTCATTCCGCATGCGGCGAGCAGCGCATCGGACCAGTCGCGGCGCGCGACGTCGAGCCACAGCGTGCCGGCCGCATCAGACGGATCGGACACCTTCGCGCCGGTCAGCCGGAACCGCAGGTAATCCTTCGGCATCAGCACGCAGGCGGTCGCCGCGAATACGTCGGGTTCGTGCTTCGCGACCCACAACAATTTCGGCGCGGTGAAGCCCGGCATCGCGAGGTTGCCGGCCAGTGCGTGGAGATCGGGCGCGCGTTCGGTGAGCAGCGCGCATTCGTCGGCGCTGCGCATGTCGTTCCACAGGATCGCGGGGCGCAGCACGCGATCGTCGCGGCCGAGCAGCACGGCGCCGTGCATCTGGCCCGACAGGCCGATGCCGCGCACTTGCGCGAACGCGTCGCGGTGCCGTTCGCGCAGCGCCGCGAGCGCGGCGAGCGTGCCTTGCCACCAGTCGTCCGGATGCTGTTCGGCCCAGCGCGGATGCGGCCGCGACACGGTGAACGGCGAGCCGGCGGTGCCGACGACCGTGCCGTCCGGGGCGAGCAGCAGCACCTTCACTTCCGAGGTGCCGAGGTCGATGCCGAGATACATGAGCGATCCGTTCCGTCAGTGGGGAGTCGCTACTTTAGCCGCGCGGCCGGGCACGTGCCAAGGCAGGTTCGCCCGGATGCGCGTCAGCGTGCCGCGAGCCATGCGTCGACCCGCGCGAGCCCGGCGCGCAGCGCCTCGAACAGCGCCGCGTTGCCGGCGAGCGAGCCCCACAGTGCGCGGCTGGCGCAGAGCGCGACAACCGGGTCGTCGGCCTGGACGATCGCCCGCGCGGCGCTTTCGTCCATCACGCCGTCCTGGTACACGTACGGCAGCGCGCCGCGCGCCCAGCGTTCGAGAAAGCGCAGGAACAACGCGGGCAGCACGGCGGTGGCGACCGGCGCCGCGCCGCGTGCGAACGATTCGGCGAGCGTCGGCGCGATGAAGCCGGGAATCTTCGAGAAGCCGTCGGCCGCGACGCGCTGGTTCGTGTCGAGCACGTACGGGTTGCCGAAGCGTTCGAGCACGACGTCGCGGTAGCGCGCGAGATCGAGCGGGCTCGGCGTGAGGCACGGGATCACGTCCTGCGTCACGTAGTCGTGCGCGAAGCGGCGGATCGCCGCGTCGTGCGTCCCTTCGTGGATATACGTATGGCCCGCGAGCGTGCCGGCCCACGCGATGCAGCTGTGCGTCGCGTTGAGGATGCGGATCTTCGCTTCCTCGTACGGGTGCACGTCGTCGACGAGTTCGGCGCCGGCCAGCTCCCACTTCGGCCGGCCGGCCGCGAAGCGGTCCTCGATCACCCACTGGATGAACGATTCGCCCATCACCGGGCACGCGTCGTCGAAGCCGGTGGCGGCCAGCACGCGCTCGCGCACGTCGGCGGTCGGGCGCGGCGTGATGCGGTCGACCATCGCGCTCGGCGTGGCGACGTTCGCATCGAACCATGCAAGCAGCTCGAGCAGCCCGCGCCGCTCGAGGAATTCGCGCATCCCCGCGCGAAAGCGCGCGCCGTTGTTGCGCAGGTTGTCGCAGCTCTGCAGCGTGAGCGGGCCCGCGCCGCGCGTCACGCGCTCGGCGAGCAGCGCGGCGAGTGCGCCGTACAGCGTCGTGCGTGCGCCCTGCAGGTCGGCCGCGAGATCGGCGTTCGCGAGGTCGAGCCGGTTGTGTTCGTCGAGGTAGTAGCCGCCTTCGGTGACGGTGAACGACACGATCCGGCAGGCCGGGTCGGCGCCGGCGTCGATCAGCGCGGCGAGGTCGATCGACCACGGCAGCACGCGCGTGATCGCGCGGATCGTCTCGTATGCGCGCTCGCCTTGCGGCGTGACGGTTTCGAGCGTGTAGGCGCCGTGCTGCGCGGCGAGTGCGTCCATCGTCGCGTGCATGTCGTCACGGATGTTGCCGACGGTCAGCGACCAGCGCTCGTCGGCCGGGACGGCCGCGTTCACGCGATGCAGATACCACGCCTGGTGCGCGCGGTGAAACGAGCCCGCGCCGATGTGCAGCAGCACGGGCGTGCGGGCGGAGGGCGATTCGGTCATCCGGTGTCTCCTCTTCGTGCCTGACTGTCCTGTCGAATACGATCATTTGCTCTTTGTGTGAGCGAATGATCGTATTCGGGCGAGCGAAAGTCAAGGCGGGGAAACGGCATTTCGATGGTGCGCTGCGGCGGCAGGCGGCAGGCGGAGAGGGCGGAGAGGGCGGAGAGGGCGCGAACGGGCGGCCGGTGCGGAAAGTGCCGTCAGCGTCCTTCGCGCGTCAATGCGACGAGTTCTTCGAGCAGCTTGCCGGCCGGCCCCGGCAGGATGCCGTGGCGGCGCCGGAACGCGGTGAGCGTGCGCACTGCGACGACCTCGCGCACGGGCAGTGTGTCGATCGTGCCGGCGCGCTGCTCGGCACCGTACATCGGCTCGGCCATCCAGCTCAGGAAGCCGGCATGCGCGACGAGGCTTTTCAGCGTCGTCACCGAGCGCGTCTCGACCGCGATGTCGGGCAGCGCGAGCCCGTGTGCGTCGAAGGTCGCGCGCATGTGGTCGAACGGTGCGGTGCCGCGCGGCGGAATCGCCCAGCGCGCGTGCAGCGTGTCGGCAAGCGTCGGCGCGCGGCCGAGCGCGCGCAGCGGATGGTGCGGCGCCGCAACGATGTGGCTGCGATCCTCCCAGCGGCACTCGGGAATCGCGACGATCTCGTCGGTGTCGGGCCCGTGCGCGGACAGCGCGAGATCGATCTCGTGCTTGTTCAGCCCTTCCGCGAGCCGGTCCCACACGCCTTCGATGATCTCGACGCGCAGGTTCGGCCAGCGGTCGAGCACACGGCCCACCGCGACCGGCAGCACGAGGCTCGCGATGCTGCCCACCGTGCCGACCTTGATCGTGCCTTTCGCGAAGCCGCGCATCGCGTCGAGCTCCTCGCGCGCGTGCTCGGCCTCGTGCTGCAGCAGCGTCGCGTGCGGCAGCAGCGCCTCGCCGAACGCGGTGAGCTGCACGCCCTTCGAGTGGCGCTCGAACAAGGGCGCGCCGACCTGGTCCTCGAGCCGTTTCAGGATCCGGCTCAGCGCCGGCTGCGTGACGTGCAGCGCGTCGGCGGCGCGGCCGAGGCTGCCGCACGAGACGATCGTCGTGAAGGCACGCAATTGTCGAAGATCGAAAGTCATGTCGGAGCGGTATGGCTTATCGCAGAAAATACAGTATCCGAGAATGGCTTGCGCTTCGATACTGTGGAAACCGCCAAGCCATCGAGGAGACGCCCGAGCATGTCCGGCCATACGCCCCCTTCCGCCGTACCGGTCACCGTTCGCGATGCGGTGATCGACCTGCTTCGCCAGTTCGGCATCGACCGCGTGTTCGGCAATCCCGGCTCGACCGAGCTGCCGATGTTCCGCGACTTCCCGGACGATTTCCGCTACGTGCTCGGCTTGCATGAAGCCGTCGTGGTCGGGATGGCCGACGGCCACGCGCAGGCCACCGGCAATGCGGCGGTCGTCAACCTGCATTCGGCGGCGGGCGTCGGCAACGCGATGGGCAATCTCTTCACCGCCTTCAAGAATCGCACGCCGCTGGTCGTGACCGCGGGCCAGCAGGCACGCGCGATCCTGCCGTTCGACCCGTTTCTCGGCGCGACGCAGGCTGCCGAGCTGCCGAAGCCGTACGTGAAATGGAGCATCGAGCCTGCGCGTGCGCAGGACGTGCCGGCCGCGATCGCGCGTGCGTACCGCATCGCGATGCAGGAACCGCGCGGCCCCGTGTTCGTGTCGATCCCGGTCGACGACTGGGACAAGCCGGCCGACCGGCTGCCGCGCCGCGACGTCAGCAGCGTCGTGCGGCCCGATCCGGACGCGCTCGCGCGGCTCGGCGACACGCTCGACGCCGCGCGGCGACCCGCGTTCGTGGTCGGGGCGGCCGTCGATCGCGCCGGCGCGTGGGACGACGTCGTGCGGCTCGCCGAGCGGCACCGCGCGCGCGTGTACGTCGCGCCGATGTCGGGGCGCTGCAGCTTCCCCGAGGACCATCCGCTGTTCGCCGGCTTCCTGCCCGCAATCCGCGAGAAGATCGTCGCGCGGCTCGACGGGCACGACCTCGTGTTCGCGTTCGGCGCGCCCGCGTTCACCTATCACATCGAGGGCTTCGGCCCGCACGTGCCGCCGGGCGCGACGCTCGTGCAGCTCGTCGACGATCCGGGCATCGCCGCGTGGACGCCGTCGGGCGATGCGGTCGTCGGCAACCTGCGGCTCGCCGCGCGCGACCTGCTCGCGCGCCCGGCGCCGCCCGAGCGGCCGATGCCCGCGCCGCGGCCGCCGCGTGCGCGTGTCGAACCGCCGGCCGCCGGCGAGCGCATGTCGGTCGCGTTCGCGCTGCAGACGCTTGCCGACGTGCGCGACGCGCACGACATCGTCGTCGAGGAAGCGCCGAGCGCACGGCCCGTGATGCAGGAACACCTGCCGTTCACGCGCAGCGGCACGTTCTACACGATGGACAGCGGCGGGCTCGGCTACGGGATGCCGGCCGCCGTCGGCGTCGCGCTCGCGCAGCCGGGCCGGCGCGTGATCGGCCTGATCGGCGACGGGTCGAGCCTGTATTCGATCCAGGCCTTGTGGAGCGCCGCGCAACTGAAGCTGCCGATCACGTTCGTGATCCTGAACAATCACCGCTACGCGGCGCTGCAGGATTTCGCGCCGGTGTTCGGCTTCGGGCCGGGCGACCCCGTGCAGGGCACCGATCTGCCGGACCTGGATTTCGTCGCGCTCGCGCAAGGGATGGGCTGCCGCGGCATACGCGTGAGCGAGGCCACGCACCTGCGCGACACGCTGGCCGACGCGCTGCGTGCGGCGACGCCGGTCGTCGTCGAAGTCGAGATTGCCTGAATTACGTGATGCGCGACGCGCGTCCCTCCGGAGATTCCATGCAAACCGTATCGATGCTGATCGGCGGCGAACGTCGCCATTCATCCAGCGGCGCGACCTTCGTGCGCCGCAACCCGCTCGATGGCGAAGTCGCGTCAGAAGCGCCGGCATGCACCGTCGACGATGCGCGCGCGGCGGCCGATGCGGCCGCCCGAGCGTTTCCCGGTTGGGCCGCGCTCGGCCCCGGTGCACGCCGCGCGCTGCTGCTGAAGGCGGCCGCCGCGCTCGAAGCGAAGCACGAGCAGTTCGTCGCCGCGATGGCGGCGGAGACGGGCGCGTCCGCGCTGTGGGCCGGCTTCAACGTGCATCTCGCCGCGAGCGGGCTCGTCGAGGCTGCGTCGCTGACCACGCAAATCGGCGGCGAGCTGATCCCGTCCGACGTGCCCGGTTCGCTCGCGATGGGCGTGCGGCAGCCGGCCGGCGTCGTGCTCGGCATCGCCCCGTGGAATGCGCCGGTGATCCTCGCGACGCGCGCGCTCGCGCTGCCGCTTGCGTGCGGCAACACGGTCGTGCTGAAGGGCTCGGAGCTGTGTCCCGTCACGCACGGTCTGATCGTCGAGGCGTTGCAGGAAGCCGGGCTGCCGCCGGGTGTCGTCAATTTCGTGACGAACGCGCCAGAGGATGCAGGCACGATCGTCGATGCATTGATCGCGCATCCGGCCGTGCGCCGCGTGAATTTCACGGGATCGACGCGTGTCGGCAGGATCGTCGCCGAAGCTTGCGCGCGTCACCTGAAACCGTCGGTGCTGGAGCTCGGCGGCAAGGCGCCGTTCGTCGTGCTCGACGACGCCGACCTCGACGCCGCAGTGGCGGCGGCCGCGTTCGGCGCGTTCGCGAATTCCGGGCAGATCTGCATGTCGACCGAACGCATCGTCGTCGACGCATCGATCGCCGATGCGTTCGTCGCGAAGCTCGCCGACAAGGCCGCGTCGCTGCCGCTCGGCGATCCTCGCCAAGGGCCCGTCGTACTCGGTTCGCTGATCGACACGAAGGCCGTCGAGCGCTGCAACGCGCTGATCGACGATGCGCTCGCGCACGGCGCGACGCTCGTGTGCGGCGGCAAGGCCGACAGCACGCTGTTCCCGGCCACGCTGCTCGACCACGTGACGCCGGCGATGCGCATCTATGCCGAGGAGTCGTTCGGCCCGGTGAAGGGTATCGTGCGCGCCGACGGCGAGGATGCCGCGATCCGTTGCGCGAACGACAACGCGTTCGGGTTGTCGTCGGCCGTGTTCAGCCGCGACGTCGCGCGTGCGATGCGCGTCGCGGCCCGCATCGAATCGGGCATCTGCCACGTGAACGGCCCGACCGTGCACGACGAGGCGCAGATGCCGTTCGGCGGCGTGAAGGACAGCGGCTTCGGTCACTTCGGTGGCAACGCAGGCATCGCGGCGTTCACGGACCTGCGCTGGATCACGGTGCAGACCGCACCGCGCCACTATCCGTTCTGACGAGGCCGACGACGATGAGGATTGCGATTCTGGGCGCCGGCGCGATGGGCTCGCTGTTCGGCGGGCGGCTGGCCGAAAGCGGCGAGGCAGTCACGCTGATCGACGTGAACGACGCGCACCTCGATGCGATTCGCCGTGACGGACTGCGCATCGACGACGATCGTGGTGAACGACGCATCCGTACGTTGCAGGCCGTGCGGCCGGAAGTGGCGAATGCGGATGCGGCCGCATCGTCCGATGCATCGTTCGACTTGCTGATCGTCTTCACGAAATCGCTGCATACGCGTACCGCACTCGACGGCGTGCGCGCGCTGCTTGAGCAGGACACGCACGTGCTGACGCTGCAGAACGGGCTCGGCAACGTCGAGACGCTGAATGCGTTCGTGCCGCTCGAACGCATCCTGGTCGGCGTGACGACGTGGCCGGCCGACGCCGCGGGGCCGGCGCACGTGCGCTCGCACGGCGCGGGCACGATCCGCATGATGACGGCCGACGGCGCGGCGCGCCCGTTCGCGGCGACGGCGGCCGAAACGCTGTCGCGCGCGGGGCTCGCGTGCACGCTGGACACCGACGTATGGGCCGCGATCTGGGAGAAGGTCGCATTCAATGCGGCGCTCAACACGCTGTGCGCGGCGACGGGCTGCACGGTCGACCAGCTCGGCAATCATCACGACGGGCCGCGACTCGCGCTCGCAATCGCGGCCGAGGTGGCCGGCGTCGCCCACGCGAAGGGCATCGCGGTCGACGGCGAACGTATCGCGCACAACGTCGAGCATGCGATCGGCGCGCATCGCGGCCATCGCCCGTCGATGTTGCAGGACGTGCTCGCGGGCCGCCGCACGGAAATCGAAGCGATCAGCGGCAAGGTCGTCGCGGCCGCGCGCGAAGCGGGTGTCGCGGTACCGCACGCCGAGACGCTGCTTGCGCTGGTCCGGCTGATCGACGCACGGATGAACTGAGCATCAGGCTGGCGGCGCGGCTTGCGCCGCACGACGAGACGAGCGCGTCGCGCGCAGGCGACGGCGCCCGATCGCAACGGGTTGGACGAGACACCGGAGCCGGCGCCGATGCGTCGACACCAGCCGCCTGCGCAGCACGAGATCCGGGCACGCGCTACCGCGCCAGCCCGGGCAAATGGAGACGCCATGAACGCCATCGAATGCCGTTGTCTTGCCGCGCGCCGCTCGCGCATGTTGCCGCGTAAGCGCGGTACACGGGAGGTCGCATGAGCACGCGCGACGGATTGCCGCCACCGTCCGTCGACATCGGCGCGACGCTCGACGACGGGCCGTTCACGACGATGCAGCGCTGCGTGGTGCTGCTCGCCGCGCTCGCGATCGTGCTCGACGGCTTCGACGGCCAGCTGATCGGCTTCGCGATTCCGGTGCTGATCCGCGAATGGGGCATCACGCGTGGCGCGTTCGCGCCGGCGGTGGCGGCCGGGCTGATCGGGATGGGCATCGGCAGTGCGTGCGCGGGGATCGTCGCTGACCGCTTCGGCCGCCGCCAGGCCGTGATCGGCAGCGTGTTCCTGTTCGGCATCGCGACCTGCGCGATCGGTTTCGCACCGGACGTCACCGCGATCGCGGTGCTGCGCTTCATAGCAGGCCTCGGGATTGGCGGCGCGCTGCCGACGGCCACGACGATGACGGCCGAATACACGCCTGCGCGGCGTCGCACGATGATGGTGACCGCGACGATCGTCTGCGTGCCGCTCGGCGGGATGCTGGCCGGCCTGTTCGCGCACGAGGTGCTGCCGCGCTACGGCTGGCGCGGGCTGTTCTTTGCGGGCGGCGCGTTGCCGCTCGTGCTCGGCTTCGTGCTCGTGCGTGCGCTGCCCGAATCGCCGCGCTATCTCGCGCGGCGCCCCGCGCGCTGGCCGGAACTCGGCGCGCTGCTCGCGCGGATGGAGCGGTCCGTCGCGCCGGGCACCGCCTTCACCGACATGAGGGACGCACGCACGGCAGGCGGCCGCGGCGGCTTCGGCGCGCTGTTCGCGAGCGGCCACGCGCGCGACACGATCGCGTTGTGGTGCGCGTTTTTCATGTGCCTGCTTGCCGTGTATGCGGCGTTCAGTTGGCTGCCGACGATGCTGGCGGCGAGCGGGCTGAGCGTGTCGGTCGCGGGGACGGGGCTCACCGCGTACAACCTCGGCGGCGTGATCGGTGCGCTGTTGTGCGCGTGGACGATCGCGCACGCTGGGTCGCGCTGGCCGCTCGTGCTGTGCAGTATCGGCGGCGCGGCGAGTGCGGTGTGGCTGATGGGTGTCGATGCGGGCCGCCACACGGGCTGGCTGATCGTCGGGCTCGGCCTGCACGGACTGTTCGTCAACGCGGTGCAGTCGACGATGTACGCGCTCTGTGCGTACATCTACCCGACGGCCGTGCGCGCGACGGGCACCGCGAGCGCACTCGCGTTCGGCCGGCTCGGCGCGATCCTCAGTGCGTTCGCGGGCGCGATCGTGATCACCACGGGCGGCGCCACGGCCTATCTGACGATGCTGGCGATCGCGATGGGGATTGTCTGCGTCGCGCTGCTCGTCGTGCGACGGCATATCCCGCGACTGTCGCGCGCGGCCGTGCAGCCGCGCGAAGGGGAGGAGCTGGCCCGCACGTCGTCGTGACGGCGGGCGGGCCCGGGGGCGAGTGGTGCGTTACAGCGTGGTGCGCACGTGCCAGAGCTCGGGGAACAGCACGACGTCGAGCATCTTGCGCAGGTACGGCGCACCGCTCGTGCCGCCCGTGCCCTGCTTGAAGCCGATGATGCGCTCGACGGTCGTCACGTGACGGAAGCGCCACTGGCGGAACGCATCCTCGAGATCGACGAGTTCCTCGGCCATCTCGTAGAGTTCCCAGTGCTGCTGCGGGTGACGGTACACCTCGAGCCACGCGGCTTCGACCGTCTCGTCGTGCCGGGTCGGCTGGGTCCAGTCGCGCTCGAGCCGCTCCGCCGCGATCGGGAAGCCGCGCCGCGCGAGCAGGCGCACGACTTCGTCGTAGAACGACGGTGCCTCGAGCGTCGCACGCACCTGTTCGAGGATGTCGGGCCGATGCGCATGCGGCTGCAGCATCTGCACGTTCTTGTTGCCGAGCAGGAATTCGAGTTGCCGGTACTGATAAGACTGGAAACCCGATGATTGCCCGAGATACGGGCGCATCGCCGAATATTCGGACGGCGTCATCGTCGACAGCACGTTCCACGCCTGCACCAGTTGTTCGAGGATGCGCGACACGCGTGCGAGCATCTTGAACGCGGGCGGCAGCGCGTCGGTGCGCACCGCGTCGAGGGCGCCGCGCAGCTCGAACAGCGCGAGCTTCATCCACAGCTCGCTCGTCTGATGCTGGATGATGAACAGCATCTCGTTGTGATCGGGCGACAGCGGATGCTGCGCGTCGAGGATCGAATTCAGCGACAGGTAGTCGCCGTAGCTCATCGATTTCGAGAAATCGAGCTGCGCGTTGTGCCAGCCGGCATCGCCGGGCACGTGCGATGCTTCGTGCGCGGCCGGGGCCGCTTGTGCCGAATGCGCGGCGCGTGCGCCCGAGAACGGGCAGCCCGCCGGCGCGTCGCCGCCGGGTGGCTGCATATGACCAGAATTCACGACTCTCTCCAGATTTGAATGACGGGGCGCGGCGCGCGGCTCACGCGCGCCGGGCAAGGCCGATCAGGTCACCGCGCCGCGCTCGGCGAACTCGGGCGCCTTCCACGCGTCGGTGGCGAGGATGTCGCGCAGCGTCTCGACGGCATCCCACACGTCGGCGAAGCGCGTATAGAGCGGCGTGAAACCGAAGCGCAGCACGTACGGCTCGCGGTAGTCGCCGATCACGCCGCGCGCGATCAGCGCCTGCATCACTTCGTAGCCGTGCGGATGCTCGAAGCTCGCCTGCGAGCCGCGCTGGTGATGCGCGCGCGGCGTGACGAGCTTCAGCGACAGGCCCGCGCAGCGTGCTTCGACGAGCGCGATGAACGCATCGGTCAGCGCGAGCGACTTGCGGCGGATCGCGTGCATGTCGGTCTGCAGGAACACGTCGAGCCCGCATTCGACCATCGACATCGACACGATCGGCTGCGTGCCGCACAGGAAGCGTGCGATGCCCGGATCGGGCGCGAAGCCCGGCTGCATCGCGAACGGTGCGCGGTGGCCCCACCAGCCGGACAGCGGCTGCGAGAAGTGCGCGTGATGACGATGCGGCACCCACACGAAGGCGGGCGAACCGGGGCCGCCGTTCAGGTACTTGTACGTGCAGCCGACCGCGCCGTCCGCGCGTGCGCCGTTCAGGTCGACCGGCACCGCGCCGGCCGAGTGCGCGAGATCCCACAGCATCAGCCCGCCGGCGTCGTGCACGAGTTGCGTGACGGCCGGCATGTCGTGCATGTAGCCGGTGCGGTAGTTCACGTGCGTGATCATTGCGACGGCCGTGTCCGCGCCGAGCGCGCCGGGCAGGTCGGCCGGGTCGTCGATCAGGCGCAGTTCGTAGTCGCCGCCGAGCTGCTCGATCAGCCCCTGCGCGATATACAGGTCGGTCGGGAAGTTCGAGCGCTCCGACACGATCACGCGGCGTTCGGGCGCGCGCTCGGCCTGGTGGCGCACCATCGCCGACAGCAGCTTGAACAGGTTGATCGAGATCGTATCGGTCACGACCGTCTCGCCGGGCGCGCCGCCGATCAGTGTCGCGAGCTTGTCGCCGAGACGGCGCGGCAGCGCGAACCAGCCGGCCGTGTTCCAGCTGCGGATCAGGCCTTCGCCCCATTCGGCGTCGATCACCTGCAGCGCGCGGGCGGCCGATGCGCGCGGCTGCGCGCCGAGCGAGTTGCCGTCGAGGTAGATCACGCCGTCGGGCAGGGAGAACTGGTCGCGCAGCGGGGCGAGCGCATCGTCGCGGTCGAGCGCGAGCGCGTCTTCACGGGTCTTGATCATCATGATGTGAGGTCGTAGGTCGGGGTAATCAGGCGGCGCGCGCGGGCAGCGCGCGCAGCACCGCGCGCACGGGGCTCGCGTCGAGCGTCGCGAATTTCAGCGGCAGTGCGATCAGTTCGTAGTCGCCGGGCGGCACATCGTCGAGCACGATGCCTTCGAGGATTGCCATCCGGTGCGCGCGCACGCGGCGATGCGAATCCATCGTCTTCGATTCCTGCGGGTCGAGCGACGGCGTGTCGATGCCGATCAGTTTCACGCCGTGCGCGGCGAGCAGGTCGACGGTCTCCGGCGCGACCGCGCAGAAGTGGCTGTCCCACTCGTCGACGCTGGCGCGCGCACAGGTGCGCAGCAGCACGCGAGGCGGTACGCCGTCGAGCGCGGCCGCGACGTCGGCCGGCTGCACGACCGGCGATGCGCCGATGCAATGGATTACGCGGCACGGGCCGAGGTAGGTGTCGAGGGGCACGGCGCCGATCGGCGCGCCGTCGGCGTCGTAGTGCAGCGGCGCGTCGCAGTGCGCGCCCGTGTGCGGCGACAGCGTCAGGCGCGCGACGTTGACCGGCGAGCCGGCCTCCATCCGCCACACGCGTTCGACGGAAACCGGCGTATCGCCCGGCCATACGGGGGTGGCGGGGCTGACAGGCGGCGAGATGTCCCAGAGGGTGTCCATGGCATGACGATTCGGTGAGTCGGTCCTTCGAATGATAGGTGGACGCTCGTAGAAAGTGCTTGCGAAATAAACATGGACAATCCGCCCGATTGGCAGATAATTCGACTCAGAGGGAAAACGGGGACCAAAAATGCACGCGATCACGCTCGATGCCACCGACTGCCGGATTCTGGCGGTACTGCAGGAAGAGGGCAGAATCAGCAATCTCGACCTGGCGGAACGGATTTCGCTTTCGCCATCCGCCTGTCTGCGCCGCATGCGCCTGCTCGAGGAGCAGGGCGTGATCGAGCACTATCGCGCGTGCCTGAGCCGCGAGAAGCTCGGCTTCGAGCTCGAGGCGTTCGTTCAGGTGTCGATGCGCAACGAAGAGAATCAATGGCACGAGCGCTTCGCGGAAGCGCTGCGCGAATGGCCGGAGGTGGTCGGCGCGTTCGTCGTGACGGGCGAAAGCCACTATCTGCTGCGCGTGCTCGCGCACAACCTCAAGCACTATTCGGATTTCGTGCTGAACCGGCTCTACAAGGCGCCGGGCGTGATGGACATCCGTTCGAACATCGTGCTGCAGACGCTGAAGGATGAAGCCGGCGCGCCGGTCGGGCTGGCGCGCACGGGGGCGATCAAAGCGGTGTAAGGCCGTGGAAGCCGCCGCCGTGGAACACGAGCGGCGGTGCCGTGTCGGATTCCGCGCGCACGCCGCAGCGCTCCACTTCACCGACGAAGATCACGTGGTCGCCTTCGTCGTAGCGGCTGCGGTTGTGGCATTCGAACCACGCGAGCGCGCCGTCGAGCACGGGCATCCCAGAGTTGCCGGCCGCATGCGCGATTCCTTCGAAGCGATCGCCCTTGTAGGTCGAGAAGCGCTTGCACAGGTCGAGCTGCGATGCCGCGAGCACGTTCACCACGTAATGGCTGTTGCCGCGGAACACGGGCGTCGACGCCGATTTGTGCGCGAGGCTCCACAGCACGAGCGGCGGATCGAGCGACACGGAGTTGAACGAGCTGGCGGTGATGCCGATCAGCTGGCCGGACGGTGCGCGCGTCGTGATCACCGTCACGCCCGTGGCGAACTGGCCGAGTGCTTGCCGGAAGGCGGCCGAGTCGAAATCCGGAGGATTGGCGTGGCTCATCGCGCGGCCATCCGGAACGAGACGGGCGGGCGCGGCGCGACGCGGGCAGGGCGGGCACGGCGGACGAAAGGCGACAAGGCGGTCGAGGAGGAAGGGGTGCGCATGGCGCGATTTTAGCGGAATCGGGGCCGCCGGGCCCGGCCGGACGGCGCATTGCGGGGGCAGGGTGACGTAGCGAACACTGCGGCGCGCCGACGGATGCGCAATGGCACGTTGCCGGCACGGCCGTCCTGTCGTGTCGTTCGTGCGGGGCCGCCGCGCCGCCCGGCACCCGTGCTCGACCTCGGCCGCAGGTCTCCCCGCACTATCGCGCCGCCGCCAGACCGAGCGACAACGCGCCCGTCACGATCAGGCTCGACGCCCACACCGCGTCGAGATTGAACCAGCTCCGCGATACGAACTTCAGCCCGAGATAGCGGTACACGAGCCACGCGAGCCCGCCGCCGGCGCCGATCATCGCGATGGCATGCACGGCCGCGACGACGAGCGCCATCCCGAGATGCGCATCGACGAGCGTGGCCGCCGCGCGATGGCCGGCGTCCCGGTCGAGCCCGCACAGCCCCAGGTAGATCGGTACCAGCATCAGCCCCGCGCCATGCGCGATCGCGACCGCGAACGACCACAGGCCGAGCCGCGCGGGCGGAATCCGCGCAAGCGCCCGCGGATGCCGGCGCCGGATCAGCAGCACGGCGCCGAAGCCGATCACGAGCGCGCTCGCGCCGATCCGGATCGCCGTTTGCCACGCGAGCAGCGCGGCGAGCAGCCCGAACGGCAGCATCACCGCGAAGACCGCAAGCGCATGGCCGAGCGCCAGATAGCCGAGCGCCGCGACGAGCGCGCCGCCGCGGCGCGTCATCAGCGCGTTCGACACCGCGAGCGGCCAGCCCATCGCGGGGTTGAGCCCGTGATACACCCCGCTCGCGAGCACGGCCGCCCACAGCGCGAACGGGGCGTGCAAGCCGGTGTTCAACGCTTGACCGACGGATAGCAGAACGAGTCGGTCGAGCAGTCGCCGCCTTCGAGCCGGATCTGGTGCGCGCGATAGCCGTCGGGGAACTCGACCCAGTAATCGTCGGCGAGCGTCAGCCCGCCTTCCGGCCCCACGTGCGCGAGCACCTGTGCGCCCGGCACGCCGTCCGGATAGAACTGGTCGTCCCACGTCGAATAGAGCGAGTTGGTCCAGTACACGCGTTTTCCGTCGCGGCTGATCTCGACCATCTGCGGGCCGCCGGCGAACGTGCGGCCGTTCGAGTGCGGCGCACGGCGCGCGATGCCGCCGATGCGGACCGACCCCGCGAGCACCGGGTTGTGCGGGTCCGACACGTCGTACTGGCGCATCTCGCCGGTGCCCCAGCAGGACACGTAGAGGAAGCGATCGTCGAGCGACAGGTCGATGTCGGTCACGAGCGGCGGCACCGCGCCGAATCCCTTGAGCAGCGGCGGCAGTTCGTCGGCCGCGGCCGGCTCGGCGGGGATCGTCGCGGTTTTCTTCACATGGAACTTGCCGCCTTCGCGCCACCACGTCCAGATCGAGCCTTCGAGATTGGTCGTGTCGACCACGACGCCGACGAACCCGTATTCGCGCGCCGGGTCGTGCGCGGGCCGCACTTCGAGCGCCATCTGGTGCTGCGCGCCGAGATCGATCGTCTGCACGTTGCGACGCGCGCGCAGGTCCCAGAAATGCAGCCGGTGCCCGTATTTGTTCGCGAGCAGGTCCTCGGGCACGATCCCGTTCTCGAATTGCGGCGGCAGCGCCCATTCGCTCGACACCATGTAGTCGCGCGGCAGGTTCCACCAGAAGTCGTAGTGCTTGTCCTGCGGGCCGCGATCGATCTCCCAGCGGCCGAGCACGTCGAAGGTCTCGCAATCCATGATGAAGATGCCGGGCGCGCCGTCGGTGCCGTCCTTGCCCGCGCCGCCGAGCGTGCTCACGTAGATGCCCTCGGGCCCGCAATGAACGGTGTGCGGCCGCGAATAGCCGGTCTTCGAGAAGACCTCGTCGGGCTCGATGATCTTGTGGATGCGCGCCTGCGTCGGGTGCGGCTTCGTGTCGATCACGTAGATGCGCGACGAGCGCAGGCCGGGGATGATCAGGAAGCGGCGTTCGAGGAACGCATGGCCGGTCAGCGGCGACAGCGACGACGAACAGGCATTCCAGCCGAAGTGGTGAAACTCGTCGCCGGTGTTCGGCATCGTCACCGTGTGCACGATTTTTCCGTAGGTCGACGAGCCGGGCTTCACGTCGATCACGGCGAGCGCGTCGGGTCTGGAAAAATCGGGGCTCAGCAACAACGTATAGGCAAACGCTTCGGGCGGCGCCTGCATCGCAAGTTCCGGCGAAGCGTGAAAAGTCGGGTCAGGCCGCATGCTCATGGTGATGCCCTCTCGATGGTGTCGGATCGTGGTCGCACGGCCGTTCGTCGTGGGCGTGCGAATCCGGGTTGCCGCACGGCGCGCATCACGCCGGCGGGAGCGATCGGCAGGCGGATGCACGCGTCGGTGAGCGTGCGACGCCGTGCATCAGATCGTGAAAGCGGAAAGACGCGGTGTGCCGGATCGCCGAACGCGGAGCGAGGCGGATGCGCGGCAAGGGGGTGATGCGATCGAAGCCGCGGCCCGCGACGCGGCGACGTCCGGGCGAGTGACGCGGGTGATGTCTGTTAAGGCATGCATAGCGATGTTCCGGCAGATGATGTTTGCATCAGGGTCGGGCATGCATCGGGTGCGTTGCGCGAGACAGCAGGTTTGCCGCCGCGCTCGCGCGTGCCTAAGTGTAGTCGAGAAAACGGGCGGCCGGTCGCGCGCGGCACCTGTGCGCTCTGTCAGGTTCGCGCGCGAGTGAGATACTTGCCGAAGTGCCGTTGCGACCCGCACGCGGGTGGGCAGCGGCGAGACGGAACGGTGGCGCCGGCAGATGCGCGCCGGCTACCGACATCAACGAGGGACTGATTTCATGGTGAACGAGATGCTTGAAACGGCGACATTGGGAGGCGGGTGTTTCTGGTGCACGGAGGCGGTGTTTCTCGACGTCGACGGCGTGACGGCCGTCCAGTCGGGCTACGCGGGCGGCCATACGCGCAATCCCGGCTATCGCGACATCTGCGAGGGCGATACGGGCCACGCGGAAGTCGTCAACGTGACGTTCGATCCGGCACGCATCGGCTATCGCGAGATCCTCGAGATCTTCTTCGCGACGCACGATCCGACCCAGTTGAACCGGCAAGGCAACGACGTCGGCACGCAGTACCGTTCGGTCGTGTTCACCCATTCGGACGCACAGCGCGACACGGCGCTCGACGTGATCCGCGAACTGGAGCGCGAGCAGGTGTTCGGGCAGCCGATCGTCACGCAGGTCGCGCCGCTCGACGACAACTACTGGCCGGCCGAGGATTATCACCAGAACTACTATGCGCGTAACCCGGGGCAGGGCTACTGCTCGGTCGTGATCGGGCCGAAGCTCGCGAAATTCCGTCAGAAGTTCTCGCACCGCCTGAAGTCGCTGCGCGGCGCGTAAGCGCGACCACGTCCGGCGCGAGCCGGTATCAGGCGGGTATCAAGCCGCCTCGTTGCGCCACTGCGCGCACGCGGCGGCGATCTCGCGCGCAAGCGCGATGCACGACAGCGGCGCGGAGCCTTCCGCCTTGTTGTTGATCGTGATGATCACCGGCTGCCCGGCCAGCGCATAGCGCGCGGCCAGTTCGGCGAGCGCCGAGCGCGTGGCCGGATCCTCGTCGACGAGCTTGTCGAACGGCTCGTACTTCGCTTTCGCCTGTTCATACTTGAAGCCGCCGTGCAGGCTCCAGCGCACGATTAGCGGGCCCGGCGCGTCGCCGTCGAGCAGCGCGAGCGCGGCCGCCTGGCGCAGCGGGTCGGGCATCCGCGCGTGCAGGCCGACGCAGTAGCGCACGCCGAGCGCGGCGAGCGCGCGGATGAAGCGCGGCGTGAGCAGGCTCGCGTCGCGAATCTCGATCGCGTAGCGGGTGCAGTCGGCTTCCGGCGGCAGCGGCGGCAGCGCCGCGAAGAACGCGGCGAGCCGGTCGATCAGTTCGGCCGGCTGCGCGAGCAACGGGTCGGGCAGTGGCGAGAACTGGAACACGAGCACGCCGGCTTTCCGGCCGAGCCCTTCGACGCACGGCTGCACGAATTCCCGGGTGGCGAGATCCGCGTCGAGGAAGGTCGGGTTCGGTCCCGACGGTTCGCCGCGCCGGCCGCGGATCACCGCGTCGGTCACGGAAGCCGGCGCCTTCACGACGAAGCGGAAATCGTCGGGCACCTGCTGCGCGTAGCGCAGGTAGTCGGCCACCGACAGCGGGCCGTAGAACGACCGGTCGAGGCTCACGCTCTTCAGCAGCGGATGCGCGCCGTACGCTTCGAGCCCTTCGCGCGAGAGTTTCGTCTGAGCAAAATCGCCGTCGTAGACGATGCCGTCCCAGCCCGGGAAGGTCCACGACGACGTGCCGAGCCGGACGTTCGGCGGCAGGCCGGCCGCTGCGTCGGCCACATCCGGCGCGATCGGCGCGGGCAGCACGCCGCGCCGGCGCCGGCCTTTCTTCGGCGGCTCAGCGGGCGGGGACGGCTCGTCCCACAGCAGGCCGGAAGCGGCGGGCGGTGTTTCGTCGGAAGAACGGGGGTGGGTGCGGATGCGCGGTACCGGCTGCGCGTCGTCAGGCGCGTCCGGGTTCACCTGTCCGTCTGAATCGGCAGGCGGGCCATCGTTGTCGGGCGACGCGCGTGCAGTGTCGGCCGGCACGCCGAACAGGTCGAATTGCCCGTCGGCGTGCGGCGCGTCCGCATCGTCGTGCTCTCGTCGTTCCGGCGGCGCCTTGCGCCGCGTCCTGCCGTCACCCATGCATGCCCAGCGTGAAGCGCCGCCTAGCGCGGCAGCGCGTGTTCGTACATATAGCGCCGCGACCACGGCAGCGTTTTCGCGCTCTGCCCGGCCTTGCGGCACACGATCTGGAAGATCGACACGTCGTCGTGCTCGAATGCATACGCGCAGCCGGCGAGATACACGCGCCAGATACGGAATTTTTCGTCGTCGACGAGTTGTCGCGCGGCGTCGGCCTTCGCCTCGAAGTTTTCCGTCCAGATATCGAGCGTGCGCGCATAGTGCCGCCGCAGGCTTTCGACGTCAATCGCTTCGAGGCCGCCGCGCTGTGCGGCTTCCAGCGCGAGGCTGATGTGCGGCAGTTCGCCGTCCGGGAACACGTAGCGGTCGATGAACTCGCCGCCGCCGAGCGCCGTCTCGCCGCTTTCCGCGTCGGTGGACGTGATGCCGTGGTTCATCGCGATGCCGTCGTCGGCGAGCAGGTCGTGGATGCGCGAGAAATAGAGCGGCAGGTTCTTGCGCCCGACGTGCTCGAACATCCCGACGCTCGTGATGCGGTCGAACTGGCCGTCGATCTCGCGGTAGTCCTGCAGCCGGATCTCGATCCTGTCTTCCAGCCCGGCGGCCTTCACGCGCGCGGTTGCCAGGTCGAACTGGTTCTGCGACAGCGTGACGCCGAGGCACTGCGCGCCGAACTTCTGCGCGGCGCGCAGCACGAGCGCGCCCCAGCCGCAGCCGATGTCGAGCAGGCGCTGGCCGGGCTGAAGCCGGATCTTGGTGAGGATGTGGTCGATCTTCTTGATCTGCGCGGTGGCGAGATCCTCGTCGCCGTTCTCGAAGTACGCGCACGAGTACACCATGTTCTCGTCGAGCCACAGCTTGTAGAACTCGTTCGAGACGTCGTAGTGATACTGGATCGCCTTCTTGTCGGTGCTCTTCGAGTGATTGAAGTAGCGCTTCACGCGCGCCAGCTTGCTCGCGCTCGTCACCGTGCTGCGCGCGAGCGAGTAGCCGATGTTGATGATGTCCGACAGCTTGCCCTCGATGTCGATCTTGCCCTTCACGTACGCCTCGCCGAGATTGTCGAGGCTCGGTTCGAGCAGGAGCGGCAACGCCGACGCGCTGTTGACCTTCAGCGTGACCTGCGGCGCGCTGAAGGTGCCGAAATCGAGTTGATCGCCGTTCCACAGCACGAGGCGCGCCGGTATGTTCGCTTTCGCCCGTACTTCGTCCGCCCACTGTGCCAGCTTCTTTTCCCAGAACATTTGGATTCTCCGTTTGTTCGTTGAATCGAATACAGCCAAGTATCTTGACCGGCGCCCGCCGCTTGCGAGGCGGGCGCCCGGATGCAACACGAGACACGACCGGCGTGCGCCGGCGCCGCGCTTAAGGCGACAGGCGCGAAATCGACCAGCCGTGCGACGTACCGGCGTCGCGCGTGTAGAGCAGGCGGTCGTGCAGCCGCGACGGGCGGCCCTGCCAGAACTCGATCGAGTCGGGCACGAGGCGGTAGCCGCCCCAGTGAGGCGGGCGCGGCGGGTTGTCGCCGTAGCGTTCGCTGACGGCCTTTTCCTGCGCTTCGAGCGTCGCGCGGCTGTCGATCACCGCGCTCTGCTCCGACGCCCAGGCGCCGATGCGCGAGCCGAGCGGGCGCGACGCGAAATAGCGGTCGCTTTCTTCCGCGCTGGTTTTCTCGATCCGGCCTTCGATGCGCACCTGGCGCTCGAGCTCGATCCAGTAGAACAGCAGCGCGGCCTGCGGGTGCGCGGCAAGATCGCGCCCCTTGCGGCTTTCGTAATTGGTAAAGAAGACGAACCCGCGTTCGTCGACGCCCTTGATGAGCACGATGCGTGCCGACGGCCGGCCGTCGTCGCCTACCGTCGCGAGCGTCATCGTGTTCGGCTCGGGCAGCTTGGCGGCGAGCGCCTCCTTGAACCAGCGGTCGAACTGGGCGAAGGGGTCGTGGGCGACGTCGGCTTCGTCGAGCGAAGCACGTGAGTAATTGATGCGGAGATCGGCGAGAGTCGTCATGTTATGCAAACGCTTCAATCTGGAACCATTGTAGCCAACGCGCATGAAACGTGCGTGCACAGTGGCGCTTGCGAGCGAGGAGTTCAGGCAAAATAGAGGGCTGCACGACTTACGTTTTCCTTGCTGCCATGTCCGTCGCCGACGCTGCCCCGCCCAGTTCCTCTGATCTTACCCCGACCCCGGAAATCCAGCTTGACGTGGATCGCGCGCGGCGTTTCGGCGGCGTGGCGCGCCTGTACGGCGCGCCGGCCGCCGCCGCGTTCGAGCGCGCGCACGTCGCGGTGATCGGAATCGGCGGCGTCGGGTCGTGGGTGGCCGAGGCGCTCGCGCGCAATGCGGTCGGCACGCTGACGCTGATCGACCTCGACAATGTCGCCGAAAGCAATACGAACCGGCAGATCCACGCGCTCGACGGCAATTACGGCAAGCCGAAGGTCGACGCGATGGCCGAGCGGATCGCGCTGATCGATCCCGCGTGCCGCGTGAACCGGATCGAGGATTTCGTCGAGCCCGACAACTTCGACGCGCTGCTCGGTGGCGGCTTCGACTACGTGATCGACGCGATCGACAGCGTGCGCACGAAGGTCGCGCTGATCGCGTGGTGCGTCGCGAAGCGCCAGCCGCTCGTCGTGGTTGGCGGGGCGGGCGGCCAGCTCGACCCGACGCGCATCCGGATCGACGATCTCGCGCTGACGATCCAGGATCCACTGCTGTCGAAAGTGCGCGCGCAATTGCGCAAGCAGCACGGTTTTCCGCGCGGGCCGAAGGCGCGTTTCAAGGTCAGCGCCGTGTATTCGGACGAGCCGCTGATCTATCCGGAAGCGGCCGCCTGCGACCTCGAGGACGGCGCCGAGCCGTCCGCGGCCGCGCACGTCGCGGGGCTCAACTGCGCAGGGTTCGGTTCGAGCGTGTGCGTGACCGCGAGCTTCGGCTTCGCGGCCGCCGCGCATGCGCTGCGCGCGATCGCGGCGCAGGCCGCCGGCTGAGCCGCTGTACACCGCGGTCGTCGAGGAATGCTGCGGCGCGTGGTGATCCGGCAGCCGGGCCGTTGCAGCCCGGCCGGTGCCACGTCAGTTCAGTTGAGCGCCATGCTCAGTTTGCGTCGCCACCCCGCGACGAGGTCGGGGCGATCGCCGGCCAGCTCGAACACCGAGATCAGCGTGCGGCGGCCGAGATCGTCGCCGTACGCGCGGTCGCGCGTGACGATTTCCAGCAATTGTTCCACCGCGCCTTCGTACGCGCGCCGCGCGATCAGGCTCTGCGCGAGGTCGAAGCGCGCGTCGAGGTCGGCCGGGTTCGCCGCGATGCGCGCTTCGAGCGCATCGGTCGGCGGCAGGTCGGCCGTGGCATCGAGCGCGTCGAAACGGGTCTTGATCGCCTGGTAGCGCGGATCGCCGTTCTGCACGGTCTGCGGCGACAGGCGCTCGGCCTCGTCACGCGCGGCGTCGACCTGGTTGTTCGCGAGCAGCAGTTCGATCAAATCGAGGCGTGCGTCGTCGAAGCCCGGGTTCAGCGCGAGCGCCGCCTCGAGGTGCGTGAGTGCGTCGTCGTAGCGCGCCTCGGCCATCGCATACTGCGCGGCACGCCGTTCGGCTTCCTCGGGCGCCGGCAGCAGCCGGTCGAGGAACGCGCGCAGCTGGCCTTCGGGCAGCACGCCGACGAACTGGTCGACCGGGCGCCCGTCGGCGAACGCGATCACGTGCGGGATGCTGCGCGTCTGGAAGTGCGCGGCGAGTTCCTGGTTCTCGTCGACGTTGACCTTCACGAGCTTCCAGCGGCCTTCGTAGTCGCCTTCGAGCTTTTCCAGCAGCGGGCCGAGCGTCTTGCAGGGGCCGCACCACGGCGCCCAGAAGTCGACCAGCACGGGTGCGTCCAGCGACGCCTCGATGACGTCTTTCTCGAATGTGGCAAGCGTGGTGTCCATGGCGTTCTCTTCGGTTCGAATGTCGTCAGGATGGGGGCGGCGCGCCCCTTTTTCAACGCGGCTTCGACTCGGGCAGCGGAATCCACTCCGTTTCGCCCGGCACTTTGCCCATTTCCTGGCGCGTCCAGGCTTCTTTCGCGCGCTCGATCGCTTCGCGGCTGCTGGCGACGAAATTCCATTCGATGAAGCGCTCGCCGTCGATCTTGTCGCCGCCGAGCAGCATCGCGCGCGCGCCGCCGGCGCTCGTCAGCGTGACCGCGACGCCGGGCGCGAGCACGGCCATCTGCTCGGCCGGCACCGGCGTGCCGTCGATCGCGAGCTCGCCGTCGACCACGTAGACCGCGCGCTCCTCGTGCGACGCGTCGAGTGCGAGACGGCCGCCGGCCGCGAATTCGGCCGCGACATAAAGCGTGCGCGAGAACGTCGTGACCGGCGAGCGCAGCCCGAACGCATCGCCGGCGATCACCGTCAGCGCGACGCCGTCCTCGTCGCGCTTCGGCAGCGTGTCGGCCGCATGATGCTCGAACGACGGCTCGGTCGTCTCGTGCGCCTGCGGCAGCGCGACCCAGGTCTGGATCCCGTGCACGGTGTGGCCGTTTTCGCGCTGCGCGTCGGGCGTGCGCTCGGAGTGGACGATGCCGCGGCCGGCCGTCATCCAGTTCACGTCACCCGGCACGATCTCCTGCAGCGAGCCGAGGCTGTCGCGGTGCAGGATCGCGCCGTCGAACAGGTAGGTGACGGTGGCGAGGCCGATATGCGGATGCGGGCGCACGTCGAGCCCCGTGCCGGGTGGCAGCGTGGCGGGCCCCATGTGATCGAAGAAAATGAACGGGCCGACGAGGCGCGCGGCGAGTGCGGGCAGCGTGCGGCGCACCTGCAGGTTGCCGATGTCGCGCACGTGCGGCTTCAGCAGGGCTTTGATCGAGTCGGTCATGGTGGCCTCGTGGGGAACGGCTGGATTGTCGGTCATTGTACTGGCGGCGCGCGTGACGGCGAACGCGAAAGACGCGTGGCGCGATGCGGCCGCGGCAGGCACGCGTCGTGCGGCATTCATCGCGTCGCGCAAGCCGCTGCGCTGCACAAGCCGCTGCGCCCGCCGCCGATTCCATGCCCCTCGCGCGGGTATCGGGCCGGGCGGCGAAACCCGGTAGACTGACCGGCTTCAGAAAACATCCGACAATCGAGGAGACGCCGATGATGGCCCCGAAGGACTTGCTGCTTGCGCTGGTCGTGATCCTGGCGTGGGGCGTGAACTTCGTCGTGATCAAGGTCGGCCTGCACGGCATGCCGCCGATGCTGCTCGGTGCGCTGCGCTTCACGCTCGCGGCCGTGCCCGCGGTGTTCTTCGTGCGCCGGCCGCAGATTCCGTGGCGCCTGCTGGTGCTGTACGGCGCGACGATCCAGCTCGGCCAGTTCGTGTTCCTGTTCACCGGCATGTACGTCGGCATGCCGGCCGGCCTCGCGTCGCTCGTGCTGCAGTCGCAGGCATTCTTCACGCTCGTGTTCGCGATGCTGTTCCTCGGCGAGCGGCTGCGCGTGCAGAACCTGCTCGGTCTTGCGATCGCCGCGGGCGGGCTCGTCGTGATCGCGGCGCAGGGCGGCCGCGCGATGACGCTCGCGGGCTTCCTGCTGACGATCTGCTCGGCCGCGATGTGGGCGTTCGGCAACATCGTCACGAAGAAGGTCGGCCGTGCGAACCTCGTGTCGCTCGTCGTGTGGGCCAGCCTCGTGCCGCCCGTGCCGTTCTTCCTGCTGTCGCTGTGGTTCGAAGGGCCGCAGCGGATCGCGACCGCGCTCGCCGGGCTGAACGGCGCGTCGATCTTCGCCGTCGTCTATCTCGCGTTCGTCGCGACGCTGCTCGGCTACGGGCTATGGAGCCGCCTGCTGTCGCGCTATCCGGCCGCGCAGGTCGCACAGTTCTCGCTGCTGGTGCCGATCGTCGGTCTCGCGTCGTCGGCGCTGCTGCTCGACGAGCATTTGACGCGCGCACAACTGATCGGCACGGCGCTCGTGATGGGCGGACTCGCGGTGAACGTGTTCGGCGGGAAACTGGTGCGCCGCGTCGCGGCGTCGTGACGCGCCGGCACGCACTGCGTGCCGGCGGCGGGGCGGGGTGGCCGGGTACGGCCGTCAGGCCATCCGGCTCTTCGCGAGCGGCGGATTCGCGGCGAAATAGCGCTTGATGCCGCGGAAGATCGCGTCGGCCATCTGGTCGCGATAGCCGTCGTCGTTCAGCCGGCTCTCTTCTTCCGGGTTGCTGATGAAGGCCGTTTCAACGAGGATCGACGGAATGTCGGGCGCCTTCAGCACCGCGAACCCGGCCTGCTCGACCGAGCCCTTGTGCAGCTTGTTGATGCCGCCGACTTCCTTCAGCACGTAGTTGCCGTAGCGCAGCGAGTCGCGGATCTGCGCGGTCGTCGACATGTCGAACAGCGCGCGGTTCACGGCCGCGTCCGCCGTCTTGATGTTGATGCCGCCGATCAGGTCGGACGAATTTTCCTTGTTCGCCATCCAGCGCGCCGCGGCGCTCGTCGCGCCGTGGTCGGACAGCGCGAACACCGACGAGCCGCGCGCGGACGGCGTCGTGAAGGCGTCGGCATGGATCGACACGAACAGGTCGGCGCCGACGCGGCGCGCCTTCTGCACGCGCACGTTCAGCGGCACGAAGAAGTCGGCGTCGCGCGTCATCATCGCGCGCATGTTCGGCGCGCCGTCGATCTTCGCGCGCAGCTTCTTCGCGATGTCGAGCGCGATGTGCTTCTCGTACGTACCGCCGCCGCCGATCGCGCCCGGATCCTCGCCGCCGTGGCCCGGGTCGATCGCCACCGTCAGCAGGCGCACGGTGCCGCCCTTGCCGGATTTCGGCGCGGTGAACTTGTAGGTGTCGCCATCGTCGTCGCTGTCGTCGCGGCGCGCGATGACGGGCGGCGGCTTGACGGCCGGCTTCGTGGGCGCCGACGGGGTGGCGGGCGGCGTGTGCGGCGTGTTCTGCGCGAAGCGCTGGAAGAACGCGTCGCTGTTGTCGCCCGCTGCGGGCGGCGGGGTACCCGGGCCGGCCAGCGTGGTCGGCGGCTGCATCTGCTGCGCGCGCGCGGTGTCGTTGAGCGCCTGTTCCTTGCGTTCCGTCTGCGCGATCAGGTCGGACAGCGGATCGGGCGCGACGGCCGGATACAGGTCGAACACGAGCCGGTACTTGTAGGTGCCGACTGGCGGCAGCGTGAACACCTGCGGCTTCACCGAACCTTTCAGGTCGAACACCATCCGCACGACGTGCGGCTGATACTGGCCCACGCGCACCGACTGGATCTGCGGATCGTTCGGCGCGATCTTCGACACGAGGTCGCGCAGCGCCTGGTCGAGGTCGAGGCCGGTCAGGTCGACCACGAGACGGTCGGGACCCTGCAGCAGCTGTTGGCTATTTTGCAGCGGCTGGTCGGATTCGATCGTGACGCGCGTGTAATCGCGCGCCGGCCACACGCGCACGCCGAGCACCGACGACGCGTGCGCGATGCGCGGTGCGACGAGACCGAGCACCAGCGTCGACGCGCCCGCGCGCAGGATCTGGCGGCGCCGCCAGTTGTGCGTCGCGGTGGCCGCCGATTCGATCGAGCGGAACGGTTTGATCAACATCTTTCGAGACATGCCTTTCCTGAAGCGCTGTACGCCCGGACGGTGAGGACGCGGCCGTCGCCATCCACGTCGAGCGAGAAAACCAGATCGGGTACGCCGAGCAGCGTGCCCGCCTGTTGCGGCCATTCGACGAGGCAGATCGCGCTGGAATTGAAATACTCGCGAAAGCCTGCGTCGGACCATTCGGCCGGATCGTTGAAACGATACAGATCGAAGTGATAGACCTCGAGTTCCCCATCGTCGCGTTCGAGCGCGTACGGCTCGACGAGCGTATAGGTCGGGCTGCGCACGCGCCCCGTGTGGCCGAGGCCACGCAGGATCGCGCGGACGAGGGACGTCTTGCCCGCGCCGAGATCGCCGACCAGCTGGATCTGCAGCCCGTCGAACGCATGCGCGCGGGCGAGTTCGGTGCGTGCCGCGTCGAGCGCGTGCGCGAAGCGGGTGCCGAACGCCTCGGTCGCCGCTTCGTCGGCGAGCGCGATCACACGCTCCGCGAGCGGGGCGGGCAGCATGGCGTCGTGAGGCGGATGGCTGGGCGTGGCTGGCATTCTCGTAAAATAGTGCGATGAACCGATTACCGGAACTCGCCGCATCCGACAGGCCTTCGACTCGTGCCGAAGGCGCGGCACCGTGCGCGCTCGACGATGCGGCGTTGACTGCGCTCGCCGCGCGCATCAGGGCGTGGGGGCGCGAATTGGGTTTCGGGGCGATCGGCATCAGCGATACCGATCTCTCGGATGCCGAAGCTGGCCTCGCCGCCTGGCTGGAAGCCGGATACCACGGCGAAATGGATTATATGGCGAAACATGGGATGAAACGCGCGCGTCCGGCCGAACTTGTGGCCGGTACGCGACGCGTGATCTCCGCGCGGCTCGCCTATCTGCCGGCCGAGACGCTCGCCCCCGACGCGGCTGAAAGCGGGCCGGGCGCGCTCGCACTGCACGACTGGCGCGCGCGCGAACGGGCCCGGCTCGACGATCCGCAGGCGGCCGTCGTATCGATCTACGCACGCGGCCGCGACTATCACAAGGTGCTGCGCAACCGCCTGCAGACGCTCGCCGAGCGCATCGAGCAGGAGATCGGCGCGTTCGGCTACCGTGTGTTCACCGATTCGGCGCCCGTGCTCGAGGTCGAGCTCGCGCAGAAGGCCGGCGTCGGCTGGCGCGGCAAGCACACGCTGCTGCTGCAGCGCGATGCGGGCTCGCTGTTCTTCCTCGGCGAGATCTACGTCGACGTTCCGCTGCCGACCGACGCGCTCACGTCCCCCGACACCGCACCCGAGACGCCCGGCGCGCACTGCGGCAGCTGCACGCGCTGCATCGACGCCTGCCCGACCGGCGCGATCGTCGAGCCGTACCGCGTCGATGCGCGCCGCTGCATCTCGTACCTGACGATCGAACTGAAAGGCAGCATCCCCGAGCCGCTGCGGCCGATGATCGGCAATCGCGTGTACGGCTGCGACGATTGCCAGCTCGTGTGCCCGTGGAACAAGTTCGCGCAGGCCGCGCCCGTCGCCGATTTCGACGTGCGGCACGGCCTCGATCGCGCGACGCTCGTCGAGCTGTTTGCGTGGGATGCGGACGCGTTCGATACGCGGATGCAGGGCAGTGCGATCCGGCGCATCGGCTATGAAAGCTGGCTGCGCAATCTCGCGGTCGGGCTCGGCAATGCGCTGCGCGCGGACGCGGGCCGGCTTACGCCGCAGGCGCGCGACGCGATCGTCGCCGCGTTGCGCGCGCGGGCCGACGATCCGTCGCCGGTCGTGCGCGAGCATGTCGAATGGGCGCTGCGTGCCGCGTGAAGGCGGCGTAAAGTGTCGTCGGCGCGCGGTGGTGCCGCGCGTACCCATCGGTCAGGAGAGGGCCATGTTCAATGCAGTCATCGACGCGCCGTTCGGCAAGGTCGGCATCCGCACGGACGCCGCGGTGGTGCGCGAGATCGTCTATCTGCCCGAATCGGTGAAGTCGGTCGATCCGGATTCGCCGCTCGCGAAGCGTGCGGTCAAGCAGATCGAACGTTATTTCGAGCGTGCGTCGGCGCGCTTCGACCTGCCGCTCGCCGAAGTCGGCAGCGCGTTCCAGCACCGCGTGTGGGACGTGATCAGCGATATTCCGCCCGGCACGGTGCTGACCTACGGGCAGGTCGCGAAGCGAATCGGCAGCGCGCCGCGCGCGGTCGGCCAGGCATGCGGCGCGAACTACTTTCCGCTCGTGATTCCGTGCCATCGCGTCGTCGCGGCGGGCGGACTCGGCGGCTTCGCGAACCACGACGACAACGGTTATTACCAGAAAGTGAAGCGCTGGCTGCTGGCGCATGAAGGCGTGCCGTACTGATGAGTGAATCGCTGATTTCCCCCGAAGCCGACGGCGATGCCGCCGCGGCGTCCCCCGCGCTGCTCGCGAGCCGCGCGTCGATCGACGTGTTTTGCGATGCGCTGTGGCTCGAGCACGGGCTTGCGCGTAACACGCTGGACGCGTATCGGCGCGACCTGATGCTGTTTTCACAATGGCTGGCGGACACGCACGACGCGTCGCTCGATTCGGTCGACGAAGTGATGGTGACGGGCTACATCGCCGCGCGCAGCGACGGCAAGGCGACATCGTCGAACCGGCGGCTGTCCGTGTTCCGGCGCTATTACGGCTGGGCCGTGCGCGAGCATCGCGCGAGCGCCGACCCGACATTGCGGATCACGTCCGCGAAACAGGCGGCCCGGTTTCCGTCGACGCTGTCGGAGGCGCAGGTCGAGGCGCTGCTCGGCGCGCCCGACATCGGCACGCCGCTCGGCCTGCGCGATCGCACGATGCTCGAGCTGATGTATGCGAGCGGGTTGCGCGTGAGCGAGCTCGTGACGCTGAAGACCGTCGAGGTCGGGCTCAACGAGGGCGTGGTGCGCGTGATGGGCAAGGGCTCGAAAGAGCGGCTCGTGCCGTTCGGCGAAGTCGCGCAAGGGTGGATCGAGCGCTACCTGCGCGAGGCGCGGCCCGCGCTGCTCGGTGCGCGCGCGGCCGACGCGCTGTTCGTGACCGCGCGCGGCGACGGGATGACGCGCCAGCAGTTCTGGAACATCATCAAGCGCCATGCGCAGCACGCGGACGTGCGCGCACATCTGTCGCCGCACACGCTGCGGCATGCGTTCGCGACGCACCTGCTGAACCATGGCGCCGACCTGCGCGTCGTGCAGCTGCTGCTCGGCCACAGCGACATCTCGACCACGCAGATCTATACGCACGTTGCACGCGAGCGCCTGAAGACGCTGCACGCGCAACACCATCCGCGCGGTTAGCGCATCCGGCGCGGCGCCGCCCGCGCCACGTGCGACGGCCTGCCCAAGTCAGACCAGTTCGCGCAGCTTGTGCTTCAGCACCTTGCCCGTCGACGCGGCCGGCAGCGCGTCGAGTACGCGGATGTGGGCGGGGCGTTTGTAAGGCGCGAGCCGCTCCGCGCACCAGGCGTGCAACGTCGCTTCGTCCGCCGTTGCGCCGGGCACCCGCTCGACGAACGCGAGCACTTCCTCGTTGCCTTCGACTGCGCGGCCGATGACGGCCGCCTGCACGACGTCCGGATGCGCGTTCAGCACCTGCTCGACTTCGACCGGATAGACGTTGAAGCCCGACCGGATGATCAGCTCCTTGCTGCGGCCCGCGATCGTTACCGCACCGTCCGCCTCCTGCCGCGCGAGATCGCCGGTGCTCAGCCAGCCGTCCGGCGACACGGCCGCGCGCGTGGCGTCCGCGTTGCGGTAGTAGCCGAGCATCACGTTCGGCCCGCGCACGCAGATCTCGCCGACTTCGCCCGGCGGCACGTCGGTGCCGTCCGGCGCGACGATCCGCATCTCCACGCCGGGAATCGGCACGCCGACCGAGCTGTCGGTACGCGGCGCATCGAGCGGCGTCTGCGTGATCGTCGGGCTGCTCTCGGTCATCCCGTAGCCATTGTGCAGCGGCACGCCGTACAGGCGCTCGACGCGCGCCTTCAGGTTCGCGTCGAGCGGCGAGCCGCCCGAATACGCGAAGCGCAGGCGCGGTGCGCGCCACGTGTGGCCCTGCGTGTGCAGGTGTTCGAGCAGCTTCGCGTGCATCGCGGGCACGCCCTGGAAGATCGTGACGCCTTCGTCGGCGAGCGCGACGCGCACGGCTTCGGGCGAGAAGCGCGGCGCGAGCCGCAGCGTCGCGCCCGCGTACAGGCTGCCGAGGCAGACCGACGCGAGCCCGTACACGTGCGACACGGGCAGCACCGTGTAGACGACGTCGTCGGGCGACACGCGGCGCAGCGAGCTCGACGTCGCCGCGATGAACAGCAGGTTGCGATGCGACAGCATCACGCCTTTCGGCGCGCCGGTCGTGCCGGTCGTGTAGATCAGCGCCGCGCATTGCGCGGCGCCGTCGGCGGCGACCGGTTCGCCCGGCGCGCTCGGGTCGACGCGGTAAGACCATGCGCCGATGTCGACCGGCAGCGCGCCGGCAGGTGTCGCGTCGTGCCGTTCGGCATGCGTGCGTGCGTCGGGCGATGCGTCGGTGGTGAACGCGATCAGCTTCGGCCGCGCGTGCGCGGCGATCGCGTCGAGCTCGCTGGCGGACAGCCGCGCGTTCGACACGAGCGCCCACGCGTCGAGGCGGGCTGCCGCGAACAGCAGCACGATCTGCGCGACGCAGTTTTCGGCGACGATCATCACGCGGTCGCCGCCTTGCACGCCGAGGTTGGCGAGCATTGCGGCGGCTGCATCGATGGCCCTCGACAGGTCGCCGTACGACAGGCGGCGCGCGTCCTCGATCAGCGCCGGATGCGCCGGCGCCTGCGCGGCCCGGCGTGCGGGCACGTCGGCGATGCGGCGAGGCAGCGCCGCGAGCAGTGCGTCGACGTCGAGCGGCTCGGAAGAACGGAGGGACGAGGGCATGGCGTCTCCAGAAAAGGGGCGGGCGGCGGCTGACGAGGTTGGCGAACGATCGTGCCATGACGGCGGGCGCGCCACAATCGGCCATTCGGGCAATAGCGCTTCGCGATGTCCGCAATGATGATGGACGGAATCGTTGCGGTGCAGCAGCAGGCCGCCCGGCGGAAAACGGGTCGCGAGTATACCGCCGGCGCGAGCGCACGATTGCGCGCTCGCCGGTCGTTCACCATTAAAATGCCGCCATGAGCAAATCCAGGCATGTGTCCGAAACCCCGGCCACCCAGTTGCTGCGCCGCCACGGCATTGCGTTCGGCGAGCATCCGTACGACTACGTCGAGCACGGCGGCACCGGCGAATCGGCGCGCCAGCTCGGCGTCGACGAGCACAGCGTCGTGAAGACGCTCGTGATGGAAGACGAACACGCGAAGCCGCTGATCGTGCTGATGCACGGCGACCGCACCGTGTCGACGAAGAACCTCGCGCGGCAGGTCGGCGCGAAGCGCATCGAGCCGTGCAAGCCCGAGGTCGCGAACCGCCATTCGGGCTATCTTGTCGGCGGCACGTCGCCGTTCGGCACGCGCAAGTCGATGCCCGTCTACGTCGAGGCGACGATCCTCGAGCTGCCGACGATCTACCTGAACGGCGGCCGTCGCGGCTACCTCGTCAGCCTCGCGCCGGCCGTGCTCACGTCGCTGCTCGGCGCGCAGCCCGTGCAGTGCGCGAGTGTCGACTGAGGGTTTCACCTTCGTGGCAGGCCGCGCGCGTTCGGTAGAATGGGCGCCGTTTCGGCGTGCCGCGCGCCGCCGTCCCTTTACCGATACGTTGAAAGAAGAGTCCTCCGCATGCAGATCCTGCTCGCCGCCCTCGTTGCCTACCTGATCGGTTCGGTGTCGTTCGCCGTCGTCGTCAGCGGCGCGATGGGCTTGGCCGACCCGCGTTCGTACGGGTCGAAGAATCCCGGCGCGACCAACGTGCTGCGCAGCGGCAACAAGAAGGCCGCGATCCTGACGCTCGTCGGCGACGCATTCAAGGGCTGGCTTGCCGTCTGGCTCGCCCGGCGCTTCGGCCTGCCCGACGTCGCGGTCGCATGGGTCGCGATCGCCGTGTTCCTCGGCCACCTGTATCCGGTGTTCTTCCGCTTCCAGGGCGGCAAGGGCGTCGCGACCGCGGCCGGTGTGCTGCTCGCGGTGCACCCGGTGCTCGGGCTCGCGACCGCGCTGACCTGGCTGATCGTCGCGTTCTTCTTCCGCTATTCGTCGCTCGCGGCGCTGGTGGCGGCCGTGTTCGCGCCGGTGTTCGACGTGTTCCTGTTCGGCACGAGCCACAATCCGGTCGCATGGGCCGTGCTTGCGATGAGCGTGCTGCTCGTGTGGCGTCACCGCGGCAACATTTCGAAGCTGCTGGCGGGGCAGGAAAGCCGGATCGGCGACAAGAAGAAGGCGGCCGCGGATGGCGGCGCGCAGGACGGCGGGAAAGCCTGAGGAAGCGCGGCGCTTGGCCGCGTGCCGGGCGCGCCGCGTATGCGGGGCCCGGCGGGATCACGTGACGGCTCGCCCGGCGATCAGTCGCGGAAGTTGTTGAAGTCGAGCGGCGTGTCGGTCACGTCCTTGCGCAGCATCGCGATCACGCTCTGCAGGTCGTCGCGCTTCGTGCCGTTCACGCGCACCGCGTCGCCCTGGATGCTCGCCTGCACCTTGATCTTGCTGTCCTTCACGAGGCGCACGATCTTCTTCGCGAGATCGCCGGTCACGCCTTTCTTCACGGTGACGATCTGCTTGACCTTGTCGCCGCCGATCTTCTCGACCTTGCCGTAGTCGAGGAAGCGCACGTCGACGTTGCGCTTGGCCAGCTTGCCGATCAGCACGTCCTTGACCTGGCCGAGCTTGAAATCGTCATCGGCGAACAGCGTCAGCTCGCGTTCCTTCTGCTCGACGCGTGCGTCGGAGCCCTTGAAGTCGAAGCGCGTCGAAATTTCCTTGTTCGACTGCTCGATGGCGTTCTTCACTTCGATCATGTTCGCTTCGGAAACGACGTCGAACGATGGCATGGCATTCCTCCCTTGAGATGCGGGCACCCGGCTCGCGCGCGGGCACTCGCTATAATTGCGGACTGTTTGCCATTTTACCGATGCCCTTCCGTTTGCCCAAGGCCGGCCATGCGCCGCCCGGGCGGACGTGACCGCGAATGCCGATGCCTCCTGACGATTCCGCCCTGTCGCTGCTTCCCGACCACCCGCTCGCCGCGCACAACACGTTCGGTATCGCCGCGACTGCGCGCTTTGCCGCGCGCATCACGCATGCGTCGCAGTTCGAGGCGCTCTATCGCGACCCACGTGTCGCGAACCTGCCGCAGCTCGTGCTCGGCGGCGGCAGCAACGTCGTGTTCACGCGCGATTTCGACGGCGTCGTGCTGCTCGACGAGATCGCCGGCCGCCGCGTCGTGCGGGAGGACGACGACGCGTGGTACGTCGAGGCCGGCGGCGGCGAGAACTGGCACGCATTCGTCGCATGGACGCTCGAGCACGGGATGGCGGGCCTCGAGAACCTCGCGCTGATTCCCGGCACGGTCGGCGCCGCGCCGATCCAGAACATCGGCGCATACGGCCTCGAGATGAAGGCGTATTTCGACTCGCTGGTCGCGGTCGAGCTGGCGACGGGGCGCAGCGAGCGTTTCGACGCCGCGCGCTGCGCGTTCGGCTATCGCGACAGCTTCTTCAAGCGGGAAGGGCGCGGCCGGTTCGCGATCGTGTCGGTCACGTTCCGGTTGCCGAAGCAATGGGCACCGCGGCTCGGCTACGTGGACGTCACGCGCGAACTCGACGCCCGCGGCATGGCACCCGATGCGGCCACGGCATGCGACGTGTTCGACGCGGTCGTCGCGATCCGCCGCGCGAAGCTGCCCGATCCGCTCGTCCTCGGCAACGCGGGCAGTTTCTTCAAGAATCCGGTGATCGATGCCGCGCAGTTCGATGCGCTGCGCGCCCGCGCGCCGGAAGTCGTGTCGTATCCGCAGCCGGACGGGCAGGTCAAGCTCGCGGCCGGCTGGCTGATCGACCGCTGCGGCTGGAAGGGGCGCGCGCTGGGCGCGGCGGCCGTGCACGACCGCCAGGCGCTCGTGCTCGTCAATCGCGGCGGCGCAACGGGTGCGGACGTGCTTGCGCTGGCGCAGGCGATCCAGGCCGACGTGCGCGCACAGTTCGGCATCGAGCTGGAGGCGGAGCCGGTCTGCCTGTAACGCGGATTTGGCGTAGCATTTCTCGCGCCCAAACAAAAAGGCGCCGATCGTCGATCGGCGCCTTTTTCATGGATTGCCGGATGCCGGCGCGTCAGTGCTTGAGGCGGCCGAGCAGCAGGAACTCCATCAGCGCCTTCTGCACGTGCAGGCGGTTTTCCGCTTCGTCCCACACGACGCTCTGCGGGCCGTCGATCACGCCGGCCGTCACTTCCTCGCCGCGATGCGCGGGCAGGCAATGCATGAAGAGGGCGTCCGGGTTCGCATGGCCCATCATTTCCTCGTCGACGCACCAGTCGGCGAATGCCTGCATGCGGGCCTCGTTCTCGGCCTCGAAGCCCATGCTCGTCCACACGTCGGTGGTGACGAGGTCGGCGCCCTTGCAGGCTTCGTTCGGATCGTCGAACACTTCGTAGAACGGCGCGCTGTCGGGCGACACGAGCTTCATGTCGAGCGCGTAGCCCGGCGGCGTGGACAGGCGCAGCTTGAAGCCGAGGATCTGTGCGGCTTCGATCCACGTGTAGAGCATGTTGTTCGCATCGCCGACCCAGGCAACGGTCTTGCCGGCGATCGGGCCGCGGTGCTCGTAGTACGTGAAGATGTCGGCGAGCACCTGGCACGGGTGGTACTCGTTCGTCAGGCCGTTGATCACCGGCACGCGGGAATTCTGCGCGAAGCGCGTGATCACGTCCTGCTCGAACGTGCGGATCATGATGATGTCGACCATGCGCGAGATGACCTGCGCGGAATCCTCGACGGGTTCGCCGCGGCCGAGTTGCGTGTCGCGCGTGCTCATGAAGACGGCGTGGCCGCCGAGCTGGAAGATCCCGGCCTCGAACGACAGGCGCGTTCGCGTCGAGCTCTTCTCGAAGATCATCGCGAGCGTGCGGTCGTGCAGCGGGTGGTAGGTCTCGTAGTTCTTGAACTTGCGCTTCAGGATACCCGTGCGTTCGAGCACGTACTCGTAGTCTTCCAGCGAGAAATCCTTGAACTGCAGGTAGTGACGAATGGTTTTGGTGGTCATGAAGCAAAATACGGCGGGTTGCACCCGGCAGCAAGGCCGGACGGCGCCGCCGTCGGGTGTGGATAACTCAAAGCAGCATAAAGGATTTTCTGTGCTTTGACGAGCCGCGGAGAGAAGCGGGGCGCGATCGCCGCGCGCGGCAAGCGACGCAGGCGGAGAGGTGTCGGGACGGCGCGCAATGGCGCGCTGCGGTATAATCCAAAAGTTTTCTCCAGCCCGGCAGGCAAGCCTCCTCGCGCTCTGCCGGACACAAGCCGTGCGCTGCACAAATCCGGTGCAGTCCGCCGGCGGCGCGCGCCGACGTCCTGTTTTCGGGATATCGGAATGCTTGTGCCGCCGTCCGTTTCAGCTTTGTGTTCGCGTATCCAGGCGCCGTTGCCTGGACATCGCCGGGCCGTCACTTGGGTAACCACATGGCTGAAACCCCTCCGACCGAATTCTTCATCCAGGGCATCACGAAAGACGGGAAAAAGTTTCGCCCGAGCGACTGGTCGGAACGTCTGGCCGGTGTGATGGCCTGCTTCGGGCCGGGGGCGAGCGGGCCCAATGCGCGCCTCAAGTATTCGCTCTACGTGCGTCCGACGATGCTCGGCGACCTGAAATGCGTGATCCTCGATTCCCGGCTGCGCGACGTCGAGCCGATGGCGTTCGATTTCGTGCTGAATTTCGCGAAGGACAACAACCTCGTCGTGACCGAGGCGTGCGAACTGCCGGACTACGGCGTGAAGAAGTGATGCCGGCGCGGGCGAGGGCGCTTGCCGCGCCCGCCCTCGTGGCAACTGTCGTCGGCTTGCAGGATGCGCCGGCGACAGGCGACAAAAAAGCCCGCCTAGGCGGGCTTTTTTGCGATCGCAGGAAACAGGAACGCCCGCGTGAGCGGGCGCACCGGATTTACGCTGCTGCCTGCAGACCCTTGACGGCTGCGGCCAGGCGGCTCTTGCTGCGAGCGGCCTTGTTCTTGTGAACGATCTTCTTGTCGGCGATCGTGTCGATCGTCTTGACGGCAGACTTGAACAGCTCTGCAGCCTTTGCTTGATCGCCGGCGTCGACAGCCTTGCGAACAGCCTTGATCGCGGTACGGAATTTCGAGCGCAGCGCCGAGTTGTGCGAATTTGCCTTCGCGGCCTGGCGGGCGCGCTTGCGTGCTTGTGCGGAGTTAGCCATGACGGTTCCTTATCCTGTCCTGTTTCCAGAGCTTGGAGCCTAGACGGCCAAGCGCTGCTTTTCGATCCGTCCCCTGAGAGCGATTGCCCAGGGGCGCATAAAAAACGGTGATTTTAACCGAGGCAGGGACATGAAAACGGCAGTTGCCGTGCATGTACGAGCCCAGAAACCGGCGATTATAGCAACAAAATCAAGCGCGTGGCAAGTTCAACGTGACACCCGCCGAGGAGGGCGCCGCGCGCGTGCGCGCTTTTCGGCATCGGCCGCTGGCCGGGCCACGCAACGTCCGTATAATAAGCGCCCCATGAATCTATTCCGAGCCCTGCTGACGGTCAGCGGCTTCACGCTGCTGTCGCGCGTGACCGGACTGGCCCGCGAGACGCTGATCGCCCGTGCGTTCGGCGCCAGTCAATACACCGACGCGTTCTACGTTGCCTTCCGTATCCCGAACCTGCTGCGCCGCCTGTCTGCCGAAGGTGCGTTCTCGCAGGCGTTCGTGCCGATCCTCGCCGAGTTCAAGAACCAGCAGGGGCATGACGCGACGAAAGCGCTCGTCGACGCGATGTCCACCGTGCTGGCGTGGGCGCTTGCCGTGCTGTCGGTGGTCGGGATCGCCGGCGCATCGTGGGTCGTGTTCGCGGTCGCGTCCGGCCTGCACACCGACGGGCAGGCGTTCCCGCTCGCGGTCACGATGACGCAGATCATGTTCCCGTACATCGTGTTCATCTCGCTGACGACGCTCGCCTCCGGCGTGCTGAACACGTACAAGAGCTTCTCGCTGCCCGCGTTCGCGCCGGTGCTGCTCAACGTCGCGTTCATCGCCGCAGCCGTGTTCGTCGCGCCGCACCTGAAGGTACCGGTGTTTGCGTTGGCATGGGCCGTCATCGTCGGCGGCGTGCTGCAGTTCCTCGTGCAGCTGCCGGGCCTGAAGAAGATCGACATGGTGCCGCTGATCGGCCTCAACCCGCTGCGCGCGCTGCGCCACCCGGGCGTGAAGCGCGTGCTCGCGAAGATGGTGCCCGCGACGTTCGCGGTGTCGGTCGCGCAACTGTCGCTGATCATCAACACCAACATCGCGTCGCGGCTCGGGCAGGGCGCCGTGTCGTGGATCAACTACGCCGACCGCCTGATGGAATTCCCGACGGCGCTGCTCGGCGTCGCGCTCGGCACGATCTTGCTGCCGAGCCTGTCGAAGGCGCACGTCGATGCCGATTCGCACGAGTATTCGGCGCTGCTCGACTGGGGCCTGCGCGTCACGTTCCTGCTCGCGGCGCCGAGTGCGCTCGCGCTGTTCTTCTTCGCGACGCCGCTCACCGCGACACTGTTCAACTACGGCAAGTTCGACGCGCACACCGTCACGATGGTCGCGCGCGCGCTGGCGACCTACGGGATCGGCCTCGTCGGCATCATCCTGATCAAGATCCTCGCGCCGGGCTTCTATGCGAAGCAGGACATCAAGACGCCCGTGAAGATCGCGATCGGCGTGCTGATCGTCACGCAGATCTCGAACTACGTGTTCGTGCCGCTGATCGGCCACGCGGGCCTGACGCTGAGCATCGGCGTCGGCGCGTGCCTGAACTCGCTGCTGCTGTTCATCGGGCTGCGCAAGCGCGGCATCTACCAGCCGTCGCCGGGCTGGCTGCGCTTCTTCGTGCAGCTGATCGGCGCGGCGCTCGTGCTCGCCGGCCTGATGCACTGGCTGTCGATCAGCTTCGACTGGACCGGGATGCGTACGCGGCCGCTCGATCGCATCGCGCTGATGGCCGCGTGCCTCGTGCTGTTCGCTGCACTATATTTCGGTATGTTGTGGGTGATGGGCTTCAAATACGCTTATTTCAGAAGGCGCGCCAAGTGACGACCGCAATGACCCGCGTCCTCGACTACTTCAGCACGCTCGTGGCGGACGACGACAGTCTGCCCGTCACGGAAGCGGCGCTGTCGCTGGCGCAGGACGCGTATCCCGACCTCGACCTGCAGGGCACGCTGGCCGAACTCGACATGCTGGCGGCGCGGTTGCGCCGGCGGCTCACGGACGATGCGGACCTGAAGGGCCGCGTCGCCGCACTGAACGATTTCTTCTTCCGCGAGCTCGGCTTCGCGTGCAATCACAACGACTATTACGACCCCGATAACAGCCACCTGAACGCCGTGCTGAAGCGGCGGCGCGGGATCCCGATCTCGCTGTCGGTGCTGTATCTGGAGCTCGCCGAGCAGATCGGCGTGCCGGCGCGCGGCGTGTCGTTCCCCGGTCACTTCCTGCTGCGCGTCACGCTGCCGGACGGCGACCTGATCATCGATCCGGCCAACGGCCATTCGCTGTCCGAAGCCGAGATGGTCGAGATGCTCGAACCGTACGTCGCGCGGGCGGCCGGTGCGGTCGACAGCGCGTTGCGCGCGCTGCTGCAGCCGGCGACGAGCCGAGAGATCATCGCGCGGATGCTGCGCAACCTGAAGACGATCTATCTTCAGACGGAACGCTGGCAGCGGCTGCTCGCGGTGCAGCAGCGGCTCGTGATCCTGCTGCCCGAGCACCTCGACGAAGTCCGCGACCGCGGTTTCGCGTATGCGCGGCTCGATTACCTGCGGCCCGCGCTCGAGGATCTCGAACAGTATCTCGGCGAGCGGCCGGACGCGGACGACGCCACCGTCGTCGAGTCGCAGGTGACCGAATTGCGGCAGCGGATGCAGCGCGACGGCGAGGACTGAGCTACCGCGACGCTGCCGGAACCCTGAATGAAAAACGCCCGCATCGCGGGCGTTTTTTTATGCCTATTTCGGCTGCATCCGGATCGCGCCGTCGAGGCGGATCACTTCACCGTTGAGCATCGGATTCTCGACGATCTGGCGCACCAGCAGCGCGTATTCGGCCGGTTTGCCGAGCCGCGGCGGGAACGGCACCATCGCGCCGAGCGCGTCCTGCACGTCCTGCGGCATGCCGAGCAGCATCGGCGTCTCGAACAGGCCGGGCGCGATCGTCATCACACGGATGCCGCTGCGCGACAGATCGCGCGCGATCGGCAGCGTCATGCCCGCGACACCGGCTTTCGACGCCGCGTATGCGGCCTGGCCGATCTGCCCGTCGAACGCGGCAACCGACGCTGTGCTGACGATCACGCCGCGCTCGCCGTCCGCCGTCGGCGCGGTGGCAGCCATCGCGGCGGCCGCGAGCCGGATCATGTTGAATGTGCCCACGAGGTTCACGTTGATCGTCTTCGCGAACACGTCGAGCGGATGCGCGCCGTCCTTGCCGACGGTCTTCGCGGCGGGCGCGATGCCCGCGCAGTTCACGAGGCCGCGCAGCGTGCCGGCTTGCGTCGCCGCGCTGACGGCCGCGTGCGCGTCGGCTTCGCTCGACACGTCGCAGTGCACGAAGATGCCGCCCAGTTCGGTCGCGAGCGCCGTGCCCGCCGCGTCGTTCAGGTCGGCGAGCACGACCATGCCGCCTGCCTGCGCGAGCATCCGCGCGGTGCCGGCGCCGAGGCCCGATGCGCCGCCCGTGATCAGAAACACGTTGCCGCGAATGTCCATGACTGTCTCCGTTGTTGAGCGCCCCTGGCGCTTTAGCGCTCAGGGCGGACCCATCCAAGGTGATCGACCGCTGCTGGCGCCTCGGCGCTGGTTGCGGTGCCGCGCAAAGCGGTTGCGCGGTTCGATGCCGTGCGAGCGGTTGAGATGCCGGCGCCCGGGTCACGGGAGCGCCCGCACCCGACCGATTGTACGGGGCACGCTTGCGCGACGGCGAGACCGGAGCGGTCGTGCGAAGCCCGCCCGGGCAAAAAAAAGCCGCCCGGAACGGGCGGCTTGCGGGTGCGCGATGCGCTGCTTACTTCAGTGCGCCAAACGCGCGCTCGCGGATTTCCTCGACGCTGCCGAGGCCCGAGATCTTGCGATACTGCGGCGCCTTCAGGCCGTTTTCCTCGCCGCGCTGCGCCCAGTCGCCGTAGTACGTGATCAGCGGCTTGGTCTGCGCTTCGTACACTTCGAGACGCTTCTTGACGGTTTCTTCCTTGTCGTCGTCGCGCTGGATCAGCGGCTCGCCCGTCACGTCGTCATGGCCTTCGACCTTCGGCGGGTTGAACTTGACGTGGTACGTGCGGCCCGATGCCGGGTGCGTGCGGCGGCCGCTCATGCGCTCGATGATTTCCGAGAACGGCACATCGATCTCGAGCACGTAGTCGATCGCGACGCCGGCTTCCTTCATGGCGTCAGCCTGCGCGATCGTGCGCGGGAAACCGTCGAACAGATAGCCGTTCGCGCAGTCGGATTCCTTCAGGCGCTCCTTGACGAGGCCGATGATCAGCGCGTCCGGCACGAGCTTGCCGGCGTCCATGTAGCCCTTCGCCTCGACGCCGAGCGGCGTGCCGGCCTTCACGGCCGCGCGCAGCATGTCGCCCGTCGAGATTTGCGGGATGCCGAATTTTTCCTTGATGAAGTTTGCCTGGGTGCCCTTTCCCGCGCCGGGCGCGCCCAACAGGATCAAACGCATGGTGATATCTCCAGTATGTAGATTCGTGTGGCGAGACGAAAAAGCGCCGGCGACGGTGTGCGCGGGGCTTGCCTGGCGCGTGGCGGGCCGGTCTGATGCGGCGCGTCGGGTTGAGCGACGCGCGGCTGCCGGCAGGGCCGCGGGCGGGGTCAAGCGAGGACGCGCTGGTCGCGGACGGCTCGCACAATCGCCTGATTATGCCACGGGTTATTTTGATGACGGCTGAAAAAGGGCCTGCACGCGTGCGAGATCGGCCGGCGTGTCGATCCCGGCTTCCGGCGCGGACTCGGTGATCAGCACTGCGATGCGCTCGCCGTGCCAGAGCGCGCGCAGCTGCTCGAGCTGCTCGGCCTGTTCGATCGGCGCCTGCGCGAGCGTCGGATAGGTGCGCAGGAAACGCGCGCGATAGGCATAGAGGCCGATGTGCCGATAGACCGGGAAGGCCGGTGCAGGCATGGCCGCGACGTCGGGCCAGTGCGGCTGGTACGCGTCCCGGCTCCACGGAATCGGCGCGCGCGAGAAGTACAGCGCGACGCTCTGCGCGTCGAGCGCGACCTTCACCACGTTCGGGTTGAACACGTCGGCCGCGTCGTGGATCGGGTGGGCGGCCGTCGCAATCGCGCAGGCCGGATGGGTCGCGAGGTGCGACGCTACGTCGCGCACGAGCACGGGGTCGATCAGCGGTTCGTCGCCCTGCACGTTGACGACGACGGTGTCGTCGCTCCACCCGAACGTCGCCGCGACTTCCGCGAGCCGGTCGGTGCCGGACGGATGGTCGGCGCGCGTCAGCACCGCTTCGAAACCGTGATCGCGGGCCGCATCGAGCACGCTCTGCGCGTCGGACGCGACCAGCACCTGCTGCGCGCCCGCTTCGCGCGCGCGCTCGGCGACGCGCACGACCATCGGCTTGCCGCCGAGATCGGCGAGCGGCTTGTTCGGGAGCCGCGTCGAAGCGAGCCGGGCGGGAATGACGGCGATGAAGGGTTGAGTCATCGGGGAGGGCGGTGAAGAGAGCGGAGCGGGCGGCGCGTCAGAACGGGGGCCGCCCGCGGGTTCGGCGCCCTCGCTGCGGACGGGCCGCGACGAGGGCCGGGTCGGGCGGCTTAGCGGCCGGCCGGGTCGACCGGCGTGCCTTCGACGGTCTGACGTGCCTCGTCGACCAGCATCACGGGGATGCCGTCGCGGATCGGGTAGGCGAGCTTGTCCGCGTTGCAGATCAGCTCCTGCGCGGCACGGTCATAGTGGAGCGGGCCTTTGCAGATAGGGCACACAAGGATTTCAAGCAGGCGAGCGTCCACGGAGTTTCTCCACAACGAGGGCAATGAGGCGAGGGTCGAGCGCGGCTTCGACGGGGACCACCCACAGTCGGGCGTCGCGCCAGGAAGCGCCCAATTTTACTGCATCCTTCTCGGTGATCAGGATCGCATCGACGGCGTCGTCGACGAACGGATTTTCGGCGAACGCGTAGTGGTCGGGAAGCGCGCGCGTCGCGGGCGCGAGACCGGCCGCGCGCAGCGTCGCGAAGAAGCGTTCCGGCGCGCCGATGCCGGCCGCGGCGAGCACGCGCTCGTTCGCGAATTGCGACAGCGGGCGGCGCAGCGCGGGCTGGTCGAGGTGCCACGCGGCGCCCGGCGTGAGCGCGAGCGAATAGGTGTCGGGCCACGGCGGCAGCGCGCCGCTGTACGGATCGTTGACGAGCGTGGCGTCGCGATGCCGCGACAGCGGCTCGCGCAACGGTCCGGCCGGCAGCAGGAAGCCGTTGCCGCCGAGCCGGTGGTCGAACACGACGAGCTCGACCGTGCGCGCGAGGCGGTAATGCTGCAGGCCGTCGTCGCTGACGATCACGTCGACGTCCGGATGCGCGGCCCGCAGCGCCTGCGCGGCCGCGACGCGATCCGGGCAGACCCAGACGGGCGCGCCGGTGCGGCGTGCGATCAGGAGCGGTTCGTCGCCGCCCGCGCTGGCGCGCGACGCGGGCGTGACGGCGGTCGGCGCCTTCACGTTCGCACCGTAGCCGCGCGACACGATGCCGGGCGTGAAGCCGGCCGCGCGCAACGCGTCGACGAGGGCGATCACGGTCGGCGTCTTGCCGGTGCCGCCGACGGTCACGTTGCCGACCACGACGACGGGCACGCCGACGTCGACCGGCTTCTTCCAGCCCTGCGCGTAGGCGGTGCGCCGTAACGCCGCGCACAGGCCGAACACGCATGCAAACGGCGTGAGCGCCCACGCGAGCGCGCCGCGGCGCTGCCATTCGCGCGTCAGGCGGGCTTCGAGCCGGGCGAGCGGGCCATCGGGCGCGCTCATCGGGCCGGGCGCGGCAGGTCGTGCGCCGCGGCGTGGGACGGATTCGTCAAGGCGGATTCTCCGTTGGGCGGCGCATGCCGCGGGGTCTGCGGAAGGCGGCACTCTAGCGCGCCGCAGGCGGGGCGGCTAGCGCGACCGGCCGCCGCAGCCTGCGGGGCCGGATCGTGGGGGCTTGTGGATAACTCTGTGAAAAACTCCTCGTTCGATGACGTCAAACGCCCGCCGGGTGGGCTTCGAATCGGATGAGAATCATTCAGAAAGATTTAAAAATATATAAAAATCAATGTGTTGGAGCGAATTGTCTGGGTTTTGCAGCGGTTTTCCCGCGTTTCAGGCCGATGATTGCCAAAGTGTGGACACCTTCCGAACGTCACGGTACATGCGGCCGGCGCTGGACGTCGCGCGCGTGTCGGACTATCGTGTCGCCGCCAGCATTCATCCGACCGTCCATGCCTTCCGACTCCCCATTTGCCGCACCGGGCGCGACCCGCGGCGGCGACGAAGTGATTCCCGTTTCAGCGCTCAATCGCGCAATTTCGACGATGCTCGAGCGCTCGTTTCCGCTGCTGTGGATTTCGGGCGAAGTGTCGAATTTCACGCGCGCCGCGAGCGGCCACTGGTATTTCTCGATCAAGGACCAGCAGGCGCAGATGCGCTGCGTGATGTTCCGCGGCCGCGCGCAATACGCGGAGTTCACGCCGCGCGAAGGTGACCGGATCGAGGTGCGCGCGGTCGTCACGATGTACGAGCCGCGCGGCGAAGTGCAGCTCAATGTGGAGGCCGTGCGGCGCACCGGGCAGGGGCGCCTGTACGAGGCGTTCCTGCGGCTGAAGGCGCAGCTCGAGAGCGAGGGACTGTTCGCGCCCGAGCGCAAGCGGCCGCTGCCGGCCCACCCGCGCGCGATCGGCATCGTCACGTCGCTGCAGGCGGCGGCGCTGCGCGACGTGCTGACCACGCTCGCCCGCCGCGCGCCGCACATTCCGGTGATCGTCTATCCGGCGCCCGTGCAGGGCGCCGGTTCCGCCGAAAAGCTCGTCGCGGCCGTCGAGACCGCGAATGCGCGCCGCGAGGTCGACGTGTTGCTGGTCTGTCGCGGCGGCGGGTCGATCGAGGATCTGTGGTCGTTCAACGACGAGGCGCTGGCGCGCGCGATCGCGGCGAGCGAACTGCCGGTCGTCAGCGGCGTCGGGCACGAAACCGATTTCACGATCGCGGACTTCGCGGCCGACGTGCGCGCGCCGACGCCGACCGGCGCCGCCGAGCTGGCGAGCCCGCAGCGCGCTTTGCTGCTGCGCGAGGTCGGCGAGCGCCAGCGCGCGCTCGCGCGCGGCATGGAGCGCCGGCTCGAACAGCGCGCGCAGCAGCTCGACTGGCTCGCGCGCCGGCTGGTGAGCCCGGCCGAGCGGCTGCAGCGGCAGCGCACGCACGTCGAGCAGCTCGCGGTGCGGCTTGCGTCGGCGGCGTCGCGGCCGGTGCGCGACGCGCGCGCGCGGTTCGCGCTCGCTCAGCTGCGCTGGCAGCGCGCGCGCCCCGATCCGTCGCAGGCGCGCCGGGCGCTCGCGGGGCTGTCGCAGCGTCTTGCGCAGGCCTTGCAGCGCCGTCACGAACGCGACACGGCTCGCGTGTCAGCCTGTGCGGCACGGCTCGAGGTGCTGAGCCCGCAGCGCACGCTCGAGCGCGGCTATGCGGCGCTGATCGATGCGCAGACGGGCCGTGCGGTGCGCACGCCGAACGCGCTGAAGCCGCAGCGCCGGCTGACCGTGCATCTCGCGGAAGGCTCGGCCGACGTGTCGATCGCCGACGTGCAGCCGCGGCTGACGGATACGATCTGACGTAACGGGTGCAAGCGGCGCGAAGGTTGCGGCAACGGACGCATCGTGCACGGGAACGGATGCTGCTCATCGTCGGGTTCGTCCTACCGGACGATGCGCAAACATCGCTTTTCCGCATACCGCGGATAAATGGCCCGTGAGTTTGCGGGGTTATTCGTCCTCGCCTACAATCGGACGCTCGGCAGCATCCAACACAGCCTCCCTACATACTCAACGAAGGAATCGCCATGGCTCATACGCTCCCGCCGCTCCCGTACGCTGAAGACGCACTCGCGCCGACCATCTCGCTCGAGACGATCCAGTACCACTACGGCAAGCACCATCAGGCTTATGTGACGAACCTGAACAATCTGATCCCGGGCACGGAATTCGAAAACCTGTCGCTGGAAGAGATCGTGAAGAAGTCGTCGGGCGGCATCTTCAACAACGCCGCGCAAATCTGGAACCACACGTTCTTCTGGAACAGCCTGTCGCCGAACGGCGGCGGCGCACCGACGGGCGCACTGGGCGACGCGATCAACGCGAAGTGGGGTTCGTACGACGCATTCAAGGAAGCGTTCACGAAGGCTGCAGTCGGCACGTTCGGCTCGGGCTGGGCATGGCTCGTGAAGAAGGCTGACGGTTCGCTCGACATCGTGTCGACGAGCAACGCGGCAACGCCGCTGACGACCGCCGACAAGGCACTGCTGACGATCGACGTGTGGGAACACGCGTACTACATCGACTACCGCAACGCACGTCCGAAGTTCGTCGAAGCGTTCTGGAACATCGTGAACTGGGACTTCGCAGCGAAGAACTTCGCGTAAGGTCCGGCGCCTGCGCGCCGCTACGGCGCGCGGCACCCAGCAAAAAGCCCTCGAAACGAGGGCTTTTTGTTTTCTGTCGAGGTGGAACGTGCTGCGCGTATCGCCGGTCAGGCCAGGACGCCGAGCCCCCAGCCGAGCGCGGCGCTCGCGATCACGACGGCCCACGGCGGCACGCGCCAGAACACCAGTGCAACGAACGCGACGAGCGCGGCGGCCAGATCGCGCGGCGCCACGATCGTATCGGTCCAGACCGGGTGATAGAGCGCGGCGACCAGCAGCCCGACGACGGCCGCGTTCACGCCCGCGAGCGCGGCCTGCATGCGCGTGCTGCGGCGCAGCTGTTCCCAGAACGGCGCGGTGCCGGCCACCAGCAGGAACGACGGCGCGAAGATCGACACCAGCGCGATCGTGCTGCCGAGCCAGCCGTTCGGCGCGGTGCGCAACGACGCGCCGAGGAACGCCGAGAACGTGAACAGCGGCCCCGGCACGGCCTGCGCGACGCCGTATCCGGCCAGGAACGCCGCATCGCCGACCCAGCCGGGCGCAACCACGGCCGCCTGCAGCAGCGGCAGCACCACGTGTCCGCCGCCGAACACGAGCGCGCCCGTCCGGAAGAACGCATCGACGACGGCAAGCGTATCGGAGCGCAGCGTGCGGGTCGCAAACGGCAGGACGACGAGGAGCGCCGCGAACAGCGCGAGCCACAGCACGCCCGCGCGAGGCGACACGTGCAGCGGCAGCGGATCATGCGCGCCACGCGTCGGCTGCGGCAGCAGCACGAGGCCGGCCAGCCCGGCGGCGACGATCACTGCAACCTGGGTCCACGCGGCCGGTGCGAGCAGCACAACGCAGGCGGCCGCGGCCATCAGCGTGACGCGGCGCGCATCCGGGCACAGCGTGCGCGCCATGCCCCACACGGCTTGCGCGATCACGGCGACCGACACGATGCGCAGCCCGTGCAGCGCACCGGCTTCGATCGGCGCGCCCGTTGCGTGCACGCCGAGCGCGAACAGCGTCATCAGCAGCGCCGACGGCAGCGTGAAGCCGAGCCACGCCGCGAACATGCCCGCGTAGCCGGCGCGCGCGAGGCCGATCGCCATCCCGACCTGGCTGCTCGCGGGTCCCGGCAGGAACTGGCACAGCCCGACGAGATCCGCGTACGTGCGCTCGGTGAGCCAGCCGCGCCGCGTGACGAATTCGGTGCGGAAGTAGCCGAGATGCGCGACCGGGCCGCCGAACGACGTCAGGCCGAGCCGCAGGAACGCGATGAACACGGGCCACGGATGGCGGGAAGGGGCGGAGGCGGTTGACGTGCTCAAGGCGGTGCGGACAGAGATGAACGGACGAGCCGCCACGATAGCGCAACGCGGTAACGGCGGGGAGGCCGCGCTGCGGTGGTGCCGAAACTCAGCGCATGCCGTCGGGCAACCCGCTCGCCCGCCGCAGCGCATCGACGTCGACGAGCTCGATTTCGCCCACGTGCAGCCGCACGACGCCGTCGGCCTGCAGCGCCTTCAGCAACTGGTTGGTGGTCTGCCGCGTCAGCGACAGCATCGCCGCGAGCTTTTCCTGCGACAGCCGGATGCGGGTGCGCCCGGCGCTGATTCCGCCGTAGCCGTCGGCGATCATCAGCAGGCGGGCGGCGAGCCGCTGCGCGGCCGGCATCACGCTCATCGATTCGACGGTCAGGAAGCTCAGGCGCAGCTTCTGCGCCATCAGCAGCGCGAATTGCCGCCAGTATTGCGGCGTCGCGTCGAGGATCGCGAGCAGCGCGGCCTGCGGCACGTGCAGCAGCAGCGCGTCGTCGAGTGCGATCGCGTCGTGCGTGCGCGGCTGGCCGTCGAACAGCGCGATTTCGCCGAACCAGGTGACGGGCTCGGCCACCGTCAGCAGCGCTTCCTTGCCCTGCGGGTCGACCGCACCTATCGTGAGTGAACCGGCCAGTACCGCGTACAGCCCGCATGGCGGGTCGCCGCGCCGGAACAACGCATGGCCGGCCGGCAGCCGGCGCAGCGCCGCGCGGGCGAGCAGGTCCGCGCGCAACGCGGGCGGCAGCGCGGCGAACCACGGGTTCGCTTCGATCTGCGGCAGGTACGGGGCAAGCGGAGAGGGCATGGGCGCGCGATGTCGGGTAGCTGACAGAGGTTCTCGGGCGTGACGCGCATCATAGCGCTCAACCATGGACCAGGAGACGCGATGAAAACGCTCGAAGACCATCTTGCCCAGTATGCGGCCTACCACCGCGACGCGCGCAACATCGCGACGCATCTGGTCGGCATTCCGATGATCGTGTTCGCGGTCGAGGTGCTGTTGTCGCGGCCGGCGCTCGGGATGCTGGCCGGCGTCGCGCTGTCGCCGGCGCTGCTGATGGCCGTCGCGTTCGCGGTGTTCTATCTGCGCCTCGACCTGCGGTTCGGGATCATGATGACCGCGCTGTTCGCGCTCGGCCTGTGGGCCGCCCAGGCGCTCGCGTTGCTGCCGACTGTGCAATGGCTCGCAGTCGGCGTCGGCGCGTTCGTCGTCGGCTGGATCGTGCAGTTCGTCGGGCACTGGTTCGAGGGGCGCAAGCCCGCGTTCGTCGACGATCTGGTCGGCCTGATGGTCGGGCCGCTGTTCGTCGTCGCCGAGGTCGCGTTCTTCGCGGGGCTGCGCGGCGACGTGCGCCGCGAAGTCGAGCGTCGGGCCGGGCCCGTGCACGGCGGCGCGCATTCGCATGTCTGACGCACCGGCCTGTGTGTTCGGCGCGGGTGCCGTCGGCTGCTATCTCGGCGGACGTCTGGCGGCGGCTGGCGCGGATGTGACGCTCGTCGGCCGTGCACGGATCGGCGACGCGATTCTTCGGCACGGGCTGACGCTGACCGACCAGCGCGGCTATCGCGCGACCCTCGCGCCGGCCGATGTCGTGTTCGAGACCGATCCGGCGGCTGCGGCGACCGCGCGGCTCGTGCTCGTGGCGGTCAAATCGGCCGCGACGCGTGAGGCCGCGGCGCAGCTTGCCGGCGTGCTGCGGCATGGCACGGTCGTGATCAGCTTCCAGAACGGCCTGCATAACGCCGACGTGCTGCGCGAAGCGCTGCCGCAAGCCACCGTGCTGGCCGGCATGGTGCCGTTCAACGTGATCGAGCGCGAGCCCGGTGCGTTTCACCAGGGCTCGGCCGGTGCGCTGGCGGCCGAAGCCTCCCCCGCGCTGACGCCGTTCGCCGGCGCATTCGCGCGTGCCGGGCTGCCGCTCGCGCTGCATCGCGACATGCGGGCCGTGCAATGGGCGAAGCTGCTGCTCAACCTGAACAACGCGGTCAACGCGCTCGCGAACCTGCCGCTGCGCGACGAACTCGCGCAACGTGCGTACCGGCGCTGCGTCGCGCTTGCGCAGCGCGAAGCGCTGCACTGGCTGGCGCGGGCCGCGATCCGGCCCGCGCGGCTGACGCCGTTGCCGGCCGGGTGGCTCCCGGCCGTGCTCGACTTGCCCGATCCGGCGTTTCGCGTGCTTGGCGGCCGGATGCTCGCGATCGATCCGCTCGCGCGTTCGTCGATGTCCGACGATCTTGCGTCGGGGCGGGCGACGGAAGTCGAGTGGATCAACGGCGAGGTCGTGCGGCTGGCCGCCCACTTCGGCGGGCAGGCGCCCGTCAATGCGCGACTCTGCGCGCTCGTGCATGACGCGGAACGTGCGGCGGCGCGTCCGGCCTGGCGCGGCGATGCGCTGTGGGCCGAGCTGACCGCGCAGGCGCCGCATACGGGCAACGTGCGGGCTGCGTAGGGCTGCACGACTCGCCGCGTGGCCGTGCGCGATGCCGAACGGAGTGTGCAACGGCTAAGATGCGGAGTGCGTCATGCGACGCCTTTACGGAGCCGTCACCATGGTGGATCGCCCGACTCTCGATGCCTACGACGCCCATGCCGCGCAATACGCGCAGGACTGGCTCGACCAGGCTGCGCCCGACGACATGTACGCGCTGCTGGAGCAGCATTTCTTGCCGGGGCCGACTGCGGACGTCGGCTGCGGGGCCGGACGCGATACGGCCTGGCTCGCGTCGCGCGGCTTCGACGTGCGCGGCTACGACGCGAGCGCCGCGCTGCTCGACGAGGCGCGGCGCCACCATCCGGACCTCACCTTCGAGCTGGCCGCGCTGCCGGCGCTGGCCGGCGTGCCGTCCGGCGCGTTTCGCAACGTGCTGTGCGAAACGGTCGTCATGCATCTCGAACAGGCGGAAGCGGCGGCCGCCGCCACGCGGCTGGCCGATCTGCTGATGCCGGGCGGCACGTTGTACATGAGCTGGCGGGTGGCCGGAAACGGCGCGTTGCGCGACGAGCGCGGCCGCCTCTACACGCCGCTCGATTCGGCGCGGATGCGGGCGGCGCTCGGCGCCGGCACGCAGGTGATCGATGAGCACGAAGTCGTCAGCGCATCGTCCGGCAAGCGTGTGCACCGGCTGATCGTACGCAAGACCGCCGCGGCCTGAGCAGGGCGGCGCGGCGGCGCGCTCATTCGCGGTTGAGTGCCGCTTCCCAGTTGATGTCGACGCAAAGTACCTGCATGCCGGTCGCGACCGGCGCGGCGATCGATGCGGTCACGCACAGGTGCGCCTCGTTGATCGACAGGTAGGGCGCCGTCAGGTGCACACGGCCCGGTGCGCGCATCGCGTCGATGAAGTACGGGCGACGTTCCCAGCTCGCGCCTTCGGAGTGCAGCAGCGGCCGGAAGCGCTTGGCGCGCTGCGAGACGCTGCCGCGTGCGAGCACGTTGTCGCCGATCTGGCGACCCGATGCGTCGAGCAGGAAGCAGCGCGCGGTCTCGGGCAGCCCGAGCACGACGGCCGCCGCGTCGGTGAGCGGCTCGCCTGCGCCGAGCTTGCGGCTTGCTTCCTCGAGCGCCGCGACGTACGGTGCGAGCCGTTCCGCCTGCGTGCGCTCGCGTTCCGCGACGCGCAGCCGCAACGCGGCCGACAGTGTGTCCATGCAGCCCGCGGCGGCCTGCGGCTGCACCGGTTCGACGCTCGGCCCCGCGAAGTACTGGCCCTGCACGAAATCGACGTCGCACTCCAGTGCGATCAGCGCGTCGCGCTCGGTCGCGAGCCCGCCCATCAGCACGAGTTGCCCGGATTCGTGCAGCAGCGACACGAGCCCCGGCAGCACGCGTTCGAGATGTGAGTGCTCGCTCGCCTGCGCGAGGATGCCGCGGTCGAGCGTGACGATGTCGGGATGCAGGTGCCACACGCGGTCGATGTTCGAATGCTTCGCGCCGAATCCGACCAGCGCGATCAGGAAGCCGGCCTTGCGCAGCCCGTCGACGATCGCCGCGTAGCGCGGCGTTTCGCCGCCTGCCTGTTCGGGCACCTCTAGCACCACGCGATGCGGCGGCAGCCCGAGCGCCTTCAGGTTCGCGAGCATCGCGTCGCTGTAGACGGTATCCATCAGCGCGGCCGGATGCAGGCTCAGGAAGAGCCATTCGTCATGGCTGTCGAATGCGTGGAAGTTGCCGAGATGCAGCGATTCGGCGAGCCGGCCGAGCTCGAGCAGGTCGCCGCGCCGCGCCGCCTGCGTGAACACCTCGTGCGACGCCACCTGGCGGCTTTCCTCGTCGTGCGCGCGCAGCGACGCGTGATAGCCGATCGCGCGGCGATGCGACACCGAGAAAACGGGCTGGAACACGCTGAACACGGTGTAGCCGCCGTACAGCACGGTGCGCCGGTTCCCGTCGTCGCCCGCGACGGGGCGGGGCGGCTGAAAGCCGGGGGGATCGATTTCGATCATGCTCATGATGTCGGCCGAAGGAAGACTGCCAGTTTACCTAGAGAATAGGCGAGCAAGAAGCGTGCACGGCATCGTACCCCGTGCGGCGGCGCGTCGCGGTGGCGTCGCCGGGCATGGCGGATGTATCAGATGCGCATCGCGGGGCTGCGATGCACCGTGATGGTGCGCGCCGACCCGGTTCGGCGCGCACCACGCATCACGCGCGCTCGGACGGGTCGGTCTTGCGCGCGGTACTGCGGATCTCGGGCGCGAGCTGCGCGAAGATCCACGCGGAAGCCGCCGTGATGATCCCGACGCAGATGAACGTCGCATGGAACGCCGGCAGCGTGTTGCTCGGCGTCACGGTGCGCAGCATGCCCGTGAACGTCGCGAGCAGCGCGCCCGCGACCGTGACGCCGAGGCTCATCGACAGCATCTGCACCAGCGAGAACAGGCTGTTGCCGCTGCTCGCGCCGCCCGTGCCGAGATCCTTCAGCGTCAGCGTGTTCATCGCGGTGAACTGCATCGAGTTGAAGCCGCCGAACAGCGCCAGATGCACGACCTTCACCCACACCGGCACCGTGTCGCGCATCAGCGCGAAGCTGGCCATCATCACGCCGACCATGATCGTGTTCGCGAGCAGCACCTTGCGGTAGCCGTGCTGCGTGATCAGGCGCGTGATGATCCGCTTCGAGAACATCCCGGCGGCGGCCACCGGCAGCATCATCAGCCCGGCCTCGAAGGCCGAGTAGCCGAGGCTCACCTGCAGCAGCAGCGGGATCAGGTACGGCATCGCGCCGCTGCCGATCCGCGCGAACAGGTTGCCGAGCAGCCCGACGCTGAAGGTATGGATCCGGAACAGTTCCAGTGAAAAGATCGGTTGCGGCGCGCGCACCGCATACAGCCCGTACGCGACGAAGCACGCGAGGCTCAGGATCAGCAGCACGAGCACGGCCGCGTGCTGCATCCCGAGATCGGCGAGCCCGTCGAGCGACAGCGAGATCGCGACCATGCCGATCGTCAGCAGCAGGTAGCCCTTCAGGTCGAAACGGCCGACGGCCGGGTTGCGTGAATCGGGCATCGAATAGAAGGTCGCGATGCAGCCCGCGACGCCGACCGGCACGTTGATCAGGAAGATCCAGTGCCACGACGCGATCTTCACGAGCCAGCCGCCGAGCGTCGGCCCGATCAGCGGGCCGATCAGGCCGGGAATCGCGACGAACGACAGCGCGGCCAGGTAGCGCTCCGCCGGAAAGGTGCGCAGCACCGCGAGCCGTCCGACCGGCAGCAGCATCGCGCCGCCGACCCCCTGCACGACGCGGAACGCGACAAGTTGCGTGAGCGTATGCGCATTCGCGCACAGCAGCGAGCCGAGCGAGAACACCAGGATCGCGCTGAAGAACACGCGCCGCGTGCCGAAGGTATCGGCGAGCCAGCCCGACACCGGGATCATCACCGCCATCGTCAGCGAGTACGCGATCACGACCGACTGCATCCGCAGCGGCGATTCGCCAAGGCTCGCGGCCATCGACGGCAGCGCCGTGTTCACGATCGTCGCATCGAGTGTCTGCATGAAGAAGCCCGTTGCGACGAGCCAGAGCATCACGGTGAGGTTTTTTTCGCCGGGGGCGGCGGCAGGCGGACGCTGGAACATGGGGGCGGGATGGTGGCGCGGGACAGCCGACATTGTAGGGAAAGCCGTCGCGTCGTGCCGGTTCGGCGCAAGGGCGGCGCGAAGTCCGGCCGGCGGGCGCCCGTCCCCGTCGATCGACCAGTACAGTTCAGCCAAAAGTGTCTGCAGCCGTATCTGTCCGTGTGCTGCCGCTGTCCGAAATACTGACGCCATCGGACCCGTGCGACCAGGAGGCTGCCATGCGCGAACTGCGACTTTATGTGATCGATGGCGACGAGCCGGCCGGTCGGTGGCGGATCGTCGATCGCACCTCGCTGGAGGTGGCCGACGGCGAGGTTTGGGCGACGATCGAGGGCTTGCCGGATGATCACTGGCTGGGGGCCGGGGCCTCGCTGATGCTGACGCCCGGCATGCATGTATGGGTCAGCGCGGGGTCGCAGCGTGCGACGTTCGCGTTCGGTCCGCTCGAGGTGCCGGCGCCGCGCGCTGCGCACCCGTGGTGGAGGCCGCTCGTCTCGTGGCGAGACGGCCGGCGTCATGCGCCCGTATCGCTGCCGACGTAGCGCGCCCGGGGCGGGATTCGTTCCCTGTCCTGACATTGTTCGAGCGCATGCGTGATCCTGCAGGCCGTTTGGTCATGCGGCGATCTGGGTGATCTGCGAGTCCGGCTCGGGTGCATTCCGGTCGAACGAACGTTCGCCGCCGCCGCGCGAGCGTTTCGCGTCGGCACGGCAGCGTGCGGGCAGCCACGCTCGGTCCGCGTGATGGGAGCGGTGCCCGGTTGCGTGATCCGGTAGTGAGCGCAGCAGGTCACGGTTCACATGTGCAGGGGTTCGCGCCGGTATGGAGGAGAACGGCTGGCTTCCCGCGCACAGGAAGGTGTGATGTCGGCCGCTTCTGCCGGAGCGCAGGGAATGCGACCGTGCATGACATGCGGATTCGTGCAGCCAGTATTGCTCGCGACTGCCGCCGATCCTAGACTCGATCTTGTCTTCCTCACCGCTCATTCCGCCATGACACCCGAACTCGCTTTGGCGCATCTGTGGCGGCTCGCACGCGGCGACCCCGGCACGCTCGCCCGTGCGACCGTGACGGGGCAGGACACGACGTTGCCGTCGACCTTCCGCGTCGGCACGCTGGCCGCGGCGACGATCGCGGCAGCCGGGCTCGCGGCGGCCGAATGCCACCGCCTTCGCACGGGCGTCGCGCAATCCGTCGACGTGTCGGTGCGCGACGCGCTCGTCGCGTTCCGCAGCGAACGCTACCTGCGCGTGGACGATGGTCCGCCGCCGGAGTTGCGTCATCCGGTGACGGGCTTCTTCGAGACGGGCGACGGCCGCTGGATCCAGTTGCACGCGAACTTCCCGCATCACCTGAACGGAATTCTCGACGTACTCGGCTGCGGCGCGCAGCGGGACGCTGTTGCCGCGGCGATCCGCGCGCGGGACGGTGCGGCACTCGATACCGCGCTGGCCGACGCCGGGCTGTGCGCGGCATTGATCAGAACACCTGACGAGTGGGCGTCGCTCGAGCAGGCGCGCGCGATCGCGTCGCTGCCGCTGTTCGAAATCGAGCGGATCGGTGACGCGCCGGTCGAGCCGATCGGTCGCGGCGAAGCCGGCCAGCCGCTCACGGGTGTGCGTGTGCTCGATCTCACGCGCATCATCGCCGGGCCGGTCGCGGGCCGCACGCTGGCGTCGCACGGCGCGCAGACGCTGCTCGTCAACGGCCCGCACCTGCCGAACATCGCGCCGCTCGTGATCGACAACGGGCGCGGCAAGCGTTCGGCGTGGATCGACCTGCGCGACGCGGCGGGCATCGATACGCTGCACGCGCTCGCACACGATGCGGATGTGTTCCTGCAGTCGTACCGGCCCGGCGCGCTCGCAGCGCGCGGCTTCGCGCCCCACGCACTGGCGATGCGGCGGCCCGGCATCGTGTACGTATCGATATCCGCGTACGGGCATGCGGGGCCGTGGGCGCAGCGGCGCGGCTTCGACAGCCTCGTGCAGTCGGCGAGCGGGATCGCATGGCAGGAGCAGCAGGCCGCGCACGCGGACGGGCCGCGCCACCTGCCGTGCCAGGCGCTCGATCATGCAACGGGTTATCTCGCGGCGTTCGGTGCGATGATCGCGCTCGCGCGCCGGGCGCGCGAAGGGGGAAGCTGGCACGTACGGCTGTCGCTCGCGCAGACGGGACGCTGGCTGCAGTCGTTCGGCATCGTGCCGGACGGCCTGCAGGCACCCGACTTCACGCGCACCGACGTGCGCGACCGGATCGAGCGCATCGCGTCGCCGTTCGGCACGCTCGATGTGGTGCGGCCGGCCGAGCGGTTGTCGGCGACGCCGCCGTCGCTTGCGCGACCGCCCGTGCCGCTCGGCACCGATGACGCGCGCTGGCTGTGAGCGCCGGCGGCGCGGCCGGCGTTACTTGCGCAGCTCGACGACGAAGTCGTAGTAGTCGTTGCGGCAGTAGGTGTCGGTCAGTTCGATCGCGCGCTGGTCCGACGTATAGCCGATTCGTGTGATCAGCAGCAGCGCGTCGTGCGGCGCGATGCCCATCTGCTCGGCGATCTCGTCGGTCGCGTTGACGGCGCGGAAATGCTGCAGTGCGCGCACGATCGGCGTGCCGCGCGCTTCGAGATAGCTGTACAGCGAGCCGCCGATCGCCTGCGGATCGGGGATCAGCGTCGCGGGAAACGTCGAATTCTCGACGGCCATCACGATGCCGTCGGCGAGACGCAGGCGCTTCAGGCGCGTGACCGACGCGGCCGGCGACAGCCCGAGCTGGATCACTTCGTCGCGGTTCGCCGGCTGGATCTCGCGCGCGAGCCATTGCGAGCTCGGCTTGAAGCCGCGGCGCTCGAGCATTTCGCTGAAGCTCGACAGCCGCGACAGCGGATCTTCATAGCGTGGCTGGATGAAGTTGCCGGCGCCCTGCGTGCGGCGAATCAGGCCTTGCTCGACGAGCAGCGCGATCGCCTTGCGCGCGGTGATGCGCGAGACGCCGAGCGCATCGGACAGCACGCGTTCGGAGGGCAATGCCTCCCCGGCCGTCCAGCGGTTGTCGTGGATCGCGTCGCCGAGCTTGCGGGCGAGCTGCAGGTAGAGCGGCGTGTCGTTGTCGGGGTCGGGGCGCAGGTCCTGCCAGCGGTCGTCCGTGGATGCCTTCATGGAGTGGGTATCGATCTGATTGCGGCCATTCTAAGTCATCACGTGGCGCCGTTATAGCCGGTTTTTGCCGTGCAATAGGTGAATGGCGCGCCGATTGACTACACTGATGTGTCGTATTCCATGGCTGGGCCGCGGTGCGCGGCCACGAATCCGCAACGAGGAACGCATGACAGACACGATCGCCACGGTCGTCCTGCCGGACGGCGAGACGATTCCGAAGCTTGGCCTGGGCACGTGGGAAATGGGCGAGCGGCCCGCCCGGCGCGCCGACGAGATCGCGGCGCTGCGCGAAGGCGTCGCGCTCGGGATGACGCTGGTCGATACGGCCGAGATGTACGGTGACGGCGCGACCGAGGAACTGGTCGGTGAAGCACTCGCGGGCTTGCGCGACGACGTGTTCCTCGTCAGCAAGGTCTATCCGCACCATGCGAGCCGGCGCGGTGTCGTCGCCGCGTGCGATGCGAGCCTCAAGCGCCTGAGCACCGATCGCCTCGACCTGTACCTGCTGCACTGGCGCGGCTCGGTGCCGCTCGAAGAGACGGTCGAAGGCTTCGAGGCGCTGCAGCGCGCGGGCAAGATCCGTCACTGGGGTGTCAGCAACTTCGATACCGCGGACATGGCCGAGCTCGTCGATGAAGCCGGTGGCGGCGCGTGTGCGACCAACCAGATCCTTTACAACGTCGCGCGTCGCGGCCCCGAGTTCGACTTGCTGCCGTGGCTTGCCGACCACCGGATGCCGGCGATGGCCTACAGCCCGGTGGATCACGGGCGGCTGCCGAAGCACTCGCCGCTCGACGAGATCGCGCGGCAGCGCGGTGTGTCGGTGATGCGCGTCGCGCTCGCGTGGGTGCTCGCGCAGCCGGGGGTGTTCGCGATCCCGAAGGCGTCGCGGCTCGAACACGTGCGCGACAACCGGGCCGCGCTCGATTTCGTCTTCAGCGATGACGAGCGCGCGCAGCTTGACGCTTACTTCCGTCCGCCGCGCAGCAAGCGCGCGCTCGAGATGCTCTGACGGCACCCGCCCAGGCAACGTCTCCGGTCAGTGGTTGCCGCCGGAAGAGCCGCCGTTGCCGTGACCGCCGCCATTGCCGTGGCCACCGTTGCCTTCGCCGTTGCCCGAGCCACCGTTGCCGTGACCGCCGCCATTGCCCGAGCCGCCGTTGCCACCGCCAGTGCCTTGACCACCGTTGCCATGGCCGCCACCGTCGCCGTGGCCACCGCCGTTGCCGTGGCCGCCGCCGTCGCCATGGCCACCACCGTCGCCATGGCCACCACCGTCGCCATGGCCACCGCCGTCGCCATGGCCGCCACCGTCGCCGTGGCCGCCACCGTTGCCATGGCCGCCACCGTCGCCGTGGCCACCGCCGTTGCCGTGACCACCGCCGTCGCCATGGCCACCACCGTTGCCTTGGCCACCACCGTTGCCGTGGCCACCGCCGTCGCCATGACCGCCACCGTTGCCATGACCGCCACCGTCGCCATGACCGCCACCGTCGCCGTGGCCACCGCCGTTGCCGTGACCACCGCCGTCGCCATGACCGCCACCGTCGCCATGACCGCCACCGTCGCCGTGGCCACCGCCGTCGCCATGACCGCCACCGTCGCCGTGGCCACCGCCGTCGCCGTGACCACCGCCGTCGCCGTGACCACCGCCGTCGCCATGACCGCCACCGTCGCCGTGGCCACCGCCGTCGCCATGACCGCCACCGTCGCCATGGCCGCCACCGTCGCCGTGGCCACCGCCGTTGCCGTGACCACCGCCGTCGCCATGACCGCCACCGTCGCCATGACCGCCACCGTCGCCATGGCCGCCACCGTCGCCATGGCCACCGCCGTCGCCATGGCCGCCACCATCGCCGTGACCACCGCCGTCACCATTGCCACCGCCTCCGTGTCCGCCATGGCCTCCGCCACCGGAAGTGCCGCCCCCCGAAGTGCCGCCCCCCGAAGTGCCGCCACCGGAAGTACCACCACCCGAAGTGCCACCACCCGAAGTGCCACCACCCGAAGTGCCACCACCCGAAGTGCCGCCACCCGAAGTGCCGCCACCCGAAGTGCCGCCACCCGAAGTACCGCCACCCGAAGTACCTCCACCCGAAGTACCTCCACCCGAAGTGCCGCTACCACCGGAACTACCGTTACCACCGTTGCCGGACGAGTTGCCTCCGCGACCCGTGCCGCTCGTCCCGCCGGACGTTCCGCCTGTCGTTCCACCGACACCGGCAGGTCCGACGGCACCGTTGCCGTTATTTCCACCGCTACCGTTGCCGCTGCCACTACCGTTGGCCGGCCCAGGGCTGCCGCTCCCACTGCTGCTCGGGCCGGCCCCGTTCCCGCCGATACCATGACCGGCATAGACCTGCACCGCACACCCAGCCGGATTGGCCGCGCATGACGTAGCGTCGGCGACCAGCGTCATGATGGTGTCTGCGCCGGCGTTCGCGCCGGGCGCGGAATCAGGCGTGGTGGTTTGTGCGACGGCATACGAGCAGCAGCACGCAAACGCGGCCGCGGCCAGCAAGGTTGCACGAGGGCGCCGTCCCGCCGGGCGGGACGGTTGTTTCGTCTTATGCATCATGGCCTCCCCATGCGCGCGACGCCTCGTTGCCGCGCGGCTAGCTACGTGTAGTGCAGGGAGCCATAAAAGATTCGTTATCCTATCGGTAACCGATTGCCTTAGGGCCGGCGCTTGACGCCAGCCGCGAACGCGGATCGGCACGCGGGCCCGCCGTGCGAATCCCTATGTGCGAGATTCGTGCCATCGGCTGCTTGTGCCCGTCGCGCAAGGCGCGTGCGAGCGCGCGACGCATGCACGCAGCATCGTCGGGGGGATTTTGTTTCCGGAATGAAACGTCCGGGCGTTCGCGCGTGGCTCAGCGTGCAGGCGCGTCAGCCGCGCGCTGCCAGCGGTGGAACAGGATCGACGCGATCCAGCAGACGAGGAACAGGGCGACGATGCCATACCCGATCGAGCCGAAGCGTTCGCCGAGCGCGTCGAGCGCGTCGCGCACGGGGCCCGTCAGCGACAGCTTGTCGGCCAGCAGGCCGGCTGCCTCGATCCCGCCGATCGCCAGTGCGACGGCCGCCGACACGAACGTGATGCTCGCGTTGTAGAGCAGCTTGCGCTGCGGATCGTCCATCGCCCAGCCGTACGCGTGAATCATCAGCACGTTGTCGGTCGAGTCGATCAGCGTCATGCCGGCGGTGAAAAGCGCGGGAAACAGCATGACCGTATAGACCGGCAGCCCCTGGCTCGCCTGCGCAGCGGCGATCGCGAGCAGGCCGATTTCGGTTGCAGTATCGAAACCGAGCCCGAACAGCACGCCGACCGGATACATGTGCCAGCTCTTCGACACGAACCGGAACAGCGGGCGCAGCAGCCGGGAGACGAGCCCGGCAGGGCGGTGCACATGCGCGGCATCGTGCGCGTGCCCGTGCGTGCCGCGATAGCGCCGCCACACGTCGCGCAGGATCACCAGGTTTACGCACGCGAGCACGAGCAGGAAGGTGGCCGACACCGCCGTGCCGATCGTGCCGCCGATCTCGCGGAATGCGTCGAACCGGTCGCGCAGTGCGAACGCGGTCAGCGCGATGCCGAGCGTCGCGGCGATCACGATCGTCGAATGGCCGAGCGAGAAGAACAGGCCGACGCTCACCGGACGCTGGCCTTCCTGCATCAGCTTGCGCGTTGCAACGTCGATCGCGGCGATGTGGTCGGCGTCGACCGCATGACGCAGCCCGAGTCCGTATGCGATCGCCGCGGTGCCGAGCAGCAGCGGATGGTCGCGCAACACGGCGAGCGCCCACAGCCAGACGGCGGCGTTCGCGGCGATCAGGCCGGCATAGAGGATCAGCAGGCGGCGCAGGGCAGGGGTGAGCGGCATCGGGATGGTTCCATCTGACGAATCGCGATCCATTGTGGCACGCGAAAAAAACGCCTGGCGTGCCGATCAAAAGGCCGCGGGCGCCGAATGAAAAAAGGCCCGTCCGGAACCGGACGGGCCTTGCCTGCAGGCAGCAGCGCGCGAGCGCGCCGCGCTTACTTCACTTTCGCGCTGATCACGCCTTCCGACACGTTGGCCGGCGTTTCCGCGTACTGCTTGAACTCCATCGTGTAGGTCGCGCGGCCCTGCGTGGCCGAACGCAGCGACGTCGAATAGCCGAACATTTCCGCGAGCGGCACTTCGGCGCGCACGAGCTTGCCGCCGCCGCCCGCGATGTCTTCCATCCCCTGCACGATGCCGCGACGGCTCGACAGGTCGCCCATCACGTTGCCCATGAATTCCTCGGGCGTCTCGACCTCGACGGCCATCATCGGCTCGAGCAGTACGGGTTTTGCCCGGCGCATCGCTTCCTTGAACGCCATCGAGCCGGCCATCCGGAACGCGTTTTCGTTCGAGTCGACGTCGTGGTACGAGCCGAACGTCAGGTGCACCTTCACGTCGACGACCGGGTAGCCCGCAAGCACGCCGCTCTTCAGCGTCTCGGTGATGCCCTTGTCGACGGCCGGGATGAATTCGCGCGGAATCACGCCACCCTTGATCTCGTCGAGGAACTCATAGCCCTTGCCGGGATTCGGCTCGAGCGTGATCACCGCGTGGCCGTACTGGCCGCGACCACCCGACTGCTTGACGAACTTGCCCTCGACGTCGGATGCCGTCGTGCGCACTGTCTCGCGATACGCGACCTGCGGCTTGCCGACGGTCGCCTCGACGCCGAATTCACGCTTCATCCGGTCGACCAGGATTTCGAGGTGGAGCTCGCCCATCCCCGAAATGATCGTCTGGCCGGACTCTTCGTCGGTCTGCACGCGGAACGACGGATCTTCCTGCGCGAGGCGGTTCAGCGCCAGGCCCATCTTTTCCTGGTCGGCCTTCGTCTTCGGCTCGACGGCCTGCGAGATCACCGGCTCCGGGAATTCCATCTTCTCGAGGATGATCGGCTTCGCCGGATCGCACAGCGTGTCGCCGGTGGTCGCTTCCTTCAGGCCGACGGCCGCCGCGATGTCGCCTGCGCGCACTTCCTTGATTTCCTTGCGCTCGTTCGCGTGCATCTGCAGGATCCGGCCGAGCCGTTCCTTCTTGTCCTTGGTCGCGTTGAGCACGGTGTCGCCCGATTCGACCACACCCGAATACACGCGGAAGAAGATCAGCTGGCCGACGAACGGGTCGGTCATGATCTTGAACGCGAGCGACGAGAACGGCTCGTCATCGCTCGGATGGCGTTCCGCCGGCTTTTCCGGATCGGCGAAGTCGTGGCCGAGAATGGCCGGCACGTCGACCGGCGACGGCAGGTAGTCGATCACCGCATCGAGCATCGCCTGCACGCCCTTGTTCTTGAACGCGCTGCCGCACAGCATCGGCACGATCTCGTTCGCGATCGTGCGCTTGCGCAGCGCGGCCTTGATCTCGTCCTCGGTCAGCGATTCATGGTCGTGCAGGTACTTCTCGAGCAGTTCCTCGCTCGCTTCCGCCGCGGCCTCGACCATCTTCTCGCGCCATTCGTGGGCGAGATCGACGAGGTTCGCCGGGATGTCCTCGTACGAGAACTTCACGCCCTGGCTTTCGTCGTCCCACACGATCGCCTTCATCTTCACGAGATCGACGACGCCCTGGAAATGATCTTCCGCGCCGATCGGAATCTGGATCGGCACGGCGACGCCTTTCAGGCGCTCGCCGATCTGCTTCTGCACGCGGAAGAAATCGGCGCCGATGCGGTCCATCTTGTTGACGAACGCGATGCGCGGCACCTTGTACTTGTTGGCCTGGCGCCAGACGGTTTCGGACTGCGGCTGCACGCCGCCGACCGAGTCGTAGACCATGCACGCGCCGTCGAGCACGCGCATCGAGCGCTCGACTTCAATGGTGAAGTCGACGTGCCCGGGCGTGTCGATGATGTTGATCCGGTGCTCGGGGTAGTTGCCGGCCATGCCCTTCCAGAAGGCCGTGGTCGCGGCCGACGTGATCGTGATGCCGCGTTCCTGCTCCTGCTCCATCCAGTCCATCGTGGCCGCGCCGTCGTGCACTTCACCGATCTTGTGGCTCACGCCGGTGTAAAACAGGATGCGCTCGGTCGTCGTGGTTTTGCCGGCATCGATGTGAGCGCTGATCCCGATATTGCGATAGCGCTCGATGGGGGTTTTGCGGGGCACGTGAACCTCCTTAGGTTCGGATGTAAGCGGGCCGACAGTGGCGGCCCGGGCTGGTCAAGCGAGACTTAAAGCATAGCGCTTGCGCGTGGCTTTTGCAGATGCGGCCGGCAGCGGCGGAATCAAGCCGGGCGTCACCGCCGGCGGGCGAAAAAAAGCCGGCGCGCAACGGGCGGCCGGCTTCGGTCGTTGCGCGGCACCGCGCCGCGGCAATGGCCGTCACTGGGCCTTCGGCAGGCCTTCGAGCTTCATGCCGGGCTTGATGCCCTTCGCCGCGAACCAGCCCTTGCTCATTTCGAGCGCATAGACGCCGTTGTTGCGCGGGCAGTGGTTGTCGGTCGTCTCGGCCTTCATCTCGTCGATGTCGGTGATCGTGCCGTCCGCGCGGATGAACGCGATCGACAGCGGGATCAGCGTGTTCTTCATCCAGAAGCAATGCACGGCGTTCTCGTTGAACACGAACAGCATGCCTTCGTTCGGCGCGAGCTGCGAACGGTACATCAGCCCCTGTTCGCGGTCGGGGTCGTTCGCGGCGACGGCCGCGTCGATCACGTACATGCCGGCGCGCAGCTTCACACGCGGGAATTCGCTCGGCTGCTTGGCGCCGGGCGGCACTTGCGCGCTGGCGGCCTGCATGCCGAACGCCATGACGGCGAGTGCGGCGGGAAACACGGCGGCGCGCGCAAGGCGGCCGAGCGACGAGCGCAGGGAGAATTGCACAGCAAGGCTCCTATCTGGAAAACGAGACCCGCATGGTACGCGATGCGTGTCGTCGGGCACAAAAAGAAAAAGGCAGATCGCCTTGCGGTGATCTGCCTTTCAACGCCGTAAGAACGGCAAGACTGCGTGTTCTTGACTGCGTTATTTATTACAGCAAGCTTACTTAGTTCGAAGCAGCTGCCGGTGCTGCTGCGTCGCTCGCTGCAGCCTTCTTCGATGCCTTGTGGTGCTTCTTGGCTGCGTGGTGCTTCTTGGCAGCGTGCTTAGCCGGTGCCGAAGCAGCTTCAGCAGCAGCCGGAGCAGCTTCCGGAGCCGATGCTTGTGCGAAAGCAGCCGTTGCGAAGAGACCAGCGACCAGAGCAGCGATCAGTTTGTTCATGTTGTGTTCCTCAGCTTTAGTTAATTAACCAAATGACCCGGCAATAGGAGTCATGTCGTCTAACGGTGCCATCCACCTTTCGGTTGACAGACGCTTCGAGAAATTTCTCATTGCGCTGCGGGCGCCGAATCGTATTCGATAAAAACGTCGCTTTCGTGACGCAAACACGGGTTCGGCCGCCAATGCCGGATAGCTAAGGTTGGCATCTGCGTGGTTTAACGCGCGATCTTCGCAGCCGGTTGACGAAAAAGATGACGAAAAATTCGCCCGTCCCGAATTCGTCATCCGGCGGCCGCGAAACCCTCCCACGGTGCGCGTGGCGGCAGTGCGATCGTTTCTCCCGGTGCAATGCCGAGCGCGAATATATCCAGTGCGCCGATGCCGACACGCACCAGGCGCAGCGTCGGGAAGCCGACGGCCGCCGTCATCCGGCGCACCTGACGGTTCTTGCCCTCCGTGATCGCAAGCTCGATCCACGTCGTCGGGATCGCGGCGCGGTAGCGGATCGGCGGATTGCGCGGCCACAGCGTGTCGGGCGGTTCGATGAATTCGGCGCGGCACGGACGCGTCACGTAGTCGCCGAGGTCGACGCCGCGCGCGAGCGCCTTCAGGTCGGCGGGGCCCGGCGCGCCCTCGACCTGCGCCCAGTAGCGCTTGACGAGCTTGTGGCGCGGCTCCGCGATGCGCGCCTGCAGCGCGCCGTCGTCGGTGAGCAGCAGCAGCCCCTCGCTGTCCGCGTCCAGCCGGCCGGCCGCGTAGACGCCGGGCGTTTTTACCCAGTCGCCGAGCGACGGGCGCGTCTCGTGCGCGGAAAACTGGCAAATCGTGCCGAACGGCTTGTTGAGGGCGATCAGGTTCATGGCGGGGCGTCCGTCCGGCGCGCCGCGGGAAGCGGGGGCGGGCGGTCTATGGCAAATGGCGGAATCTTAATGCATAATACGGAACGGCAAGTCCTCTGTCTTATATAAGACATAAGTGGGGGCTTGATACGCAGTGCCGCGCTTCATGCCGAAGTGCCCGGTTGGGGCGCTAGAATAGCGGCTCGCTGTTGCCGTCACGGGGTGGCCATGCCGCGCCCCTGCCGCGCGCGCAGCTTCGACCAGCATCACCTGCTCAGCCACGTCACTGGAGTCGATCATGCCGTATCAGCACATCAAGGTTCCGGAAGGCGGTGACAAGATCACCGTCAACAAGGACTTCTCGCTCAACGTTTCCGATCAGCCGATCATTCCCTATATCGAAGGCGACGGTACGGGCTTCGATATCACGCCGGTCATGATCAAGGTGGTGGACGCGGCGGTCGCGCATGCCTACAAGGGCCAGCGCAAGATCCACTGGATGGAGATTTTCGCGGGCGAGAAGGCGACGAAGGTGTACGGTCCGGACGTGTGGCTCCCGGACGAAACGCTGCAGGTGCTCAAGGAATACGTGGTGTCGATCAAGGGGCCGCTCACGACCCCGGTCGGCGGCGGCATCCGTTCGCTGAACGTCGCGCTGCGCCAGGAACTCGACCTGTACGTGTGCCTGCGCCCGGTGCAGTACTTCAAGGGCGTGCCGTCGCCGGTGCGCGAGCCGCAAAAGATCGACATGGTGATCTTCCGCGAGAACTCGGAAGACATCTACGCGGGCATCGAATGGGCCGCGGGCTCCGAGCAGGCGAAGAAGGTGATCAAGTTCCTGCAGGACGAGATGGGCGTGAAGAAGATCCGCTTCCCGGAAACGTCGGGGATCGGCGTCAAGCCCGTGTCGACGGAAGGCACCGAGCGTCTCGTGCGCAAGGCGATCCAGTATGCGATCGACAACGATCGCAAGTCGGTCACGCTGGTGCACAAGGGCAACATCATGAAGTTCACGGAAGGCCTGTTCCGTGACGCCGGCTATGCGCTCGCGCAGAAGGAATTCGGCGGCGAGCTGATCGACGGCGGCCCGTGGATGCGCGTGAAGAACCCGAAGACGGGCAACGAGATCGTAATCAAGGATTCGATCGCCGATGCGTTCCTGCAGCAGATCCTGTTGCGCCCGGCCGAATACGACGTGATCGCCACGCTGAACCTGAACGGCGACTACATCTCCGACGCGCTGGCCGCGCAGGTCGGCGGCATCGGGATCGCGCCGGGTGCGAACCTGTCGGATTCGGTCGCGATGTTCGAAGCGACGCACGGCACCGCACCGAAGTACGCCGGCAAGGATTACGTGAACCCCGGTTCCGAGATCCTGTCCGCGGAAATGATGCTGCGCCACCTCGGCTGGACGGAAGCAGCCGATACGATCATCGCCGCGATGGAGAAGTCGATCCTGCAGAAGCGCGTCACGTACGACTTCGCGCGCCTGATGGAAGGTGCGACGCAGGTGTCGTGCTCGGGCTTCGGTGAAGTGCTGATCGAGAACATGTAAGACCCCTTCCGGGGTGGGCCGGCAGGTTGCCGGCCGCCCCGGCGCCTACTGCCGGCGCCGGAGCGTTTCGTGGATGGCAGGTTTGTTGGCAGGGCGGTCCGGCATGCGGGCCGCGGCGCCGCGATGCGGCCCGGAGCCCCTTGCAAGGTAGAACATGACGGCCCTCGCAATACCACCGCCCGGCTGAGCCGGCGCGCCCCTTTCGCGACCGACCCGGTCGCTCCCCGCCGGTTACCCGCCGGCGCTCCCAGTCCAAATTTTCACGTAGCAACGCATCGACCATGTCCACTTCGCCCAAGATCATCTACACCCTCACCGACGAAGCGCCCGCGCTCGCGACCTATTCGCTGCTGCCGATCGTCAAGGCCTTTACGCGCTCGTCCGGCGTCGCCGTCGAAACGCGCGACATCTCGCTCGCCGGCCGCATCATCGCGGCATTCGCGGACATCCTGCCGCCCGAGCAGAAGGGTTCCGACGATCTGGCCGAACTGGGCCAGCTCACGCTGAAGCCGGAAGCGAACATCATCAAGCTGCCGAACATCAGCGCATCGGTGCCGCAGCTCAAGGCCGCGATCGCCGAACTGCAGGCACAGGGCTACAAGCTGCCGGCCTATCCGGAAGATCCGTCGACGGACGAAGAGAAGGCGGTCAAGGCCCGCTACGACAAGATCAAGGGCAGCGCGGTGAACCCGGTGCTGCGCGAAGGCAACTCCGACCGCCGCGCGCCGCTGTCGGTCAAGAACTACGCCCGCAAGCATCCGCACAAGATGGGCGCGTGGAAGGCCACGTCGAAGGCCCACGTCGCGCACATGACCGAAGGCGACTTCTACGGCAGCGAGAAGTCGGCGCTGATCGCCGATGCCGGCAGCGTGAAGATCGAACTGACGACGACCGACGGCGCGAAGAAGGTGCTGAAGGAAAAGACGGCCGTGAAGGCCGGTGAAGTGATCGACGCGTCGGTGATGAGCCGCAACGCGCTGCGCAGCTTCATCGAAGCGCAGATCGCCGACGCGAAGGCGCAGGACGTGCTGTTCTCGGTGCACCTGAAGGCGACCATGATGAAGGTCTCGGACCCGATCCTGTTCGGTCACTTCGTGTCGGTGTTCTACCGCGACGCGCTCGCGAAGCACGCCGACGTGCTGGCGCAGGTCGGCTTCAACCCGAACAACGGTATCGGCGACCTGTACGCGCGCCTGAAGGACCTGCCGGCCGACACGCGCGAAGCGATCGAAGCCGACGTCAAGGCCGAATACGCGGTGCGTCCGCGCCTGGCGATGGTCAACTCGGACAAGGGCATCACGAACCTTCACGTGCCGAGCGACGTGATCGTCGACGCATCGATGCCGGCGATGATCCGCGATTCGGGCGGCATGTGGGGCCCGGACGGCCAGTTGTACGACGCGAAGGCCGTGATTCCGGACCGCTGCTACGCAGGCGTCTACCAGGCTGTGATCGAGGACTGCAAGCAGCATGGCGCGTTCGATCCGGTCACGATGGGCAGCGTGCCGAACGTCGGCCTGATGGCGCAGGCGGCTGAAGAATACGGTTCGCACGACAAGACGTTCCAGATCCCGGCGGATGGCGTCGTGCGCGTCACCGACGAAGCGGGCAACGTGCTGCTCGAGCATGCCGTGGAAGCGGGCGACATCTGGCGCATGTGCCAGACGAAGGATGCACCGGTGCAGGACTGGGTCAAGCTCGCGGTCAACCGCGCACGCGCGACCGGCGCACCGGCCGTGTTCTGGCTCGATCCGGCTCGCGCACACGACGCGCAGATCATCGCGAAGGTCGAGCGTTACCTGAAGGATCACGACACGAACGGCCTCGACATCCGCGTGATGACGCCGGTCGACGCCACACGTTTCTCGCTCGAACGGATCCGCGCGGGCAAGGACACGATCTCGGTGACCGGCAACGTGTTGCGCGACTACCTGACCGACCTGTTCCCGATCATGGAACTCGGCACCAGCGCGAAGATGCTGTCTATCGTGCCGCTGATGGCCGGCGGCGGGATGTTCGAAACGGGTGCAGGCGGCTCCGCGCCGAAGCACGTGCAGCAGTTCGTCGAGGAAGGCTTCCTGCGCTGGGATTCGCTCGGCGAATTCCTCGCGCTGGCCGCGTCGCTCGAACACCTCGGCAACGCATACCGGAACCCGAAGGCGGTCGTGCTCGCGAAGACGCTCGACCAGGCGACCGGCAAGTTCCTGGACGAGAACAAGTCGCCGGCGCGCAAGGTCGGCGGCCTCGACAACCGCGGCAGTCACTTCTACCTGTGCCTGTACTGGGCGCAGGCGCTGGCCGAGCAGACCGAGGACGCGGCGCTGAAGGCACAGTTCGAAGGCGTGGCGAAGGCGCTGTCCGACAGCGAAGCGCGCATCCTGGAAGAACTGGCGGCTGCGCAGGGCAAGGCGCAGGCCATCGGCGGCTACTACCGTCCGAATGTCGACCTGACGAGCCAGGCCATGCGCCCGAGCGCGACGCTGAACGGCATCGTCGACGCGGTCGCCTGACGCAGGCCGCGCGATCGCGCGGGCCGATGCATGTGCCGGTGCGGCGGGCATTGCCGCCTGACGCTGGTCACAAAAGAAAAACGCCCCGGTCGCCCGGGGCGTTTTTCGTTGCCGGCTTGTCATTCAGACGTGAACGATTTCCCATTCGGCGATTTCGTGCGGCACTTCGAGCGTTGCCGTGTCCAGTTCGGACAGTTGTTCGCAGTCGCCGCGGGAGATGTGGTCGGCTGCCACTTCGGGGCACGAGAATGCGCCGAGCAGGGCGTTGCCGAACGTCGCTTCCCAGCCGCCGTTACCCGGCAGGATGTAGAACGACCCGAGCGCTGAACCAAAGCGAAATCCCTTCATTTCCGTTCTCCCTTTCTGATCACAAGCGATTCTGTTGTGCCGCCTGCCGGCTTGGCCGGCTGTGGCCCGACTGGCTGCTTGCGCCGGGTTCCGTATCGAACGTCGTGGCGAAGCGTCAGTGCATGGAACAAAGTCTACGTCCGCGACCCGGTCGGATGGTGCATGTAGAACGGCTTCACTAAACAAAATTTCTCTTTTAAAAACAAATGATTATTTGCGTCATTTTGTATTGCGGAACGTTTTTCGGCATCGCGAAACGGGGATTTTGTGCCCTGCACCACGAATTTTTATAACGCAGAGACTTATTCCGCATCGTGAAATATTGGCGGGTTTGCGGATCGGTGAAGTGACCGGCGCCATGGTGGGGCGGAACGGCAGGCCCAAGGATGCCGCGTGGGAACTGCCGGGGGCAGGGTTGAGTGGCACTTAGGCCATGAGCGAAGGGCCGCGCACCACTGACCGACTATGCGTGCGGAATCACGTGCGGAGTTGTCGCGCGCTGCGGCGTATCGCCGCCGGGCGGTGGCGCTTCCCGATGTGGGCCTGCGGTTATGATGACGCGGGCATCGGGATTCGCGTCGCGCATCGGCGCGTCAGCCGGCCGGCGCGGGCGTCGCGGCGGCCGCGCGACCCAGCATGGATAACGAGGAACGATTGATGATACGGAGAACCTTCCTGTCGCATGCCATTGGTGTCGCGGCCGCGTCGCTGTTCGCGCGTGCCGCGTGGGCGCAGCATGCCGGTCACGCCGGCATGGCCGGCATGGACTCGATGGACGACATGCCCGGCATGTCGGGCATGCCAGGGATGGCGGGTCACGGGCCGCGCGGCAAGTCCGCACCGGCCGCGCTCGCGGCCGCCGACGCGCTGCCGGCCGGCGCGCCGCTCGCGGCGCTGCGCACGCTTGCGAACGAAAGCCGCGAGCCCGGCATGTTCCGGGCCACGCTGGTGGCGCAGCCGGTGGCGCGCCCGATGCTGCACGGCGCACGGCCGACCACGTTCTGGCAGTTCGGCGCGGGTACGCAGGGCCCCATCGTCGGTCCACTGATCGACGTGCGCGAGGGCGACACGGTCGAGATCAGGTTCGTGAACAAGCTGCCGCAGCCGTCGACGATCCACTGGCACGGCCTGCCCGTGCCACCTGACCAGGACGGCAATCCGTCCGATCCGGTTGCACCCGGCGCGTCGCGCGTGTACCGCTTCACGTTGCCGAAGGGGAGCGCCGGCACTTACTGGTACCACCCGCATCCGCACATGATGACGGCCGAACAGGTCTTCCGCGGGCTCGCCGGCCCGTTCGTCGTGCGCGCCGTGGACGATCCGCTGGTGGGCTGGCCCGAGCGCAACCTGTTCGTGTCGGACCTGAAGCTTGCGCGCGACGGCACGATTGCACCGAACGACATGATGGACTGGATGAACGGCCGTGAAGGCCAGTTCGTGCTGGTCAACGGCGCCCGCCGGCCGCGGATCGATGTCGCGGGCGACGAGCGCTGGCGCGTGTGGAACGCGTGCAGCGCGCGCTATTTGCGCGTCGCGTTCGACGACGGCCGCGCGTTCGAGCACGCAGGCACCGACGGCGGCCTGTTCGACGCGCCGCGCCGTGTCACGTCGCTGTTGATCGCGCCGGGCGAACGGGCGGAGTTGCTGGTCCGCGCCGGCGACCGCGCGTCGCGCGCCGTGCTGCAGGCGGCCGAATACGACCGCCGCAAGATGTCGATGTCGCACGATGACGGGCACGGCAGCCTGCCGCCCGATCCGGCGCTGGCCCTGGCCGACGTCGCATTCGCGCCTGCCGCCGCACGTGCGCTGCCGGCGACCCTGCGCGCGGTGCCGTCGCTGGGCGAACCGGTCGCGCACAAGGAGGTCGCGTTCGGCGAGGAGATGGACATGGACGCGATGATGAAAGGCGCGGCGCACGGCCGCCCGGCGGGCATGCGCTTCACGATCAACGGCGACACCTACGCGCCGCATCGCACGACGCTGACGAGCCGCCGTGGCGACGTCGAGCGCTGGACGATCCGCAACGGCACCGACATGGATCACCCGTTCCACCTGCACGGCACGCAGTTCCAGGTGATCGAGCGCGCGTCGGGCGGTTCGCGCACGAGCGAGCCGTTCCGTGCATGGCGCGATACGGTGAACGTGCGCAGCGGCGAAACCGTGACGATTCTCGTCACGCAAGACATGCCCGGAGAGCGCATGTTTCACTGCCACATTCTCGAACACGAGGATCTCGGCATGATGGGCACGCTGAAGGTCGTGTAACGAGGTGGCGATTATGTTTCACGCGCGGGAGGAGTATTCGATCTGCGCGTGTGACAAGACAATGTGTGTTCAGTTATCGGGATTGAACGAAAAGGCCGGCCAATCGATTATCGATTGGCCGGCCTCAAATAAAGAAACCCGGCGCAAGACATGCGCCGGGTTTCTTCGTCTGATATCCGGTGCCTTATGCGGCCTGGATGTTCGACGCTTGCTTGCCCTTCGGTCCTTGAACGACGTCAAAGCTCACCTTCTGGCCTTCCTTCAGCGTCTTGAAGCCATTCATGGTGATAGCCGAGAAGTGCGCAAACAGATCCTCACCGCCCTCATCGGGAGTGATGAAACCGAAGCCCTTCGCGTCGTTGAACCACTTAACGATACCAGTTGCCATTTTCCTACTTCCCCTGTCACACAGTCGCTGCTACTTACCACGAGCACGCTCGAAAAGCTAAACGACCTGAAACGCAGCCGTTCCCCCCTCACAAGCTCACCTCGGCCTCTTTCATTTTGCCAACCGGCAAATTGAAAAAAGTGCCAGCTTGATTGTTGGCGCTCTTTATTGGAGTGTCAAGTGGAATTTTTAGACGTTTAGAGGGACGTTGTAAAGAACCCATTTTCAGGGTTTTTCCGGCTTTGCTTAGCAGCACGCGGCCGAGCGCGAGGTCTTGAAAAGCCGCATAATCGGCTCATATACCAGGCTCGAGTGACACGCGTTCGAGTCGTCCCGGCTTGTGGGATACTGGATGCAGACACGACGTTCCGGTGCGGTTCCCCTGACGGTTCGTGTTCCGCGCCACGCGTGAAAGCCGGCACCGCAGCCGGCTTTCGTATGGCGCGAAGAAGATCGCGTGTTCCGGGATTCCGGGGAGGGCGCCGGCCGGTCGGTCGGGTAATGGCAGGATTGCGGGCCTGTCCGAGTTGTTTAGAATGGGTGTATGGCGATTATCCCGGACAAGCAGGACAGCACCGTCCTGGAACGCAAGCAGCAGAAGCTCAAGCCGCCTTCGATGTACAAGGTGGTGCTGCTGAACGACGACTTCACGCCGATGGAATTCGTTGTGATGGTGGTCCAGGAGTATTTCAAGAAGGATCGCGAGACGGCCACGCAGATCATGCTGAAGGTCCATCGCGAAGGGCGAGGGGTTTGTGGGGTCTATACGCGGGACATCGCGTCGACCAAGGTTGAGCAAGTCGTTACCCATGCGCGGCAGGCAGGGCATCCGCTGCAGTGCGTGATGGAGGAAGCATGATTGCCCAGGAATTGGAAGTCAGCCTGCACATGGCGTTCATGGAAGCACGCCAGGCGCGCCATGAGTTCATTACGGTCGAGCACCTGCTGCTGGCCCTGCTGGATAATCCGACGGCAGCCGAGGTGTTGCGCGCGTGTGCGGCCAACATCGAGGACTTGCGTCAGAACCTGCGCAATTTCATCCACGACAACACACCTACCGTCCCGGGTACCGACGATGTCGATACCCAGCCGACGCTCGGTTTCCAGCGCGTGATCCAGCGCGCGATCATGCACGTCCAGTCGACGTCGAACGGCAAGAAGGAAGTGACCGGCGCGAACGTGCTGGTCGCGATCTTCGGCGAGAAGGATTCGCATGCCGTGTACTACCTGCAGCAGCAGGGCGTCACGCGCCTCGACGTCGTGAACTTCATTTCGCACGGCATCGCGAAGACGAACAACGGCGAAGCCGCGAAGTCGTCCGACGCGAATGCGGAAAGCGAAGACGCGAATGCGCAGAAGGAAACCCCGCTCGCGCAATTCACGCAGAACCTGAACCAGATGGCGAAGGACGGCCGCATCGATCCGCTGATCGGTCGCGAGCCCGAGGTCGAGCGCGTGGTCCAGGTGCTGTGCCGCCGCCGCAAGAACAATCCGCTGCTCGTCGGCGAAGCCGGCGTCGGCAAGACCGCGATCGCGGAAGGGCTCGCCTATCGCATCACGCGCGGCGAAGTGCCGGACATCCTCGCGAACGCGCAGGTCTACTCGCTCGACATGGGCGCGTTGCTCGCGGGCACCAAGTACCGCGGCGACTTCGAGCAACGTCTGAAGACGGTGCTGAAGGAGCTGAAGGAGCGTCCGCACGCGATCCTGTTCATCGACGAGATCCACACGCTGATCGGCGCGGGCGCCGCGTCGGGCGGCACGCTCGATGCGTCGAACCTGCTGAAGCCGGCGCTGTCGTCCGGCGTGCTCAAGTGCATCGGCGCGACCACGTTCACCGAATATCGCGGCATCTTCGAGAAGGACGCGGCGCTGTCGCGGCGCTTCCAGAAGGTCGACGTGACGGAGCCGAGCGTCGAGCAGACGGTCGCGATCCTGCGCGGGCTGAAGTCGCGCTTCGAAGAGCATCACGGCGTCAAGTATTCGTCGGGCGCACTGTCGGCCGCAGCCGAACTGTCGGCGCGCTTCATTACCGACCGTCACCTGCCGGACAAGGCAATCGATGTGATCGATGAAGCGGGCGCCGCTCAGCGCATCCTGCCGAAGTCGAAGCAGAAGAAGACGATCGGCAAGAGCGAGATCGAGGAAATCATCTCGAAGATCGCGCGCGTGCCGCCGCAGAGCGTATCGCAGGACGACCGCAGCAAGCTGCAGACGCTCGACCGCGACCTGAAGAGCGTCGTGTTCGGCCAGGATCCGGCGATCGATGCGCTCGCAGCCTCGATCAAGATGGCGCGCGCGGGCCTCGGCAAGATGGACAAGCCGATCGGCGCGTTCCTGTTCTCCGGCCCGACGGGTGTCGGCAAGACCGAAGTGGCGCGCCAGCTCGCGTTCACGCTCGGCATCGAGCTGATCCGCTTCGACATGTCGGAATACATGGAGCGTCATGCGGTGAGCCGGCTGATCGGCGCGCCGCCGGGCTATGTCGGGTTCGACCAGGGCGGCCTGCTGACCGAGGCCGTCACGAAGAAGCCGCATTGCGTGCTGCTGCTCGACGAAATCGAGAAGGCGCATCCGGACATCTTCAACGTGCTGCTGCAGGTGATGGACCACGGCACGCTGACGGACAACAACGGCCGCAAGGCGGATTTCCGCAACGTCATCATCATCATGACGACGAACGCGGGCGCCGAGTCGATGCAGAAGGCGACGATCGGCTTCACGACGCGCCGCGAAACCGGCGACGAGATGACCGACATCAAGCGCCTGTTCACGCCGGAGTTCCGCAACCGCCTGGATTCGATCATCAGCTTCCGCTCGCTCGATGAGGAAATCATCATGCGCGTGGTCGACAAGTTCCTGATCCAGCTCGAGGAACAGCTGCACGAGAAGAAGGTCGACGCGCTCTTCACCGACGCGTTGCGCAAGCATCTCGCGAAGCACGGCTTCGACCCGCTGATGGGCGCGCGGCCGATGCAGCGGCTGATCCAGGACACGATCCGGCGCGCGCTGGCCGACGAGCTGCTGTTCGGCAAGCTCGTCAACGGCGGGCACGTGACGGTCGACGTCGACGAAAGCGACAAGGTGCAGTTGTCGTTCGACAAGTTGGCGAATCCGCCGCACAAGCCGAACGAAGAGGCGGTCGAAGTCGAGTAAGCGATAATCGGGTAGTTCATGCGAACGGCGCGGGATGTTTTCCGCGCCGTTTCGTTTTATCTGGCGCCGGCGGCGCGATGGTGGTGCAGGGGAGTGGCAACGCAGTGACACAAGAACAACGAACGTTCGACGACATCGTCGCGCGCGAACAGGGTTTGCGCCATGCGCTGACGTCCGGGCAGATGGCGATGATCGCGATCGGCGGCGCGATCGGCACGGGGCTGTTTCTCGGCAGCGGGTTCGCGATCGGGCTCGCCGGCCCGAGCGTGCTGGTCTCGTATGCGATCGGCGCGCTGATCGCGCTGCTGCTGATGGGCGCACTCGCGGAAATGACGGTCGCCCATCCGACGGCCGGGTCGTTCGGCGCGTATGCCGAGCACTATGTCGGCCCGCTGGCGGGTTTCCTGGTGCGCTATGCGTACTGGTTCGCGGTCGTGTTCGCGATCGGCACCGAGATCAGCGCGATCGCCGTGTTCATGAAGTACTGGTTCCCGGCCGTGCCCGGATGGTATTGGGTGATCGGATTCTCCGCGCTGCTGATCGCCGTTAACCTCGCGAGCGTCACGCTGTACGGCACGGTCGAATACGCGTTCTCGCTGCTGAAGATCGCGGCGATCGTCGTGTTCGTCGTACTCGGCGCCTATCTCGTCGGGTCGGCGCCGGCCGCATCGGGCATCGGTTTCGCGAACTACACCGCGCACGGCGGCTTCATGCCGAAGGGGCCGTGGGGCACCTGGGTCGCGGTGATCGTCGCGATCTTCAGCTACATGAGCATCGAAGCCGTCGCGATCGCGGCCGGCGAGGCGCGCGATCCGCAGCACGCGGTCACGCGCGCGTTCCGCTCGACCGTGTTCCGGCTCGTGCTGTTCTACCTGCTGACGCTGTCGCTGATGCTCGCGATCGTGCCGTGGACGCAGGCCGGCACCGACGAAAGCCCGTTCGTGAAGGTGATGGCCGCGACTCATGTGCCGTACGCGGCAGGCGTGATCAACTTCGTGCTGTTGATCGCGGCACTGTCGGCGATGAACAGCCAGCTTTACGTGACGACGCGGATGATGTTCAGCCTGTCGCGTGCGCGGCTCGCGCCGGCGGTGTTCGGCCGGCTCGGCACGAACGGCGTGCCGCGCGCGGCGCTGTGGATCTCGACGAGCGGCGTCGCGGTCGCGGCCGTGCTGGTCGCGCTGGCGCCCGACACCGCGTTCACCGTGATGATGGCGATCGCGATGTTCGGTGCGCTGTTCACGTGGCTGATGATCTTCGTCACGCACCTGCGCTTCCGTTCGCGCTATCGCGGCCCCGCGCTCGCGTTCCGGATGTGGGGCCACCCTTTCGGCAGCCTGCTCGGTGCCGGCCTCGTCGCAGCGATCCTGTTCACGACCGCGTTCACGCGCGAATTCCGGATGACGATGGTGGTCGGCGTCGTGTTCGTCGTGCTGCTTACGCTCGCGTACGCGCTGCATTACCGGCACCAGCACGCGCGTTGACGGGCGCGGCCCGCCCGCACCGATTCTCCATTCCCTAAGGTTCCGTTAAGCCCGCGGCGACTACATTCGATCCTGTCTGCAAGGCAGGCCGGCCCGCGCCGGCCCGCCGCTTTCCTGCAAAAGGGGTTCGAATGAACAAACTTCCTGAAATCACGCTCGCGTTCTGGATCATGAAGATCTGCGCGACGACGCTCGGCGAAACCGGCGGCGACCTGCTGTCGATGACGCTGAACGTCGGCTACGCGGTGAGCTCCATCCTGCTGTTCGGCTTCTTTCTCGTGACGCTGGGCGCGCAGCTCAGGACGACCCGCTATCGCCCGGCGATCTACTGGGCCGTGATCGTCGCGACGAGCACGGCCGGCACGACGATGTCAGACTTCATGGACCGCACGCTCGGTCTCGGCTATGCGGCCGGCTCGTCGATCCTCGTCGCGATCCTGCTGGCGATCTTCGCTGTGTGGCGCCTCAGCGGCGAATCGCTGTCGGTCGACCTGATCCGCACGCGCAAGGTCGAGTTGCTGTACTGGATCGCGATCCTGTTCTCGAACACGCTCGGCACCGCGCTCGGCGACTTCCTCGCGGACAGCTCGGGGCTCGGCTTCGGCGGCGGCGCGCTGCTGATCGGCGGGCTGCTCGCGGTGATCGTGCTCGCGCACTATTTCACGCGGATCTCCGGCGTGCTGCTGTTCTGGGCCGCGTTCGTGCTCACGCGTCCGTTCGGCGCGACGGTCGGCGACCTGCTGACGAAGCCGGTTGCGAAGGGCGGCCTTGCGCTCGGCACGATCGGCTCGTCGGCCGTGCTGCTCGGTGTGCTGGTTGCGATGGTGATCTACGCGATCGCGGCTCAGGCGCGGCAGCGCGACCTGGCGCCGGCGCGGATCGCACAACCCGTCGAGGAATGACGGCGACGGAATAGAAAAAAAGGGGCCGCGGCCCCTTTTTTCGTTGCGTCGTTCAGTGACGGCCGGTGCTGCCGAAGCCGCCCTCGCCGCGATCGCTTTCGGCGAAGTCGTCGACGATGTTGAACTGCGCCTGCACGACCGGCACGATCACGAGCTGGGCGAGCCGCTCGAACGGATTGAGCACGAACTCGGTCTGGCCGCGGTTCCACGTCGAGACCATGAGTTGGCCCTGGTAGTCGGAATCGATCAGGCCGACGAGGTTGCCGAGCACGATGCCGTGCTTGTGGCCGAGGCCGGAGCGCGGCAGGATCAGCGCCGCGTAGCCGGGATCGGCGAGATGGATCGCGAGGCCGGTCGGCACGAGCGTCGTTTCGCCCGGCTGCAGCGTGACCGGTGCATCGAGGCACGCACGCAGGTCGAGGCCCGCGCTGCCGGTGGTCGCGTAGGCGGGCAGGTAGTCGCGCATGCGCGCGTCGAGAATCTTCAGGTCGAGTTTCATGCGGTCGTCGAATGGGTCGGGAAGGGCGCGGCAGCGACGGCCGCCGCGCGGGAGATCAGATCAGGCGGTTGTCGGGCAGGCGCTTCGCGATTTCCGCGACGAGCGTGTGCGCGAGTTCGTCCTTCGGTGCGCGCGGCAGGCGCGTGAGGCCGGCGGCCTCGAACAGCACGACTTCGTTGTCGTCGCGCCCGAACGTCAGCGGGCCGAGGTTGCCGACGAGCAGCGGCACGTTCTTGCGCTTGCGCTTTTCGTCGCCGTGCACGTCGAGGTCGCCGCTTTCGGCCGCGAAGCCGACGCAGAACGGCGGGGCGGGCAGCGCCGCGACCGACGCGAGGATGTCGGGGTTCTCGACGAACGCGAGCGTGGGCACCTTGTGGTCGGCCGTCTTCTTCATCTTGTGCTCGGCCGGCTGGGCGACGCGCCAGTCGGCGACTGCAGCCACCGCGATGAAGATGTCGGCATCGGCGACGGCATGCATGACCGCGTCGTACATCTGCTGCGCCGTCTGCACGTCCTGGCGGTAGACGCCCCACGGCGTGTCGAGCGCGACCGGCCCCGCGACGAGATGCACGTCGGCGCCGGCCTGCTGCGCGGCGCGCGCGAGCGCGAAGCCCATCTTGCCGCTCGAGCGGTTCGTGAGGCCGCGCACCGGGTCGAGCGGTTCGAACGTCGGGCCGGCCGTGATCAGCACGCGCCGGTGCGCGAGTACCTTCGGCGCGAAGTGCGCGACGATCGCTTCGTAGATCGCCTCGGGCTCGAGCATCCGGCCGTCGCCGACTTCGCCGCATGCCTGCGCGCCCGAATCCGGGCCGAGCACCGACACGCCGTCCGCGCGCAGTTGTGCGGCGTTGCGTTGCGTGGCCGGGTTCTGCCACATCTGGCGATTCATCGCGGGAACGACGAGCAGCGGGCAATCGCGCGCGACGCACAGCGTCGACAGCAGATCGTCCGCGAATCCGTGCGCGAGCTTCGCGAGGAAGTCCGTCGATGCGGGCGCGATCACGATCGCATCGGCTTCGCGCGACAGGTCGATGTGCGCCATGTTGTTGTCGATGCGCGCGTCCCACTGGCTCGTGTAGACGGGCCGGCCCGACAGCGCCTGCATCGTGACGGGCGTGATGAACTGGGTAGCGGCTTCGGTCATCGCGACCTGCACGGTCGCGCCGGCCTTTACGAGCAGCCGCGTGAGCTCGGCGATCTTGTAGCAGGCGATCCCGCCCGTCAGGCCGAGAACGAGGTGTTTTCCTGCGAGTTCTGCGTGTGCCAACTCAGGCCTCCAAGGGTCAAACGGAACGGCCGGCGCGAAGCCGGCCGTCGACGCCGAGTATGCGCGCTTAGCGTGAGCCGCGCACGCGACGCAGTTCGTCGTAGATCAGCAGCACCGCGCCGACCGTGATCGCGGAGTCGGCGAGGTTGAACGCCGGGAAGTGCCAGGCGCCGAGATGAAAATCGAGGAAGTCGATCACGTGGCCGTAGACGAGCCGGTCGATCACGTTGCCGAGCGCGCCGCCCAGGATCATCGCGAGCGACAGGCTGAACAACCGCTGCTGGCCGTGACGTTTCAGCAGGAAGCAGATCACGAGCGTCGCGCCGATGCCGAGCGCGGTGAATGCCCAGCGCTGCCAGCCGCCCGCGGTCGACAGGAAGCCGAACGCGGCGCCGCGGTTGTACACCAGCACGAGATTGAAGAACGACGTCAGCTCGTGCTGCGCGCCGTACGCGAACGTCTTCAGGATCGCGATCTTCGACAGTTGGTCGAACAGGATCACGATCAGCGAAATGCCGAGCCAGGGCGCAAGCGCGCCGCTGGCCGGTTTCGACAGGGTTTTCGCCATAGTTAAGCAGCGCTCCGGATTTCGCCGTTTTCGAACAGGTTGGAGAAGCAGCGGCCGCACAGCGTCGGATGATCGGCATGCGCGCCGACATCTTCACGGTAGTGCCAGCAGCGCTCGCACTTCTGGTACTTCGACGCGGCCACGTCGACGCTTTCCTGCGCTTCGTCGTCGACCTTGACGACCGTCGCAGCCGACGTGATCAGCACGAACTTGAGATCCTCGCCGAGGCTCGTGAGCGCGTCGTAGCGTGCGCCGCTCGCGTGCACGGCGACTTCGGCCTGCAGCGACGAACCGATGCGGTTCGCGGTGCGGGCTTCCTCGAGCGCCTTCGTCACGTTGCCGCGCACATCGCGCAGCAGTGCCCACTTCTCGATCAGCGCGGCGGAGCCGGCGACTTCCGGATACGCGTAGTAGGTTTCCGTGAAGATCGTGTCGCTGGCCGGCTGGAACACCTTCCACGCTTCTTCCGCCGTGAACGACAGGAACGGTGCGAGCACGCGCAGCAGGCCGTGCGTCAGGTGGTACAGCGCCGTCTGCGCGGAGCGGCGTGCGAGCGAATCGGCCGCGCTCGTGTACAGGCGGTCCTTCAGCACGTCGAGGTAGAAGCCGCCGAGATCTTCCGAGCAGTACGTCTGCAGCTTCGCGACGACCGGGTGGAATTCGTACTTCTCGTAGTGGCCGAGCAGCTCCGTCTGCAGTTGCTGCGAGAACGCGACCGCATAACGGTCGATCTCGAGCCATTCGTCGACGGGCACCGCATGCTGCGCGAAGTCGAAGTCCGACAGGTTCGCGAGCAGGAAGCGCAGCGTGTTGCGGATGCGGCGATAGCCTTCCGTCACGCGCTTCAGGATTTCCTCGGAGATCGCGAGCTCGCCCGAATAGTCGGTCGACGCGATCCACAGGCGGATGATTTCCGCGCCGAGGCGGTTCGCGACTTCATGCGGGTCGATGCCGTTGCCGAGCGACTTGCTCATCTTGCGGCCTTCGCCGTCGACCGTGAAGCCGTGCGTGAGCAGGCCCTTGTACGGTGCGCGGCCGTCGATCATCGACGCGGTGAGCAGCGACGAGTGGAACCAGCCGCGGTGCTGGTCCGAGCCTTCGAGGTAGAGGTCGGCCGGGAACTGCAGCTGATCCTTGTGCGAGCCGCGCAGCACGTGCCAGTGCGTCGTGCCCGAATCGAACCACACGTCGAGCGTGTCGCGGTTCTTCTCGTACAGGTTCGCGTCGTCGCCGATCAGCTCGCGCGGGTCGAGCGTCTGCCACGCCTCGATGCCCGACTGCTCGACGCGCTTCGCGACTTCCTCGAGCAGTTCGAGCGTGCGCGGATGCAGCTCGCCGGTTTCCTTGTGCACGAAGAACGCCATCGGCACGCCCCACTGGCGCTGGCGCGACAGCGTCCAGTCAGGACGGTTCGCGATCATGCTGAACAGGCGCTGCTTGCCCCACGACGGGTAGAACGCGGTCGCGTCGACGCCTTCGAGCGCCGTTTCGCGCAGCGTCTTGCCGCCGTCGCGCGGCGTCACGTCCATCCCGGCGAACCACTGCGACGTGGCGCGGTAGATGATCGGCGTCTTGTGGCGCCAGCAGTGCATGTAGCTGTGCGTGTACTTCTCGCTGCGCAGCAGCGAGCCGGCTGCATTCAGCGCCTCGACGATCTTCGGGTTCGCGTCCCAGATCGACAGGCCGCCGAACAGCGGCAGCGATTCGATATAGCGGCCGTCGCCCATCACCGGGTTGATGAAGTCGGAGTCGGTCATCCCGTGCGCCTTGCAGGACAAGAAGTCCTCGATACCGTACGCGGGCGACGAGTGCACGACGCCGGTACCGGTGTCGGTCGTCACGTAGTCGCCGAGGTACACGGGCGCGGTGCGCTTGTAGCCGGGGTGAGCCGACGCGAGCGGGTGATGGAAGCGCAGGCCCGCGAGCTTCACGCCCGGCGCGGTCGCAACGACGCGGCCGGTCAGCTTGAAGTCGGTCATGCAGGCTTCGACGCGCTCTTCCGCGATGATCAGCAGCCCGCGCTCGGTGTCGACCAGCGCGTAGACGATTTCCGGATGGAGGTTCAGCGCCTGGTTCGCGGGGATCGTCCACGGCGTGGTGGTCCAGATCACGATGCCGCCTTCGGCGCGCGGCAGCGCCGGCAGGCCGAACGCCTGCGCGGTCTTTTCCGGTTCCGCGAACGCAAACATCACGTCGATCGTCGGATCGGTGCGGTCCTTGTACTCGACTTCCGCTTCGGCGAGCGCCGAGCCGCAGTCGAAGCACCAGTTCACCGGCTTCAGCCCGCGATACACGTAGCCCTTCTCGATGATCTTGCCGAGCGCGCGGATCTCTTCCGCCTCGTTGACGAAGTTCATCGTCTTGTACGGGTTGGCCCAGTCGCCGAGCACGCCCAGACGCTTGAAGCCGACCTTCTGCTTCTCGATCTGCTCGGTCGCGTACGTGCGCGCCTTGCTCATCACTTCGGCCGCCGGCAGCGACTTGCCGAACTGCTTCTCGATCTGGATCTCGATCGGCATCCCGTGGCAATCCCAGCCCGGCACGTACGGCGCGTCGAAGCCGGCCATGTTGCGCGACTTGACGACGATGTCCTTCAGGATCTTGTTGACGGCGTGGCCGAGGTGGATGTCGCCGTTCGCATACGGCGGGCCGTCGTGCAGGATGAACTTCGGACGGCCGGCGCTGGCCGCGCGGATCTTCTCGTAGATGCCGCGCTCTTCCCATTCCTTGACCCACTGCGGCTCGCGCTTGGGCAGGTCGCCGCGCATCGGGAACGGCGTGTCGAGCAGGTTGACCGGATACTTGGCCTGCGGTTTCGAATCGGCTTTCTTGTTGCTCATGATGGGATCGCTATCTAAATCTCGGGGGACGCGCGAGCGTCGTGAATCGGGTATGCGCGCGACTGGGCGGCGCGAGGGTGCGGCGCGGGGCGCCGCTGTCCGGATCAGCTAATTCGGTCGGTGGCCGACGTCGCGAAGCCCGTGGCGCGGCTGCCCGGCGCACGGTCGCGCTCGATGAAATACGCACGCGCATTCGCGACGTCCAGCGCGATCGCGCGCGACAGCGCCTCGAGATCGTCGAATTTCGCCTCGTCGCGCAGCTTCTTCAGGAATTCGACGCGGATGAGCTTGCCGTACGCATCGCCGTGCCAGTCGAGCAGGTGCACTTCGAGCAGCACGCGGCCCGAATCGTCGACGGTCGGGCGCAGGCCGAGGCTCGCGACGCCCGGCAGCGGGGCGGGGCCGAGGCCGTGCACCTGCACGACGAAGATGCCCGCGAGCGCCGGCCGCTTGTGTGCGATCGGCAGGTTCAGCGTCGGGAAGCCGAGGTCGCGGCCGAGCTTCAGCCCGTGCGCGACGTGGCCGCTGATCGCATAGCCATGGCCGAGCGCCTGCGCGGCCGCTTCGAGATCGCCGGCCGCGAGCGCGGCGCGCACGCCCGAGCTCGAGATGCGCGTGCCGTCGCTGCCGGCCACCGTACCCATCTGCTCGACCTCGAAGCCGTACTGCGCGCCGGCCGCCTGCAGCGTGTCGAAGGTGCCCGCGCGTTTCGCGCCGTAGCAGAAATCGTCGCCGACCATCATCCAGCGCGTGTGCAGCCCGTTCACCAGCGTGCGTTCGACGAACGCCTGCGGCGACTGGCTCGCGAACGTGTGGTTGAAGTGCTCGACGACCACACGGTCGACGCCGTGATCGCGCAGCGCCTCGAGCTTGTCGCGCAGCATCGCGATGCGCGGCGGTGCGCCGGCCGGGTTGAAGAATTCGCGCGGGTGCGGCTCGAACGTCATCACGCACACGGGCAGGCCGCGCGCGTCCGCTGCCGCGCGCACGCGCGCGAGCAGGGCCTGGTGGCCGCGATGGACACCGTCGAAGTTGCCGATCGTCAGCGCGCAAGGCGCGCGGCTCTCGGCGTTGGGCAGGCCGCGGAAGACTTTCACGATAGCGGATGCAGCGTCGGGGAATGGGCGGTGGGATGCCGCAAAGCAGAAGATTATAAACGTTCGGGCGGCCCGACGGCCGAGAAGGGGGGAAACGCGGGGGCGAATGGTAAAATTCGCGGATGAAAAAACTCGTGATCCTGATTTCCGGTCGCGGCAGCAACATGGAGGCCATCGTCCGCGCGTGCGCGCAGGAACGCTGGCCGGCCGAAGTTGCGGCCGTGATCGCCAACCGGCCCGACGCGGCCGGCCTGGCATTTGCCGCGTCGCACGGGGTGGCGACGGCGGTGGTCGACCACCGGTCGTTCGACGGCCGCGACAGCTTCGACGCGGCGCTCGCCGCCGAGATCGACCGATTCGCGCCCGATCTCGTGGTCCTCGCCGGCTTCATGCGCATTCTCACGCCCGCATTCGTCAGACGATACGAAGGCCGGCTGCTGAACATCCATCCGTCGCTGCTGCCGAGCTTCAAGGGCATTCACACGCACCAGCAGGCGCTCGACGCGGGTGTCGCGCTGCATGGCGCGAGCGTGCATTTCGTGATTCCCGAGCTCGACAGCGGCGCGATCGTCGCGCAGGGCGCCGTGCCCGTGCGCGCGGGCGACGACGCGGCCGCGCTCGCGCAGCGTGTGCTGACGGTCGAACATGTGCTGTATCCGCGCGCGGTGCGCTGGTTCATCGAGGGGCGTCTGCGCCTCGAGAACGGCCGTGCAGTGGTGGCGCCGGAAGAGGCGCGCTGGATTTTCGCGGATCAACCGCATACCGAAACGAGTGAGGGCGTATGAAACTGCACGGATTCCTGATCGGCCAGACCGAGACTTTGCTGGCCGAGGTGCTGAAGTTCGCCGGCCCCGCCGATGCGACGACGAGCCGGTTCTTCCGCGCGCATCCGAAGCTCGGGCATGCCGAGCGCGGCGTGATCGCCGAGGCCGTGTTCGCGGTGCTGCGCCGCAAGATGGAGTTTTCGCATCTCGCCGAGAGCGGCACGGGCACGCCCGCGCGGCGCCTCACGCTGCTGGGCCTGATGCAGACGGTCGGCCGCAATGCGCTGAAGCCGTTCCTGTCCGATACCGAATCCGCATGGCTCGAGCACGTGTCGAAGATCGATCCGGCGAGCCTGCCGGTGCGCATTCGCACGAACCTGCCCGACTGGATCTACCAGGCGCTGTCGGCGCGTTTCGATTGTGAGGAACTCGCGCAGCTCGCCGCCGCGCTGAACTACCCGGCGCCGCTCGACCTGCGCGCCAACGCGCAGAAGGCGACGCGCGACCAGGTGATCGAAGGGCTGCGCGTGAGCGGCATCGATGCGGGCGCGACGCCGTTCGCACCGTTCGGCGTGCGCGTGGTCGGCAAGCCGGCGCTGACGCGCCTGAAGCTGTTCGAGGAAGGCGCGATCGAGGTGCAGGACGAAGGCAGCCAACTGCTGTGCTCGCTGGTCGCGCCGCGCCGCGGCGAGATGGTCGTCGATTTCTGTGCGGGTGCGGGCGGCAAGACGCTCGCGCTGGGCGCGATGATGCGCTCGACCGGGCGCCTCTACGCGTTCGACGTGTCGGAGAAGCGCCTGGCGAAGCTGAAGCCGCGCCTTGCGCGCAGCGGGCTGTCGAACGTGAACCCCGTGCTGATCGACAGCGAACACGACGCGAAGATCAAGCGGCTCGCCGGCAAGATCGACCGCGTGCTGGTCGATGCGCCGTGCAGCGGCCTGGGCACGTTGCGCCGCAACCCGGACCTGAAGTGGCGCCAGACGCGCACGGCGATCGACGAGCTGACGCCGAAGCAGGCGTCCATCCTCGCGAGCGCCGCGCGCCTGGTGAAGAAGGGCGGCCGGCTCGTCTACGCGACCTGCAGCGTGCTCGACGCCGAGAACGAACGCATCGTCGAACAGTTCCTGGCCGACCATCCCGACTTCGTGCTGGTACCGGCGCAGAAGGTGCTGGAAGACCAGCGCATCGAGCTCGAGACGGGTGACTACCTGTCGCTGTGGCCGCATCGTCACGCGACCGACGGCTTCTTCGCCGCGGTGCTCGAACGGCGCGCTGCGCAGTAACGGCGGGCCGGACGGACGATGGAGAATCTGCAGAGCCGCCTGCTGTCGCACCGGCTGGCATCGGTCATTCGCGACTTCCACCAGCCGGTGATGATCTGGCAGGCGGCGATACTCATCGGCGCGCTGTGCTTCGCATGGGTGGCCGCGCGCTTCGTGCACGGCCGGATCGACGCGCGCCGCCGGGCGGCCGGACGCGCGCCCGGCGCGGGCGCGCAAAGCCTGAAGCGCGCGTTGTTCCCGTTGTTCGGCAGCGTGTTCGTGGGCGGCGCGCAGCTCGCGTTCGACCCGTTCATGTCGACGTCGCTGCTGTCGCTCGCGCTCGTGCCGCTGTTCGGCATCGGGCTGATCTACGTGCTGTTCTTCTTTGCCCGGCGCGTATTTGCGCGCGACGGCCACACGCATGCATGGCTGTCGATCGTCGAGAAGATCGTGTCGACCGTCGTGTGGGCCGCGATGGTGCTGACGGTGCTCGGCATCCAGCGCGACGTGCTCGGCTGGCTCGACAGCGTGCAGTTCCGTGTCGCCAATGCGCATCTCACGCTGCTGTCGGTGATCTCCGGCGCGCTGTGGGTGTGCGTGACGCTGATGGTCGCGATGTGGCTCGGCTCGGTGCTCGAGGATCGCCTCACGCGCGCGAGCACGCTCGACGCGAACCTGAAGGTCGTGCTGTCGCGGGTCGGCCGCGCGCTGCTCGTGTTCGCGGCGATCCTGATCGGGCTGTCGCTGGTCGGCATCGACGTGACGGTGCTCGGCGTGTTCGGCGGTGCGGTCGGTGTCGGCCTCGGTTTCGGGCTGCAGAAGATCGCCAGCAACTACGTGTCGGGCTTCATCATCCTGCTCGACCGCTCGCTGCGGCTCGGCGACGCAATCAGCGTCGGCGGTCTGCAGGGCGTCGTCACGCAGATCCGCACGCGCTATACGGTCGTGCGCGGCCTCGACGGCAACGAGACGCTGATCCCGAACGAAAAGCTGATCACCGACGTCGTGCAGAACCAGTCGTCGTACCTGACGCGCGGCTACGCGAAGGTCGCCGTGCAGGTCGCGTACTCGAGCGATGTCGAGCACGCGCTCACGCTGCTCGCCGAGGCAGCCAAAGGTGTGCCGCGTGTGCTGGCCGAACCGGCTCCGACCCCGTATCTGGTGAGTTTCGGGGCGGACGGGATCGACCTGGAGCTCGGGTTCTGGATCGAGGATTCGGCGAAGGGCACGTCCGGCGTGCGTTCGAGCGTGAACCGCAACATCTGGCGCCTGTTCAACGAGCACGGGATTTCGATTCCGTTCCCGCAGCGAGAAGTGCGCGTCGTCGGGTTGCCAGACGGTTTTTCCGCTGCGGGCGCGGCTGCCGGGCTCGATCCGGCCGCCGCCAACGGCGCGTCGGACGGGCGCGCGCCGGCTGCATAGCGCGCGCCGGCCGCCAATCCAGTCGTATCGACCCCGCGGTCGGAACCGGATCGCGGGCCTTTTCAAGTCCGCGCGTGGACTGCACCGGTTGCGTCAGGGCAAGAAAATGTTCATTTTTTACAAAGACTTGGAACGGTTGAAGTAAAATTCTGGTCTACACGCGGTATGCTTTCATTTTTCTGACGCTTGGCGCGGGCCGGCGTCGCTCTCATCACAGGTAACTGCCTTGTTGAATTCCCTGCTCGATTTTCTTTCCCACGGGCTCCTGCATTTTTCGTGGTGGCAGGTCGCGCTGTTCGCGCTCGCCGTCACGCACGTCACGATCATCGGCGTGACGGTCTACCTGCACCGTTGCCAGGCGCATCGCGCGCTTGAGCTGCATCCGATCGCGAGCCACTTCTTCCGCCTCTGGCTGTGGATGACCACCGGCATGCTGACCGGCCAGTGGGCCGCAATTCACCGCAAGCACCACGCGAAGTGCGAGACCGAGGAAGATCCGCACAGCCCGCAGACGCGCGGCATCTGGAAGGTGTTCCTCGAGGGCGCCGAGCTGTATCGCGCGGAAGCGAAGAACGAAGAGACGATGCGCAAGTTCGGCCACGGCACGCCGAACGACTGGGTGGAGCGCAACGTCTATTCGAAGTACCCGATTCTCGGCATCAGCCTGATGATGGTGATCGACGTCGCGCTGTTCGGCGTGATCGGCCTCACCGTGTGGGCCGTGCAGATGGTCTGGATTCCGTTCTGGGCGGCTGGCGTCGTCAACGGCTTCGGCCACTTCTGGGGCTATCGCAACTTTAACTCGGCCGACGCGAGCACGAACCTGTTCCCGTGGGGCATCGTGATCGGCGGCGAAGAGCTGCACAACAACCACCACACGTTCGCGACGTCGGCGAAGCTGTCGAACAAGTGGTACGAGTTCGACATCGGCTGGATGTACATCCGCATCATGTCGGCGTTCGGTCTCGCGAAGGTGAAGAAGGTCGCGCCGACGCCGCGCCTGAACAAGCCGAAGACGGTGCTCGACCAGGAAACGCTGCAGGCCGTGCTGTCGAACCGCTACGAAGTGATGGCGCGCTACGGCAAGGCCGTGAAGCGTGCGTACCGCCAGGAGCTCGCGCACCTGAAGGAAATCGGCGGCGAGAAGTACCAGATGATGCGCGGCGCACGCAAGTGGTTCCACAAGGACGCCGACGGCCTCGACGAGCCGCAGAAGAAGCTGCTGCCGGAAATCTTCGCGAACAGCCAGAAGCTGCAAACCTACTTCCAGCTGCGCCAGGATCTCGCTGCGATCTGGGATCGTTCGACCGCATCGCGCGAACAGCTTCTCGCGCAATTGCAGGATTGGTGCCATCGCGCAGAACAAAGCGGCATCAAGGCGCTGCAGGAATTCGCGACGCGCCTGCGCCGCTACGCCTGATTCGAAATCGATTAGAATCTAAGGACGTCAAAAACCCCGCGTTGGCGGGGTTTTTTATTTGGTCCGCCGGTTTTTGAACGTGATCGGCAGGGCTGGATTCGTATGAGGCTTGGGGCAGCGTGGAAGTGTTGTCCCGGGGCGAATGCAGGGGATGGGATCGGAGTGGGCGCTAACGCGCCAACGCTGATCGACCGCGAAGGATGGGACCCGCGTAAGCGCTGCAGCGCGAACGTGGGTCGACCGCGAAGCATGGGACCAGCATAAGCGCTAAAGCGCTAACGCTGGTCGACCGCGAAGCATGGGACCAGCGTAAGCGCTAAAGCGCTAACGCTGGTCGACAGGAGATATGGAGATGCAATCGACGATCAAACCCGTCGAGTACGACCGGCCCGTTGCAGCAGGGACCGTGTGCGGTGTGGGGCAGGCATGGGCCAAGGTGCCCGATGCGCCGTCCGCCGAAGAGCGCGCCGCGCTGAAGGCGCGCATCAAGGCATTGCTCGTGCGTGAAAAGGCCGTGCTGGTCGCGCACTACTATGTCGACGCCGAGTTGCAGGAGCTCGCCGACGAAACCGGCGGCTGTGTCGCCGATTCGCTCGAAATGGCCCGCTTCGGCCGCGACCACGACGCGCAGACGCTCGTCGTTGCCGGCGTGCGCTTCATGGGCGAAACCGCGAAGATCCTGAGCCCGAACAAACGCATCCTGATGCCCGATCTCGACGCGACCTGCTCGCTCGACCTCGGCTGCCCCGTCGACGAATTCTCGGCGTTCTGCGATGCGCATCCCGACCGTACCGTCGTCGTCTACGCGAATACCAGCGCCGCCGTGAAGGCGCGCGCGGACTGGATGGTCACGTCGTCGATCGGCCTCGAGATCGTGGCCGACCTGCATGCACGCGGCGAGAAGATCATCTGGGCGCCGGATCGCCATCTCGGCAGCTACATCCAGAAGAAAACCGGCGCGGACATGCTGCTGTGGCAAGGCTCGTGCCTCGTTCATGACGAATTCAAGGGCATCGAGCTCGACCTGCTGCGCGCCGAGTATCCGGACGCGAAGGTGCTCGTCCACCCCGAATCGCCGGAAAACGTCGTCGCGCAGGCCGATGTGGTCGGCTCGACCACGCAGCTGATCGACGCAGCGGTCAAGCTCGACGCGACGCACTTCATCGTCGCGACCGATCTCGGCATCCTGCACAAGATGCAGCTTGCGGCGCCCGGCAAGACCTTCATTGCCGCGCCGACGGCCGGCAACAGCGCCACCTGCAAGAGCTGCGCGCACTGCCCGTGGATGGCGATGAACGGCCTCGCGAACCTTGCCGACGTGCTCGAGCGCGGTCACAACGAGATCTTCGTCGATCCCGCGATCGGCGAGCGCGCACGCCTGCCGATCGACCGGATGCTCGATTTCGCATCCGCGCACAAGAAGCGCGTGCAGGCGAGCGGCGATCTGCAGCGCGATCAGCAATTGTTTGCGAACGTGGGGGCTGCGTAATGAATAGCCCCCACGCTCACATTCGTTCCCTGCCCCCCGAGGGGGCGGCCACCTTCCTTGGGGGCGGCCCGGCGGAAGGCGGCGCGAACTCCGCAGTATCCCCGCTGTTCGACGTCGTCCGCGAGCAGTACGGCGCGGCATTCGACGACGCGATCGCGCGCAATGTGGTCGATGCGATCGCGGAAGACGTCGGCACCGGCGACCAGACCGGGCGGCTCGTACCGGCCGGCGGGCGTCGCCGTGCTCGCATCATCGTGCGCGAGGAAGCCGTGCTGTGCGGCGTGCCGTGGTTCGAGGCCGTGATTGCCCGGATCGATCCGGCGATCGTCGTGCAGTGGCGTTATCGCGAAGGCGATCGTATGTCGCCCGATTCGACCGTCTGCGAACTCGAAGGGCCGGCGCGCGCGCTGCTGACGGCCGAGCGCAACGGATTGAACTTCCTGCAACTGCTGTCGGGCGTCGCGACCGCGACGCGTCGTTACGTCGATCGCGTCGAAGGCACGCGCGCGAAGATCCTCGATACGCGCAAGACGCTGCCGGGCCTGCGGCTCGCGCAGAAGTACGCGGTGCGCGTCGGCGGCGGTGAGAACCAGCGTCTCGCGCTGTACGACGGCATCCTGATCAAGGAAAACCACATCGCGGCGGCAGGCGGTGTCGGCGAGGCGCTCGACGCGGCGTTCGCGCTGAAGTCGGGCGTGCCCGTGCAGATCGAAGTCGAAACGCTTGCGCAACTCGATACGGCGCTCGCACACCGCGCGCAGTCGGTGTTGCTCGACAACTTCACGCTCGACATGATGCGTGAAGCGGTGCGCGTGGCGAACGGCAAGGCCGTGCTCGAAGTGTCGGGCGGCGTCAATCTCGATACGGTGCGGGCATTCGCGGAAACGGGGGTCGACCGTATCTCGATCGGCGCGCTGACAAAGGACGTGCGCGCGACGGATTATTCGATGCGGATCGTCGACTGACCGAGTGCCGTTGATCACAAAAAAAGCCGTTGGCGCGCAAACGCCAACGGCTTTTTTCCTGTGCGGCCGCAGCCGGGAAGGGTGTGCCGCTCAGCGACGCGCGCGCGGCGTGAGCACGCTCGGCAGCGCCTTCGGCAGCGAGCTCGGCCAGTCGCGGCTGTAGTGCAGCCCGCGGCTTTCGCGGCGCGAGTGTGCGCTCTTCACGATCAGGGTCGCCACGTCGACGAGGTTGCGCAGTTCGAGCAGGTCGCGCGTCACGCGGAAGTTCGCGTAGTACTCCTGGATCTCGTCGCGCAGCAGCGACAGCCGGTGCTTCGCGCGCTCGAGGCGCTTGTCGGTGCGCACGATGCCGACGTAGTTCCACATCAGGCGGCGCAGCTCGTCCCAGTTGTGCGCAACGACGACTTCCTCGTCCGCATCCGACACGCGGCTTTCGTCCCACGCGGGCAGCGTGGCCGGCGTTTCGGCATCGAAGCCGGCCGCCTCGATCGCTTCGGCCGCGGCACGGCCAATCACGAGACATTCGAGCAGCGAGTTGCTCGCGAGCCGGTTCGCGCCGTGGAGCCCCGTGTACGACGTTTCGCCAACTGCATACAGGCCCGCGAGATCGGTGCGCCCGGCGAGGTCGGTGACGACGCCGCCGCACGTGTAGTGCGCGGCCGGCACGACGGGGATCGGCTCTTTCGCGATGTCGATGCCGAATTCGAGGCAGCGCGCGTGGATCGTCGGGAAGTGTTCGCGCAGGAACGCTTCCGGCTGGTGGCTGATGTCGAGATACACGCAGTCGATCCCGCGCTTCTTGATCTCGAAGTCGATCGCGCGCGCGACGATGTCGCGCGGCGCGAGTTCGGCGCGCGGATCGTGCGCGGGCATGAAGCGCGTGCCGTCGGGCAGCTTCAACAGGCCGCCTTCGCCGCGCACGGCTTCGGAAATCAGGAACGACTTCGCGTACGGATGGAACAGGCAGGTCGGGTGGAACTGGATGAATTCCATGTTCGACACGCGGCAACCTGCGCGCCACGCCATCGCGATGCCGTCGCCGGTCGCGGTGTCGGGGTTCGTCGTGTACAGGTAGACCTTGCCGGCGCCGCCCGTTGCGAGCACCGTATGCGGCGCCTCGATCGTGATCGTGCGGTCGTTGTCGACGTCGAGCGCGTACAGGCCGTGACAGCGGCGGCCGGGCAGGCCGAGCCGGTCCGACGTGATCAGGTCGATCGCGTGGTGGTTTTCGAAGAACGTGATGTTCGGATGCTGGCGCACACGCGCCGACAGCGTGGCGAGCACCGCATGGCCGGTCGCGTCGGCCGCGTGGATGATCCGGCGATGGCTGTGGCCGCCTTCGCGCGTGAGGTGGAAGCCGAGCTCGGCCGCGTCGTCCTTCGTGAACGGCACGCCCTGCGAGATCAGCCATTCGATCGCTTCGCGGCCGTGCTCGACGATATAGCGCGTCGCGCCTTCGTCGCACAAGCCGCCACCGGCGACCAGCGTGTCGTCGACGTGGTTCTCGATGCTGTCCGCCGAATCGAGGACAGCCGCGATGCCACCTTGCGCGTTATCGCTCGCGCCCTCCATCATCGACCGTTTCGCGATCAGCGCGACTCGTCGCGTGCTGGCCAGGTTGAGTGCGACCGACAGCCCTGCCAGGCCGCTGCCGACGATCGCCACGTCGAATTTCATGCTGCATCTCCATCGTTACGCTTTTGATCTTGTGCGTTCCGGCGGCCGTGGCCGCGGAAAGGGGAGAGCATACCGCGTCGGGCCGGAGCGTGCGCGCAAAACAAAAAGCCCCGCATGTGCGGGGCTTTTCGGTCGCCGTCAGGCTAGCAGAAACCGGAGATTACTTGATCTTGGTTTCTTTGTATTCAACATGCTTGCGGACGACGGGATCGAACTTCTTGATCGCCATCTTTTCCGGCATGTTGCGCTTGTTCTTCGTGGTCGTGTAGAAGTGACCCGTACCAGCGGTCGACTCGAGCTTGATCTTGTCGCGTGCGCCTTTTGCCATGATTGTGCTCCTTGGGCTTAGGCTTCGCCGCGTGCGCGCAGGTCAGCGAGCACGGAATCGATGCCGTTCTTGTCGATCAGGCGCAGGCCGGCGTTCGAGACGCGCAGGCGCACCCAGCGGTTTTCGCTCTCTACCCAGAACCGGCGGTTTTGCAGGTTCGGCAGGAAGCGGCGCTTCGTCTTGTTGTTGGCGTGGGAAACGTTGTTGCCGCTCATCGGCGCTTTCCCAGTTACTTGGCATACGCGTGCCATGAGAGCACTCCTAATACGCTAAATTCGGGGTTCGATCGCCGATGAAGGTTCCATCGTACCGCCACGTGATCCATGGCTGCACTCAGAACGCCGAAGCCCTTACAGACAAGGCCCTTCGATGGCTAGAACTGGTTGGAAAAAAGACAGACGGCGATTCTAGCAGAAAAAGTTCAGAAAAATCAAACCTAATTTCGCATCACCGTTGCGGCGCCCTTGGGCGGGCCGCAACCGCACAGTCTACATCCAACCGGCCCGTGCGAACGAAAAAGTATCACTGGTGCCGATCACGACGTGATCGAGCAGCCTGACATCGACGAGCGCGAGCGCATCGTGCAGCACGCGGGTCAGGCGGCGATCTTCCGCGCTCGGCTGCACCGCACCCGACGGATGGTTGTGGGCAACGATCAGCGCCGCAGCGTTGTATGCCATCGCGCGGCGCACGATCTCGCGCGGGTAGACGGCCATGCGCGTCAGCGAGCCGCGCGTGATTTCCTCCATGTCGATCAGGCAGTGGCGTGCGTCGAGGTAGACCGCGGCGAACACTTCGTACGGACGCCCGCCGATCTTCAGCCGCAGATAGTCCTCGACCGCGCCTGGTGAATCGATCGGCTTCTTCTCGTGCGCTTTCTCCTTCAGCATGCGACGCGCGATCTCGATGACGGCAACCAGCCGCGCGGAGCGCGCGGGGCCGATGCCGGGGTGCGCCTCGAAATCGCCGGTGGTCGCCTCGAGCAGCCCGTGCAGCGACTTGAACTGCTTGACCAGTGCGCGGGCGGTGGTGAATACATCGTGCCCGGGCTTGCCCGTGCCGAGCAGCAGGGCGACCAGTTCGTCGTCGGTGAGCGCCGCCGGCCCGCGCTCCAGCAACCGCTCGCGCGGCCGCTCGGGCCGCCAGCCGCGCAGGCGGCGCTTGCGCCGGTGGATCGGGATGACGCGGCCGGGCGGATCGGCCGGCAGATCGGTGCTGTCGCGGCATTCGACGGGCGGCAAGGCTGGGCAGGGTGACAGCATGCTTGAAACTCCATTGGCGGCGGGCAGTGTGCGCGACGTCGTCGCACTTTCAGCCTTGCGCGCTCAGGTGACTTACAATATTGGTTTTGCGCCGGGCCTTTCGGCCGTATCGGGCGCCGACTGAACGAGTAATTCATGAGCCTCATCGATCTATCCGAAGTGAAGCCCGGTTCCCACGTCACATTGCATTACCGGCTGGCACTCGCCGACGGCGCCGATATCGTCAACACCTTCACCGACAAGCCGGCCACGCTGCTGCTCGGCGCGGGGCAACTGGCGCCGTCGCTGGAACAGATTCTGATCGGCCTCAGGGTCGGCGACCATTCGACTTTTCAGCTAACCCCCGAACAGGGGTTCGGTCCCCGCAATCCCGACATGCTCCAGCGCGTGACGCTGTCGACGCTGCGCGAGAACGGGATGGTCGGCGACGATTTCACGCCGGGCGAACTGATCGAGTTCAACGCGCCGGACGGCGGCCGGTACGCGGGGGTGCTGAAGGAAGTCAGCGAAACCTCGGCACTGTTCGACTTCAATCATCCGCTCGCGGGCCAAGCGCTCACGTTCGAAGTGAAAATCATCGGAATCCTGTAATCATGAGCACCACCGATACGCTGTCCGGGCAGACCGTCGCCGCCGATGCCGAAATCCTGCTGGCCCAGCCGCGCGGTTTCTGCGCGGGCGTCGATCGCGCGATCGAGATCGTCGAGCGCGCCATCGCGATGCACGGTGCGCCGATCTACGTCCGTCACGAGATCGTCCACAACAAGTACGTGGTCGAGGATCTGAAGAAGAAAGGCGCGATCTTCGTCGAGGAGCTCGAGGAAGTGCCGGCCGGCAATACCGTGATCTTCAGCGCGCACGGCGTGTCGAAGGCCGTGCGCGACGAGGCCGACGTGCGCGGGTTGCGTATTTACGACGCAACCTGCCCGCTCGTCACGAAGGTGCACGTCGAAGTGGCGAAGATGCGCCAGGACGGCGTCGACATCGTCATGATCGGGCACAAGGGCCATCCGGAAGTCGAAGGCACGATGGGGCAGGTCGAGCGCGGCATGCATCTCGTCGAGAGCGTCGAGGACGTGCAGAAGCTCGAGCTCGCCGATCCCGAACGCATCGCGCTCGTCACGCAGACGACGCTGTCCGTCGACGACGCAGCCGAGATCATCGCCGCGTTGAAGGCCAAGTATCCGAAGATCCGCGAGCCGAAGAAGCAGGACATCTGCTACGCGACGCAGAACCGCCAGGACGCCGTGAAGTTCATGGCGCCGCAGTGCGATGTCGTGATCGTCGTCGGCAGCCCGAACAGCTCGAATTCGAGCCGCCTGCGTGAAGTGGCCGAGAAGCGCGGCGTGGACGCGTACATGGTCGATGCGCCCGACCAGATCGATCCGGCATGGGTCGCAGGCAAGCGTCGCATCGGCGTGACGGCCGGCGCGTCGGCCCCCGAAGTGCTCGCCCAGGCCGTGATCGCGCGGCTGCGCGAACTCGGTGTGCGCAATGTGCGCGCGCTCGACGGCATCGAGGAAAACGTGTCGTTTCCGCTGCCGCGCGGGTTGAACCTGCCGCCCGCCGCCTGATTGCCGCATCGCACCCGCGGAACACCGAAGCGCGCCTGACGGCGCGCTTTTTTTTGCTTGTCGAAATCGCAATCGCAACCATTATTCGGATGAATGGTGCAACCAGGTTGCTCTACGCGCTTCCAAGCGTCTCTCAAAATTGGTTGCAATGCAGGAAAACCCCATCGAATCAGGATTATTGGCGTCCTATAAATGGAGTTACAATGCGCCCGTTTTCAGGCCTGAATGGCTTTGAAATCGGATTTTGGCAAGGCGCGGGAGACCACTCAATGCATGTGAAGTCGGCTTACGCCATGTCCGTCGCCGCACCGGTTGCAATGCTTGCCGGCTGCAGCAAAAAGAGCGACGACGAGGCGGGGGAGGCTGCGGCGTTTGCGGCACCGCCGGCCAGCGGCGTGCGCGTCGCCGGAACCGGTCGTGTGGCACCGTTCGCGTGCCGCACCGCGCAATTGGGCAAGGACAAGGGAAACGGGGCACGTTTGGCGATCGAGGAAATCAACGCGTTGGGCCTGGCGAACGGCCAGGCTGCGGGCACGCAGGTTGCAGCACAGCAGGCCGCCGGTCGTGGCGTGACAGCGACCGTGCGCGCCGATCGACGCAGGCCGGCCAAGGCGCCCGGCGGTGCGGGCAGCGTGCCGATGTCGCCGGTCCCCTCTCATTTCGATTCGACGAAACAGCGCGTTGCCGCGAGCAATGATGTCGCGGCGCGCGGTCTGGTTCGTACGATGGATTCCGACGCAGTCCTGACGAATGTCGGGCGCGGCGTTCGCGGTGCCTTGCGGGGCGGCGCGGCACGGAATCCGATCTGCCCGGGTGCGGGGCTTGCCTCGCACCGGACAGGAAAAGGCACGGATGCCGGGCAACCGGACGATGGCCGTCTCGGCATGCTGCCCTACGACTTCAAGGAGGCCACGAACACCGTCCTCGATGTCGTGACGATTTAGCGACGGGACTCATGACGGCACCGGAACAGTGCGGTGCCGTTTTTGTATCCGCTCCGGCGGCAGGTCCGGCCGTACAGGCCGGGCGGCGCGCGCCGGGACGATCCACCCTTACCGGTATCGACTAGTACCCGCAGTGTCGCCGAGAAGGCGCGATTCCTCGCTTACCCGCGGGGCGCAACGTCCTCCGGCAGCACGGGCCAAGGAGCTTTAAATGGATATTTTCGTCCAGCAGGTTCTCAACGGGCTGGTGCTCGGCAGTGTCTACGCCATCATCGCGTTGGGCTATACGATGGTGTACGGCATTCTCGGCATCATCAACTTCGCGCATGGCGACGTGCTGATGATCGGCGCGATGGTCGCCCTGTCGGCCATCACCGTGCTGCAGAACCATTTCCCCGGACTCGGCAACGTCGCGACGCTGACGATCGGCCTGGGTATCGCCGCAGTCGTCTGTGCATTCGTCGGCTTCACGATCGAACGGGTCGCCTACCGGCCGCTGCGTCGCGCACCGCGCCTCGCCCCGCTGATCACCGCGATCGGCGTGTCGATCCTGCTGCAGACCGCCGCGATGATCATCTGGTCGCGCAACCCGCTGCCGTTCCCGCAATTGCTGCCGACCGATCCGATCAACGTGATCAAGGCGACGGACACGACGCCCGGCGCCGTGATCTCGGTGACTGAAATCGTGATCATCGCTGTGGCGTTCATCGTGATGGGCGGCCTGCTGCTGCTCGTGCACAAGACCAAGCTCGGCCGCGCGATGCGCGCGATCGCCGAAAGCCCGAATACCGCGAGCCTGATGGGCGTGAACCCGAACTTCGTGATCTCCGCGACGTTCATGATCGGCTCCGCGCTCGCCGCGCTGGCCGGCGTGATGATCGCCTCCGAATACGGCAACGTGCACTTCTACATGGGCTTCATCCCCGGCATGAAGGCATTCACGGCCGCGGTGCTGGGCGGGATCGGCAACCTCGGCGGTGCGATGGTCGGCGGCGTGCTGCTCGGCCTGATCGAGCAGCTCGGGGCCGGCTATATCGGCAACCTCACGGGCGGCGTATTCGGCAGTAACTACCAGGACGTGTTCGCCTTCATCGTGCTGATCATCGTGCTGGTGTTCCGTCCGTCCGGCCTGCTGGGCGAACGTGTCGCGGATCGCGCGTAACGGAAGGGAGCAAACAACATGACATCCATTCAACCGATCGAATCCTCGACGTCGCTCGTCGAAGAGCGCAACACCACCAAGACGGTCATCATCGGCCTCCTGACCGCGGTCTTCGTGATCGCCGCGCCGATCATCATCGGCTCGGCCGGCGGCAACTACTGGGTCCGTGTGCTCGACTTCGCGATGCTGTACGTGATGCTCGCGCTGGGCCTGAACGTGGTGGTCGGCTTCGCCGGCCTGCTCGACCTGGGCTACATCGCGTTCTACGCGGTGGGTGCGTACACGGCGGCGTTGTTGAGCTCGCCGCACCTGAGCTCGCAATTCGAGTGGATTGCGGCGCTCGCGCCGAACGGGCTGCACATCCCGTTCCTGATCATCGTGCCGATCGCGATGGCGCTGGCGGCGACCTTCGGGATCCTGCTCGGCGCGCCGACGCTGCGCCTGCGCGGCGACTACCTGGCGATCGTGACGCTCGGCTTCGGTGAAATCGTCCGGATCTTCATGAACAACCTCGACCGTCCGGTGAACATCACCAACGGCCCGAAGGGGATCACGGGCATCGATCCGGTGCACATCGGCGACTTCAGCCTCGCGCAGACGCACTCGCTGTTCGGGATCCAGCTGCCGTCGGTCTACATGTACTACTACCTGTTCGTGCTGTGCTCGCTGCTGGTGATCTGGGTGTGTACGCGCCTGCAGCACTCGCGTATCGGCCGCGCATGGGCGGCGATCCGCGAAGACGAGATCGCGGCGAAGGCGATGGGCATCAACACCCGCAACGTGAAGCTGCTCGCATTCGCGATGGGCGCGTCGTTCGGCGGCCTGTCGGGTGCGATGTTCGGTTCGTTCCAGGGCTTCGTGTCGCCGGAATCGTTCACGTTCTGGGAATCGATCGTCGTGCTCGCATGCGTGGTGCTCGGCGGCATGGGCCATATCCCGGGCGTGATCCTGGGCGCGGTGCTGCTCGCCATCTTCCCGGAATTCCTGCGCTCGACGATGAGCCCGCTGCAGCACGCGCTGTTCGGCCACGACGTCGTCGATACGGAAGTGATCCGTCAGGCGCTGTACGGCCTCGCGATGGTGGTCATCATGCTGTACCGCTCGGAAGGCCTGTGGCCGGCGCCGAAGCATGAGGACAAGATCGCGAAACTGGCGAAGCGCGCCAGCAAGAAGCCGGTGCGCGCTTAACCTACGGACAAGGGGATACACACATGAGCGACAAACAAATCCGACTGTCCGTCAAAGGCGTGAACAAGCGCTTCGGTGGCCTGCAGGCGCTGTCCGACGTCGGCCTCGAGATCAAGGAAGGCGAGATCTATGGCCTGATCGGCCCGAACGGCGCCGGCAAGACGACGTTCTTCAACGTGATCACGGGCCTCTATACGCCCGACTCCGGCGAGTTCAAGCTCGACGGCACGGAATACAAGCCGACCGCGGTGCATCAGGTCGCGAAGACGGGCATCGCGCGCACGTTCCAGAACATCCGCCTGTTCGGCGGGATGACGGCCCTCGAGAACGTGATGGTGGGCCGCCACGTGCGCACCAAGCACGGGCTGCTCGGCGCGGTGTTCCAGACGCCGGCCGAACGCCAGGAAGAGCGCGAGATCAAGGAGCGCGCGATCGAGCTGCTCGAATACGTCGGCGTGCTGCAGTACGCCGACTACACGTCGCGCAACCTGTCGTACGGCCACCAGCGCCGTCTCGAGATCGCGCGTGCGCTGGCTACCGACCCGAAGCTGCTCGCGCTCGACGAGCCGGCGGCCGGGATGAACGCGACCGAGAAGGTCGAACTCACGCGCCTGCTCGACAAGATCCGCTCGGACGGCCGCACGATTCTCCTGATCGAGCACGACGTGAAGCTCGTGATGGGGCTGTGCAACCGGATGACGGTGCTCGATTACGGCAAGGTGATCGCCGAGGGTCTGCCGCAGGACGTGCAGAAGAATCCGAAGGTGATTGAGGCATATCTCGGCGCAGGGGTGCACTGATGGCAGCGGCAATGTTGAAAATCAAGGGCTTGCAGGTCAACTACGGCGGCATCCAGGCCGTCAAGGGCGTTGACATGGAAGTCCGTCAGGGCGAGCTCGTGACGCTGATCGGCGCGAACGGCGCAGGCAAGACCACGACGATGAAGGCGATCACGGGTCTGAAGGCGTATTCGGCCGGCGACATCGAGTACGAGGGTAAGTCGATCAAGGGCATTCCGACGCACGAGCTGCTCAAGCGCGGCCTCGCGATGGTGCCGGAAGGCCGCGGGATCTTCGCGCGGATGTCGATCGTCGAGAACATGCAGATGGGTGCATATCTGCGCAACGACAGCGAGCAGATCAAGAAGGACGTCGACCGCATGTTCGGCTTCTTCCCGCGCCTGAAGGAGCGGGCGACGCAGCTCGCGGGCACGCTGTCGGGCGGCGAGCAGCAGATGCTGGCGATGTCGCGCGCGATCCTCTCTAAGCCGAAGCTGCTGCTGCTCGACGAACCGTCGATGGGCCTGTCGCCGATCATGGTCGAGAAGATCTTCGAAGTGGTGCGTGAAATCTCGAAGGAGGGCATCACGGTGCTGCTCGTCGAGCAGAATGCACGCCTCGCGCTGCAAGCGGCCGACCGTGGCTACGTGATGGATTCGGGCACGGTCACGATGGAAGGCGATGCGAAGCAGATGCTCGACGATCCGAAGGTGCGTGCCGCTTACCTGGGTGAATGAGTGAGTGAATGAGCGGGCCCGCGGGCGCGCGCCGGCAGATGCCGGGCGCGTCGCACACGGGCTTTCGAAAGGCTGTCACGGGATGCCGTGACAGCCTTTTTTTTCGTGTCATGCGATTCCGGTCGAACTTGTGCGTGCGAGCGCGACTCCATTCGACTGTCGGGCCGCACACGCGGCACGGGAACGATGGGGGCGGCCGCTCGTTACCGGTCGCCTGCCAACCGTCACACGGGCCGCGTAGCATCGACGGCCGATCGGCACACGGAGAGCACGCATGAGTCTGGACTACGGTTTCGTGAAGGCGAAGGTGACATCGGTGGCGAAGCTGAAGGGCTCGCCGCACGGCAGCGAGATCCAGTATCACATCCACCTGACGCTGGCGCTGCCCGGAGGCGACTGGGACGTCGCGATCAACGTCGGCACCAACGATGCTGACGACCTGCTGAACTACAAGCTCGTCTACGACTTCCACCACCCGATTACGCAGACGCTCGCGGCCGCGGCCGAAGGCTATACGGACCTGACGGGGCAGGCAGCATTGCCCGCGCTCGACTACCTGCGCAGCGACATCCTCAACGAAACGGGCGCATGGCGCCCGAGCGCCGTGATGGACGGTACGGAGCAGCAGGAGCCGATCCCGTCGCTGCTGCGGCTGGTGAACGCCGCGCAGTCGCAGGGGCTCGACGTCGTCGTGTTCGGCCGCTCGTATTCGGAAGGCAACGGCATCCACGACACGCACATGAACCAGGGTTCGACCGGCTCGAACTACCTGCACCGCGCGGGCGACGACCACAACGATCACAACGACATCTGGCAGGACGGCGCGCTGATCGTGCGTGTGAGCGAGTCGCAGTGGGCCGCGTATTTCGCGGCGTTCGAGCAGCAGGCCGTGCCGACCGACGCGCTCGGCAATCCGCTGCCGGGCGCTGGGCCGATCACGCGCTGAAGTGGCGGGCTGCCGGCCTCTGCTTCACGCGGCCGGCAGCGTCTTGCCGAACGAGATGCGTTCCTCGACGCGATAGCCGAGCGCCGCGTAGAAGCGGCACGCATCGTCGTTGCCGGGCAGTACCTGCAGGTTGATCTTCAGGCAGCCGCGTGCGGCGAGCGCGCGTTCCGCATGCGCGATCAGCGCGCGGCCGATGCCGAGCCGGCGTGCGTCGTTCAATACGCCGAACGAGTAGAGCCAGCCGCGATGTCCGTCGAAACCCGCCATCAGCGTGCCGACCACGCGGGCGCCGCTAGTTGCGACGAAGAACAGTTCCGGCTGCGTCGCGAGCTTCAGCTCGATCGATCGCAGCGGATTGCGGTGCGGCGGCGCATCCGCGTCTTCGTACTGAGGGAACGCGTCGCGCCATACCGCGAGCACGGCATCGGTGTCGGTGCGTTCGAACGGGCGGATTGCGACAGCATCGGCGGCGGCATCCATCGGCGGGCTCTCCTTAGAGCGTGTCGAGCACCGACCGCAGCATCGCCATCATCTGGTCGATTTCCTCGGTCGTCACGTTCAGTGCGGGCATGAAGCGCAGCAGGTTCGGCCGCGCGGCGTTCAGCAGCAGGCCGTCAGGCTGCATGTCGCGCGCCTTCTCGACGATCTGCGGGCCGATGTCCTTGCCGAGCAGCAGCGCGCGCAGCAGGCCTTCGCCCCGTTCGCCTTCGAAGCCGCGCTCTTCCGACAGCTCGAGCAGCTTGCGCTTCAGGTATTCGCTGCGCGCCCGCACACCTTCGAGGAAGCCCGGTGCGACGAGCTGCGAGATCACCGAATAGCCGACCGCCGTCATCAGCGGGTTGCCGTTGTACGTGCCGCCCTGGTCGCCGGCCTCGAACACCGCGAACTCGGCTTTCGACAGCAGCGCGCCGAGCGGGGCGCCGCCGCCGATCCCTTTCGCGAGCGTCATGACGTCCGGCTCGATGCCGGACAGCTCGTACGCGAACAGCGTGCCCGCGCGGCCGCAGCCGCTTTGCACCTCGTCGACGATCAGCATCAGGTTGTGCTGCTTCGTCAGCGCGCGCAGCGCCTGCATGAATTCGCGCGTGGCCGGAATCACGCCGCCTTCGCCCTGGATCGGCTCGAGCATCACCGCGACGGTCTTGTCGGTGATCAGCTTCTCGACCGAGTTGATGTCGTTCAGCTCGGCCTTCGGGAAGCCCGGCACCTGCGGTGCGTAGATCGTGTCCCAGCCCGGCTTGCCGCTGGCCGACATCGTCGCGAGCGTGCGGCCATGGAAGCTGTGGTCGAACGTGATGATCTCGTACGCGCCGTTCTTGAACTTGCGACCCCACTTGCGCGCGAGCTTGATCGCGCCTTCGTTCGCTTCCGCGCCGCTGTTCGTGAAGAACACCTTGTCGAACACGCTGTGCTGCGTGAGCAGGCCCGCGAGCTTCGCCATCGGCTCGTTGTAGAACGCGGGCGACGGGTTCAGCAGTTTTTCTGCCTGCGTCTTCAGCGCGTCGACGATGCCTTCGTTGCAATGGCCGAGGCTGTTGACGGCCCAGCCCTGGATGAAGTCCAGATAGCGCTTGCCCGTGTGATCGTAGAGCCACGAACCCTTGCCGTGCGTAAACACGATGTCGGGGCGGTTCGTGATGTACATCAGCGAGTCGATCGGATAATCGTTCAGGGGCATGGCAGCAGACTCCAGCGGGCGTTGAAAGGGAAACAGGCAATAAAAAAGCCACGGAAGGCCGTGGCTGGTGGGTCGAACAGCTTGTGCGTAACCGGTGAAGCGGTGTGGGGGTTACGCGCGAGTCCGTGACGAGCCGGCGGCATCCGGGCGGAGCGGCGAGCGGCGACGTCGAAGGGCGGACAGGAAGCGGTTCATGTGCGCAAGCATAAGGCATCCCGCGCCTCACTGTAAACCGGCGCGATGCCACGGATGTGACATCGCGGCGCGCAGTGCCGTACGCGGGTGCGCGGGCCTCAGACCGGATGCGCGAGATCGGCGGCGCTCGTGAACGAGTCCGCATAGAACTCGTCGGCCGGCAGCGCGTGGTGCTGCGTGAAGTCGCGCTGCGCGGATTCGACCATCACCGGCGCGCCGCACGCGTACACCTGGTGGCCCGACAGATCGGGCAGGTCCTCGATCACCGCGCGATGGACGAAGCCGGTGCGGCCCGTCCATTGATCGCCGGCGTCCGGCTCGGACAGCACCGGCACGTACTTGAAGTTCGGGATCTCGCGTGCCCACTGCTCGGCGAGCTCGCCGAGGTAGATGTCCTTCTTGCGGCGCGCACCCCAGTAGAGCGTCATCGGGCGCGTGATGCCCGTGTGCTTCACGTGCTCGATGATCGCCTTGATCGGCGCGAAGCCCGTGCCCGATGCGAGCAGCACGATCGGCTTGTCGGAATCCTCGCGCAGGAAGAACGTGCCGAGCGGGCCTTCGAAGCGCAGGATGTCGCGCTCCTTCATCGCGCCGAACACGTGGTCGGTGAACTTGCCGCCCGGCATGTGGCGGATGTGCAGCTCGATCGGGCCTTCCTCGTGCGGCGCGTTCGCCATCGAGTAGCTGCGGCGCGAGCCGTCCTTCAGGATGAACTCGACGTACTGGCCCGCGAGATACTGCAGGCGTTCATTGGCGGGCAGTTGCAGCTTCACGACCATCACGTCGTCGGCCTTGCGCTCGAGCGCGGCGATCCGGCACGGCAGCTTCTTGACCTGCACGCCGTCGACGCCGGCGATTTCACGCACGTCGATCTCGAGATCGCACTGCGCCTTCGAGCAGCACAGCAGCGCGAGGCCGCGCGTGCGTTCGTCGTTGGACAGCGCCGACGCGGCGTGCGGGCCCTGTTCGATCTGGCCCGACACGATCTGGCCCTTGCAGGAGCCGCACGCGCCGTTCTTGCAGCCGTACGGCAGATGGACGTTCTGGCGCAGCGCAGCCGCCAGCACGGTTTCATCCGACTCGACCTGGAATTGCCGGCCGCTTTGCTTGAGAGTGACGTTGAATGCCATAGAACCAAACTAGAACAAAATGGGGGGACCGTGCATGTCGGGCACGGCAGCTACAATGCAAACCCGTTGCGCGTCGCGCAACGGTGGCTACTGATTTCGCAACCAACATGATCGCGACTCGAATCCTGCGCCGGCCGCGCGCACTGATCGTCGGCTGCGGCGACGTCGGCATGCGCTGCGTCGCGCAATGGCGCGACACGCGCTGCAACCTGCGGATCTTCGCGCTGACGAGCCACCCAGCCCGCCGCGACGAACTGCGCGCCGCGGGCGTGACGCCGATCGTCGGCGACCTCGACCGCCGGGCGACGCTTGGCCGCCTCGCGGGCCTGGCCCGCACGATCCTGCATCTCGCACCGCCGCAGTCCGATGGCCGCGACGACCGACGCACGCGTGCGCTGATTGCCGCAACGACCGTGCCTGCGCGACGGCTGCCGGTACCGCCGGCATCGGCGGTCGGCCGGCTCCGCACACTGCGGACCGCTACCCGACAGGCCGGCGCGCCCGTTCGGGCAGCGCGTATTGTACCCGACGGCCTTCGTGCGCCGAGGCTCGTCTACGCCAGTACGACGGGCGTTTACGGCGATTGCGGCGGCGCGCGCATCGACGAAACGCACCCGTTGCGCCCCGCGAATCCGCGCGCGTTCCGGCGCGTGTCGGCCGAGCGGCAACTGCGTGCCGCGACGGTGCGTGGCGTGCTGTCCGCGCGCATCGTACGCATTCCGGGCATCTACGCGGCGAACCGCCTGCCGATCGCACGGCTCGAGCGCGGCACGCCGGCACTCGAGCCGGCCGACGACGTCTACACGAACCACATCCATGCGGACGATCTCGCGGCGATCCTGCGCCGCGCGGCCGGGCGCGGCAAGCCGGCGCGCGCCGTGCACGCGTCGGACGACAGCGAACTGCGGATGGGGGAGTATTTCGACCGGGTCGCGCAGGTGCTCGGCCTGCCGAGGCCGCCGCGCGTCAGCCGCGCGGACGCCGAGCGTCAGCTCGAACCGACACTGCTGTCGTTCATGCGCGAGTCGCGGCGCTTGTCCAACGCACGGCTCAAGGCCGAATTGTGCGTGACGTTGCGGTACCCGACCGTAGACGATTTCCTTCAAACGCTCGCGCCGGGCAGCGCATCAGGTGAGCGCCGGTAACGCCTCGATCAGCAGGAAGCACAGCAGCGCGCCGATCAGCGCGCCAATCAGGTTCGGATGATATTTGTGCTTCATGTGCATCGCGGCCAGCAGCCCGCCGATCACGATGACACCGATGACCGCGAACGCGATCATCACGGACGACAGTTCAAAAGTATGGTTGCTCATGGTGCCTCCCCCTGCATCGCTGTTCTCTTACAGCTTGTGATTTCAGTATAGCGGGGGAACATGCGGCCGAGATGCGGCCGGGCGTCGAACGGTCGTGCGGATTTTCCCTTACAGGGTTTTGACGGGATTGCGCAGCGCTGAAAGGTCGGCGTCATCGAGCCAGCACCACGCGCCGGGTGCGAGATCGCCCGGCAGCGTGAAGCCGCCGATGCTTTCGCGATGCAGCGCTTCGACGCGATTGCTCGCCGCCGCGACCATGCGCTTGACCTGGTGATACTTGCCTTCGAGCACGGTCAGCGCGAGTGCGTGCGGGTCGCGCGCGTCGGCGGCGACCGCCGCGATCGGCTTCGGCTCGCCGTGGAGCTGCACGCCGGCGCGCAGCGCATTCAACTGGGTGTCGTCGAGCGGGTGACGCACGGTTGCCACGTAGGTCTTCGGCACCTTGCGTTTCGGCGACGTGTACGCGTGCACGAACTGGCCGTCGTCGGACAGCAGCAGCAGGCCCGTCGTGTCCTGGTCGAGACGCCCGACGCACTGCACGCCGCGCGCGACGAGCGGTGCGGGCAGCAGGCTGAACACGCTTGCGTGGTGTTGCGGATCGCGCGAACACTCGTAGCCGGCCGGCTTGTTGAGCGCGAGATAGGCGCGTGCGCGGAACGGCCACGCCGTATCGTCGACCGAGAACACGAGGCCGTCGGTATCGAACGCGGCATCGGGGTCGGTCGCGCGGGCGCCCGCCACGGCGACGCGGCCCGCTTCGATCAGGCCGCGGCACTGGCGGCGCGAGCCGAAGCCCTGGGTGTAGAGAATGCTTTCGAGATCCATAGCGCGCGCATTCTATCAAGCGATGGCGCGCGACCGGCATGAACGGGCATGCGCTGGTAAGCTGCCGGTACGCCGCGCGGGGCGCGGCGCCCGTTCATTCTTCACGGAAAGCACATGCCTTTTGCTTCGTTCCCGATCGGCCGCAATGCCGCTGCCGTCATTGTTGCCGCGACCGTCTCGTCGGCCGCGTTCGCGCACGCGCACCTCGCGAAGAGCGATCCGGCGGCGGGCGCGGCGGTGGCTGCCGCACCGGCCGCCGTCACGATCGATTTCACCGAGCCGCTGGAGCCGGCGTTCAGCTCGATCGTCGTCGTCGACGGCGACGGCAAGACGGTGTCGGACGGCCGAGCGCGCATCGACGCGTCGAATCGCAAGCGGATGTCGGTGCCGCTCACGGCGGTCGGCACCGGCGCCTATACGGTGAAATGGGTGGCCGTCGCGACCGACGGGCACCGCACGCAGGGCGCGTACGGCTTCAGCGTGAAGTGACGCAACGGCGACGGCAGGCCCGTGCCAGGGCTGCCGCCGCCCCTATCCGACAGGGAGTCCCGCATGAATCCGACGACGCTCGACGCACTCGCCGATTTCCCCCGTCAGCTCGAAGCCCATTTTGCGGCCGTGCCCGACGGCTACGCGCGCTGGACGCCCGACGACTGGGCCGGGATTCCGAGCGAACATTTTTCGCCGCTCGGGCAGCTCTGCCACGTGCGCGACATCGAGATCGACGGCTATCACGTGCGGCTGCGGCGGATGCTCGACGAAGACCGGCCGCTGCTCGTGTCGATCGACGGCGACGCGCTCGCGATCGAGCGCCGCTACAACGACGCGTATGCGTCCGACGTGCTCGCGGCGATCCGCGAAGCGCGGCGCGAGACGCTGGACCTCGTGTCGCGTCTCACGCCCGAACAGCTCTCGCGCACCGGAGAATTCGAAGGCTACGGGTCGCTGACCGTGCGCGGGCTCGTCCACTACCTGTGCAGCCACGACCAGCAGCATCTGGCCGGCATGCAGTGGCTGCTCGGCAAGATCGACGCGGCGTTGTACGCGCGCTGAGCGGGCACCGGCATCGGCGCCAGTCAATCGAGGTCAGATTCCGGCGCGGTTGTCGGTGCGGCAGGCTGCAGTATGGCGCTTCGATTGGATCGTTTTTCTGGATAATCCATCCAGCCGTACCCGGCTGACCGGTGCGTCGCGCATGCCTACACTCCTAGCTTCGTTCAACGAAAAAAGGAGTCAGCCGTGGCAACTCATACGCTCGCAGACAAGGTCGTCCTGATCGCAGGCGGCGCAAAGAATCTCGGCGGCCTGATCGCGCGGGATCTGGCGAGCCACGGCGCGAAGGCCGTGGCGATTCACTACAACAGCGCCGCATCGCAGGCGCAGGCCGAGGAGACGGCCGCCGCGGTGCGTGCGGCCGGCGCGGAAGCGGCTACGTTCCAGGGCGACCTGACGACGGCCGCCGCGGTCGAGAAGCTGTTCGACGACGCGAAGCAGCGCTTCGGCAAGATCGACATCGCGATCAACACGGTCGGCAAGGTGCTGAAGAAGCCGTTTACCGAGATCAGCGAGGCCGAGTACGACGAGATGTTCGCGGTCAACAGCAAGTCGGCGTTCTTCTTCATCAAGGAAGCGGGGCGGCACCTCGAGGATCACGGCAAGCTCGTCACGCTCGTGACGTCGCTGCTCGGCGCGTTCACGCCGTTCTATGCGGCGTACGAAGGGTCGAAGGCGCCGGTCGAGCATTTCACGCGCGCGGCGTCGAAGGAATACGGTGCGCGCGGGATCTCGGTGACGGCCGTCGGGCCGGGCCCGATGGACACGCCGTTCTTCTACCCGGCCGAAGGCGCCGATGCGGTCGCGTACCACAAGACGGCGGCCGCGCTGTCGCCGTTCAGCAAGACCGGCCTGACCGACATCGAGGACGTCGTGCCGTTCATCCGCCATCTCGTCACCGACGGCTGGTGGATCACCGGCCAGACGATCCTGATCAACGGCGGCTACACGACCAAGTAAGCTGCCCGGGGACGGGCCGCGCGGCGCACCGCAATGGCGCGTTTGCGTGGACAATGGGCGGGCGCGCGGCCTCGTGGCTGCGTGCCCGTTTTCCCTGTGCCGCCGGACCTGGCCGCGCCCCGCGACGGCTGGCGGCGGCGTTCGTCCGAACCTACGCTCCCTGCCGATGGACAAGCTGGATCAGGTCAGAATCTTCCTGCAGGTTGCCGAGATGGGCAGCTTCATCAAGGCTGCACATGCGCTCGACGTGCCGCGTGCGACCGTGTCGGCGGCTGTCCAGCAACTGGAGACGGGGCTCGGCACGCGCCTCTTGCACCGCACGACGCGCCAGGTGCAGCTCACCGCCGACGGCGCGCTGCTGCTCGAACGCGGCCGGCGCCTGCTCGCGGAGGCCGACGAACTCGACCGCCTGTTCCGCCGCCGCGACCGCGACGTGATCGGCCGGCTGAACGTCGACGTGCCGAGCCGGATCGCGCGCCGCATGGTGGCGCCCGCGCTGCCGTCGCTGTTTCACCGTTATCCGAAGCTGCAACTGTCGCTCGGCTCGACCGATCGTTCGATCGACCTGGTGCAGGAGGGCGTCGACTGTGCGATCCGCGTCGGGCGGCTCGCCGACAGCAGCCTCGTCGTGCGGCCGCTCGGGCAGTTCACGCTGATCAACTGCGCGAGCCCCGATTACCTGCGCGAATGCGGCGTGCCCGAGCATCCGGATGCGCTCGCGCACGGACACTGGGCGATCGGCTATGCGTCGCCGACGACCGGGCGCGAACTCGACTGGGAATACTGCACGGACGGCCAGCGGCACACGCTCGCGCTGCCGAGCCGCGTGATCGTCAACAACGCAGAAACCTATATCGCCAGTTGCATCGCCGGGATGGGGCTGATCCAGATTCCGCGCTTCGACGTCGAACATCTGCTCGACAGCGGCGCACTCGTCGACGTGATGCCCGGCCACCGCGCCGCACCGATGGATGTGTCGGCCGTGTATCCGCACCGGCGCCATCGTTCGCGCCGGCTCAATGCTTTCATCGAATGGTTCGGGGAACTGATGGCGAGTGCGCTGACGAACGGCGGCAAGGGCGCGGAGGGCGACTGACCGGCACGGCCGGTTGTGCTCGCGTGCCGTCGTGCCTGTTTCAGGGCAGCGCCGCGAACTGCCGGCTGCGCCCGGTTTCCCGCACCGCATCGATCAACGCCGCGCCGGCGCCATCCGGTTTCGTCGCGAACGCGTAGAAACGCGCGGCCGGCAGCGCCGGCAGGCCGTCTTGCGGCCCGCATTCGCGCAGGCCGTCGCGCAACTGGCTGCGCGCCAGCGCGGTGACCGCGAAGCCCGCGAGCGCGGCCGACACGCAGCCGGCCATGCTGCTGCTCTCGAACAGCACGCGGAACGGCCGCAGCGCGGCGGCGAGTGCCGCGACGGCGGCTTCCCGATAGACGCACGGCTGCGGAAACAGCGCGAGCGGCACGTCGCCGCCGGCGTCGAGCGTGCGATCCGATGCGAACGCCCACACGAGCGGCTCTTCCCACAGCAGTTCGCCCGGCGTGTCGACCTGCCGGCACTGCTTGCCGAACACGACGTCGAGCCGGCCGAGCGTCTGCTCGCGCAGCAGCGACGCGGTAATCCCCACCTTCAGCTCGATCGACGTGCGCGGGTGGCGGTCGCGAAACGTGCGCAGCACGTGCGGCAGCCACGCGCCCGCGAAATCCTCCGATGCGCCGACTCGCAGCGGCCCGTGCGCCGGCGCGCCGCGCAGCCTCGCGCGCACTTCGCGCTCCATGTCGACGATGTTGCGCGCGTATGCGTACAGCGTGTCGCCTGCCGGCGTGAGCGCGATGCGACGGGTGGTGCGCGCGAGCAGCACCGTGCCGGCCGCCAGTTCGAGCCGCTTGATGTGGCCGCTGACGGCGGACGGCGTCAACGCGAGCCGTTCCGCAGCCGGCGCGAACCCGCGGCTGTCGACGACTTCGAGAAAGGTGCGCAGCAGCGTGATGTCGAGGGCGGTCGACGCGGGATCGGTCAGCGGTTCCATGGATCAATTCAACGCAATACTCGACGAATGAACAATGATACTCCGTGAATCGTGATGAAAGGCCGGCCTACCATCGTGCATTCGGATCGACCCACGGAGTGCACGATGACGACCTATGCGCATGCGACGACCGCGTCGCTCGACATTGCCTATCTCGAATGGAACCCGCGCGGCGAGCGCGTGGCCGTGCTGCTGCACGGCTGGCCGGACAGTCCGGTCGGCTGGGAGGTCGTGGCTGCCGCGCTCGCCGCGCGCGGCTACCGCGTGCTCGCGCCCGCGCTGCGCGGTTTTGCGCCGACCCGCTTTCGTGACGCATCCGTGCCGCGCAGCGGCCAGCTCGCGGCGCTCGGGCGCGACCTGCTCGACTTCGTCGATGCGCTTGGCATCGAGCGGCCCGTGCTGGTCGGGCACGACTGGGGTGCGCGGGCGGCCGCGAACGCTTGCGGGCTGCGCGACGGCGCCGCATCGCATCTCGTGATGCTGTCGGTCGGGTACGGCACCAACGATCCTGGGCAGCCGCTGTCGCTGCAGCAGGCGCGCAACTACTGGTATCACTGGTTCATGGCGACGCCGCGCGGCGAGCAGGCATTGCGCGACGATCGCCGCGCGTTTGCCCGCTTGATGTGGGACACGTGGTCGCCGCCGGGCTGGTATCGCGACAGCGATTTCGAGGCGGCTGCTGCGGCGTTCGACGGGCCCGACTGGATCGACGTCGTACTGCATTCGTACCGGCATCGATGGGCGTTCGTGCCGGGCACGCCGGCCTATGCCGACGACGATGCGCGGCTGAATCCCGCGCCGGTGCTGGCGTTGCCGACGCTCGTGCTGCACGGCGGCGCGGACACCTGCAATCATCCGGACGGTTCGGCCGGGCGCGAGCGGTTCTTCACGGGGCGCTACGCGCGGAAAGTGCTGGACGGCGTCGGTCACTTTCCGCAGCGCGAGGCGCCGGCGGCGGTCGCCGACGCGATCCTCGGATTCTGCGAGCGAGGCTGAGGCGTGCCGGCGTGGCCGGCGCGCGGTGGATCAGCTGCCGATGCGGGCCGCGAGCAGGTCGGCGAGACCGATGTTCCTGAACATCTCGCGGCGGATGCGGTCGCCGACGCGGAACACTTCCTCCGCGCCGTCCTGCGACGGATCGACGAAGACGCGGTACGGGCGCTTGCCGGCCGGGGCGGCGACGATGTCGGCAATCGCCGTCGCGACGGTGCCGGCATCGGCGTCCGCCGGTTCGAGCGCGGCGAGGCCTTGAAGCGCCTGCTCGGCGACGCCCGCATAGGGGCCGTCGACGTAGGCGGCCTGAACGGTCGCGTCGGCCGGCTTGCCTGCGTGGGCGAAGTGATTCGTGCCTTGCGTGAAGGCGCCCGGCACGACGATCGATGTCTCGATCCCCCAGCGGGCCAGTTCGGCCGCATAGGACACCGCGAGCGAATCCATCGCGGCCTTCGCGGCGAAATAGGGCGCGAGGAACGGCGGCGTACCGCCGCGCGCGGATGACGACGATACCCAGACGAGCAGGCCGCGCCCCTGGCGGCGCAGGTGCGGCAGCGCCGCGCGGTTCACGCGCTGGGTCGACACGACGTTGATGTCGTAGAGCTGCGCGATCTGCTCCGGCGTGAACGCTTCGGCCGGGCCGAACACCATGTGGCCGGCGTTGTGGACGATGACGTCCAGGCGGCCGTTGTCGGCGATCACGCGGTCGATGGCGGCGTCGACCGATGCATCGTCGCCGACGTCGAGCTCGACCGTGTGCAGGTCGACGCCGTATTCCTGCGCGTAGGTGGCGATGGCGGCGACGCGCGGCGCGTTGCGGCCGGTGCTTTCGCGCATCGACGCGTAGACCGTGTGACCGGCGCGGGCGAGCGCCTGGGCCGTCAGCAAGCCGAAGCCGCTGGACGCGCCGGTGACGAGGACGACTTCCTTCATGAGCGATCTCCTGGCGGAAAGATGGGGCAGCAGCGAGCGGTCCGTCAGCACATGCCGCCGTTGGCGCGCAGGATCTGGCCGTTGATCCACGCGCCGTCCGGGCCGGCGAGGAAGGCGACGACGCGCGCGATGTCGTCGGGCTGGCCGAGCCGCTCGAGCGGGTTCAGCTTCGCGAGCCGATCGACGAGTTCGGGGCTCTTGCCCTGCAGGAACAACTCGGTCGCGACCGGTCCCGGCGCGACGGCATTCACGCGGATGCCGCGCCCGCGCATTTCCTGCGCGAGCACCTGCGTGAGGCTTTCGACCGCCGCCTTGCTCGCGACGTACAGGCCGTAAGACGGCATGCGCATGCCGATCACGCTGGTCGACAGGTTGATGATGCGTCCGCCGTCGCGCACGTGCTTCGCCGCTTCGCGACAGACGTTGAACGTGCCTTTCACGTTGATGGCGAGCGTTTCGTCGAGCACCGCGTCATCGAACTCGGCGATCGCGGCGAGCTTCATGACGCCCGCTGAATTGACCACCACGTCGAGTCCGCCGAACGTGTCGCGCGCCGTATCGAACAGCGCGGCCACGGCGGCGGGATCGGCGACGTTCGCCTGCACCGCGATGGCATGGCCGCCGTCGGTGACGATCGCGTCGACCACTTCGCGCGCCGGCCCGGCGCCGCCGGCATAGTTGACGACGACCCGGAAACCGTCCCGGGCGAGATGGCGGGCGATTTCCGCGCCGATGCCGCGCGACGAACCCGTGACGAGTGCGACCTGTTCCGATGTGCTCATGTCCTGCTCCTGGTAGCGGTGAGTGCCGAGCGATCCGGCGACAGGACTAATGTAGGCTTCCTCGATCAATAAAAATAATGAATAATGATCAGATCAAGAATGACTGAAAGTATGTCTCATGGCGTTCGACAGCAGGCTTTTGAGCGGTATCGGCGTGCTCTCCGCGGTGATCGAGGCCGGCACCTTCGCGCGCGCCGGCGAGGCGATGGGGCTGACGCAGCCGGCGGTGAGCCGTGCCGTCGCCCGGCTGGAGGAGCGCGTCGGCATCCGGATCTTCAACCGCACGGCGCGCGCGATCACGCTGACCGACGAGGGGCGGCGCTTCTATGAAGCGGTCGCGCCGCTGCTGGCCGGCATCGAGGACGCGGCGCTCGACGCCGGCCAGTCGAAGGCGCGTGTCAGGGGGCGGCTGCGCGTCAACGTCGACGCGACTTTCGGCCACTACGTGCTGGCGCCGAAGATGGCCGAGTTTCTCGACCGCTTTCCCGACCTGTCCGTCGAGATCAGCGTGCGCGACCGGATGGGCGACCTCGTTGCCGACGGGTTCGACGTGGCGGTGCGGTTCGGCATTCCGGAACCGTCGTCATACCGTGCCCGGCTGCTGCTGGAAACGCGCGTGCTGACCTGCGCGTCGGCGGCCTATGTCGCGCGTCACGGCGAGCCGCGGCACCCGCGGGATCTCGCGAGCGGGCATCGCTGCGTGCTGATCCGCGATCCGGTGACGGGGCGGCCGTTCGAATGGGAATTCCATCGCGGCCAGGAGGTGGTGCCGTTCGATGCCGCGGGCCGGCTGATGGTCAACGATACGGGCATGCTGCTCGGCGCGTGCCTGGGCGGCGCGGGGATTGCCCAGCTGCTGGAACTCTACGCGCGCGACATCCTCGCCGACGGGCGGCTGGTGCTGCTGCTGCCGGAATGGGCGGACGAGACGTTTCCGCTCTACGCGTATCACCACGCGTCCAACCTCGTTTCCGCGAAAGTGCGCGTGTTCCTCGACTTCGTGCGGGCGTTGATGGCCTGAGCCTGAGCTCGACTTGACGTGCCGACGGCGGCCCTCCCGTCCGGTCATTCGGTGCGATGCGGAATGCTGTCCGGGAACGGGTAGGGCGCGTGCGGGCCCGGCCAATCGGGTACCGGCGGGGCGGTCAGTACGTCGCATCCGGCCAGCATGAGCGACAGCGCCGCGGCGAGCACGCGGCGGCAGAGCGGGAATGAAATCGTGCGCATGGACATGGCGTGCCTCCGTGCCGCGCATCCTCATGATGCTTGGACTGTCGCGCGGGGGCACGCGTTGCGGCGCGCACGGCAAAAACAAAAAACCCGCGAAGCGGCGAGCTTGCGCGGGTTTCGGGACGCGCAGCGCTTCACGCTGCGAGAATGCTGGTGCCCAGGGCCGGAATCGAACCGGCACGCCTTGCGGCGGGGGATTTTGAGTCCCCTGCGTCTACCAATTTCACCACCTGGGCTTGATCCTGGCCGCGCATGCGATTGTGTGGATTGAGCGCGGCGAAACGCGGATTATGTCCGAAATCCTGCCGCCGGGCAAGCTGCTCCGGTTACCGGCTGCGCACGTCACTGACTGAGGTAGACGAACCGGCCCTGCTTGACGATCCCCATCACGCTCGCGCGCTGGTCGAGTCCCACATGATCCTTGTCGCTCGTGTTGACGACACCGTTCGGCACGACGAGCTCGTGCGCGCGTTCCAGCTCGCGCCGCAGCGCCATGCGGAACGCGGGCGTGCCCGGCTGCGCGGCCTTCAGCGCGCGGCCGACCGCGTCGGCGAGGCGCGGGTAGACGCCCGCCGCGTCGCCCGCGAACTGCGTGACCGTGCCGGGGCCGTACTTCGCCTCGTACGCGTCGACGAACGCGAGCGCGGCCTTGCGGGCCGGATGATCGGCCGGCAACGTGCGCGCGACGACCACCGGCTGGGTCGGGAACAGCGTGCCGTCGACGTCCTTGCCGCCCAGCTTGATGAATTCCGGTGTCGCGATCCCGTGCGTCTGGTAGACCGGGCCCTTGTAGCCGCGTTCGATCAGCGTGCGCTGCGGCAGCACGGCCGGCGTGCCCGAGCCCGCGATCAGGATCGCGTCGGGTTTCGCCGCGATCAGCTTCAGCGCCTGGCCCGTGACGCTCGCGTCGGAGCGGTTGAAGCGCTCGGTCGCGACCACGCGGATCTTGCGCAGGTCCGCGAAGCGCGTGAACTCGTTCAGCCAGCTGTCGCCGTAGCTGTCCGCGAAGCCGATGAAGCCGACCGTCTTCACGCCGTGGTTCGCCATGTAGCGCGTCATCACGTCGGCCATCGCGCGGTCGCTCTGCGCCATCTTGAACGCCCAGGTCCGCGCGCCTTCCTGCGGCTCGACGATCGCGCCGGAGCCGACCAGCGTGATCATCGGCGTCTGCCCGGCAGCCACCGCGTCGAGCGCCGCGAGCGCGGCCGGCGTGATGTTCGGTCCGACCACGACGTCGACGTGATCCTCGTCCACCAGCTTGCGGATGTTGCGCACCGCGGCGCCCGGGTCGGACGCATCGTCGAGCACCGTCACCTGCACCGGCTGCCCGGCAATCGTCTTCGGCCACATCAGGATCGCGTTCTTGCTCGTGATGCCGATCGCGGCGGCCGGGCCGGTCGACGACAGGTCGACACCGACCTTCAGGTCGGCATGCGCGGCAGCGCAGGCGAGCGCGAAGGCAACGCCGGCGGCGCGGCGCAGCAGCGCGGGAAGTCGCAACAGGGCGGGAAGCGTCATGCGGAATTCTCCGTCGGACAGAAAAAAGGGGCGCGATATGCGCCCCCGTGTTTATACACGCCGCTCAGAGTTCGTACGATTCGGATTCGCCCTTGAGCGCCTGTTCGATCAGCTTGCGGTTCAGCGTCGGCGACAGCAGTTCGACGAGCGTATACACATAGCTGCGCAGGTAGGCGCCCTGCTTGAGCGCGACGCGCGTCACGTTGCTGCCGAACAGGTGGCCGACCGGGATCAACCGCAGGCCGCGGTCGCGCTCGGGATTGAACGCGATGTCGGCCATGATGCCGACGCCGAGGCCGAGTTCGACGTAGGTCTTGATCACGTCGGCGTCGATCGCCTCGAGCACGATGTCCGGAGACAGCCCGCGCAGCGCGAACGCATGGTTGATCTTCTTGCGGCCCGCGAACGCATCGTCGTACGTGATCAGCGGGTACTGCGCGAGATCGTCGAGCGTGACCGGCTTGCGTTCGAGCAGCGGATGGTCCGCCGGCACGACGGCCGCGTGGTGCCACTGGAAGCAGGGCAGCGACACGAGCTCCTTGTAGTCGGAAATCGCCTCGGTGGCGATCGCGAGATCGGCCTGGTCGTGGATCACCATCTCGGCCACCTGCGTCGGGCTGCCCTGCAGGATCGACAGGTGGACCTTCGGGAAGCGCTTCTTGAACTCGGCGATCGCGGCCGGCAGCGAGTAGCGGGCCTGCGTGTGGGTCGCGGCGATGGTCAGGTTGCCCTGATCCTGCGCCGCATAATCTTTCCCGACCCTTTTAAGGCTTTCAACCTCCTGAAGAATCCGCTCGACCGACGCGAGGATGATCCGGCCCGGCTCGGTGAGCGAGCGCACGCGCTTGCCGTGCCGCGTGAAGATCTCCACGCCGAGCTCGTCCTCGAGCTCGATGATCGCCTTCGACACCCCCGGTTGCGACGTGTAGAGCGCCTTGGCGGCCTCGGTGAGGTTGAAATTCTGCCGGACGGCCTCGCGCACGAAGCGAAATTGGTGCAGGTTCATTTATAACCCTTCCGCATATCAACAGAATTTTTTAGTCGTTTGAAATATAAGGCGAGTTTATTACGATTCACCGGAGTTTTTCAAATATGGATATCTGTTTTCGTCATTAGCAATCCAGCCGGGCAGCGGAAGGCCGGCGATAGCGGCGGAACGGAGATTCGGGCGCGACGTGGCTAGGACGTCGCGCGGTCACCACGAAAACCCTGGGGTCCCCGAATGTATCAGTACGACCAATACGACCAGACGATCGTCGACGAGCGTGTCGCGCAGTACCGCGATCAGGTGCGCCGCCGGCTGTCGGGCGAGTTGAGCGAAGACGAGTTCCGTCCGCTGCGCCTGCAGAACGGCCTGTACATGCAGCGCCACGCGTACATGCACCGCATCGCGATTCCGTACGGCAACCTGCGCAGCGACCAGCTCCGGATGCTGGCGCGCATCGCCCGCGAACACGATCGCGGCTACGGTCACTTCTCGACCCGCTCGAACATCCAGTTCAACTGGATCAAGCTGGAAGAAACGCCCGAGATCCTCGCGAAGCTCGCATCGGTGCAGATGCACGGTATCCAGACGTCGGGCAACTGCATCCGCAACATTACGGCCGACCAGTTCGCCGGCGTCGCGCACGACGAAGAGATCGATCCGCGTCCGTGGTCGGAAATCCTCCGTCAATGGTCGACGTTCCATCCCGAATTCGCATGGCTGCCGCGCAAGTTCAAGATCGCGGTGTCGGGCTCGAAGCATGATCGCGCGGCCGTGCAGATCCACGACCTCGGCGTGTACCTGAAGAAGAACGCGCAGGGCGAAGTGGTCGCGAGCATCCTCGCGGGCGGCGGCCTCGGCCGTACGCCGATCATCGGCGCGGTGATCAAGGAAGACCTGCCGTGGCAGCACCTGCTCACCTACTGCGAAGCCGTGCTGCGCGTGTACAACCGTTACGGTCGCCGCGACAACCTGTACAAGGCGCGCATCAAGATCCTCGTGAAGGCGCTGTCGCCCGCGAAGTTCGCGCAGCAGGTCGAGGAAGAGTGGCAGCACCTGAAGGACGGCCCGTCGACGCTCACGCAGGCGGAAGTCGATCGCGTGTCGCAGTACTTCCAGCCGCCCGTCTACGAGAAGCTGGCCGACACCGACGCATCGTTCGAACAGCACCTGCTCGAGAACAAGGCGTTCGCACGCTGGGTCGAGCGTAACGTTGCCCCGCACAAGGTGGCCGGCTATGCGGCCGTCACGCTGTCGCTGAAGGATCACCGCATTGCGCCGGGAGACGCGACCGACCAGCAGATGGATCTGGTGGCCGACTGGGCCGACGCATACTCGTTCGGCGAGCTGCGCGTGTCGCACGAGCAGAACCTGATTCTCGCGAACGTGAAGAAGCGCGACCTGTTTGCCGTGTGGGAAAAGGCGAAGGCAGCCGGTTTCGCGACGCCGAACATCGGCCTGCTGACCGACATCATCGCGTGCCCGGGCGGCGACTTCTGCTCGCTCGCGAACGCGAAGTCGATCCCGATCGCGCTGGCGATCCAGCAGCGTTTCGACGATCTCGACTATGTGTACGACCTCGGCGACCTGTCGCTGAACATTTCCGGTTGCATGAACTCGTGCGGTCACCACCACGTCGGCAACATCGGCATCCTCGGCGTCGACAAGGACGGCGCCGAGTGGTACCAGGTGTCGCTCGGCGGCGAGCAGGGCACGGGCCGCAACGGTGCGCGCCTCGGCCGCGTGATCGGGCCGTCGTTCTCGGCGGAAGAAGTGCCCGACGTGATCGCGAAGCTGATCGACACGTTCGTCGAATCGCGCATCGACGGCGAGCGCTTCGTCGACACGTACGATCGCATCGGCATCGCGCCGTTCAAGGAGCGCGTGTATGCGGCGCGCCAGGCAGTGAACGCGTAACCAACCGGGTAGAAGGAATTAGCAGATGGCTTCGATTATCAAGAACCGCGCAGTGATCGACGATGCATGGCAGGTCGTGCGCGCGGCGGAAGACGGTGCACTGCCCGCGGTCGATGCGTTGCCGGCCGGCAAGGTGCTGGTGCCGTTCGCGTTGTGGCAGGCCGAGCGCGCGGCGCTCGTCGCCGCGAAGACGAAGGACGAGCTCGGCGTGTGGCTCGCACCGGACAGCGAGCCGGCCGATCTCGTGGCCGACTTCGGCGCGATTTCGCTGATCGCCGTCGATTTCCCGCGCTTCGCGGACGGCCGCGGCTACAGCATCGCGCGCCTGCTGCGCGAGCGCCACGGCTGGACGGGCGAACTGCGCGCGATCGGCGACGTGCTGCGCGACCAGTTGCTGTACATGTCGCGTTGCGGCTTCGACGCCTATGCGGTGCGCGCCGACAAGGACATCCACGACGCGCTGAACGCGTTCACGGAATTCACGCAGCGTTACCAGGGCGCGTTCGACCAGCCCGAACCGCTGTTCCGCCGCCGCGGCGCGTCGGCAGGCGTAGCGACGCCCGACGCGAAGGTGGGCGCATGAGCAGCGCGACCACCACCGCGCTGACGCCGGAGCTCGCCGCGAAGGTCGAGCGCCTCGACGCGCTGCTCGCGCAGATCGGTGCGCGTCACGAGAAGGTGAAGTTCGCGAGCAGCCTCGCGGCGGAAGACATGCTGCTCACGCATGCGATCCTGTCGAAGGGCGTGCGCATCGGCATCTTCTCGCTGAACACGGGCCGCCTGCACGCGGAAACGCTCGGCATGATCGACCGTGTGCGCGAGCGCTACGGCTACGAGATCGAGCAGTTCCATCCGCAGCAGGACGCGGTCGACCAGTATGTCGCCGAGCACGGCCTGAATGCGTTCTACGAGAGCGTCGAGCTGCGCAAGTCGTGCTGCCACATCCGCAAGGTCGAGCCGCTGAATCGCGCGCTCGCCGACGTCGGCGCATGGGTCACCGGCCAGCGCCGCGAGCAGTCGGTCACGCGGGCCGAGCTGCACGAGGAAGAGCAGGACGAAGCGCGCGGGATCGCGAAGTACAACCCGCTCGCCGACTGGACGGAAAGCGACGTGTGGGCGTACCTTAAGGCGTTTGACGTGCCGGTGAACCCGCTGCATGCGCGCGGCTACCCGAGCATCGGCTGCGAGCCGTGTACGCGGGCGATCCGTCCCGGCGAGGACAGCCGAGCGGGCCGCTGGTGGTGGGAGTCGCGCGATACGAAGGAATGCGGGCTGCACATCACGACGATCACGCCGATTCCCGCGGAAGCCGTTGCCGGCGCCACGCACTGAAAGCCTGACAAGAAACTGAATATTGCGCCGCCTGCGACAGCGGGCGGCACGAACCCAGAAGAGAAGGACTGAAATCATGAGCACGACGCTCGAGCAATCCGCCTTTGCCCCGCCCGCCGGTGCCGACAGCCGCATGGGCCACCTCGACTGGCTCGAAGCCGAGTCGATCCACATCCTGCGCGAACTGGTCGCCGAATGCAGCAAGCCGGCGCTGTTGTTCTCGGGCGGCAAGGATTCGGTCGTCGTGCTGCATCTGGCGCTGAAGGCATTCGGCCTCGGCGCGAACCGCAAGACGACGCTGCCGTTCCCGCTCGTGCACATCGATACGGGCCACAACTACGAGGAAGTGATCGACTTCCGCGATCGCCGCGCGAAAGAACTCGGCGCCGAGCTGGTCGTCGGCCACGTCGAGGATTCGATCAAGCGCGGCACGGTCGTGCTGCGTCGCGAAACCGATTCGCGCAATGCCGCGCAGGCCGTCACGCTGCTCGAGACGATCGAGGAGCACGGCTACACGGCGCTGATCGGCGGCGCGCGCCGCGACGAAGAGAAGGCGCGTGCGAAGGAACGCATCTTCTCGTTCCGCGACGAATTCGGCCAGTGGGATCCGAAGGCGCAGCGCCCGGAACTGTGGAGCCTGTACAACGCCCGCCTGCACAAGGGCGAGCACCTGCGCGTGTTCCCGATCTCGAACTGGACCGAGCTCGACGTGTGGCAGTACATCGCGCGCGAGAACCTCGAACTGCCGTCGATCTATTACGCTCACCAGCGCGAGATCGTGCGCCGCAACGGGCTGCTCGTGCCCGTCACGCCGCTCACGCCGATGCGTGACGGCGAGACGAGCGAGCTCGCGCAGGTGCGCTTCCGCACGGTCGGCGACATCTCCTGCACGTGCCCGGTCGAAAGCGACGCGGACGACGTCGAGAAGATCATCGCCGAGACGGCGGTGACCGAGATCACCGAGCGCGGCGCGACCCGGATGGACGACCAGGCCTCCGAAGCCGCGATGGAACAGCGCAAGAAGCAAGGTTATTTCTGAAGCACACGAGGACATTCAAATCATGAGCATCATCGAGAACACCGAAGACCTCGGCGTGCTGCGCTTCATTACCGCGGGCAGCGTCGACGACGGCAAGAGCACGCTGATCGGCCGCCTGCTGTACGACAGCAAGGCCGTGCTGTCCGACCAGCTGTCCGCGCTGTCGCGTGCGAAGAACAAGCGCACGGTCGGCGACGAGCTCGATCTCGCATTGCTGACCGACGGCCTCGAAGCCGAGCGCGAGCAGGGCATCACGATCGACGTCGCATACCGCTACTTCGCGACCGCGAAGCGCAAGTTCATCATCGCCGATACGCCGGGCCACGAGCAGTACACGCGCAACATGGTGACGGGCGCGTCGACCGCGCACGCGGCGATCGTGCTGATCGACGCGACGCGCATCACGGTCGAGAACGGCGTCGTGCAACTGCTGCCGCAGACCAAGCGCCACAGCGCGATCGTCAAGCTGCTCGGGCTGCAGCACGTGATCGTCGCGATCAACAAGATGGACCTCGTCGACTACAGCGAAGCGCGTTTCAACGAAATCCGCGATGCGTACGTCGCGCTCGCGAAGCAGCTGGGCCTGACCGACGTGCGCTTCGTGCCGGTGTCGGCGCTGAAGGGCGACAACATCGTTGGCGCGAGCGAGCGCATGCCGTGGTACGCGGGCGAGCCGCTGCTCGACGTGCTCGAATCGCTGCCGGTCGAGACGCAGGCGCATGACGCGCTGCGCTTCCCGGTGCAGTGGGTCGCGCGCCAGGACGGCAGCTCGGCAGACGATTTCCGCGGCTACATGGGCCGTATCGAGTCGGGCGAAGTGAAGGTCGGCGACGAGATCGTCGTGCTGCCGTCGAACCGCACGGCGACGATCGCCGAGATCGTCGCGCCGGTGCCGGGCGGCACTGCGTCCGTTCCGCACGCGTTCGCGGGCCAGACCGTGACGATCCGCCTCGCGGAAGACGTCGACGTGTCGCGCGGCGACATGTTCGTCACGTCCGGCGAGCCGGTCGAGCCGGCGAAGAAGCTCGAAGCCGATCTGTGCTGGTTCGACGAGACGCCGCTGTCGCCGCAGCGCAAGTACCTGCTGAAGCAGACCACCAGCACGGTGTTCGCGAAGATCGGCGGCGTCAAGCAGGTACTCGACGTGCACACGCTGTCGCACGCGACCGATCGTCACGATCTGAAGATGAACGACATCGGCCGCGTTGCGCTGACGCTGCAGAAGCCGATCGTGTGCGACACGTACGACGCGCATCCGGGTACCGGTGCGTTCGTGCTGATCGACGAGGCGACGCATCACACGGTCGCCGCAGGGATGATCCGGGCGTTCTCGGCATGACCGGGCAACCGCGCCGCTTCGCGGCGGCGCGGGCCGGAGCCGACGCCCGCTGGAAGGCGAAGCGATAAACATGGGCAAGGTGTATCTGATCGGAGCAGGGCCGGGCGCGGCCGACCTCATCACGGTGCGTGGCGCGCGGCTGCTCGAGCAGGCGGACGTCGTGCTGCACGACGCGCTCGTCGAGCCCGCGATGCTCGACTACGCGCCGAATGCGCGCCGGATCGCCGTCGGCAAGCGCTGCGGGCAGCGTTCGATCGCGCAGCACTTCATCAACAAGCAGATCGTCGATGCGGCGCGCGAGCATGCGTGCGTCGTGCGGCTGAAGGGTGGCGACCCGATGCTGTTCGGTCGCGCCGAAGAGGAGATGCGCGCGCTGGAAGCGGCCGGCATCGACTACGAGGTCGTGCCGGGCATCACCGCGGCGCTGGCCGGGGCGGCGACGCTGAAGCGTTCGCTGACGTTGCGCGGCGTGTCGCGCAGCGTTGCGTTCGCGACGCACAGCCGCGCGCCGGGCAGCGACGAGATTCGCGAGGCCGCACGCGCCGATTCGATCGTCTATTACATGGGCCGCGACAGCGCGCCCGGCATCGCGCAGGAACTGATCGACGCGGGCCGTGCGCCGGCGACGCCCGTGGCGATCGTCGAGGCGTGCAGCACCGCGCGCGAACGCTCTCTGACGCTCACGCTCGCGCAGATGGCGGCAGGCGACGCGCAGGCGTGGCTCGATCCCGCGGAACCGAGCCTGCTGATGATCGGCGATGCATTCGCCGAGCGCGCCGGGCAGGCGAAAGCGGGCGATGCGCTGCGAAGTGCGGCCTGAGCGGAACCCGGCTGGAGTTCCAAATGAAAAAAGCGCTGGCGGAAGCCGGCGCTTTTTCTTTGTGGGCCGTGACGGCGTGATTTACGCGCCGTCGCCGATCTGGTCGATGCAGTAGCGCGCGATCGCGTCGAGCACGCCGTCGTCTTCGCCGACGGCCGTCGCGCAGCGGATCTCGATACCCGGATGCACGGCTCGGCATGCGTCGACGAGCTGCGGCAGGTCGCGGCGGACATGGCCGCCCTGGCCGAAGAACACCGGCACCACGGTGATGTGGGTGCAGCCGGCCGCGACCTGCGCGGCGACCGCGTCGCCGAGCGACGGCGTCATCAGTTCGAGGAACGCGAGCGACACGTGTGCAGCGGGAGAAGAGGCGCCGCGCAGCCGCGCGGCGAGCCGTTCGAACGGCTCGGCCCAGCGCGGGTCACGCGCGCCGTGGCCGAACAGGACGATGCCGTGCGAATTCATGTCGAAGCCTCCGTCGTGACGCGGCGCTCAGTGCCGGTCGACCCACTTGAGCGCGAACAGGCCGAGCGCGAGATAGATCAGGCCCGGCGTAGCCGCGGTGAGCGGCGCGGGCCACGTGTTCAGCGTGCCGATGTGCGAGAACAGCGTATTGAGCAGCTGGAAGCTCATGCCGAGCATGATGCCGCCGAACACCTTCACACCGACCACGCCCGCACGCGTGTGCAGGTACGCGAACGGCAGCGACAGTACCAGCATCACGAACACCGCGAACGGATACAGCAGCTTGCGCCACAGCGCGATGTCGTAGCGCTGCGTGTCCTGCTGGTTCTCGCGCAGATGCTGGATGTAGCGGAACAGGTTGATGATCGACATGCGATCCGGCGACACGAGCAGCACCGACAGGATCTGCGGCGTCAGGTCCGAGCGCAGCCGGTATTCGGCCAGCGAGACCTGCTGCGACCGGTACACGGGGTTCAGCGCGTCGGCTGGCTGCCCGCCGATCGGCTTGATCGGGGTGAGCTCGGTTTCGTTGACGCCCTTGAGCAGCCAGTGGCCGGGCGGCTCGTAGCGGCCCGTCTGCGCGATCCGCACGTTGCGCAGCTGGAATTTCGAATCGAATTCGTAGATGCGCACGTTGCTGATCGTCGAGTCGGGCGACAGGCTGCCGACGTTGACGAAGCGCGTGACCTGCTCGCCGTTTTCACGGGCCGCGAGCGTGTCCTTCACCCACACGCCCGACTGGAAATTCGACGACACCGACGCGCCGAGCGCCTGCAGCCGCACGCGTTCGGACAGCTGGTCGGCGTACGGGCCGACGAATTCGCCGATCAGGTAGGTGACGATCACGAGCGGCACGCCGATCTTCAGCAGCGAGCGCAGCGCCTGGTTGGTCGCGAGGCCCGACACGCGGAAGATCGTGAATTCCGAGTTCGCGGCCATTTGCGCGAACACATAGATCGCGCTGATCAGCGCGGCGACCGGGATGATTTCGTAGAAGCGCGACGGGGTCTGCAGCGCGACGCGCAGCACCGCGTAGCCGAACTTGTAATTGCCGTGCCCGACCGAGTTCAGTTCGCTGATCAGGTCGAAGAAGAAGAACAGGCCCGAGAACGCGAACAGGATGAAGACGAACGTGACGTAGATCTGTCGCGCGAAGTACTTTTCATAGAGCCGCATCGATCATGCTCCCGAGCGGCCGAACAGCGCGCGTGTAAACAGCGGACGATTGCGCACGCGCAACCAGAAGATGAACGCGACGATCACCGCGACGACGAGATGCAGCCCAACGAGACCGACGCCGAACGACATCTTGCCCTGCTCGATCTGCGACTGCACCACGTTCAGCAGGTTCGAGTACGTGAGATAGATCAGCACGGCCATCACGAGGTTGATCGTGCGGCTGCGGCGCGGGTTCTGGTACGACAGCGGAATGCCGAGCACCATCAGGTTGATCGCGATCAGCGGCAGCCCCGCGCGCCACGCGAATTCCGCGAGGTTGTCGTTCGTCGGGTTGCGCAGCAGGTCCGGCGTCGGCGTGCTGTTGGTGGTCTGCACGTTGGTGACCGGGGTGCTCGTGATCTTCACGCCGTAGCGCTCGAACTCCATGATCTTGAAGTTCGGCTGGCCAGGCGTGCCGTCGTAGCGGCGGCCGTCCTCCAGGACGACGAAGCGGTTGCCGTCGCGCGTTTCCGTGTGCCCCGTCTGCGACACGACCACGTTGACCTTGCCGTTCTCGGTCGAGGTCACGAACACGTTCTGCACCTTGCTCTGGTCGGGCGTCATCTTCTCGATGAAGAACACGCGGTGGTTCGACGCCGATTCGCGGAACTGGCCGGGCGCGAGCAGCGAGATTTCGTCGCGCTGCTGGAAGCGCGCCTTGATCATCTTGCTTTGCTGGTTCGACCACGGCCAGCCGACGAACGCGAAGAAGGCGATCAGCAGGATGATCGGCGTGGCGAACACGCCGATCGGCTTGATGAGGCGCGTGAGGCTCACGCCCGACGCAAGCCACACGACCATTTCGGAGTCCCGGTACCACCGGGTCAGCACGAACAGGATCGACACGAACAGCGTGACGACGAGCATCACGGCGAGGTAGCCGATCACGGTGAGGCCGATCAGCACGAGGACGTCCCGCGGATCGATTTCACCGGACGCGGCGTAGCCGACGATGCGGATCATCATCGTCGTGAGCATGATCGTGAGCAGCACCATGAACACGGCGCCAGCCGTATACGCAAGCTCGCGCTGGAGGGAGCGTTCGAAGATCATTCTTGATGAGAAGAGGGCGGGAGGCTGCGCACGCGTGGTGGAGCGCTCGCGCCGCCACGGGAAAAATAGCGGATAATTGCGGCTTTCATCCTTAGCCCAGATTTTATCCGAGGACAAGCGCGATGGACTTTAGCATAAAAGGCTGTGATTGGAGCAAAGGCGAGGCGAAGGGGTTCCTGACCGGGAAGTCCGACTGCATCGTGCTCGGCATCTTCGAGGCGCAGACCCTGTCGGGCGCGGCGCTCGATATCGACACGGCCACCAAGGGGCTGATTTCGCGCGTGATCAAGGCCGGCGACATGGACGGCAAGCGCGGCAAGACGCTGTTCCTGCACGAAGTGTCGGGCATCGGCGCGTCGCGCGTGCTGCTCGTCGGCCTCGGCAAGCAGGATGCTTTCAATCAGAAAGCCTATAACGATGCCGCGACGGCCGCATGGCGCGCGCTGCTGGCGACCAAGGTCGTCCAGGTCACGTTCACGCTCGCGCAACTGCCGGTCGACGAGCGCAGCTCCGACTGGGGCGTGCGCGCGGCAATCCTCGCGCTGCGCAACGAGACCTACCGCTTCACGCAGATGAAGAGCAAGCCGGAGCCGGCGTCGCACACGCTCAAGCGCGTCGTGTTCAGCGTCGATCCGTCCGACGAAAAGGCCGCGAAGGTCGCGGTCAAGCAGGCCGTCGCGCTCGCGAACGGGATGGATCTCACCCGCGACCTCGGCAACCTGCCGGGCAACGTCTGCACGCCGACCTATCTCGGCAACACCGCGAAGAAGATCGCGAAGGATTGGGGCCTGAAGGCGGAAGTGCTCGGGCTCAAGCAGATCCAGGCGCTGAAGATGGGCTCGTTCCTGTCGGTCGCGCGCGCGTCGGTCGAGCCGCCGCAATTCATCGTGCTGCACTACCAGGGCGCCGCCGCGAAGGCCGCGCCGGTCGTGCTGGTCGGCAAGGGCATCACGTTCGACACGGGCGGCATCTCGCTGAAGCCGGGCGAGGGCATGGACGAGATGAAGTACGACATGTGCGGCGCGGGTTCCGTGCTGGGCACGATGCGTGCAGTCGCCGAGATGGGCCTGAAGATCAACGTCGTCGCGATCGTGCCGACCTGCGAGAACATGCCGGGCGGCAACGCGACGAAACCGGGCGACATCGTCACCAGCATGAAGGGCCTGACGATCGAGGTGCTGAACACCGACGCCGAAGGCCGTCTGATCCTGTGCGACGCGCTCACGTATGCCGAGCGCTTCAAGCCGGCTGCGGTGATCGACGTTGCCACGCTGACGGGCGCGTGCGTGATCGCGCTGGGCGGCCACAACAGCGGCCTGTTCTCGACGAACGACGCGCTCGCGGGCGAACTGCTCGACGCGTCGCGCGAAGCGAACGACCCGGCATGGCGCATGCCGCTCGACGACGAGTACCAGGACCAGCTGAAGTCGAATTTCGCGGATCTCGCGAACATCGGCGGGCGTCCGGCCGGCGCCGTGACGGCCGCGTGCTTCCTGTCGCGCTTCACCGAGAGCTATCCGTGGGCCCACCTCGACATCGCGGGCACCGCATGGAAGGGCGGTGCGGCGAAGGGCGCGACGGGCCGTCCGGTGCCGTTGCTCGCGCAGTTCCTGATCGACCGCGCCGGCCAGTGATGGCGGTGTTGACGACGCTGCGGGTGCGCGGGCAATGACGCGGATCGATTTCCACTCGAACGTCGGCGATTCGCTCGCGTACGCGTGCCGGCTGCTGCGCAAGGCCTACCTGGCCGGGCAGCCGGTCGTCGTGCTCGCCGAGCCCGCGCGCCTGCGCGCGCTCGACGAGCGGCTCTGGACGTTCTCGCCGCTCGATTTCATCCCGCATTGCGGTGTCGACAGCGAGCACGCAGCCGGCACGCCGATCGTGCTGGCCGCGGATCTCGACCGCGCGCCGCATCACCACGTGCTGCTGAACCTCGGCGCGGCCGTCCCCGCACAGTTCGCCCGCTTCGAGCGCCTGCTCGAAGTGGTCGGCAATGCGCCGGACGAGCTGGCCGCGGGCCGCGACCGCTACCGGTTCTACCGCGACCGCGGCTACGCGCTGAACAACTACAAGCAGGGCAGCTAGCCGCAACCGTCAACGGAGTGTTCCCGTGACAGAAGCCGATACATCCTCGATCCCGACGCTGACCGACGTGCTGGTGCCGGGCAAGCCGGTGCCGGCGCGCTCGCCTGCGTCCGCCGCGCCGCAGCCGCCCGCCAGCGCGGCGATTCCGGTGCTCACCGACGTGGTCGCGCCGCACGCCGCAGGTGCGGCGCCGGCTGATTCCAGGCAAAGTGAACTTGACCGCGATTCCGTCGTGGTCGAATGCGTGCCGACACCGCACGTACCGGCGGTCGAACTGCCGGGCGACGCGGCGACGGCTGCAGCGGCAGCGATGGGCGAGACCGATGCGCCGGCCGAACCCGGCGCCGCGGAGCATGTGGTCGCCGAAGATTCAGCCGCAATGAGTGCGCCTCTGCCATCGTCGCTGGCCGGCGACGACGTGCCGCCACCCGCGTTCGCCGCGCTCGCGCATGAGGCAGTGGGGCACGCGCGTGAAGCGCATCTGCCGGAGTTCGTCGTACCAGTCGCTGCGCTGCAGCCGGAAGCGCAGGCCGCAGCCGGGCTGACGCCGGAAGATGCGCAGCACATCGCCGAGCGTCTGCGCAATCGTCTGACGAACTATCTGACCGGGGAAGGGCGCGACGCGATCGAAGCCCGCTGCCGCGATGCGTTGCACGAGCATTCGGCCTGGCTGGTCGGCCAGATCACGCGCGAGGTGGCGCTGGCACTCGAAACCGAGGTGATGGACTGGGTTCGCGACGCGGTCGATGAAGAGATCGCACGCCGCCGCGCCGGCCATTCGAGCTAAACCACACGGCGTTTAGCTGAAAAACGGGGTGTGAATCCAGTAAAGACCGGTGAAGCTGCCGGCGGGACACTGCACGAGGTAGCCGGGGCATGTCCGCCAGTCGGCGGAATCCGGCGGGTTGTCTGTTCGGCCCGGGCGTCCGGTTCAGCGCACCGACAGCACCCATTGCGCGAGCGTGTGGGCTTCGCCGTTCGTCAGTTGTGTATTGGCGGGCATCGGCACGCTGCTCCATACGCCGACGCTGCCTTTCACGATCGACTGGGCAAGGTAGTCGACGGCATCGCCGCGCGCCGCATACTTGCCGGCGATGTCGCGGAACGACGGACCCATCAGCGGCTTGCCGAGCGCGTGGCAGGCCATGCAGTTCTTGCGCTGAGCCAGCGCGAGCCCGTCGGCCTGGTCGGCGCGCGCTGCCGCCCCGCTGCCGATCAGCAGCGTGGCGAGCAGGACGCGCAATGTCGAGTGTTTCATGCGGTTCTCCGCCGGCGGGGACGGCCGGCTACATGGTCCGCGCATTATAGAAGCAAAGGGAAAGCGCGTTTTGCGCGTTCCCCGGGCGGCCATGTTTATCGGGGTCGCATGTCTTGACGTGCCGCGATTAGGGCCTGTTCACGCTAATAACGGGCTTGCGCTGGCCACCAGAAGGGCCGAGCGCAAGGATTGCGACGAAGCGAATACTCAACGTATTCGCGAGGAGCATGACGCGGCGATCGGCCCTTCTGGTGGCCAGCCCCACGAATGAATTTCTCCGAACAGGGGAACGCGCCTTGCCGGCCGTATTGCGGCGTCGATCGTCGCTTGTTTGGCTCGGCCAAACGGCGCTCCTCACTCCTTGCACGACGACCGGCAAGGCGCGTTCGCAGGCCCGTTTTTAGCGTGAACAGGCCCTAACCCGTGACGGCACCATTATTGGCCGGGCGGGCGAGTGCCGCGAATTTCGCGAGCACGCCGCGCGTGTAGCGTGGCGCCGGCTGTTGCCATGCAGCGCGACGGCGCGCGAGTTCCGCGTCGTCGACGTTCAGTTGCAGCAGCAGTCGATGCGCGTCGATCGTGATCGAGTCGCCTTCCTGCACGAGTGCGATCGTGCCGCCGACGAACGCCTCGGGCGCGACGTGGCCGACCACCATCCCCCAGGTGCCGCCCGAGAAGCGGCCGTCCGTGATGAAGCCGACCGATTCGCCGAGCCCCTTGCCGATGATCGCGGACGTCGGCGCGAGCATTTCCGGCATGCCGGGGCCGCCCTTAGGGCCCAGGTAGCGAAGCACGAGGATGTCGCCGGCGCGGATCCGGTCGCCGAGGATTGCATCCATCGCGCTCTGCTCGTCGTCGAACACGCGTGCCGGGCCCGTGATCACAGGGTTCTTCAGGCCGGTGATCTTCGCGACCGCGCCGTCTTCCGCGAGATTGCCCTTCAGGATCGCAAGGTGGCCTTCCTTGTACAGCGCGCGGTCGATCGGGAAGATCACGTCCTGATCCGCGCGCGGCACGCTCGGCACGTCCTTCAGTTCTTCGGCGATCGTGCGGCCGGTGATCGTCATGCAGTCGCCGTGCAGCAGCCCCGCGTCGAGCAGGATCTTCAACACCTGCGGAATGCCGCCAGCCCGGTGGAGGTCGGTCGCGACGTACTTCCCCGACGGCTTCAGGTCGCAGATCACGGGTACGCGCTTGCGGATGCGCTCGAAGTCCTCGATGGTCCAGTCGACCTCGGCCGCGTGCGCGATCGCGAGATAGTGCAGCACCGCATTGGTCGAGCCGCCCGTCGCCATGATCACCGATACCGCATTCTCGATCGATTCCTTCGTGATGATGTCGCGCGGCTTGAGATCGCGCTTCACGGCCTCGACGAGCACACGTGCCGATTCGGCGGCCGAATCGACCTTCTCCTGGTCGGGGTTCGCCATCGTCGACGAGTACAGCAGCGACATCCCGAGCGCCTCGAACGACGAGCTCATCGTGTTCGCCGTGTACATCCCGCCGCACGACCCCGACGTCGGGCAGGCGTTCTGCTCGACGCCTTCGAAATCCTCCTGCGACATCCGGCCCGCAGTGAATTCGCCGACGGCCTCGAACGACGACACGATCGTCAGGTCCCGGCCTTTCCAGTTGCCCGGGCGGATCGTGCCGCCGTACACGTAGATGCCCGGCACGTTCAGGCGCGCGAGCGCGATCATCCCGCCCGGCATGTTCTTGTCGCAGCCGCCGACGACGACCACCCCATCCATCCATTGCCCCTGCACGCAGGTCTCGATGCAGTCGGCGATCACCTCGCGCGACACGAGCGAGTACTTCATGCCTTCGGTACCCATCGACATGCCGTCCGAAATCGTCGGCGTGCCGAAGATCTGCGGGTTCGCATCGGCCGCCTTCACGGCGGCGACGGCCGCGTCCGACAGGCGCTGCAGGCCGGAATTGCACGGCGTGATCGTCGAATGGCCATTCGCGATGCCGACCATCGGCTTGTCGAAATCGTCCTTCTGGTAGCCGAGGGCGTAATACATCGAGCGGTTCGGCGAGCGGGCCACGCCCTGCGTGATGTGCTTCGAGCGACGGTTGTAAGCCATGGGGGACTCCATCGTTGTCTGGGCAACGCCGGTGAACGGCGCGCCGGTTCGGATCGATCAAGAATGGAGTGTCCGGATTGGGATGTCCAATATATTATTTGTCGCGTATTAAGTCATTTTGCGAATGAGAGAGGCATGGCCGATCCGACTCCCGACCTGCGCCAGTGGCGCTATTTCGTGACCGTCGCCGACGAGCGCCATTTCGGCCGCGCGGCTGAGCGCCTGTCGATGACGCAGCCGCCGCTGTCCCAGGCGATCCGTGCGCTCGAGGATGCGCTCGGCGTCGCGCTGTTCGCGCGCACCAAGCGCTCGGTGGCGCTGACGGCGGTCGGGGCGGCGCTGCTGCCCGACGTGCGCCGGCTGCTTGCCTCGGCCGATGCGCTGCCGCCGCTGGCGCGACGGCTCGCGCGGCGAGGCCGGCTCGCTGTCGCTCGCGTTCGTGTCGACCGCCGATTACGGGCTGCTGCCCGCGCTGCTGCGGGCGTTCGGCGCGCGCTATCCGCAGGTGCGGCTGCAACTCGCGGAGGCGACGAGCGACGTGCAGATCGACGAGCTCGTCGCGGGGCGTATCGACGCGGGGCTCGTCATTCCGCCCGTGCCGCCGCGCCACGCGGCCGGGCTGGCGTACCTGCCCGTCATGCGCGAGCCGCTCGTGGTGGCGATGCCGGCGGCCGCGAGCGATGCGCCGGAAGACGTGCCCGTCCGTCTCGCGGAGGTTGCCGCGTTGCCGCTCGTGATCTTTCCGCGTCGTCTGGCGCCCGGCTTTTATGACATCATTACGGGCTGCTACGGCGCGGCGGGGGAAACGCCGCACATTGGCCAGGAGGCGATCCAGATGCAGACGATCGTCAGTCTCGTGTCGGCCGGCATGGGCGTCGCACTGGTGCCGCAATCGCTGCGTAACCTGCGGCGCACCGGCGTGGTCTACCGGCCGCTTGCCGATCACGCGCCGGTCGTCGAGACCGGCCTCGTGTGGCGCACCGGTGACGTAAGCCCCGTGCTGGCCGGCTTCATCGATGTCGTGCGCGCGCAGGGCCTCGCCACGTGACGTGAACGATGACGCGCCGGTGCCGTCCAACGCGCGGTGCTGCGCGTGTGCGACGGCCGTACCGCATTCGAAAACTTCTTCGCTAACCCATGATCATTCACCCGAATTTCGACCCCGTTGCGATCCATCTCGGGCCGCTGGCCGTGCGCTGGTACGGGCTCATGTATCTCGTCGGCTTCATCGCGGCGATCGTCGTCGGCCGGATCCGCCTGAAGTTGCCGCACGTCGCGGCGCAGGGCTGGACCGCGAAGGACATCGACGACATGATGTTCTACGGCGTGCTCGGCACCGTGCTCGGCGGCCGGCTCGGCTATGTGCTGTTCTACAAGGCCGATTTCTATTTCTCGCATCCGCTCGACGTGTTCAAGGTGTGGGAGGGCGGCATGTCGTTTCACGGCGGCTTCCTCGGCGTGACGCTCGCGATGGTGCTGTTCGCGTGGCAGCGCAAGCGCCACTGGCTGCAGGTCACCGACTTCGTCGCGCCGATGGTGCCGACGGGGCTCGCGGCCGGGCGGCTCGGCAACTTCATCAACGGGGAACTGTGGGGCCGCGTGACCGATCCGTCCGCACCGTGGGCGATGCTGTTCCCGGGCGCGATGCGCGACGATGCGGCGTGGTTGCCGAAGCACCCGGAGCTCGTCGAGAAGTGGCATCTTGCCGACGTGTTCATGCAATACCAGATGCTGCCGCGCCATCCGTCGCAGCTCTATGAAATTGCGCTCGAAGGCATCGCGCTGTTCTTCGCGCTGTTCTTCTTCGCACGCAAGTCGCGGCCGATGGGCGCCGTGTCCGCGCTGTTCCTGATCGGCTACGGGCTCGCGCGCTTCACGGTCGAGTTCGCGCGCGAGCCCGACGATTTCCTCGGCCTGCTCGCGCTCGGCCTGTCGATGGGACAGTGGCTGTCGCTGCCGATGATCCTCGCGGGCGTCGCGCTGATGGTCTGGGCGTATCGCCGCCGGGCGGCGACTGCCGCTGCATGATGCAATGCCGATGCGCGTGCGATCGGCGCGTGCATCGGCACCGTGCAGGTAAACGCAAAACGCCGGCCCTCGGGCCGGCGTTTTTCATTTCGGACTGCCGTGCGCTGCGCGTTACTTCATCTGCACGGAGCCGTTGACGGTGACCGACACGGTGGCCTTGCCGCCCTCGACCGCGATCGGCGCGCTCATCTTTGCGCTGTCCATCGGCGCCGCGGCCATCGCCATCATGCGCGGGTACGGCTGCACGTTGCGGCCGCCGCCCACGTTCACGTCGCGGATCGTGTAGCTGCTGTAACCGAATGCCTTTGCGGCTTCATCGGCGCGGGCACGGAACGACTTGATCGCTTCCGTCGTCAGCTTCTGCTCGGCCGCGCGCTGCGCTTCGGGCGACAGCGAGAACTCGACGTTCGCGACCTGCATCAGGTTCGACAACTGGCCGGCAAGCTTCGACGCGGCAGCGAAATCGCGCGATTCCAGCGCGACCTCGGTGCGGCCACGCCATGCGGAGATCTTGCCGTCGCGATCGGTGCTCGGGTACACGGAGAATGCGCCCGTGTGGGCGGTGACGCCCGATACGCCCTTTGCCTGCGACAGCGCGGCGTCGGCGCGCTGGTTCAATTGCGCGGTGAGGCTGCCCGGATCCTTGGCCTGCTGCTCGTAGAACAGCGTGATGTGGATGATGTCCTGCGGCACGTCGGCGCTGGCTTGCGACGACAGCGACAGCACGCCTGCCGGCTCCGGAAAGTGCGGGTTCGCGGTTTGCGCGTGCGCGGCGGGCGAGGCGAGCGTCAGCGCGACGGGAACGGCGGCGGCAAGGGCGAGCGACAGCGCGAGTGCGGATTTCTTGGTCATTGTTGGACTCCTTGTGCGAGGGCGTGCACGCGGATCGCGCGTGCACGACGCGGGCGTACCGCGCGACGAAAAAAACGACAGCCGGCCTGATCGGCCGACAGCGGTTGCTTAGGCCGCGCGAAAGTGCCGCGAGTTCCGTTGCGGCGGTGCGTACTGACCAGATTTGACCTTTGGCGTGCGCCTACTTCATCAGCTTTTCGGTGATGAAGCGCCATTCGGCGCGCGTGACCGGCGTGATCGACAGCCGGTTGCCGCGCGCGAGCACGCGCATGTCGGCGAGTTCGTCGTGTTCGCGCAGCGCCGCAAGCGGCACGAGCGCCGCAAGCGGCACGAGCGCCGTTTTTTTCACGTAGCGAACGTCGACGAGCAGCCACCGTGGTGCTTCCTGAGTCGACTTCGGATCGTAATAGGGGCTTTTCGGGTCGAACTGCGTGGGGTCGGGGTAGGGCGTCGACGACACTTCGGCGAGGCCCGCGATGCCCGGCTCGGGGCAACTCGAGTGATAGAACAGCACGCCGTCGCCGATCTTCATCGTGTCGCGCATGAAATTGCGCGCCTGATAGTTGCGCACGCCGGTCCACGGCAGCGAGCGCTGCGGTGCGTTGGCGAGATCGTCGATGCTTGCTTCGTCCGGTTCGGACTTCATCAGCCAGTATTGCATGGATCGTGATCGACGCAGAAAGAGGCTGCTACAAAAGAAAACGGCACCGGGCTTCGCCCGATGCCGTTGGATAGGCCCCCGCCTTGGCCGCTAGGCCGGCATCCTGAACCTGAGGTTCAGAATTGGTCGCAGTTAGCAGCACTTCGGGTACATCAGACAGAGTGACGCGCGCGCCCGTGCTACAAATTTCCGCAACCGTGCACATGGCATTGGTTCAAGGAATATATGACCTTGGCGAACCAGGCAGGGAAGCTGACTGAACTGTGTTTCGTTGCGCCAATTTGACCACCGTTGATCGCCGAGATCAAGGGGAATCGACGCATCGATCAAACGTTACTGCGTCTCGTGCTGTGCGAGCACCGCGCCGAGTTGTTCGTTCATCTGGTGCATTGTACGACGGATTTCTTCCGCCGGAAATGCTTCACCGTGGCGCACGCTCGTTTGCAGCCGCAGCAATTCGGACGCGAGCGACAGCGCGGCCATCACTGCGATGCGATCGGTGCCGCGTACCGAGCTGTTCGAGCGGATTTTCGACATTTCGGCGTCGACGCGCGCGACCGCTTCGAGCAGCGCCGCTTCGGTCTCGGCCGAACAGGCGAGCCGATAGGCCTGACCGAGAATCGAGACTTCGATCTGCTTGGTGCTCATGCATGTTCTCCGTGGCTGGCCGCGTCATCGCCATCCGTACGCGCCTGCGCATCCAGCAGGTCGAGCTGGTTGTCGGCTTGCTCCGCACTTTTCGAGCGCGGCAGCTTTTCGAGAATCGCGTTCAGTTTCACCTGGGCGTCGTCGATCTTTGCCGACAGCGTGTCACGCTCGGCCGCAAGTGCATTGCGTTCATCGCGCAGTTGCGCGAGTTCCGCGCGGACAGTGTCCGCATCCGCGCGCAATTGCGCGACCTGCTCCTCGAGCGCGAGCCGTTCCGAGTGATAGCGCTTGTTCAGCGAAATCAGACGGCCAATATTTTGAGATAGGGTTTCGAGTTCGTTGAGCATTTGCTGCGTCCTCTAAAGACCCAGCATTTTAGCGCGGAATAACGCGCAATCCGACATCTGTAACGTTTCCAGTCGTAACACCCCTGCTTCTTGCCGCGAATCGGCGGGTCCCGTGCGTGTCCGGACGCTTCCTTGACGCTCGCGCGACCCGCTCCTAAACTGGCGCCGCCTCGGTGCTCGCGCGTGGAACGCGCGGTTAAACGGGAAGCAGGGCGCGGGCGCCAGACGCTCGCCAACCTGCGCTGCCCCCGCAACGGTAAGCGGCCGCGTCTCGTGACGCAGGCCGGCTCGGGCGCGTTTCGTGTGCAAGTCCTGCATGCGGGCGCGGGCCACTGCGCGTCATCGCGCGGGAAGGCGAGCCGGACCGCCGCCAGCCCGGATACCGGCCGAGACGGGGAGCCCGCACGGGCTTCGTGACGCGCGGCCCGCGGGGAGGCGGGGCGCGCCATGCTTCATGGAATCTTCTTCGATGCTGACCCCAATCGTCCGCGCGGCGTTCAGGTCACGACCGGCCGGCACCCGCAAGCGGGTACGCCGCACGTCGTGTGCGGCGCCGTGCGCGGCATGAGCGCCGCACGCGCTGCCGCGATCTGGGCCGGGCTGGCCGCCATGGTTGCGCTGCTGTTCGTCGCGTCGCTGTCGATCGGCAGCGTGCCGATGTCGCCATGGCAGGCGCTCGCGTCGCTCGTGCCGCATGGCGGCGACGCGCTGTTCGCCGATATCGTCCGCACGCTGCGCCTGCCGCGCGCACTTGCCGGCTTCGCATGCGGCGCGCTGCTCGCGCTGGCCGGCGCACTGCTGCAGGTACTGTTGCGCAATCCGCTCGCGGAGCCGTACGTGCTCGGCGTGTCGGGTGGCGCGGCCGGCTTCGCGCTCGTCGCGATGATCGCGGGCGGCGCGTGGTGGCTCGTCGATGCGTCGGCGTTCGCCGGCTCGCTCGTGTCGGTCGCGCTCGTGCTCGGTCTCGCGCGCCGCGAGCTGGGGCGCGCCGAATCGCGCGATGCGTCGCCGCGGTTGCTGCTCACGGGCGTCGTGATCGCGGCCGGGTGGGGCGCACTCGTCACGCTGCTGCTGTCGCTCGCGCCCGACGCACGCCTGCGCGGGATCATCTTCTGGCTGACCGGCGACCTCAACGGCGTGACCGCGCCGTGGTTCGCGTGGGGGCGCTGCTGCTGGCCGGCTGCGTCGCGCTGCCGGCCGCGCCGCAACTGAACGTGCTGCTGCGCGGCGACGCGACCGCGCTCGCGCTCGGCGTGCCCGTTGCGCGCGTGCGCGTGCGGATCTATCTCGTCGCGTCGCTGGCCGCTGCAGCCGCGGTGACGACGGCCGGCACGATCGGCTTCGTCGGTCTCGTCGTGCCGCATGCGCTGCGGCTCGCCTTCGGCAACGACCAGCGAATGCTGTTGCCCGCCGCGATGCTCGCGGGCGGCGGCGGCGTGATGGCGGCCGACCTGCTCGCACGCACCGTGATCGCGCCCGCGCAATTGCCGGTCGGCGTGATGACCGCGTTGATCGGCGTGCCGGTGTTCCTGTGGATGTTGTTGAGGAGGTCGATGCGATGACGAGGGCCGCACTGCACGCCACGGCCGGCGACATGAGCTGCGCGGCCGTCGGCCTGACGCTGAAGGCCGGCGCGCGTACGCTGCTCGACGGCTTCACCCAGGTGTTTCGTCCCGCCGAGATCTGGTGCGTCGTCGGGCCGAACGGCGCGGGCAAGACGACGCTGCTCGCGACACTCGCAGGGCTGCAGCCGCCGGCCGGCGGACACGTCGAGATCGATGGCCGGCGGCTTGCCGCATGGCCACCCGAGCAGCTCGCGCAGCGCCGCGCGCTGATGCCGCAGCAACTGCACGACGCATTCAGCGCGACCGTGTTCGACACGGTGCTGCTCAACCGTTTTCCGTATCTCGGTGGTTGGGGCTGGGAGCGTGACGGCGATCGCGCGGCCGCGCATGACGCGCTGGCAACGTTCGACCTCGCTGCGCTGGCGTCGCGCGACGTGCTGTCGCTGTCGGGCGGCGAGCGGCAACGCGTCGCGCTCGCCGCGACGCTGTGCCAGGATGCGCCGCTGATGCTGCTCGACGAGCCGCTCGCGCATCTCGACCTGCATCATCAGATCGATTGCCTGACCGCGCTGGCCGCCTGGCTCGACGCAGGCCCGCGCACGGTGCTGTTCTCGTGCCATGATCTGAATCTCGCACGGCGTTTCGCGACGCACGCACTGCTGCTCGACGGTCGCGGCCATGCGTGGGCCGGCCCCGTGCACGACGTGCTGACGCCCGAGCGCGCGAGCGACGCGTTCGGCTATCCGCTCGTGCTGATCCGCGAGAACGGCCGCGATGCGCTGCTGCCGGCGTGGCCCGAGCGACAATGATCTTTCCTTTTTCGATGCGCGGCGCATGCCGCGCCAACGACACGGCTTCCTGATGACGACCCCGACCCACTTCCCGCCGCCGATCGCGCCGCTCGACGAGGTGCTGCGCAAGCGCCTGCAGCACGTGATCGACCACAAGACCAAACCGCCCGGCAGCCTCGGCCAGCTCGAGGCGATCGCGTTGCAGATCGGCCTGATCCAGCATACCGAGCGGCCGGTCGTGCAGCGTCCCGTGATGATCGTGTTTGCCGGCGATCACGGGATCGCCGCCGAGGGCGTGAGTCCTTATCCGCAAGCGGTGACCGCACAGATGGTCGCGAACTTCCTCGCGGGCGGCGCGGCGATCAACGCATTCTCCGGTGTCGCGCAGAGTACGCTCGAGATCGTCGATGCGGGTGTTGCGTCGCCGCTGCCGCTGTCCGACCGGCTGGTGTCGCTGCCGGTCGCGCGCGGCACGCGCAACTTCGCGGCGGAGCCGGCGATGACGCGCGACGAGGCGATGACGGCGCTCGCGGCCGGCGCGGCACGCGTGCGCCTGCATGCGTCGCTCGGCACGAACGTGATCGGTTTCGGCGAGATGGGAATCGCGAATACGTCGTCGGCTGCGTGCCTGATGAGCCGCCTGCTCAGCGTGCCGATCGACGCGTGCGTCGGGCGCGGCACGGGCCTCGACGACCAGGGCCTCGCGCACAAGCGCGCGGTGCTCGGACGCGCGCTCGTCAAGCACTCGCACGCGATTGCGCCGCTCGACGTGCTCGCAACGTTCGGCGGCTTCGAGATCGCGATGATGACGGGCGCATATCTCGCGGCCGCGAGCGAGCGGATGACGATCCTCGTCGACGGCTTCATCGCGACGGCCGCGCTGCTGGTTGCCGAGCGCATCGCGCCCGGCGTGCGCGACTACTGCGTGTTCTCGCATGCGTCGCACGAGGCCGGGCACCGGCGCATGCTCGAGCATTTCGGCGCGAAGCCGCTGCTCGCGCTCGACCTGCGGCTCGGCGAAGGCACGGGCGCCGCGCTCGCGCTGCCGCTCGTGCGTGCGGCCGCCGCATTCCTCACGGAGATGGCGAGCTTCGAATCCGCCGGCGTCGACAATCGTGACGCCTGATCGCGCGCGCGGCGTGCAGGCCGAACTGCGCTACTTCTTCGTCGCGCTCGGCTATTTCACGCGTGTGCCCGTGCCGCGCTCGATCGGCTACGCGGCCGGCGATCTCGACCAGGCCGCCCGCTATTTCCCGCTCGTCGGCGCATGCGTCGGCGCGTGGGGCGCGCTCGTCTATCTCGCTGCGCTGCGCGTGCTGCCGCCGTCGATCGCGGTCGGGTTGTCGATGGCCGCGACGCTGCTCGCCACGGGCGCCTTTCACGAGGACGGCCTGGCTGACAGCTGCGACGCGTTCGGCGGCGGCTATACGCGCGACGACGTGCTGCGCATCATGCACGACTCGCGGATCGGCACGTTCGGTGCGGTCGCGCTCGTGATCTCGCTCGGCGTGAAATGGCAGGCGCTCGCGTCCATGCTGCCGTTGCGTGCCGCGTGGACGATGATCGCCGCGCACGCCGCGAGCCGGGCGGTGGCTGTGAGCCTGCTGATGACGCTCGACTACGTGCGGCCGGAGGGCAAGGCGAAGCCGGTCGCGCAACGAATGGGCGCACGCGCGGCGTGCGTCGCGGCGCTGTTCGGATTGCCCTGGCTGTTCTGGCCCGACTGGCGCATGGGCGCCGCCGCATGCGTTGCGCTCGTGCTCGTGCGCGCGTGGGCCGCCCGCTACTTCGTGAAGCGGATCGGCGGCTATACGGGCGACTGTCTCGGCTTCACACAGCAACTGTGCGAACTGGCGATCTATCTCGTGGTGCTCGGATGGACGTCGTCCTGATCCGTCATCCGGCCGTCGGTATCGAGCCGGGCATCTGCTACGGACGCAGCGACGTGCCGCTCGCTGCATCTGCCGATGCCGGCGCGCAGGCCGTGCGCGCGCATCTGTCGGCACTCCGTGCGCCGCTTCCCGAACAGGTCTGGACGAGCCCGCTGACGCGCTGCGCGTCGGTTGCCGAACGGCTCGCGCGGGCATGCGACGTGCCGCTGCGGCGCGACGCGGACTGGCAGGAAATGGATTTCGGCGCGTGGGAAATGCGGCGCTGGGACGATATCGATCGCGCGGCGCTCGATGCGTGGGCGGCCGATCTGATGCATGCGTGTGCGCATGGCGGCGAAAGCGTTGCGCGGTTTGCCGCGCGGGTCGTGGGTCGGGTCGACGCGGTGGCGCAGTTCGACCGGCCGCAGTGGGTCGTCACGCATGCAGGCGTGATCCGTGCGTTTGCATCGCATGTATTGCGCGTGCCGCTCGATACGTTGCTGTCGCGCCCCGTACCGACAGGGGGTGTCGTCTGGCTGCGCGCGGATGCTGCCACGCGAACGTGGGAAGCGATGCACTGGGACGAATAGGCGCGTTGGCCACTGCGTGCGAACGATGCAGCGCGCGGTCGATTCGTCTCAGGCATCCGGCACGCGATGAACGCGCAAGTCGCCGGAAATCAGCGTGGCCGCCGCGCACGCGCGGCGTCGAGATCCTCGCACAGCGCAGCCGCACCATGCGCGATCCGCGGCGACGGCCGTGTCAGCAGATCGCCGTCGATCGCGAACAGATTGTTGCGTGCCACGGCCGTCAGTGCGGGCCACGCGCGCCAGCGCGCGAGGCTCGGCAGCGGTTCGTCGGAGCGCGTCGTACCGGCACTGGTCGTCACGATCGCCTCCGGATTGGCCGCGAGCACGGCCTCGTCGGTGACGGTCGGCACGAGCGGCTTGAGCGACGCGAACACGTTGCGGCCGCCGCACAGCTCGATCACGTCGTTGATCAGGTGCGCACCATTGAGCGTCATCAGCGGCCGATCCCAGACCTGGAAGAACATCGTGACGGGCGTTCGTGCTGAGTAACGCGTGCGCAGCGCCGCGATGTCGCGCGTATAGGCGGCTGCGGCCGCATCGGCAGCCGGTTGCGTGCCGAGCAGCGTGCCGAGCCGGCGCAGCGACGACGCGACGTCGTCGAGATGCTTCGGTTCGCTGAAGAACAGCGGGATGTGCAGCGCGTGCAGCGCGTCGGTCTGCCGCTCGGCGTTGCCGTGCCGCCAGACGACGATCAGGTCGGGCTTCAGCGCGGCGATCCGCTCGAGATCGAGCGCCTTGTTGTCGCCGACGCGCGGTATCGCTTGCGCGGCGGGCGGATAGTCGCTGTACGTGACGGTGCCGACGAGCTTTGCGCCGCCGCCGGCCGCGTAGACGAGTTCGGTCGCGTGCGGCGCGAGGCTGATCACGCGCTGCGCGGGCGCCGGCAGCGTGACTGCGTTGCCGGCGTCGTCGCGCGTCGAGACATCGGCGTGGACGAGTGGTGCGTAGGCGAGCGCGACGAGTTGCGCGATTGGCGCGAGCCGGCGAAGCATGCGTGGATTCATGCGGGTTGCCGTTGCAGCGTCGGCACGCAGCGCGCGAGCGCGTCGCCGAGGCGCTGCCATTCCACTTCGCTCCCCGGCAGGCCGATGCGTACGCTCGACGGTATCGGGAAGTGCCGCGTCCAGACCCCGCATGCCGCGAGTGCCGCATGCAGTGCCGCGGCGCGCGGGTCATCGGTCCAGCTGAAGAGCGGCGTCGCGCGAACCGCGAAGCCGTGCGCGCGCAGCAAGGCGGCCAGCCGCTCGCCGTCGGCCGCGAGCCGTTCGCGGGCGGCGGCCTGCCATGCGCGATCGGCGAACGCCGCGGCGACCGCGTGGCGGGCGGGGCCGCCGACCGTCCACGCGCCGAGCATGTCGCGCAGCGCAACGATCTGGTCAGGACATGCGAGCACGAAGCCTGCGCGGATGCCGGCGAGCCCGAAGAACTTGCCGACCGAACGCAGCACGACGAGTCCGGGGCGATCGACGTGCGGCGCAAGCGACCGTGTCGCGCCCGTATCGGCGAATGCCTCGTCGACGATCAGCGTGCCGCCGCGCGCCGCCAGTTGCGCGTGCCAAGCGAGCAGGCGCTCGGCCGGCACGAATTCGGCGGTCGGATTATTCGGATTCCCGACGATGACGTGACGCAACGTCGCAGGCAGCGTATCCGCATTGATGTCGAGCGCGACGACGCGATGGCCGTGGCGCGCAAAGGCGGGCGCGTATTCGCCGTACGCGAGCGCCGCGACGCCGGCGTCGCCGGCCGGCAGCAACGCGGGCAATGCGCGGATGGCTGCCTGGCTACCGGCGACCGGCAGCACGTGTGCAGGATCGGGCGCGTGGTAGTACTGCGCGGCGCAGGCCGCGAGGCCGTCGCCGTCGTCGGGCAGCCGGCGCCATGCGTCGGCCGGGACGGGCGGGACCGGATAGCCGACCGGATTGATGCCGGTCGACAGGTCGAGCCATGCGTCGTACGGAATGCCGTGGCGGCGCGCGGCTTCATGCAGGTTGCCGCCGTGTGCGATGCGGGTGTCAGACATGATGGGTGGCCATGGCGAGTGCGCCGCTCGCGACCAGCAGCGCGAGCCACAGGGCAAGCGTGCGCGTGACGAGCGACAGTGCGGCGACGATGTGGACGGCGGTTGCCGCGGCGCCGGTGCCGAGCGCGGGACGATCCTCGATCTCGCCGTGATAGACGGCCGGGCCGCCGAGCTGCACGTTCAGGCTGCCGGCACCGGCAGCCATCACCGGGCCTGCGTTCGGGCTGTCCCAGTGGCGCGCCTGCGTGCGCCAGCAGCGCCATGCGGCGGCCGTGTCGCCGAGCAGCGCGTAGCTCGCGGCCGTGAGGCGCGCGGGAATCCAGTTCAACGCGTCGTCGAGGCGCGCGGCGGCCCAGCCGAAGGTCAGGAAGCGCGGCGTGCGGTAGCCCCACATCGCGTCGAGCGTATTCGCGAGCCGGAACAGCAGCGCGCCGGGACCGCCCGCGACGACGAACCAGAACAGCGCACCGAAGATCGCGTCGTTGCCGTTCTCGAGCGCGGATTCGACGGCCGCGCGCGACAGCGCGCCTTCGTCCGCGTCGCTCGTGTCGCGCGACACGATGCGCGCGGTCAGCGCGCGGGCGGCGCCGAGGTCATGCCGCAGCAAGGCGGCAGCGATCGGCGCGACGTGGTCGGCAAGGCTTTTCGCGCCGAGCGCGAACCACAACAGCGCGATGTGCAGCGCGGCTGCGAGCGGCCACGGCAGCGCGGTCGTGAGCCATGCCGCGATGGCGACCGGCGGCACGACCGTCGCGACCCACGCGGCGACGCCGACCACGCGGCCGCGCCGGCCCGTGTTCAGCGCGCCTTCGATGCGCGCGGCGAGGCGGCCGAATGCGACGAGCGGGTGCCAGCCGGCCGGTTCGCCGATCGCGCGGTCGATGATCACGGCCGCGACCGCGAACATCGCGACGACGGGCAGCGACAGCATCAGCATGACGGGGCTCCCGTCTTGAGTTCGAGCGGCAGCCCGGCGACGAGCAGCGTCACGCGCGTGGCGAGCGCGGCGACGCGCTGGTTCAGGCGCCCGAGTTCGTCGACATAGCGCCGCGTGACCGAGCCAAGCGGCACGACGCCGAGCCCGATCTCGTTGCTGACGACGATCACCTTCGCGCGCGCGCCGCGCAACGCGTGCTCGAGCCGGTCGACCTGCACCGCGTACTGCGCATCGTCGAGCGGTTCGCCGTCGGCGGGGCACAGCAGGTTCGTGAGCCACAGCGTCAGGCAGTCGACGAGCAGGCACGCGTGCGGATCGTCGAGCCGCGCAAGCGTGCCGGCGAGGTCGACGGGGGCATCGGCGAAACCCCAGTCGGCCGGCCGGCGCGCGCGATGGTGCGCGATGCGCTGCGCGAATTCGGCATCGGCGGCGGTCGCGGTCGCGATGTAGGTGACGGGGAGGCCGCTGTCGGCGGCGAGCCGCTCGGCATGTGCGCTCTTGCCCGAGCGCGCGCCGCCGAGGACGAAGGTGAGGTCGTGCGGAATCATCGCGTGATTGTAACGGCGCGGGCATGGCGGCGCGGGGGATAATGCGGCCTTTGCTTCGCGACGACCTCTACACGATGAATGCACCCGAGCCGCGGCCGCGCGGCACGCTGATGATCCAGGGCACGACGTCCGATGCCGGCAAGAGCACGCTGGTTGCCGGCCTGTGTCGGCTCGCGCGCCGCGCCGGCGCGCGCGTTGCGCCGTTCAAGCCGCAGAACATGGCGCTCAACAGCGCGGTGACGGCCGACGGCGGCGAGATCGGCCGCGCACAGGCGCTGCAGGCCCTGGCCGCGGGCGTCGCGCCGCATACGGATTTCAACCCCGTGCTGCTGAAGCCCACGAGCGACCGCGGCGCGCAGGTGATCATTCACGGCAAGGCGCGCATGAACCTCAATGCGCGTGCGTATCACGACTACAAGCCGGTCGCGTTCGACGCGGTGCTCGAGTCGTACGCGCGCCTGCGCGCCGGCTACGACACGGTGATCGTCGAAGGCGCCGGCAGCCCTGCCGAGATCAACCTGCGCGACGGCGACATCGCGAACATGGGGTTTGCCGAACGCGTCGATTGCCCGGTCGTGCTCGTCGCCGACATCGACCGCGGCGGCGTGTTCGCGCACCTGGTCGGCACGCTCGCGTGCCTGTCGGACAGCGAGCGTGCGCGCGTGCGCGGCTTCGTGATCAACCGTTTTCGCGGGGACCTCAAGCTGCTCGAACCGGGGCTCGACTGGCTGCGCGCGCAGACGGGCAAGCCCGTGTTCGGCGTGCTGCCGTACCTGCACGGGCTGCTGCTCGACGCCGAGGACATGCTGCCCGCTCAGGCACGCAGCGCCGCCTCACGTGGCGATGCCGGCGTGCTGCGCGTGGTCGTGCCGGCGCTGCCGCGCATCAGCAACCACACCGATTTCGATCCGCTGCGCGCGCATCCGCAGGTCGAATTCACGTACTGGAAGAGCGGGCCCGTGCCCGACGCCGACCTGCTGATCCTGCCCGGTTCGAAGAGCGTGCAGCGCGACCTCGCGTGGCTGCGCGACGCGGGCTGGGACACGCTGATTCGTCGCCACCTGCGCTACGGCGGCAAGGTGATCGGCATCTGCGGCGGGATGCAGATGCTCGGCCGCACGCTCGACGATCCGCTCGGCCTCGAAGGGGCGCCCGGCAGCGTGCCGGGGCTCGGCCTGCTCGATTTCGACACGACGCTGCAGCCCGACAAGACGCTGAAGAACGTGACAGGGCATCTCGCGCTGCCGGGCGGGGCTACCGTGCGCGGCTACGAAATCCACATGGGCGATACGCACGGGCCTGCGCTCGCGTCGCCCGCGCTGGCGCTGGCAGCCGACACCGCGCAGGACGGCACACGCCCCGACGGCGCGGTGTCCGACGACGGCCAGATTCTCGCGACCTACGTGCACGGGCTGTTCGACTCGCCGGACGCCTGCACGGCGCTCCTCGCATGGGCCGGGCTCGACGGCGCGGAGCGCATCGATTATCCGGCGCTGCGCGAGGCATCGCTCGAACGGCTGGCCGACTCGTTCGCCAACCATCTCGACCTCGACGCGCTGTACGCCGAGTTTCGTTGACGGGGGTTGGGCCGTGCTCGCTTTTTCCGCCGGATCGCGTACAACACAGAGGGGCGGAGGTCCGCCCGGAGGAGTGCGACGATGAAGGCTCGATGGGGGTGGAGCGTGCTGCTCGCGGCGCTGCTGGGCGTGTCGGCGGTTGCACACGCGTGCGATTCGTACGTACCGGGCGGCAGCCAGACCGGTTCCGGCGACGCCACGCAAGGCAAGAGCGGTTACTGAAGCAGGTTGCGGGGCATGATCGGTCATGCCCCTTTTTTACGCCCCGATTAATTCCACATGGGAATCAGTTAAAGCGAATTAGCGAGTTTATCGGCCGAATTGATTCGAATAGAGTGCAAGCCATTCACACCACTCACGAAGGAATTCGCCATGAACCCCAATCGCCTCAACGATTTCGCCGCGACCCTGCTGCGCGTCGCGCTCGGCGTGCTGTACCTCGCGCACGTCGCGCAGAAGGTGTTCGTCTTCACGCTGCCCGGCACCGCGCAGTTCTTTGCATCGATCGGCCTGCCGGGCTGGCTCGCGTACCTGACGACGTTCGTCGAGCTGGCCGGCGGCCTCGCGCTGCTTGCGGGCTTCCGTGTGCGCGTCGCCGCACTCGTGCTGCTGCCGTTCATGCTCGGCGCAACCGCTACGCATCTGCCGAACGGCTGGAGCTTCGCGTCTCCGCACGGCGGCTGGGAATATCCGGCGTTCTGGGCTGTCACGCTCGCCGTGCAGGCGCTGCTGGGCGGCGGCGCGTTCGCGCTCGGCGCACGGGAGGCCGCGGTTCAGCGTGCGTAAGGGATAGGTAAGCGTACGCGGAGCGGCGCAACCCGTTCCGGTGACCCCCCGTTTGCCGATATCATCGCTCCCTGTATCCGCAATCGAGCGGCGCCTGCCATGCGGCGGGCGCCGCGCGGCTTTTTCGGGGGAATTCATGACGGTGATCGTGGTGGCGAATCCGAAGGGCGGCGTGGGGAAGAGCACGCTGTCCACCAATCTTGCCGGCTATTTCGCGGCGCAGGGCGCGTGGGTCGCGCTCGCCGACCTGGACCGGCAGCAGTCCGCGCATGCGTGGCTCGACCTGCGGCCGGCCGGATTGCCGCCGATCGAGGCATGGGAACTCGACCCGGACGCGCCGACGAAGCCGCCGCGCGGCCTCGAATACGCGGTGATCGATACGCCGGCCGGCCTGCATGGCAACCGGCTCAACGTCGCGCTGCAACTGGCCGACAAGGTGATCGTGCCGCTGCAGCCGTCGATGTTCGATATCCTGGCCACGCAGCAGTTTCTGGAGCGCCTCGCCGGCGAGAAGGCCGTGCGCAAGGGCAGCGTCGAGGTCGGGATCGTCGGGATGCGGGTCGATGCGCGCACGCGCTCGTCCGACCAGCTTCACCGGTTCGTCGAAGGGCTCGGCCTGCCGGTGCTCGGCTACGTGCGCGACACGCAGAACTACGTGCAGATCGCCGCGCACGGCCTGACGCTGTGGGACGTCGCGAAGAGCCGCGTCGAGAAGGATCTCGAACAGTGGCGGCCGATCGTCGAATGGGCCGAGCGCCGGGCGCCGAAAGCAGAGAAGGCGGAGAAGGCCGCCAAGGCGTCCTGATCCGCGCGGCCGCCGCCGGGGCGGCGCGCGATGAAACGATAAAGGGCCGGATGGCGTCGAGTACGCCATCCGGCCCTTCGGCCACGAGCGGCACGGCCGCTCCCGCGCGCCACGGCACGCGGGCAGGTGGTCAGGTCAGGTCCAGTTCTGCGTCGGCACGTGATCGCGGTGGCCCTTGATCTTGTTGCCGTCGTCGATGAACACGAGCTTCGGCTTCCAGCCGGCCTGCAGCTCGGCTTCGTCGACCATCGCGAAGGCTGCGATGATCACGAGGTCGCCCAGTTGCGCACGACGCGCGGCCGAGCCGTTCAGCGAGATCATCCCGCTGCCGCGCTCACCCTTGATCGCGTACGTCGAGAAGCGCTCGCCGTTGTTGATGTTCCAGATGTCGATCCGTTCGTTCTCGATGATGCCCGATGCTTCGAGCAGGTCTTCGTCGATCGCGCACGAGCCTTCGTAATGCAGCTCGCAGTGCGTGACGGCCGCACGGTGGATCTTCGATTTGAGCATGTGGCGCTGCATGGTGTCTCCGTGATGCGTGAGAGGCGCGGGCGGGGCGGCCCGTCAGATTTCCAGGTTGTCGATGAGGCGCGTCGCGCCGAGCTTCGCGGCGGCGACGACGACGAGCGGTTCGCCGGCTTCGAGCTGGGCCGCGTCCGGCGCGATCAGGTTCGCGCGGCGGCGGATCGAGATGTAGTCGGGCGCCCAGCCGCGGCCGGCCAGATGCGTGCGGGCCATTTCCTCGAGCTTGCCGAGGTCGCGCTCGCCGCCGAGCACGCTTTCGCGGATGCGTTGCAGCGTTTTCGCGAGTTCGGGCGCTTCGCTGCGCTCGTCGGCCGACAGGTAGCGATTGCGCGACGACAGCGCGAGGCCGTCCTCGTCGCGCACGGTTTCGGCGGCGATGATGTCGACCGGCAGCGCGAGCTGCTGGCACATGCGGCGCACGATCATCAGCTGCTGGTAGTCCTTCTTGCCGAACACGGCGACGCGCGGCTGCACGCAGGCCATCAGCTTCGCCACGACCGTGCACACGCCGGTGAAGAAGCCGGGCCGGAATTCCCCTTCGAGGATCCCGCCGAGATCGTCCGGCGGCAGCACGCGGTATTCCTGCGGTTCCGGGTACATGTCGCGCTCGGTCGGCGCGAACAGCACGTAGACGTTTTCCTTCTGCAGCTTCTCGATATCGTCCTGGAGCGTGCGCGGATACTTGTCGAAATCCTCGTTCGGGCCGAATTGCAGCCGGTTGACGAAGATGCTCGCCACGACCGGGTCGCCGTGCTGGCGCGCAAGGCGCATCAGCGACAGGTGCCCTTCGTGCAGGTTGCCCATCGTCGGCACGAACGCCGTGCGGTTCTGGCCGCGCAGCTGGTCGCGCAGTTCATGGATCGAGCTGATGACTTTCATGATCGGGTAGCGGGTTCCTCGCGCTGGCGCGCGTTGGCGCCGCAGCAGCGGCGTCGGGGTCGAAGCGGAGAACGCCGGCGCGCGGGCGGCGCATCGGGCGTCGGCGGATTGTAGAGGATTTGGCTGCCAAACGCATCGAAAAAAGAACGATCGTTCACTTTTTAATCGGGCGTGCCGGCAACCACGCGCGCGGCCGCGCCGGGCTGCGGCGTAGCGGCGAGCGTGCCGGGATGAATCGGGAGAACGGGAAGGGCGGTCGAGGGTGTTACGCGGGCAGGTACGCGAGACGCACGTAGATCGGCGCGAACGGCTCGGCCTGCGTGATCTCGAGGAGCGACTCGCGTGCGAGTTCGAGCATCGCGATGAAATTCACGACGACGACCGGCACGCCGCGCGACGTGTCGAACAGCTCGGCGAACTCCATGAAGCGCGCGTTCTGCAGCCGGCGCAGGATCAGGCTCATGTGCTCGCGCACCGACAGCTCCTCGCGGGAGATCTTGTGGTGCTGGACGAGCTTCGCGCGCTTGAGCACGTCGGCCCAGGCAGCGCGCAGGTCGTCCGAATTCACGTCGGGGAAGCGCGGCGTGACGCTCTGCTCGATGTAGACCTCGGCGCGCAGGAAGTCGCGGCCGAGCTGCGGCAACTGGTCGAGCCGCTGCGCGGCGAGCTTCATCTGCTCGTATTCGAGCAGGCGGCGCACGAGTTCGGCGCGCGGATCCTCGGCTTCCTCGCCGGTATCGGCCTTCTTGACCGGCAGCAGCATCCGCGACTTGATCTCGATCAGCATCGCGGCCATCAGCAGGTACTCGGCCGCCAGCTCGAGGTTCGACGTGCGGATCTGGTCGACGTAACCCAGGTATTGCGCGGTGACCTGCGCCATCGGGATGTCGAGCACGTTGAAGTTCTGCTTGCGGATCAGGTAGAGCAGCAGGTCGAGCGGACCTTCGAAGGTCTCGAGGAAGATCTCGAGCGCATCGGGCGGGATGTAGAGATCCTGCGGCAGCTTGAAGAGCGGCTCGCCGTACAGGCGCGCGAATGCCGCGACACCGTCGACCGTGTCGGGCGTCGAATCGGCGCCCGCGGGCGCGGCGATCGCGTCGTCCTGCCGGGCGGCGCTGGCCTCGTCGGCGGCGCTCACGTCGTCAGAAGTTCTGGTAGTAGACGTACGACGTTTGCTTCACGCGCGATTCCTGCTGCTCGGCGCGCTCTTCGAGGTCGATCGGCTGCTTGTCCCACAGCAGGGAGCGGCCCTTGCGCTGCTCTTCCTCGAGCGTCGGCTTCTGCTGCTTGAGCTGGTTCAGGAACTGCGTGACATCGGACTGGTACGGCATGGCTGGGTTTTCCGTTTCGGGCGGCGCACGATGCGCCGGATTCACGATGGCGGGATTTTACCGCATCGCGGGAACGGCCGGCGTCAATCGCGCGTCGAATCCGCGGGCCGGCATGGGGCCGGCGCCCGGAAGCGCACCGCCACGCATGGCGCTGTGGTTCAGGTGGTTTACAAACATTAAGCTTTGGTGCCGGCACCCTGTGGTCAAATACAGGGTTTTTCCACATCACCGTGACAACCGAGGGCGAGGTCATATTTGGCGGGGCAGTCGAACCAGCAAGCACACACGGCACATGACGCGCGCGCGCGCGTGGAACGCAATCGTGCCGGCGCCGCGGCTCGCGCCGCGCGGGTGGCCCTCGCGGGTTGCCTTGCCGCGTGCTTCGCGCTGCCGGCCCACGCGAAGTACGACGTCGACATCGACGCGCCGCGCTCGGTTCGCAAGCTGCTCAAGTCGCATCTCGATATCGCGCGCTTCGCGAAGCGCGACGACATCAGCGACGACCAGTTCGACTTCCTCGTGACCGCCACGCCGCAGCAGGTGCGCGACCTGACCGCGACGGCCGGCTATTTCTCGCCGGTCGTGCGCACCGACGTGCGCACGCGCGACGGCAAGCGCGACGTGCGCATCGCGGTCGATCCGGGGAAGCAGACCATCGTGTCGAGCGTCGACCTGACGTTCAAGGGGCCCATCGACACCGAGGATCCGAAGCAGGAAGCCGCGACCCGTTTCGCGTTCTCGCTGAAGCCGGGCGATCCGTTTACGCAGTCCGACTGGGATGGCGCGAAGGGCGCGGCGCTCAGGCAACTGCAAGCGCACCGCTATCTCGGCGGGAAGATCGCGTCGTCCGAAGCGCGCATCGACCCGCTCACGCAGCGCGCAATGCTCGCGGTCACGTTCGACAGCGGCCCGACGTTCACGATCGGCAAGGTCGACGTCGACGGCGTGCGGCGCTATCCGGAAAAAATCGTCACGAACGTCAATCCGCTGTCGGAAGGCGAAATCTACGACGTGCAGCGCATCACCGAACTGCAGCGGCAGTTGCAGAACACGCCGTATTACGCGAGCGTCGCGATCGACGTCGGCGACGATACGGCGAAGCCCGAGCGCACGCCCGTGCACGTGAAGGTCAGCGAATTCCCGTACAACAACATCCGCGGCGGCGTCGGCTTTGCCACCGACACCGGGCCGCACGTGCAGGGCTCCTATACGTATCTCGACACGTTCGGCGCGGCTTGGCCGCTGACCGTGTCGGGCCGGCTCGACCAGATCCAGCAATACGGGCAGGTCCAGCTGTCGATGCCGCCGGGCGAGAAGGGCTGGACCAACAGCGTGCTCGCGTCGTACACGAACACCAACGTGTCGGACACGCGCATCTACAGCGCGCGGGTCGGCGCGCAGCGCACGCGCACCGGCCAGTTCATCGACTATTCGTATTCGCTGATGTTCTACCAGGACCGGCTCGACCAGAACGGCGCGGGGCCGACCACGAGCCGCGCGCTCGTGCCGCAATGGGCGTGGACGCGCCGCAACGTCGACGATCCGCTGTTTCCGCGCTCGGGCAACCTGATCCACGCGGAGGCCGGCTTCGCGGTCAAGGGCGTGCTGACCGACCAGTCCTTCATCCGCGGCTACGCGCGCGGCCAGCAGTACCTGCCGATCGGCAAGCGCGACCTGTTCGTGTTCCGCGCGGAGCTCGGCGGCGTGTTCACGAGCGGCAGTTCGACCGGCGTGCCGGCTTCGCTGCTGTTCCGCGCGGGCGGCTCGAACTCGGTGCGCGGCTACGGCTACCAGAGCATCGGTAACAGCGTCGACGGTTCCGTGCTGCCGACCAAGTACCTGATGACGGGCACCGCTGAATACCAGCACTGGTTCAACCGCGACTGGGGCGCGGCGACGTTCTTCGACATCGGCACCGCCACCGATGCGTGGGGCGAGCGTGTGTTCTACCCGGGTGTCGGCATCGGCGCGCGCTGGCGCAGCCCCGTCGGACCCATCAACGTCGACGTCGCGTACGGGTTGCGCAACCATAGCGTGCGCCCGTACCTGACGCTCGGCATCGCTTTCTGACCGTACCGCTTCACCGACGACGAACCGCATGACGAAGGACCCGAACGACACGCCGCCGCCTCACGATCCGGACTCGCCCGACGGCGCGCCCGACACGCCGCCGCGCGCGCCGCGTCGCGGGCCCGTCGCGCGGATCGGGCGGTTCGTCGCGTGGACGCTCGCGACGGTCGTGCTGCTCGTCGTGCTGGCGGTCGGCCTCGTGCTGGCCGCGGTGACGACCGAGCACGGCACGCGGCTCGCGTGGCAGGTGGCCGAGCGTGTGCTCGGCGCGCGACTCGCGGGCACGCTCGACGGCGGCTCGCTCGCGACCGGCGTGCGGTTGCGCGGATTCGCGTGGACGAGCCCCGACGGCTCGGGCACGGAAATCCGCATCGACCGGCTCGACGGCCGCTGGGCGCTGACCCGCGCGCCGTGGCGGCTGTCCATCGCGTATCTGCGTGCCGGCACGATCGACGTGCGGATCGCGCCGGGGCCGTCGACGCCGAGTACGATGCCGCAGGACCTCAGCCTGCCGCTGCAGTTGCGGATCGACGACCTGCGCGTCGATCACCTCGCGATCCACGACGGCGGCTCGACGACGCAGCTCGACCATATCGCGCTGAACGGGCGCAGCGACGGCCGTCACCATGAACTCGTGCTCGACGGCGTCGATACGCCGTACGGCGCGCTGACCGCGCGCGCGAAGCTCGACGGTGTGAAGCCGTTCGCGCTGACGGGTGACGCCACGTATGCAGGCAAGCTGTCCGACGAGCCCGTCGATGCGCGTGCGCGCGTGTCGGGCTCGCTCGAGGCGCTCGTCGCCGAGGTCGACGCGAGCGGGATGAAGCTGAACGGGCGCGCGCACGTGGAGGCCGCGCCGTTCGGCGCGGTGCCGCTCACCCGCGCGTCGCTCGCGTTCGATCACGTGAATCCGCAGGCGCTCGCCCCCGGCGCACCGGCCGCCGATCTCGCGGTGCGCGCGGAACTCGCGCCCGTGACCGCGCCGGCCGGGGCCGAGCCCGCGAAGGGTTTCGCGGTGACGGGCCCGGTGTCGATCGTCAACGCGAAGCCCGGCACGCTCGGCGACCACCTGCTGCCGGTGATCGACGCGCACGCGAACGTGCATCTCGATGCGCACGCACAGCGGATCGACGATCTCGCGCTGAAGCTGATCCGCGACGGCAGCGTGACGGGCAACGGCACGCTGACGGGCGGCAAGGGCCGTTTCGCCCTGAAGGTCGCGAATCTCGACCTCAACGCGTTCGTCGCCGAGTTGCGGCCGATGCGTCTCGCCGGCCCGCTCGGCGTGACGCTCGCGGGCGACGTGACGACCGTCGATTTCAACCTGAACGATCCGAAGCTCGCGCTCGGCGCACGTGCGAAGGTCGCGCTGACGCCGCAGCAGACCGTGCTGACCGACGCGCGCGTGACGGCGGGCAAGGGCCGGATCGACCTGACCGGTGTGTTCCGCCACGATGCGCATTCGAGCTACGACGCGAAGGCGACGCTGACCGCATTCGATCCGCTGCTGCTCGCCGCGGCGAGCGCGCCGAAGGCGGGCGGCGGCAAGGCGCCCGCCAAGGCGGCGAAGGCACCGGCCCGGCGCGGCGAGACGCGCGTGTCGGGCACGCTGACGGCGTCGGGCGCATTCGCGCCGCAGGTATCGACGAAGGCGACCTTCAAGCTCGGCGACAGCCTGTACGACGGCGTGCCGCTGACCGGCGCCGGCGTCGTGCAGCTGGCCGGATCGCGCATCTTGCCGAGCAACGCGAACCTGTCGATCGCGGGCAACCATGTCGACCTGCGCGGCAGCTTCGGCGCGCCCGGCGACCGGCTGCGCTTCGTCGTCGACGCGCCGCAGCTCGACCGGCTCGGCTTCGGCGTGGAAGGGCTCGTGCAGGCGCAGGGCGACCTGACCGGCAGCTTCGCGCACCCGAACGTGACGGCCACCTACAAGGCCGAGCGCGTCGTCGTCGGCTCGAACCGGATCGGTGTCGCGCAGGGCCGCGCGGACATCCGCGACGGCGCGCACGGCGCGCTCGTGTTTACGGCCGACGCGTCCGACATCGCGCTCGGCTCGCTGAAGCTGAAATCGCTGCGCGCGAACCTCGACGGCACGCGCGCGAAGCACACGCTCGACGCGTCGGCGCTCGGGGTGGCCGGCGGCCGCGTGATCGACATGACGCTCGCGGCGAACGGCGGCGTGGTCGAGAATCGCGACGGGATGCGCTGGGACGGCACCGTCACGCGTCTTGCGAACCGCGGCACGCCGGCCATCGCGCTGCAGTCGCCGCTGACCGTGTCGGCCGGCACCGGCCGCGTGACGCTCGGCTCGACGCGGCTCACGCTCGAAGGCGCGGCGATCGACCTGAAATCGTTCGTGTTCGATCACGGCCAGATGCGCTCGGCGGGCTCGGTGACCGGAGCGTCGGTCGCGCGTTTCCTCGAGGTCCGCCAGGAGCTGACGGGCCAGCGGCCGCCGGTGCGCACCGACGTCGTGCTCGATGCCGACTGGGATTTCTCGCTCGGCGCGAACGCGACGGGCTATGTGCAGGTGAAGCGCCGCGGCGGCGACGTGACGATCGAGAGCGGGCGCGGCATCGCATCGCTGGGGCTGACCGACCTGTCCGCGCGCGCGAGCTTCACGCCCGGCAACCGGCTCAACGTGACGGCACTCGCGAAGGCGAACCGGATCGGCACGCTCGATGCGAACGTCGTCGTGCCGTTCGCGCTGCGAGACGGCATGTTCGGCGTGGTCGACGATGGCCCGCTGTCGGGCCGCATCGACGCCGACATCCCGGCGCTGAAGACGACCGGCAACTTGTTCGGGCCCAGCTACCTGCTCGGCGGGCGGGCTGCGCTGAAGCTGACGGTCGCGGGCACGCCGGCGAAGCCGAACCTGTCGGGGATGCTGACGGGCGACGACCTGTCCGCGACGCTCATCGACCAGGGCGTGCAGCTGAAGGACGGCATCGTGCGCGTGAAGTTGTCGGAAAACCTCGTCGAATTCCAGCAGGTCGAGTTCCACGGCGGCGACGGTACGCTGCGCGCACTCGGCCGCGTGCGCCTTGACGGCGAAGCCCCCGACCTGACTGCAAGCATCGTCGCGGACAAGCTCGAGCTGTTCGCGGCGCCGGATCGCAAGCTGTCGCTGTCGGGCAAGGCGACGGTCGCGAACGACGGGCCGCGCGGCGCGCTGTCGATCGACGGCAAGTTCGTCGTCGACCGCGCATTGTTCGACCTGCCCGAGGAATCGGCGCCGCACCTGTCGGACGACGTGGTGATCATGCAGCCGGGCGGCACGGTGCGCGGCGAGACGCCGACCGGTTCCGCGGTCGCGAAGCCGAAGCCGGTCGAGGACAAGCCCGCACCGTCGCTCGCGCCGCGCGCGAACATCGACGTCGGCCTCGGCAACAACTTCCGCTTCAAGGGCCACGGCGCGGATCTCGGGCTGCGCGGCACGATCACCGTGATGAGCGCGCCGGGCGTGCCGCTGCGCGCGGTCGGCAACGTGCGCGTGACGGAAGGGTCGACGTACACGTCGTTCGGCCGCAAGCTCGCGATCGAGAACGGCTTCTTCACGTTCAACGGCCCTGTGTCGAACCCGGGCGTCAACATCCTCGCGATGCGGCGCAACCAGGAGGTCGAGGCCGGCGTGCAGGTGACGGGCACGATCCAGTCGCTGACGGTCAAGCTCGTGTCGGAGCCGAACGTGACCGACAACGAAAAGCTGTCGTGGCTGCTGTTCGGGCACGGCACGGACCAGGGCAACAACGTCGGCCAGCAGGGGGCGATGACGGCGGCGCTCGGCCTGCTCGGCAGCGTGACCGGCAAGCGCGTCGCGCAGACCTTCGGTCTCGACGAAGTCTCGGTCGGCCGCAGCGAAGTCGGCCTGACCGATCCGCAGGTCGTGCTGGTGTCGAAGGCGATCAACGAGCGCTTCGTGCTCGGCTTCGAGCAGGGGCTGCAATCCGCGGCCAACGCGTTCAAGGCGACGATCAACCTGACGCGCTTCTGGTCGGTGTCCGCCTACGGCGGCACGTTCCAGGGCGTCGACCTGAACTACACGCGGCGTTTCGATCGTTGGTTCGGCAGTGACGGCGGACGCGGGCGGCGCGCCGAGCAGCCATGAAAATCTATGGTCAGCCCGATTTTTGCAAGCGAGGCAGTGTTGACCTAAAGTGGACTTGCTCGAATCTATCCGGGGTCGCGGATGGGAAAGATCCCGCCCCATGATGGGAGCCGCGCCGGGCAAACCTCAAAAAGCCCACAGCATTGAGGTGCTGTTTTTTGTGTCAGGTTACTTGCCCGGCCGTTGAGTCGTTTATGCCTTCACGTATCTCGCGTCGCAAAACCAGAGGTGACTACTGAAACTGAAGCCGTAAGCGATAGGAAGCGTCAGACTGAGGGAACAGCCTCGATGCTCCGGTAGTGTGTCCCTTTGGCGAGGATGGCCCAGGCGATCCTCGCCAGTTTGTTGGCCGGGCACAGGCCACCACGTTCGAGTGTCGCCGCGCCAACAGGCTGCGAATCCAGACGCCCAATGCATCCGTGCGGTGCTCGATGCGCTGCATGATGGCCCGCGCACATTGCACCAGCAATCGTCGCAGTTCCTTGTCGCCACGCTTGCTGATGCCCAGTAGCGTTGGTTTGCCGCCGGTGCTGTACTGCCGCGGCACCAGACCAACCGAAGCTGCAAACTGCCTTGCTGAGCCATATTGCTGGGCATCGCCCAACTCAGACATCAACACGCTGGCGGTCATCGGGCCAATGCCAGGAATCTCGAGCAGTCGTTCACTGCGTTCATCCTCGTGTAGCTGGGTAAGCAACTCACGTTCGAGCTGGTGGATCTGCTCGTCCAGATACTTGAAGTGCGCCTGCAAACGTTCGAGCACGACCACCAGCCTCGGCGGCAACGATTCTGCCTCGAGCACGGCAGGCAGTCGCCGGATCACTGCCATGCCGCGCGGCAAGCTGATACCGAACTCCAACAGAAACGCATGAATCTGATTGATCGTGCCGGTGCGGTCACGCACCAGCCGCTCGCGCACACGGTGCAAGGCTGAAACGATTTGCTGGGCTTCGTTGTGCGGGCTCACGAAACGCATGCTCGAACGAGCGGCTGCTTCGCAGATCGCCTGGGCGTCCGCGAAATCGTTCTTGTTGCCTTGCCGGAACGGTTTGACGAATTGCGGAGAAATCAGCTTGGCCTCATGGCCCAGCGCTTGAAGTCGACGTGCGATCCAGTGAGCACCGGCGCAGGCCTCCATGACCACAATGCAACGCGGAAAATTGCCCAGCAGCGTGAACATCTGGCTACGCGTGAGCTTTTTACGGAACACCATCCTGCCTGACGCATCCTGTCCATGCAGGTGGAAGCAGTGCTTGCCGAGATCGATTCCGATCAGCGATACCGTGTCCATGATGGCCCTCCAGAAGGACAAAATCCTCACTCAGCGTAGTCCACTGAGTGAGGATCGGGCTGACCATCCTATTAAGCCCCGCACATCGTGCGGGGCTTTTTTTCGCGCAAGCGGCAGCGCGTTCGGCTTACTTCACGCGCATGCCCGGTTTCGCGCCGCTGTGCGGCTCGAGGATGTAGAGGCCCGGCTCGGCCTTCTCGTCGGCGGCCGACGCGGCGAGCACCATCCCTTCGGACAGGCCGAACTTCATCTTGCGCGGCGCGAGATTCGCGACCATCACGGTCAGCTTGCCGACGAGCTGCTCGGGCTGGTATGCGGACTTGATGCCCGAGAACACGTTGCGGGTCTTTTCCTCGCCGACGTCGAGCGTGAGCTGCAGCAGCTTGTCCGAACCCTCGACGGCCTGGCACGCGACGATCTTCGCGATGCGCAGGTCGATCTTCGCGAAATCGTCGATCGAGATCGGTGCGTCGTCCGCGCCGTTCACGGCAGCCTGCTTCGCGTTCGCCTTGACGTTGCTCTTCGCCTCCTTCGCGGCGTTCGCGCTCGCGGCAGCCGCGCCGGTGGCTTCGGCCTGCAGCGAATCGCGGTTCGCGGCGAGCAGCGCTTCGATCTGCTTCGGGTCGACGCGCGTCATCAGGTGCTGGTACGCCTTGATCGGCTGTTCCGACGACAGCGGCTTCGCGGCATCGGCCCAGGCGAGCGGCGCGATGCCGAAGAACGACTCGACGGCTTCGGCCACGCGCGGCATCACCGGCTTCAGCGCGAGCGACAGCAGGCGGAACGACTCGAGGCTCACGCTGCAGGTTTCGTGCAGCGCGACCGCGTTGGCCGGATCCTTCGCGAGATCCCACGGCTTCGCACCGTCGACGTACGCGTTCACTTCGTCCGCGAGTTCCATCGTGTGGCGCAGCGCGCGGCCGTATTCACGGGCTTCGTAGCTTGCGGCGATCTGCGGAATCGCCTCGCGCAGCTTCGCGACGAGCGGATGGTTCATCGCGCTGTCCTGCACGCGGCCGTCGAAGCGCTTGATCAGGAAGCCTGCCGCGCGGCTCGCGATGTTCACGTACTTGCCGACGAGGTCGCTGTTCACGCGCGCCTGGAAGTCGTCGAGGTTCAGGTCGATGTCTTCCATCGTCGCGTTCAGCTTCGCGGCGAAGTAGTAGCGCAGCCATTCGGGGTTCAGGCCCGTGTCGATGTAGCTCTGCGCGGTGATGAACGTGCCGCGCGACTTCGACATCTTCGCGCCGTCGACGGTCAGGAACCCGTGCGCGAACACGTTGGTCGGCGTGCGGTGGCCCGAGAACTCGAGCATCGCCGGCCAGAACAGCGTGTGGAAGTACAGGATGTCCTTGCCGATGAAGTGATACTGCTCGGCCTTCGAGCCCGGGCGGATCCATGCATCGAAATCGATGCCGTTACGGTCGCACAGGTTCTTGAAGCTCGCGTAGTAGCCGACCGGCGCGTCGAGCCACACGTAGAAATACTTGCCGGGCGCGCCCGGGATCTCGAAGCCGAAGTACGGCGCGTCACGCGAGATGTCCCAGTCGGCGAGCTTGGCTTCGCCGGCATCGCCGAGCCACTCGCGCATCTTGTTGGTCGCTTCGGGCTGCGCGAGGCCGCTCACCCATTCGCGCAGGAACGATTCGCAGCGCGGGTCGGACAGGCGGAAGAAGTAGTGCTTCGAGGTCTTGCGCACCGGCGTCGCGCCCGACACGACCGAATACGGGTTCAGCAGTTCGGTCGGCAGGTACGTCGAGCCGCACACTTCGCAGCTGTCGCCGTACTGGTCCTTCGCGTGGCACTTCGGGCACTCGCCCTTGATGAACCGGTCCGGCAGGAACATTTCCTTGACCGGATCGTAGGCCTGCTCGATTTCGCGTTCGGCGATGAAGCCGGCTTCCTGCAGCGCGAGATAGATCTTCTCGCTCAGCACGCGGTTCTCGTCCGAATCGGTCGAGTAGAAGTTGTCGAACGACACGCCGAAGCTGTCGAAGTCGCGCTTGTGTTCGGTCCACACGCGATCGATCAGCTGCTTCGGCGTCAGGCCTTCCTTCTCCGCGCGCAGCATGACCGGCGTGCCGTGCGTGTCGTCGGCGCCGATGTAGTAGACCTCGTGGCCATGCATTCGCAGCGTCCGCACCCAGATGTCGGTCTGGATGTACTCGACCATGTGGCCGATGTGGATCTGCCCGTTGGCATAGGGCAGTGCGGACGTAACGAGGATCTGGCGGCTGCCTTGCGGCGCCGCAGCCTGCACGGAAGTGAGGTCGGATGCGGACATAGGGTCTGGAGAAGAACAGCGGGAAAAACGACGGGAAACTGCGATTCTAGCAGGGGCGCGGGCCGGCGCGGCGGGCAGGCGCCCCGGGCCGGGCGCCGCAAGGGGCGTGGCCGCACATGCGGCGTGCCCGGCAGCGTTGTGTTGCGGTGCAGCACGAATTCTGCGGGCAAAAAAAACCGGGGCGGATACGGCCCCGGAGCAACAACGACAAGAGGAGAATGGTGACGCGCCGGCAACACCAGCCGCGTACCGTAAATACTGACCACGGCCTGCGACAGAAGTTCGAAAAATTTTTCGATTTGTTACCGGCCCCGACGGAAGCCTTGTCCGGCGGGGCTGCGCGGGCTGAGGGCCCGCGCCTTCCCCTCGTCGAGCGCTTACTGCGCCTGCGCTGCGCGCAGGTAGATTTCGACGCGACGGTTCTGTGCGCGGCCGGCTTCGGTCGCGTTGTCCGCGATCGGGTTCGACGCGCCCATGCCTTGCGCCGACAGGCGGCCGCCGCTCACGCCGCGCTGCGTCAGTGCGTTCACGACGCTTTGCGCGCGGTTCTGCGACAGCGTCTGGTTCAGCTGGGCCGAGCCGGTGCTGTCCGTGTAGCCGACGATCGAGGCCGTCACTTGCGGGTTCTGGTTCAGCGTCGTCGCCAGGTCGTTCAGCAGCGGCGTGAAGGCCGGCGTGATCGCGTACTGGTTCGTCGCGAACGTCACCGAGCTCGGCACGTTCAGCTTCAGCGAGCCGTCCGGCTGCTCGGTCACTTGCGTGCCCGTCTGCGCGGCCGACGGTGCGAGCTTGTTCTTGATCGCCTGCCAGTTGTAACCCGTCACGCCGCCGACCAGTGCGCCGACGCCCGCGCCGATCGCCGCGCCCTTGCCGCCGCCCGCCAGTGCGCCGATGCCTGCGCCCAGCGCCGCACCCGTGCCGGTACCGACGGCCGTATTGTTGCCTTGCTGCGTGGCGCAGCCTGCCAGCAGTGCGCCGGCCAATGCGAAGACGGACAAGCGGGTCGCGATTTTCATGTTCATCTTGGATTCCTCTCTTGGTTGAACGAGTCGACAACGACGACAACAACAGTTACGGCTCCCTGCGCGGGCCGCCCGAAAAAGGAGGGCAGGCCCGTGCTCGCGGCAGCCGCCGAGGTGGCTGCATGCCCTGTCCGTCAGCGTGGCTGTTCGGACAGTGCGACGCGTCAGCCTCTACAATATAGGCGGTAAGTGGCCGATTTGGCCCCATAGCATGCCGCACGCGAAGAGTGCGCCGGGTCGCGCGTTCGCGCAATGGCGTGCAACAGATTCTTTCACTTTTCCCGATTTTCGCGCCTTAATTTGATATTTTTTGACGTTTGCGCGCGAGAAAAACGTTTTCACGGAGTTTCGATGAGCATTGACCGGGCACAAGTCGACGCCGCTTTGGCGGCTGTCGTCGACCCCAATACCGGCCGTCCGTACGCGGCGAACAAGGGCGTGCGCAACGTCGCGATCGACGGCGACGTCGTGGCGCTCGACGTGGTGCTCGGTTATCCGGCGCGCAGCCAGCACGACGACGTGCGCGCGCGCGTCGCCGCGGCGCTCCAGGCCGTGCCGGGCGTGCGCGACGCGCGCATCGCCGTGTCGCAGGAGATCGTCGCGCACACGGTGCAGCGCGGCGTGAAACTGCTGCCGAACGTGAAGAACATCGTCGCGGTTGCGTCGGGCAAGGGCGGCGTCGGCAAGAGCACGACGGCCGTGAACCTCGCGCTCGCGCTTGCCGCGGAAGGCGCGTCGGTCGGCATTCTCGACGCCGACATCTACGGCCCGTCGTTGCCGACGATGCTCGGCATCCACGGCCAGCGCCCCGAGTCGCCGGACAACCAGTCGATGAACCCGCTCGTCGGCCACGGGCTGCAGGCGAACTCGATCGGCTTCCTGATCGAGGAAGACAACCCGATGGTGTGGCGCGGCCCGATGGCGACTTCCGCGCTCGAGCAGTTGCTGCGCCAGACCAACTGGCGCGAGCTCGACTACCTGATCGTCGACATGCCGCCCGGCACGGGCGACATCCAGCTGACGCTCGCGCAGCGCGTGCCCGTGACGGGCGCGGTGATCGTCACGACGCCGCAGGACATCGCGCTGCTCGACGCGAAGAAGGGCCTGAAGATGTTCGAGAAGGTCGGGATTCCGATCCTCGGCATCGTCGAGAACATGAGCATCCATACCTGCTCGAACTGCGGCCACGAGGAGCACATCTTCGGCGCCGGCGGGGCCGAGCGGATGGCGAAGGAGTACGGCGTGAACGTGCTCGGCAGCCTGCCGCTCGACATCGCGATCCGTGAGCGCGCCGACAGCGGCACGCCGACGGTCGTGGCCGATTCCGACGGCGCGCTGGCGCGTCGCTATCGCGAGATTGCACGCGGCGTCGCGCTGGCGATTGCCGAGCGATCGCGCGACATGACGTCGAAGTTCCCGTCGATCGTTGTTCAAAATACGTAAAACCCTTGCGGGGCGGGGCCTCACGCTGTTTACGGCGCCGCGAGGCGCGGTATCATGGCGACTTTTCCCGGGTCCCTTTACCCGCCCGGCGCGGCCGTCGTGTCAAACGGCCGTCAGCCGGCATGAGGATCGAATGAAACAACGACATCACGGCGTGTACGCCGGCCGCGTGCGGTGCGCGCTGCTGGCCGCCGCCGCGCTGGGCCTGCTGGCCGGCTGTACCTCCTTTTCCTCGTCGCACGAAAAACGGGCCGACGCGCAGCTGCAGCCGACGGTCGGTTCGCAGGCGCGCGGCGCGGTGACGTTCGTCGAGCGTCCGGACGGCGTGCAGGTTACCTACAACCTGGCCGGGCTGCCGCCGAACAGCGATCACGCGTTGCAGGTACACGAACGCGGTGACTGCAACTCGGGCGACGGCTCGAGCGCCGGCCAGGTGTTCGCGCCGGCGGCCGACCGGCTGCGGGCGGGCGCCCGCGTCGCCGGCGATCTCGGCAACATTCACGCGGACGCGAATGGCGTCGCGGCCGGCTTCATCGTCGCCCCCGATCTGGCCCTCGATGGCGTGCGCTCGGCGATGAACCGCGCGGCGCTCGTGCATCGCGAGCCGAGCGATCCCGCATTTCCGCAGCATGGCGCGGGGCCTGCGCTTGCCTGCGGCGTGATCCGTTGACGGCTGCCGCATGCGGCGCCCGATGATCGCGTAAAATGGCGGCCTTTCCTGGCCGCTCCCTCGTGCGAGCGGCCCCTCCTGACTGTCACGCAGCGTTTCCTGGCGCCCTGATATGAGCATCAAGTCCGACAAATGGATTCGGCGCATGGCCGAAGAGCACAAGATGATCGAGCCGTTCGTGCCCGATCAGGTCCGCGCGTCCGAGGACGGCCGCCGGATCGTCAGCTACGGCACGTCGAGCTACGGCTACGACATCCGCTGCGCGGACGAATTCAAGATCTTCACGAACATCAACTCGACGATCGTCGATCCGAAGAACTTCGACGAAGGTTCGTTTGTCGATTTCAAGGGCGACGTGTGCATCATCCCGCCGAACTCGTTCGCGCTGGCCCGCACCGTCGAATATTTCCGCATCCCGCGCACCGTGCTGACCGTCTGCCTCGGCAAGTCGACCTACGCGCGCTGCGGGATCATCGTCAACGTGACGCCGTTCGAACCCGAGTGGGAAGGCTACGTCACGCTGGAATTCTCGAATACCACGCCGCTGCCCGCGAAGATCTACGCGAACGAAGGTGTCGCGCAGGTGCTGTTCTTCGAAAGCGACGAAGTGTGCGACGTGTCGTACGCCGATCGCGGCGGCAAGTATCAGGGTCAGCGCGGTGTCACGCTGCCGAAAACCTGATCTGGTTGCATAACGTCTCACCAGTTTCCGGGTGACCGCTGCGCGTGACGCGCCGCGGTCGTTCTTTTTGGAGAATCGCCCATGAAGTTTCGTTTCCCCGTCGTCATCATCGACGAAGATTTCCGCTCCGAGAACATCTCGGGCTCCGGCATCCGGGCGTTGGCCGAAGCGATCGAGAAGGAGGGCGTCGAAGTCCTCGGCCTCACGAGCTACGGCGATCTGACGTCGTTCGCGCAGCAGTCGAGCCGCGCGTCGTGTTTCATCCTGTCGATCGACGACGACGAACTCATGCTCGGCGAGACCGGCCAGGACGGCGATCTGCCCGAACTCGCGACCGCGATCATCGAGCTGCGCGCGTTCGTCACCGAAGTGCGCCGCCGCAACGCGGACATCCCGATCTTCCTGTACGGCGAGACGCGCACGTCGCGCCACCTGCCGAACGACATCCTGCGCGAGCTGCACGGCTTCATCCACATGTTCGAGGACACGCCGGAGTTCGTCGCGCGCCACATCATCCGCGAGGCGAAGGTCTATCTCGACTCGCTCGCGCCGCCGTTCTTCAAGGAGCTCGTGAAGTACGCGGACGAAGGCTCGTACTCGTGGCACTGCCCGGGCCACTCGGGCGGCGTCGCGTTCCTGAAGAACCCGCTCGGCCAGATGTTCCACCAGTTCTTCGGCGAGAACATGCTGCGCGCGGACGTCTGCAACGCGGTGGACGAACTCGGCCAGCTGCTCGACCACACGGGCCCGGTCGCGGCGTCCGAGCGCAACGCGGCGCGCATCTTCAGCGCGGATCACCTGTTCTTCGTGACCAACGGCACGTCGACGTCGAACAAGATCGTCTGGCACGCGACGGTCGCACCCGGCGACATCGTGCTGGTCGACCGCAACTGCCACAAGTCGATCCTGCACGCGATCACGATGACGGGCGCGATTCCCGTGTTCCTCACGCCGACGCGCAACCATTTCGGCATCATCGGGCCGATCCCGCGCGACGAATTCAAGCCGGAGAACATCCGCAAGAAGATCGAGGCGAACCCGTTCGCACGTGAAGCGATGCGCGAGAACCCGGACATGAAGCCGCGCATCCTGACGATCACGCAGAGCACGTACGACGGCGTCGTGTACAACGTCGAGATGATCAAGGACCTGCTCGGCGACCTGCTCGACACGCTGCACTTCGACGAAGCATGGCTGCCGCATGCGACGTTCCACGACTTCTACCGCGACATGCACGCGATCGGCGACGGCCGTCCGCGCACCGGCGCGCTCGTGTTCGCGACGCACTCGACGCACAAGCTGCTCGCGGGCATCTCGCAGGCATCGCAGATCGTCGTGCAGGATTCGGAGAACCGCACGTTCGACAAGCACCGCTTCAATGAGGCGTACCTGATGCACACGTCGACGAGCCCGCAGTACGCGATCATCGCGTCGTGCGACGTCGCGGCCGCGATGATGGAGCCGCCGGGCGGCACCGCGCTCGTCGAGGAATCGATCGCCGAGGCGATCGACTTCCGCCGCGCGATGCGCAAGGTCGACGCCGAATACGGCGACGACTGGTTCTTCAGCGTGTGGGGCCCGGACAACCTGTCGGAAGAGGGCATCGGCTCGCGCGAGGACTGGATGCTGAAGCCGAACGACCACTGGCACGGCTTCGGCCCGCTGGCGGAAGGCTTCAACATGCTCGACCCGATCAAGGCGACGATCATCACGCCGGGGCTCGACGTCGACGGCGAGTTCGGCGAAACCGGCATTCCGGCCGCGATCGTCACGAAGTACCTCGCCGAGCACGGGATCATCGTCGAGAAGACCGGCCTGTACTCGTTCTTCATCATGTTCACGATCGGCATCACGAAGGGCCGCTGGAACTCGATGGTGACCGAGCTGCAGCAGTTCAAGGACGACTACGACAACAACCAGCCGCTGTGGCGCGTGCTGCCGGAATTCGTCGCGCAGCATCCGCGCTACGAGCGTGTCGGCCTGCGCGACCTGTGCACGCAGATCCACGACGTGTACCGCGCGAACGACATCGCCCGCCTGACGACCGAGATGTACCTGTCGGACATGGAGCCGGCGATGAAGCCGTCGGACGCGTTCGCGAAGCTCGCGCACCGCAAGATCGACCGCGTGCCGCTCGACGAGCTCGAAGGCCGCGTGACGAGCATCCTGCTCACGCCGTACCCGCCGGGCATTCCGCTGCTGATCCCGGGCGAGCGCTTCAACAAGACGATCGTGAACTACCTGCGGTTCGCGCGCGACTTCAACGAACGCTTCCCGGGCTTCCACACCGACATCCACGGCCTCGTCGCGGAAGAGGTGAACGGCCGCGTCGAGTACTTCGTCGACTGCGTGCGCGACTGATGGCGACGCACGGACGAATCCAGGCGATGCGTGCGGCGCTGGCCGCGCTCGTCGTCTGGGCGGCAGGATTGACGGGGCTCGCGGGCGCGGGTGTCGCCTATGCGGAAGTCGCGGCGGCCGACCCGATCGACGTCGCGATGCGGCAATGCCTCGCGCGGCGCGACCGGTCGTCGCCGGCCGGCCAGATCCAGTGCATGGGCGAAGCGCAGCAGCAGTGGCAGGCAGTGATGGACGGCGCGTACCAGCGCCTGTTGAAGGACGCACCGGCCGATGCGAAGCGCGGCTGGCAGGACAGCCAGCGCCATTGGCTCACGTGGCGCAAGGATGAAGTGCATCTGCTGACGGCCGTGTACGACACCACGCGCGGCACGTCGTACGCGATGTCGAGTGCCGACCTGCAGCTGCAGCCCGTGCGCGATCGCGCGCTGGCGCTGCGCGCTGCGGCCGATCGCTATGCGCCGGCGCCCGCGGCCGTGCCGGTCGCGGCTACGAGCGGCGCGCAGGGCAGCGCGGGGATGCCCCGAGCGCGGCCCAGGGTGCGGCCAAGCCGAACGGCAAGCCGGCGAACGCGCCGCGCGATCCCGCCGTGCGCCGCGTGCGGCCGTGCGAACAGGACGCCGCGTGCGAACACGCGCTGTTCGACTTGAACCGCTATTACCAGAAGCTGCGCCGCAAGATGCCCGCGCATTCGGCCGCGACGCTCGTCCGCGCACAGCGCGCGTGGGTCGGGTTCCGCGATGCGACGGCGCCGCTCGTCGGCGAGGACGGCCGTGTCGACCTGATCGGCGCGCGCATCGCGACGATGAAGCGGCTGTCGGAGACGGCCGGCAACAAGTAAGCGCAATGGCGATGCCGACGGTTCGGCGAGACGGCAAAAAGCAAAACGGGCACCCAAGGTGCCCGTTTTTCATTTGGCGGCCGCGATTCACGCCGGCCGTTGCTTGTCGAGCTCGCCGAACCACGACGGCACGAGCGCGACCGCGTCGTCGAGCGACGCGAGCACGTGCAGGCTCAGCGCGACGATCTCGGGTGTCGGCGCCTTCAGGTCGGGCACGGTGACGACCGATGCGCCCGCGCCGGCGGCCGATTGTGCGCCGAAGTCGCTGTCCTCGAACGCGACGCAGGCGTGGGCCGGCACGCCGAGACGTTCGGCCGCGAGCCGGTAGACGGCCGGGTCGGGCTTGCCGCGCGAGACTTCGTCGCCGCCTGCGATCGCGCGGAAGAACGGCAGCACGCCGACCGCGTCGAGCCGCGCGCGGATGACCTCGCACGCGGACGACGACGCGACCGCGCACGGAATGCCGGCCTGCGCGAGCGCATCGAGCAGCGCGAACGCGCCGGGCTTCAGCGGAAACTTCGGATGCGGTTCGGGCGCCGCGAGCTGCTCGCGCACGCGGATGCGCACCGCGTCGAACGTATCGGGGTTGCCGATCAGCCGTGCCAGGATGACCTGGCCTTCGGCGAACGAGCGGCCGACGATCTGCAGGTAGTCGGTGGTGGTCAGCGTGACGCCGTGCGCATTCGACACGTCGATCCACGTGTTCATGATGGTCCGCTCGGAATCGACGAGCAGGCCATCCATGTCGAAGAGCGCGGCGGAAAAGGTCATCGGCGGCATTCGGGAAGCAGGGAAGGCGATGGGCAGCGCGACGGCCGCCCCAATGAAAAACGGACGCCGAAGGCGTCCGTCCGGAACAGCGGGCTTACTGGCCGAGCGCGGCGCGCGCAGCCTTGACCGCCGCACGCACCTGGTCGGGCGCGGTGCCGCCCGGGTGGTTGCGGCTCGCGACCGAGCCCTCGAGCGTCAGGTAGCCGAACACGTCTTCGCCGATCAGGTGCGCGACGTTCGGCAGTTCCTGCTTCATCTCGTCGAGCGTCAGGTCGGCCAGGTCGATGCCGCGGTCGTCGCAGATCTTCACCGCGTGCGCGACGGCTTCGTGCGCATCGCGGAACGGCAGGCCGCGCTTCACCAGGTAGTCGGCGAGGTCGGTGGCGGTCGAGAAGCCCTGCAGCGCGGCCGCACGCATCGCGTCCGGCTTCACGGTGATGCCGGCAACCATCTCGGCGAAGATCCGCAGCGTGTCGACAACGGTATCGACCGTGTCGAACAGCGGTTCCTTGTCTTCCTGGTTGTCCTTGTTGTACGCGAGCGGCTGGCCCTTCATCAGCGTCAGCAGCGCCATCAGGTGGCCGTTCACGCGGCCCGTCTTGCCGCGCGCGAGCTCGGGCACGTCCGGGTTCTTCTTCTGCGGCATGATCGAGCTGCCGGTGCAGAAGCGGTCGGCGATGTCGATGAAGCCGACGCGCGGGCTCATCCACAGCACGAGCTCTTCGGAGAAGCGCGACACGTGCGTCATCACGAGCGCGGAGGCGGCCGTGAATTCGATCGCGAAGTCGCGATCCGATACCGCGTCGAGCGAGTTCGCGCAGATGCCATCGAAGCCGAGCGTCTTCGCCACGGCGTGACGATCGATCGGGTAGCTCGTGCCGGCGAGCGCGGCCGCGCCGAGCGGCAGGCGGTTCACGCGGGTGCGGCAGTCGCGCATGCGCTCCGCGTCGCGCGAGAACATCTCGACGTACGCGAGCAGGTGGTGGCCGAACGTGACGGGCTGCGCGACCTGCAGGTGCGTGAAGCCCGGCATGATCGTGTCGGCATTCTGTTCCGCGAGATCGAGCAGCGCGCCGCGCAGGTCGTTCAGCAGGCCGCCGATGCGGTCGATCTCGCCGCGCAGCCACAGGCGGATGTCGGTCGCGACCTGGTCGTTGCGCGAGCGGCCCGTGTGCAGGCGCTTGCCGGCGTCGCCGATCAGTGCGGTCAGGCGCGCCTCGATGTTCAGGTGGACGTCTTCCAGGTCGAGCTGCCATTCGAATTCGCCGCGCTCGATTTCACCCTTGATCTGCGCCATCCCGCGTTCGATCGCAGCCAGGTCGTCGGCGCTGATGATCTTCTGCGCGGCGAGCATGTTCGCGTGCGCGAGCGAGCCGGCGATGTCGACGAGCGCGAGGCGCTTGTCGAAAAACACCGACGACGTGTAGCGCTTGACCAGCTCGGACATCGGTTCCGAGAAGCGGGCCGACCAGGCCTCGCCCTTTTTGTGCAGTTGGGACGTCATGGCGATTCTTCGAAGGGGATGTTTGGGCGGCGTGGGCCGCCGAGGGAATCCCGCGATTCTAACATTCGCGGGCCTGCCCGCCGCGGCGCGCGGCCGTTCGCAGCGGCCTGCCGGACGTAGCCTGCGCAGGCCGGCCCGTTCAGTCGCGCACCAGCACGACCAGCTTCAGGTCCTCGCGGTGCGCGGGCTTCAGCGTGATCTGCTGGTACACGAGGCGGCCGTCGGCCGGATGGTCGAATTCGCGCAGGCCGCCTTCGCGTTCGAACACGTCCTGCGATGCCCAGTACTGCGCGAACGCGTCGCTGCCGGCGGTCAGCGCGTCGATCAGCGCACGCGTGGGCGCATCGGTCAGGTGACGGATCGAATCGGCGCGGAATTCGGCCGCGAGCCGCCGCGCGCGGGTTTCCCAGTCGACGATCAGCGTGCGTGCCGCCGGCGACATGAACGTGAAGCGCAGCAGGTTGCGGTCGTGCTCGCCGTCGAGCCAGCCGGAAAAGAGCGCGGCGGCCGGCGCGTTCCATGCGAGCGCATTCCATTGCCGGTCGAGCACGTACGCGGGCGTCGCGATCGCCGCGACGGTCGCGGCGAGCGTCGGCGGCAGGTCGCCGCCCGCGACGTCGGGCTCGGCCGGGTCGCGTTGCGCGGCCAGCTCGAACAGGTAGGCGCGCTCGGCCTTCGACAGTTGCAGCGCGACGGCGATCCGCGCGAGCGCGTCGGCGGATGCCGAAACCGGGCGGCCCTGTTCGATCCACGTGTACCGAGTCGGGCTGACGCCGCACAGCTGCGCGACTTCCTCGCGTCGCAGCCCCGGCGTGCGGCGGCGCGGGCCGGGCGGCAGGCCGACGGCCTGCGGCGACAGCCGCTCGCGGTGGGCGCGGATGAATTCGCCGAGCGCACGGGCGGGCGTGGCGTCGAGCGGCGGGACGGGAGCGGAGGACGGATGGTTCATGCGGAGACGGCGAAATGGAAACGGGGGCGCGCAACGATCAGACGGGTGTATCGAATACCAGAATAACTGCTTAACTTGTACTGGTACAACCGCAGGCCTATTGTAGCGGCTCGCGCGCTGCCAGGGCAGCGGGCGTCCCACAAACGCGTGCATGGGGCCGGAGCAGATGCCGAGGCGTCTGTCGCACCGGCAACGGTACAAAGGAGCGAACGATGAAACACCACGACCAGGTCGCCGACGCATTCGGCACGACGGCCGCCGCCTATCTGACGAGCACGGTCCACGCGACGGGCGCGGATCTGCAGACGCTCGCGGACGCGGTGCGCGCAACGCCCGATGCCGCGGTGCTCGATCTCGGCTGCGGCGCCGGCCATGCAAGCTTCGCCGTCGCGCCGCACGTGCGCGACGTGGTCGCCTACGATCTCGCCGCGCAGATGCTCGCGACCGTCGACGCCGCCGCGCGCGAACGCGGGCTCGCGAACATCCGTACGCAGCAGGGGCCGGCCGAGCGACTGCCGTTCGAGACGGCGACGTTCGACTGGGTCGTGAGCCGGATGAGCGCGCACCACTGGCACGACATGCGCGCGGCGCTCGCCGAGGTGCGCCGCGTGCTGAAACCGGGCGGCCGCGTGTTGATGATCGATATCGCCGGCAACGACCATCCGCTTCTCGATACGTACCTGCAGGCCGCGGAAGTGCTGCGCGACGCGTCGCACGTGCGCGACTACCGGGCGGACGAATGGCTCGCGATGTTCCGTGAAGCCGGCTTCGACGCGCACGTGCACAGCCGCTGGCGGCTGCCGATCGATTTCGATACGTGGGTCGCGCGCATCCGCACGCCGGCCGACAGCGTCACCGGCATCCGCGCGCTGTGGGCGCATGCGCCGGACGAGGTGCGCGGCTACTACGCGGTGCAGCCGGACGGTTCGTTCGAACACGACGCGTTGCTGATCGACGCGCACTGAGCGCGAGGTGCACCGGCACGGTTTCGCCCGCGCATGAAAAAAGCCGCGATACGCACCATCGCGTATCGCGGCTTCTACGACGTCGGTCGGCGCGGAATCACACCGCGCCGCACGCGGATCAGCCGGTGTTGCGCAGGCCGGCCGCGATCCCGTTGATCGTCAGGTGAATCCCGCGGCGCAGCCGCGCGTTCGTGTCGCCTGCACGGTGGCGCTTGATCAGCTCGACCTGCAGGTGGTTCAGCGGATCGAGATACGGGAAGCGGTTCTTGATCGAGCGCGCGAGCAGCGGGTTGGTCGCGAGGCGGCCTTCGTGCCCGGTGATTTCCGCCAGCGCCTGCGACGTGCGCTCCCATTCCGCGACGATCCGCTCGAATACGTGCTTGCGCAGCTTGCGGTCGGAAACCAGCTGCGCGTAACGCGACGCCACTGCGAGGTCGGTCTTCGCGAGCACCATGTCCATGTTCGACAGCAGGTTCGAGAAGAACGGCCAGGTCTTGTTCATCTTCTTCAGCAGCGCGACGCGCTTCGTGCGTTCGGCGTCGTCCTGCGCGCCGTCGAGATACGCACTCACCGCGCTGCCGAAGCCGTACCAGCCCGTCAGCAGCAGCCGGCACTGGCCCCACGAGAAGCCCCACGGAATCGCGCGCAGGTCCTCGATCTTGCGCTGCTTCGGATCCTGCAGCTTGCGCGAGGCCGGGCGGCTGCCGATGTTCAGCTCGGCGATCTCGGTGATCGGCGTCGACGAGAAGAAGTAGTCGGTGAAGCCCGGGGTTTCATAGACGAGTGCGCGGTACGCGGCCATCGCCGAATCGGACAACGTCTGCATCGCGGCCTCGAACGCGGGCAGTTGCGCGGGCGCGTTGTTCTGCGGCAGAAGCGTTGCTTCGAGCGTCGCGGCAACGACCGTCTCGAGGTTCCGGCGGCCGATCTCCGGGTTCGCGAACTTGCTCGCGATCACCTCGCCCTGTTCGGTCAGGCGGATCTGGCCGTTCACGGTGCCCGGCGGCTGCGACAGAATTGCCTGGTAGGTCGGGCCGCCGCCGCGGCCGACCGTGCCGCCGCGGCCGTGGAACAGGCGCAGCGTGATCTTGCGGTCGCGGAACAGGTCGACGAGCGCGAGTTCCGCGCGATACAGCTCCCAGTTCGACGTGAGGAAGCCGCCGTCCTTGTTGCTGTCCGAATAGCCGAGCATCACTTCCTGCTCGGCGCCCTGGTGCGCGATCAGCGCGTCGATGCCCGGCAGTGCGAAGTATTCGCGCATGATGCGCGCGGCGTCGCGCAGATCGGGAATCGTCTCGAACAGCGGGATCACCATCAGGCTGTTCTTCGCATCGCCGCCCGGGACGCCGAGCGCGCCTTCGAGCAGGCCCGTCTCTTTCTGAAGCAGCAGCACCTCGACGAGGTCGCTGACGGTTTCCGTATGCGAAATGATGTAGTTGCGTACCGCACGTGCGCCGAATTGCGCGCGGACTTCGCGCGCCTTCTCGAACACGCCGAGCTCGCTCTGTGCGAGCGCCGAGTATTCGAAGTACGGCAGGCGCAGCGGACGCGGGTCGGCCAGGGCGGCGAGCAGCACGCGCAGCTTGTCTTCCTCGGCGAGCGCTGCGTAGTCGGCCTCGACGCCCGCGCGGGCGAACAGTTCGGCGACCACGGCTTCGTGGATGTCGGAGCTCTGGCGCAGGTCGATGCTCGCGAGATGGAAGCCGAACACTTCGGCCGCGCGCACCAGAGGCGCGAGGCGCGGTGCGGCGAGCGACGTGCCGTGGTGTTCGTCGAGCGACGCGGTCAGCACCTTCAGGTCGGCAACGAATGCTTCGGAATCCGCGTACGGGACCGCGCGCACGGGCGGCGCGCCGCGGCCCGCGCTGCGCACCGGCACCGTGCCTTCGCCGAGACGCACGCGCGCGCTTGCGGCGAGGCGCGTGTAGATGCCGATCAGCGCGCGGCGGTACGGCTCGTCGACGCGGTGCGGCGACTGGTCGGGCGAAGCTGCCGCGAGCGCCTTCACGGCGTCGTTCGCGCCGACCAGCAGGTTCGACACCGACAGCTCGGCGCCGAGCTTGTGCACCTGTTCCAGGTAGTGCTCGAGGATCACCGCGGCCTGGCGGTTGATCGCTTCGTCGAGCGTCGCCGCCGTCACGTTCGGGTTGCCGTCGCGGTCGCCGCCGATCCAGCTGCCCATCTGGAAGAACGCGGGTACGCGCGCGGACAGGCCGTGCTCGGCGAGCGCGGCCTCGATGTCGCCGTACAGCGCGGGCAGTTCGTCGAGGAACGTCGCGCGGTAGTACGACAGCGCGTTCTCGATCTCGTCGCCGACCGTCAGGCGCGAGTCGCGCAGCATGCGGGTCTGCCACAGCGCGGTCACGCGCGCGCGCAGCATCGATTCGTTGTACTGCCGCTCACGGCTCGTCAGCTCCTGGTCGCGCTCGGCGAGCAGGCGCGCGATGTCGTGCTGCGCGTCGAGGATGCTCTTGCGCTGCACTTCGGTCGGGTGCGCGGTCAGTACCGGCACGATCAGCGCATCGTCGAAGAAGCGCTGCAGCAGGCGCTTCGACGCGTTGCCGGTCGTCTTCAGCTGTTCGAGCGCGTACGCGACCGTGCCGGGCTGCGACGCCGAGCCGGCCAGCGCGTGGATGCGGCGGCGGCGGTTGTGGTGGCGGTCTTCCGCGATGTTCGCGAGGTGCGAGAAATAGCTGAACGCGCGCACGACGCTCACCGTCTGCTCCGGCGTCAGCTTGCGCAGCTTCTTCTCGAGTGTCTGCGCGGCTTCGTTGTCGTCCTCGCGGCGGAACTTGACCGCGGTCTGGCGAATCGTCTCGACGACGTCGAACACGGTGTCGCCTTCCTGCTCGCGCACCACGTCGCCGAGCAGGCGGCCGAGGAAGCGGATGTCGTCGAACAGCGGGCCGTCCTTGTCGTCGCGCGTGCGCGTGCCGGACTTCGGCGCGGCGGCCGGGCGGGTCGCGGTGCGGGCAGCCGGGCCGGCGGCTTTCGTCGTGCGTTTTGTCTGACGTATCGGGTCTTTCGGTTTCGTTGCCGTTTTCGCACGGCCGTTCGCGGCGGTGGCGACGGTGTCCGTCGAGGCGTCGGAGGAGGACAGGGCAGCATTGCGGCGCGCCGTACGCGCCGATCCGGAAGACTTCACGATGGGTTTCCTTGGGAAAGCTCGAGTCAAAAGGAACTGCGGAAACTGCGAAACTGCGGTCAAGCAACCAGCTACGTGCGGCACATCCGCGCATCGGCGCCGCGACCCGCTCGGCGGCAGGCCGGGCGCAGGCTCCGGGCCCGGGCGGGCAGGGGCGTGCGTGCTACCATTGTTCGATCCTCAATCCCGTCCTTCGATGTTCCAGCAATGAATTCCGAGACCCCTGCGGCCGGGCCGCAACAGGCACAGTCGCCCGCGACGTTGACGATTGCTTCGCGCGAGAGCCGCCTGGCGATGTGGCAAGCCGAACATGTGCGTGATGCGCTGCGCAAATTATATCCAGCTTGTGACGTGAAAATCCTCGGGATGACGACGCGCGGCGACCAGATTCTCGACCGTACGCTGTCGAAGGTCGGCGGCAAGGGCCTGTTCGTGAAGGAGCTGGAGGCCGCGCTGGCCGACGGCCGTGCCGATCTCGCCGTGCATTCGCTGAAGGACGTGCCGATGGCGCTGCCCGACGGCTTCTCGCTCGCCGCGATCATGGAGCGCGAAGATCCGCGCGATGCATTCGTGTCGAACGATTACGCGTCGCTCGACGCGCTGCCGGCCGGTGCCGTGGTCGGCACGTCGAGCCTGCGCCGCGAGGCGATGCTGCGCTCGCGCTACCCGCACCTCGACGTGCTGCCGCTGCGCGGCAATCTCGATACGCGCCTGGCGAAGCTCGATCGCGGCGACTACGCGGCGATCATCCTCGCGGCCGCCGGCCTGAAGCGCCTCGGCCTCGAAACGCGGATCCGCGCGCTGCTCGACGTCGAGGCGAGCCCGCCCGCCGCGGGCCAGGGCGCGCTCGGCATCGAGATCGCATCGCACCGCAACGACGTCGCCGCATGGCTCGCGCCGCTGCACGACCCGCAGACCGCGCTCGCGGTCGAGGCCGAGCGGATGGTGTCGCGCGCGCTCGGCGGCAGTTGCGAGGTGCCGCTCGCCGCGCACGCGGTGTGGCGCGCAGGCGAGCTGTACCTGACCGGCCGCGTGTCGACGACCGACGGCAAGCGCGTGCTGACGGCCGAGGAGTGCGGGGCTGTCGTGACCGTCGCCGATGCGCTCGCGCTCGGCCGCGCGGTGTCCGATGCGCTCGAGGCGCAAGGCGCACTCGACATCGTCCAGGCGCTGCTCGCGGGCTCGCCGGCCGCCGGCAAGGGCGACGCCTGATGGCGGGCGGCGCACGCACGTTCACCGCTGTCCTGACGCGCCCGGACGGCCAGTCCGGCGCGCTTGCGTCGCAACTGGCCGAGGCCGGCTGCGACGTACTTGAATTCCCGTTGATCGACATCGCACCGGTCGACGATCCGGCGCCGCTCGACGCGGCATTCGCGGCGCTCGCCGACTACGCGCTGGTGATTTTCGTGTCGCCGAACGCGATCGACCGCGCGCTCGCGCAGTACGGCGCGATCTGGCCGAACGCGCTGCCGGTCGGCGTGGTCGGGCCCGGCAGCGTCGCGGCGCTCGAGCGTCACGGCATCGCGGCGCCCGCGCATCGCGTGATCGCGCCGCAGGCGCCGGCCGACGGTGGCGTACCTCATTACGATTCGGAAAGCCTGTTCGCCTGCATCGACGCCGAGTTCGGCGGCGCGCAGGCGCTGGTGGGCAAGCGCGTGCTGATCGTGCGCGGCGACGGCGGGCGCGAATGGCTCGCCGAGCGATTGCGCGAGGCCGGCGCCGATGTCACGCTCGTCGCCGCGTACCGGCGCGTCGTGCCCGAGCCGCGCGTCGGCGCGTGGGAGCGCGTGCATGCGCTGCTCCACGGCGAACCGCATGCGTGGCTCGTTACGAGCTCGGAAGGCGTGCGCAACCTGCACGAACTCGCGCGGGCGCATCTGAACGATGCCGAGATCGACGCACTGAAGCACGCGCCGCTCGTGACACCGCATCCGCGGATCGAGCAGACCGCGCGTTCATTGGGTTTTGATAGGATTACGCTGACCGGCGCGGGCGATGAGCGCATCGTCCGCGCGTTTCGAACGATGGCCGACGAGGCCGTCCAACCGGCGACAGCCGCACCGGTGACTAAACGCATGACAGATACCAACGATTCCAATAGCGTCGCTTCCCAGCCGGCCGCTGCATCCGCACCGCCGTCCCGCCCCGCCTACATGGGCGCCGAACCGCCCGCGCGCCGCGGCGGCAGCGCGGTGCTGTGGTTCGTCGTCGTCGTGCTCGGCTGCGCGGCGGGTGTCGGCGGCTACGCGCTGAACCGCAAGATCGACCGGCTCGACGGCTCGTTCGTCGCACGCCAGAAGGCGCTCGACGCGCAAGCGGCTGAAACGCGCACGAAGACCGAGCAGGCGCTCGCCAGCACGCACCAGGTCGACACGCAGCTCGCGCAGCTCGACGGCAAGCTCGCCGACGCGCAGAGCGCACAGCAGGCGCTGCAGCAGCAATACCAGGACCTGTCGCGCAACCGCGATGCGTGGATGCTCGAGGAAGTCGACCAGATGCTGTCGAGCGCGAGCCAGCAGCTTCAACTGACCGGCAACACGCAGCTCGCGCTGATCGCGCTGCAGAACGCCGACGCGCGCCTCGCGACGTCGCAGAGCGCGCAGGCGGTCACGGTGCGCAAGGCGCTCGCGCTGGACATCGAGAAGCTGAAGGCCGCACCGGCCGCCGATCTCACGGGCCTCGCGATCAAGCTCGACGATGCGATCGCGAAGATCGACGCGCTGCCGCTGTCCGGCGAGGCGATCGTCCCGCACGAGGCGCCGAAGGCCGCACCGGCCGACGCCGCATCGTCGGCCGTGGCCGGCGAGCCGCGCTGGAAGGTGTGGTGGCATGACTTCTCGGCCGGCCTCGGCCAGCAGTTGAAGGGGCTCGTGCAGGTCCGCCGCATCGACAACGCGGACGCGATGCTCGCGTCGCCCGACCAGGGCTACTTCGTGCGCGAGAACGTGAAGCTGCGCTTGCTGACTGCCCGCCTGTCGCTGCTCGCGCGCAACGACAGCGCAATGAAGGCCGACCTGCACGCTGCGCAGGCGTCGCTCGGGAAGTATTTCGACCAGGCCTCGAAGGACACGCAGACCGTCGAGGATCTGCTCAAGCAGGTTGACGGCGCATCGCTGACGGTTGCGGTGCCGAACCTGAACACGAGCCTGAACGCCGTTCAGCAGTTCAAGAGCCGGGGGTAACGATGACGCTTCGAGGAATCGTCTGGCTCGCGGTCCTGTTCGCGATCGCCGCAGCGCTCGCCACTGTCGGCCGTTTCGACGCCGGGCAGGTGCTGCTCGTCTATCCGCCGTACCGGATCGACGTGTCGCTGAACCTGTTCGTGATCGCCATCGTTGTGCTGTTCATCGTCGTGTATGCGCTGCTGCGCATCGTGCGCAACATCTGGCGCATGCCGCAGCGGGTCGCCGCGTATCGGGCGCGCTCGCGCAACGAGAAGGCGCAGGCATCGCTGCGCGACGCGATCGCGAACCTGTACGCGGGCCGCTTCTCGCGCGCGGAGAAGGCCGCGCGTGAAGCGCTGTCGGTCGATGCGAACCTGGGCGCGGCGAGCCTCGTCGCGGCCACGGCCGCGCACCGGATGCACGAGTACACGCGCCGCGACGACTGGCTGTCGAAGGTCGACGCGCCGGAATGGCAGGACGCACGGCTGCTCGCCGCGGCCGACATGCGCGCGGATGCGCGTGATGCCGACGGCGCGCTTGCCGCGCTGGCCGACTTGCAGGCGGGCGGCAAGCGCATCCATGCGCAGCAGGTTGCACTGCGTGCGCAGCAGCAGCTGAAGAACTGGGCCGAGGTGCTGAAGCTTGCGAAGGCGCTCGAGAAGCGCGAGGCGCTGCATCCGGCTGCAGCCGTGCGGCTGCGCCAGCAGGCCGCGGAAAACCTGCTGCGCGAACGCCGGCACGACCCGGATGCGCTGCTCGAGGTGTGGCAGTCGCTGTCGCCGGTCGAGCGCCAGTCGCCGCGCCTGGCCGATCTCGCCGCGGAGCTGCTCGTGCCGCTCGAGCGCCGCAACGAAGCGCGCCGCATCGTCGAGGATGCGCTCGCGCACAACTGGGATGCCCGCTTGCTGCGCCGTTACCCGGATACGGCCGGCGCCGATGCGCTGCCGCTGATCCAGAAGGCCGAAGGCTGGAAGAAGGATCACCCGGAAGATGCCGACCTGCTGTTCGCGCTCGGTCGCCTCTGCCAGCAGCAGCAACTGTGGGGCAAGGCGCAGTCGTTCCTCGAATCGGCACTGAAGCTGGCCGACAACGAGGCGCTGAAGGTGCGTGCGCATCGCGCGCTCGCGCGGCTGTTCGAGCATCTCGGCGAAACCGACAAGGCCGCGAAGCATTACCGCGAAAGCGCGCTCGCGATCACAGTGGTCTGACGCGCTGCGGCGATTGCTTGCCGTGCGTAAAAAATGCCCCGAACGCCGTCAGGCATTCGGGGCATTTTTCGTTCCGTGTGCGGCGCGGCCGCGCGCGGTCACGGCGGTGCGTTACTTGTCGACCAGCCGCTTCGGCACCGACAGCGCCAGCAGTCCGCCGAGCACGAGGAACCCGGCGAGCATGTACATGCCCGAATCGTTGGCGCCCGTTGCCTGCTTGAGCCAGCCCATCATGTACGGGCTGAGGAAGCCGGCGAGGTTGCCGATCGAGTTGATCATCGCGATGCCGGCCGCGGCCGCCGTGCCGCCGAGGAATGCGGTCGGCAGGCTCCAGAACAGCGGCAGCGTCGTCAGGATGCCGATCGTCGCGAGCGTGAGGCCAAGCATCGCGAGCGCGGTCTGGTGCGCCCAGATCACCGACAGCACGAGCCCGAGCGCGCCGATCGCGGCCGGAATCGCGACGTGCCAGCGGCGTTCGCGGTGCCGGTCCGCGCTGCGTGCGATCAGGATCATCGCGACCACGGCGGCCGCATACGGAATCGCCGACAGCAGGCCGATCATGAACGTGTCGGTCACACCGGTGGCCTTGATGATGGTCGGCAGCCAGAAGCCGACGCCGTAGAGCCCCATCACGAACGAGAAGTAGATCAGCGCCATCAGCCATACGCGCGGGCTCGACATCACGGCGCCGAGCGGCGGGTCTTCCTTGGTGGCTTCCTCAGCATCGACATTGCGCGTGAGGAGCGCCTTTTCGTCGTCGGTCAGCCAGTTCGCCTTCTCGATCCGCTCGTCCAGCTTGAGGAACACGACCACGCCGACCAGCACCGACGGGATGCCCTCGAGCAGGAACAGCCATTGCCAGCCGTGCCATCCGCTGATGCCGTCGAACGCCTTCAGGATGAAGCCCGAAAGCGGTCCGCCGATCACGCCGGACAGCGCGACGGCCGTCATGAAGAACGTCGTCATCCGGCCGCGCCGGTGTGCGGGATACCAGTAGGTGAGGTAGAGGATCACGCCGGGGAAGAAGCCCGCTTCGGCGACGCCGAGCAGGAAGCGCATCACGTAGAACATCGCGGGCGTCGTGACGAACATCGTCAGGATCGAGATCACGCCCCACGTCGCCATGATCCGCGCGATCCACACGCGTGCGCCGACCCTGTGCAGGATGATGTTGCTCGGCACTTCGAAGAGGAAATAGCCGAAGAAGAAGATCCCGGCGCCGAGCCCGTAGACGGTGTCGCTGAGGTTCAGGTCGCTCGCCATCTGCAGCTTCGCGAACCCGACGTTCACGCGGTCGAGATACGCGACCACGTAGCACAGCAGCAGGAGCGGCACGAGCCGCCACGACACCTTGCGGTAGGTTGCTTCCTCGAATGCGCCGGACGAGCCCGGCAGCGACTGCGTCGATGTTGCCATGTTGTCTCCTGTCGATCAAAGTTAGCGCTTCAGCGCTTACTTGGGTCCCATGCTTTGCGGTCGATCAAAGTTAGCGCTTCAGCGCTTACTTGGGTCCCATGCTTCGCGGTCGATCAAAGTTAGCGCTTCAGCGCTTACTTGGGTCCCATGCGCCTCTGTCCTTGTTGTTGGCCGGAGAAGGCGCGGCGGCACCCGATCCGGTTTCGTGCGAAGCAATGCGTGGATGTTCCGGCCGGTGGAAACCGGCTCGGCACGCGAACAGCGCGATGCGGCTAGATGCAGCGTCCGCCGTCGACCTCGAGGCAAACGCCCGTGATGAATTCAGCTTCGTCGGAGGCAAGGTAAAGCGCGGCGTTCGCGATGTCCTGCGGCGTCGAGAAGCGGCCGAGCGGGATCGTCGCGAGGAACCGGCTGCGGTTCTCGGGGGTATCCTCGCAGCCCATGAATTCGGTCATCAGCGCCGTTTCGCCGAGCACCGGGTTGATGCAGTTCACGCGGATGCGATCGGCGCCGAGTTCGGCCGCGAGCGACTTGCTCGCGGTGATCATCGCGCCCTTCGTGCTGTTGTACCAGACGAGGCCGGGCCGCGGCCGCACGCCGGCCGTCGACGCGACGTTCACGAACACGCCGCCGCCCTGTTCGCGGAAGTACGGCACGAAGGTCTGCACGCACCAGAACAGGCTTTTCATGTTGACCGCATACACGCGGTCGAATTCGGCTTCCGTTACGTCGAGCACCGGCTTGTTGCGGTGCGTGGTGCCTGCGTTGTTCACGACGATCTGCACTGCGTGGAAATCGTCGAGCGAGGCCTGCAGCAGCGCGTGCCAGTCGTCCTGCTTCGACACGTCGCCGGCCACCGCGATGGCCTTGCCGCCCGCGAGCGCGATCTCGCTCGCGACGCGCTCGGCTGCCGCCCCGTTCAGGTCGTTGACGACGACGTTCGCGCCTTCGCGCGCATACGTCTTTGCGATGCCTTCGCCGAACCCCGAGCCGCCGCCCGTGACGATGGCCGTCTTGCCGCTCAACCGCATGGTGTGTCTCCTGTGCTGGATATGAGTGTCGTCGTGCTTCGGCACGCGGCCGGGTGCTGCCGGCCGCGTGACAGGTGCTGCGTGCCAAGTGCCGCGTGCGGCGCGGTCAGCCGTGCCGGATCGCGATCGTTTTCAGTGCGGTGAAGCCGTACAGCGCCTCGAAGCCTTTCTCGCGGCCATGCCCCGAGTGGCCGACACCGCCGAACGGCAGCTCGACGCCGCCGCCCGCGCCATAGTTGTTGATGAACACCTGGCCCGCCCGCAGGCGCCGTGCGAGCCGCATCTGGCGTGCGCCGTCGCGCGTCCAGATACCCGCGACGAGGCCGTACGGTGTGCCGTTCGCCAGCGCGACGGCTTCGTCCTCGTCGACGAAACGCATCGCGGCGAGCACGGGGCCGAACACTTCCTCCTGCGCGAGCCGGTGCGACGGCGGCACGTCGCGCAACAGCGCGGGCGCCTGGTAGAAGCCGCTTTCGGGCGCGTCGGCGACGACCTGCCCGTGTGCGGCCATCGGAATGCCGTCGTGCTGTGCGTCGGACAGGAAATCCCACACGCGCTGCTGCTGCTTCGCGTTGATCAGCGGGCCGCAGTCGAGGTCGGCGCGGCTCGGGCCGACGCGCAGCTCGCTGAATGCGGTGGCGAGGCGCTCGACGAGCGGCTCGTACACCGCGCGCTCGATCAGCACGCGGCTGCCGGCCGAGCAGGTCTGCCCGCCGTTCTGCACGATCGCGGACACGAGCACGGGCAGCGCCGCTTCGAGATCGGCGTCGGCGAACACGATCTGCGGCGACTTGCCGCCGAGTTCGAGCGTGACGGGTACGTGGTTCTCGGCCGCCATCTGCGTGACCAGCTTGCCGGTGGCCGGCGACCCCGTGAACGAGATGTGGTCGATGCCGGGATGGCGTGCGAGCGCGGCGCCGGCTTCATGGCCGTAGCCGGTGACGATGTTGAGCGCACCGGCCGGCAACCCGGCCTCGACGGCCAGCTCGGCGACGCGCAGCAACGACAGGCACGCATCCTCGGCCGGCTTGACGACACAGGCGTTGCCGGCCGCGAGCGCGGCGCCGACGCTGCGCCCGAAGATCTGCATCGGGTAGTTCCACGGCACGATGTGGCCCGTGACGCCGTGCGGCTCGCGCACCGTCAGCACCGTGTAGCCGGCTTGATAGGGGAGGGTTTCGCCGTGCAGCTTGTCGGCGGCGCCTGCATAAAACTCGAAGTAGCGCGCGAGCGCGGCCGCGTCGGCGCGTGCCTGTTTCAGCGGCTTGCCGGTATCGCGCGCTTCGATCGCGGCGAGCTCCTCGATCGAGGCGGCGACACGCGCCGACAGGCGCATCAGCACGCGGCCGCGCTCGGCGGCGCTGGCGGCGCCCCACGGGCCCGCGAATGCGTCGCGGGCCGCGGCGACCGCCCGCTCGATGTCGGGCGCCGTGCCGCGGGCGATCGACGCGAACGGCTGGCCGTCGGAGGGATCGACGACCGCGATGGTTTCCAGTTGCGCGGGCAACGCCCATTCGCCCGCGATGAAGTGCTTCGCCTCTTCCATGCCAGCTCCTGTCGACCCGAGTTAGCGCTTTAGCGCTTACTCGGGTCCCATGCTTCGCGGTCGACCCGAGTTAGCGCTTCAGCGCTTACTCGGGTCCCATGCTTCGCGGTCGACCCGGGTTGGCGCTTCAGCGCTTACTCGGGTCCCATGCTTCGCGGTCGACCCGAGTTGGCGCTTCAGCGCTCACCCGAGCCCCATGCTTCGCGGTCGGCCCGAGTTGGCGCTTCAGCGCCCACCCGAGCCCCATGCTTCGCGGTCGCCCCGAATTGGCGCTTCAGCGCTCCCCCAGGCCCCATGCTTTGCGGTCGGCCGGCGCCAGCGCTTCAACCGCCGACACCGATTCCATTTAACGCGGCCGGTGGTTCGATGGCCGGGCATCCGGAACGATTATCGGCCGATCGTCATCCGGACGCCACCGGTCGATTGGCTATAATGGCGCATTCCCTTGCGGGACGCCTGCGGCGATGCATCGGCCGCGGCGCCCTGTCCCGAATTCCCATCGACCTACAGAGAGTGCTCATGAGCTTCAATCATGTTCCGGCCGGCAAGGACCTGCCGCAAGATTTCAACGTGATCATCGAGATTCCCGCGCAAAGCGATCCGGTGAAGTACGAGGCGGACAAGGAGCTGGGCCTTCTCGTCGTCGACCGCTTCATCGGCACGGGCATGCGCTATCCGGTGAACTACGGCTACATTCCGCAGACGCTGTCGGGCGACGGCGATCCGGTCGACGTGCTCGTGATCACGCCGTTCCCGCTGCTGGCAGGCTCGATCGTGCGCTCGCGCGTGCTCGGCATGCTGCAGATGACCGACGAATCGGGTGTCGACGCGAAGCTGGTCGCCGTGCCGCACGACAAGGTGTGCCCGATGACGGCAAACCTGAAGTCGATCGACGACGTGCCCGAGTACCTGAAGGACCAGATCAAGCACTTCTTCGAGCAGTACAAGGCGCTCGAGAAGGGCAAGTGGGTGAAGGTCGAAGGCTGGGCAGGCATCGAAGCCGCGCACAAGGAAATCACCGACGGCGCAGCGAACTACAAGAAGTAAGCGGCGTACCGGCCGACGGCCGGTTCGTGCGAAACGCAAACCGCGCGTGTCTCCTCAGGAGGCCGCGCGGTTTTGTTTTGTGCGTTGGGAGCGCTTGCGTACGGCGGCGGGTACGGCCGCGGGCGACGTGGCGGTGGTCGGCGCGTCCTTCGTGCGCTTCGCGCGGCGAGGGGCGGCGGGAGCCGCGGGCGCTTCGGCGGCTTGGGTGGCAGGCGGGCGGCGGCGGGCCGATGCGGGCGTCGTGTTTTCGCGTCCGTTCGTAACGGGTTTGCCGCTGGCTGCCTGAGCGTTTCTTTTCGACGATGCGGGCGCGGCTGGTTTGTCCTTTTTTACCGGTGTGTCGCGCGATGAAGGCTTTCTTGCGACCGCATCGCTGTCGGGCTTCTTGCGTTTTGCGACCGGGGCAGCTTCTGTCGCCTTGGGAGGCTTGGCGGCTTTTGCGGGCTTGTCGACCTTTTCGGTTTTCCCGGTTTTCCCTGCCTTTCCGGCCTTCTTCGGGCTTTTGCCCGTCTCGACCGCCTTCTCCGCGCTATCGACGTTCTTCGCTTTCTTCCGCCCGCGCGCACCGGCCTTCAACCCGGCCACATCACCGCTCGTATCGACGGCCGCCACGGCCGGCAGCACCGACTCCAGCGTCCGCAACCCGGCCGCCAGTTCCCGCTTCTGCACCGCCGTGAGCCGCTTCACCCAGTACTCGGCGCGCGACGCGCTCGACCGGTCGGGCAGCGGAAACGACGCGAGCACCGCACGCGGCTTGCGCGAGCGCGTATAGCGCGCGCCCTTGCCGGATGCGTGCTCGTCGAAGCGCGCGGCAACGTCGGTCGTGATGCCCGTATAGACGCTGTCGTCGGCGCATTCGATCAGATACAGAAACCAGGACATGGCAGGGCGGCAGGATGCGAAGCCGCCAGTGTCTCAGAAAAAGCGCCCGTCAACGCCAGCGATCGCCGTGCCCGTCGCGGAAGCGGCTCGGCGCCGAGCCAAGTTCGCGCGTGAAGAAGCGCGTGAACGCGCTCGTCGAACGGAAGCCGACCCGCGCGCCGATCTCGCCGATCGGCAGTTGCGTGTTCAGCAGCAGGTCGCGTGCTTCACCGAGCCGCGCCTGCGCGACGAGCGCGTGAAACCCGACCGCTTCGCGATGCAGCCGCCGGCGCAGCGTCCAGCGCGACATCGCGAAGCGCGCGCAGACGTGCTCCATCAGCGTGTCGGACGGCACGTCGGCGTCGTCGGACGTGCGCAGCCAGTCGCGCACGCATTGCTCGACCGACGAGCCGAACGTCGAGCGGGCGCGCACGCGCTCGCGCGCGGCGTCGGCCGCATGACGCTGGATGTCCGCGAGCGGCGCGTTGTAGCGCTCGAACGGCGTGTCGAAGCGCGCTGAGCGCAGCACGACACGGTTGCATGCGGCATCGAACGACACCGTCGCGCCGAGGAGGTCGCGCAACGCGGCCGTCGGCGCGAATGCGCGGCCCGCGAACGCGGCTTCGTCGATCCGCACGTGCGGATCGTACAGGCGCGCAAGCGCGACGAGGATCGCGAAATTCGCGAACGCGCTGCTGGCGGGCCGGCCGTCACCCTCGTTCACGTACTCGAGTGCGATCGCGCCGCCCGTTTCATGCGCGAAAAGCCAGTCGACGTTGCCGATCAGTTCGCGGTAGCGCAGGTAGCCGTGCAGCGCGTCGCGCAGCGTCGCGGCGTTGCAGATGATGCCCGCGAGCTCCGGGAACGGTGCGAGCCACGGCACGACCTGCGGTGGCGGCCGACGCCATGACAATGGCCAGTCGCTCATCAGCCGCATGGCGGCGACGTGCCGATCGCCGGGGATGCGCCGTGCATCGTCGGCGAGATCGGCCGCGCCGATGCCGAGCGTCGCATACAGCGGCGCGACGTCGAAGCCGTTGCGCCGCATGTCGTCGAGCGCCTGTCGGTAGAGCCGGACGGATACCGATTTCTGTCGTAACTCCATGTCTCTCTCCATGACCTTCGGGTTGCCCCCGCTGCGAGAGGTCAGGTATGGCTCCTGCCGGTCTAGCATGGTGACCGGTCGATTTTTTGAACTGGGACGCTGGAGTGTGGTGACAAGTACAACAGATCGATTCAGGCGGATCAATGAAAACTTCGCTGCTCCGGCGTTCGACGATTGCGTCCGCGTGGGCGATCGAGGCGTTGCCGACGACGGTGACGCTCGCCGCGCACCGAGCCGAAGGGGGGATGTGGCATGCAGCGAAGCCGGCCGTGACTTCGTCGCATGCGGGGGCCCTTGATGGCGTTACTCGTGGCCGCGCCGGAACGGATCGTGTTCGCGCAGTTCGTCGACGTACGCGTGGATATGCTCGGTCTCTCGTTCGAGAAAGCGCGCGACTGCGTCCGAGAACGCCGGGTGCGCGAGCCAGTGCGCGGAGTGCGTGACGGTCGGCAGGAAGCCGCGCGCGAGCTTGTGTTCGCCTTGTGCGCCGCCTTCGAACGTATCGAGCCCGGCCTCGATGCAGAATTCGAGCAACTGGTAGTAGGCCGTTTCGAAATGCAGGCAGGGCACGTGTTCGAGCGCGCCCCAATAGCGGCCATACAGCGTGCCGCCGCCGTTTTCGCCGCGCCGGTAGACGGCGAGCGCACTCGCGATCGGCTGGCCGTCGGCTTCCGCGATCACGAGCAGCAGGTTCTCGGGCATCGTCGCGCCGATCGTGCGGAAGAAGTCGAGGTTCAGGTACGGGCTCGAATAGTGTTCGCGATAGGTCTGCCGGTAGCAGCGCGAGAAGAAACGCCAGTCGGCGTCGGTGATCCGGTCGCCGGTGAGCCGCCGGAACGTCACGCCCGCGTCGTGCACCTTGCGCCGCTCGGCACGGATGTTCTTGCGCTTCTTCTGTTCGAGCGTGCCGAGGAAGTCATCGAAGTGGCGGTAGCCGTCGTTGATCCAGTGGAACTGCACGCCTTCGCGCAGCATCATCCCCATCGATTCGAGGAGCGCCGCTTCGTCGGCGGTCGGGAACAGCACGTGCAGCGACGATACGTCGCTCTGCTCGGCGAACGCGAGCAGCGTGGCCGCGAGCCGGCGGCGCGCATCGTCGTCGGCCGCGAGCAGGCGGGTGCCCTGCACGGGCGTGAACGGCACCGCGCACAGCAGCTTCGGGTAGTAGGGCAGGTCGTTGCGCTGGTACGCGTCGGCCCAGGCCCAGTCGAACACGTATTCGCCGTACGAATGCTGTTTCGCGTAGACGGGCGCGGCGGCCGCGAGGCGGCCGGTGCGCGCGTCGGTCAGCGTGACGAAGTGCGGCGACCAGCCGGTATCGTCGACCGCGCAGCGCGCGACGTGCAGCGCGTCGAGGAATTCGTGGCGCAGAAAGGGTGTCGGCTGCGCGTCGCGGGCGAGCAGCGCGTTCCATTCGTCGGCCGGCACTTCCGCTGGGGACGACAGGATGCCCGTGCGATAATCGATGCGTTCGTGTTTCAAGCGTGAATCCGTACCGTTCTGTGTCGCCGGATGCGCGGGCCTGCGCGGCCCGCACCGGGACGATTTCGTCAGCCGTTCAGGGCGCGCCGCCGGGCTGCGCCGATCCCGCCATGAAGACCCGACTCGCTCTCGCCCAGATCAACGTCACCGTCGGCGACTTCGCCGGCAACGTCGCGCGGATCGTCGCGGCCGCACGCGCCGCGCACAACGATGGTGCGCAGCTGATGGTCGCGCCGGAACTCGCGCTGTCCGGCTATCCGCCGGAAGACCTGCTGCTGCGGCCCGCGTTCTACGCGGCGGCCGCCTCGGCACTCGACGCACTCGCCGACGCACTGAAGGCGTTCGACGGGCTCGCGGTGCTGGTCGGCCATCCGCTGCGTGGCGCGCACGAAGGCGCGCACGCGCCAGCCGTCGATGGTAATGCAAACCGCCCGATCGAGCGCGGCCTGCCACCCACCGATACCTATAACGCGGTTTCGCTGATCGTCGGCGGCGAGATCGTCGGCACCTACCGCAAGCAGGATCTGCCCAACACCGAGGTGTTCGACGAGAAGCGCTATTTCGCGACGGACGCCGAGCCGCTCGTGTTCGAGCTGAACGGCGTGAAATACGGCGTGATCATCTGCGAGGACGCGTGGCATGCATCGGCCGCGCAGATCGCGAAGGCGGCCGGGGCACAGGTGCTGCTGATCCCGAACGGTTCGCCGTACCACATGAACAAGGAAGCGGTGCGCATCGACATCCTGCGCGCGCGGATCCGCGAAACCGGGCTGCCGATGGTGTACGTGAACCTCGTCGGCGGCCAGGATGAGCTCGTGTTCGACGGCGGCTCGTTCGTGCTCGACGCGCAGGGCGCGCTCGTCGCGAAGATGCCGCAGTTCGTCGAAGGGCACGCGATCGTCGAATTCGACGGCGCACGGCCGCTGCCGGGCGCGATCGAGCCCGAGCTGCCGACGGACGCGCAGGTATATCGCGCGCTCGTGCTCGGCGTGCGCGACTACATCGGCAAGAACGGGTTTCCGGGCGTGCTGATCGGGCTGTCTGGCGGCGTCGATTCGGCGCTGGTGCTGGCCGTCGCCTGCGATGCACTCGGGCCGGAGCGCGTGCGCGCGGTGATGATGCCGTCGCGCTTCACGGCCGACATCTCGACCACCGATGCGGCGGAAATGGCGCGGCGCGTCGGCGTGCGCTACGACGAGATCGCGATCGCGCCGATGTTCGATGCGTTCCGCGCATCGCTCGCGGGCGAGTTCGCGGGGCGCGCGGAAGACGCGACGGAGGAAAACATCCAGGCGCGCATCCGCGGCACGTTGCTGATGGCGCTGTCGAACAAGTTCGGCTCGATCGTGCTGACGACCGGCAACAAGAGCGAGATGGCGGTCGGCTACTGCACGCTGTACGGCGACATGGCCGGCGGGTTCGCGGTGATCAAGGACATCGCGAAGACGCTCGTGTACCGGCTCTGCCGCTATCGCAACGCAACGGCCGACTACCCGCTGCGCGACGTGATCCCCGAGCGGATCCTCACGCGCGCGCCGTCGGCCGAGCTGCGCGAGAACCAGACCGACCAGGACAGCCTGCCGCCGTACGACGTGCTCGACGCGATCATGCGGATGTACATGGAAGAGGACCGGCCGCTCGCCGAGATCGTCGCGGCCGGTTATGCGCAGGCCGACGTCGAACGCGTGACGCGGCTCATCAAGATCAACGAATACAAGCGCCGCCAGGCGCCGATCGGCATTCGCGTCACGCATCGCGCATTCGGGCGCGACTGGCGCTACCCGATCACGTCACGGTTTACCGAACGCCTCGATTGAGCCGTGCTGGGCCGCATGCGGCTCGCAGGCTTACAATCGGGGTCGCGATTTTTCATCGAAACGAGCATTGGGGGACAACCACCATGAAACGCATTACTGCCATCATCAAGCCGTTCAAGCTGGACGAAGTCCGCGAAGCGCTCGCCGAGGTGGGTCTCACGGGCCTGACCGTGACGGAAGTGAAGGGCTTCGGCCGCCAGAAGGGCCATACCGAGCTGTATCGCGGCGCCGAATACGTCGTCGACTTCCTGCCGAAGATGAAGATCGAGGTGGTCGTCGCGGAAGCGCAGGTCGACCAGGTGATCGATGCGGTGATCGGCGCGGCGCGCACCGGCAAGATCGGCGACGGCAAGATCTTCGTGTCGGACGTCGAGCGCGTGATCCGCATCCGCACCGGCGAAGAGAACGAAGCGGCCGTCTGAGCGCCGTATTCGTGAGCGGGTCGCACAAAGCCGGCCCGCCAATAAAAAACGGTGCGATACCCGGTTGGGTACCGCACCGATACGCGCCTCTCGCAGCAGCGTGGAAAACGTCGTTGAATCGATTCTTTGAGAACGGCGCCTGATCAGAACAGGTGCTGGATACCGGCGTAGACGCCGGTCTGGCTGCCGCCCGGATGCGGGTTGCCGGTCGACACGGCGGTGCCTGCACCGTTCGCGTTCAGACCGAAGTTGGCCGACGAGCTGTTGCGCACCGTCGCGGCCTGCAGGTCGAACAGCGTGCGCTTCGAGATGTTGTACGAACCGCCGATCGTGTAGATGTTCGCGTTGCCGCCGCCGTGGTTCGCGTTCACGTGATACACGGCCGCGATCAGCGCCGCTGCCGGCGTTGCCTGCCACGTCACGCCGCCCCACACCTGCTGGGTGCCCGTCACGCCGGCGTTCACTGCCGGGCCGCCGCTGCCGTCGGCGCGCGATGCCTGGTAGGCTGCCTGCACCTTGAACTGGCCGAGGAACACGTTCACGCCCGCGAAGTATTCACGCGAGTAGTTGAACACGTCCGAGAAGCGGCCGTTGCTGTCGCGCGTTTCGTCGTAGATGCCGCGCAACTGGAACAGCGCGTTCGTGTAGGTGACCTGACCGCCCATTGCACGGCCCGGTTGGCCGGCCGTCGTGTTGCCGTTGAAGCTGGTCGAGTTCGAGAACGAGAACTGGCCGTAGAAGTCGAGGCCGTAGAGCGACGGCGACTGGTACGACACGTTGTTGCTGGTCTTGTTCCAGTTGCGGCCGCGCACCAGCGAGGCCGTCGACCAGGCCGACTGGCCGAACGGGTCGAAGTCCCACACGCCGTTGGCGATCGCGAGCTCGCGACCCAACAGCAGCGTACCGTAGCGGTCGTTCGAGATACCGACGGTCGCGAAACGATCCCAGATCGAGCCGCTGAAGCCGCCCGTCATCGTATTGAACGCGCCTTCGAGGTGGAACAGGACCTTGTTGCCGCCGCCGATGTCCTCGGTGCCCTTCAAGCCCCAGAGGCTCGTGCCCCAGTCGCCGCTTTCCGCGCGCACTTGGTGGCCGTTTTGCAGGCCGTTCAGGTACTCGATGCCGGCATCCAGGCGGCCATACAGCGTGACGCTGCTCTGCGCGTGCGCCGTCACCACCCCAGCAGCCATCAGCGCGGCCGCGACCAAAGCTTTCTTCATCATCTCCTCCATACCCTGTCAAAAAGTCAACCCAGACTGCACGAGATGCCCGGAGCGCGAGCGCCGGGCAAAAGCGGGATAACCAGGGAGACCTCGTGCAGGGCCGGTAAGCGCAGCACGCGGGCAAGCGGACGGAAGACCGTTGAGCATTCCCGCGCAGCCGGGTCGGCCTGCGGGGTCTCCTTGTAGTGTCGTGAAGCTAAACTACATTTCACGAACTTCGTTTTGCTACTTTGGTTACTAATTTAGCAAAAATACAATTTTGTGGCGATGGAAATCGTTGTTTGACTAACACGTGTCGCCAAATTGCCATGCAACACGGTGGGCAACAGGGGTGCCAAGGGTTTGCAATTAACGGAAAACCCTTGTCCCGCAAGGGAGACACGCGTTTTGCAAACGGGGGTCAAGGATTGCCACTATTGACGCTGCGGGGGGCGCAGGCGTAGGCGTCAATGACGAGAAACTGGTAAGTATTTCGTAATGAGCAGGCGACCGCCGGAGATGGCCGTACGCTGCCTGGAACGCTTGTCCGTCAAGGCCCGGCGCGATGTGCCAACGTGTGTCGGTCAGGCGGCGGCGGGCCTCGCGTCGAGCAACTGCGCACGAATCCAGCGATGCGCATCGGTGCGCGCATGCTTCGCATGCGAGTAGACCTTCACGGTGTAGCGCGGGATCTCGAACGGCGCCGGAAAGATGCGGATCGGCGCCGCGTGCCGCAGCGCCTGCGCGGCGCGGTTCGGCACCGTCATCAGCAGCGAGGATTCCGCGATCACGAACGGCGCGGCCAGCACGGTCGGCAACTGCACGGCAACCTGCCGCGCGAGGCCGAGCCGCTCGAGCACGTGGTCGACGACGCCGCGCGACTCGTTCCACGGCGTGACGACCACGTGGCGTGCCGCCAGGTACTGGTCGAGCGTCAGGCGCCGGCGAATCTCCGGGTGCGTGGCGCTCGCGATCACGACGTAGTCGTCGGAGAACCAGTCGAAGTCCTCGATGCCCGGCGCGTCGGCCGCCGATTCCTCGTGGTAGCCGAGCGCGAAATCGATGCGGCCGGCCGCGAGTTCGTCGACGGAAATCTTGCGGTCGGAATGCACGACGCGGATCCGCAACTGCGGCGCGACATGCTGGATGCGGGCGAGAAACGCTGGCAGCACGGCGAATGCCGTGTAGTCGGTCGCCGCGAACACGAACGTGCGGTCGCTTTGTGCGGGATCGAAGCGGCGTGCGCGGGCGAGCCCCTTCGACATCGTGTCGAGCGCGTCGCCGGCCCAGGTGGCGATGTCGTCGGCGCGCACGGTCGGCTGCATCTCGTTGCCGAGGCGCACGAACAGTGCGTCGCCGATCGCGTCGCGCAGCCGCGCGAGCGCGTGGCTCAACGCGGACGGGCTCAACGCGAGCTCGTGCGCGGCCGCGGCGACGGACCGGTGGCGGTACAGCGCATCGAACACGAGCAGCAGGTTCAGGTCGAGGCGGCGCAGATCAGGATGCATCATGTTCAGGTCCGGATGAAGAAACTGCACTTCCTGCAGGAGCTGCATGAACGTAGCATGTTGCTCTGACGGGTGCCAGCGCGGCTGCGCGGCGCCGTTTCCCGTTTCAAGTCCGGGCCGGAGGAGGGCCCCCACCCGTGCAAATCGATATCCGTTCCGCCACCGTCGCCGACGTGCCGCAAATCCTGCGTTTCATTACCGAGCTGGCCATCTACGAGAAGGCGGAACACGAAGTGGTCGCAACGCCCGCGTCGCTTGAGCGCAGCCTGTTCGGCGAGGGATCGCCGGCGCGCGCGCTGATGTGCGAGGTCGACGGCGAGCCGGCCGGCTTCGCCGTGTATTTCTTCTCGTATTCGACGTGGCTTGCCCGGCAGGGGCTGTATCTCGAGGATTTGTACGTGTCGCCGCGCTTTCGCGGCGCGGGTGCCGGGCTGCGGCTCCTGAAGGCGCTCGCGCGGATCGCGGTCGAGTCGGGCTGCGGGCGTTTCGAGTGGAGCGTGCTCGACTGGAACGAGCCGGCGATCCGCTTCTACGAGAGCGTCGGAGCGGCGCCGCAGAGCGAATGGGTGCGCTACCGGCTCGCGGGCGACGAACTGCGTGCGTTTGCCGACGGCGCGCCGGTGAGCGCCGCGTAAACGCAAAACGGGCGCCGCGCGGCGAACCGCGGGCGCCCGCTCGTACGGCGTGCGTTACTTGAGGCTGCCCGACAGGAACCCGCGCAGGCGTTCGCTCTTCGGGTTGGCGAACACCTCGGACGGCACGCCTTCTTCCTCGACGCGGCCCTGGTGCAGGAACATCACGTGGTTCGACACGTTGCGCGCAAAGCCCATCTCGTGCGTGACGACGATCATCGTGCGGCCTTCCTCGGCGAGCTTCTGCATCACCTTCAGCACTTCGCCCACCAGCTCCGGGTCGAGCGCCGACGTCGGCTCGTCGAACAGCATCACGTCCGGATGCATCGCGAGCGCGCGTGCAATCGCCACGCGCTGCTGCTGGCCGCCCGACAGGTGCGACGGATACTGCTTCTCGACGCGCGGCGCGAGGCCGACTTTCTCGAGATACTCGCGCGCGCGCTCCTCGGCTTCCTTCTTCGGGATGCCGAGCACGTTCACCGGCGCTTCCATCACGTTCTCGATCACGTTCATGTGCGACCAGAGGTTGAAGTGCTGGAACACCATCGACAGCTTGGTGCGCACGCGCTGCAGCTGCTTCGAATCGGCCGCGCGCAGCGCGCCCGTCTTGTCGAGCGCGGTGCGCACTTCCTCGCCGTCGACGAAGATGCGGCCCGCGTTCGGCTGCTCGAGGAAGTTGATGCAGCGGAGCATCGTGCTCTTGCCGGAGCCGGACGAGCCGATCACGCTGATCACGTCGCCCGAGTTCGCCTTCAGCGACACGCCCTTGAGCACCTCGTTGTCGCCGTACCGCTTGTGCAGATCGTCGACGAAAAGCTTCTGAGTCTGGGAGTTCATCAATAGTCCTGCGAAAACTTACTTGCCTTGCGGGCGCAGATACGCGAGCCAACGGCGCTCGGCCTGGCGGAACAGCCAGACGAGCGTGAACGAGATCGCGAGGTAGAGCAGGGCGGCGATGCCGAACGCATGGAACGACATGTAGGTCGCCGAGTTCACGTCGCGGGCGATCTTCAGGATGTCCGGCACGGTCGCCGTGAACGCGACGGTGGTCGCGTGCAGCATCAGGATCACTTCGTTGCTGTACAGCGGCAGCGCGCGGCGCAGCGCCGACGGCAGGATCACGCGGCGATACATCGTGAACGTCGACATCCCGTACGCGCGCGCGGCTTCGATCTCGCCGTACGACGTCGCCTTGATCGCACCCGCGAAGATCTCGGTGGTGTACGCGCAGGTGTTCAGCGTGAACGCGAGGAGCGTGCAGTGCATCCCGTCGCGGAAGAACGCGTCGAGCATCGGCGTGCCGCGCACCGCCTGCAGGCTGTAAAGGCCCGTGTAGCAGAGCAGCAGCTGCACGTAGAGCGGCGTGCCGCGGAACACGTACGTGTAGAGCCACACGGCGCCAGACAGCCACTTCTTCTTCGACACGCGCGCGACCGCGAGCGGTATCGACAGGCAGAAGCCGAGGCCGATCGACACGACCAGCAGCCACAACGTGATCGCGACACCGGTTATGCGATAGCCGTCGGTGTAGAGATAGTTGCGCCAGTATTCTTGGATGAGTTCGATCATAGGTCAGCCTTGCGGACGCCGGTCGAGTAGCGCTTTTCGAGCCACATCAGCACGAAGTTCGAGATCGTCGTGATCGCGAGGTAGACGGCACCTGCGATCAGCGTGAAGAAGAAGAACCGCAGCGTGCCCTTGCCGGCGTCCTGCGACGCCTTCACGACGTCGGCCAGGCCGATGATCGACACGAGCGCGGTCGACTTCACGAGCACCTGCCAGTTGTTGCCGATGCCCGGCAGCGCGAAGCGCATCATCTGCGGGAACATGATCCGCGTGAACACCTGCCAGTTCGTCATCCCGTACGCGCTGCCGGCCTCGAGCTGGCCGCGCGGCACCGACAGGAACGCGCCGCGGAACGTCTCGGTGAAGTACGCGCCGTAGATGAAGCCGAGCACGAGCACGCCGGCGAGGAACGGGTCGATGTCGATCTGGTCCCAGCCGAGTGCGTCGGTCGCCATGTTCAGCCAGATCTGCAGGCTGTAGAACAGCAGCAGCATCAGCACGAGGTCGGGCACGCCGCGGATCAGCGTCGTGTAGACGGTGCCGACGCCGTTCGTGAAGCGGTTGCGCGACAGCTTCGCGCCCGCGCCGAGCAGGCCCAGCAGGAACGACAGCGCAAGCGAAAGCACCGCCAGTTTGACGGTTTGCCAGGTGCCAGCGAGGATCAGCGGGCCGTAACCTTGTAGAAACATTGAGTGGTCCCTGGTGTGGTCCCTTAGGGCGCACGCGGTGCGCCGCGAAAGACGCGTTCCGCCCAAGCTGCGCGGAACGCCCCGTGCGTATCATGACCGTCCGCCCCGGCATCGGTGCCGGGCCCGCCCGTCGCGCGAACGGCGGGCAGGAGGCGGGCGGCGCGTGATTGACTGCCTGTACTGACCGGATGCAGGGCCGCCCCCGCATCCGTCGTTTCTTCTATTCGTCGCTCAGCGGGCCGAAGCCGAATAGACGCTGAACGCGAAATACTTGTGCGACAGCCGGTCGTACGTGCCGTCCTTGTGCATGTCGGCCAGCGCCTGGTTGATCTTGAGCTTCAGGTCCGTGTCTTCCTTGCGCAGGCCGATCGCGGTGCCGTCGCCGATCGTCTTCGGATCCTTCACTTCCGGCCCGGCAAACGCGAAGCCCTTGCCGCGCGGCGTGCGCAGGAAGCCGTAGTCGGCCTGCAGTTCGTCCTGCAGCGTCGCGTCGAGACGGCCCGAGCCGAGATCGGCATAGACCTGGTCCTGGTTCTGGTAAGGAATGATCGTCACGCCCTGCGGCTCCCAGTACGCCTTCGCATAGGTCTCCTGCGTCGAGCCCTGCTCGACGCCCACGCGCTTGCCCTTCAGCGACGCGACGGTAGGCAGCAGCGGCGAGCCGGTCTTCGCGATCATCCGCGCCGGTGCGTCATATACCTTGTCGGAGAAGTCGATCTGTTCGCGGCGCTTGTCCGTGACGGTCAGCGACGACACGATGACGTCGTACTTCTTCGCCTTCAGCGCCGGGATGATCCCGTCGAGATCCTGCGCCACCCACACGCATTTCACGTTGATTCGCTTGCAGATTTCCTTGGTGAGATCGACGTCGAAACCGACGATCTCGCCGCTCGGCGCGGTCGACTCGAACGGCGGGTAGCTGGCGTCGACGCCGATCCGCACGGTCTTCCACTCCTTCGCGAAGGCGCTGCCCGCCACGAGGGCGAGGGCGGCGCACAGGGCGGCCTTCTTCATTTCCATCCTTCTGTTGCTGACTTTCCGGGGAGCGCTCGCGGCCGGTCGGACCGGGCGCCGCGGCGTATTCTAGACGGCCAAAAATCGCCGATCGGCGCGTTGGCAATGACGGCCGCCGGAACGGCGAACGCCAAAAGGCCGGTATTTTACCCGAACGCGATACCCGGAAACCGGCAATCCTGGCCGACCGATCGATTCTTCGACGCATTGATCCGGCTGTTGCGATAATCGCCGTATTCACAATGGGTATTGCATCAATTGCATTCGCGGGTGCAACGATGCGGTGCGCAGGTGGCGGATTGTGGCGCGATTGGCACACTCATACAGTGACGGCATGCCAGAACCACGCATCTCATGGAGTGTCCGTCCCATGTTCCAGATCCGCCGCGCCGCCGATCGCGACCAGCGCAGCCAAGGGTGGCACGAATTCCTTCACAGCTTTCCTCGGGCGTCCGGCCGGAGCGGGCCGCCGGCGTTCGGCGCGTTGCGCGAACTGAACGAGGAATGCATCGCGCCGACCCGCGGCTACGGGATGCGGCCGTACCGCGACGCGGAAATCGTCACCTACGTGATCCACGGCGCGCTCGCGCATCGCGACAGCCTCGGCAACGGGGCGATCGTGCGCGCGGGCGGCGTGCAGTGCATGAGCGCCGGCACCGGCGTCATGCTGAGCGAAACCAACGCATCGTGTGACGCGCCGTTGCGCCTGCTGCGGATCTGGCTCGCGCCGGCCGGGGCGGGTGGCCGGCCCGGCTACGGGCAGACGCGCTTTGCCGACGGCGAGAGACGCGGGCGGCTGAGGCTGGTGGCGGCGCCGAACGGTGGCGACGGTGCGCTGCCGCTCGGTGCGGACGCCCGCATCTTCGCGGGGCTGATCGACGGCGACGAGGCGGCAGCGTTCGACGTGCCGGCCGGCCGCCGCGCGTACGTGCACGTGGTGCGCGGCGACCTCGAGGTGAACGGCTGTGCGCTGGCCGCGGGCGACGGCGTGCGGATCGGCGGCGTGGACGCGGTGGCGTTCGCGCGCGGCCGGGCGGCCGAGGTGCTGCTGTTCGACGTCGCCTGAAACGAAAAAAAGGGGACGCGGGCCGGTGCCCGCGTCCCCTTCGATGCCGCTCCGCGGAGCGGCCCGCCGGCTTACTGCGCCGGTGCCGACGCGGCCTTGGCCGCGCGATGCTGCTCCCAGCGCTCCTTCATCTTCTCGTGGCGCTGTTCCATCTTCGCGAACTGCTGCTTGAGCGCCGTGCTGACCATCGTCTTCTGCTGGTCGTTCAGCCCGTTGTAGAACGTGAGCCATGCGGCGGACGTCTGCTCGCGCAGTTGCGCGTTCTGCGCCTCGGCCTGCTGGCGTGCAGAGTGCAGTGCGCTCAGGTCGAGGATCGGCTGGTTCTGCTGCGCCTTGAACTGGTCGCGCATCTGCTCGTGGCTCTTGCGCATCGCGTCACGGTTCTGCTTCATCGTGTTGACGGCCGCCTGCCAATGCTGCTCCTGCGACGCATTGAGCTTCAGCTGGTCGTGCAGTTTCATGATCGCGCCGAACGGGCCGCCTTCATGCCCGCCGTGCATCTGGTGCATGCCGGGGCCGCCCGGAGGCGGCATGTCGTCGGGCTGCGCGGCATGCGCGGTGCCGAATGCGAGAGCGAGCACGGTGGCGGCCGCGATGGCCACGCGGGAAGTCTTCTTATACATTTCAGAAACTCCTTGTATCCAAAGGGTCCGGCGATGCGGTACCGGGAAAACGGGTGCCGCATCCGGTAAGACGCAGGTTAGCGATGCGGGCCGCGGCCGGTGTTACGTGGGGCGGTGGCCGGGTTACCGCGCATTACAGTTCCCTTGCGCGGTAACCCGCAGTAACCCTTTCGTCCCTTTGTTTCGTTCTTCGACTCCGCCCTCGCGCGGTAAACTTCGAGCCATGACTACCCAGATCCTCATCGTCGACGACGACCAAGAACTCCGAGACCTGCTGCGCGACTACCTCGTGCGCCAGGGGATGGAAGTGTCCGTGCTGCACGACGCGGCGACGCTCGAGAAGCGCCTCGAGCGCGAGCGGCCCGACCTGATCGTGCTGGACCTGATGATGCCGGGCGTCGACGGCCTGACCGCGCTGCGCCAGTTGCGCGCGGCCGGCGACGACATCCCCGTGATCATGCTGACCGCGCGTGCGGACGATGTCGACCGCATCGTCGGGCTCGAGCTCGGCGCGGACGACTACCTCGGCAAGCCGTTCAACCCGCGCGAGCTGCTCGCGCGCGTGCAGGCCGTGCTGCGCCGCCGCCGCGCGACGCCGTCGGCCGCGGCGCCCGAACAGCGCGAGCCGTTCGCGTTCGGCCGCTTCGTGCTCGATTTCCAGGCGCGCACGCTGTCGGTCGACGGCAAGCCGGCCACGCTGTCGAGCAGTGAATTCGCGCTGCTGAAGATCTTCGTGAACCATGCGCTGCGCACGCTCACGCGCGAGCGGCTGCTCGAGCTGCTGCACGGGCCCGAGTACGACGGCACCGACCGCGGCATCGACGTCCAGGTGTGGCGCCTGCGCCGCATCCTCGAAACGGATCCGTCGACGCCGCGCTTCATCCAGACGGTTCGCGGGCGCGGCTACGTGTTCGTGCCCGACGGCGAGGCCCATGCGCAAACCCATTGATTCACTGTTCGGGCGGCTGGCGCTACTCGTCATCGGTGTCCTGCTCCTGTCTCACTTCGCGTGGTTTTTCGCGATGCGGCTCGAGCGCAGCCAGATGCAGACGCGTTACGCGGTCGAAGAGGCCGCGTTTCTGGTCGACGCCGTGCGCCAGCACGTCGAGCGCACGCCCGACCAGCCGTTGCCGTCGCGCGTGCGGCTCGTGGCGCCGGACAGCGCCGACGTGCCGAACGGCGATCCGTCGAGCCTGCCGGCGCCGCTCAAGCGGTTCCGCGACGACGTGAGCGAGCGGATGCCGCCCGGCACGCGTGTCGAGATCGGCGCGCCCGGCCATCCGCCGGTGCTGTGGGTGAAGGAGCCGACCGACCGCAACTGGATCGTGGTGCCGGTGCAGCCGCTGCGGCCGCCGCGCTCGCTCGACCGGATGCTGTTGTGGCTCGGCACGATCTTCTCGGCCGGCGTGATCGCCGCGCTGTTCGCGGCCCGGCAGCTGCAGCAGCCGCTGCGTTCGCTGGCACGCGCGGTCGCGCGCTTCGGCCGCGGCCAGCCGGTGCCGCCGCTGCGTGAGCGCGGCCCGCGCGAGCTGCGCCAGCTCACGCATGGCTTCAACCAGATGGTGGAACAGGTGTCGCAGGCCGAGAGCGACCGGGCGGTGATGCTGGCGGGCGTGGCGCACGACCTGCGCACGCCGCTTGCGCGGATGCGGCTGCGGGCGGAAATGATGGACGACGCCCGGTTGCGCGATGGCGTCGTGCGCGACGTCGATTCGATGTCGCACATCGTCGATCAATTCCTGGTGTTTGCGCACGGCGGGTCCGATCGCAGCGAGCCGGTGCCCGTCGATCAGGCGTGCGAGCGGATCGCGCGCAGCTATCGCGCGGTCGCGCCGAACGCGCCGACGGTGCAGACTCGGCTCGAGGCCGATCCGGGCTTCCGGCTGCCGACGGCGACGCTCGACCGGATCCTGTCGAACCTGCTGGACAACGCGCATGCGTACGGTGCGCCGCCCGTGCTCGTCGAGACGGCGCGCACGCCGGCCGGCTATGTGCTGTCCGTCAGCGACAGCGGTGGCGGGATCGCGCCGCGCGACCTCGCTGCTGCCACGCGGCCGTTCGTGCGGCTCGACCCGGCGCGCGGCGGCAACGGCCACAGCGGGCTCGGGCTCGCGATCGTCGAGCGGCTCGTACTCAGGCTGGGCGGGGCGTGCGACATCGGCAACCGTCCCGAAGGCGGCCTGCGCGTCGCGATGACGTTCCCGTTCGAGGTCGTGCCGAAGGACGAACCCCACGCACAGGCCGCATGAGCGGCTGCGGCGCCAACCCGGCCGGGCTGGCGCCGCGCGGCATCATTCGCCGAACAGCGTGCCGAGCGTCTCGGCCGCGTTGCTGTCGATGGTGTTGTAGGTCACGGTGGTGGCCTCGAAGATGTAGACGGTCGTGTACCGGCCGAGGCGCTCCAGGATTTCCTCCTGCAGCGATTCCGGCACGACGTTCATGTTCAGGTACCACGCCGTCGACGACAGCCGCGTCTGGAACGACCCGTACTCCTGCATCAGTTCGTAGAACGCGTCGGCATCCTGATCGCGACAGACGATCACCAAGTTTCCTGCCATTCCCTTTCCTCCCGCTCGTCGATCGATCCCCAGGGCTTGCTGACAGAGGGCACACGCATGCGTGGCCATCGAAACGGCCGCCACAGACCCCAAGGGCCAGCCCTGATCATACCCGCATAGTCGTATCCGGCTGGTGACGTCCGACATGGTTTGCGTGCACGTGCGGCTGGCGGGTTCCCGGGCGGGCCGGATCACGGCATAATTCGGGCCTGCATGCCGGCCGAAAGATTGCGGCCGGGCTGCTCGACCCGCGCACCCGCCAGCCGCCCGCGCGCCAGGCACGATCCGTGCGCCGCCTGCGCCGCTCCCGGACGGTTGTACCTGAAATACAGGTTGGTGTAGTGTCGTGCCGTCGCGGGCCGGCTCGTCCGGCGCGCGGCAGCGCATGCACGCACGGCGCACCGCGCTTGCGCGCGATCGTCAGTCAATCGAATTACCGCACCCGTGCGCTTTGCCATGAATCAACATCGACTGCCGGCTTCGGCCGGCCTTACCGGGGAGGGCGCCTGATGGACGTCGGATTCTTCAATCCGAACCGGACCGCCAACGCGTCCGCGTGGCGCGTCCTGCCGAACCGGTGGGATTTCATCGCGTTTCCGCTGATCATCTGCCTGATCGCGATGGCGGTCGTCGGCTTCCACGAAACGATGGCGCCGATCGGCACCCTGCAGACGCAGAAGATTTCGCTCGACCCGGCGAACCTGCCCGAATACGCGTTGCGCACCACGCTGCGGATGCTCGCCGCGATGGTCGCGTCGCTCACGTTCACGCTGATCTACGGCACGCTCGCCGCGAAAAGCCGGCGTGCCGGCATGGTGCTGATCCCGATCCTCGACATCCTGCAGTCGGTGCCGGTGCTCGGCTTCATCTCGTTTACGGTCACGTTCTTCCTCGCGCTGTTCCCGAGCCGCGTGCTCGGCGCCGAGCTCGCGGCGATCTTCGCGATCTTCACGAGCCAGGCGTGGAACATGACGTTCAGCTTCTACCAGTCGCTGCGCACGGTGCCGCGCGATCTGGACGAAGTGTCGCGGGGCTTTCATCTGACCTCCTGGCAGCGCTTCTGGAAGCTCGAAGTGCCGTTCTCGATGCCGGGGCTGATCTGGAACATGATGATGTCGATGTCGGGCGGCTGGTTCTTCGTCGTCGCGTCGGAGGCCATCACCGTCGGCAACCAGACCATCACGCTGCCGGGAGTCGGCGCGTATCTCGCGCAGGCGATCGCGGACAAGAACCTCGGCGCGGTCGGCTGGGTGATCCTCACGATGTCGGTCGTGATCCTCGCGTACGATCAGTTCCTGTTCCGCCCGCTCGTCGCGTGGGCCGACAAGTTCCGGATGGAGAACACCAGCTCGGGCAACGCGCCGGAGTCGTGGCTGCTCGACCTCGTGCGTCGCACGCGCCTGATTCATCAGCTGCTCGTGCCGGCGGGCTGGTTCTTCGCGAAAGCCGCGCGGATTCCGCTGCGCCTGCCGCTGTCGGGCGCGATGCGTTTTTCGCTGCCGCGTGTCGAGAAGAAGGCGTCACGTACGGTCGACATTGCGTGGGCGATTCTCGTGTTGATCGGCACGGCCTATGTCGTGTGGCGCGTGGTCAGCTTCGTGTCGACCGGCGTGACGCTGGCCGAGGTCGGCCACGTGCTCGTGCTCGGGCTCATCACGCTGCTGCGCGTGGCCGTGCTGATCGCGATTGCGTCGCTGATCTGGGTGCCGGTCGGCGTGTGGATCGGGCTGCGCCCGAGGCTGGCCGAGAAGCTGCAGCCGCTCGCGCAGTTCCTCGCGGCGTTCCCGGCGAACCTGCTGTTCCCGGCGTTCGTGATCGTGATCGCGCGCTTCCACCTGAACGCCGACATCTGGCTGTCGCCGCTGATCGTGCTCGGCACGCAGTGGTATATCCTGTTCAACGTGATTGCTGGCGCGACGTCCTACCCGAACGACTATCGCGAAGCGGCGACGAACTTCCGTATCCGTGGCTGGCAGTGGTGGCGGCAGGCGATCCTGCCCGGCATCTTCCCGTACTACGTGACCGGCGCGATCACCGCCTCGGGCGGCGCTTGGAACGCGAGCATCGTGTCGGAAGCCGTGCAGTGGGGCAATACCAAGATCGAGGCGCACGGCCTCGGTGCCTATATCGCGCAGACCACCGCCGCCGGCGATTTTCCGAAGATCATCCTGGGCATCGCCGTGATGTCCCTGTTCGTCACCCTGTTCAACCGCCTGCTGTGGCGGCCGCTGTATGCCTTCGCCGAAGCGAAGCTGCGGCTCGACTGAGACCGATTGAGAGCGAAACGCGATGCACAATCCGAATGCTGTAAACGCCCCCGTCCAGACGAACCAACCGCCGCGCCTTGGTGAGGAAATCCTGCGCGTCGATCATGTCTGTCGCGGCTTCAACAAGACGCAGGGCGAATTGCTCGTGCTCGACGATGCGAACCTGTCGCTGCGCGAGGGCGAGATCGTCGGCCTGCTCGGCCGTTCCGGCTCGGGCAAGTCGACGCTGTTGCGCATCATCGCAGGGCTGATCGAGCCGACCGGCGGGGAAGTGACCTATCTCGGCAAGCCGCTGACCGGCCCCGCCGAAGGCGTCGCGATGGTGTTCCAGACCTTCGCGCTGTTCCCGTGGCTCACCGTGCTGCAGAACGTGGAAGCGGGCCTCGAGGCGCTCGGCGTCGGCGCGCGCGAGCGCCGCGAGCGCGCGCTGGCCGCGATCGACCTGATCGGTCTCGACGGTTTCGAGAACGCGTACCCGCGCGAGCTGTCGGGCGGCATGCGCCAGCGCGTCGGCTTCGCGCGTGCGCTCGTCGTCGACCCCACGATCCTGCTGATGGACGAGCCGTTCTCCGCACTCGACGTGCTGACGGCCGAGACGCTGCGTACCGACCTGCTCGATCTCTGGACGCAAGGCCGGATGCCGATCAAGTCGGTGCTGATCGTCACGCACAACATCGAGGAAGCGGTGTTCATGTGCGACCGGATTCTCGTGTTGTCGTCGAACCCGGGCCGCGTGATCGCCGAAATCAAGGTGCCGTTCAAGCATCCGCGCAACCGGCTCGACCCGGCGTTCCGCAAGCTCGTCGACGACATCTACGCGAAGATGACGGCCCGCCAGACCGGCGAAGCGACGAAGAAGGGGCTGGAGCTCGGCAGCTGGCTGCCGCAGGTGTCGACCAACCTGATGGCCGGCCTGATCGAGACGCTTGCGATGGCGCCGTACCACGGCCGTGCGGACATGCCGGAAATCGCGCGTACGCTGCATCTGGAAGTCGACGATCTGTTCCCGATCGCCGAAGTGCTGCAGTACCTCGGCTTCGCGGACGTGCGGGAAGGGGACGTGTTCCTGACGCCGCCGGGGCGCGTGTTTGCGGAATTCGGCACGCAGGAGCGCAAGCTGATGTTCGCGGATCACCTGCTGAAGCACGTGCCGCTCGCGGCGCGGATCAAGAAGGTGCTGAACGAGCGCCCGGGCCATCGCGCGCCGCGCGTGCGCTTCGAGCAGGAGCTGGAGGATTTCCTGTCGGACGGCGCCGCCGAGGAGACGCTCGACGCGGTGATCGACTGGGGCCGTTATGGCGAGATCTTCTCGTACAACGACCAGACCGAGATTTTCAGCCTCGAGGACGTCGAGTCCTGATCGACGTGCCGGGCTGTACAGCCCGGCTTGTGCGTATGCGCCGCGCGTCATGCGCGGCGTATCGCACGGTTACTGCAGATTCCCCCACCGGTCGACCGCCGGTTCCGCCGACGCCCACTTCCAGTGCGCGCCCTGCTGGCACGCATTCGCGAAATACCAGTCGGCCTTGTCGCCGTCTTTCACCGAGAACGCAAATTCCTTGCAGATCGCGAGCGCCGACGCGTACGCGCGCGTGACGCGAACTTCGCCTTCGCCGTTTTCCAGCGGCAGCGTGTTCTTCACCTTCCACGGCTTCACTTCGCCGACGGCCAGGCTGCCGGCCGTCTTCGCGATCGCGTCTTGCTGGTTCTGATGGAGCTGCTTCATCGTGCGGTTGACGGCTTCGTCGGTCGCGGCCTGCACGGCAATCCCGACACCCACGCCGACCGCCGGGTTCGCGGTGACGAGGCCCGTCGCCGCGCCGGCGAGCGCGCCGCTCGCCGCGCCGACCGACCCGCAGCCCGACAGCGTGGCCGTCGCCGCGCACAGCGCGCCGATGGCCGCGATACGGAGCGCGATGCTCATTGCAATGCGCCCCAGCGTTCGGTCGCCGGCTCGGCCGACGCCCATTTCCACACGGGGCCGTCGCGGCAGATCGTGGCGACGTAGAACGCCGATTGCGCCGGCTTGTCGGGCTTCGCGGCCGTATCGACCGCGAACACGATTTCCTTGCAGTCGAGCGGGCCGATGCTGATCATCCGGCTGACCGTCACGCGACCCTGCTCATCGTCCTCGATCGGGAACGAGTGGTGCGTCGACCACGGCGCGACGCCGCCCACGTCGAGCGGGCCCGCCGCCTTCGCGATCTGTTCCTGGGTGTAACGGTGCGCGACGCGCTGCGAGTACTGGACGCCCGCCCGCGCGCCGGCGACGGCGCCGAGGCCGATGCCCGTCGCAACGGCGGCGTTGTTGGTGACCTTGGAGGCGATCGCGGCGCCCGCGATACCGGCGCCGGCTGTCGCGCCCTCGCTGTACAGCGAGTTGCAGCCGGACAGCAGTGCGGCCGTGGCGATCACGGCCAGCACGACGCGCGCCGGCGTGGCCCGGCGCGGCGATTCGAAACGAATGTTCATCCCTGAGTGCAAGTCCTGTCTGGGTGAGCGGCGTCGCATGCACGCCGTCATGCCGCGTCATTGTTTCGCAATTGTCATAGGAAAATTGCAAAGCTTTGACAAATCGCCGTGCGGCAGGCCGCGTGCGCGCGGGCGGCGTTATTGTCGAATGGATGAGCGCCGAGGGGTCGAAACGTTACAAATTGAAGGTAATTGTTACCTTCGGATGCGATCAGGCGACCTAGACTGTTTTGCTATGGAATGTTTCTACGACGGCCTCGAGCCGCGCCGCATATGAGACACCCAGCCATGCGCCGTTCGAAACAGTTGTCACACCGGCCGCCTGACGCGGCGGCCGACCATCCGGAAGACCGCCCGCGTCCGCAGGCCGACGCGCCATCGGCACCGCCTGCGGGCGCGCCGGACGAGACGCCGTCGGACGGCGATCACAACCAGGGTGGCGCTCGCCCGGAAGGGCTCGACTATCAACGCGACCTCGGTCAGGAGCAGGACGCCTGATGCGGTCGTCGCCGCATTCCATCGCCGTATTTCATTGCAATTCTCGGAACTGAGTCGCCGCGCGGCCGCCTTCGGGCCGCCGCGCCTGCTTGGGCGCGCGTCGCGCGCCAGCCAATCGAATCGAGGAGGGGAAATCGCATGAGCAGATTGATCGTGGTATCGAATCGTGTCGCCGCCGGCGAGGACACGCGCCCGAGCGCGGGCGGCCTGGCCGTCGGCGTGATGGACGCACTGAAGGAAACGGGCGGCGTCTGGTTCGGCTGGAACGGCGAGATCGTCGACGCACCCGACACCGAGCCCGCAATCCAGCGGGACGGCAACGTCACCTACGCGACGGTCGGGCTGACCCGGCGCGACTACGACCAGTACTATCGCGGCTTCTCGAATGCGACGCTGTGGCCGGTGTTCCATTACCGCGGCGATCTCGCGCGCTTCGACCGCCAGGAGTACGCGGGCTATCTGCGCGTGAACGCGATGCTCGCAAAGCAGCTCGCCGCATTGCTGCGCCCCGACGACCTGATCTGGGTGCACGACTATCACCTGTTGCCGTTCGCGCATTACCTGCGCGAACTCGGCGTGAAGAACCCGATCGGTTTCTTCCTGCACATTCCGTTTCCGTCACCCGACATGCTGCGTCTCGTGCCGCCGCACGAGGAGCTCGTGAAGTTCATGTGCGCGTACGACGTCGCGGGCTTCCAGACCGAGGCCGACAAACAGGCGTTTACCGACTACATCGAGCGGCGCGGGATCGGCGCGGCGAGCGACGACGGGATGCTGCACGCGCATGGCCGCGTCGTGAAGGTCGCCGCTTATCCGATCGGCGTGCATCCCGACGCGATCGCGCAGGCGGCCGTCCAGTACGGCACGCGCAAGCCGGTGAAGATGCTGCGCGAGGCGCTCGACGGCCGCAAGCTGGTGATGAGCGTCGACCGCCTCGATTATTCGAAGGGGCTCGTCGAACGCTTCCAGTCGTTCGAGCGGATGCTCGCGAACGCGCCGGGCTGGCAGGGGCGCGTGTCGCTCCTGCAGATCGCACCGCCGACGCGTTCCGACGTGAAGACCTATCAGGACATTCGCGAAACGCTCGAGGGCGAGGCCGGTCGCATCAACGGCCGCTTCTCGCAGCTCGACTGGACGCCGATCCAGTACCTGAACCGCAAGTACGAGCGCAACCTGCTGATGGCGTTCTTCCGGATGTCGCAGGTGGGCTACGTGACGCCGCTGCGCGACGGGATGAATCTCGTCGCGAAGGAGTACGTCGCGTCGCAGGATCCGGCCGATCCGGGCGTGCTCGTGCTGTCGGAGTTCGCGGGCGCGGCAGCCGAGTTGACCGGCGCGCTCCTCGTCAATCCGTACGACCTGTCGCAGATGGCCGAGGCGCTCGAGCGCGCGCTGTCGATGCCGCTCGCCGAGCGGCAGGCGCGCCACGAGGAAAACCTCGCACGGCTGCGCGCGAACGACCTGTCGGTCTGGCGCGATACGTTCGTCGCCGATTTGCGCAGTGTCGCGGCGGCCGCGTCGGTCACGCGGCGCGCGGGCCGGCGGGTTGCGCATGCGTGAGTTGGGACCGGCGCCCGGCGTGGAGGACGACGCTACCCGCCGCTTCTTCGTCGTGACCGGTGGCCCGGGGTCGGGCAAGAGCACGTTGCTCGACGCGCTCGAGCGCGCCGGTTTCGCGCGCTCGCAGGAAGCAGGGCGCGGAGTGATCCGCGACCAGATGGCGATCGACGGCCAGGCGTTGCCGTGGCGGGACCCGGCGGCGTTCGCCGAGCTGATGCTGAGCTGGGAGATGCGCTCATACGATCTCGCACGCCGCGCGCGCGGGCCCGTGTTCTTCGATCGAGGCGTGCCGGACGTGATCGGCTATCTGCGCCTGACAGGGCTCGCGGTGCCCGCGCATGCGGAAGCCTCGGCTCGCCGTTTCCGCTACCACCGGCGCGTGTTCATCGCGCCGCCGTGGCCGGACATCTACGCGCAGGACACCGAGCGCCGGCAGGATTTCGCGGAAGCCGTGCGCACGTACGACGCGATGGTCGAGTGCTACACGTCATACGGCTATCGGCTGATCGAACTGCCGCGCGAGAGTGTGAAGACGCGCGTGCGCTTCGTGCTGGACGCGCTCGACGCGGCATGATGCCCGGCCACGCACGCGGTGCGCGGCGGCGTCAGGTCGCCGTGTCCGGCTGTGGCGACGTGATGCGCAGCATGCTGACGACCGCGGCCACCGCCGCGAATGCCGCCGCGACATAGAGTGCAATCGTCGGCCCGCGATCGGGCACGAGCCCGAAAATCAATGCGACGAGCGCGGCGCCGAGCGTCTGCCCGGTCAGCCGCGCGGTGCTCAGCATGCCGCCCGCGCCGCCGCTGCGTTCGCGCGGCGCCGACGACAGCATCGCGCGGTTGTTCGGCGACTGGAACAACCCGAAGCCCGCCCCGCACAGCGCCATCCGCCACACGATGTCGACGGTGCCTGGATGCGCGCCGATCGTCGCGAGCGACAGCAGCCCGGCCGCGAACAGCGCGAGCCCGATCCCGCCGAGGATGCCGGCCGAATAGCGATCCGACAGCACGCCCGCGAGCGGCGCGGCGAACACGATCACGAGCGGCCACGGCGTCATGTACAGGCCCGTCTCGACCTGCGAGAAGCCGAGCGAGTTCTGCAGCCAGAACGGCAGCGCGACGAACGCGAGCATCTGCGACGTGAACGACGCCGTCGACGTATAGACCGACAGCGCGAACATCGGGATGCGCATCAGGTCGACCGGCAAGAGCGGCGCCGGCTGCGACAGCTGGCGCTTCACGAAGAAGTAGCCGACGACTAACGCGACGGCCAGCTCGGCCGCGACGTACGCATGGGCCTCGCCGTGGCCGAGCCCGTCCACGGCCGTGATCAGCAGCCCGAACACGCATGCGTTCATCAGCGCGCTCGCGAAATCGTACGGCGCGTCGTGCAGCGGGTTGGCCGGCAGCGCACGCAGGCTGCCGAATACCGCGGCGATACCGATCGGCACGTTGACCGCGAACAGCCACGGCCACGAGGCGAACGACAGGATCGCGGACGCGACCGTCGGCCCGATCGCCGACGACAGCGCCACCACCATCGCATTGATCGACAGCCCGCGCCCGAGCATCGACGACGGGTAGATCATCCGCACGAGCGCCGCGTTGACGCTCATGATGCCGGCCGCGCCGAAGCCCTGGATCACGCGCATCACGGCCAGCATCGGCAGCGAGCCGGCGAGCGCGCAGCCGAGCGACGCCGCGGTGAACAGCGCGAGCCCGGCAATGTAGATGCGGCGATAGCCGATGCGCTCGCCGAGCGACGCGAGCGGCAGCAGCGTGATCGTGACCGCGAGCTGGTACGCGTTGACGATCCAGATCGACGCGGCGTCGGATGCGTGCAGGTCGCGTGCGATCGTCGGCAGCGCGACGTTCGCGATGGCGCCGTCGAGCACGGCGAGCGTGATGCCCAGTGCGACGCAGACGATCGCCCAGTAGCGTTGCGGAAGCGGCAGGCCGGTATCGGCGTTCATGGCGGGAGCAGAGGCGTGGTTGTCCGCGCGCCCGGTTGCCGGTTGCGTGCGCAACCATGCGCAAGGGTGGAGGCGGCGATGAGCGGCCCGGCCGGCGCAACTGCACCGGAGCGGGGCCGATCGAGTGTATCACCGGGCCGCGTCGCGCGATGCCGGCACTCAGCCTTCGAAGTCGAGGCCGCCGAGCCGCACGAGCGGGTCGGCCTGCGTGCGCGACAGGAGATCGATGTCGCGCGCGCTCTGCCATGCACCCAGCTTTTTCGGCAGCGCGGCGAGGTAGTGCTCGAAGCGCTGCGGGCCGTCCGGCTCCATCAGCCGCTCGATTTCGTCGGTGTCCCAGGTGAGCTCGAGGTTCAGCGGATGGTCGAAGCCGCTGACGTGCTCGTGCGGCGCGCTGCGGATCTGCACGCGCGTCGGGTGCCCGTGGCCGCCATACGGGACGACGTCGGTCAGCACGTGTTCGGCGAAGAAGGCGGCGATGGCCTGTGCGATGCGCGGGGCGAATTCGGTATCGAAACGGCGGGCGGTTTCGGGCTGCATGACGGCGTCTCCTGTATGCCGAAAATCGTAGCACGGCGACCGCGTATTTCGATGGGCGTGATGCCGGTAATCGCGCGTTACCACTTGCTGCATCTATTACGGCCGCAAGCCGCCACAATGCATCGCATCCAGTACCACTTCGCGTGGGAGTCCATCATGAAAAAAATTGCCGCAGTGTGTGTCCTTGCCGGTTCGCTTGCCGTGGCAGGCCCGGCGTCCGCGCATGGCCGCGACGGTGGCGCCGTCATCGGCGCCTTGATCGGCGGCGCGGTGCTCGGCGCGATCGTGACGTCCGCGATGAATCCGCCCGTCGCGTACCAGGCGCCCGCGTACCAGGCGCCGGCCTATCAGCCGCCGACGTACTACCAGGCGCCGGCATACCAGCAGCCTGCGTATCCGACCTATCAGCAGGCGCAGTACCAGGACGACGGCCCGAACTATTGCTACGACCGCTACCAGCGCGCGTATGTGTGCGGCGCTCCCGTGTCGGGTGGCTACGCTCAGCCTGCCGGCTGGTGAGCAGGCTGACCAGCGAAGCGTGAGCGGGCGGCGATGGCGCCGTTCGCTTCACCGCACCGAACGACAAAAGGCCCTCGCTTCGTGCGAGGGCCTTCGTCTTTTGTGCGGTCGTCCGTTTTTTTGCACGACGCGTCGGCCGTCGACGGGCACTACGCGGATACAAACGGTTGCAAATGCGCGTCAGTGACGATGGCCGCCGCCTCCGCCACCATCGTTCCAGTCGCCACCGCGGTGTCCGCCGCCGCGCCCCCAGCCGTTGCCGCGGTTGCCGCGGTCGCCGTCCCAGCGATGGTAGTCGCGCCGGCCGCGATCCCAGTCGCGCCCGCCGCCACCGCCCCAGATATTGACCGTGCCGTACACGGGCGATGGCGCGTACGCGTAGCCTGGATCGGAATAGTAGGGCTGCCCGTAACCGTAGCCGTATCCGGCGTCCGGGGCGACGACGCAGCCGGCCAGCAAGGTCGCGACGCCGGCGGCAGCAATGAGCTTCAGCATGATGTTCTCCTTGGTTCCCGTATAAGTACCGCGCAAGGGGATTGCCAGCTGTTTGCAATTGTGTCGTCAAATTACGGCGCCGTAAGCTCATGCGACGGAAGTGTTAGCATCCGGAGCTCATTTTGTTTTTCCAGGAGTACATCGATGAAATTCGCGATCCGGGCCGCACTGGCCGCCTTCTGCGTGACGACAGCCGCCGCCTGCGTGGCGGGGCCCGCTTCCGCGCCCGCCGTGACGGCCGAGTCGATCAAGATGTTTCCGCAGGCAGCGGCCGGCCAGCAGCGCGTCGTGATCGCGCTGCCCGCGCTCGAGAGCGAAGGCGATGCGCGCGTCGAACTGATGATCGGCAAGACGCTGCAGACCGACTGCAACCAGCAATGGTTCGGCGGCGAGCTGACTGCCGAGGACGTGAAGGGCTGGGGCTATACGTACTACCAGCTCACCGACGTGAAGGGGCCGGCATCGACGCTGATGGCATGCCCGGGCCAGGCGCCGCAGCAACGGTTCGTGCAGGTGCGCGGCGACGGCCAGCTGCTGCGCTACAACAGCCGCCTGCCGCTCGTCGTCTATGTGCCGGAAGGCTTCGAGGTGCGCTATCGCGTGTGGCATGCGTCGAAGGACGTGCAGCACGCGGCGAAGCAGTAACGTTGCGGCGCGGCCGCGCGTGGCGGCGTCCTGCCGCTACGCGCCGCTCGCGCCATTCTTGCCGACGAGCGCTGGCCACGCGGCCAGCGCGGCTTGCGCGACGGCCTCCAGATCGCGACGGCTCGCACCGTCGCGTGCCTGGATCGACATTCCCTGCTGGACCGTGACGTAGTACCGCGCGATTGCGTCGAGGTTCGCTTGCGCGGCGATCTCGCCGGTCGCGACCCCTTGCCTGAGGCGCGCGCGCAGGTTCTCCACCGTGCGCTCGCGCATCGCGATCAGCGTTTGCCGGACCGTATCGGAACGCTCGGCCGGATGCAGTGCCGACAGCACGATCAGGCAGCCGGCCGGCTTCGACCGCCGCGTGAACACACGGGCGGTATCCATCAGGTAGCTCCGTACGGCGTCGTGCGCGCTGCCGGCCTGTTCTACGCCCCCCCAGATTTCCCGTCCTTCCGTTGCGCTGTAATGCTCGAGCGCCAGCCGGAACAACGCTTCCTTGCTGCCGAACGCCGCATACAGGCTCGGCGACGCGATGCCCATCGCGGCCGTCAGGTCGGCCATCGACGCGCCTTCGTAGCCGAGGCGCCAGAACACCTCCATTGCGCGATCCAGCGCCGCTTCCTTGTCGAAGCTTCTCGGTCGGCCCCGTTCAGCCATTGCGTCCGTCCCTTCGTCGATTTCTGTATCGATCGATAAATTAAATCAATTGACTGTGTCGCGCAACTTGCCACATTCTGTGTCGGTCGTTACATAAATAAGGAAAGGAACCGACATGAACCGACTTCAGGGCAAGCGTGCACTCATCACGGGCGGCAGCCGCGGCATCGGTGCGGCGATCGCGAAACGGCTGGCGGCCGATGGCGCGGACGTCGCGATTACCTATGAGAAATCGGCGGAGCGGGCGCAGGCCGTCGTCGCCGGCATCGAGGCGCTCGGCCGTCGCGCCGTTGCGATCCAGGCCGACAGCGCCGATCCGGTGGCCGTACGCGACGCGGTCGATCGTGCGGCGGAGGCGTTCGGCGGCCTCGACATTCTCGTCAACAACGCGGGGATTTTCCGGGCCGGCGCGCTGGACGACCTCACGCTCGACGATATCGACGCGACGCTGAACGTGAACGTGCGCGCGGTGATCGTCGCGTCGCAGGCGGCGGCGCGGCATCTCGGGGAGGGCGGGCGCATCGTGTCGACCGGGAGTTGCCTTGCCACGCGCGTGCCCGATGCGGGGATGAGCCTCTATGCGGCGAGCAAGGCCGCGCTGATCGGCTGGACGCAGGGGCTCGCGCGCGATCTCGGTTCGCGCGGCATCACGGTCAATATCGTGCATCCGGGGTCGACGGATACCGACATGAACCCGGCCGACGGCGAACACGCCGGTGCGCAGCGTTCGCGGATGGCGATCCCGCAGTACGGCAAGGCCGAGGACGTCGCGGCGCTCGTCGCGTTCGTCGTCGGGCCGGAAGGGCGGTCGATCAATGGCACCGGGTTGACGATCGATGGTGGTGCGAACGCGTGAGTGCGTGAATGCCGACGCCCGGCGTGATTTCTCGACCGGGCGGTGTTGCGTTCGTTATCGGCAGCCGAGCCGGTGATGTTCGGTTTCGAGATCGGCGCGCTTGTCGTAAGCGCGCAGTTCGTTGCGTGGCTTGCCGTCCGGGCCCATCCCGCGCACGATCTTCTGGCCGCGGTCGGGGGCGTGCTTGACGGCGTCGATCCCGGCGGTCAGTTCACGGCAGTGTGAATCGGGCGAGGGGGGGGCCGCGTGCGGCGCTGCTGCGTTCGTGATGTTGGCGATGCCAGGGCTGACGTAGCGCTGCTTCGCGGGGGCGGTGAGGGTGTCGGCGGCGTTTGCCGAGCCGGTCATGGCTGAAAGCGCGGCGAGTGCCGCGATCGCTCGAATCATTGCGGGAGTCCGGATGCTGAAGAAGGTTCGGAATTCTACGCAATGGGTGGCGCGGGGCCGCGGCGATCGGGCGGGATGCGATCGTGTGTCGCAGGGGGCGTCGGAGGCTGAATGTTCGTCGCTCGGGATGTGATGCTGGCAGGCTTCGAGCACGCAGTAGTGCGTGCGCAAAGCTAGAAGCCCGCTTGCTTTCGCAGAGCGGGCTTCGGTATTGGTTGCGGGGGTAGGATTTGAACCTACGACCTTCGGGTTATGAGCCCGACGAGCTGCCAGACTGCTCCACCCCGCGGCGCGAAGTGTACTAGGGCTGATGTGGAGAGTCAATCGATTGGTGATTTACGTCGAATGGAGTCGGCGGCTCACCGGCAGGCTCGGCACGCTTCGAGAAGGGTGAACTGCCCACGAAAGCCCAAACTTGGCCGATCGACAACGGTGGGTAGATCGTCAACAATCACGAATCGCTCACCACGCCGTGAAGAGCCAGTGTTTGAATGAGAAAAATAACGGAGTAAGTTCGAATGAGTTTTCACACCCAGGTTTGGGTTCATCCGTTCGATGGCGAGCCGTTGAATGTTGCCAGTGTCCGCGAGGAACTCTTGAAGTTTCTTGACGAATATTCGCTAAGCCACGACGTATTGACCAACCTCACCGAAGCATGTGGTTCGGCTCTCCCAACTTCAACTCTGTTCTATCTGAACAGTATGGCGATCGTCATGCTGTTCGACAAATTGGCTTCATGCCTACCGAATGCGTCGTTCGCAGTAAAGGGTTCTGGCGAGGATCACCGCGATATATGGGTGCGAGAGTATGCCGACGGAGTAGCCAATTTTGAAGCCGGACCGTTCGACGAGTAGGCCGGCGGCGGTCCAACATCGTCGCGCTTGGGGCTTGGCTGGTCCCCCCGACAGGAATCGAACCTGTATCTAGCGCTTAGGAGGCGCTTGTTCTATCCATTGAACTACGGGGAGAGCCATGTCCGGGCGACACGCGCGAAAAAACGCGAACCGGACGGCAGTGTGGACAGCGCGCAGAGTATAGCAAACGCGCGGCGCGTCGGCGGGGCGGAATACGCGCCGACGCGCGTGATCGCGCAATCAGCCGCGATCGGAAATCAGCGCGTCAGCGAATCAGAAATCGACGACGACGAAATCTTCCTTGCCCACGTCGCACAACGGGCAGCGCCAGTCGGCGGGAATGTCGGCGAAACGGGTGCCGGGCGCGATGCCTTCGTCGGGCAGCCCTTCCGCTTCGTTGTAGACCCACCCGCAAATCAGGCAGACCCAGCTCTGGTATTCGGTTACTTCGCTCATGTAGCGCTCGGGAAAATGGAAATTCGGTAATGCCGTCCGCAGCCTGGCCGGCGAACGAAAGGCGCAATGGTACCGGAATTTCGTCGAACGGCTCTGCAACGTCGTTTTAAACGTACGCATCGCGAACAACGCAACCGAAACGCGTATGCCGTTCGTGCGGTGTATGCTTCCGAGGCTGTCCAATCATAAGGAGAATGCGATGCTGAACAGAAAGTGGATCGCAGGTGCGCTGTGTGTGGCGGCGATGGCCGTGTCGACGATGGCGCGGGCCGAGGCGCGCGTGTATTTCGAAGCGCCGAGCGAAGGCGCGACGGTGTCGAACCCGGTGCATGTGAAGTTCGGGCTCGAAGGAATGGAGCTTCGACCGGCCGGCGACAACACGCCGAACACTGGCCATCATCACCTGCTGATCGACGGCCGGCCGATTCCGAAGGGCGACGTGATTCCCGCGAGCGAGCGTTCGCTGCACTTCGGCAAGGCGCAGACCGAAACCGACATCAATCTGCCGCCCGGCCAGCACACGCTGACGCTGCAGTTGGGCGACGGCATACACCGCTCGTACGGTCCCGAATTGAGCTCGACGATCACGATCAACGTGAAGTAACTGCGTGTGCCGCGTACGGGCGCCCGAGGCGTCCGGTGCGGGAGGGGCGATCGGCCGGTTGCAGGCATCCGGCCGACGTTGGCCCTTTCGCTCGGAATTCGCGGCCGGCGTCCGCTATCGGAAGCCGGCCGCACCCGGCGCGCCATCGCATCGCGTCGCTTCGCGTCGATGGCCGCCTGCCAGCCGTCAAATGCAGGTTCCAACCCGCCTCCCGACCCGTTTGCCGGCCTTGTCCGTCCGGCCATGCCGGTAACGCCGCCCGCGACCGGTACAATGGGCGCTTCCGATTCCTCTCTTCGCCGTCTCCCCATGTCGCTCTATTCCATATCCGGCGCGCAGCTCGCGTTCGGTCACGTCGCGTTGCTCGATCACGCGGATTTCTCGCTGGAAGCCGGCGAGCGCGTCGGCCTGATCGGCCGAAACGGCGCGGGCAAGTCGTCGCTGCTGAAGATCGTCGCCGGGCTCGCGAAGCCCGACGACGGGCTCGTCACGCGCCAGCAGGAACTCGTGACCGTCTACGTGCCGCAGGAGCCCGAATTCGAGCCGGGCGCGACGGTGTTCGATGCCGTCGCATCGGGGCTTGCGCACACGCGCGAACTGCTCGAAGAGTACGATTCGATCGCGCACCGCCTCGCGGATATCCCCGAAGGCGCCGAACACGATGCGCTGCTCGCGCGGATGAACGCGCTGCAGTCGTCGCTCGATGCGCACGACGCGTGGAGCTGGCGCACGCGCGTGTCGATGACGCTCGCGCAGATCGGCCTGGCGGACGTCGATGCACCCGTCGATGCGTTGTCGGGCGGGATGCAGAAGCGCGTCGCGCTGGCGCGCGCGCTGGTGCTGCAGCCCGACGTGCTGCTGCTCGACGAACCGACCAACCACCTCGACTTCGACGGCATCCGCTGGCTGGAAGAGCTGCTCGTCGCGCAGCGCGCGGGCCTGCTGTTCATCACGCACGATCGCGCGTTCCTCGACCGCGTCGCGACGCGCATCGTCGATCTCGATCGCGGCCGGCTGCTGTCGTACCCGGGCAATTTTTCCGCGTACCAGACGCGCAAGGCCCAGCAGCTCGAAATTGAGCGCGTGGAAAACGAGAAGTTCGACAAGCTGCTCGCGCAGGAAGAAGTGTGGATCCGCAAGGGCGTCGAGGCACGCCGCACGCGCAGCGTCGGCCGCATCGCGCGGCTCGTGCAGATGCGCAACGAACGCGCGGAGCGCCGCAACACGCTGGGCAACGTGAAGCTGGATGTCGCGCAGGGCGAGAAGTCCGGCAAGATCGTCGCGGAACTGACCGACGTGACGAAGCGCTACGGCGGCCGCGCGGTCGTCGATCGTTTCTCGACGACAGTGATGCGTGGCGACAAGATCGGCTTCATCGGCCCGAACGGCGCCGGCAAGACGACGCTGCTCAAGCTGATTCTCGGCGAACTGAAGCCCGACGAAGGCACGGTGCGCATCGGCACGAACCTGCAGGTCGCGTATTTCGACCAGATGCGTGCGCAGCTCGACCAGGAAAAGAGCCTCGCGGATACCATCAGCCCCGGCAGCGAATGGGTCGAGATCGGCGGCGTGCGCAAGCACGTGATGAGCTACCTCGGCGATTTCCTGTTCGCGCCGGAACGTGCGCGTTCGCCGGTGAAGTCGCTGTCGGGCGGCGAACGCAACCGGCTGCTGCTCGCGCGCCTGTTCGCGCGTCCGGCCAACGTGCTGGTGCTCGACGAACCGACCAACGACCTCGACATCCAGACGCTCGAACTGCTCGAGGAACTGCTGGCCGACTACGACGGCACGGTGCTGCTCGTCAGCCACGATCGTGCGTTCCTCGACAACGTCGTGACGTCGGTGATCGCGGCCGAGGGTGACGGCAAGTGGCGCGAATACGTCGGCGGCTTCACCGACTGGCAGATCCAGAGTGCGCGCGCCGATCAGCTCGCGCAGCAGGAAGCCGCGAAGCGCGCGGTCAAGGAAGCCGCGCCCGTCAAGGAAGATTCGGCGAAAAGCGCTGCGGGCCGCAACGCGCAACGCACGGTCAAGCTGTCGTTCAACGAGCAGCGCGAGCTCGATTCGCTGCCGGAGAAGATCGCCGCGCTCGAAGAGGAGCAGAAGACGATCAACGCGCGGCTCGAAGACGGTTCGATTTTCGCGAAGGATCCGCAGGAAGGCACGCGCCTGACCGAGCGGTTCGCGGCGATCGACGACGAATTGCTCGAAGCGCTCGAACGGTGGGAAACGCTCGAGGCGAAGCGCAAGCCCGCGTAAAACGCAGGCGCGTCGCGCGGCCGGCGGCCGCCGCGCGCGATTCCGCGATTGGCGTGCCACGCGGAACCAGTAAAATACCGCGCGTCCCGGGCAGCGCAGCGCACGCCGCGCGCCCGCTTTCGGAGCAGTCCAAGCACACCGTTGTTTCGATTCGCTTTTTTACGGAACTCAACGTTTTGTCCACGACGTTATCCACACCAGGTGTGGACAACGTCCCGATGAATGACGAAATTCAGCGCCTATGTCAACGAAGAAACCCAGCGCGGCCTATAGCGAAGCATCGATCAAGGTGCTAAAGGGTCTCGAGCCGGTCAAGCAGCGCCCCGGCATGTACACCCGTACCGAGAATCCGCTGCACATCATCCAGGAAGTCATCGACAACGCGTCCGACGAGGCGCTCGGCGGCTACGGCAAGCAGATCACGGTCACGCTGCACGCCGACCAGTCGGTCTCGGTCGAGGACGACGGCCGCGGCATCCCGTTCGGCATGCACCCGGAAGAGGGCGTGCCGGTCGTCGAGATCGTATTCACGCGCCTGCACGCGGGCGGCAAGTTCGACAAGGCCGCGGGCGGCGCCTACACGTTCTCGGGCGGCCTGCACGGCGTCGGCGTGTCGGTGACGAACGCGCTCGCGACGCGCCTCGACGTGACGGTCTGGCGCGACGGCAAGATCGCGGAGCTCGGCTTCGCCGAAGGCGATGTCGTCAAGCCGCTCACGACGCAGGGCGCGGGCCGCGGCGAGAAGAAATCCGGCACGCGCGTGCAGGTGTGGCCGAATCCGAAGTATTTCGATTCGCCGAACCTGCCGCTCGGCGAACTGCAGCGCCTGCTGCGCTCGAAGGCCGTGCTGCTGCCGGGCGTCGAGGTCGTGCTCGTCAACGAGAAGTCGGGCGAGCGCCAGACGTGGAAATATGAAGACGGCCTGCGCGGCTACCTGCTCGACGAGATGAACGGCAGCGAGTTGCTGATCCCGCTGTTCGAAGGCGAGCGCTTCGCCGATTCGCGTTCGGGCGACGACACCTTTGCCGAAGGCGAGGGTGCGTCGTGGGTCGTCGCATGGAGCGAGGAAGGCTCGCTCGTGCGCGAGTCGTACGTGAACCTGATCCCGACGCCGGCCGGCGGCACGCACGAATCCGGCCTGCGCGACGGTCTCTACCAGGCGGTGAAAAGCTTCGTCGAACTGCACAACCTGCAGCCGAAGGGCGTGAAGCTGCTCGCGGAAGACGTGTTCGCGCGCGTGTCGTTCGTGCTGTCCGCGAAGGTGCTCGATCCGCAGTTCCAGGGGCAGATCAAGGAACGCCTGAACAGCCGCGACGCGGTGAAGCTCGTGTCGTCGTTCTCGCGCCCTGCGCTCGAGCTGTGGCTGAACCAGCACGTCGAGCACGGCAAGAAGCTCGCCGAGCTCGTGATCAAGCAGGCGCAGGCGCGCACGCGAGCGGGCCAGAAGGTCGAGAAGCGCAAGAGCTCGGGCGTCGCGGTGCTGCCCGGCAAGCTGACCGACTGCGAGACGGAAGATATCGCGCGCAACGAGCTGTTCCTGGTCGAGGGCGACTCGGCAGGCGGCTCCGCGAAGATGGGCCGCGACAAGGAGTACCAGGCGATCCTGCCGCTGCGCGGCAAGGTGCTGAACACGTGGGAAACCGAGCGCGACCGCCTGTTCGCGAACAACGAGGTGCACGACATCTCGGTCGCGATCGGCGTCGATCCGCACAGCCCGGATGAAAGCGTCGACCTGTCGAACCTGCGCTACGGCAAGATCTGCATCCTGTCGGATGCGGACGTCGACGGCTCGCACATCCAGGTGCTGCTGCTCACGCTGTTCTTCAAGCACTTCCCGCAACTGATCGAGCGTGGCCATGTGTGCGTCGCGCGCCCGCCGTTGTTCCGCGTCGACGCGCCCGCGCGCGGCAAGAAGGCCGCGCAGAAGCTCTATGCACTCGACGAAGGCGAACTCGAGGCGATCCTCGACAAGCTGCGCAAGGAAGGCGTGCGCGAGACGCAATGGAGCATCAGCCGCTTCAAGGGTCTCGGCGAAATGAGCGCCGAGCAGCTGTGGGATACGACGATGAACCCCGACACGCGCCGCCTGATGCCGGTGAAGCTCGGCGAGCTCGACTACGAGGCGACCGTCGCACGGATGACGATGCTGATGGGCAAGGGCGAGGCAGCCGCGCGGCGCGGCTGGCTCGAGGAAAAGGGCAACGACGTCGAAGCGGACATCTAAGCCGAACACCTGCGCGGCCGGGCATGACTCCCGGCCCGGCCTCACGCCACTTACGAATACGGATTTCAGATGGACGACAACACTTCCGATCTCTTCGCCAGCTCCGATGCACCGGACGCCGAAGCGCTGACGCTCGGCAACTACGCGGAGCAGGCGTATCTCAGCTACGCGGTCAGCGTCGTGAAGAGCCGCGCGCTGCCCGACGTGTGCGACGGCCAGAAGCCGGTGCAGCGCCGGATTCTCTACGCGATGAACGAAATGGGCCTCGGCCCGGACGCCAAGCCGGTGAAGTCGGCGCGCGTGGTCGGCGACGTGCTCGGTAAATACCACCCGCACGGCGACCAGTCGGCGTACGACGCGCTGGTGCGTCTCGCGCAGGATTTCTCGCTGCGCTACCCGTTGATCGACGGGCAGGGCAACTTCGGCTCGCGCGACGGCGACGGCGCGGCGGCGATGCGATACACCGAAGCCCGCCTCACGCCGATCGCGAAGCTGCTGCTCGACGAGATCGACCAGGGCACGGTCGACTTCATGCCGAACTACGACGGCTCGTTCGAGGAGCCGAAGACGCTGCCGAGCCGCATGCCGTTCGTGCTGCTGAACGGCGCGTCGGGCATCGCGGTCGGCCTCGCGACCGAAATCCCGTCGCACAACCTGCGTGAAGTCGCGGCGGCGGCGGTCGCGCTGATCCGCAATCCGAAGCTCTCGCACGCGGAGCTGATGAACCTGATTCCCGGCCCGGATTTCCCGGGCGGCGGGCAGATCATCTCGAGCGACACCGAAATCGCGACGGCCTATGAAACCGGCCGCGGCAGCCTGAAGGTGCGCGCGCGCTGGAAGATCGAGGATCTCGCGCGCGGCCAGTGGCAGCTCGTCGTGACCGAGCTGCCGCCGAGCACGTCGGGCCAGAAGGTGCTCGAGGAAATCGAGGAACTGACGAACCCGAAGCTCAAGCTCGGCAAGAAGACGCTCACGCCCGAGCAGCTCAACACGAAGAAGGCGATGCTCGACCTGCTCGACGCGGTGCGCGACGAGTCGGGCAAGGAGGCGGCGGTGCGGCTCGTGTTCGAGCCGAAGTCGCGCACGATCGACCAGACGGAATTCGTGAACACACTGCTCGCGTACACGAGCCTCGAATCGAACGCGACGCTGAACCTCGTGATGATCGGCGCCGACGGCCGGCCGGGCCAGAAGGGCCTGCTGACGATCCTCGACGAATGGGTGAAGTTCCGCCAGCTGACGATGACGCGCCGCTGCCGCCATCGTCTCGCGAAGGTCGACGACCGCATCCACATCCTCGAAGGGCGGATGATCGTCTTCCTGAACATCGACGAGGTGATTCGCATCATCCGCGAGTCGGACGAGCCGAAGGCCGCGCTGATGAGCGCGTTCGGCCTCAGTGAACGGCAGGCGGAAGACATCCTCGAAATCCGGCTGCGCCAGCTTGCGCGTCTCGAGAAGATCAAGATCGAGAAGGAACTCGAAGCGCTGCGCGACGAGAAGGCGAAGCTCGAGGAACTGCTCGCGAACGAAAGCGCGATGAAGCGGCTGATGATCAAGGAGATCGAGGCCGATGCGAAGCAGTACGGCGACGATCGCCGCACGCTGATCCAGCAGGAAAAGCGCGCGACGTTCGAGGCGAAGGTGGTCGACGAGCCGGTCACGGTCGTCGTGTCGCAGAAGGGCTGGGTGCGTGCGCTGAAGGGCCACGGGCTCGATCCGGCCAGCTTCTCGTTCAAGGCCGGCGACAGCCTGTACGCGGCGTTCCAGTGCCGCACGCCGGACCGCCTGATCGCGTGGGGCAGCAGCGGCCGCGTGTACTCGGTCGACGTGTCGGTGCTGCCGGGCGGGCGCGGCGACGGCGTGCCCGTCACGTCGCTGATCGAGCTCGAATCGGGCTCGCACCTGATGCATTACTTCGCGGCGCCGGCCGACCAGCAACTGCTGCTCGCGTCGAGCAACGGCTTCGGCTTCCTCGCGAAGGTCGGCGACATGGTGAGCCGCGTGAAGGCCGGCAAGGCGTTCATGACGATCGATGCGGGCGCGGTGCCGCTCGCGCCGATGCCCGTGCTGCCGAACGCGACGCAGGTCGCGTGCCTGTCGAGCGGCGGCCGCCTGCTCGTGTTCGGCATGGACGAGATGAAGACGCTCTCAGGCGGCGGTCGCGGCGTGATCCTGATGGCGCTCGACGACAAGGAAACGCTCGTTCAGGCACTCGCGATCGATCCGGCCGGCGTCGTGCTGATCGGCACCGGCCGCGGCGGCAAGGCGATGGACGAGACGCTGTCGTATGCAGGGCTGGCGCCGCACGTCGGCAAGCGCGCACGCAAGGGCCGAGCGCCCGAGACGAAGCTCAAGGTCGTCAGCGAACTGCGTCCGCTGCTCGGCTGACGCTGCGCACGATCGATCGTCCGGTTCGGCCGCGATCGAAGGCCGCACCTCCGCTTCGGCGGACGTGCGGCCTTTTTCTCTTGGAGGGGGATTCGGGTAAGCAAGCGTGGCGTTGTCACGCGGAACTTGCAAAATAGTGTGAAATCGCGCCTGGGGTCTGAACCGCTCGGCGACAATCCGGTCGAACGTCGCTCGATGCCGCGTGCGACGCGGCCGTTCGCCGCACCCCACTCCTCACAGGATTGCCGTCATGTCCCATGCTGTCTCCGTCGCGCTGTTTCTTCATCTGCTGGCCGTCGCCGTGTGGGTGGGCGGGATGGTCTTCGCCAACTTCTGCCTGCGTCCGGCGCTGTCCGACCTGTCGCCGCAGCTGCGGTTGCCGCTGATCGAAGGCGTGTTCGGCCGCTTCTTCAACTGGGTCTCGGGTTCCGTGATCGTGATCCTGCTGACCGGCGGCTTCCTGTTGGTGGAATTCGGCGGCGCGCACGCAACGTGGTCGCTGCACGCGATGGCGGGGCTCGGCGTCGTGATGATGCTGATCTTCGGGCATATCCGGTTCGCGCTGTTCCCGCGCATCCGCCGTGCGGTGCAGGCGCAGAAGTGGCCGGACGGCGCGCGCGCGGTGAATACGGTGCGCCTGCTCGTCCTCGTGAACCTGGTACTCGGCGTCGTCACGATCGGCGCGGCGGTGTTGTCGCGCGGCTTCTGATTGACCGCGGCCGGCCGGCCCGCGCGCAGCCGCGGGTGCGCCGGCAAGCGCCGCTACGCGGCCAGCATCGCATCGAGCAGCCATGAGCCGACCGGGCCCAGCGGCCGGTTGCGCGACCAGACCGCATCGACCCGCACGCGGCGTGGCCAGCCGCGCGCACGCAGTTCGCACAGGCGATCGCGCGCGAAGTGGTCGACCATCCAGCGCGGCAGTTCCGCCCAGCCGAACCCCAGCACGGCCATCTCCAGCAGCATCAGGTAGCTCGGCGCCAGCCAGTGCTGCGTGCCGACGACGATCCGGTCGTCGGCGCCGCGGCCTTCCGTTTTCACATAGGTATTGAGGCGCAGTTCGCGCACGTCGCGCAGCGCGGCGTGCGGCACGTCGGCATCGCCGTATTCGGCGAGCGCGTGCGTGCGGCCGACGAACAGCCCGATTTCCGACTCCTCCGCAATCGTCGCCGCGCCGATATCGGCCGGGTAGGCCGCGCGCGCGGCCATCAGCCCGAGCTGCGCGCGCCCCTGCTGGATCAGGTCGAGCACGTCTTCGTGCTCGGCGATCTGGCATTCGAGCTCGAGCGCCGGGAAGCGCCGTTCGAGCGCCATCAACGTTTCCTCGTAGCGCTTCGACTGGTAGGTATCGGACACGACGAGCGTCAGCCGCGCTTCCTCGCCACGCGCGAGCCGCGCGGCCGTGCGGTCGATCGCCGCGCCGGCTTCGAGCGCGCGCTGCACCTGCGGCAGCAGCGCGCGCCCGGCGTCGGTCAGCGTCGGTGCGCGTGTCGAGCGGTCGAACAACTGCACGCCGAGATCGATCTCGAGATTCGCGATCGCCTCCGACACGGTCGACTGGCGTTTGCCGAGCTTGCGCGCGGCGGCCGTGAACGAGCCGAGCAACGCGGCTTCGGCGAAGGCGAGCAGGGCTTCGGGGGCGTGGCGCATGCGGCGCTCCTGGTGGCGATATATCGGTGAAACCGATGATATCAAACTGGATTCATACGGTTGCGCCGATCAAAATGGCGGCCATGAATGAAGTGGACGAATCGGAGGGAAACATGAAACAGGTCAACAAAACGGTGACGGAACGGCTGCTGCATGCACTGACGTTCGAACTGGTCGCGATCGCGCTGTGCGCGCCGATCGGCGCGTGGCTGCTCGACATGCCGGTGTCGCACGTCGGCGTGCTGACGGTGATGGTGTCGCTGATCGCGATGGCATGGAACATGGCGTTCAATACGCTGTTCGACCGCTTCGAGCGTCGCGCGGGGCTGACCCGCACGCTCGGGATGCGGATCGCGCATGCGGTCACGTTCGAGCTGGGCCTCGTCGCGATGGTGGTGCCGGTGGCCGCATGGTGGCTGAACGTGAGCCTCGTCGAGGCGCTGCTGCTCGACCTCGGCATCGTGCTGTTCTTCCTGCCTTACACGTTCTGCTTCAACCTCGCTTACGACGCGCTGCGCGCCCGCTGGATCGCGCGCCGGGTCGCGGTGCAGGCAGGTTGAGGACGGGCTGGACGGGAGAGTGCCGGTCGAACCCGGCGGAGCGGCGGCCGCCGCCCGTCAGCGCGCGGCGGCCAGCAGCCACACGCCGCACGCAACCGCGACCGTGCCGTACACGGCATAGACGGGCACCTTGAAGCGCGCAAAGCACAGCGTCGCGAAGGCGCCCGTCAGCCAGTAAACGGGGTCGACCGGTTCCCGGTGCAGGATTCTCACGACGGCGACGACGAGAAAACCCGTGGTCGCCGCACGTAGCAGCCGCATCCCGTGCTCGAAGCGTGAATGGCGCTTGAGTCGGAACAGATGGTTCTGCGCAAACACGACGAGGCATCCCGACGGAATGAACAGTGCGGCCGTCGCGAGCAGCGCGCCGACCCAGCCGTCGGTCAGGTAGCCGAGAAACGGGACGACGTTCAGCAGCGGCCCCGGCGCGACCGGGGACAGCGCGAACGCAAGCGTGAAGTCGTGGTCGGAGATGCCCGTTGCGGGCGTGACGAACAGCGTCTTGAGCACGGGCAGTGCGGAAAAGCCGCCGCCGAACAGCGTCATGCCGGCGCCGGCGAGACGCGGCCACAGCAGCGTCGCCTGGTAGTCGCCGGGCAGCGGCACCGCAAACAGCGTGACGAGCACGCCGAGCAGCACGAGCAGGTTGCGGTCGCGGGTCGACAGCGTGAAATCGACCGCGTCGCGTTGCGGCGGCCCCGTCAGCCAGCCGGCCGCGAATGCGGCGAACAGAATCCCGACGAAGGCGGCCGGATTATGCGCGAATCCGAGCAGAATCGTCGACAACGCGGCGATCAGCTGTTCGTGCCGCGTGCGCGCGAGCGAGCGCAGCTGCTTGACCCACGTGACGCCGATCAGCGCGGCGAGCACCATCCCGAAGTGGTTGATCAGCATCGGCGCGGCCAGCGAGCGCACGAACGGCGTGCGATAGAAGATCGCGAACAGCGTCATCAGCAGGGAGAAGGGCAGCACGCTCGCGATGCCGGCCACCCATGCGCCGACGCGGCCGTGCAGTATCTGGCCGACCTGTATCGCGACATTGCAGCCCACGGGGCCCGGCACCAGCCAGGCAAGTGCGACGAGGTCGCCGAAGACGTTGGGCTCGATGCGCTTCAGCCGCTCCACGTAGTGGCGTTCGAGCTGCGCCATCATCGACAGCCCGCCCCACGAGACCGCCGAAATGCTGGCGACGACCTTGAACAGGTCCCACAGGGACGCCTGCGCCTGTTCGATATCAGCGGTCGCTTCGATTTCGACGGTAGTCATGTTGGTGGTGTGAGCGCGGGGCCCGATCTCTCGCGTGTAGCCATGCCGGCGGCCCGCCGACACGTTGGCCCTCCCGATTGTCCGCCGCGCATCGTGACACTGCCATGCGCGAAAACGCTAGTTCATGAACTAAACGATCGGATCGGAAAACGAAACAATGACGGCGCGCGCAATCGCCGCCCAGGCCGCGGCCGCAGCGTGCTTACGCGCCCGTGCTGCCGGTCGCGCGGTGCGCGATTACGTTCGGCGCGTCGCCACGCACGCCGAAGCGTGCGATCAGCGCGGGAATCGCGTCGGCCGGCACCGGTCGCGAGAACAGGAAGCCTTGCGCCTCGATCTCGCCGAGCGCGGCCAGCCATGTGATCTGCTCCTCGGTTTCCGTGCCTTCGACGACGACGGTCAGGCCGAGCGAACGCGCGAGATGCACGATCGACGACACCATCACGCACACGCTGCGATCGTTCGGGATCGCCTGCACGAACGAGCGGTCGACCTTCAGCGTGTCGACCGAGAAGCGGTGCAGGTACGACAGCGACGAGTAGCCGGTGCCGAAATCGTCGAGCGCGATGCGGATGCCGAGCTTCTTCAACGCGACGATCTTCTCCGACACGAGCTCCGGATATTCCATCATCGCGGTCTCGGTGATCTCGATCTCGAGCCGGTTCGCGTCGATGCCGGTGTCCTGTAGCGCCTGCGAGATCGTCTCGATCAGGTCGCCGCGCCAGAACTGCACGGGCGAAATGTTCACCGCGAGCGTCAGCGTGTCGTGGCCGTCGTCGCGCCAGCGCGCGATCTGCTCGCACGCGGTGCGGATCACGAAGTCGCCGATCGGCACGATCAGGCCGGTGGATTCGGCAATCGAAATGAATTCGTTCGCGGAGATGATCCCGTGCTCGGGGTGATCCCAGCGCGCGAGCGCCTCGAAGCCGGTGATGTGGCGGTGCGTGAGGTCGATCTTCGGCTGGTACGCGAGGAACAGCTGCCCCTCGGCGAGCGCGACGCGCAGTTGCTGCTCCCAGCGCATCAGGTGGTCGGCGCGGTGCGACAGGTGCGGCGCATAGAACTGGTAGCAGTTCTTGCCGGCATCCTTCGCGCTGTACATCGCGAGATCGGCTTTCTTCAGCAGGTCGATCTCGCTCTCGTTCGCGACCGTGTGCAGCGCGATGCCGATGCTCGCATGCAGCACGAACGAGCTGCCGCGCACGTCGAACGGTTCGCCGAACATCCGGATGATCGCTTCCGCGAGCCGCACCGCGCGCCGCTCGACGTCGTCGCCCTTCATCACCACGACGAACTCGTCGCCGCCGATGCGCGCGAGCGAGCCTTCGTCGCCGACCGCATCGGACAGGCGCGACGCGGTCATCTGCAGCACGATGTCGCCGGCGTTGTGGCCGAGCGTGTCGTTGACGGTCTTGAAGTTGTCGAGGTCGATGAACAGCAGCCCGAGCCGCGACAGGCTCGCCGGCATCGACACGTCGTTGCGCAGCCCGCGCAGCGTCGCATAGCGGTTCGCGAGGCCGGTGAGCAGGTCGTATTCGGCGAGCTGCGTCATTTCGCGCTCACGGCCGAGCAGCTTCCCGATCAGGCCCGTCGCGACGCCGAAGAACGCGAGCATCGCGAGCGTGATGAAGCTCGTCATCAGCAGGTAGACGTTACGCGTATGGTAGTAGTCCGCGAATTCCTCGGTTTGCGACAGCCCGACCATCACCGCGAGCGGGTAGCCGTCGAGGTGGCGGTACGACACGATGCGCGTCACGCCGTCGATCGGGTCGATGATCGTGCCCGTCACGCGCTCGGCGATCGGGTAAACACCCGACGCGGAAAACGCGCCGGGCGCGTTGCTGACCGAGCCCGTGCGCCGCGCGAGCACCGTGCCGGTATCCGACACGACCGCGATCACGCCTTCCTTGCCGATCGCCGCGTTGTTGTAGAAGTCGTTGGTGAAGTAGCTCGGGTCTTCCGACACGACGACGATGCCCGCGAAGCTGCCGTCCGGATTGTTCAGGCGCCGCGTCATCTGCAGCGTCCAGTGGCTAGACACGCGGCCGAGTACGGGCTTGCTGATGAACAGGCGGTCGTCGTTGTGCGCGAGGTGGACCTTGAAGTGCTCGCGGTCGGACAGGTTGATCGGCTGCGGATGCAGCTCGGCCGTGTTCGCGAACAGGATGCCCTTCGCGTTGACGAGCGACACCTGGATCAGCGTGTCGCTCGGCACGACGCCTTTCTCGACGGCGCTGGCGAGGTTGAAGCGGGCGGGCGCTTTCTCGAATTCGAACTTGACGAAGCGGGTGATCTGGTCGACCTGGTGGATCGCCTTGACCGTATGCTGCTCGAGCGCGGAGGACAGGATCGCGGCGGAAGCCGCTGCTTCCTTGTACGCGCTGTCCTTTTCCACCGACAGACGCGCGATGATCACGGCCCACAGCAGCGCGAGCGCCAGCATCCCGAGCAGCGGGATCGCAAATAGCGCACGCCGGCGCGATTTGCGCGGCGCGCGTAGCGGCCGGGTCGGCGGCGTGTGGTTGGACCGGGCGGAGCTCATCGAAGAGGGTGGCGTCCTGCTCGCGTGCGTCATCCGTCTGGATGGCTGACTATGGTTGGGATTGTCCCGACGTCTGTTCGTTCGCGGGACACGCAACCATGGACAGACCTCCGAAACAACGGATTAGGCCCGATATTACTGGCTGGAACGTTTTTGCGATAGTTGGGCGAATCGTAGGGGCGCCGGGCGGCCCGGCGCCATCGCACATCGCGAAATGTCAGGCGGGTGACAGGAAGGTGCCGTCGACGACGGTGACGACATGGCCGCCGATCCACGTGGTGCCGTCTTCGTCATAGCTGACGAAGATGCGGCCGTCGCGGCCGATCGCCGTACCCTGGCGGGCCGTGTACGACCGACCGGGGCGGCGCTCCTGCCGCGTCAGCAGCCCGGCGAGCGCGGCGTTTGCGCTGCCGGTGACGGGATCTTCGCCGAAGCCGAAATTGCCGCCCGTCATCAGGCAGCGGATCTCGAACGTCGCGGGGCCGCCTTCGGCGTGCGGCGCGTAGACCGCGACGCCGTCCGTGCCGTAGCGGCGCGTGAGTGCCGCCAGTGCGGCCGGATCGGGCGTCAGGCCGATGCAGGCATCGGCCGACTTCAGCCGCACGACCAGCCATGGCGCGCCGTTGTCGACCGCGCACGGCTCGGCATCGAGATCGAGCGTGTCGCTGCGCAATGCGGCAGCCAGCGCCGCATAGTCCGAACGGTCGAGCGGTGTGACGCGAGCCGGCGGCGCGGCGAACGCCCAGCCGTCGGCCTGCTCGCGCAGCGCGACCCGGCCGACCCCGCACTGCTGGATCAGCCGGCCCGGCGTACGCGGCTGTGCGCCGCTTTCCAGGAACGCATGCGCGGTGCCTAGCGTCGGGTGGCCGGCGAACGGCAGTTCGCCCTCCGTCGTGAAGATCCGGACGCGGTAGTCGGCTTCCGGATCGGTCGGCGTGCAGAGGAACGTCGTTTCCGACAGGTTCGTCCAGCGGGCGATCGCGAGCATGTCGTCGTCGCCGAGCGAATCGGCGTCGAACACCACGGCGAGCGCGTTGCCCTTGAACGGCACCGACGTGAACACGTCGACCTGCCTGAAACGGACGAGACGCCCGGGCATCGTGCTGCGTTCGTTACGCAACTTCGGCGATCAGCTCGATCTCGACGCACGCGCCGAGCGGGATCTGCGCCACGCCGAATGCCGAGCGCGCGTGCTTGCCGGCGTCGCCGAACACTTCCGCGATCAGTTCCGACGCGCCGTTCGTCACGACGTGCTGTTCGGTGAAGTCGAGCGTCGAGTTGACGAGGCTCATCAGCTTGACGATGCGCGTGACCTTGTTCAGGTCGCCGGTGTGCGCGTGCAGCGTCGCGAGCAGGTCGATCGCGATCGAGCGGGCGGCGGCCTTGCCGTCTTCCGTCTGCAGATCCGCGCCGAGCTTGCCGGCCCAGACCTTGCCGTCCTTCTTCGCGATGTGGCCCGACAGGAAGACCGTGTTGCCGGTCTGCGCGCTCATCACGTAGGCGGCGGCCGGTGCGCCGGCGGTCGGGAGCTCGATGCCGAGCGACTTCAGCTTGTCGTAGACGTTAGCCATGGATTCGATTCCTCGTAGAGAGTCGTGACAGGAAAAAGGGGATCAGAGACGTTCGCGCAGCAGCTTGCCGAGGCGCGCGACGCCTTCCTCGATCTTCTCGGGCGGCACCGTCACGAACGACAGGCGCAGCGTGTTCTGCTGTGCGTTGTCCGCGAAGAATGGTGCGCCCGGCACGAACGCGACGTGATTGTCGACGGCCGCGGCGAGCAGCTTCATGCTGTCGATCTGCGCGGGCAGGTTCACCCAGATGAACATCCCGCCTTCCGGGCGGTTCCACGTGACGCCTTCCGGCATGTGGCGCTCGAGCGCGCCGAGCATCGCGTCGCACTGCGCGCTGTACAGCTCGCGGATCGTCGGGATGTGCTCGTCGAGGAAGCCGTCCTTGATCACTTCGTGCGCGATGCGCTGCGTGAGCGTCGGCGTGTGCAGGTCGGTGGCCTGCTTGGCCTGCACGAGCTTGAAGTGGAGTTCCTCGGGCGCAATGATGTAGCCGATCCGCAGGCCCGGTGCGAGCACCTTCGAGAACGTGCCGAGGTGCACGATGTGATCGGGCGCCATCGACAGCATCGTCGGCAGCGGCTCGCCGCGGTAGTTCAGCGCGCCGTACGGATCGTCTTCCAGCACCGGGAACGGGCTCGACTGCGCGAACGCGGCGAGCGCGCGGCGGCGCTCGACGGGCAGGCGGCGGCCGGTCGGGTTCTGGAAGTTCGGCTGTGCGTACAGCAGGCGCGCGCCTTGCGTGAGTTCGGGCGTCAGACCGGCCGGCAGCAGGCCCTGCTCGTCGGTCGGCACCTGCACATAGCGCGGCTCGTACAGCGAGAACGACTGCAGCGCGCCGAGGTAGGTCGGGGTTTCGACGAGGATCGGGCTGCCCGGATCGACGAGCGCCTTGCCGAGCAGGTCGAGCGCCTGCTGCGAACCGGTCGTGATCAGCACCTGCGACACGCGCACGCTGTAGCGTTCGGCGATCCATTCGCGCAGCGGCAGGTAGCCTTCGGTCGCGCTGTACTGGAGCGCGGCGGCCGGCGCGTCGCGCAGCACGCGATCGGCGGCGGCGCGCATGCGTTCGGCCGGGAACGTGGCAGGGGCGGGCAGGCCGCCGGCGAACGAGATGACCTCGGGGCGCTCCGTGACCTTCAGGATTTCGCGGATCGCAGAGCTCGTCAGCTTGCGTGCGCGTTCGGAAAGCTGCCAGTGCGGCGGATGCAGGTCGCTCGGATTCATAGTCTCCTCGTTCGGATATCGTGGTCAGTCAAGAAAGGTCGCTCGGGCAAATCGCTTCGACGCCGCCGGGTGGGCGGGCGCGAGCGCGATCGAGCCTTCGCGGCTGGGTGGGCACGGCCAGTCAGGCAAACCGATCAGGCAAAACGCCCATTATGGCGCAGCTGTTCAGCCGGCGCGAGCCGGTTGCGCGGCGGTGGCGACCGCCGAGCGGCGCCCGAGCACCACGGTGGCGATCACCGCGGCTGCGAACAGCCACGTCGACGGCGTCACCGTTTCGCCGAACAGCAGCGCGGAAAAGGCGATCGTGAAGAAAATCTGCAGCAATTGCACCTGGCCGACGCGCGCGATGCCGCCCATCGCGAGCCCCGCATACCACGCGAAAAAGCCGATGAATTGCGAAAAGAGGGTCACGTAGCCGAAGGCGAGCCACGTGCGCAACGCGAGCGGGCCCGGATGCGCGGCATGCTGCATCCACGCGAGCCAGCCGACCGGCAGCACGAGGAACGGCGCGGACACGACGAGCGCCCAGCAGATCACCTGCCAGCCGCCGATCTGGCGCGCGAGGCGCGCGCCTTCCGCATAGCCCAACGCGCCGATGCCGACCGCGACGAGCATCAGCGCGTCGCCGGCCTGCACGGTGCCGCCGCCGTCGCGCAGCGCAAACGCGATCACGAGCGCGCTGCCGGCCACCGCGCTGGCCCAGAACGCCTTCGACGGCCGCTCGTGCGACAGCCAGGCCGCATACAGCGCGACGAACAGCGGTTGCAGCCCGTTGACCACCGCGCCGTGCGAGGCCGGGACCGATTTCATCGCCCACGCGGAGAACACCGGGTACGCGATGATCACGCCGAGCGACGTGATCGCGAGGCTTTTCAGTTGCGCGCGGGTCGGCAGCGGCTCGCGGCGCCACCACAGCAGCAGGCCGGCCGGTACCGCGGCGGCAAGCGCGCGGCCGAGCCCGTTGAGCAGCGGATGGAGTTCGGAGACGACGATCCGCGTCATCGGCAGCGTCAGGCTGAAGATCATCACGCCGATGAGGCCGAGCAGCATGCCCCGGGTTTCGCGCGAATTCATGTGAGGGTTGTCTCCGTGTTGCCGGTATTGGTGTCGTTCAGGGGGGGGCGGGGTGTTCAGCGCAGCGTGTGCGCGCCCTGCGGCGTGTCGAATTCGGCAACCAGCGCGGGCGGGCCGTCGGCGGTGTCGAGGTCGAGCAGGTGGGCGGCGCCGAGCCAGTCGAGCTGCTCACGGATCGTGTCCGCACGCGGGTGGGTGCCCTTGAGTGCCTTCAGCGCGACGCCGTCGCCCGGCAGCGATTCGGCCGGATGGCGCGCGCTGTCCCACTGGATCAGCGACGGCAGGAGGCCGTCGCCCGCGCCTTGCCATGCGGGGAACGTGCCGTCGTCCGGCACCGTGAGGCCCCAACTCAGGTCGCCGCGCCGCATTGCGACGATCGGCGGGATGCGCGCCGGGTATTGGCGCTGCCACAGCGCGAGCTGGCGCGGACGGTCGACGCGCGCGACCCAGTGCGCGAGAAACGGGCCCTGCGCGAGCCGCGCGTGCATGGCCGGGTCGTCGAGCCCGAACAGGCGCGCGCGCGGCGGCTGCGCGCCGTCGTTCGGCACCGGCGCGTCGGGATCGACCGCGATCACTTCGAGGTAGAGCCCGCCCCACGCGCCGAACAGCGCATTGTGGGTCCGCATCAGCGGATGGCGGCCGCCGCCGGCCGGTTCGATGCCGAGGGCGTCGGCGACATGGCGGACGCCTTCGTCGAGGGTGCGCGCGGCGATCACGAGATGGTCGAGTGTCAGGGAGCGGGCTGGCATGAACGTCGGTCGGGAAGCGAAAGTGTCATGGTGGGCAGGCGATGCGCCCGGGGTAGCCGGACCGGCCGGCGTACCGGCCGCGATGCGGGGCGGCGGGCACGGAGCCAGGTGCGGCGGAGCCGGAACGGTGGCCGCACGGCCGCCATTCCGGTCAACTGTAATCGTCGCTACCGGCACAGTAACGGTACAATCGGCGCGATAGCCTTCGGTACAGTTGGAGCTGCCGCCCATGTCCACCGTTCCACTCGCCCAGATTCCCGCGCCGCACGACACGGCCACGCTCACGCTCGTCGACCAGCTTGTCCAGTGGGCGCGACGGCGTATCGACGAGCGCGTGTTCCGGCCCGGCATGCGGATGCCGTCGATCCGCAAGCTCGCGCTCGACAAGAGCGTGTCGCGCTTCACCGTCGTCGAGGCGTACGAGCGTCTCGTCGCGCAGGGCTACCTCGACTCGCGGCGCGGCTCCGGCTTCTACGTGCGCGAGCGCACGGCCGCCGGCCCGCAGCCGGCCGACAGCGTCGCCCGTGTGGCCGAGGCCGCGCCCGTGCACAACACGATCGACGTCGTCTGGCTGCTGCGCAACATGCTGCACACCGTCAGCCCGGAGAAGGGCCCGGGCCTCGGCTACCTGCCGGGCCGCTGGCTCGACGGCGAGCTGATCACCGGCGCGCTGCGCGCGCTCGGGCGCCAGTCGGGCGCACAGATGCTCGGCTTCGGCACCGCGCAGGGCTTCCTGCCGCTGCGTCAGCAACTGCAGACGCGCCTCGCCGAAGTCGAGATCGGCGCGAAGCCCGAACAGATCGTGCTGGTGTCCGGCATCACGCAGGCGATCGACCTGATCTCGCGGATCTACATGCGGCCGGGCGATGCGGTGATCGTCGGCGATCCCGCGTGGTTCCAGATGTTCGGCCGCTTTGCGGCGCAGGGCGCGCAGCTGGTCGGGATGCCGTACACGCCCGACGGCCCCGACCTCGACGCGCTCGAAACCCTGGTGCAGATGTGGCGGCCGAAGATGCTCGTGATCAATTCGGTGCTGCAGAACCCGACCGGCACGTCGCTGTCGGCCGCGCAGGCGTTCCGGATCCTGAAGCTCGCGGAGGCCTACGATTTCCTCGTCGTCGAGGACGACGTGTACGGCGACCTGTGCCCGCCCAGCTATCCGGCCACGCGCCTCGCAAGCCTCGACCAGTTGAAGCGCGTGATCTATCTCGGCAGCTATTCGAAGACGCTCGCGGCGAACCTGCGGGTCGGCTACGTGGCCTGCGCGCCGGAGATCGCGAAGGCGGTCACCGACCAGAAGATGCTGGTCGGGATGACGACACCCGAGCTCAACGAGCGCGTGCTGTACAAGATCCTGACCGAAGGGCATTACCGGCGCCACGTCGAGCGGCTGCGCGCGCGGCTCGACGGCGTGCGCGACAAGACCGCGCGGATGCTCGAGCGCACGGGGCTCGGGCTCTTCACGATGCCGGCGGCCGGGATGTTCCTGTGGGCCGACACGGGCGTCGATTCGGACGCGCTCGCGGCGGTCGCGCACGAAGCCGGCTTCCTGCTGACGCCGGGCAGCCTGTTCTCGCCGCAGCAATCGCCGTCCACGTGGATGCGCTTCAACGTCGCGAATTGCGGCGATCCGGCGCTCCCCGGGCTGCTCGCGCGCTATATCGATTCGGCGGTGCGGCGCGCGTCGTGACGCGGCGCGGCAGGCCGGCTCTTGAAATGCCGCGCGCCGTCCCCAGATACGCGCGCAAACCGCTGGCGCCAGGCGGTCGTCCTTCATGGGTCCGCCGGCATCGCGCGCCGGGCGCCGGCGTCACCCCTTTCCAGTTCAAGTAAGAGGAAACAGCATCCATGGCACACGAAACGATGAGCTTTCAGGCAGAGGTCAAGCAACTCCTCCACCTGATGATCCATTCGCTCTACAGCAACAAGGAAATTTTCCTGCGCGAACTGGTGTCGAATGCGTCCGACGCGGCCGACAAGCTGCGTTTCGAAGGGCTCGCGGACAACGCGCTGTACGAGAACGATCCGAACCTGCGCATCCGCATCGGCTACGACAAGGCCGCGCGCACGATCACGATCGACGACAACGGCATCGGCATGAGCCGCGACGAGGCGATCGCGAACCTCGGCACAATCGCGCGTTCGGGCACCAAGGAATTCTTCACGAAGCTGTCCGGCGACCAGCAGAAGGATGCGGCGCTGATCGGCCAGTTCGGCGTCGGCTTCTACTCGGGCTTCATCGTCGCGGACAAGATCACCGTCGAGACGCGCCGCGCCGGCCTGCCGGCGAGCGAAGCCGTGCGCTGGGAAAGCGCGGGCGAGGGCGATTTCACGATCGACGCGATCGAGCGCGCGCAGCGCGGCACCACGATCACGCTGCACCTGCGCGAAGGCGAGGACGAACTGCTGTCGTCGCATCGCCTTAAGTCGATCATCCAGAAGTATTCCGACCACATCGCGCTGCCGATCCTGATGCAGAAGGAAGAATGGGATCAGGAAAAGGGCGAGATGGTGCTGAAGGACGAGGACGAGACCGTCAACCAGGCGAGCGCGCTGTGGACGCGTTCGAAGAGCGACGTCACCGACGAGCAGTACACGCAGTTCTACCAGCACATCGCGCACGATCACCAGGATCCGCTCACGTGGACGCATAACCGTGTCGAAGGTCGCAGCGAATACACGCAGCTGCTGTTCGTCCCGGCGCACGCGCCGTTCGACCTGTGGAACCGCGACTACCGCGGCGGCCTGAAGCTGTACGTGAAGCGCGTGTTCATCATGGACGACGCCGAGCAGCTGCTGCCGCAGTACCTGCGTTTCGTGAAGGGCGTCGTCGACTCGGCCGACCTGCCGCTGAACGTGTCGCGTGAAATCCTGCAGGAAAGCCGCGACGTGAAGGCGATCCGCGAAGGCGTGACGAAGCGCGCGCTGTCGATGCTCGAAGAGCTCGCGAACGCGGAAGACGATGCCGGCAAGGAGAAGTACAAGACGTTCTGGGGTGCGTTCGGCCAGGTGCTGAAGGAAGGCCTCGGCGAGGATCACGCGAACCGCGAGCGCATCGCGAAGCTGCTGCGCTTCGCATCGACGCACGGCGACACCGACGCGCAGGACGTGTCGCTCGCCGACTACGTGTCGCGCATGAAGCCCGAGCAGAGCAAGATCTACTACGTGACCGCCGATACGTGGCAGGCCGCGAAGAACAGCCCGCACCTGGAAGTGTTCCGCAAGAAGGGCGTCGAGGTGCTGCTGCTGACCGATCGCGTCGACGAATGGATGCTGTCGTTCCTGCACGAATTCGTCGGCAAGCCGCTCGCGAGCGTGGCGCGTGGCGATCTCGATCTCGGCGAGCTGAACGACGAAGAGAAGAAGGCGCAGGAACAGGCGGGCGAGGCGATCAAGCCGGTCGTCGAGAAGATGAAGGAAGCGCTCGGCGACAAGGTGAAGGAAGTGCGTGTCACGTTCCGCCTGACCGATTCGCCGTCGTGCCTCGTTGCCGACGACAACGACATGAGCGGCTACCTGCAGCGCATGCTGAAGGCGGCCGGCCAGAACGCGCCGGCGATGCAGCCGATCCTCGAGATCAACCCGGAGCACGCGCTCGTGAAGCAACTGAACGCCGACAGCGCCGATTTCGGCGACTGGTGCCACCTGCTGTTCGATCAGGCACTGCTCGCCGAAGGCGGCATGCTCGACGATCCGGCAAGCTTCGTGAAGCGGACCAACGCGCTGCTGCTGTCGCGCGCCGCGTGAACGCGCGGATGCGATTCGACGGCGGTCAGGCCGGCTGGCGCGAGACGCCGCGGCCTGGCTGCACGCTCGACCAGCGCGACTGGCTGACGCGCGGCGGATCGCTCACCGCGCACCTCGCGCGGCTCGGCCGCGTGAATGTGCGTGTGACGCGCGAGGCCGTCGACTGCCCGTGGTTCGACGAGCCGGACGCGCTCGCCAGTGCGCCGCGCGCACCGATGTGGGTGCGCGAGGTGATCCTGTCGGTCGACGGCACGCCGTTCGTCGCCGCGCACAGCATCGCGCCGCTCGCGGCGAGCAAAGGCGTGTGGCAGGCGATGCGGCGGCTGCGCACGCGGCCGCTGGCGGAATTGTTGTACAGCGATCCGCAGGTCGAGCGTTCGGCGCTCGTCAGCCGGCGCGTGATCGCCGGCCATCCGCTGTATGCGCTGGCGACCCATGCGCTTGGCGGGGCGCGCGCGCCGCATTCGTTCGCCGCGCGGCGCTCGGTGTTCCAGCGTCACGGCAAGCCGTTGATGGTCACCGAGTGCATGCTGCCGGCGCTGTGGCGCCATCTCGATGCGCACGGCGACGGGCCGGGATCCGTCGGGCCGCGCGGAGCAGTGTGATGCTGCAAGGCTTTCCGCCGGTCGTCGCGCCGAATACGCACACGATGATCCTCGGCAGTTTTCCGGGCGAGGCGTCGCTCGATGCCGCGCAGTATTACGCGCATCCGCGCAACCAGTTCTGGCGATTGTTGGGTGCGGTGCTCGGCGAGCACGGGCTGCACGAGTTCGCGTACGACGCGCGGCTCGAGCGTGTGCTGTCGCACGGGATCGGGATCTGGGATGTATTGGCCGCGTGCCATCGCGAGGGCAGCCTCGATTCGGCGATCCGGCATGCGAAGCCGAACGATTTCGCGTCGTTGCGCGAGCATGCACCGTTGCTCAAGCGCGTGTGTTTCAACGGCAAGAGGGCGGGGCGGTTTGCGGAGGTGATCGGCGCGGCGGGGTACGACACGCTCGTGCTGCCTTCGTCGAGCCCGGCGAATGCCATGCTGACGTTCGAGCAGAAGCTCGCGCAGTGGCGAGCGATTCCTTTCTGACCGCAATTCTTCGAAGCGACATGATCCGAAGGGGGCGCACCGGGGCCCCACTTTGCCCGCTGGTGCCGCGTCACGCCGGTGCGCCACTTCATTCACGGTGACACGACCTTCGACCAAGGTTGCGATACCGAATTCTTCTGCGGCGCGAACATCACGGAGCCGTTGTCGCCGTCGCGGAAGGCATACAGGCACCCGTCCCCCGAGTTTCCTTTCCACGTCAGGCAGAGCTCGCCCTGCGGACTCAGTTGCCAGCGTGCGTTGTCGCTCTGCCCCTTGCTGTTGTGTGCGTAAAGCATGCCGCTATCGTCGAGCTGCCAGGTCACCTCGGTACCATCGCGAAGGCGTACGAAGGTCACGCGCTTGCCGATCAGCATGGCCGCGACTTCGTCATGACTCAGCCAATGGCGAGCCGTATTCGCCATGACGATCGTCAGCGGCTTGCTGATGCCGTTCTTGTACGTGATCGTGCCGGAGAATGCCTTTTGGTCGGAGGATTCGGCGGATATTGCCGCACTGATCTGAGTCGTGATGGCGATCGTCCATTTGCCGTCGGCTCGATGCAGTTCGGCAGCGATCGGCTGCAATTGAGTATCCGTCACGCCGTACGTCGCATCGAGCGTGTACGTCAAACCGTCTTTTGCCTGAAGGTTGGCAACGTCGAGCGTGCGCACCGTCGCCTCGCCCGCGACGCTGACCTGCCATTTGCCCTTGATCCAGCCCGCATCGACGCCTGTCGCGGAAGCAGCCTGCATGGTCGATGATGTTGCCTGGGCCCGTGCGCTGCCCGGCAGCAAGAATGCCGCGACACTGATCGTTGCCACAAGCGCCGCGCTGAATGCGTATGTCATGGCAAGACCTCGCTTGTCTCTATTGCACTATGGATCGTGGGCCGTACCGACGTGGGCCGTTGCGTGATTTGATTATGCGCAATCAGATGGAGACAGTACAGGATCGGCCGATCCGGGGAATCACGGATCGTGCCGCCGGAAACGCCTGGGCAGGCGGCGAATGCGACTCTGATGTGCCACTCGGAATTGGACGGACCGATGGGCCCGAGGCGCAATTTGCATAATGCGCCCGCATCGCGTGATGCTTATTCGTTCTTGCCCCGTCTCCACACGGGCTTCTCGCCCTTGAGCCAGCAAACGACCGTCAGCAGCACGATCAACACCGCGATACAGGCGCCGAATGCAAGCGGCGATCGGTGCGGCGGCACCAGCCGCGCAGTTGCAACTACCCCGATCGCAAACAGCAGCAGCACGACCCAGCCTTGCCAAGCGACGGGCAATCCCCATCCCCAGCCGGAGCGTTTCGCCGGAAACCAGATCTTCCTGTCGTTCGGTGTCATGTTTTCTCCTTCGAGCAATGAATGCCATGTATCGCCAGGGGGATTCGGAGTTGGGTGCAGTCGGGCGCGTCTCGCGGCCGCCATCCTCCGCCAATGCTATCCTCTCGTCCGCTAAAACCAGCTTCACCCAGCGAGATTCACACATGACCCGACTGATCAAGCGCGCGTCCGCCGAGGCGCGCGCGTCCAAGCGCAGCAAGCCGTCCGCGTACAACGGCTCCGAAAAACTCCACCCGCCGCGCGTGAAGCGCCGTCCGGAGATCGACGAACACGACGACGTGCCGGTGCTCGAAGCGCCGCGCAAGCCGCGCTTCGCACCCGTCACGTTCTCGGAAGAGGGCGGCGTGCGCTTCCTGCACTTCGGCACCGAGTGGGTACAGGGCGCGATGCGGATCTCGAAGCCGCTGCATATCGAGCTCGAGTACGCACAGCAGATGATGGCGTGGCTGCTGTTCCTCGAAACGCCCGAGCGGATCGTCCAGCTCGGGCTCGGCACCGGCGCGCTGACCAAGTTTGCGCACCGCTTCCTGTCGCACGCGAAGGTCGAGGCCGTCGAGCTGAACCCGGCCGTGATCGTCGCCGCGCGCACGATGTTCGCGCTGCCGCCCGACGATGCACGTCTCGCCGTGCATGAAGCCGACGCGTGGGATTTCGTCAACGATCCGGCCAACCGCGGCACGACGGGCGCGATCCAGATCGACCTGTACGACGCGACCGCGCGCGGCCCCGTGCTCGACAGTGTCACGTTCTACCGCGCGGTGCGCGGCTGCCTCGCCGACGCGGGCATCGCGACGATCAACCTGTTCGGCGATCATCCGAGCTTCGTGCGCAACATGAAGCACCTGAACGCGGCGTTCGATCACCGCGTGATCGCGCTGCCGGAAGTGCATGACGGCAACCGGATCGCGATCGCGTTCTCGGGCCCCGCGCTCGACGTGTCGTTCGCGCAGCTCGACGAACGCGCGAAGCTGATCGAGGACACGTTGAAGCTGCCCGCGCGCAAGTGGGTGAAAGCCTTGAAAGAAACGACCGGCGCACGCGACACCTCGTTCGCGATCTGACGCTTCATGCACCGGCGGCATGCCGGTGCAACCACGCGACAAGGGGCGGATCACCTCGGGTTCGCCCCTGCTTGACCGCGTGCCCGCGGCTCCTATACTGGCGCGAAGCCAGGGGAGCCGCAGCCTACCCGTTTTGCGCTCCTCTCGGCGCCGTACCCGCTCAACAAGATCGATAACCGGGAAAGATGAGGAGACGTCATGGCTCACGATGCCGACGCCAACCGGGCCGCGAAGCGCTGGCTCTGGCTGCTGGTACTGCCGCTGATTGCGATGGTCTGGGTACCGTCGTACAGCAAGATCGAACCGCAATGGCTGGGTTTTCCGTTTTTCTACTGGTACCAGCTGCTTTGGGTCTTCATTAGCGCGGTGATCACAGCGTTCGTGTACTTCAAGACCAAGAACGCGTGGAAGGCGAGCGGCCCGCAGGGAGGTGCGCGATGAATCTCGGCGCAACCTTCGTCTTCGTCCTGCTGTTCATCGGCGTCACGATCATCGGTTTCCTGGCCGCGAACTGGCGGCGCGGCGATCTCGCCCATCTCGACGAATGGGGCCTCGGCGGCCGCCGCTTCGGCACGATCGTCACGTGGTTCCTGCTCGGCGGCGACCTCTACACCGCCTACACGTTCGTTGCCGTGCCCGCGCTCGTGTTCGGCGCCGGCGCGATGGGCTTCTTCGCGTTGCCGTACACGATCCTGATCTATCCGTTCGCGTTCGTCGTGTTTCCGAAGCTGTGGAGCATCGCGAAGCGGCACGGCTACGTGACGGCCGCCGACTTCGTCAACGCACGCTACGGCAGCCGGATGCTCGCGTTGGCGATCGCGGTGACGGGCATCGTCGCGACGATGCCGTACATCGCGCTGCAGCTCGTCGGCATCGAGGTGGTGATCGGCGCGCTCGGCTTCGACACGACCGGCTTCGTCGGCGACCTGCCGCTCATCATCGCGTTCGCGATCCTCGCCGCGTACACGTACACGTCGGGCCTGCGCGCGCCTGCGATGATCGCGATCGTCAAGGACATCCTGATCTACATCACGATCGCCGCGGCGGTCATCGTGATTCCCGCGAAGCTCGGCGGCTTCGGGCACATCTTCGCGAGCGTGCCGCCTGCGAAGCTGCTGCTGAAGGCGCCCGACGCGATGAGCCTGAACGGCTACAGCGCGTACGCGACGCTCGCGATCGGCTCCGCGCTCGCGCTGTTCCTGTATCCGCACTCAGTGACGGCGATCCTGTCGTCGTCGTCCGGCAACTCGATCCGCCGCAACATGGCGATGCTGCCCGCGTATTCGTTCGTGCTCGGCCTGCTCGCGCTGCTCGGCTACATGGCGCTCGCGTCGGGCGTGAAGGACATGCCGCAGTACGCGCCGTACTTCAAGGCGTTCGGCCCGAACTTCGCGGTGCCCGCGCTGTTCCTCCAGTATTTCCCGTCGTGGTTCGTCGGCGTCGCGTTCGCGGCGATCGGCATCGGCGCGCTGGTGCCGGCGGCCATCATGTCGATCGCGGCCGCGAACCTGTACACACGCAACATTCACCGCGAGTTCGTGAACCGCAACATGTCGCACGATCAGGAAACGCACGTCGCGAAGCTCGTGTCGCTGATCGTGAAGGTCGGTGCGGTCGCGTTCATCCTCGGGCTGCCGCTGACCTATGCGATCCAGCTGCAGCTGCTCGGCGGGATCTGGATCATCCAGACGCTGCCCGCGATCGTGCTCGGCCTGTACACGCGCGTGCTCGACCATCGCGGCCTGCTGGCCGGCTGGGCGGCCGGCATCGTGTGCGGCACGTGGATGGCGATCTCGCTGAAGCTGGCCAGCTCGATCTTCACGATTCACCTGTTCGGCCTCGCGATTCCCGGCTATGCGGCCGTGTGGTCGCTGGTCGTGAACCTGGTGGTGGCGGTGGTGGTGAGCGTGCTGGTGCGCGTGATGGGCATCGCGCATGCGGAGGATCGCACGCGGCCGGAGGACTATCTCGACGTGGTGGAAGGCTGACGCTGCCTGCACGGCCACGCAATGACAAAGCCCGCCACCGGCAAGGTGGCGGGCTTTGTCTTTCGTGTTATCCCTGCGCGCGCTCCGCGAGGTTCTCGCGCTGCGAGAGATCCTCGACGTTGACCATCCAGTGCACGCCGAAACGATCCTTCGCCATCCCGAAGCCGAGCGCCCAGAACGTCTTGCCGAACGGCATCGTCACTTCGCCGCCGTCGGCGAGCGCATTGAACAGCTTCTGGCCTTCCTCGACCGTCGCCGGGTTCAGCGACAGCGAATAGCCGGCGTGCATGCCGCCGCCGGGCTGGCTGCAGTCGCCATCCGAGCACATGATCATCGAGTCGCCGATCGTGAAGCTCGCGTGCATCACCTTGTCGGCCATCTCCGGCGTAATCGTGTAGTCGGGATTCGGCGGCGCATCCTTGAAGTGCATCTTGAACATCGTCTTCGCACCGAGCGCCTTTTCGTAGAACTGAAGGGCTTCGTCGGCGCGACCGTAGAACGTCAGGTACGGTTGGACTTGCATCGTTGTCTCCTGTATTGAGGGCGCCGCCCTGCGCATCCGCGCGGATTCGGCGTCGAGCAAGACTGACTGGAAAAGGGCGCGTCGGGAAGCGGCCGACGCACCCGTGACGTGGATTGTAGTGCGCGTGCTTGACGATGGAATGAAAATAAAAAACGGCCGCGAACATGACGTTCGCGGCCGTGTGCGGCGTGCGTGCTGACGGCTGTTGCCAGTGTTGCTGACAGCCGCTGACGCTTGTCGTGGCTCAGCGGCTCAGCGGCTCAGCGCAGCGAGTCGATCAGCTTCTCGAGCTTCACCGCATCGGCAGCGAATACGCGGATGCCTTCGGCGAGCTTTTCGGTTGCCATCGCGTCGTCGTTCAGCTGGAAGCGGAACGCGGCCTCGTCGATCGCGACGCGCGAGGCGGGCTTGTCCTGCAGCGCTTCCGGCGACAGCTTGCGCGTGACGGTCTCGTTGCTGTCCTGCAGCTTCTGCAGCAAATCGGGACTGATCGTCAGCAGGTCGCAGCCGGCGAGTTCGGTGATCTGGCTGGTCGTGCGGAAGCTCGCGCCCATCACTTCGGTCGTGTAGCCGAACGTCTTGTAGTACGTGTAGATGCGGCGCACCGACTGCACGCCCGGATCGTTCGCGCCACCGTCCTTCTCTTCATTCCACTCGGCGCCGGCCTGCTTCTTGTACCAGTCGTAGATGCGGCCGACGAACGGCGAGATCAGCTGTGCGCCGGCTTCCGCGCATGCAGCGGCCTGCACGAGCGAGAAAAGCAGGGTCATGTTGCACTTGATCCCTTCCTTCTGCAGCACTTCGGCCGCGCGGATGCCTTCCCACGTGGAGGCGAGCTTGATCAGGATGCGCTCGCGGCCGATACCGGCTGCTTCGTACAGCTTGATGAGTTCGCGGCCCTTGTCGATCGAGCGCTGCGTGTCGAACGACAGGCGCGCGTCGACCTCGGTCGACACGCGGCCCGGGATCAGCTTCAGGATCTCGGTGCCGAATGCGATCAGCAGGCGGTCGATGATGAAATCGGTGCTTTCGTTGCGATGATCGCGGACGGTTTTCTCGAGGATCGGCTTGTACGCATCCTTCTGGACGGCCTTCAGGATCAGCGACGGATTCGTGGTCGCGTCCTGCGGCTGGTATTGCGCAAGCTGCTGGAAATCGCCCGTGTCGGCGACGACGGTCGTGTACTGCTTCAGCTGGTCGAGTGCGGTAGTCATGGCGATTCGGAAGAAGGGCGCAAGGCGCCGGGTTCTCACGGGCCGCGCGAACGCGGCGGCGAAGCGAGGCGGCGCCGGGCACCGCCTCCGATCCGCTATTCTAGGCCGGATTCGTGTCGGGCACGTTCCGGCGTGTCCGATGGCCGCAGCGGCGGCCGCCGCGCTGCGTCACGCGGGGCGGCGCGCGTTCAGGATCACCTGCGTGACGATCCCCGCCACGAGCCCCCAGAATGCCGGGCCGATCGACAGCAGCGTCAGGCCCGACGCGGTGACCATGAACGTGACGAGTGCTGCTTCGCGCTGCTTCACGTCCTGCATTGCGTTCGCGAGGCCGCTCATGATCGAGCCGAACAGCGCGAGTGCGGCGACCGACACGACGAGCGCTTTCGGCAGCGCCGCGAACAGCGCGGCGATCGTCGCGCCGAAGATCCCCGCGACCAGGTAGAACGTGCCGCACCACACGGCGGCCGTGTAGCGCTTCTCGCGATCCTCGTGCGCTTCCGGGCCCGTGCAGATCGCGGCCGTGATCGCCGCGAGGTTGACGCCGTGCGAGCCGAACGGCGCGAGCAGCAGCGACGCGAGGCCGGTGGTGGCGATCAGCGGCGACGACGGGGTCCGATAGCCGTCCGCGCGCAGCACCGCGATGCCCGGCACGTTCTGGGACGCCATCGCGACGACGAACAGCGGGATGCCGATGCTGACGATCGACGCGATCGAGAACGCGGGCATCGTGAACACGGGTTTCGCGAACGCGATGTGAAAGCCGCTGAAGTCGAGCAGGCCGAGACCGCCGGCCGCCGCCGTGCCGACGATCAGCGTCGTGACGATCGCATAGCGCGGCGCGAGCCGCTTGATGATCAGGTACGTGAAGAACATCGCGAGCACGAGCGCCGTCTGGAACTGCGCGGCGCGGAAGATCTCGATGCCGATCTCGAACAGGATGCCCGCGAGCAGGGCGGCGGCGATGCCGGCCGGAATCTTGCGCATCAGCGTGTCGAACAACCCGCTCACGCCGACGGCCGTCAGCAGCACCGCGCAGACGACGAACGCGCCGATCGCCTCGGGGTAGGGCACGCCGGGCAGCGACGCGATCAGCAGCGCGGCGCCGGGTGTCGACCACGCGACGACGACGGGCGCGCGAAAGCGCAGCGACAGGCCGATCGTCGTCAGCGCCATGCCGATCGACAGCGCCCAGATCCACGACGAGATCTGCGCATCGGTGAGGTGGGCGGCGCGGCCGGCCTGGAACATCAGCACGAGCGAGCTCGTGTAGCCCGTCATCATCGCGACGAAGCCGGCGACGAGTGCCGACACGGAGGTATCGGCGAAAAAGCGGCGGCCGCCGGCGCGGCTGGCGCTCGCGGTGGGCGAGGGGTTCATGCAATCTCCGGGGGGGGGCCGCTCGGACGCGGCCTTCGTGCTTGGTGGGTGTCGTTACTTGCTGAGTGCGCGCATCGCGGTTTCGAGGCCCGCGAGCGTGAGTGGATACATGCGATGGCCGAGCAGGTCGCGGATCACCGCGACCGATTGCCGGTATTCCCATAGCCGCTCGGGCTCGGGATTCAGCCACGCATGATGGGGGAACTGGTCGGCGAGGCGGCGCAGCCATACGGCGCCAGCTTCCGGGTTGTTGTATTCGACCGAGCCGCCGGGCTGCAGCACTTCGTACGGGCTCATCGTGGCATCGCCGACGAAGATCAGCTTGTAGTCGGGCGTGAACTTGTGCAGCACGTCCCACGTCGCGGTGCGCTCCGAGTGACGACGGCGGTTGTTCTTCCACAGGTGGTCGTACACGCAGTTGTGGAAGTAGAAGAATTCGAGGTGCTTGAACTCGGCCTTCGCGGCGGAGAACAGCTCTTCGGTGCGCTTGATGTGATCATCCATCGAGCCGCCGACGTCGAGCAGCATCAGCACCTTCACGTTGTTGTGGCGCTCGGGCACCATGCGCAGGTCGAGCCAGCCCGCGTTCGCGGCGGTGCTGCGGATCGTGCCGGGCAGGTCGAGCTCCTCGGCGGCGCCTTCGCGCGCGAAGCGGCGCAGCCGCCGCAGCGCGACCTTGATGTTGCGCGTGCCGATCTCGACGGAATCGTCGTAGTCGCGAAACGCGCGCGCCTCCCACACCTTCACCGCGGTGCGGTTGCCGTTCGACGGGCCGCCGATGCGCACGCCTTCCGGGTTGTAGCCGCCGTGCCCGAACGGCGACGTGCCGCCGGTGCCGATCCACTTGTTGCCGCCTTCGTGGCGCTCCTTCTGCTCGTCGAGCAGTGCCTTCAGGCGCTCCATCAGCTTGTCGAGCCCGCCCATCGCCTCGATCTGCGCCTTTTCCTCGGGTGACAGCTCGCGCTCGAGGCGCTTCTCGAGCCAGTCGAGCGGAATGTCGAATGCTTCGGACGGCAGCGCGGACACGCCGTGGAAATACGCGCCGAACGCCTGGTCGAACTTGTCGAAGTACTGCTCGTCCTTGACGAGCGTCATCCGCGCGAGGAAGTAGAACGCGTCGATCGACGGCGAGATCAGGCCGGCCTTCAGCGATTCGAGCAGCGTCAGGTATTCCTTCACCGAGACGGGCAGCTTGGCTGCGCGCAGCGCGTAGAAGAAATTGAGCAGCATGGCCGGGCCTTCGCGGGTGAGGGAGGATTACCGGTTGTGCCGGTTCATGTAGACGAGCCGTTCGAGCAGGCTCAGGTCCTGCTCGTTCTTCAGCAGCGCGCCCGCGAGCGGCGGCACGATCTGCTTCGCATCCACGCCGCGCAGCTGGTCGGCCGGGATGTTCTCGGCGAGCAGCAGCTTCAGCCAGTCGAGCAGCTCGGACGTCGACGGCTTCTTCTTCAGGCCCGACACCCCGCGCAATTCGAAGAAGCTCTCGAGCGCCGCGCGCAGCAGTTCCTCGCGGATGTCCGGGAAATGGACCGCGACGATCTTCTGCATCGTCGCCGGGTCGGGAAACTGGATGTAGTGGAAGAAGCAGCGGCGCAGGAACGCGTCGGGCAGCTCCTTCTCGTTGTTCGACGTGATGATGACGAGCGGGCGGTGCTTCGCGCGGACCGTTTCCCGTGTTTCGTACACGTGAAACTCCATCCGGTCGAGCTCGCGCAACAGGTCGTTCGGGAATTCGATGTCGGCCTTGTCGATCTCGTCGATCAGCAGCACGCTCGGGTGCTCGGCATCGAACGCCTGCCACAGCACGCCCTTGACGATGTAGTTCGAGATGTCCTTCACGCGCTCGTCGCCGAGCTGCGAATCGCGCAGCCGCGATACGGCGTCGTATTCGTACAGGCCCTGCTGCGCTTTCGTGGTCGACTTGATGTGCCACTGCAGCAGCGGCATGTCGAGCGCGGCGGCCACTTCCTCGGCGAGCATGGTCTTGCCGGTGCCGGGCTCGCCCTTGATCAGCAGCGGGCGTTGCAGCGTCAGCGCGGCATTGACCGCGAGCTTCAGATCGTCGGTGGCGACGTAGTGCGAGGACCCTTCGAAACGCATGGCGGCGCTCTTCTCAATCGGGGGAAAAAACCCAGTATAAGTCAGAAGGGCTGTCCGGTTGGGCCGCGCCCGCGTATCGTTGCGGGGCTGTGGCGGGGAGAACCGGGGCGCCTTGTGGACGGGTTCCCCGCCGACGCGGTACAATCTGGCCGTTTTTTTTGGCCTGCGTGGCGACCTGACAAGCATAACGGCGCGGGCCGTTGCCGCTTCGGCGCCAGTTTCCCCTCAAGCTAGGTTACAAGAGCTATGAACAAATTCGTCGGCAAACACGTCGTTGTCGCAGCGCTCGTGGCGCTCGCGGGCAGCGCGCAGGCGGCCGGTGTGGTCGGCAACCCGAAGGACGGGGCGAGCAAGGCCGCCATGTGCATCGGTTGCCACGGCATCCAGGACTACCGCGCGGCGTACCCGGAGGTCTACCGGGTGCCTGTCCTCGGCGGCCAGAACCAGCAATACCTCGAGAACGCGCTGAAGGCCTATCGCAAGAAGGATCGTCACTTCCCGTCGATGAATGCGATCGCCGGTTCGCTGACGGACCAGGACATCGCGGATCTGGCGGCGTACTACGCCGTCCAGAAGGCCGACACGAAGGACAATCCCTACAAGTAAAGCGCGCGCCGCCGATTCTTACCGGCGGGACAGGAGCATTCATGAACAACGCATTCAAGACGGCGGCGGTTGCACTGGCGGCCGGCCTCGCGATCGGTACCGCACACGCGGCGGACATCACGAAGGGCAAGGAACTGGTCGAATCGCACAACTGCGCCGCCTGCCACGGCGCGCAGATGAACAAGCCGATCAACGCCGAATATCCGCGCCTCGCCGGCCAGCACGCCGACTACCTCGTGTGGGCGATGCGCCAGTACCAGATGGGCCTGACGAATCCGCTGCTCGGTCGCAACAACGCGATCATGCAGGCGCAGGTGCAGAGCCTGTCGGTCAGCGACATGAAGGACATCGCGGCCTACATCGAGTCGCTGAAAGAAACCGACCTCGTGTTCAAGAAGTAAGCGCGCCGGGCCCGACGGGCTCGCGCAGTAAAAATACCCCGCCGAGGCGGGGTATTTTTTTATCCGCGCGCCGGCGCCGCGGCCCTCAGTCGCGCGATGCGCGACGCAGGATGCGCTGCAGGTACGCGTCGGTATCGGGCGGCGTGCTGGTGCGCTGCGCTTCCCAGATCGTCTCGCCGAGGCATTCCATGATCACGTGCTGCGCGTCGTGGGTCGAGTCGAGCTTGGCCGCCAGCTTGTCGTGCGCGGCGCGGATGCCGGGCGGCTGGTCGATCGACAGCTGCTCGCTGATCGCGAGGTGCATCGACAGGTGCAGGAACGGGTTCGTGCGGCCTTCCTCGGGCGTGTACTCGCGCGCGGTCGCGCCATCGGCGTCGGCGAGTTCGTCGTGGTATTCGGGATGCTCGACGATCCAGTCGGCTGCCATCGCTTCCAGCGGCGTCAGGATCTCGCCGGCGCGCTGCTTGCGCCAGGTCTCGGTGAAAAAGCGACGCACTTCGTCGCGGCTTGGATTGAACATGGTGGGGAAACGTCGTGATTCGGACGGCGTGATGCCGCGTCGCGCATTGTACGCCGGGTCGGCGCACGGCGCTGGCGGCGGGCGGGAGCGGGTGCGGGGTGGCCGTGCCGGTCGCCCGCGAGCCGCTCCGGTATGCCGTGCCGGCCGGTTTCCACGGTGCCCGGCCAGCGCCCGGGAACGGGTAAGCGCGGGCTAGGCTCGCCGCCGCCGCACCGTTAAACTCCGACGATTTCCGGCGCCACGCCGATCGTCCCCATTCCACCATGACCGACACCGCCCGCCCGTCGTCCGCCGCCCTGCAGGGCACGCTCTATGTCGCGCTGTCCGCCGCCGCATTCGGCGCGATGGCGATCTTCGGCCGCTACGCATACGCGGCCGGCGTCGACGTGCTCGGGCTGCTGATCGTGCGCTTCGCGATCGGCGGCGCGGTGCTCGCCGCGATCGCACGGCATCGCCGCGTCGCATGGCCGCGCGGGCGTGCGCTCGTGCCGCTCGTGGCGATGGGCGCGCTCGGCTACGTCGGGCAGTCGTTCTGCTATTTCAGCGCGCTGCAGCACGCGCAGGCGAGCCTCGTCGCGCTGTTGCTTTACCTGTATCCGGCCTTCGTCACGCTGCTGGCCGCATGGTGGCTCGGCGAGCGCCTCACGCGCGCGAAGGCCGTTGCGCTCGTGCTGTGCGTCGCGGGTTCGGCGCTGATGGTCGGCGGCGGGCATGGCGAGCCGCTCGGGATCGCGCTCGCGCTGGCCGCCGCGGTGATCTATTCGCTGTACATCGTCGGCGGGACGAAGGCCACGCGCGGCGTCGATCCGCTCGCGACCACCGCGATCATCTGCCTGTCGGCAACCGCGACGCTCGTGGCGATCGCCGTGGTGCGGACCGTCGCGTTCGGCGCGCCGCCGCGCTGGCCCGCGACGGCCGGCGGCTGGGCGTCGATGCTCGCGATCGCGCTCGTGTCGACGGTCGCGGCGATGCTCGCGTTCTTTGCCGGGCTCGAACGGCTTGGGGCCGCGCGCACGTCGATGCTGTCGACGCTCGAACCGGTCGTGACGGTCGCGCTTGCGGCGCTGCTGTTCGGCGAAGCGCTGTCGCCGCTGCAGTGGGCGGGCGGCGTGGCGATTCTGGCTGCCGTGCTGGCGCTGGTGCGTGCGGGCGGCGCGGCGGCAGACGACGCGACGGCGACGTCCAACGCGTAGTCCGGACGGGGAAAGCGGGGCGATGGCGCGGGTGGCGACGCGCTATCGCGGTTGCGGCTGCGGTTGGACGGCCGACCGACGGGCTACGGCCGGCGCGGCGCGCATCGTGCGCCCGGCCGCCCGGCGCCGGGCGGCCGGCGGCACGTCAGCGGTGGCGCGTCACTCGTTGGGCGGCGGCGTCTTCGGCCGGAATTCGCACAGCGGCTCGATCGCGCAGTGCCAGCACTCGGGCTTGCGGGCCTTGCACACGTAGCGCCCGTGCAGGATCAGCCAGTGATGCGCGTCCTGCAGGAATTCCTTCGGCGTGAACTTCTCGAGCGCGGACTCGACGGCGCGCACGTCCTTGCCCGGCGCGAGGCCGGTGCGGTTCGCGACGCGGAAGATATGCGTGTCGACCGCGATCGTCGGCTGGCCGAACGCGGTGTTCAGCACGACGTTCGCGGTCTTGCGGCCGACGCCCGGCAGCCCTTCGAGCGCTTCGCGATCGGCCGGCACCTCGCCGTCGTAGCGGTCCAGCAGGATCCGGCACGTCGCGACCACGTTTTTCGCCTTGGTCCGGTACAGGCCGATCGTCTTGATGTACTCGGTGACGCCTTCTTCGCCGAGTGCGACGATTTGTCGCGGGGTGTTCGCGACCGGAAACATCTTCCGCATCGCCTTGTTGACCGATACGTCGGTCGCCTGCGCGGACAGCATCACGGCGATCAGCAACTCGAACGGCGTCGAGTATTCGAGCTCGGTGGTCGGATGCGGATTGAGGCTCTGCAGCGTTTCGTAGATCGCGCGTCGTTTGCTGGCGTTCATGGAGCGTTCTGGTCGGGCGGTGCGGACGGCCCGCCCGGGCCGTCGTTGCCTGCGTCGTTCTCGTCGTCGTTGCCGCTCGCGGCCGCCGCTTCGGCGTCGCGCCGGGCCTGTTGTTCGGCGAGCCGCTTGCGGCGCGCCTCGGCAGCGTCGATCTGCGCCTGGACGGCCGCGCTCACGCCTTCGGTGTTCTTCGGTCCGGCGCCTTGCCCGGACAGCTCTTCCTTCTTCTTGCGCGCCCGTTCGAGCGCGGCGGCGATGATCGCGCGCTTCTTCGCTTCGGCGTCGTCCGCGGCCGGTGCGGCGGATTGGGTTTCCGCTTGTGCCGCAGCCGGCTTCGCGGCACTGGCCGCGCGGCGAGCGGCCGCGCGCGCTTCGGCGGCCTCGCGTTCGCGGCGCTGGCGCGCGAGCCGCAGGTCATGGTGCGCGCGTGCGGCATCGGCCTGCTCCTGCGACCACGCATCCCAGCCGGTGCGTTCGCCGGTCACCGGCAGCATCGCGATACAGTCGACCGGGCAGGGCGGCACGCACAGGTCGCAACCGGTGCACTGCGACTCGATGATCGTGTGCATCTGCTTCGGCGCGCCGACGATCGCGTCGACCGGGCACACCTGCATGCACAGCGTGCAGCCGATGCACAGGCTTTCGTCGATGAAGGCGACCGCACGCGGATGCTCGCTGCCGTTGACGGGGTTCAGCGGAATCACCGGTTTGCCGAGCAGGCTCGACAGGCGCGCGATGCCTTCGGCGCCGCCGGGCGGGCACTGATTGTAGTTCGCGTCGCCGGCGGCGATCGCCTCGGCGTACGGGCGGCAGCCGTTATAGCCGCACTTCGTGCATTGCGTCTGGGGAAGCAGATCTTCGATGCGATCTGCGAGTGTTCTGGAATCGGTCACGGTGACAACGGGCGCTGCGGCGCCGAATGGCTCTCGGCCGCGTGAGGCGCGGCCGGAAAGGTTTGCCAAAGCTCGATTATCGCCGATTTCCCGCATTGCGCTGGACGCCGTCTGTGCGCATAATCGAACCGCTTTTTTGCAGGGGCTCAGCAGGAGGGCGGCCGCCCGCGGCGCGCTCGTTCCAGGGTGCGCCGGCGCCGAGGCGGTGGGGGTGCCGGTCCGGATCACGCGGCTCACATAGCAAAACGCCACCATGAATCAGCCAAAAATCAAAAGAGATCCTGAAGGTACGCGCCGCCGCATCCTGATGGCGGCAGCCGAAGAGTTCGCGAGTGGAGGGCTGTTCGGCGCGCGCGTCGATCAGATCGCGCGCCGGGCCGAAACCAACGAGCGCATGCTCTATTACTATTTCGGCAGCAAGGAGCAGTTGTTCACGGCCGTGCTGGAACACGCGTTCTCCGCGCTGACCGAGGCCGAGCGCGAGCTCGATCTCGACGGCGTCGCGCCGGTCGAAGCCGTCACGCGGCTCGCGCATTTCGTTTGGGACTACTACCGCGACCATCCGGAACTGCTCAGGCTCATCAACAACGAGAACCTGCACGAAGCGCGCTACCTGCACAAGTCGACGCGGATCCGCGAGATGATGTCGCCGATCGTCGCGAAGCTCGGCAACGTGCTGACGCGCGGCCAGAAGGCCGGGTTGTTCCGCACCGACGTCGATCCGCTGCGCTTCTACGTGACGCTGTCGGGGCTCGGCTACTACATCGTGTCGAACCGCTTCACGCTCGCCGCGACGCTCGGCCGCGACTTCACCGACGCCGACGAGCGCGCGGAGATGGTCAGGATGAACACCGAAGTGCTGCTCGCGTATCTGCTGCGGCGCTGATGCGCTGACCGCGCCGAAGCGGCCGCCGGATGCAAAAACGCCGCCGTGCGCAGGCAACGGCGGCGTTTTTTCGTCGGAACGCGGTGCGTCAGGCGGCCTTGCGCGTGCGCACGGCCTTTGCGCGCGGGCTGCCGGCGGCGGCGCGTTTCGCGGCCGGAGCAGCCTTGACGGGAGCCGGTGCGGCGGCCTTCGCCGGCGCCTTCGCGCGCGTGCGCTTCGCTGCCGTGGCGCGCGTCGTTTCGGCCGGTGCGTCGCCTGCCGGCACGGCGGAGAGCGTCTTGGCGGCCCGCGCTTCCGTGGCATCCTTCGTCGCACCGTGCTTCGGCTCCGGTGCATGCTCGCGGATGAAATCGCGCAGTTGCGGATAGATGATCGTGCGCCAGCGGCGGCCCGAGAAAATCCCGTAGTGACCGCACTTCTCGGCGGTCAGGCTGCGGCGCTGGTCCTGCGGGATGCCCGTGCACAGCTCGTGCGCGACGTGCGTCTGGCCGCTGCCCGAGATGTCGTCGAGTTCGCCCTCGATCGTCATCAGCGCGGTGTGCCGGATGTCCTGCGGACGCACGCGCTCGCCTTCGACGTCCCACGTGCCTTCGGCCAGGCGGAATTCCTGGAACACGACGCGGATCGTCTCGAGGTAATACTCGGCGGCCATGTCGAGCACCGCGTTGTATTCGTCATAGAAGCGGCGGTGCGCTTCGGCGTCGTCCTCGTCGCCGCGCAGCAGGCTCTGGTAGAAATCCCAGTGCGATTGCGCGTGCCGTTCCGGGTTCATCGCGACGAAGCCCGTGTGCTGCAGGAAGCCCGGATACACCTGGCGGCCTTCGCCCGGATAGTTCGCCGGCACCGTGTGGATCACGTTGTTCTCGAACCACGCGGTCGAGTGCTGCGTGGCGAGCGAATTCACCGACGTCGGGCTGCGGCGCGCATCGATCGGGCCGCCCATCATCGTCATCGTGAGCGGCGTGTCCTCGCCGCGGCTCGCCATCAGCGAGATCGCCGCGAGCACCGGCACCGTCGGCTGGCACACGGAGATCACGTGCAGGTTGCGCGCGCCGATGTGGCGGATGAATTCCTGGATGTACGCGATGTAGTCGTGCAGGTGGAACGGGCCGGTCTCGACCGGCACCATCCGCGCGTCGATCCAGTCGGTGATGTAGACCTTGTGATCCTGCAGCAGCGTGCGCACGGTGTCGCGCAGCAGCGTCGAGTGGTGGCCCGACAGCGGCGCGCAGACCAGCACGACCGGTTCGTCCTTCAGTTGCGTGACGGCGTCGGCGTCGTCCGAATAACGCTTGAAGCGCAGCAGCCGGCAGAACGGCTTCTCGACGATCGTCTGCTCGACGATCGGGATGTTGTGGCCGTCCTTGACGATCTGATGAATGTTGAATTCGGGCTTTTCGTAATCCTTGCCGAGCCGGTACATCAGCTCGTACGCGGCGGCCATCCGCGTCGCGCCCGGCATCAGCGAGAACGGGCTGGACGGATTGGCGAACGATTTGGAAGCGGCCTGGGCCCAGGCCGTCAGCGGGCTCAGCATGGCGCGCTGGAATTCGTGCAGTTGGTAAAGCATGCAGACTACTCCCGCGTGGGGGACGGTGCGCAAGGGCGGCGTGGGGCGTCGCGGCGTGCCGTGTGGGTCAGCGACCGGCCATGTTGCACTGCAGCCGGACAATCGCGTCGATCATATCGGACAACGATGGGTGGTGCAATGCAACATTTCCCCGATTTTTCATCAAAATTTTGCGATTTGACGATCTCTGACCAAGCCGCTCGCGCCCCCGTTCAGCGCCCCGTCGCCACGGCCGGCGCGGGCTGGCCGGCTGCGCGCGCCATCGCGTCCTCGTGGTGCATCAGGTTCATCGCGGTATGCACGAGCGCCACGTGCGAGAACGCCTGCGGGAAGTTGCCGACGAGCCGCCCGGCCACCGGGTCGTACTCCTCCGCGAGCAGCCCGAGGTCGTTCGACAGCGCGAGCAGCCGGCTGAACAGGCGATGCGCGTCGTCGATCCGGCCCAGCAGCGCATAGTTGTCGACCAGCCAGAAGCTGCACGCGAGAAACGTGCCTTCGCCGGGCGGCAGGCCGTCGTCGTAGTCGGTCGTGCGGTAGCGCATCACGAGCCCGTCGTGCAGCAATTCCCGCTCGATCGCCTCGACCGTGCCGACGATGCGCGGATCTTCCGGCGGCAGGAAGCCGAGCAGCGGCATCAGCAGCACGCTGGCGTCGAGCTCGTCGCTGCCGTAGCTCTGCGCAAACGCCTGTTTGCTTTCATGCCATGCGTTGTTGCACACGTCGGCATGGATCTGGTCGCGCAGCGCGCGCCAGCGGTCGAGCGAGCCGGGCAGCCGGAACATCTCCGCCGACTTGATCGCGCGGTCGAATGCGACCCACGCCATCACCTTCGAGAACGTGAAATGGCGGCGGCCGCCGCGCGTTTCCCAGATCCCTTCGTCGGGTTCCTGCCAGATCTTCTCGAGATGGTCGAGGAGCGCACACTGCACGGACCAGACCGTGTCGTCGGCCTGCAGGCCGCCCACCCGGGCGAGGTGCAGCGCGGCCATCACCTCGCCGAACACGTCGAGCTGGAGCTGGTTCGCGGCGCCGTTGCCGATGCGCACCGGCTTCGAGTCCTGGTAGCCGGGCAGCCAGTCGAGCTCCATTTCCGGCAGCCGGCGTTCGCCGGCGATCCCGTACATAATCTGGATCTGTTCGGGCGAGCCGGCCATCACGCGGCCGAGCCACGTGCGCCACGCGCGCGCCTCGTCGTAGTAGCCGCCGCGCATCAGCGCGAGCAGCGTGATCGTCGCGTCGCGCAGCCAGCAGTAGCGGTAGTCCCAGTTGCGGTTGCCGCCGATCTTCTCGGGCAGCGACGTGGTCGGTGCCGCGACGATGCCGCCGGTCGGCTCGTATGCGAGCGCCTTCAGCGTGATCAGCGAGCGGCGCACGGCGGCCGCGTAGCGGCCCTGCACCTGGCAGCGTCCCGACCATTCGAGCCAGTAGTTCTCGGTGCGCGCGAGCATCGACAGCGGATCGCGCGCGGGCGGCAGCCGCAGGTGCGAGGCCGCATAGCTGAGCGAGAACGGCACGCGCTCGTCGGCGCTCACCGTGAATTCCGCGAGCGTGTGGAGATTCTTGCCGGTGAGCGGCACCGGCGTGCGCAGCACGACGGTGTCGGGGCCCGCGATCGCCTTCATGCCGTCCTCGCGGGTCAGCTGCGTGACCCACGGGATCGAGAATCCGTAGTCGAAGCGCAACACGAGCTCCATGCGCATCTTCATCGTGCCGTGGCGGCCGACGACGATCCGCACCAGTTCGGACCAGCCGTTGCCGGGCGGCATGAAGTCGACCACGGTGACGGCGCCGTCGGCGCTTTCGTAGTCGGTTTCGAGAATCAGCGTGTCGCCGCGGTAGCGGCGCGTCGTGTGCGTGATCGCGGCGTCGGCGGCCGGTGCGAGCAGCCAGCGGCCGTGCTCGGGGGTGCCGAGAAGCGCCGCGAAGCAGGCGCCCGAATCGAAGCGGGGCCAGCACAGCCAGTCGACGGAGCCGTCTTTAGCGATCAGCGCGGCGGTGTGGCCGTCGCCGACGAGGGCGTAGTCTTCGATCAGGGCAGGCATGGGCAGGCGATCCTTGGGTATTCGAGTTCACAATGCGGACGGCGGCGGCCAAGGCTTCACGCGCTGGCACCGCGCCCCGTATACTCGGCCGGGCGGCGGAGCGCATGAACGGCCGGCGTTTCGTCCTATCTCAACACTTGAAGCGACTCGATGCAAGGAGGATTCAATGCCCAACCGTTTACGCGAGCATGACGCACGCGCTTCGACACGAGGGTTCCCGCTTAGGCTCGCTCACTGGATGAAAGGTTTCGCGCTCGTGCTCTCCCTTTCCGCGACCCATGCATTTGCGCAGCAATCGCCCGCCCCGGCCGACGGCGTCTACAACCTGCTCGTCGGCACCTATACGGGAGGCGGCAGCGACGGCATCTATGTTTACCGCTTCGATACGAAAACCGGCAGCGTCGCGCCCGTGTCGTCGGCGAAGACCGTGAATCCGTCGTACCTGTTGCCGAGCCGCGACGGTCGCACCGTCTACGCGGTCAACGAACTGCCCGGCGACGACGGGCCGGCGACGACGCGCGGCGGTGTCAGCGCATTCCGCTTCGATGCGAAGACGGGCGCGCTGAGTTTCATCGACCGCGTGTCGTCGGAAGGGAACGATCCTTGCTATCTCGCGCTGTCGCCCGACGGCAAGTACCTCGTGACCGCCAACTACTCGGTCGCGAAGGATCCGGGCGGCAGCTTTTCGGTGTTTCCGCTGCGCGACGACGGCGCGGTCGGCCAGGCCGCGCTGACCGTGCACCATGAAGGCACGGGGCCCGTGAAGGGCCGCCAGGACGGCGCGCACGTGCATTCGACGGTATTTTCGCCGGACGGCCGTTATCTGTTCGTACAGGATCTCGGCGCGGACAAGCTCTACGGCTACCGCTACACGGTGGACGGCAGCCGCGGACTGATCAGCCCGACCGACACGCGCTACACGCCGGTGAAGGCGGGCTCGGGCCCGCGTCACATGGTGTTCGGCGCCGACGGCCGGTACGCGTACGTGACGAGCGAGCTCAACGCGTCGGTCGAGGTGTTCGGCTACCACGACGGCAAGCTGGCGCCGGTCGAGACGGTGCCGATGACCGCGCCGGGCTTCAAGGGCAAGGTCGGCGGCGGCGCGATCCACCTGTCGCCGGACGGCCGCTTCCTGTACGTGAGCAACCGCGGCGACGCGAACGAGCTGGTGATCTACGCGGTGAACCAGGCCGACGGCCGGCTGAAGCACGTCGGCCGCCAGTCGAGCCTCGGCAAGACGCCGCGCGAATTCCTGATCGATCCGACCGGCAAGTGGCTGATCGTCGGTAACCAGGACAGCGATACGTTCTACGTGTTCAGCCGTGATGTCGAAACGGGGCAGCTCGGCCCGAATCCGCAGAAGGTGGAGGTCGGCAAGCCGGTCGACTTCAAGCTGGTGCCGGTCGCGTTGTAAATCGCGGCCGATTTCCGGTCGATGCAAGAAGGGCGCTGCCGATGCAGCGCCCTTCGTTTGTCGGGCAGCCGCTTGCGCGGCGCGCCCGTATCAATGCCGGCAGCCATGCTGCCGCCTTGCTCAGTCGGCAGCGGCCGGCACGAGCACCTCGCGGCTGCCGTTGATGCCCATCGCCGACACGAGGCCCGCGGCTTCCATCTGCTCGACGAGCCGCGCCGCGCGGTTGTAACCGATGCGCAACTGCCGCTGCACCGACGAGATCGACGCGCGCCGGGTGCGCACGACGAACGCGACGGCTTCGTCGTACAGCGGATCGGCTTCCGCATCCGGTGCATCGCCGAACAGGTCCTGCGTCGCGCCGTCGGCGGCCGGGCCGTCGAGAATCCCTTCCTCGTACTGCGGCTCGCCGAACTGCTTCAGGTATTCGACGACCCGATGCACTTCTTCGTCCGCGACGAACGCGCCGTGCACGCGCTGCGGATAACCGGTGCCCGGCGGCAGGAACAGCATGTCGCCCATCCCGAGCAGCGATTCGGCGCCCATCTGGTCGAGGATCGTGCGCGAGTCGATCTTCGACGACACCTGGAACGCGACGCGCGTCGGGATGTTCGCCTTGATCAGGCCCGTGATCACGTCGACGGACGGACGCTGCGTCGCGAGGATCAGGTGGATGCCGGCCGCACGCGCCTTCTGCGCGAGGCGGGCGATCAGCTCTTCGATCTTCTTGCCGGCGACCATCATCAGGTCGGCCAGCTCGTCGATCACGACGACGATCAGCGGCAGCGTCGACAGCGGCTCCGGATCCTCGGGCGTCAGCGAGAACGGGTTGCCGATCTTCTTTTCCTTCGCCTCGGCATCGCGGATCTTCTGGTTGAAGCCCGCGAGGTTGCGCACGCCGACGGCCGACATCAGCCGATAGCGCTTTTCCATCTCGCCGACGCACCAGTTCAGTGCGTTCGCCGCGAGCTTCATGTCGGTGACGACGGGTGCGAGCAGGTGCGGGATGCCTTCGTAGACCGACAGTTCCAGCATCTTCGGGTCGATCATGATGAGCCGCACGTCCTCGGGTGTCGCCTTGTACAGCAGCGACAGGATCATCGCGTTGATCGCGACCGACTTGCCCGAGCCCGTCGTGCCCGCGACGAGCATGTGCGGCGCCTTCGCGAGATCGGTGACGACCGGGTGGCCGGTGATGTCCTTGCCCATCGCGATCGTCAGCTGCGAAGCCGAGTGCTGGTACTGGCGCGACTCGAGAATTTCCGACAGGCGGATCATCTGGCGCTTCGCGTTCGGCAGTTCGAGGCCCATGCAGGTCTTGCCGGGAATCGTCTCGACGACGCGGATCGACGTGAGGCCGAGGCCGCGCGACAGGTCCTTCATCAGCCCGACGATCTGGCTGCCGCGCACGCCGAGCGCGGGCTCGATCTCGAAGCGCGTGATCACGGGGCCGGCGGATGCGCCGACCACCGTCACCGGCACCTTGAATTCCTGCAGCCGCTGTTCGATCACCTGCGCTGTTTGCGCGAGGTGTTCGTCGGTGATCGTTTCGATGTCGCCGGACGCGGACGCGCGCTCGAGCAGGTCGAGCGTCGGCAGTTCGACGCTGAACGACGCGGGTGCGTGGAATTCGAATGCGTTCGGGCGCGGTTGGCGCGCGGGGGGCTCGGGGGCCGGGGAGCCGGCCGAGGCAGGTGCGGGCGGTTCGGTTGCCGGGGCGGTTGCTTCGGCCAGCGGCGCAGTGGGGATCGCCGGTGCGGACAGGCTCGCGCCGGGGATCGTTGCTGCGGGTTGCGGCGGCACCACGGGCGATGTGGCTGACGGTGCCGCGGAGACAGTCGACACGGACCAGCTTGCCGGCGACGAGGTCGGGGCGGCCGGGGGGGCGAACGTCGCGGCTTCGATGGCAGCAGGTGCGGAAGCGATCGACGGAGCCAGCGCCGCAGTGGTTGCGCCGAACGACGTCAGCGAGCCGAAGATCGGTTGTGCCGGAGTTGCCGCGGCGGTGGTGATCGGTGCGACTGCGCCGGAGGACGTTGCCGTCGTGGCGGCAGGGGCAGGCGGCACGGGCAGGCTCGCGGCCGGCTGCGATGCGGTTGTGCCGGACGGGCTGAATATGCCGAATGCCGTACCCGTCGACGGGGTTGCCGGGGTGGTCGGATACGTCGGGGCCGGCGCGGCGGACGGAGCAGCGACCGAGCCGGATGTGACATTCACGGGCGCCGAGGTAGAGGCGGCCGGCGTGCTCGAACCGGATGTCGAGGCCGTCGGGCTGGCCGCCGCCGGCGTCACGGCAGGCACGACGGGCGATGCGGGTGCTGATGCCCTGGAGAACGCACCGTCAGTCGTGTCCGCCACGGTCGATGCCGATGTCGATGTCGATGCGGTCGGCTGCGACAGCGGTGCCGACGTGGCGCCGGTCACGACGCGGGAAGACTCAACCGTGGATGCCGAAGCGGCCGGTTGCGACAGCGAAGCCGACGTAGTGCCGGTGACGCCGATCGGGGATGCCGGCGCGACGGATGCAGCGTTCGATGCCGAAGCGGCCGGCTGCGACAGCGAAGCCGACGCAGCGCCGGTTACGCCGATCGGAGATGCCGGCGGAACAACGGCAAAAGTCGGCGCAACCGGTTGAGCAAGCGAACCGGTTGCCGTGCCGATCACCCCATCCGACGAGGCGGAAACGGTGACTGGCGCAATGCCCGACGCGAATGCAGGCGCTTGCGTGGTCGAACCGTGGGCGGCGCCGACGAGCGGTGACGCAGTCCCTGCCGAAGCCGCTTGCGTGGCGGCAAACGGTTGGGCGGCAACCGGCGATTTCGGCAATTCCTCGGTGACAGGCGTCTTTGTCGTGGCCGGTTGTGTCGTCGAAGGCGTCCACGTCCATGCTGTCGCTGGTACGGTGCCTCGAGCGATTGCCGCCGGCGGCGCTGCAGGTTCCACCGTGTCCGGCTTGGCAGCTTCCTGTGCGGCGCTCGACGCGGCCGGTGCCGCCGCCGCAAACGGCCCGATTTCGGCACTTGCGCGCGGCGTCGTTTCGGCGATCGGCGAAGCGGGCAGGGCCGCGAACGGCGCGATGTTCCCGGCGGGCTTCACGTCGGCGTGCGCATCAGCGATGCCCTGCGGCACGCTGGCCGATGCGGTGCGATCGATTGCAGGAGCGGGTTGCGCGGTGGACTTGTCGTCGGTATCGAACGATGCCGGCGGGTTGCTCGTGGCGAGGTCCTGGGCCGCCTCGGTCCTTGCTTGCACGAAGGCGGCATGCGCCGGTTCCGATCCCGTCACGTTCGTCGATGACTCGGTGACCGGGTTCCATGCGGACGCGTCGAACGCGGAAACCGGCGGGCTGGCGAGCTCTTCCCACGGTGCGAGGTCGACGGGCGCGTCGAACGACGGCGCGGACGCGATCCCCGATGCCGGCGTGGCAGCGACATCGTTCGCGTGCCGGGTCTCGTCATTGGCGCGATGAGGGAACGCGCCGTCGTCGCCGGTATTCGACATCGCGTGCGGTGCGGCGGCGTTGAATGCCGCGGCTCCCGCATCGGCGACCGGTGCATGGACGGCGGGCGCTGCCGGCATGAATGCGTCGAGCACGATCGGTGCGTTGTCGTCGTAGGCCGGCGCCGGCTCGTGGGCGAGCGGAGCACTGGCGTCATGCGCAGCGGCGGGGCCGTGGGCCGCGGGGCGATCCCGGTCGGCACGGCCGCTGCTGCCGGCGCTGCCATGCCGGTAGCCGCCGCGGTTACACCGGCCACGGTTGCCGCTGCCGCCGCGTGCCCGGCATCGTCCTGCGCACCGGCCAGCGTCGCCCACTGGGCGGTGCTGGCTTCGATCGAGCGCAGCGTGTCGTGCACGCTCGGCGCCGGCGTGATCGGCGCGGCAGGTTTCTCCGTCCACGCATAGAGCGGTGCACGCGCCGGCGTTGGCTGCGCCGGGCGACGTCGTGCCGCATCGGGTGGCAGGCCGGCCGAACCGGCACCTGCGGCGGCACGTACCGGCGGGCGCTGCGGCTGCGTGGCGGCCGGCCGCGGCGCGACCGTGGTACGCGGCGGGGTCGGCTTCAATGCGGCGGTGGCCGGCCGCGCGGCAGTCGGCCGCGGGCGCACAGGTTGGAATCCGGCAGGAAGCGGGGCCGGATCGGGGCGCGGGACTTGCGAGTTCGCGGCTGCGCGCGCGAGGCTGGCGGTGCTGCCGGTCGTCGGCGGCGGCATCGCGGTGGCCGGTGTGATCGGCGCGGGCGGTGTCGGCATGCTGCGCTGGGGTGCGGTCGGTTTCAACCAGCCCGATGGCGCGACAGGTTCCACGTGCGGGCGCGCAGGCGTGCTGCTGCGCGGCTTCGGCCGCGCCTGCGGGTCGGGTTTCCACAGCGTCGGGCGCGAATACCGGCCATTCTGGCGCGGCGCCATCGAATTGACGGTATGCGCGGTGGTCGGCTGGACGACGTCGTCGTCGCGATGCAACGCGCTGCGCGGCAGGTCGGCGATGCCGCGCGCTTCGTCATCACCGCCGTCGCGCGCCAGCTTGACGCCGAACGACGTGTCGACCCACGCGGCGAACTGGCGCCAGCCGATGCCGGTCAGCCAGGGCAGCCCGGCGAAGAACAGCACGACCATCGCGACCGGCGTGCCGATCGGGCCGAGCACGTGGGCGAAGCCTGCCGAGAACGCATGGCCGAGCGCGTTCGTGTCGGGGCCCGACAGCGGGCTCGTCAGCGTGCAGCTCGCCACGAACACCGCGGCGAAGCCGAGCCACAGACGGATCGAGCCGCGGCCGGCAAGCCCGACACCGCCAGGCAGCATCGCCTGCACGAGACGCCAGAAGAGAAGGAGGAACCAGACGGCGGAGATGCCGAACCAGCCGAAGACTACCGTGTGCATGCTTTGAAACAGGAGTGGGGAGGGGCGCGCGGGGCGCGACCCGCCGAGTTTAACCGGCCGGCGGACAAGACTCTAACGCGGCGTGCATTCGATTCACGCCGCGCGACGCGTGGCGCGGCACACGCGCGTGGCGCGCCACGCGAAGGCGGTCGGTCGGCCTTCGCGCGCGCCGTGCATCAGGGGCTCCGGTGCGTGAAGGTGAGCGTTGCGCCGGACGTGGTCACGATCTGCAATTGCTGCGGCTCGCGCATCTGCACGCCGGTCTTGTCGACGTGGGCGAGCGCGTCGAGGTACGCGGTTTCGAGCTGGCCGCCGAGCGTATTCGGGCAGGCCATCCGCGTGCCGGCGAGCGGCCCGAAGCTCAGCAGGCCGTTCTTGATCGCGTAGGTGCCCATGTAGCGATTGCAGCCTGAGAACCCGCTGGCGCGCCGGATGCCCGAGTCGGTCGACAGTGCGAGCTTGATCGGCTCGCCGTTGTCGCCGTGCGGGATCGCGCGCTGCGTGCCGTCGGCATTCAGCCAGCTGGTGAGTTCCCAGCTTGTATCGTCGAGCAGCTGGACGGCGGCCGGGTTGTACGGGTCGGGCGCGGGGGCGGCGGAGTCGGAATGGGTCGGCATCGCGCAGGCGGCGAGAAGCGTGGCAAGCGTCAACGCACAGAGCGGCGCGCGCAACGGGCGAAGCAGGCCGTTGCGAGCGCGTGCGGCGGCGGACAGGTGGGACATGAGCCTCGTTCCTCATCGGATTCTGATCAAGGCGTAAGAGTAACGCACCCGTGCCGCGGCAGGCGAGCCGACACTTCACGCGTGAAAACGTTCGCAGCCCGCTCGCGAGCGGCCCGCGGCCGGTTGCCGGCGCGGCGAAACGCGCAAAACCGGCGCCGTGGCGCGTGTTAACATCGGAGCCGTTTTCGTCCTCCACCAGAAGCGGGTAATCACATGCAGATCGGTCAGCGGCTCGGTACGCCGCTCTCACCCTCGGCCACGCGCGTCATGCTGCTTGGCGCCGGCGAACTCGGCAAGGAAGTCATCATCGCGTTGCAGCGGCTCGGCGTCGAAGTCGTCGCGGTCGACCGCTATCCCGATGCACCGGGCCACCAGGTCGCGCATCGCGCGCACGTGATCGACATGACGGACGCCGCCGCGCTGCGCGCGCTCGTCGAAGCCGAACGCCCGCACCTGATCGTGCCCGAGATCGAGGCGATCGCGACCGACGCGCTCGCGGCGATCGAGGCGGCCGGCCTCGCCGAGGTGATCCCGACCGCGCGCGCGACGCAGCTCACGATGAATCGCGAAGGAATCCGCCGGCTCGCGGCCGAGGAGCTCGGCCTGCCGACCTCGCCGTATGCGTTCGCGGATTCGTTCGAGGCGTTCAGCGCGGCGATCGCGAAGATCGGCATGCCGTGCGTCGTCAAGCCCGTGATGTCGTCGTCGGGCAAGGGGCAGTCGGTCGTGAAGACCGAGGCTGACGTGAAGCCGGCGTGGGACTACGCGATGGCGGGCGGGCGTGTGAACCACGGCCGCGTGATCGTCGAGGGCTTCGTCGATTTCGACTACGAGATCACGCAGCTCACCGTGCGCGCGATCGACCCGGCGACGAACGCCACCCGCACCTATTTCTGCGAGCCGGTCGGCCACGTGCAGGTCGCGGGCGACTACGTCGAATCGTGGCAGCCGCAGCCGATGAGCGCGGTGGCGCTCGAGAAGTCGCGCGAGATCGCGCACAAGGTCACCGAGGCGCTCGGCGGGCGCGGGATGTTCGGCGTCGAGCTGTTCGTGCGCGGCGACGACGTGTGGTTCTCCGAGGTGAGCCCGCGGCCGCATGATACGGGCCTCGTCACGCTCGCGTCGCAGCGCCAGTCGGAATTCGAGCTGCACGCGCGTGCCATTCTCGGGCTGCCGGTCGATCCGGCGCTCGGTACGCCGGCCGCGTCGGCCGTGATCTACGGCGGGCTCGACGAGCGGGGGATCGCGTTCGAGGGCGTGCGCGACGCGCTCGCGGTGCCGGGCACCGACCTGCGCCTGTTCGGCAAGCCGGAAAGTTTCGCGAAGCGGCGCATGGGCGTCGCGCTGGCGACCGGCGCGACCGTCGACGAAGCCCGCGAACGCGCGAAGCGTGCCGCCGCGGCCGTCCGGCCGGTGTCGGCCCGCTGACGTAACCAGGAGAGGACGATGACGCCGAACTGGCTGCGTATCGGTAAGCTGGCCGCCGCGCTGGCGCTTGCAGTGAGCCTCGCGGGTTGCGGGCTCGCGGCCGCACCGTGCCGGGTGGCCTCGGCCGGGCTCAAGATCGTGCCGCTCGTCGGCCATGTCGCGGCCGCACCGACCGACGCGTGTGCCGACGTCATCGATCCCTGATCGCGACCCGACCCGATCGGCAACAACAATCACGCGCCCCGCGGGGCGCGTTTCCACCCGTCTCGTGAGAGGACCTGCATGATTCGCCAAACCCTCGCCGCGCTCGCGCTCGCCGGCACGGCCGTTTCCGTCGCGCATGCCGCGCAGCTGACCGTCGAGGAGATCGACGCCGATTCGCGCCAGTCCACCGTCTACCAGTGCGCGAACCAGAAACAGCCGGTGCGCGTGTCGTACTGGCTCGCGGGCAACGGCCAGAGCTTCGCGCTCGTGCCGGTCAACGGGAAGCAGATGCTGTTCGTCGACACCGTGTCGGCGTCGGGCGCGCGCTACCAGGCCGGCCGCTACACGTGGTGGACGAAGGGCAAGGAAGCGACGCTGCGCGACGAGATCGCCGACCAGAGCTCGCCGCCGCTGCTGGGCGACTGCGTGCAGGTCGAGAAGAAAAAGAAGAAGGGCTGAGCGCCGGGCGGGAACGTGGATCATGCCGCCGGTGGCGGCCAGCGGCCGGCTTCCGGGCCAGACAGCTCGGCATGCCGGCTGGCAGCGGGAGATTGGGCAAGACGATACGCGATCGGGCCCCTTAAATCGTCCACTGGCCGATTCGGATAGCCCGATCGGGGCGTTCCTCCGGCCGCGCGGGCCTGCCCGGGCCCGCCGCGCGACCCGCCGTTGTGGCCGTTCGCCGCGTTGTCACGGACAGATGGCCGCGCAGTGCTACAATACGCCCCTTTCCGCCGGCATTCGCGCCGAACGGAGTCCGCACGGCCTGGCGTCCAGCGTTCACATTGAACCGGTCCCAAGCGCCAGAGCGGCGCCGCGCGGCGCGCCGCGGCTCCGTCTATTTCCGAATTGTGATGAGCGCAGGCCCGGCTGGCCTGACGCACGATGTCCCCGCCGCGCCTTTTGAGCGAAACGCCACCATGTCCGATTCTGTCGCCAAGCCCGTCGACGCAACCTTCGATCAATTCGGCCTTGCCGCCGATATCCTGAAAGCCATTGCGGAGCAGGGCTATACGACGCCGACGCCGATCCAGGCGCAGGCCATTCCGGTCGTGCTCGCCGGCCGCGACGTCATGGGCGCCGCGCAAACGGGCACCGGCAAGACCGCGAGCTTCTCGCTGCCGATCATCCAGCGCCTGCTGCCGCAGGCCAACACGAGCGCGTCTCCTGCGCGCCACCCGGTGCGCGCGCTGATCCTCACGCCGACCCGCGAACTCGCCGACCAGGTCGCCGCGAACGTGCACGCGTATGCGAAGCACACGCCGCTGCGCAGCGCGGTGGTGTTCGGCGGCGTCGACATGAATCCGCAATCGGCCGAACTGCGCCGTGGCGTCGAGATCCTGATCGCGACGCCGGGCCGCCTGCTCGACCACGTGCAGCAGAAGACGGCGAATCTCGGCCAGGTGCAGATCCTCGTGCTCGACGAAGCCGACCGGATGCTCGACATGGGCTTCCTGCCGGATCTGCAGCGCATCCTGAACCTGCTGCCGAAGGAGCGCCAGACGCTGCTGTTCTCGGCCACCTTCTCGGGCGAAATCAAGAAGCTCGCGTCGACCTACCTGCGCAACCCGCAGACGATCGAAGTCGCGCGCAGCAACTCGACGAACGCGAACGTCACGCAGATCGTCTACGACGTCGCCGAAGGCGACAAGCAGGCGGCCGTCGTGCAACTGCTGCGCGATCGCGGCCTCAAGCAGGTGATCGTGTTCTGCAACAGCAAGATCGGCGCAAGCCGGCTTGCGCGCAATCTCGAGCGCGACGGCGTGGTCGCGTCGGCGATTCACGGCGACAAGACGCAGATCGAGCGGATGCAGGCACTCGACGCGTTCAAGCGCGGCGAGATCGAGGCGCTGGTCGCGACCGACGTGGCCGCGCGCGGCCTCGACATCGCCGAACTGCCGGCCGTGATCAACTTCGACCTGCCGTTCAGCGCGGAAGACTACGTGCACCGGATCGGCCGTACCGGCCGTGCGGGTGCGACGGGCGATGCGCTGTCGCTGTGCAGCCCGAACGAGCGCAAGCAGCTCGCCGATATCGAGAAGCTGATCAAGCGCCCGCTCGAAGTGCAGACGCTCGCGCTGGACAAGCCGGCGCGCCATCGTCACGACGAGCGCGGCAGTGAGCGCGGCGGCGATCGCAACAGCGAGCGCGGTGGCGAACGGGGCGGTGAGCGAGGCGGCCGTCGCGATCGCGACGAGCATCGCGGCGCAGCGGGGCGCCGGCCGGCCGGCGCCGAGCGCGGTCATCACCGTCGCCACGAAGCGCCGGTCGACGATTTCTTCCTGAAGCCGTACGAGCCGTCGGCGCCGGCGAAGCAGCGCGACGACGCGCAGCCTGCGCAGCAGCCCGAGAAGAAGGGGCCGAAGCGTCAGGTCGCCGCACTGCTCGGCGGGTTCGGGATGCCGCGCAAGCCGTCGGCATAAGCCGCGCGGACGTGACGGCGCAGCGCGCGAGCGCTGCAGGAGAAGCGGGTGCATGCGATGAGCATGTGCCCGTTTTTCATTGGGGCTGCGGTTCGAGGGGGAAGCCGGAACGCGGCATCGGCGGCGGTGATGCAGTCGGCATCCGCCTCAATCCCGGTCGCCGCGAAATCGGCGCACTGCGTGCGTCAGCCGGCCCGCGGCCCGAAGCGCATCGCCCATGCGGCCGTGGCGGCGGCGTAGAACGCGTCGAGCGTGGTGCCTGCGAGCGTGCCGTCGGCGGCAAGACCCAGGTGCGCGGCCGCGGCGTGCAGCGCCGGCAGCGGATCGCTGCGTTCGAGCGCGGTCGCGCCCGTCTGCTTGCTGAGCTTCTCGCCGTTGGCATCGACGACGACGGGCACGTGCAGGTATTGCGGCGTCGGCACGCCGAGGCAGTGCTGCAGGTGAATCTGGCGTGCGGTCGAGTCGAGCAGGTCGGCGCCGCGCACGACGTGCGTGATGTGCGCGTCGGCATCGTCGACGACGACCGCGAGCTGGTAAGCCCATTGGCCGTCCGCGCGCTTCAGCACGAAATCGCCGACTTCGGTCGCGAGGTTCTGCGATTGCGTGTGCTGCCAGCGATCGTCGAACGTGACGATCGCGTCGTCGCCGTCCGGCACGCGCAGCCGCCAGGCGCGCGCGGGCTTGCCGTGCAGCCCGGTGCGGCAGGTGCCCGGGTAGGCGAGCGTCGTGTGGCGCTCGTGCGCGGCGCGCAGCGAATCGGCGATTTCCTTGCGCGTGCAGCCGCACGGATAGACGAGCCCGGCCGCGACGAGCCGCTCGAGCGCAGCCGTATACGCGGCATCGCGCGTGCTTTGCCAGACGGGCGGCTCGTCGGGCGTCATGCCGAAATGCGCGAGCGTCGCGAGGATGTCTTCGGCGGCGCCGGGCACCGTGCGCGGGCCGTCGAGATCCTCGATGCGCACGAGCCATGCGCCGCCGTGCGCGCGCGCGTCGAGCCAGCTCGCGAGGGCGCCGACCAGCGAGCCGAAATGCAGCGGGCCGGTGGGCGACGGCGCGAAGCGGCCGCGATAGCCGGTCATCGGGGTGCGGGGCAGTGCGCGCTTACGCGGCGCTGGCCGCCGCCGGTGCGCAGGCCGGGCACGACTTGCCGGGCACGTAGCTCGGCGACTGTTGCGCTTCCGGCGTGACGACCGCGCGGCACGCGAAGCACGTGACGTTCTCGGTGGGCTGGAGCTGCGGGTTCAGCGCGGTGCGGTAATCGAACACGAAGCAGTCGCCGTGATAGTGCGCGCCGCCGACTTCCTCGAAGTACTTCAGGATCCCGCCTTCGAGCTGGTACACGTTCTCGATGCCGATTTCCTTCATGTGGATCGCGGCCTTCTCGCAGCGGATGCCGCCCGTGCAGAACGACACGACCGTCTTGCCTTCGAGGTCGGCGCGGTTCGCGTCGATCACTTCCGGGAATTCGCTGAACTTGTCGATCCGATAGTCGAGCGCGTCGTCGAACGTGCCGACGTCGACTTCGAAGGCGTTGCGCGTGTCGAGCATCACGACCGGGCGGCCGGTGTCGTCGTGGCCGCGGTCGAGCCAGGTCTTCAGCGTGCGCGCGTCGACGAACGGCGCGCGGCCGAGTTCCGGCTTGATCGCCGGCTTCTTCATCGTGATGATTTCGCGCTTCAGGCGCACGAGCATGCGGCGGAACGGCTGCGAGTCGGACAGGCTTTCCTTGAACTGCAGCGTCGCGAACTTGCCTTCGAACAGCGGATCGTGGCGGATGTAAGCAATGAACGCGTCGGCGGCTTCGCGCGTGCCGGCGATGAACAGGTTGATGCCTTCCGGCGCGAGCAGGATCGTGCCGCGCAGGCCGAGTTCGTTGCAGCGGGCGGTGACGAGCGGGCGCCATTGCTCGATCGTGTCGAGCGACACGAAGTGGTAGGCGGCGAGGTTGACGATGGTCATGATGGTCCGACGGGAAAACGGCCGCACGGCGGCCCGCAAAAAAGGGTGCGAAGCCGGGGCGTTGATTCGAAAAACCGTATTATCCCGCAAACCGCGCCCCGGCCGGCACCCTGCCGTTTGGCCAGCCATGCGACGGGCGGTCGCGCACATCGGCCGAACGGCCAGCGCGGGGATTTTTTGGGCAGCCTGCGTGGCGAGGCGGCTACAATAGCGCCCATGTCAGATCCCCGCTTCGTCCATCTTCGCGTTCACTCCGAATTCTCGATTGCCGACGGCATCGTGCGCATTGACGACATCGTCAAGGCGGCGGCCGCAGACGGCCAGGGCGCGCTCGCGCTCACCGATCTCGGCAACGCATTCGGCCTCGTCCGTTTCTACCAGGAAGCCCGCGGCAAGGGCATCAAGCCGATCGCCGGCTGCGACGTCTGGATCGCCAATCCGGACGACCGCGACAAGCCGTCGCGGCTGCTGCTGCTCGTCAAGGACAAGGTCGGCTACCTGAATCTGTGCGAGCTGCTGTCGAAGGCGTGGCTCACGAACCAGTATCGCGGCCGTGCAGAGCTTGACGCGAGCTGGCTCGACGGCGAGCTGTCGCAAGGGCTGCTCGCGCTGTCGGGCGCGCAACAGGGCGATATCGGGCTCGCGCTTGCCGCGGGCAACGAAGACGCCGCGCGCCGTCACGCCGAGCGCTGGGCGAAGGTGTTCCCGGGCGGCTTCTACATCGAGCTGCAACGTTACGGCCAGCCGGGCGCCGAGGCCTACATCCAGCAGGCCGCGACGCTCGCCGCGGCGCTGAAGCTGCCGGTCGTCGCGACGCACCCGACGCAGTTCATGACCGACGACGATTTCACCGCGCACGAGGCGCGCGTGTGTATCTCGGAAGGCGACATCCTCGCGAACCCGCGGCGCCAGAAGCGTTTCACGACCGACCAGTATTTCCGTACGCAGGACGACATGGTCGCGCTGTTCGCCGACCTGCCGTCGGCGATCGCGAACACGGTCGAAATCGCGAAGCGCTGCAACCTGAAGCTCGAGCTCGGCAAGCCGAAGCTGCCGCTGTTCCCGACGCCGGACGGCATGTCGCTCGACGACTACCTGGTCCAGCTGTCGAAGGAAGGGCTCGAGACCCGTCTCGCGCAGCTGTATCCGGTCGAAGCCGAGCGCGACGCGCAGCGCGACACGTATTACAAGCGGCTCGAATTCGAGTGCGGGACCATCACGAAGATGGGCTTTCCGGGCTACTTCCTGATCGTCGCGGACTTCATCAACTGGGCGAAGAACAACGGCGTGCCGGTCGGCCCGGGCCGCGGCTCGGGCGCCGGTTCGCTGGTCGCGTACGCGCTCGGTATTACCGACCTCGACCCGCTGCGCTACAACCTGCTGTTCGAGCGTTTCCTGAACCCGGAACGCGTGTCGATGCCCGACTTCGACATCGACTTCTGCCAGCACGGCCGCGACCGCGTGATCCAGTACGTGAAGGAGAAGTACGGCGCGGACGCCGTGTCGCAGATCGCCACGTTCGGGACGATGGCCGCGAAGGCGGCCGTGCGCGACATCGGCCGCGTGCTCGACCTCGGCTACATGTTCACCGATGGCATCGCGAAGCTGATCCCGTTCAAGCCGGGCAAGCACGTGACGATCGCCGACGCGATGAAGGAAGAGCCGCAGCTGCAGGAGCGCTACGACCACGAGGACGAAGTGCACCAGCTGCTCGATCTCGCGCAGCGCGTCGAGGGCCTCACGCGTAACGTCGGGATGCACGCGGGCGGCGTGCTGATCGCGCCCGGCAAGCTGACCGATTTCTGCCCGCTGTACACGCAGGGCGACGACGGCGGCGTGGTCAGCCAGTACGACAAGGACGACGTCGAAGCCGTCGGCCTCGTGAAGTTCGACTTTCTGGGTCTCACGACGCTGACGATCCTCGACTGGGCCGAGCGCTATATCCGTCGCCTCGATCCGTCGAAGGCCGACTGGTCGCTCGCGCAGGTGCCGCTCGACGATCCCGCGTCGTTCCAGATCCTGAAGAAGGCCAACACGGTCGCGGTGTTCCAGCTGGAAAGCCGCGGGATGCAGGGCATGCTGAAGGATGCGCAGCCCGACCGCTTCGAGGACATCATCGCGCTCGTGTCGTTGTACCGTCCGGGCCCGATGGACCTGATCCCGAGCTTCTGCGCACGGAAGCACGGCCGCGAGAAGGTCGAGTATCCGGATCCGCGCGTCGAACCCGTCCTGAAAGAGACCTACGGCATCATGGTCTATCAGGAGCAGGTGATGCAGATGGCGCAGATCATCGGCGGCTACTCGCTCGGCGGCGCAGACTTGCTGCGTCGCGCGATGGGCAAGAAGAAGCCCGAGGAGATGGCCAAGCACCGCGAGATCTTCGCCGAGGGTGCGGCGAAGAACGGCCTCACGCGCGAGAAGTCCGACGAGATCTTCGACTTGATGGAGAAGTTCGCGGGCTACGGCTTCAACAAGTCGCACGCGGCGGCCTACGCGCTGCTCGCGTATTACACCGCGTGGCTGAAGGCGCACCATCCGGCCGAATTCATGGCGGCCAACATGACGCTCGCGATGGACGACACCGACAAGGTGAAGATCCTGTTCGACGACTGCGTCGTGAACAACCTCGTCGTGCTGCCGCCGGACATCAACGCTTCGCATTACCGGTTCGAGCCGGTCGCCGAAGCCGACGGCAAGCGCTCGCGCACGATCCGCTACGGCCTCGGCGCGGTGAAGGGCAGCGGCCAGAACGCGATCGAGGAAATCCTGCGCGCCCGCGAGGAAAAACCGTTCACCGATCTGTTCGACTTCTGCGAGCGGATCGACCGGCGCATCGTCAACCGCCGCACGGTCGAGGCGCTGATCCGCGCCGGCGCGTTCGATTCGCTGAACACGAACCGTGCGCAGCTGATCGCGTCGGTGCCGCTGGCGATGGAAGCGGCCGACCAGGCCGAGGCGAACGCGATGCAGGCCGGCCTGTTCGACATGGGCGCCGAGTCGCCGCACGCGCATGCGCTCGTCGACGAGCCCGCGTGGGACGACAAGCGCCGCCTGCAGGAAGAAAAGGGTGCGCTCGGCTTCTACCTGTCCGGCCACCTGTTCGACGCGTATCGCGACGAGGTGCGCCGCTTCGTGCGGCAGAAGGTCGGCGACCTGAAGGAAGGGCGCGACAAGCTCGTGGCCGGCATCATCGCGTCGCTGCGCACGCAGATGACCCAGCGCGGCAAGATGCTGATCGCGCTACTCGACGATGGCTCGGGCCAGTGCGAGATCACGATCTTCAACGAGCAGTTCGAGGCGAACAAGGCGCTGTTCAAGGAAGACGAACTGCTGATCGTGCAGGGGCAGGCGCGCAACGATGCGTTCACGGGCGGTATCCGCTTCACGGCCGATACCGTGATGGATCTCGAGCGCGCGCGCAGCCGCTATGCGCAGGCTGTCCGGCTGACGATGAACGGCAACGCCGACGCGGCCGTATTGCGCCGCGTGCTCGAGCCGCACGTGTCGAAGGACGATCCGGCGGCGAACGTGGTTGAAGCACCGGCGCCGCGCGGCGGCGGGCGCGATGGCGGTCGTCGCCCGCAGGCGCCGCTGCCGAACGGGCTCGCGGTGCAGGTCCACTACAGCAACGCGCGGGCACAGGGTGAGATGCGCCTCGGCGACGCATGGCGCGTGAAGCCGAGCGACGTGCTGCTCGCGGAGCTGCGTGCGACGTTCGACGGCAGCGTCGTCGAAATCACGTACTGATCGCGGCTTCGCCGGACGGCTGTCACGCCATGCGGCCCGTCGCATCGCCATCGAGCGGTGCGGCGGGCCGTTTTTGCATGTTCACGCAAACGGGTATTGGGCTGGCCATCCGGACGCTATACAATCCGGCGCTAGCCGCACGAACGCGGCGCTGACCGCCGCTTGCCCGGCGGATTGCGCCGGCATCGCGCACATAAACGGGGGCGGATCCGTGCGGCAAGCGGCGACATGCGACCAGGCCGCCGCAGAACCGGATGCCGTGATATGGCCCGTCGCGACGACAAAAAACGGACAGTCTCCACATGACCATGGCCAATGTGAACCCGACGCAGCGAATCCTCGTGATCCGGATCGATTTTCTGGGCGACATGCTGTGCACAACGGCGTTTCTCCGTGCGCTGAAGGAGCGCTGGCCGGGCGCGGAACTCCATGTGGTCGCGAACCGCTACAACGCGGCCGCGCTGGCCGGAAACCCGGACGTCGACGCGATCCACACCTACGTCTATAGCCGTCAATGCGAGCGCAACGACCGTCCTGGGCGGATGCGCGCGTTCTTCGACCGGCTGCGGCTGGTGCGTCGCCTGCGTCGCTTGCGGTTCGACCTCGTGGTCGTGCCGAACGGCGGCATGCATCGCAGCAGCATGCAGTTCGCGCGCCAGATCGGCGCGAAGGATTGCCGCTGGCACGATGCCGGGACCGAGTTCGACGATCGCAAGCCCGAGCACGTCGCCGAGCGGCCGATGTGCCACGAGGCGTTGTCGGGTTTCCGGCTCGTACCCGAACTCGGCCGCGCCGATGTCGACCGCCTCGCGTTGTCGGTTCATCCCGACCGCGCGCTGCAGGATGCGTGGCACCGGCTGCTCGGCGCGCGCACGAAGCCGCGCGTCGGGCTGTTCGTCACGAACAAGGCGCTCGAGCGCCGCTGGCCGGCCGATCGTTGGCGCGACCTCGCCGAGCGGCTCGCGCCGCATGCCGACGTGATCGTGTTCCGCGACCCGGCCGTGGGCCATGCTCCCGAGGACGACTCATGGCGCGACGTGTGTGCGCGCCATGTTGCGCCGTCGTCGGTCGCCGATCTGGTGGCCGCGGCAAGCCTGCTCGATGTGATCGTCTCGGCCGACAGTGCCCCCGTGCATCTCGGGTCGGCGCTCGGCGTGCCCGTCGCCGCGCTGTTCCAGGACCGTCCCGAGAAATATCTGCGCTGGCATCCGCTCGGTGTGCCGCACGTGATCCTGCGCGCCGGCGCGACCGTCGACGCGATCGGCGTCGACGCGGTCGAGCGCGCGGTGAATCACCTGTTGCCGCAGGCCGCCCGTCGCGACGAACCGTCGGCAGACACCGTACACGCGGAGCCGGCGGCTGCGGCTGCGACGCCGGTGGTCATGGCCGTCGCTTCGTAGCGCCACGGGCCTCGCGGGCACCGCGTACCCCACCGGCGCGAGGTGCGCATGCCGCGCCGCACCTCGCGAGCGGGGCCGCATCAGGCTAGCCGCACGGCCGATTCGCGATGTCGCGCCGGCTGCTGCAAAATCCTGTACATTGCCAGCCTTGTTCAGCCAGCCAGACACCCCCGCCGTGGCCCTGTTTTCTTCTGCCCGCCCGCCCAGAACCATCCTCGTGGCAGCCCCCCGCCGTATCGGCGATGTGCTGCTGACGACGCCGCTCGTCCGTTCGCTGAAAGCGCGCTGGCCGGAAGCACAGATCGACATGCTGGTGTTTCGCGGCACCGAAGGCGTGCTCGAGCACAATCCGGACGTGCGGCGTGTGATCGTCGTCGCGCAACGCGCGGGCTTCCGCGAGCGGCTGCGCGACGCGCTGTCGATGTGGCGTCGCTACGATCTCGCGTGCGCGGCGCTCAGCTCCGACCGGCCGCGCTTCTACAGCTGGTTCGCGGGCCGCAAGCGGGTCGGCCTCGTCGATCCGGACCGCGTGACGTGGCTCACGCGGATGATGTTGAACGGGATCGCGATCAATCACCACGAATCCGCGCATACGGTCGTCAGCACGCTGGCGCTTGCCCCCGTGATCGGCATCGAGCCGGTGTCCGAGGTCATTGCACCCGGTATCGGCGACGATCCGGCGCGGCGCGCGCACTTCGACGCGTGGCTGGCCGAATCGCCGGCGATCCGTGCCGGCAAACCGCTGGTCGTCCTGCATCCGTATCCGATGTTCCGTTACAAACAATGGCGGCTCGACGGCTGGGTCGAGATGATCGGCTGGCTGCGCGAGCACGGCTTCGCGGTCGCGCTGTCGGGCGGCCCGGCAGACAGCGAGCGCGAGTACGCGGAGCAGGTCGCGGCCGAAGCGGGCGGCGATGTACTGAACCTGGTCGGTCGCCTGACGTTCGGTGAAAGCGCCGAACTCGTGCGGCGCGCACGGCTTTTCATCGGGCCCGACACCGGCGCGACGCACGTTGCGGCCGCGACCGGCACCGACACGATCGCGCTGTTCGGCCCGTCCGACCCCGTGCGCTGGGGGCCGTGGCCGCAGCACTGGCCGGCGACCGAGAATCCGTGGCCGCTGCGCGGCTCGGGGCGGCACGGGAACGTGTGGCTGCTGCAGGGGGGTGATTGCGTGCCGTGCCGGCACGAAGGCTGCGAGCGCAAGGTCGACAGCCGCAGCGACTGCCTCGTCAATCTCGGTGCGCTGCGCGTGAAAGCCGCGGCGGCCGAGATGCTTGGACTGAATCCGCCTGGCCCGGCCGAAGCCGTCGTCGATACGTCGCGACTGCACCGCACCGGGTCCGACTGACGCGCGGGCAACGCGCGTTTCCGGCCGGTTGCCGGCGGCTTGTTTGGCGACGAGCCGGCCGCCCGGCCCGTTTCCGTCGAAGATCGATCGCGAACGCCGCGGTGCCCGAAGCGACCGCCGGCGGAGCGCAGGCCGCTGCGCGTTACGCGCTGCGCCGGATCGCCGACGTTTCGCGCGGCAGCGCCTCGGCGCGCTCGCCGCAGCCGAGCAGGATGCCGGCCAGCAGCACGATCAGGTGCCCTTCGGCGAAATCGAGCAGCAGCGAATTGGCGAGACTGCCGACCGCGAAGATCGCGAGCCAGCCGAGCAGCAGATGCCGCGAGCGCGGATCGAGCGTGCGGCTGCCGCGCGCAATCTGCACGATCAGATTGACGAACAGCACCAGGCCGAGCGTGCCGAGCTGCACGGCCATCAGCAGGTATTCGTTGTGCGGGTTCGACGTGAGCTGGCCTTCGGCCGCCGTCTTGCCGGCCGTGAGCTTCTCGAATTCGGATTCGAGGCCGCCCGCGCCATAGCCGATCAACGGGCGCTGGCTATACAGCCCGAGCCCCTTCTTGTACCACTCGAGGCGCAGCCCGGTCGACGTGACCGCGTCGCTTTGCCGGTATTGCTGCACTTCCGTCACGACCTTCGTCAGCCGGCCGTTGTGAACCGTGCACGCGGCGACCACGAGCGCGATGCCGGCCAGCACGAACACGCCGGCGGCAAGCCCCGCCCGCAGCGCCGACTGCCGGCGCAGCAACAGCACGAAACGCACGGCGACGACGAGGATCAGCAGCAGCGCGATGACCTGCCCGGTGCGCCCCTGCAGCATCACGAACACGTTGACGAGCGACCACGCGGCGACGCCCGCATACGCGGCGCGCGACAGCGCCGTGCGCGCCGCCAGCGCGAGATCGGCCGCCTGGTAGAACAGCAGCGCGCCGAACATGCCGGCGGCGATGTGGTTCTTGAACACCCAGGCGCGTGACAGCGGCAGTTCGGTTGCGTGCGCGGGCCCGATCGCGGTCAGGCCGAGATAGTTGGTGGTCGACAGCAGCAGGATCACGCACAGCGTGCCGAACCAGCAACGCCGCACGATCGGCGCCCAGTTCGAATGACGGAAGGCGAGCACGGCGAACGGCAGCAGCAGCAGCTTGTCGTACTTGGCCACCCAGTTCCACGCCTTGTGGTGCGGCGCGACCGTATAGGTGACGCTGGCGGCCAGCGCGGCCAGGATCAGCAGCGCCGCGAGTGAGGCCGGGTCGGTGACGAACGAGCGCAGATCGCGCCAGAATTCGGGGGAAATCACGAGCGCGGCGGCGAACAGCCCGCAGAACACGTTGGTCAGCGCGGTCGAGACGGGCACCATGCAGAGCGCGGCGACGGCGAATGCGCGGGCGGCGGTCAGGCGCCGCGAGGCGGGAGCGGAAAACGAAAGCATCGGAACCTGTCGAATGGACGAATGCGGCTTGCGTACGTCGTGCCGCGCGCCGCGCGCCCCGGCGGGAGATCCGGGACGAACGGCGCAGAGTATACGCGAAGCAGGGCGCGTTTCCGTGTCGTTTACGGGGCCTGATCAGACGAATCCGATCACCCGGGTGCGATCAGCTGAACGCGCGCTTGATCCGCGAGCGCAGCAGCGCGCGCTTCAGACGGCCGACGACGGCCGGCGTGTCGAGTGCGACGCGCGCGCCGGCCGGCTCGCCGCGATGCAGGAAATAGCGGTCGAACGTCGCCTGGGTCATGCCCCATTTGTTCAGAAACTGGCGGCGGCCATCGTTCTTGACGATCTTGCCCGTGCTCTTCTGCTGGAAGTGGTAGACGAGGCTGTCGCCGACCCCGATGAAGATCCGGCAGCCGGCGTCCCAGAATTTCATCGAGAAGTCGTTGTCGCTGCTCATGCCGGGCGACAGCTCGCTGCTGTAGCCGCCGATCCGGTTCCACCAGTCGCGGTGCACGAGCGTCGGCGGCCAGGTCGAGCCGAGCCAGTCCGCGCGCGCGAGCTTCGGAGCCGCTGCGACGAGGCCCGCCGCGTCGAAATGTTCGGCGTCGCGGCCGAAGTTGCTGACCACGACGCACGGGTTGCGCGTGTCGATCGGCTCGACCATCGTGCCCGACAGCATGAAGAGGTCGGTCGGCATCTGTTCGATGCGGCGCACGAGCGCCGTGTCCCAGCCGGGGCAGCAGAACATGTCGTCGTTCATGTAGACGACGTAGTCGCGCGTGGCGCGCGCGGCGGCCCAGTTCACCGCGTGGCAGATGCCGATGTTGGTCGGCGATGCGGTGTGCTCGATCCCTTCGCTGCGCACCCAGTCGAGCGTGCCGTCCGAGCCGTCGTTCACGTGCACGATGATCTGGTGGTCGTACGCGGAGTGGCGGCGCAGGCTGTCGACGACGAGCTTGAGGTACGGCAGGTTGTTCCAGGTCGGAATGATGATGGAGAACATGGCGGTCGGATTCGGTAGTCGTCGTGGCGGGCGGCGCGTGGCGCCGCCGGTCGGGCGCGCGCGGCGCGGGCAGCCCGGCATTGTAACGCCGGGCCGGCTGCATGCCGGGCGGGCGCCTAGCGCGCCCGTTCGTGCCCGAGCTTCAGGAAGCGGTAGTACACGGTTTCCGCGTTGAACACGGCGATCATGAAACCGGCGCGACCGTCGAGGAAGCCGCGGCGCAGCACGTAGGTGCGCACGAATGCCCGAGCGCCGCGCGCGAGCGCCTTGCCGAAGCCGCCGCGCTGGCCGGCGGCGCGGCGCTGGCGCGCGCCGGCCGTCGAATAGGCGTCGAGCTTGCGCACGACGGTTTCGAAATCCTCGTACGAGTAGTGCATCAGCTTGCCGGACAGCCGCTGCGCGGCGCCGTCGAACACGAGGCGTTCGTGCACGAGATCGTCCGAGAAGCGCGCGGCGCCGCGCCGGAACAGGCGCGGGATCCAGTCGGGATACCAGCCGCTGTGATGGATCCACTGGCCGCAGAAGCTCGACAGACGGTCGACTGCATAGACCTGCGCGGCCGGCGCGCGGATCGTGTCGCGGATCGACTGCGCGAGTTCCGGGGTGACGACTTCGTCGGTATCGAGGGACAGGATCCAGTCGGTGTCGAGCGCGTCGAGCGCGCGGTTCTTCTGCGGGCCGAATCCCGGCCAGTCGCGCTCGACGATCACGCGCGCGCCGTGTGCCTGCGCGATCGCGACGGTATCGTCGGTGCTGCCGCCGTCGATGACGACGACATCGTCGGCGAACGACAGCGCGGCCAGGCACTGTGCGAGCCGCGCGGACGCGTTGAGGGCGATGAGGGCGACGCCGAGGGAGGGTTCAGCCATGAAATCGTCGGAAAAGGCGGAGAAAACGGTGAGCGGCAGTATACCCGCGGCCCGGCCGCCGCCCGCAGCCGCCATGACCGTGCCGGCGGGGGCGGTGCGGCTATAATGTTGAGCCCTTTTCGGCACCCGCCCGACAGGGCGACATTCCGGGCGGCCACGTCCGGGCGCCGCTTCGCGGCTCAAGAAGGATTGCCTTGGAAACCCAGAACACTCTTCGCAAACCGATGGACGGCACGGGCACCTCGCCCGTGACGGTCCTCAAGCGCCTGTGGCCGTACATCCGGCCGCTGATCGGCATCGTGGTGCTCGCCGTGATGACGATGGGCGTCGTCGCGGCCACCGAGGCCGGTATCCCGGCGCTGCTCAAGCCGCTGCTCGACCACGGCTTCGGCTCGCACGGCAGCGACCGCGCGAAATGGTACGTGCCGATGGCCGTGATCGGGCTCGCGCTCGTGCGCGGCGTATCGCAGTACGCATCGAATTACCTGCTCAACTACGTGTCGAACCGCATCCTGCTGCAGCTGCGGCTCGAGATGTTCCAGCGGATGCTGCACACGGGCGCGTCGTTCTTCCAGCGCGAGACGGCGAGCACCGTGATCAACGCGATCGTGTTCGAGGTCAACCAGATCCTGTCGGTGCTGACCGGCGTGATGGTCACGCTCGTGCGCGATTCGCTGACGGTGATCTTCCTGCTCGGCTACCTGTTCTACCTGAACTGGCGACTCACGCTGATCGTCGCGGTGATCCTGCCGGGCATCGGCTGGCTCGTCAGCAAGATCAACCGGCGCCTGCGCCGCCTGAACCGCGAGCACCAGACGTTGACCAACGAGCTGTCGTACATCGTCGAGGAGACGGTCGGCGGCTACAAGGTCGTGAAGGTGCACAACGGCGAAGCGTACGAGATGGACCGCTTCACGCAGATGAGCAAGCGCCTGCGCGGCTACGCGATGCGCATGACGATCTCCGGCGGCCTCGCGCAGCCGCTCACGCAGTTCCTCGCGTCGATCGCGCTCGCGGTCGTGATCACGATCGCGGTCGTGCAGTCGTCGAACGACCAGACGACGGTCGGCGGCTTCGTCGCGTTCGTCACGTCGATGCTGCTCGTGATCTCGCCGCTCAAGCACCTGATCGACGTCAACCAGCCGCTGCAGCGCGGGATGACGGCGGCCGAGCTGATCTTCGGGCTGATCGACGAACCGGCCGAGCCGCAGGGCGGCGGCCGGCCGCTGGAACATGCGCGCGGCGACATCGAGTTCCGCAACGTGACGTTCGACTACGGCACGGCCGAGCGACCGACGCTCGACCGCATCTCGTTCAAGGTCGCGCCTGGCGAGATGATCGCGCTCGCGGGCCCGTCCGGCAGCGGCAAGACGACGCTCGTGAACCTGCTGCCGCGCTTCTTCGACCCGACCGACGGGGCGATCCTGGTCGACGGCGTGCCGGTGGCCGACTACGATCTCCATGCGTTGCGCGGCCAGATGGCGATGGTCAGCCAGGACGTCGTGCTGTTCAACGACACGATCGCCGCGAACGTCGCATACGGGCAGACGCCCGACCGCGCGCGCGTGCAGGCCGCGCTCGAGGCCGCGAACCTCGCCGATGCGGTCGCCGCGATGCCCGACGGGCTCGACACGCTCGTCGGCGGCAACGGGATGCGGTTGTCCGGCGGCCAGCGCCAGCGGCTCGCGATCGCGCGCGCGATCTACAAGGACGCGCCGATCCTGATCCTCGACGAAGCGACGTCGGCGCTCGACTCGGAATCGGAGCGCCACGTGCAGGCGGCGCTCGAACGGCTGATGGAGGGCCGCACGACGCTCGTGATCGCGCACCGGCTGTCGACGATCGAGCGTGCGGACCGCATCCTCGTGCTCGAGGCCGGCAAGATCGTGGAGGAGGGCAGCCACGACGAATTGCTGCGCCACGGCGGCCTCTACGCGCACCTGCACCGGATCCAGTACCAGCAGCAGGCGGCTTAACGCGCTGTCATATGCGTGGTCATGTGCGCGGTCATGTGGCCCCGCGATACCGTGTGCTAGTCTTCATCGGGCAGTCCGAGTGGTTTCGTTCGACGTGACAACACGGAGGGAAGGCACGATGAAGAAGATGCACGGGATGATGCTGGCCGCGCTGATCGCGGCGGGTTTCGCCGCGCCGGCCGCGATGGCGCAGGACCACGACCACCACGACGACCAGGGCGGCCACGGCATGCAGCGCGGCCATGGCCCGAAACACGTGCCGCCCGGCCAGATGCGCCATGAGGACGACGCGCCGCCGCGCTGGGCCGACCAGCCGCGCCGCGAGTGGCACAAGGGCGACCGGCTTCCGCCCGAGTTCCGAGATCGCCAGTACGTGATCGACGACTGGCGCGGCTATCGCCTGAGCCCGCCGCCGCGCGGCTATCAATGGGTCGGCGTCGGCGGGGATCACCTGCTGGTGCAGATCGGTTCCGGCATCGTGCTGCGGATCGGCGACTGACCTGGCCGACGGCCCGGCCCGGATCGCGATGCCGCGATGCGCGCCGGGCAGCCGGATCAACGCGTCACTTTGCCGCCGCGTGGCGGAACCAGCGGCGCTCGATTTTCGACATCACCCAGCACACGCCCAGCGCACACACGGTGCCGAGCGTCACCTCGCCGAGCCGCATCAGCGGAATGTCCCACAGCGGGCCGTTGCCCGGAAACAGCAGCACGATCGTCGCGGTTACGCCGCCGAGCCGTGCGGCGCTGCCGACGTTCAGGCACCAGCAGCAGACAATCACGACCGCGACGGTAATCGCATACGCGACGAGTCGGTCGCCGCCGAGCGCCGCGCCGGCGAAGCCGAGCACGCCGCCGACCATCGCGCCGACGAACTGGTCGCGCGACAGCGACATCGTGTCCGAGTAGTTGTGCTGCGTCACGGCGATCGCGGTGATCGCCGCCCATACGGCCTGCTCGGTGTGCAGCGCGTGGCCGATCACGTACGCGAGGCATGCGCCGCACACGGCCTGCAGCGCCATCAGCGCGCCTTGCGCGAGCCGTTCGCTGAATGACAGCCCCTTGAACAGATCGAAGATCGACTGCTGGATCTGCTGGCGGGCTTCGTTGAGTGTCCTGATCGTATCCATCATGCGTTGGCCAAGAAGCAGGTGACGGCGGCGCGCCGGTGTCAGCGCGCCTGTTCAGGCGATGCGGCAGCCGGTTCGTCGGCGGCAGCATCACCGTTCGCGACGCGCGTTTCGGGCATCACGAGCCAGACCAGCAGCACCGCGAGCGCACCGGCGCCCGCGAGCCCGAAGAAGCTCACGGCGTTGCCGAAGTGATCGGCGACGTAGCCGGCCGCGGCCGTGCTGAGGGTCGCGCCGATCCCGGCTGCGAGCCCAAAGAGCCCGATGCACAGGTTGTAGCGGCCCTTGCCGCCCGCGACGTCGGCCGCGATCAGCGGCAGCATCACGCCGAACACGGCCGCGCTGATGCCGTCGAGCATCTGCACCGGTACCAGCAGGTACGGGCTGCTCACGCCGGCGAACAGCAGCGCGCGCACCGGCAGCGCCGAGAAGCCGAGCAGCAGGATCGGCCGGCGCCCCCAGCGTTGCGCGGAGCGGCCGACCCACGGCGACAGCATCGCGACGATCGCTTGCGGCACGATGATGCACGCGGCGATCACGAGCTGCACGTTCTCGCCCATTCCGGCTGTGACTTCGCCGGCCGCGAGGTTCAGCATCGCCGCGTTCGACAGATGGAACAGCACGACGCACGCCGCGAAGATCAGCATCCGGCGGTCGCGCAGCAGCTCGAGCAGCGTTTCGCGTTCGCCGGCTTCGTCGCGATCGTCGGGCTTCGACGACTGCGGGATCACCTCGTGTGTCGGCTGGATCATCGCGAGTGCGAACAGCGCGGGCAGCGCGAGCACGGCGGTCAGCCAGAACACCGCGCGCGCGGAGAAGTATTCGCCGGTGAGCCCCATCAGGCCCGCGGCGACCGCGCTGCCGATCGATGCCCAGCGCGCGTTGCGGCCGAGCCGGTCGCCGAGGTCGGCGCGGCCGACGAGCGAGAACGAGATCGCGGCCATGGCCGGCACGAGCATGCAGCTCGCGAAGCCGTGGAACACCTCGGCGGCGATCACCGGCACGATCGTCGGGCTCGACGCGAGCAGCACCGCGGACAGGATGATGGCCGCGATCGCCCACGCGGCCGCGCCTTTCTTGTTCTTCAGCGCATCGACGGCCGCGCCGCCCGGCACCTGGCTGACCATCGCGCTGATCGTGCCGATCGACAGCACCATGCCGATCTCGCCCTGCGTCCACTTGTGCGACGCGAGGTAGGACGCGATGAACGGACCGAACCCTGTTTGAACGTTTGCAACGAAGAAGTTGAGCCAGTCGAGGGACCGGAGACTGCGTGCGCTGACGGAATGCTTGATCGTCATCGGGTCGCGCTCGCAGACGAAGCCGGTGCCGGGGCAACGGGCGGGAAAACCGCGACGATCGGCTTGTCGGCCGCGTAGGGCGGCGACGCCTTGATCTGTGCGTCGTTCAGGTCGAGCTGCGGATGCAGCGCCTTGTCGCGCGTGACGAAGCGCAGCGCGCCCCAGCTCGCGGCGATCGAACGGCGGTCGGTATTGACTAGACCGCCGAGGTCGAGCACGACCGCCTGCGGCTGCGACGCGCGGTCGATCAGCACGTCGACGATCCGGCCGATCTTCGTGCCGTTCGGGCGCTCGACGTCGCTGTCGAGCATCGGCAGCCGCGTCGCGGGCGAGGCCGCTGCCGAGCCGGACAGCGGCACGGCCTTGGGCCGCGCGGCCGGCGGCAGGTCGCCCGACGGCACGTCGAGCACGATCGGCTCCTGTTTGCCGCCCGGCGTGAAGCGGAACACGTTCCACGGGAAGATGACCTTGCGGTCGCCCACGCCCATGAAGCCCTGCAGGTTGACGATCATCTCGCGCGGCTTGCCGCTCGCGTCGGTCACCATGTCGACCGCGCGGCCGATCACCTTGCCGTTGCGGCGCGCGACTTCGCTGTCGAGCAGCGCATGGATCTGGGTGCGGTCGAGCGGGCGCGTCGCGACGATCGGCGGCGGCGGAGGCGGCGGCGGTGTCGGCGATTCCGGGCGTTGCACGGGCTTCGGCCGCGGGACTTCGCGGTGCGGCTTCTTCGGCGCTTCCGGTTCTTCCGGGTGCGTCAGTGCCGGCATGGGCGGCATCGTCAGCGGCTTGCCGGCGGTTTCCTCGACGGGCTCGACGAGCGCCTCGCTGATCGGCGCGGGCGGATTCTGCACCGGCAGCAGCCCGCAGCCGGACAGCAGCGCGGCGGCGGCGAGGATCAGGAAGACCGTCGAGGACGGCAACGACTTGCTGCGGGATGCGGGAAACGGAAGTCCGCCGCTCATTGACACTCACTCCATGGGTCGGGGGCGGCCCGAGGGCACGCGGCTGGCGATGGATGGCGGGTGCGGGCGGCGCACCACGCGAGGTGAGATTTTAACGTGTCTTGCTTTCAGGTCCGATTTCGACGGCTGGATGGAGGCAGACTGTCGGGAAAAGGAAGGGATCGCGGGGCGATGCGAACGGGTGACCGGCGGTGACATGCGAGGCGTGCCCGCTGCACGCCTCGCGTGGGTCCGGCGCGCGCGCCGGACGAAGCAGGGGAAACCGGAAACTCAGGCTTCCGGGTACCACGCGTCGGTGAATTCGCTGACCTTGACGTCCGACAGTTCCGGCCGTGCGGCCAGCCAGCCGCGCACGAGCTCGCGGTCGGCGTCGGTCGTCGTGCCGCGCGGCGCGCCGGAAATCACGTAAGCGCCGATGCCTTCGTCCGCCGACGCGACGGTCAGCAGCCCGTTCGCCTCGACGAAATCGATGAACGCATCGATCAGTTCGCCGCGCTCGAGGTCGGTCATTTCGTTGCGGTAATGCGCGGTGGCATTGAACGCGAGTTCCTGGAATTCGCCGATGTGGAGTTTCTTGCGCTGGCGGCGGTTGTGGCCTTGGCTCATGGTGTGTGGTGAATGCGAAAAGGGTAGGGTGAAAGGGCGGCGGCGGGTGCCGGCGCGACATGCGCGGGCGGCCCGGGCGCCGCATCGAAGCGCCGCGCGGCGATGCCGGCGGCGGATGGACGGAACGTTACATCAGCACGATATCGTACTGCTCCTGGCTCAGGTTCGACTCGACCTGCAGCGACACCGGCTTGCCGATGAAGTCGATCAGCATCGCGAGATGCTGCGACTCCTCGTCGAGGAACAGGTCGATCACCTGCTGCGCGGCGATCACGCGGAATTCGCGCGGGTTGAACTGCCGCGACTCGCGCAGGATCTCGCGCAGGATGTCGTAGCACACGGTGCGCGACGTTTTCACCTGGCCCTTGCCCTGGCAGGTCGGGCACGGCTCGCACAGCACGTGCGCGAGCGATTCGCGCGTGCGCTTGCGCGTCATCTCGACGAGCCCGAGCTGCGAGAAGCCGTTGACCGTCACGCGCGTGCGGTCGCGCGACAGCGCCTTCTTCAACTCGGACAGCACCGCGTCGCGATGCTCGGCGTTCTCCATGTCGATGAAGTCGATGATGATGATCCCGCCGAGGTTGCGCAGCCGCAGCTGCCGCGCGATCGTGTGCGCGGCCTCGAGGTTGGTCTTGAAGATCGTGTCGTCGAAGTTGCGTGCGCCGACGTAGCCGCCGGTGTTCACGTCGATCGTCGTCATCGCCTCGGTCTGGTCGATCATCAGGTAACCGCCCGACTTCAGGTCGACGCGGCGCGACAGCGCGCGCTGGATCTCCGTCTCGATGTTGTACAGGTCGAACAGCGGACGCTCGCCCGTGTAGTGGTGCAGCTTCGGGCTCACGGCCGGCGTGAATTCGCCCGCGAATTCCGAGAGGCGCTGGTACGTCTCGCGCGAATCGACCTGGATGCGCGTCGTGTCGTCGTTCGCGAAATCGCGCAGCACGCGCTGCGCGAGATCGAGATCCTGGTACAGCAGGCTCGTTGCCGGCAGCCGCTGCGCCTGGGCGACGATCGTCGCCCACGTCTTGCGCAGGTACGTGACGTCGCCGGCGAGCTCGTCGGAGGTGGCATCCTCGGCGATCGTGCGCACGATGTAGCCGCCTTTCTCGTCCGCTGGGATCACGGCCGTCAGGCGTGCGCGCACGGCCTCGCGTTCGGCCTCGCTCTCGATCTTCTGCGAGATGCCGATATGCGGCTCCTGCGGCAGGTAGACGAGCGTTCGGCCCGCGATGCTGACCTGCGTCGACAGCCGCGCGCCCTTCGTGCCGATCGGATCCTTGATCACCTGGACCATCAGCGTCTGGCCTTCGAACACGATCTTCTCGATCGGCTGGTGCGGCGTGCCCGACTGCGGCTCGCCCGCGAGGCGCGGATGCCAGATGTCGGCGACGTGCAGGAATGCCGCGCGTTCGAGGCCGATGTCGATGAACGCCGACTGCATGCCGGGCAGCACGCGCACGACCTTGCCGAGATAGATGTTGCCGACCCGCCCGCGCGACAGCGTGCGCTCGACGTGAAGCTCCTGCACCGCGCCTTGCTGGACGAGTGCGACCCGCGTTTCCTGCGGCGTGAGGTTGATCAGGATTTCTTCGTTCATGGTGGGTTCAGAAGGCGACGCGCGCGGTGCGTAGCAGCGCGGCAGTCTCAAAAAGGGGCAGACCCATGATACCCGAATGGGAACCGTCGATTCGCTCGATGAATTCGGCCGCGCGCCCCTGGATCGCGTACGCGCCGGCCTTGCCGAACGGCTCGCCCGATTCGACGTAGCGCGCGTATGCGTCGCGCGACGCGGCCGCGAAACGCACCGACGAGCGCGACAGCGCGGGCGGCAGCAGTTCGCCGTCGGCATCGATCACGGCGACGGCGGTCAGCACCGCGTGTTCGCGGCCCGCGAGGCGCGTCAGCATCGCGAGCGCGTCATCGGCGTCGGCCGGCTTGCCGAGGATCGCGCCGTCGATCGTGACGGTCGTATCGGCGACCAGCACCGGCGAGGCCGGCTTGCCGCTTGCGACGAGGCGCGCACGCGCAGCCTCGGCCTTGGCGATGGTCACGCGCCGCACGTACGCATCGGCGGCTTCGCCGGGCAGCTCGGCCTCGAGCGCCTCGGCATCCTCGTCGGGGCGCGGCAGCAGCAGCTCGAAGCGTACGCCGATCTGCTGCAGCAGCTCCTGGCGGCGCGGGCTTTGCGAAGCGAGGTAGAGGAACGGGAAAAGCGCGGGGGACGTGCTGGACGGCATGGTGTCGTTATCTCGGTATGCGCGCGTGGCGCGCGTCTCGAGGACGACACGTCATGCGCGGTGGTAGGGGTGATTCTGCGTGATGCTCCACGCCCGGTAAAGCTGTTCGGCGAGCAGCACGCGCACCATCCCGTGCGGCAGCGTCATGCTCGAGATGCGCAGCAGTGTATCGGCACGCGCTTTCAGCTCCGGATCGAGCCCGTCGGCACCGCCGATCACGAACGCGACGTCGCGGCCGTCCTGCTGCCAGCCGGGCAGCGCCTGCGCGAGCTGCATCGTGGTCCAGTCGCGGCCGCGCTCGTCGAGCGCGACGAGACGCGCGCCCTTCGGCAACGCGGCCTCGATCTTCTGCCGCTCGGCCGCCATCACGCTTTCGGCGCTGCGGCCGCCCGAACGCAGTTCGGGCTTGATCTCGCGCAACTCGATGCGCAGCTCGGGCGGCATCCGCTTCGTGTATTCGTCGAAGCCGGATGCGATCCAGCCCGGCATCTTGTGGCCGACCGCAAGGATGAAAAGCTTCATCGGAAGACGCGTAACGACTCGAAGCTCAACGGCGGCGAGCGGCCGTCTTGCGCGCCGGGCGTGCGGGCGCGGTTTCCTCTTCTTCGTCGTCGTCGCCTTCGCTGGCCGTGGCGAAGCCGTTCCCCTTGCCGCCGCCGAGCTTCATCCGCACGGGCTTGTCGCCCCAGATTTCCTCGAGGTTGTAGTACTGGCGCAGGGCCGGTTGCAGGATGTGCACGACCGCGTCGCCGCAGTCGACCAGCACCCATTCGCCGGTGTCTTCGCCCTCGGAGCTGACGATGTCGCCGCCGGCTTCCTTGACCTTGTCACGCACGCTCGACGCGAGCGCCTTGGTCTGGCGGTTGGAGGTGCCCGAAGCGACGACCACGCGGTCGAACAGTTCGGTCAGGTGGCTGGTGTTGAACACCTTGATGTCTTGCGCCTTGACGTCTTCGAGGGCGTCGACGATCACGCGCTGCAGTTTGCGAATATCCATGGATTCAGGAATGGTAGAGGCGATGTTGAAGAATATAGGCCCATACGGCGGCCGGCACATGTTCGGCCGATGCGTCGGGCATTTGCGCATGGCGTGCGATGCATTCGCGCAGGTGGGCGCGGATGTCGGTCGCGGCAATGTCGAACGAAAGGGTCGTATCGATCAGCAGGTGGCCTGCCGGCGTGGCCTTGAGCACGTCGGCGCCGGCCTGCCGCGCGGCGATTTCCTGCGCGACGTCCGGCGGCGCCGCGCCGAGGTCGAACCCCGGGCGCGTCGACACGCAGATGTGCGCGTAGTCGAACAGCGTGCGCCAGTCGCGCCACGTGTCGAGGCGCACGAGCTGGTCGGCGCCGATCAGCAGCGACAGCGATGCGCGCGGGCCGATCCGCTTGCGCCAGCGCGCGAGCGTCTCGACCGTGTAGGTCGGGCCGGCGTGCTCGATCTCGTCGGTGGCGACGGTCACGGTCACACCCGGCACGGACAGCGAGCCGGCGGCCGCGCGCGTCATCGCGAGCCGATGCTCGGCGGCCGACACGTCGCGCTTCTGGTACGGCTGCCCGGCGGGCAGCAGCACGAGTTCGGTCAGGCCGAGCAGCTCGGCGAACCGGCGCGCGAGCGCGAGATGGCCGTCGTGGATCGGGTCGAAAGTGCCGCCCAGCAAGCCGATACGACGCGGCAGCGGGGTGGGGCTGGCGGTGGTGTCCAGAAACGCGTCCTTGTCTTGAAGCAGGGTCAGACCCAGTCGCGCGGCACGATGAAGTCGCTGTACAGGCGCGCTTCCGGCGAACCCGGTTCGGGTTGCCAGTTGTAGCGCCAGTTCGCGACCGGCGGCATCGACATCAGGATCGACTCGGTCCGGCCGCCGCTTTGCAGGCCGAACAGCGTGCCGCGGTCGAATACGAGGTTGAATTCAACGTAGCGGCCGCGGCGGTACGCCTGGAAATCGCGCTCGCGCTCGCCGTACGGCAGCTCGGCGCGCCGCTCGACGATCGGCAGGTAGGCCTGCAGGAACGCGTCGCCGACGCTTTGCATCATGTCAAACGATCGTTCGAAACCGGGCTCCGAGAAATCGTCGAAGAAGATCCCGCCGATGCCGCGCATCTCGTTGCGGTGCTTCAGGAAGAAATATTCGTCGCACCATTTCTTGAAGCGCGGGTAGAGCTCGACGCCGAACGGGTCGAGCGCATCCTTGCAGGTCTGGTGGAAATGGCGGGCGTCGTCCTCGAAACCGTAAACCGGTGTCAGATCCATGCCGCCGCCGAACCAGAACACGGGCTCCTCGCCCGGTTTCGTCGCGATCAGCATCCGCACGTTCATGTGTACGGTCGGGCAGTACGGATTGCGCGGATGCAGCACCAGCGACACGCCGAGCGCCTCGAAGCCGCGGCCCGCGAGTTGCGGGCGCGCCGCGCTCGCCGACGGCGGCAGCGCATCGCCCGCGACGTCGGAAAAGCCGATCCCCGCGCGTTCGAACACGCGGCCGCCTTCGAGAATCCGCGTGCAGCCGCCGCCACGCAGGCGCTCGGCCGGACCGCGCTGCCATGCATCGGTCGCGAGCGGCGTGCCGTCGAGCGCGCCGAGCGCGTCGGCGATGCGTGTCTGCAGGCCCTGGAGGTACGTGCGCACGCGCGCTACGTCGTAGGTCGAATCGGTCATGTCTGGACTGGGTGCCCCCGCCCGAAGCGGGGGCCGTAAAAAAGGCTTCTGCCGGGCATTCTAACGAACCCCGGCAGAGGGGCCGCCGCCGCTTGCGGGCGGGGCGGCAATTGCAACGTCACGCGCTCTTGCGGTTGAGCGCGCGGAAGCCGATGTCACGGCGGTATTGCATGCCTTCGAAATTGATCTGGTTGATCGTCTCGTACGCATGCTGCTGCGCTTCGCGTACCGAATCGGCGAGGCCGACCACGCACAGTACGCGGCCGCCGGACGTCGTCAGCTTGTCGCCGTCGAGCGTCGTGCCCGCATGGAACGTGACGGCCTGTTCGGTCTCGGCCGGGATGCCGTTGATGCGGTCGCCCTTGCGCGGCGCGTCCGGATAACCGTGCGCGGCCAGCACGACGCCCAGCGCGGTGCGGCGGTCCCAGTCGAGCTCGACCGTGTCGAGCGTGCCCGCGATCGCCTGCTCGACGACCTTCGAGAAATCGCTCTTCAGGCGCGCCATGATCGGCTGCGTTTCCGGGTCGCCCATCCGGCAGTTGAACTCGAGCGTGCGCGGATTGCCTTCCTTGTCGATCATCAGGCCCGCATACAGGAAGCCCGTGAAGCGGATGCCGTCCTTCTCCATCCCGCGCACGGTCGGCATGATGATCTCGCGCATCACGCGTGCGTGCATCTGCGGCGTGACGATCGGCGCGGGCGAATACGCACCCATGCCGCCGGTGTTCGGGCCGCGATCTTCGTCGAGGAGGCGCTTGTGGTCCTGGCTGGACGCCAGCGCCAGCGCATGCTTGCCGTCGACCATCACGATGAAGCTCGCTTCCTCACCATCGAGGAATTCCTCGATCACGACGCGCGCGCCCGCATCGCCGAGCTTGTTGCCCGACAGCATCATGTCGACCGCTTCGTGCGCTTCTTCGAGCGTCATCGCGACGACGACGCCCTTGCCGGCCGCGAGGCCGTCGGCCTTCACGACGATCGGCGCACCCTTCGCGTCGATGTACGCGTGCGCGGCAGCCACGTCGGAGAACGTTTCGTACTCGGCGGTCGGGATGCCGTGGCGCTTCATGAACGCCTTCGCGAAATCCTTCGAGCTCTCGAGCTGCGCGGCTTCGCGGGTCGGCCCGAAGACCTTCAGGCCGCGCGCGCGGAACAGGTTGACGATGCCGGCCGCGAGCGGTGCTTCCGGCCCGACGAGCGTGAACGCGACGCCTTCGCGTTCCGCGAAATCGGCGAGTTCGTCGAGCGCCGTGATGTCGACGTTCTTCAGACGCTCGTCCTGCGCCGTGCCGCCATTGCCGGGCGCGACGTAGACCATCTGGACGCGCGGCGACTGCGCGAGCTTCCACGCCAGCGCATGTTCGCGGCCGCCGGAACCGACGACGAGTAGTTTCATGGGATTCCCCGCAGACTAGAAAACAGGGCGGCCGGCACGCTCAGGCGCGCCGGCCGCGGATTCGGTCGGGCCGCCGCCGCGACAGGAACACGGCGGCCGGCACATCATTCCTCGACGATGACGGCGTTCGTATACACGTCCTGCACGTCGTCGAGGTTCTCGAGCGCGTCGAGGAGCTTCTGCATCTTCGCCGCGTCGTCGCCGGTGAATTCGACTTCGTTCTGCGGCTTCATCGTCACTTCGGCGAGTTCGGCCTTGAAGCCCGCGGCTTCGAGCGCGTCCTTCACCGCCGAGAATGCCTGCCAGTCGCACAGCACTTCGATCGAACCGTCGTCGTTCGTGTTCACGTCGTTCGCGCCGGCTTCGAGCGCGGCTTCCATCAGCGCGTCTTCCGACGTGCCCGGTGCGAACAGGAACTGGCCGACGTGATCGAACATGAACGCGACCGAACCGTCGGTGCCCATGTTGCCGCCGAACTTCGAGAACGCATGGCGGACTTCCGCGACCGTGCGGGTGCGGTTGTCGGTCAGCGTGTCGACGATGATCGCCGCGCCGCTGATGCCGTAGCCTTCGTAACGGATTTCCTCGTAGTTCGCGCCATCCGCGCCGCCCACACCGCGATCGATCGCGCGCTTGACGTTGTCCTTCGGCATGTTCGCGTCGGCCGCCTTGTCGACCGCCAGACGCAGGCGCGGGTTCGTGTTGACGTCACCGCCGCCGAGGCGCGCCGCGACCTGGATTTCCTTGATCAGGCGGGTCCAGATCTTGCCGCGCTTCGCGTCGGCCGCTGCCTTCTTATGCTTGATGTTGGCCCATTTCGAATGACCAGCCATACCTTTCTCCGTGCCCGGGCGCACAGCGCGGGCGATTGTTTCAATGTGTCGTTGAATCGGCGGCCGTTTCGGCGGGCATGAAGCCGCGGGGCCGCGCGTGTCGAGTGGATCGAGATTTTATCACGCGGCGACCGCCGGATCGGGGCCGCCGCGCATGGCCGGACGGCCAGGCGGGCCGTCGCGGGCCGGGCCGCGCGCCGGCCGCAGCCGCGCGGCCGTACAGGGGCTCAGTTCTTGGTGCCGAACAGGCGGTCGCCCGCGTCGCCGAGGCCCGGCACGATGTACGCGTGCTCGTTCAGGTGCGAATCGAGCGACGCGACGAACAGCTTCACGTCCGGGTGCGCATCCTGGAACACCTGCACGCCTTCGGGCGCGGCGACCAGCGCGACGAACATGATGTTCGCGGCCGGCACGTTGCGGCGCTTCAGCACGTCGACCGCGTGCACGGCCGAGTAGCCGGTCGCGACCATCGGGTCGCACAGGATGAAGATGCGGTCTTCGAGATCCGGCAGGCGCACCAGGTATTCGACCGGGCGATGGTCGTCGGCGCGGTAAACGCCGATGTGGCCGACGCGGGCGGACGGAACCAGGTCGAGCAGGCCGTCCGACATCCCGATACCCGCGCGCAGCACCGGCACGATCGCCAGCTTCTTGCCCGCGATCACCGGCGCGTCGACCTCGACGAGCGGGGTTTCGACCCGCTTGGTCGTGATCGGCAGGTTGCGGGTGATCTCGTAGCCCATCAGCAGCGTGATTTCGCGCAGCAGCTCGCGGAACGTGCGTGTGGACGTGTCCTTGTCGCGCATGTGCGTGAGCTTGTGCTGGATCAGCGGATGATCGGTGATGAAGAGATTCGGGAAGCGGCTGTCCTGTTTCATGACGGGGGCGCCTTGGCGGCAAAAGAGGATCGGGGGCGGGGGCGGGCGCAAGCCGGCCGCGCGCTTATGTCGGCAATTTTACCAAGGCGCGTCGCATGATCCGGATAATATCGACGTCTCACGACAATCCGCGCGCCCGCGCCCGCCCGATTGCCCGCCTGGCCCACCCGGGGTCCATGCGCCGGCCGACGGGGCCGAGCCGGTGCGTGTCGCCACCAAGGAATCGACGATGGATCTCGGCATCGAAGGAAAGACCGCGCTCGTGTGCGCGGCAAGCAAGGGGCTCGGTCGCGGCTGCGCGGAAGCGCTGGCCGCCGAGGGCGTGAACCTCGTGATCGTCGCGCGCACGCGCGACACGCTGGAGGAAACCGCGGAGGAGATCCGCGCCGGCGCGAACGTGTCGGTGACCGCGGTCGCCTGCGACATCACGACGCCGGACGGGCGTGCGGCCGCGCTCGCCGCGTGCCCGCAGCCGGACATTCTCGTGACGAATGCCGGCGGGCCGCCGCCCGGCGACTTCCGCGACTTCTCGCACGACGACTGGATCCGCGCGCTCGAATCGAACATGCTGACGCCGATCGAGCTGATTCGTGCGACCGTCGACGGGATGATCGCGCGCGGTTTCGGCCGGATCGTCAACATCACGAGCTCGGCCGTGAAGGCGCCGATCGACGTGCTCGCGCTGTCGAACGGTGCGCGCTCGGGGCTGACCGGCTTCGTCGCGGGGTTGTCGCGCAAGGTCGCGGGGCAGGGCGTGACGATCAACAACCTGCTGCCGGGCCTGTTCGACACCGACCGGATCGCGACCACGCTCGCCGCGGCGGCGAAGGCGCAGGGTGTGAGCGTCGACGAGATGCGCGCACGGCGCACGAAGGACATCCCGGCCGGCCGCCTCGGCACGCGTGCGGAATTCGGCGCGGCGTGCGCGTTCCTGTGCAGCGTGCACGCCGGCTACATCACCGGGCAGAACTGGCTGCTCGACGGCGGTTCGTATCCGGGCACGTTCTGACGCGCGCGCCGCCTTTCACGACAACCACCTGAGACAAAGGACCTGGAGATGAGCAAACCCCGCATCGCATTGATTGCGCACGACGCGAAGAAGGACGAGATCGTCGCGCTCGCGGGCGAATTCCGCGCGACGCTCGCGCAATGCCGGCTGGTGGCGACCGGCACGACCGGCGGCCGCATCGCGGACGCGCACGGGCTCGAGGTCGAGCGCAAGCTGTCGGGGCCGCTCGGCGGCGACCTGCAGATCGGTGCGGAGCTGGCCGACGGCCGCATCGACATCGTCGTGTTCCTGCGCGACCCGATGACCGCGCAGCCGCACGACCCCGACATCACCGCGCTCGTGCGCGCATGCGACGTGCACGACGTGCCGGTCGCGACCAACGTCGCCACCGCGCGGATGCTGCTCGACGACCTGGCGCGCAACATGCAGGACATTTGCTAAGGTCTACCCGCGCCCGATCCCGCGCCCGATTGCCCCTGCCGGCGGCAGGGCCATGCACGGATGGCCGCGGCGCGCGAGAATCGGGCGTCGCGACGCGCGACTGCCGGCCGGTTCCCGCATGAACCGGCCGGCTCCGCGGATCGGCGACCCGGATTTTTCCCAGACAGAATCAGACACGAGGAGCGAAGCGATGCCGAAAGCAATCCGATACGACCAACCGGGCGGCCCGGACGTGATGAAGTGGGTCGATGTCGAGGTCGGCGAACCGAAGGCGGGTGAAGTCCGTATCCGTCAGCACGCGGTCGGCCTCAACTACATCGACGTGTATTTCCGCACCGGCCTTTACCCGCAGGCGCTGCCCGGCGGTCTCGGGATGGAGGCGGCAGGCGAGGTGACGGCCGTCGGCGAAGGCGTGACCACGTTCAAGGCGGGCGACCGCGTCGCGTACGTCGGGCAGCCGCCGGGCGCGTACGCGCAGGAACGCGTGATGCCGGCCGAGCGGCTCGTGAAGCTGCCGGACGGCATCAGCTACGACGACGCGGCGTCGGTGATGCTGCAGGGCCTGACCGCGCACTACCTGCTGCGCCGCACGTATCCGGTGAAGGCCGGCGACACGATCCTGATCCACGCGGCGGCCGGCGGCGTCGGCCTGCTCGTGTGCCAGTGGGCGAAGGCGCTCGGCGCGACCGTGATCGGGACGGTCGGCTCCGACGAGAAGGCCGCACTCGCAAAGGCGCACGGCTGCGACCATCCGATCGTGTACACGCGCGAGAACTTCACGCAGCGCGTGAAGGAGATCACGAGCGGCGCGGGCGTGCCGGTCGTCTACGACTCGATCGGCAAGGACACCTACATCGGTTCGCTCGACTGCCTCGCGCCGCTCGGCTATTTCGTCAGCTTCGGCAATGCGTCGGGCCCGCTGCCGCCGATCGACTCGAAGGAATTCTCGTCGCGCGGTTCGCTGTTCTTCACGCGGCCGACGCTGTTCTCGTACATCGCGAAGCGCGCCGATCTCGAAGCCGCGGCCGCCGAGCTGTTCGGCGTGATCCTGTCGGGCAAGGTGAAGACGAGCATCAACCAGCGCTACCCGCTCGCGGAAGTCGGCCGCGCGCATGCCGACCTCGAAGCGCGCAAGACCACCGGCTCGACGATCCTCGTTCCCTGACCTGTCCCCCCGTGCCGGCGCCATGCCGGCACGCGCTTGTCCGGGCGGCGCCACGGCGCCTCCCGTCCCGCCTCCCGGTTTCCGTCGTTCTCCCCCGAATGCCACGTTTACGCGTTTTTTATACGCGCCCCGATACCTTTGACCCGTCCTTTACGTGCGTTCCCATAAGGTTCTAGTCGTCTGATTTCGACGATGGAGAACAGAAAAATGGATGGGGTATTTATCGGCGCACTGGTGCTCTTCACCGCGCTGATCCTCGGTTTGATTGCCGGTTGCGACAAGCTCGTGCAATACGGTCGCGGGGGGCGAGCATGACCTGGATGCTTTGGCTGGCGGGCGCCTCGACGGCCCTGCTGTTCGCGTATCTCGTCTTTGCGCTGCTGCGCGCGGAGGACATCGAATGAACGCGAACAATCTCTTGCAAACGCTGATCTTCATCGTCGTGCTGCTGGCGGCGGCCGTTCCGGTCGCCCGCTATCTGTCCGCGGTCATGGACGGCAGCTCGCGCGTCGTGCGCGTGTTCGGGCCGCTCGAGCGCGCGATGTACCGCATCGCCGGCGTCGACGCCGGCAGCGAGATGAACTGGAAGCAGTACGCCGTCGCGACGATCGCGTTCAACGCGCTCGGCGCGCTGTTCCTCTACGGCCTGCTGCGCCTGCAGGGCTTCCTGCCCGGCAATCCGCAGCAGTTCGGCGCGATGACGGTCGACGGCGCGTTCAACACGGCAGTCAGCTTCGTCACCAACACGAACTGGCAGGACTACACGCCGGAGCAGACCGTCAGCTACCTGACGCAGATGCTCGGCCTGACCGTGCAGAACTTCCTGTCGGCGGCAACCGGCATCGTCGTCGTGATCGCGCTGATCCGCGGCTTCGCGCGCCATACCGCGCAGACGATCGGCAACTTCTGGGTCGACCTCACGCGCGTGACGATGTACGTGCTCGTGCCGATGTCGGTGATCATCGCCGCGCTGCTGATGAGCCAGGGCGTGATCCAGAACATGAAGGCGTACGAGGACGTGCCGGTGCTGCAGACGAGCACCTATGCGGCGCCGAAGCTCGACGCGCAGGGCAATCCGGTGAAGGACGACAAGGGCAATCCGGTCACGGTGCCGACCCCGCTCACGAAGCAGACGCTTGCAATGGGCCCGGTCGCGTCGCAGGAAGCGATCAAGATGCTCGGCACCAATGGTGGCGGCTTCTTCAACGCGAACTCCGCGCACCCGTACGAGAACCCGACGCCGTTCGCGAACTTCATCCAGATCTTCGCGATCCTGATCATCCCGGCCTCGCTGTGTCTCGTGTTCGGCCGCATGATCGGCGACCGCCGGCAGGGTATCGCGGTGCTCGCGGCGATGACGGTCGCGTTCGTGATCGCGATCGGCTTCGAGGTGAGCGCCGAGCAGGGCGGCAACCCGACGCTCGCCGCGCTGCACGTCGACCAGACGGCGAGCGCGCTGCAGCCGGGCGGCAACATGGAGGGCAAGGAAACGCGCTTCGGTATCGCGCAGACCGGCATCTTCACGGTCGCGACGACGGCTGCGTCGTGCGGCGCCGTCGACACGATGCACGATTCGCTGACGCCGCTCGGCGGCCTCGTGCCGATGCTGCTGATTCAGCTGGGCGAGGTGGTCTACGGCGGGGTCGGCTCGGGTCTCTACGGGATGCTCGTGTTCGCGCTGCTCGCGGTGTTCGTCGCCGGCCTGATGATCGGCCGCACGCCGGAATACGTCGGCAAGAAGATCGAGGCGTACGAGATGAAGATGGTGTCGATCGTCGTGCTGCTCACGCCGCTGCTGGTGCTGGTCGGTACGTCGATCGCCGTGCTCGCCGATGCGGGCAAGGCCGGCATCGCGAACCCGGGGCCGCACGGCTTCTCGGAAATCCTGTACGCGTTCAGCTCGGCCGCCAACAACAACGGCAGCGCGTTCGCGGGCCTGACGGTCGGCACGCCGTTCTACAACTGGACGACCGCGATCGCGATGTGGTTCGGCCGCTTCGGCACGATCGTGCCGGTGCTGGCGATCGCCGGCTCGCTCGCCGCGAAGAAGCGCATCGCGGTGACGAGCGGCACGCTGCCGACGCACGGCCCGCTGTTCGTCGTGCTGCTGCTCGGCACCGTGCTGCTGGTGGGCGCGCTGACCTACGTGCCGGCGCTTGCGCTCGGCCCGGGCGTCGAGCACCTGATGATGTGGCTGGGCGCGTGATGCGCGCCCGCATGGCGACACATTGAAAAGACTGAAGAGATTGAAGAGATCGCAATGACTCAACATTCCGCAACACGGTCCATGTTCGATCCGGCGCTGCTGCGCCCGGCGATCGTGGACTCGTTCAAGAAACTCACGCCGCGCACGCAGTTCCGCAATCCGGTGATGTTCTGCGTGTACGTCGGCAGCATCCTCACCACGATCCTGTGGATCGCGGCGCTCGCCGGCCAGGCCGAGGCGCCCGCGGGCTTCATCCTCGCGATCGCGCTGTGGCTGTGGTTCACCGTGCTGTTCGCGAACTTCGCCGAAGCGCTCGCCGAAGGGCGTTCGAAGGCGCAGGCGGCGTCGCTGCGCAGCGCGAAGAAAGACGTGATGGCGAAGAAGCTCAACGAGCCGCATCCGAAGTCGCCGATCCGCATCACGACCGCGACCGAGCTGCGTAAAGGCGACGTCGTGCTGGTCGAGGCCGGCGACGTGATCCCGGCCGACGGCGAGGTGGTCGATGGCGTCGCCTCGGTCGACGAGTCGGCGATCACCGGCGAATCCGCGCCGGTGATCCGCGAATCGGGCGGCGACTTCTCGTCGGTCACGGGCGGCACGCGCGTGCTGTCGGACTGGATCGTCGTCAAGGTCACCGCGAACCCCGGCGAGGCGTTCCTCGACCGGATGATCGCGATGGTCGAAGGCGCGAAGCGCAAGAAGACGCCGAACGAGATCGCGCTGACGATCCTGCTCGTCGCGCTGACGATCGTGATGCTGCTCGCGACCGCGACGCTGCTGCCGTTCTCGATGTTCTCCGTCGAAGCGATGAAGGCCGGCCACGTGGTGACGATCACTGCGCTCGTCGCGCTGCTGGTGTGCCTGATCCCGACGACGATCGGCGGCCTGCTGTCCGCGATCGGCGTGGCCGGGATGAGCCGGATGATGCAGGCGAACGTGATCGCGACGTCGGGCCGCGCGGTGGAAGCCGCCGGCGACGTCGACGTGCTGCTGCTCGACAAGACCGGCACGATCACGCTCGGCAACCGCCAGGCATCGACGTTCGTGCCGGCGCCGGGCGTGACCGAGGAAGCGCTGGCCGATGCCGCGCAACTGTCGTCGCTCGCCGACGAAACGCCGGAAGGCCGCAGCATCGTCGTGCTCGCGAAGGAACGTTTCAACATTCGCCAGCGCGACATGGGGCAGCTGCACGCGACGTTCATCGGCTTCTCCGCGCAGACGCGGATGAGCGGCGTCGACCTGCCGGGCCGTGAAATCCGCAAGGGTGCGGCCGATGCGATCCGCAATTACGTCGAGACGCACGGCAGCCGCTTCCCCGAGGAAGTGCGCCGTGCGGTCGACGAAGTCGCGCGCCGCGGCAGCACGCCGCTCGTCGTGGCCGACCTGCAGGACGGGGCGGCGCGCGTGCTCGGCGTGATCGAGCTGAAGGACATCGTGAAGGGCGGCATCAAGGAGCGCTTCGCGGAGCTGCGCAAGATGGGCATCAAGACCGTGATGGTGACGGGCGACAACCGGTTGACGGCCGCGGCGATCGCGGCGGAAGCGGGCGTCGACGATTTCCTCGCGGAAGCGACGCCGGAAACCAAGCTCGCGACGATCCGCGAGCACCAGGCCGCAGGGCGCCTCGTCGCGATGACGGGCGACGGCACCAACGACGCACCGGCGCTCGCGCAGGCCGACGTCGCCGTGGCGATGAACACCGGCACGCAGGCGGCGAAGGAAGCCGGCAACATGGTCGACCTCGACTCGAACCCGACGAAGCTGATCGAGATCGTCGAGATCGGCAAGCAGATGCTGATGACGCGCGGGTCGCTGACGACGTTCTCGATCGCGAACGACATCGCGAAGTACTTCGCGATCATCCCGGCCGCATTCGTGACGACGTACCCGCAGCTGCGCGTGCTCGACATCATGCACCTGACGTCGCCGGCGTCCGCGATCCTGTCGGCGGTGATCTTCAACGCGCTGATCATCGTCGCGCTGATTCCGCTGGCGCTGAAGGGCGTCACGTACCGGCCGCTCGGCGCGGCTTCGCTCCTGCGCCGCAACCTGCTGGTGTACGGCCTCGGCGGCGTGCTGCTGCCGTTCCCGTTCATCAAGCTGATCGACATGACGCTCGCTGCACTCGGCTGGGCCTGAGCCGGCCGTATTTGAAGGAAACATCATGAAAACGTTGATTCGTCCGCTCGTCGTGATCTTTGTCGTGCTGACCGCGGTGACGGGGCTCGCTTACCCGGCCGTGATGACCGTGATCGGCCAGGCCGTGTTCCCGTCTCAGGCGAACGGCAGCCTGATCGAGAAGGACGGCAAGGCGGTCGGCTCCGCGCTGATCGGCCAGCAGTTCGACGCGCCGAAGTATTTCTGGGGCCGGCTGTCGGCCACGACGCCGATGCCGTACAACGCGACCGGCTCCGGCGGCTCGAACCTGGGCCCGCTGAACCCGTCGCTTGCCGACCAGGTGAAGGGGCGCATCGCCGCGCTGCGCGACGCGGGCACCGACATGTCGAAGCCGGTGCCGGTCGACCTCGTGACGGCGTCGGCGAGCGGCCTCGATCCGGAAATCACGCCGGCCGCCGCCGCGTACCAGGTCGAGCGCGTCGCGAAGGCGCGCAACCTGGCGCCCGACGCGGTCGCGCAGCTCGTCGCCGCGAACACGAAGGGCCGCCAGTTCGGCGTGCTCGGCGAACCGCGCGTGAACGTGCTGCAGCTGAACCTCGCACTCGACGCGGCGCAGGCCGCGCACTGACCGGGCATCCGGGCAACCGGCGTCCGGCGCGGCCCGATCCGCGCCGGACGCAGCTTTTTCCCGACGGCGCATGCGCCGTCTTTGCCTTTTGCGGCGATTTGGAACAACAATGCTCGTACTCGCGCGCATCCGGGCGCTCCGCCTTTCTGACGCATGAATCGTCCCGATCCAGACCAACTCCTCGACAAGCTGCAGCGTGACGAAGAAAAGCAGCGGCGCGGCCAGCTCAAGATTTTCTTCGGCGCGTCGGCCGGTGTCGGCAAGACCTACGCGATGCTGCAGGCCGCGCGCCAGCGCCTGCAGGAAGGCGTCGACGTCGTCGTCGGCATCGTCGAGACCCACGGGCGCAGCGAAACCGCCGCGCTGCTCGACGGCCTCGACGTGCTGCCGCTCGCGCGCATCGACTATCGCGGCCGCACACTTGCCGAATTCGATCTCGACGGCGCGCTCGCGCGCCAGCCGCAACTGATCCTCGTCGACGAACTCGCGCATTCGAACGTGCAGGGCGCGCGGCACCTGAAGCGCTGGCAGGATGTGTACGAGCTGCTCGACGCGGGCATCGACGTCTACACGACCGTCAACGTCCAGCACCTCGAAAGCCTGAACGACGTGGTCGGCGCGATCACCGGCATCCGCGTGTGGGAGACCGTGCCCGATCGCGTATTCGACGCGGCCGACGAAGTCACGCTCGTCGACCTGCCGGCCGAGGAACTGCTCGAGCGGATGCGCGACGGCAAGGTCTATCTCGCGCAGCAGGCCGAGCGCGCGGTGCGCAACTTCTTCCGCAAGGGCAACCTGATCGCGCTGCGCGAACTGGCGCTGCGGCGCACGGCCGATCGCGTCGACGCGCAGATGCGCGAATATCGCGCCGATCGTTCGATCCAGCGCATCTGGCAGGCGCGCGAGCGGCTGCTCGTGTGCGTCGGCCCGGGCCCTGAGGCGCCGACGCTCGTGCGGGCGGCCGCGCGGCTCGCCGCGAGCCTGAAGGCCGACTGGATCGCCGTCTATGTGGAGACGCCGCGCCTGCAGCGCCTGCCCGACGCACGGCGGCAGCGCACGCTCGACGCTCTGAAGCTCGCGGCCGAGCTCGGCGCGGAGACGGCCACGCTCGCCGGCGCAGACGCGGTCGCCGCGCTGATCGGCTATGCGAAGGTGCGCAACGTGTCGAAGATCGTCGCGGGCGGCTCGCCGAAGGTCGGGCTCGTGCGCCGCTTCGTGCGGCCCTTCGGCGAGAAGCTTGCCGAACGCGCGGGCGACGTCGACCTGATGCTGATCCGGGCGTCCGCGAGCGACGAGGCGCGTGCAGCGCCCCTCGACGCGCGTGCGCGCGACTGGCGCGACGCGTTCGCGCAGTTCGGCACGCATCGTTCGCCGCCGCGGCACTACGTGTATGCGGCCGCGATCTGCGCGGCGATCACGGTCGTCGCGAGCCTCGTGTCCGAGCGGCTCGACCTCACGAACCTCGTGATGCTGTACCTGCTCGGCGTCGTGTTCTCGGCCGTGCGGCTCGGGCGCGGCCCGGGCGTGCTGCAGTCGTTCCTGTCGGTGGCCGCGTTCGATTTTTTCTTCGTGCCGCCGCGCATGTCGTTCTCGGTCAGCGACACGCAGTACCTGCTGACCTTCTTCGGGATGCTGCTGACGTCGCTCGTGATCAGCCACCTGACGTCGACGCTGACGCGCCAGGCGAGCGTCGCGCAGCGCCGCGAGCGCCGCACCGGCGCGATCTACGCGATGGCGCGCGAGCTGGGCGCGGCGCTGACCACCGAACAGATCGTCGAGATCGGCAGCCGTCACGTGGGCGAGGTGTTCCGCGCGCGCGTCGCATTCCTGCTGCCCGACAGCGCGGACAAGGTGCGCCAGAAGATCGAGGAGCCCGATGCGGCCGTCACGCTGACGGGCGCCGATCTCGACAGCGACGTCGGCCAGTGGGTGTACGACCAGCAGAAGCCGGCCGGCCGCGGCACCGATACGTTGCCCGCGACGGCCGCGCTGTACCTGCCGCTGAAGGCGCCGATGCGCACGCGCGGCGTGCTCGCGGTCGCATCGCGCGAGCCGCGCGAACTCGAGGTGCCGGAGCAGCAGCGGATGCTCGACGCGTTCGCCGCGCAGATCGCGCTCGCGCTCGAGCGCGTGCACTACGTCGAGATCGCGCGCGACGCGCTCGTCAACATGGAATCCGAGCGGCTGCGCAACTCGCTGCTGTCGGCGATCTCGCACGACCTGCGCACGCCGCTCACGACGATCGTCGGCTTCTCGTCGATGCTCGCGAACGGGCGCGCGGCCGCACAGGGCGGCGATGCGGCGGCGGCCGAACGCTTCGCGCAGCGCGAGGGAGAACTCGTCGACGCGATCCACGACGAGGCGCTGCGGATGACGGGCATCGTCACGAACCTGCTCGACATGGCGCGGCTGCAGGCCGGCAGCCTGCAGTTGAAGCGCCAGTGGTCGCTGCTCGAGGAAACCGTCGGCGCCGCACTCGCCGCCTGCAAGCGCGTGCTTGCGCGCCATCCGGCGCGCGTCGTGCTGCCGGCCGACCTGCCGCTCCTGCAGATGGACGCGGTGCTGATGGAGCGCCTGTTCACCAACCTGTTCGAGAACGCGGCGAAGTACACGCCGGCCGATACGCCGCTCGACATCGGTGCGGAGCGCGTGACCGACGACGGGCTGCCGTTCGTGCGCGTGCTCGTCGACGACTACGGTCCCGGCCTGCCGGCCGGGATGGAAACGCGGATCTTCGACAAGTTCACGCGCGGCGAGAAGGAATCGGCGACGCCGGGCATCGGCCTCGGCCTTGCGATCTGCCGCGCGATCGTCGAAGCGCACGGCGGTAAAATCGGCGCGTTCAACCGTACAGCACCCGACGGCCATGTGACGGGCGCGCGTTTCTGGTTCACGCTGCCGGTCGAGACACCGCCTGCCGCGCCTGCCGTACCCGACGACGAACCCGAAGTGCCGGGTGCGTCGTCTCCATCCGAATCATTGCCAGACCATGAGTGAACCCAGCCTGACCGTCGTCCTGATCGAGGACGAAAAGCAGATCCGCCGTTTCGTGCGCGCCGCGCTCGAGGAGGAGGACATCGCGGTGTTCGAGGCCGAGACGGGCAAGCAGGGGCTGATCGACGCGGCGACGCGCAAGCCCGATCTCGTGATCGTCGATCTCGGCCTGCCCGATACCGACGGCCTCGACGTGATCCGAGAACTGCGCGGCTGGTCCGAGGTGCCGGTGATCGTGTTGTCCGCGCGCACGCAGGAAGAGGAGAAAGTCGCGGCGCTCGACGCGGGTGCCGACGATTACCTGACCAAGCCGTTCGGCGTGTCCGAACTGCGCGCGCGGATTCGCGCGCAACTGCGCCGGCGCAACCAGGGCGGCGCGAACGAGTCGCCGAAGGTGACCTTCGGCACCGTGACCGTCGATCTCGCGCTGCGCCAGGTGTGGCGCGACAACGAGATCGTGCACCTGACGCCGCTCGAATACCGGCTGCTCGCGACGCTCGTGCGGCACGCGGGGCGCGTGCTGACGCACCGCCAGCTGCTGCGCGACGTGTGGGGGCCGTCGCACGTCGAAAGCCACCACTATCTGCGCATCTACATGGCGCACCTGCGCCAGAAGCTCGAGCGCGACCCGGCGCAGCCCGAGTACATCGTGACGGAGACGGGCGTCGGCTACCGGCTGGTCGGCGCCGCATGACGGGCGTAGCCCGTGCGCAACGGCGCACGTGCACGTGACGTCGCGCGCCGGCAGGTTGCGCCGGCGCGACAGTCTCGCGGCCGGCGCGCGCGTTGCACACCCGGCGCTCATTCCCCGTTATCCTGACCGTTCCGCGAACGAAAACGAGGAGCGTGCAATGTCCGTCCGTCTGGTCGTCATCTGTGCGCTGGCGCTTGCCGCGTCTGGCGCGTTCGCCCAACCGCTGCCGCCCGGGCAGCAACCGTCGTCGCAGCAGCAGGCGATGGCCAACCCCGCGTCGGTCAATTGCGCCAAGCTCGGCGGCCGCCACACGATCCGCAACCTGGCGAGCGGGCAGGTCGGCATGTGCGTGTTCAAGGACGGCCGCGTGTGCGAGGAGTGGGCGTTGTACCGCGACGACCGCTGCGTCGGCGGCGCCACGCCGAAGCGCGTATCGAACTGACCGGCAGCGGGCCGGTTGCGCCCCCGATCGGCCGCCGGCCACGCGCCGCGGCCGTAAGCATCTTGTTATACTCGGCGCCGCCCGGGGACGACCCCGGGTCATTCGTTTCAACGGGGACGGCCCCATCCGATACGGAGTACGTCGAGATGGCGTGGGTATTGTTGTTCATTGCCGGGTTGCTGGAAGTGGCCTGGGCGGCCGGCATGAAATCGTCGGACGGCTTCACGAAGCTCGGTCCGTCGGTGTTTACGATCGTGACGGCGCTGGCCAGCTTCGGGCTGCTCGCGGTTGCGATGCGCCAGTTGCCGCTCGGCACCGCGTACGCGGTGTGGACGGGCATCGGCGCGGTCGGTGCGTTTGTGTTCGGCATCGTGATGATGGGAGAGGCGCTGACCGTCGCGCGCGTCGCGAGCGCCGCGCTGATCGTCGCGGGGCTGATCGGCCTCAAGCTGTCGTCCGCTGCCTGACGCGGGCACCCGGGCGCGCGTGCACCCGGGTGCCGCACCGAGGAATTGCGCCGGCCGTGCGCCTAGCCTGTCTATAATGGAACGCATTCGGGCCTGAATACCGTCGTGCTTCTCGCGGCACGCGGTGCCGGTCGCCACGCGCCGCGCGGCCTGTCTGTCCAACCCGATCCGATCAATCGGCAAATCGCACGGAAAGTGCAAGGAGAGGGCCATGATCGAAGCCATTTCGCTCGGCGCGGGGCTCGCGTGGGCGAGCGGCCTGCGCCTGTACCTGACCGTGCTGATCGCCGGCGTGCTGGCGCGGTTCGGCTGGCTCCACCTGCCCGACACGCTGGCCGTCCTGATGTCGCCGTGGGTCATCGGTGCCGCGGCCGTGCTCACCGTCACCGAATTCCTTGCCGACAAGATCCCCGCGTTCGACTCGCTGTGGGATGCCGTGCACACCTTCATCCGCATTCCGGCCGGCGCGGTGCTCGCGGCCGGCGCGCTCGGCCACGCCGATCCGACCGTGCTCGCGGTCGCGGGGCTCGCAGGCGGCTCGCTCGCCGGTGCCGCACACGTGGCGAAGGCCGGCACGCGCGCGATGATCAACCTGTCGCCGGAACCGATTTCGAACTGGATCGCCTCGTCTACCGAGGACGGCCTCGTGGTCGGCGGGCTCGTGCTCGCGTTCTTCGTTCCGCTAGCCTTCCTCGTGCTGCTTGCCGCCTTCATCGCGGCGTCTGCGTGGGCGCTCCCGCGCCTGTGGCGCGGTGTCTCGGGCGGCTTTCGCGGCATGGCGAACCACATGGTGTCGCGGCTCAATTCGATCGGGGGGAAGCGCGATTGAAGGGGCGGCAACACGCGGCGCAGCCGCCGGCCGGGCAATCCGGCCTTGAGGTGCACGCGCATGCAGGCCGCTTCGGCCTGCGCGACCTGATCCGCCAGGCCGCCCGCATGACCGCGCGCGACTGGCGCGCGGGCGAGCTGACGCTGCTCGTTGTTGCATTGGTGCTCGCGGTCGCGGCGCTGACGAGCGTCGGCTTCCTCGCCGACCGGCTGCGCCAGGGGCTCGAGCGGGACGCGCGCCAGATGCTCGGCGCCGACTTCGTCGTGCGGGCCGATCGCCCCGTCGATCCGTCGTTCGATCAGCAAGCCCGCGCGCTCGGCCTGCGTACCGCGACGACCGCCATCTTCCCGAGCATGATCGCGTCCGCCACGGGCGGGCAGGCGACCGACGCGGCGCCCTCGCGCCTCGCGGCCGTGAAGGCCGTGTCGCCCGGCTATCCGTTGCGCGGCGCGGTCGATATCGTGCCGGCCGGCGCGGCCGCCGCGCAGAAGGCGGCCGCGATTCCCGCGCCCGGCACCGTATGGGCCGATCCGGCGCTGCTCGATGCACTGCACCTGAAGGCGGGCGATACGGTGCGCGTCGGGCTGCGCACGTTCAAGGTCGCCGCGTCGATTTCCCGAGAACTCGATCGCGGGTTTTCCTTCGTCAATTTTTCGCCGCGGCTGATGATGCGCGCGGACGAGCTGGCCGCGACCGGGCTCACGGGCTACGGCAGCCGTGTCACGTACCGGCTGCTGGTTGCCGGCGACCAGCAGGCTGTCACCCGCTTCGAAGCGTATGCGCATGCACGCGTCGACGGCGGCAAGCTGCGCGGCGTCGGTCTCGAGTCGTTGCAGGAAGGCCAGCCGCAGGTGCGGCAGACGCTGGATCGTGCGCGTCACTTCCTGACCCTCGTCGCGCTGCTCACCGCGCTGCTCGCGGCGGTCGCGATCGCGATGGCCGCGCAGCGCTACATGCGGCGCCATCTCGACGGCTGCGCGACGATGCGCTGCCTCGGCGTGAGCCGCCGCACGCTCGGCGCGCTGTTCGCACTCGAATTCGCCGGCATCGGGATCGTGTCCGGCGCGGCAGGCGCGGTGCTCGGCTACGGCGGCCACTGGGCGTTGCTGGCCGCGCTGGGCGGCCTGATCGACGTGGTGCTGCCGCCTCCCACGCTGTGGCCGGCCCTGATCGGCATGGGCGCCGCGCTCGTGCTGCTGCTCGGCTTCGCACTGCCGCCGCTCGTGCCGCTCACGCGCGTACCGCCGGTGCGCGTGCTGCGGCGCGAGTGGGCGATGCGTCGCGCACCGCGTGGGCCGCGTATGCGGTCGGCGTCGTGCTGTTCGCGGGGCTGCTGATCGTGGCCGCCGGCAACCTGAAACTCGGGCTGATCGTCGCGGGCGGTTTCGCCGGCGCGCTGGTCGGTTTCGCGCTGATCGCGCGGCTCGTGCTGTTCGCCGCCGCGCGTGCGGTGCGCAACGCGCGCGTGGCCGCGGGCGTCGGCTGGCGTTACGCGCTCGCGTCGCTGCACCGGCGCGGCACGGCCAGCGCGCTGCAGATCACCGCGCTCGCGCTCGGCCTGATGTGCCTGCTGCTGATCGCGATCACGCGCAACGACCTCGTCGCAGGGTGGCGGCAGTCGACGCCGCCCGATGCGCCGAATCAGTTCCTGATCGACATCCAGCCCGACCAGCGCGCCGACGTCGCGGCCTATCTGGCCGCGCACGGCGTGCGCGACGCGGTGCCCGAGCCGATGGTGCGCGGCCGCCTCGTCGCGATCAACGGCAAGCCGGTGAATCCGGACGCCTACCCGTCCGAGGAGGCGCGCCGGCTCGTCGACCGCGAGTTCAACCTGTCCTATACGACCCGGTTGCCGTTCGACAACCGGATCGTCGAAGGCGACTGGTTCGGCACCGCGGCGACGCCGCAGATCTCGATCGAGGCTGGCCTCGCGAAGACGCTGAACGTGAAGCCGGGTGACGTGCTGCGCTTCGACGTGACGGGGCTGACGGTCGATGCGCCGATCACGAGCGTGCGCAAGCTCGACTGGGGTTCGTTCCGCGTCAATTTCTTCGTGCTGATGCCGCCGCCGGTGCTGAAGGATTTCCCGGCCGTGTACCTGACGAGCTTCCATTTGCCGGCATCGAATGCCGCGCTGCTCGATCCGCTGATCGCGCGCTATCCGAACCTGACCGCGATCGACGTCGCGCCGATTCTCGCGCAGTTGCAGCGGATGATGCTGCAGGTGGTCGGCGCGGTGCAGTTCCTGTTCATGTTCACGCTCGCGGCCGGCGTGCTCGTGCTGTACACGGCGCTGGCCGGCACGCGCGACGAGCGGGTGCGCGAGGCGGCGCTGCTGCGCGCGCTCGGCGCGTCGCGCGCGCAGGTCAACGCGGTGCAGCGCGCGGAGTTCGTCGTGGTCGGCACGCTGGCCGGTGCGTTGGCCTCGGCAGGCGCGATCGCGGTCGGCTGGGTGCTCGCGTCGCGCGTGTTCGACTTCCAGCTCGCCGTCGATCCGTGGCTCGTGCCGGCCGGCATCGCGGCCGGCGTCGCGTGCGCCGGTGCGGCCGGCTGGCTGAGCCTGCATAATGTGCTGCGGCGCCCCGCGCTGCAGTCGCTGCGCGACGCCTGAGCGTCGCTGGCGGCCCCGAAGATCCCGTTTTCCGACTATCCGTATGACCGATGTGAATGACGATGCGCCGTCGCAACCGACGGCGTTCGAGCTCGTGGGCGGCGAAGCCCGCGTGCGCGAAATGGTGGACCGCTTTTACGACCTGATGGACCTCGAACCCGAGTTCGCGCAGATTCGCGCGATTCACCCGGCGTCGCTCGACGGTTCGCGCGACAAGCTGTTCTGGTTCCTGTGCGGGTGGCTAGGCGGCCCCGACCACTACATCAGCCGGTTCGGCCATCCGCGGCTGCGTGCGCGGCACCTGCCGTTCCCGATCGCGTCGGTCGAGCGCGACCAGTGGCTGCGCTGCATGGCGTGGGCGATGGACGACATCGGGCTGGCCGAGCCGTTGCGCGAGCGGCTCATGCATTCGTTCTACGACACGGCCGACTGGATGCGCAACCGGCCCGGTTGATCGACCGGTACGCCGCCGCCCGTGCGGGGGCGATTTGCGTCTGGGCGCGCGCGCCGTGCGGCGCGACACTGGCCGCTTCCCGAATCGATACGAGGCTCGCCCGATGACGACACAAGCACTGTTTCGCGAAGACGCATACCTCACGCAATGCGACGCGGTCGTCCTGAACGTCGGCGACGACGGCATCCGGCTCGACCGCACCGTGTTCTATCCGCTCGGCGGCGGCCAGGCCGGCGACACCGGCACGCTGACGCTGCCCGACGGCAGCACGATCGCGATTGCCGATACGCGCAAGGCCAGGTTCGACGGCGCAACCCCCGACGACGCCGTGCACGTGCCCGCACCGGGGCAGGAGGCGAGTGTCGCGGCGCTCGAGCCCGGCATGCGCGTGGTCGCTCAAATCGACTGGCTGCGCCGCTATCGCCACATGCGGCTGCATACCGCGGCGCACCTGATGTGCGCGGTGCTGCCGTACGCGGTCGACGGTTGCAGCGTGACGGCCGACTACGTGCGGCTCGATTTCGCGACATCCGATGCAATCGACCGCGACGACGTCGAGCGGCGCCTCGCCGGCCTCGTGGTCGGCGCGCACCCGGTCACGACCGAATGGATCACCGACGACGAGATGGCCGCACGGCCGGACCTCGTGCGCACGATGAGCGTGAAGCCGCCGATGGGCCTCGGCCGTGTGCGGCTGCTGCGCATCGAGCAGGTCGACCTGCAGCCGTGCGGTGGCACGCATGTGCGCAATACGTCCGAAATCGGCGAGCTGCGGGTCGCGAAACTGGAAAAGAAGAGCGCGCGCACCCGGCGCCTCGTACTGGAGTTTGCATGACGATCGACACCACCCACGCGGGCGCGGCGGCGCTCGATCCGCAAGCGCGGGAGATTCTGGATTTCTGGTTCGGCGAGCCGGGCTCGGCCGAATTCGGCCAGAACCGCAAGGTCTGGTTCAACGGCGGCGCGGCGTTCGACGACGTGCTGCGCACGCGCTACGGCGCTTTGCTCGACGCCGCGTGCGAAGGCGCTTGCGATCACTGGGCCGGCTCGCCGTCGGGGGCGCTGGCGTTGATCGTCGTGCTCGACCAGTTCTCGCGCAACATCCATCGCGGCACGCCGCGCGCGTTTGCCGCCGATCCGAAGGCGCTCGCGCTCGCGCGCCGTGTCGTCGCGGCTGGCTGGGACGCGCAGTTGCCGAGCGGGCATCACCGTGCGTTTGCGTATCTGCCGTTCGAGCACGACGAGTCGGTCGAGAGCCAGCGCGAGGCCGTGCGCCTGTGCGCGGGCATCCGGGACGAGGCAGGGTGCGAGAGCTATCACCGCTTCGCGTTGCTGCATGCGGCCGTCGTCGAGCGCTTCGGCCGCTTTCCGCACCGGAACGCGATCCTTGGCCGGGCATCGAGCGACGAGGAGACGGCGTTTCTTCGCGAGCCCGGTTCCTCGTTCTGACGATTCGGGCAGTTGCGTGACGTGGGAAGGGGGCAGGCCCGCGGAGTCACGCGGGCACGGTGGCGGCGGGGAACACCGGTCGGCGGCGCGCATTTCCCGATGGCTGTTCGCTGCTCGGGCGGTGGCGCTCACCGCTCCACGCCCGGCATGAGAGCCAGCACGGCGGCACGCCGTGCCTCCGCCCGTTACTCCGCGTGCTGTTCGGGCGTGCGCACGTATACGCGCAGCAGTTCCTCGTTGTCGCCCGGGCGGGCGCCCGTCCAGAACAGTTTCCATGCGTTGCCGGGCGCCGGATCGACGGCCCGCACGCCCTGGACGATCATCCAGGTGCAGCGCGTCGTCTTCGCGTCGGCGATCGGCGTGTGCTGGATGCCGGAGAAGTAGTACAGCATCGGCGCTTCCGATTCGCCGAGCCCGTGCAGGCTCGCCATGCAGTCGCCGTCGTTCCACTCGAGCGCGAGGTGCGCGTTCAGGTCGTCGAACACGGAGCGGTAGCTCTTCGCGACGTCGAGCCAAGGCAGCAGCAGCGTGTAAATGAGCCCCCATGCGACGAGTGCGCCGGCGCCCCACGACAGCGCGCCGCGCCACACGCCGGTCGCGCGCAGCTTGGGCAGCAGCGTCAGCCAACCGACCGTCAGCGCGAGCGCACCGATCACGAGCGCGGGTTCGATCGGCATCGTCCAGTCGAGCGGCAGCCAGCGGCCGAGCGGCGCGAGATCCGCGCGCGACGCGGCCGGATCGGCCATCACCGCCCAGATGGCCCATGCGAGCGCGGCGGCCGTGCCGAACAGGATGCGGCTCAGGTAATCCCACGCGAGATGCAGCCGGTGCGGCAGGCGTTCGATGGCTTGCGCGGCGACCAGCGCGAGCGGGGCGAAGAACGGCAGGATGTAGAGCTGGCGCGACGTCGCGGACACTTGCAGCACGGCGAGCCCGATCGCCACGAACATCACGGGCAGCGCGATGCGCGGCGTGCGCCAGTCGCGCCACGCACCGCGCGCGAGCGCGACGATCGCGAGCGGCGCGACCGGGAAGCCGACGAGCAGGAACGCACGCAGGATGAAGAACGGCTTGTCGTTTTCCGCGCCCAGTTCGGGGACGGAGAAACCGAAGAAGCGGCCGACGTTGTTATCCCAGAACCACGTCATGAACAGCGTCTCGGAGCGCAGGAACAGTGCAATCGGCCAGATGAGCGCGAATGGCGCGAACACCAGTGCCGCGACGCCGAGCGAGCGCGCGAACGCGCGGGTGCGGCAGGCCGGGTAGAGCACCAGCGCACCGACGAGCGTGGCTGCAAACACGAGCGGCACGAACAGCCCCTTCGTCATCAGCGCGATGCCGACGCCCGCGCCGAAGGTCGGCGCGGCCCAGCGACTCGACGGCCGGACCGGCAGCCCGTGCCGCATCTGCTGCGCGCGCGCGACGTGCTGCATCACGAGTTCGAGCAGTCCGCAGAACGCGATTGCCGTGCCGGCGAACAGTGCGACGTCGGTCATCATGTCGTGCACGTGCTTGATGACGACGAGCGTGCCGGCGCTCAGCACGACGGGACCGATCACGCGCAGGTCGAACCAGGAGTCTGCGCGGCTGGCGACACGCGCCGCGCGCGCGATGAAGCCGAATGCGAGTGCGGCGAACAGCGCGCTCGCGAGCCGAGCGGCGTCGTGCAGCGGCATCACGCGCTGCAGCAGCCATGCAAGGCTGGTCGCGACCCACGCGTAAAGCGGCGGCTTTTCCATGAATGGCAGGCCGGCATTGGTCGGTACGACGAAGTCGCCGGTCTCGAGCATGTGCTGGATGATGCCGAACGTGTAGGTTTCGTCCTGCTTCCATGGATCGTGGCCGAGCACGCCCGGCAGCGTATACGCGCAGATCAGGGCGACGACGAACAGCCACGTGCGCCAGCCGAGCGGGCGCGAGCGTTCGCGCGTCGCGCTGGTGGCGGTGGTCGAGGCGACGACGGGCGTGCCGGCGGCGTCGAGCGCTGCAGTGAGGTCGGCGTCGGCGGTCGAGCGGGTGTGCTGGGCCGGGGCGGGCACAGACGTGCGTCGCCGGCTGGGCGCTGCGGTTCCGGGCATGGAAGGAGTCTCGGGTCGAGTCGAGCCGGTCCGGCGACTTGGGCAGGACCGATTGGGGCCACATCAAGGGCCAACGGGCAGGGGTTTATGACACCTGTCTGAATGTCCGCTAGTAGACCACGGAATTGTTACGGTGGATTACCGTTCGTGTCACGAAATTGTGGAGATTTGTGGTGTCGTGACGACGGATTGCTTCGGGCGGCGAGTTTTGATGCGCCGCAGTGCGGAATTACCGGCCGCCGCCGACGTCGAGCAGGGCGCCGGTCGTGTAGGACGCCGCGTCGCTCAGCAGCCAGACGATCGCTTCGGCGATCTCCTGCGCTTCGCCCGCGCGGCCGAGCGGGGTCGTTGCGCCGAGGCGGGCGGCACGGCCCGGCTGGCCGCCGCTCGCGTGAATCTCGGTCTCGATCAGGCCGGGGCGTACTGCATTGACGCGCACGCCGTGCGGGCCGAGTTCCTTCGCGAGGCCGATCGTCAGCGAGTCGACCGCGCCTTTCGACCCCGCATAGTCGACGTATTCGTTCGGCGAGCCGAGCCGGGAGGCGATCGACGATACGTTGACGATCGCGCCGCCGCGGCCGCCGCGGTCGGTGGACAGCCGGCGCGCGGCTTCGCGCGCGCACAGGTAGGTGCCGAGCACGTTGGTGTCGAACATCCGCTGCAGCCGGTCGGCCGGCATGTCGGCGAGCGGCATCGACTGCGCGACGATGCCCGCGTTGTTGACGAGCGCGTCGATGCGACCGAATGCGGCCGTGACGGAGTCGAACATCGCGACGACATCGGCTTCGTTCGCGACGTCGCCCGCGACGACGCACGCACGACCGCCCGCGTCGCGGACGGCCTGCGCGGTGAGTTCGGCCGCCGCCGCGTCCCGCGCGTAGTTGATGCCGACGTCCCAGCCGCGCTCGGCCGCGAGCACGGCGGTCGCGCGGCCGATGCCACGGCTCGCGCCGGTGATGAGGACGGCCTTGCGGTCGGACAGTGCGGTCATCGCGTGCGGGTTCCGGTGACGGTTACGGTTACTTGGCCGCGTCGGGTGCCCACTTGTCGCGGGCGGGCGGCTGGTAGCGGCGCAGTCGCTCGATCAGTGCGACGGGTTCCGACTCGACGCACAGTGCGTCGAAATAGGCCGGACGCATGAAGCCCTCGTCGACCGTATGGCGCAGCAGCGCGATCAGCGGATCGTAGAACGAATCGATGTTGTAGAGCGCGACCGGCTTGCGGTGATAGCCCAGCTGCGCCCACGTGTAGACCTCGAAGAGTTCCTCGAGCGTGCCGGCGCCGCCGGGCATCGCGACGAACGCGTCGGACAGGTCGGCCATCATTTTCTTGCGGTGGTGCATGTCGGGCACGACGTGCAGTTCCGACAGCCCCGTATGGCCGACTTCCTTGTCGACGAGCAGTTCGGGGATCACGCCGACCGCACGGCCGCCGGCCGCCATCACTTCGTCGGCGATCACGCCCATCAGGCCGACCCGGCCGCCGCCGTACACGAGCGTGAGGCCCGCATCGACGAGCGCGCGGCCGAATGCGCGCGCGGCATCGGCATAGACGGGCCGCACGCCTGACGACGAGCCGCAGTAAACACACACAGCCTTCATTGCTTGGAATCCTTGGCGGGGGCTTGCCCGGTGGTGACCGGACTGCCGGCCGGGCGCGGCGAGCCGTCGCGCGGCGGCAGGTAGTCGGTGAACTGGCGCTTCGGCAGCTTGCCGGAGACCAGGTCGTCGAACAGCTGGCGCGAACGGCCGCGCAGGTACGGCGCCATCACGGAGATCACGTGCATGCTGACCTGGTGCAGTTCCTCGCGGATCGCGTCCTGGTCGTTGTATTTGCGCGGATGCATCACGTACTGATACGACAGCCAGTACGTCGAAATGACGGCCATGTTGGTGGCGATGACTTCGATCTCGGCGGGCGTCGCGACCATCTCGGCGTCGGACACGAGCAGTTCGCACATGTCGCGCGCGAAGCGCACCTTGTGGCTGATGATCTGCTTGAAGTGCGTCTCGAGCGTGCGGTTGCGGGCGAGCAGGTCGTTGAGGTCGCGATACAGGAACCGGTAGGTCCACATGAAATCGGCCATGTACTGCAGGTACGACCAGGTTTCATCGATCGTCGGACGATGATCTTCGGGAAAGCGCAGCCGCCGTTCGATCTGCTGCTCGAACTGCGCGAAGATGCTGTTGATGATGTCGTCCTTGTTGCGGAAATGGTAGTACAGGTTGCCTGGACTGATTTCCATTTCCTCGGCGATCGTCGTGGTCGTGACGTTCGGCTCGCCGATCTCGTTGAAGAGTTTCAACGACAACTCGAGAATCCGTTCGCGGGTGCGGCGGGGAGGTTTCGCTTCCATGTCGTCCGGCCCTGTGTGTGCCGGACTGGCGGGCGCTGCAATCGATGCTGCGTGATTCGTCCGGCGCGGGTTGCTGTTCTATGTCTAGCGGACGATTATAAACCGGGGTTTCGCCACACCGGGGCATTTCCTGTTCGCCGCCCCGCGCGGCGCATGGTGCAGCGCCGCACGCGGGCGGTGCGCCGGATACCCGCGGGGCAGCCGTCTAGAAGCCGAGCCAGCGTGCGACGACCGGTCCGAGTACGAAGCCCCACGTCGTCACGCACGCGAACAGCGCGACCGTCACGGCTGCGCTGCCGAGGTCCTTCGCGCGCTTCGAGAGTTCGTGACGCTCGAGCGAGATGCGGTCGATCGCGGCCTCGACGCTCGAGTTCAGCAGCTCGACGATCAGCACGAGCAGCACCGACGCGATCAGCAGCGCACGCGATGCCGCCGGCACCGGTGCGAACGCGCCGATCGGGAGCATCAGCGCGGCGAGCGTGAGCTCCTGGCGAAACGCGCTCTCCTCGCGGATCGCCACGCGAAAGCCGTTCAGTGAATGCTTGAGGGCGTACCAGGCGCGCGTGATGCCGCGGTGGCGCTTGTACGGGTTCGGTGGCAGCGGCGCGAGCCGGTCGTCGGGGCCGAGCGGCTCGTGCGCATGCACGTCCGCGTCGGCGTGCGGCTCTTCCTCGTCGAACGGGCGGTGCCGTTGCGGCGTTGCGTCGGGGGGCGGGATTTTGTCGTTCAGGTCTCGTTTCAAACGGCGGCACCTTCTGCTGGCGAGTACGCGGTCTTCGGCAGCGGCTTCAGATGCGACGCGAACTGCTCGGATGCCGCACGCCACGAGAAGCGTTCGGCCCATGCGCGCGCAGTGGAGCGTTCGATCTTCAGCGCTTCGAGGCAGGCTTCCTGCAGGTCCTCGTGCATCGCGCCGGCGTCGCCTTCGCCGAGCACGTCGATCGGGCCCGTCACGGGATAGGCGGCCACCGGCGTGCCGCAGGCGAGCGCCTCGAGCAGCACGAGGCCGAACGTGTCGGTGCGACTCGGGAACACGAACACGTCGGCCGCAGCATACACCTTGGCGAGCTCGGCCTGTGACAGCACGCCGAGATAGTTTGCTTCCGGATAGCGCGACTTCAGCTCCGCGAGCGCGGGGCCTTCGCCCGCGACCCACTTCGAGCCGGGCAGGTCGAGGCGCAGGAATGCCTCGACGTTCTTCTCGATCGCGACGCGGCCTACGTACAGGAAGATCGGCCGCGCGGTATTGAGCACCTTCGATTCCATCGGCCGGAATACGTCGAGATCGACGCCGCGCGTCCACAGCACGACGTTCGTGAAGCCGAATTTCTCGAGGTCCTGCTTGACGACCGGCGTCGGCGCCATCACCGCGAGCGACGGGCCGTGGAACCAGTGGAGGAAGCGATAGGTCGCGGCGAGCGGGATGCCGAAGCGCGCCTGCACGTATTCCGGAAAGCGCGTGTGGTACGCGGTCGTGTACGGCAGCTTGCGCGAACGCGCGTAGCGTCGCGCGGCGAGGCCGAGCGGGCCTTCGGTCGCGATGTGCAGCGCGTCGGGCGCGAACGCGTCGATCCGCGCGCGCAGCTTGCGGTACGGCAGGATCGACAGGCGGATTTCCGGGTAGGTCGGGCAGGGCACCGTGCGGAATTCCAGCGGCGTCAGCAGTTCGACGCGGTGGCCGAGCGCGGTGAGTTCGCGTGCCGTGCTCTTCAGCGTGCGCACGACGCCGTTGACCTGCGGTTCCCACGCGTCGGTGACGATCATGATCTTCATCGCGGCTTTGTCCTGTAAGTAGGGGTGTGTCAGGCAGTGGCCTTGGCCTTGCGCGACGTGGTCTCCGTCGGTGCGGTGCGCATCACCGTCCAGTAGACGATCTTCAGTTCGCCTTCCATCGTTTCGACGAGCGCGGACAGGCTTTCGACCCAGTCCCCGTCGTTGCAGTACAGCACGCCGTCGATGTCGCGGATCTCCGCCTTGTGGATGTGGCCGCATACGACGCCGTCGCAGCCGCGGCGGCGCGCTTCGTCGGTCATCACGGTCTCGAACTGGGAGATGAAGTTGACGGCGTTCTTGACCTGGTGCTTCAGGTACTGCGACAGCGACCAGTACTGGAAGCCGAGCCGGCTGCGGATCCGGTTGAACCAGCGGTTCAGCACGAGGATCAGCGTGTAGAGCGTGTCGCCGAGGTACGCGAGCCATTTCGCGTGCTGGATCACCCCGTCGAACAGGTCGCCGTGCACGATCCACAAACGTTTGCCCGCGAGCGTCGTGTGGAACGCCTCGCCGCGCACCTGGATGTCGCCGAACGCGAGATCGCAGAACTGCCGCGCGCCTTCGTCGTGATTGCCGGGGATGTAGACGACCTGGGTCCCCTTGCGTGCCTTGCGCAGGATCTTCTGCACGACGTCGTTGTGCGCCTGCGGCCAGTACCAGCCCTTCTTCAGCTGCCAGCCATCGATGATGTCGCCGACGAGGTACAGGTACTCCGAATCGTTGTGGCGCAGGAAGTCGAGCAGGTACGGCGCCTGGCAACCGCTCGAGCCGAGATGGATGTCGGACAGCCAGATGGTGCGGTAGCGATGGGCCGACGAGTCGGGGTCGTCATGCTGCGTGGCGTGCCCGGCAGGCGGGTCTTGCGACACCAGCCCGTCGGCCGTGGCGGAACCGGACAGGAAAGCTGTGGCGGCGCGGGCGCCGATGGGGTGACGGAACAGGGAGGTGGCGGACGATTTCTGGCCCATGCATGACTCGCGCCGGTTGACATTACCGGCATTCCGCCATGCGGGCGTGACTGTGCCATGACAGTCACGAGACGTTCTTATTACGCCAGCTGCAGGGTGTTTAGCAATGAACGACGGGGCGTTGCGTAACCTGCCGTACGGAACCGCCGACCCTTGTCCGGCAAGGCGGTCGGGCCGGACGGGAGTCGCGGAGGCGAGGTGTTTTCGTCTGGTGAATGCGGCGCGTCAGCGCGGTATCGCGACGACGCGCGTGCGTGCGATCCGGTCGTGCGGAAACTGGCGGTCGGCGTGCAGTCGCGCGGCGCCGGCCCATACGGCGATCCATGCGGCGGTGAGCGCGAGCGTGACGGGTACCGACAGGCCAAGGAGCGGATGCAGCGCGAGCGGCGGCAGGAACCACAGCCAGCCGAGCGCATAGCGGACGAGCGCGTGGCCTGCGCTCAGCGGCCGGCCGCTCGACGATTCGAGCCGCAACCGCCAGGTCTTCATCGGCAGCGTCTGGCCGCCGTGGGTCCAGAACCAGACGAAGTACGCGCCGACCACGAGCGCGATCCACGCGGCGAGCAGGTTGTGATGGACGAGGCCGTTGCGTTCCTGCGTCGCGAGGCTGAACGCGAGCCCGGCGAAGAACACCACGCCGAACAGCAGCACACCTTCGTAGAGCAGCGCGGCGAGACGCCGTCGCACGGACGGCGCGGCGGCCGGGGTTTCAGGTGCGTGGGCGTTCGCCACGGGCGTTCAGGAGCCCTTGAACAGCGAGGGTGCGTCGGCGGGCGACACCGGCGCCACGGCAGCTGGCGCGGATGCGGTGCCGGCCGTCGACGATGCGGGTACCGGCGGCGCGACGGCGGCCGAGACCGGCGCCGGTGCGGTGGCCGGGCCGCTTGCCGGGTGTTCGTGCGAATTGACGAGGCGGCGTACGTCCCGGTCGGCGACGGTCGGCGGCGCGCTGACGACGCTCGGCCGGCGGCGGCGCTCGGCGGCAGCGAGACGTTCCTTCTGCTCTTCCGGGAGTTGCTGGTATGCCTTCCACGCACGCTCGCGCGCCTGCGCGGAAAGCTCCTTCGCACTCTGGTAGTTCTCGCGCGCGACGCGGCGCTGCTCGGGCGTCATCTTCGCCCATTCGGTCATCCGGTCCTGCAGGCGTTTTTGGTCATCGGGCGTCAACTTCGCGAAACGCGATGCGATCTTCAGCCATTTTCGCTTACGGGCGTCGCTGAAGCCGTCCCACTGGTCGGCAAACGGCGCCAGTGCCGCGTGTTGTGCCGGCGTGAGGCGTGCCCACGACAGCGGGCCGGTAGCGGCCGGCAGCGGCAGGGGAAGGGGCAGCGGGGGCAGTTCGGTGGTCAGCCCGGTCGCGGCCGATGCGGGCGCGGCAGGGCTGGTGGCCGCGGCGGTGGTCGTCGCGGGGGCCGGGTGGAATCGTGGGTACGTGGCGACGTAGGAAACGGCGATCGCGATTACGCATCCGAAAAATACGGCCAGGCCGCGCTTCTGACTCACCCGTGCGATCCCCTCGTTATTGTCTGTTAGTGAGCGCGCGACAGATACGCGTTGAACCCGTGATCGAGATACGCGTTGAGCGGCAGGTCGTCGCTGAGCATCGCCGCGTCGATGTCGGCGAGTTCGGCGGTGCGCTGCATGTCTTCCCAGTAGGCGATGCCGACGAGCCCCGCGAGCAGCAGCGCCAACGGCCACGCGCGCAGCAGGCGGCGCGCGAACGACGCCTGCGGGCGGCTCGCGGGCGCCGTGCCGTACGCACCGGCCGCGCCGGCGAAGGCCGGCACGAACACCGGCACGGTCGCTGCTTCGGGCTTCTTGCGCGCGAGCGCAGCCCGGCGGGCGACGGCCAGGCGGTCGGTGGTCGCGGCAGGCAGGTCGGCCGCGCGCTCGTCCAGCGCGCGGCGAACCTTCAACGCGAATTCGTGTTCTCGATTTGCGGGAGCGGAGCTCATAGCGTGATTCCTTTGGCCTTGAGCGCGTGCGCCAGCGTGTGGGTGGCCCGTGAGCAGTGCGTCTTCACGCTGCCCTCGGAGCACCCCATTGCGGCGGCAGTCTCGGCGACATCCATATCTTCCCAATAACGCATCAGGAACGCTTCCCGTTGACGCGCCGGAAGTTTCTGGATTTCTTCGTCGATCAGGGCCAGAACCTGCTCACGTTCGAGGCGGTGCTCGCTGCTTTCGACGCCCGCGTTGTCGTCCGCGGATTCGAGGGTTTCGAGCGGGTCGAAGTCTTCGTCGTCGCTGTTGTTCAGCGACGAGAAGAGCGTGACCCATGTGTTGCGGACTTTCTGCCGGCGGAACCAGTCGTGGATCGCGTTCTGCAGGATCCGCTGAAAAAGCAGCGGGAGCTCGGCCGCCGGCCGGTCGCCGTACTTCTCCGCAAGCTTGATCATCGCGTCCTGCACGATGTCGAGCGACGCATCGTCGTCACGCACGGCGTACGCAGCCTGCTTGAACGCGCGCCTTTCGACGCCCGCCAGAAAGTCGGCGAGTTCCTTGTCTGATGCCATTCCGTGAAGGTATGCGCTGCGGGCCGCTGCGTGGTGTAAAAGGTCGAAAAATTTCGTAAAACCCGCGGATGCTATCAAATTTTCGCGCCGCTTGGCACCGGGTTGGGCGCCGTACGTTGCGCGCGAGCCGCGGCGGCGGGGTGCCGGGCGGCGCGCATGATGCGGTGCGGGATATTTTGCTTGACGGCCCAATCACGACCCGCTATCGTCAATGATTCGCAACATGAAGTGATGGTCTCATTTGAGGCTGGCCCAAGAAGCCTGCCCTTCAAACTGGACGCGCCGCTTGAACCCGAGCCACAAGCCCGGCAGAGAGCACCCGATCAATTTTTTGCCGAAAATTCGAAAGGTCAAAATGAACATGCCCAGCGCGGAATTCTCCACGTCGGAACCCCTTTCCCCTCCCGATAGCGACTCCATCGGCGGTACCGTGCTCATGAAGGCACTGGCCGATGAAAACGTCGAATTCATCTGGGGCTACCCCGGCGGCTCGGTACTCTACATCTACGACGAGCTTTACAAGCAGGACAAGATTCAGCACGTGCTGGTGCGCCACGAACAGGCGGCCGTGCACGCAGCCGATGCGTATGCGCGTTCCACCGGCAATGTCGGCGTCTGTCTCGTGACGTCGGGCCCCGGTGTCACCAACGCGGTGACCGGCATCGCCACGGCGTACATGGATTCGATTCCGATGGTCGTGATCAGCGGCCAGGTGCCCACGGCCGCGATCGGCCAGGATGCCTTCCAGGAGTGCGACACCGTCGGCATCACGCGTCCGTGCGTGAAGCACAACTTCCTCGTGAAGGACGTGCGCGACCTCGCGGAAACCGTCAAGAAGGCGTTTTATATCGCCCGCACCGGCCGTCCGGGCCCGGTGCTGATCGACATCCCGAAGGACATCTCGAAGACGCCGTGCGAATACGAGCCCGTCAAGAGCGTGTCGCTGCGTTCGTACAACCCGGTCACGAAGGGCCATTCGGGCCAGATCCGCAAGGCCGTGTCGCTGCTGTTGACGGCGAAGCGTCCGTACATCTACACGGGTGGCGGCATCATCCTCGCCGACGCATCGCGCGAACTGAACCAGTTCGCGGACCTGCTCGGCTACCCGGTCACGAACACGCTGATGGGCCTCGGCGGCTATCGCGCGTCGGACAAGAAATTCCTCGGCATGCTCGGCATGCACGGCACCTACGAAGCGAACATGGCGATGCAGCACTGCGACGTGCTGATCGCGATCGGTGCCCGCTTCGATGATCGCGTAATCGGCGACCCGGCGCACTTCGCGTCGCGTCCGCGCAAGATCATCCACATCGACATCGACCCGTCGTCGATCTCGAAGCGTGTGAAGGTCGACATCCCGATCGTCGGCGACGTGAAGGAAGTGCTGAAGGAGCTGATCGAGCAGCTGCAGACGGCCGAGCATGGCCCCGACACCGAGGCGCTCGCGCAATGGTGGAAGGACATCGAGGGCTGGCGCGCGAAGGACTGCCTGAAGTACGACCGCGAAAGCGAGATCATCAAGCCGCAGTACGTGGTCGAGAAGGCGTGGGAGCTGACGGACGGCAATGCGTTCGTGTGCTCGGACGTCGGCCAGCACCAGATGTGGGCGGCGCAGTTCTACCGTTTCAACAAGCCGCGTCGCTGGATCAACTCCGGCGGCCTCGGCACGATGGGCTTCGGCCTGCCGGCAGCGATGGGCGTCAAGATGGCGCACCCGGACGACGACGTGCTGTGCATCACGGGCGAAGGCTCGATCCAGATGTGCATCCAGGAACTGTCGACCTGCCTGCAGTACGACACGCCCGTGAAGATCATTTCGCTGAACAACCGCTATCTCGGCATGGTTCGCCAGTGGCAGCAGATCGAATACAGCAAGCGCTATTCGCATTCGTACATGGATGCACTGCCTGATTTCGTGAAGCTCGCCGAAGCGTACGGCCATGTCGGCATGCGGATCGAAAAGACCTCGGATGTGGAGCCGGCGCTGAAGGAAGCGCTGCGCCTGAAGGACCGCACCGTGTTTCTCGACTTCCAGACCGATCCGACCGAAAACGTCTGGCCGATGGTACAGGCCGGCAAGGGCATCACCGAGATGCTGCTCGGATCGGAAGATCTGTAACGGCGCGACGCGCGCCTGAGCCCGCTGCGGCCGCCTTCACGAAGGGCGGCGCGGCACGCGGCAGCGCGCGGCGCGAGGGAATCGACACGGACACATTCTGGAAGAAGCGAACATGAGACACATCATTTCCGTCCTGCTGGAGAACGAACCGGGCGCGCTGTCGCGCGTGGTCGGTCTGTTTTCCGCACGCGGCTACAACATCGAAACCTTGACGGTGGCGCCGACCGAAGACCAATCGCTGTCGCGGCTCACCATCGTTTCCATTGGCTCCGACGACGTGATCGAACAGATCACGAAGCATCTGAACCGCCTGATCGAGGTGGTGAAAGTGGTGGACCTGACCGACGGTGCACACATCGAACGCGAGCTGATGCTGATCAAGGTACGTGCAGTGGGCAAGGAGCGCGAAGAAATGAAGCGGATGGCGGACATTTTCCGCGGCCGCATCATCGACGTGACCGAAAAGACCTACACGATCGAATTGACGGGCGCGAGCGACAAGCTCGACGCATTCATCCAGGGGCTGGACGCGGGCGCGATCCTTGAGACCGTGCGCACCGGCAGCTCCGGCATCGGACGCGGCGAGCGCATCCTGAAGGTGTGATGCCAGACAGGCACGCCGGGTGCGCCGTCATGTCCCGGCCCGCAGTACTCCATCCGAACGAATTGTTGAATTTTTGAATTAGCGAAGGAACCATCATGAACGTTTTCTACGACAAAGACGCTGACCTCTCCCTCATCAAGGGCAAGCAAGTCACGATCATCGGCTACGGCTCGCAAGGCCATGCACACGCGCTGAACCTGAAGGACAGCGGCGTGAACGTGACGGTCGGCCTGCGCAAGGGCGGCGCGTCGTGGAGCAAGGCCGAAAACGCAGGCCTGTCGGTCAAGGAAGTCGCGGAAGCGGTGAAGAGCGCCGACGTCGTGATGATGCTGCTGCCGGACGAGCAGATCGCCGACGTGTACGCGAAGGAAGTCCACGCGAACATCAAGCAGGGCGCGGCGCTGGCATTCGCGCACGGCTTCAACGTCCACTACGGTGCGGTGATCCCGCGCGCCGACCTCGACGTGATCATGATCGCGCCGAAGGCACCGGGCCACACGGTTCGCGGCACGTACTCGCAAGGTGGCGGCGTGCCGCACCTGATCGCGGTTGCGCAGAACAAGTCGGGCGCGGCACGCGACATCGCGCTGTCGTACGCGGCAGCGAACGGCGGCGGCCGTGCAGGCATCATCGAAACCAACTTCCGTGAAGAAACCGAAACCGACCTGTTCGGCGAGCAGGCCGTGCTGTGCGGCGGTACCGTCGAGCTGATCAAGGCGGGTTTCGAGACGCTGGTCGAAGCAGGCTACGCGCCGGAAATGGCGTACTTCGAGTGCCTGCATGAACTGAAGCTGATCGTCGACCTGATCTACGAAGGCGGCATCGCGAACATGAACTACTCGATCTCGAACAACGCCGAGTACGGCGAGTACGTGACGGGCCCGCGCATCGTCACGGAAGAGACGAAGAAGGCGATGAAGCAGTGCCTGACCGACATCCAGACGGGCGAGTACGCGAAGAGCTTCATTCTCGAGAACAAGGCAGGCGCGCCGACGCTGCAGTCGCGCCGCCGCCTGACGGCCGAGCACCAGATCGAGCAGGTCGGCTCGAAGCTGCGCGCGATGATGCCGTGGATCGCGAAGAACAAGCTCGTCGACCAGTCGAAGAACTAAGCACCGCGTGCTGTTCCGGCCCCTCGAATAGAGGGCCGGTACCAAAAAGCCGCCCGAAGGCAGCAGTGCCCCGGGCGGCTTTTGCTATCCTACGGGCTTTGCAATTCACCGAACACAGAACGAATCCATGAACTATCCTCATCCGATCATCGCGCGCGAAGGCTGGCCGTTCATCGCGATTGCAGCCGTCATCGCGCTGTTGATCCATGCTGTCGGGGGCTTCGGCTTCGCGTGGCCGTTCTGGCTGCTGCTCGTCTTCGTCGTCCAGTTCTTCCGCGACCCGCAGCGCCCGATCCCGGCGCAGCCGAACGCGGTGCTGTGCCCGGCGGACGGCCGCATCGTCGCGGTCGAGACCACGCAAGATCCGTACGCGAACCGCGAAGCGCTGAAGATCAGCGTGTTCATGAATGTCTTCAACGTCCATTCGCAGCGTTCGCCGGTCGATGGCGCGATCTCGAAGGTCGAGTACTTCCCGGGCGCGTTCCTGAACGCGGCGATCGACAAGGCGTCGACCGAGAACGAGCGCAATGCGGTCGTGATCCAGACGGCGAGCGGCAAGACCGTGACCGCCGTGCAGATCGCCGGCCTCGTCGCACGCCGGATCCTCTGCTACGTGCGCGCGGGCGAACCGCTGTCGCGCGGTCAGCGCTACGGTTTCATCCGCTTCGGTTCGCGCGTCGACGTGTACCTGCCGCTCGGCAGCCGCGCGAAGGTGTCGATCGGCGAGAAGGTCTACGCGTCGTCGACGATCCTCGCCGAGCTCGAACAGTAAGCGGCGGGGCGCACGATGGCCGCATTCAAACCGCGTCGGCCGCGCAACGGCGCCGGCCAGACGCCACGCCCGTTCCGGCGCAACAAGGTGATGGCGCCCGATGCGGCGCCGCTCGAAAGCCGCCGTGCCGCGCGCCAGCGGTTCCTGAAGACGCGCGGCATCTATCTGTTGCCGAACGCGTTCACGACCGCCGCGCTGTTCTGCGGCTTCTTCGCAGTCGTGCAGGCGATGAACGTGCGCTTCGAGATTGCCGCGATCGCGATTTTCGTCGCGATGGTGCTCGACGGGATGGACGGGCGCGTGGCACGCATGACGCATACGCAGAGCGCGTTCGGCGAGCAGTTCGACAGCCTGTCGGACATGGTGTCGTTCGGCGTCGCGCCGGCGCTCGTGATGTACGAGTGGGTGCTGAAGGATCTGGGCCGCTGGGGCTGGCTCGCCGCGTTCGTGTATTGCTCGGGCGCCGCGCTGCGCCTCGCGCGCTTCAATACGAACATCGGCAGCGTCGACAAGCGTTTCTTCCAGGGGCTGCCGAGCCCGGCCGCCGCCGCACTGATCGCGGGCTTCGTGTGGCTCGCCACCGACAACCGCGTGCCGATGAAGCTCGGCTGGCTGCCGTGGGTCGCGTTCGCGCTGACGATCTATGCGGGCGTGACGATGGTGTCGAACGCGCCGTTCTACAGCGGCAAGGCGCTCGACGTGCGGCACCGCGTGCCGTTCGCGGCGATCCTGCTGGTCGTCGTCGCGTTCGTGCTCGTGTCGTCCGATCCGCCGCTGATGCTGTTCTGCCTGTTCGTGCTGTACGGGCTGTCCGGCTACGTGTTCTGGGGCTACATGGCGATCCGCGGGCGCGCGAATCCGGCGCGCTCGTCGCAGCGCGATCACTGACGCACGCGCATTCCTTGCCCGGAAACGGCGGCCTCGAGGCCGCCGTTTTCATTTGTCCCTCGTTCGACCCGGGCCGCCGGAAACCCCGGGTGCCGTCCGATTGCGCACCCAACGGAATGCCGCTATAGTCTTTGGCATGACTGCATTTTCCCGCCTCTCCCTCCTTCTAGCCGGTGCGCCGCTACGCGCGCTAGCTTTGGCGCGCCTGCCGCGCTGACCGTTCTCGCCCCCCGTCAAGCTTCGTCTGTTGTCGAGCGTCGCCAGCGGTGGCGCGATCTCGTTACGTTTGACTTCCGTATAAAGAGCCCTGGAGCCCCCCATGACAGACAAGCTGATCATTTTCGATACGACGTTGCGTGACGGCGAACAATCGCCCGGTGCGTCGATGACGAAGGAAGAGAAAATCCGCATCGCGAAGCACCTCGAGCGGATGAAGGTGGACGTGATCGAGGCCGGCTTCGCCGCCAGCTCGAACGGCGATTTCGACGCGATCCACACGATCGCCGGTCTCGTGAAGGACAGCACGATCTGCTCGCTGGCGCGCGCCAACGACAAGGACATCCAGCGCGCCGCTGACGCGCTGAAGCCGGCCAACAGCGCGCGGATCCACACGTTCATCGCGACGTCGCCGCTGCACATGGAGAAGAAGCTGCGGATGACGCCGGACCAGGTGTTCGAGCAGGCGCGTCTCGCGGTGCGTTTCGCGCGCAAGTTCACCGACAACGTCGAATTCTCGCCGGAAGACGGCAGCCGCTCGGATCTCGACTTCCTGTGCCGTGTGCTGGAAGCCGTGATCGCGGAAGGTGCGACGACGATCAACATCGCCGACACGGTCGGCTACGGCGTGCCGGAGCTGTACGGCAACCTGGTGAAGACGCTGCGGGAGCGCATTCCGAACTCGGACAAGGCGATCTTCTCGGTGCATTGCCACAACGACCTCGGGATGGCGGTGGCGAACTCGCTCGCCGGCGTGAAGATCGGCGGTGCGCGCCAGATCGAGTGCACGATCAACGGCCTCGGCGAGCGCGCGGGCAACACGTCGCTCGAAGAAATCGTGATGGCCGTGAAGACCCGCAAGGACTACTTCGGCCTCGACGTCGGCATCGACACGACGCAGATCGTGCCGACGTCGAAGCTCGTGTCGCAGATCACCGGCTTCGTCGTGCAGCCGAACAAGGCGGTGGTCGGCGCGAACGCGTTCGCGCATGCGTCGGGCATTCACCAGGACGGCGTGCTGAAGGCGCGCGACACCTACGAGATCATGCGCGCGGAAGACGTGGGCTGGACCGCGAACAAGATCGTGCTCGGCAAGCTGTCGGGCCGCAACGCGTTCAAGCAGCGCCTGCAGGAGCTCGGCGTGGCGCTCGACAGCGAGAGCGAACTCAATGCCGCGTTCATGCGCTTCAAGGATCTGGCCGACCGCAAGGCCGAGATCTTCGACGAAGACATCATCGCGATCGTGTCCGAGGAGTCGGCGCTCGCGCACGAGCAGGAGCACTTCAAGTTCGTGTCGCTGTCGCAGCGTTCGGAGACGGGCGAGCAACCGCAGGCGAAAATCGTGTTCGCGGTCGAAGGCAAGGAAGTGACCGGTGAAGCGCGCGGCAACGGCCCGGTCGACGCGACGTTCAATGCGATCGAGGGCGAAGTCGGCAGCGGGTCGGAGCTGCTGCTGTACTCGGTGAACGCGATCACGACCGGCACGCAGGCGCAGGGCGAAGTGACCGTCCGGCTGTCGAAGAGCGGACGGATCGTCAACGGCGTCGGCACCGATCCGGACATCGTCGCCGCATCCGCGAAGGCGTACATCTCCGCACTGAACAAGCTGCATTCGAAGGATGACAAGGTCAATCCGCAGCGCGCATAAGCGCAGCGCGCTGCGCATCACCGAAACGCCCCGTGCGGCCCTGCGCCGCCGGGGCGTTTTTCATGCGCCGCTCATTGACCGCTCATTCGGCGGCCGGCGCACGGAACAGCCAGCGGCGCGCGGCCGTGCGCGGCGCCGGGCTGCGCCGCCGGAACTCGACCGCGATGCCGCGTCGCGGCGCATCGGCGACGAACGCGTCGAGCAGTTCGAGCACGTCGTGATCGATATAGTCGGCGCGCGTCGCGTCGATGATCACCGCGGCCCGGTCGGGAATGTGTCGCAGGTGATGCTTGACCTGCACCTTGCCGAGAAACGACACATCCTTGCGGAACGACAGCAGGAAGTGGTCGTCGTGCTGCGCGAGCGTGACGGGGCTCTTCAGGTTCGCGACGGCGACCGCCAGCACGCTGCAGGCAAGGCCGAGCGCGATGCCGAACAGCAGGTCGACCGCGAGCACGCCGGCAATCGTCGCGGCGAACGGCACGAACGCGGCTGGCCCCTGTTTCATCACCGAGCGGAACAGAGCCGGTTTCGCGAGCTTGAAGCCGGTGTGGATCAGGATCGCGGCCAGGCTCGCGAGCGGGATCAGGTTGATCAGGCCGGTGAGCGCGAACACGCTCGCGAGCAGCAGCATCCCGTGCACGATCGCCGACATCCGGCTTTGCGCGCCTGCATTGACGTTCACCGAGCTGCGCACGATCACCGACGTAATCGGCAGCCCTCCGACCGCGCCGGCGACGAGATTGCCGACGCCCTGGGCCTTGAGCTCGCGGTCAGGCTGGGTCGGCCGGCGCTTCGGGTCGATCTGCTCGACCGCTTCGAGGCTCAGCAGCGTCTCGAGGCTTGCGACGACCGCAAGCGTGATCGCGACGCGCCACACGTCCGGATTGACCAGCTGCGCGAAGTTCGGGCCGAGCTCCGCATGCTTGAGCGACGCCGCGAAGGCTGCGAACGATCCGAGTTCGGGCAACGTCACGCGGTGGGCGGCGCCCGGTGCAACTGACGGCGCGACGACGCCCAGCACGAGCGTGGCGCCGATGCCGAGCACGACCACGGCGAGCGGGGCCGGCACTGAACGCACGAACGCGAAGCGGCGCAGCGCGGGCGTGTCCCACGCGACCAGCAGCGCGAGCGAGGCGAGCGCGATGGCCGTCGCGGCCCACGCGACAGGCAGGCCCGGCCAATTTGCAAACGATTGCGCAGCCGACCCGCCGATACCGAAGGCGAACGGAATCTGCTTCACGATCAGCAGGAGGCCGATCGCGGCGAGCATGCCCTTGATGACGGGCGACGGCACATAGGCGGCGAAGCGGCCGGCGCGCAGCATGCCGAACCCGAACTGCAGTACGCCGGACAGCAGCACCGCGAGCAGGAACGCGGAGAAGCTGCCGAGTTGCGCGATGCCTTCTACGACGATCACGACGAGACCGGCGGCCGGCCCGCTGACGGACAGCGACGAGCCGCTCAGCAATGCGACGACGATGCCGCCGACGATGCCGGACACGAGCCCGGCGAATGGCTCGACGCCGGACGCATTGGCGATGCCGAGGCACAGTGGCAGCGCGACGAGGAAAACGACGACGCCGGCGACGATGTCGCGCGGCAGGGTGGACAGGCGCTCGTTCAGTTTCATGGTTGGGGCGATTTCATTGGCTTTGGGGGCGGGTAGGTCAGCCGAGCGCATCGGCCGTTGCGGCCTGTACCGGTTCGACGTCGGCGGGCGGAGTCGTATAGCCGGAATCGAGCTCGAGCAGGCGGCCGTCGGCGAGCGAAAAGATCCAGCCATGCACGAGCGGCGGACGTTCGCGGCCCTGCACGATCGGGGACGCGCGCAGCAGCCGCACCTGTTCGAGCACGTTGAGTTCGGCGAGGCGGTCGGCGGCGGCCGTGTCGTCGAGCCCGTCGAGCGTGTCACGATGGCGTCGCGCGAGCGCGCACAACGGTGCGATGCGGCGCGCGACGTGCGGCAGGTCGGACGGCGGCGGCAGCAGCGATGCGCGTACGCCGCCGCAACCGTAGTGCCCGCACACGATCACGTGGTCGACCTGCAGTACGCGTACCGCGTACTCGAGCACGCTGGCGGAATTGTCGTCGTCGGGATGGAACAGGTTCGCGATGTTGCGATGGACGAACAACTCGCCGGGCGCGCTGTGCGTGATGGTCTCGGCCGGCACGCGGCTGTCGGCGCAGCCGATCCACAGCACGCGCGGATTCTGGCCGCGCGCGAGCGCGTCGAAGAAGCCGGGCGTGTGTTCGCGCGTTTCGCGGGCCCAGGCGATGTTGGCAACCAGCATGCTCTTGGGGCGATTCATGAGGACTCCTTTGTGATAAGGGCAAGCGAATATCGGCAAAAATGTCGCAACAGCATTCTTTCTAAATTGAAAGGTTTAGTTTCGACTGATATTAGGGGTATGCCCTAGCACTTCGGGTGTGCTGAAACAATTTGTTTCAAATTGATTTGGCGTAGTGCATTGCGTGCACCAATTCGCCGCATGACATGCACTGCGCGTGCCTGTTTCCCCGTTAAGCCCCGCATGACGGGGATGTCAGCGTATTGCCATCGGTATGTCATCGATCGGAAAAGATTTCCGTCGCATTTTCCGAATTAATGGGGAAGCGGAAAAAAGGAAATGGCCATTCACGCAATGATTCGTGAATGGCCATGGTGAAAATTGCGCTTGAATGTTTAATCGGTCAGAACAGGTTGCGGCGGTCGGGATCGTGCAGCGGGTCGGGTGTTTTCTGCGTCGTGCGCAGGATGCCCTGCGGATCGAAATAGAAGCTGTACATCATGTACCAGACATTGTCTTCGAGATACCGGTAGGTCCATACCTCGCGCTTCATCAGTGGGAAGTAGGACGTCTCGACGGGGCGTCCGAAGTTGACGAGGACGTCGGTCTTCGTCCATTTGCCGATCTCTGCGCGATAGAACTCGTTCGGCTGCAGGACCTGGCGCACGTTGACGATCTTGTGGGCCGCGTCGATGTCGGCCGCGATGGTGATTTCACCCATCGGCTGGGTCGGCCACATCAGGCGCTTGCCGCCGCCGGGCAGGTCGTAGATCTCGCGCGGCGGGCCCATGCGTGCGACGATCGCCGACTCGTCCTGGCCGGCCTGGTATTGCTGCCACGGTTGCGCGCAGCCGGCCAGCAGCGTGGCGGCGCTGGCGACCAGTACCGGCAGGCGCGCGGAAATGCGAATGCGCATGGGGATTCTCCAGAACACGGAAACAGGTGCCGTTTTATCACGGACGGCGCGCGACCGCGCATCGTGCGGAAAAAATCGGTGCGGATCGCCGGGCGCGCCGCGCTTGCGGGCGGCGGGGGCGCCGGCCTATGATCCGCGCTTCTCGGGCAGATTGAAGGGCAGGTGGCCGATGCGGGGATGGAAGCGGGGCGCGCTCGCGTTGAGTGCGGGATGGATGCTGGTGTCGTCGGCGTTTGCCGGCGGCGAGCCGGTGCGGATCGCGCTGATCGAAGGCATGTCGGGCCCGTTCGCGAATGCGGGCGCGGCGGTCGAGCGCAACTTGCGCTTCGGCGTCGAGCAGGTCAACGCGGCGGGCGGCGTGAAGCTGCGCGACGGTGCGCATCCGCTCGAACTCGTCGTGCTCGACAGCAAGGGCAGCCCCGAGGAGGCACTCGTGCAGTTGCGCGCGGCCGCGGACCGCCATATCGGATTCGTCACGCAGGGCAACAGTTCGGCCGTCGCGGCCGCGCTTGTCGCGGCGCTCGACAAGCTGAACGCGCGCGATCCGGACAACCGGATGCTGTTCCTCAACTATTCGGCCGACGACCCGGCGCTGACCGGTGCGCGCTGCAGTTTCTGGCATTTCCGCTTCGATGCGCACGCGGGCATGCGGATGGCCGCGCTCGCGGACGTGATGGCGCGCGACCGCGCGCTCCACAAGGTCTACCTGCTGAACCAGGACTACAGTTTCGGCCGCGACGTCAGCATGCTCGCCCGGCAGGCGCTGGCTGCGCGGCGCCCGGACGTGACGATCGCCGGCGACGAATTCCACCCGATCGGCCGGATCAAGGATTTCTCGCCGTACGTCGCGAAGATCCGTGCGAGCGGCGCCGACGCCGTCGTGACCGGCAACTGGGGCAACGACCTCACGCTGCTCGTGAAGGCGGCGCGCGAGCAGGGGCTGAATGCGAAGTTCTATACCTTCTACGGCAATAGCCTCGGTGCGCCGGCCGCACTCGGCGACGCCGGTGTCGGGCGGGTCGTGGCCGTGGCGGACTGGCACCCGAACGCGGGCGGCGCGAAATCCGACGCGTTCTACCGCGCGTTCCGGAACCGTTTTCCGGCCGCCCAGGACGACTATCCGGTGCGACGAATGAGCCTGATGATCGAGATGCTGGCCGCCGCGATGAACCGCGCGGGTTCGGCCGATCCCGTGGCGGTCGCGCGTGCGCTCGAGGGCTTGTCGTTCGACGACGGCTTCCACGCGTCGCGGATGCGCGCGCAGGATCATCAGTTGATCCAGCCCCTTTACGTGATGGAGATGGACAAGGCGGGCGCGCCGGGCGTGCGCTTCGACAACGAGGGCTCGGGCTACGGCTTCCGGACGGTGCTCGCGGTGCCAGCGCAGCGCACGGAGATGCCGTCTACCTGCTCGATGACGCGTCCGTGACAGGAGGCGGTAAGAACGGCGCGGAGTTGTGCTACAATACGCGCCGGTTGTAAATCACGGCACGGCCATTCTTCCGTGTCCGCCTGTTCAGTTAGAAAGGAAATCACATGTCTGTTGCAGATATCAAGAAGTCGGAAGTTGTTGCTCAGTTCGCCCGCGGTACCAACGACACGGGGTCGCCCGAAGTCCAGGTCGCACTGCTGACCGCACGTATCGTCGAACTGACGGGTCACTTCAAGACCCACGCGAAGGATCACCACAGCCGCCGCGGCCTGCTGCGCATGGTGAGCCGCCGCCGCAAGCTGCTCGACTACCTCAAGGGCAAGGATGCCGACCGTTACCGCGCACTGATCGAGAAGCTGGGTCTGCGTAAGTAATCGAGGCGATTGCCGCCAGCAAGATGCCTGTGTCAGTCCGCTGATACAGGCATTTTGTTTTTGCGCGGTGCGTAGCGTCACGCGCACCGCAGGCTGTTCCGGCACGGTTGTGCCGGGCTGCCGCAACGACTGATACCGGGGCAGGATTTGTGTCATTCCAGCGCGTCGCTGCATGAGCGCCGCGCTGGAATGGCATAAAAAACACACCTTGCTCCGGGTGATTCGGTCGGGACGCCGCCGCGCGGGATGGCCGGCGCGGCGAATGAAATGCATGAATTCAAAGGAGCAACCATGTCCATGTTCAACAAGGTCGTGAAGGAATTCCAGTGGGGCCAGCACAAGGTGCGCCTCGAAACCGGTGAAGTCGCTCGCCAGGCAAGCGGCGCCGTGATCGTCGACGTGGAAGACACCGTCGTGCTGGCAACCGTCGTCGGCGCGAAGTCGGCGAAGCCGGGTCAGGATTTCTTCCCGCTGACCGTCGACTACCTCGAGAAGACCTACTCGGCCGGCAAGATCCCGGGCGGCTTCTTCCGTCGCGAAGGCCGTCCGTCGGAGCACGAGACGCTGACGTCGCGCCTGATCGACCGTCCGCTGCGCCCGCTGTTCCCGGAAGGCTTCTACAACGAAGTCCAGGTCGTGATCCACGTGCTGTCCGTGAACCCGGAAATCCCGGCGGACATCCCCGCGCTGATCGGCGCATCGGCTGCGCTCGCCGTGTCGGGCCTGCCGTTCAACGGCCCGGTCGGTGCCGCACGCGTGGCCTACATCGACAACGCGTACGTGCTGAACCCGACGCGTGACCAGATCAAGGCATCGAGCCTCGACCTCGTCGTCGCAGGTACGGAACGTGCCGTGCTGATGGTCGAATCGGAGGCCGATCAGCTGTCGGAAGACGTGATGCTGGGCGCCGTGGTGTTCGGCCACGAGCAAATGCAGGTCGCGATCGACGCGATCCACGAACTGGTGCGCGAAGGCGGCAAGCCTGAGTGGGACTGGCAGCCGGCGCCGAAGAACGAAGCGCTGATCGCGCGCGTGACCGAGCTGGCACAGAACGACCTGCTCGCTGCTTACCAGCTCCGCGACAAGCAGGCGCGCTCGACGAAGCTGAAGGAAGTCTACGCAGCAACCTCGGCGAAGCTCGAGGAAGACGCGCTGGCGGCCGGTACGGTCGCAGCCGACAAGGCAACGGTCGGCAACGTGCTGTTCGACATCGAAGCCAAGATCGTCCGTTCGCAGATCCTGAACGGCGAGCCGCGCATCGACGGCCGCGACACGCGCACCGTGCGCCCGATCGAAATCCGCACCGGCGTGCTGCCGCGTACCCACGGCTCGGCGCTGTTCACGCGCGGCGAGACGCAGGCGCTGGTCGTCGCGACGCTCGGCACGAAGGGTGACGAGCAGATCATCGACGCGCTCGAAGGCGAGTACCGCGAGCGCTTCATGCTCCACTACAACATGCCCCCGTTCGCGACCGGCGAAACGGGCCGCGTCGGCTCGCCGAAGCGCCGCGAAATCGGCCACGGCCGCCTCGCGAAGCGTGCACTGGTCAAGTGCCTGCCGAGCGCCGACGAATTCGGCTACTCGATCCGCGTCGTGTCGGAAATCACCGAATCGAACGGTTCGTCGTCGATGGCATCGGTGTGCGGCGGCTGCCTCGCGCTGATGGACGCCGGCGTGCCGATGAAGGCGCACGTCGCGGGTATCGCGATGGGCCTGATCCTCGAAGGCAACAAGTTCGCGGTGCTGACCGACATCCTCGGCGACGAAGATCACCTCGGCGACATGGACTTCAAGGTGGCCGGCACGGAACAAGGCGTGACGGCACTGCAGATGGACATCAAGATCCAGGGCATCACGAAGGAAATCATGCAGGTCGCGCTCGCGCAGGCGAAGGAAGGCCGCATGCACATCCTCGGCAAGATGACGTCGGCGGTTTCGGGTGCGAACACGCAACTGTCGGAATTCGCGCCGCGCATGATCACGATCAAGATCAACCCGGAAAAGATCCGCGACGTGATCGGCAAGGGCGGTTCGGTGATCCGCGCGCTGACGGAAGAGACCGGCACGACCATCGACATCTCCGACGACGGCGTCGTGACGATCGCGAGCACGAGCAGCGACGGCATGGCCGAAGCGAAGAAGCGTATCGAGCAGATCACGGCCGAGATCGAAGTGGGTCAGGTGTACGAAGGCACGGTTCTGAAGCTGCTCGATTTCGGTGCGATCGTGAACCTGCTGCCGGGCAAGGATGGCCTGCTGCACATCTCGGAAATCGTCAATGAGCGTGTGAAGGACATCAACGACTACCTGAAGGAAGGCCAGCAAGTGAAGGTCAAGGTCATCCAGACGGACGAAAAGGGTCGTGTGCGTCTGTCGGCGAAGGCGCTGCTGAACGAAGCAGCGGCGGCGTCGCAGTCGGACACGCCGCCGCAGCAGTAAGCGGATAGGCGGACCAACGGCCGGCAGTGCGAAAGCGTGCCGGCCGTTTTTTCTGTAGCATCGTTGTGCGGCGCAGCAGCGCCGGCAAGGCGTCCGTGCCATATGCGGGCGCGCCATCCGATTCCGATCCTGGAGCGACCATCACCATGAAAGCCATCGAAATCACCGAGTTCGGCGCCCCCGACGTGCTGAAGCTTGCGGAGCGTCCGCGCCCCGAACCGAAGCGCGGCGAAGTGCTGATCAAGGTGGCGGCTTCCGGCGTGAACCGGCCTGACGTGTTCCAGCGCAAGGGCGCGTATGCGCCGCCGCCGGGTGCGTCGGATCTGCCGGGCCTCGAGGTCGCGGGCGAGATCGTCGGAGGCGACCTGTCGGACGCCGCGCTGAACCCGTTCGGCCTGAAGCTCGGCGATCGCGTGTGTGCGCTGCTCGCGGGCGGCGGCTATGCGGAATATGCGGTCGCGCCGCTGCCGCAATGCCTGCCGGTGCCCGACGGGCTCACCGATATCGAGGCCGCGTCGCTGCCCGAGACGTTTTTCACCGTGTGGAGCAACGTGTTCGACCGTGCGCAGCTCGGCGCGGGCGAGGGCGGCGAGCAGGAAACGCTCCTCGTGCAGGGCGGCTCGAGCGGCATCGGCGTGACGGCGATCCAGATCGCGCATGCGCTCGGCTTTCGCGTGTTCGCGACGGCCGGCACCGCCGATAAATGCCGCGCGTGCGAGGCGCTCGGCGCGGAACGTGCGATCAACTACAAGACGGAAGACTTCGTCGAGGTCGTGAAGTCGCTGACGCACGATCGCGGCGTCGACGTGATCCTCGACATGGTGGCGGGCTCGTACGTGCCGCGCGAACTGTCCGCGCTCGCGGATGGCGGCCGCCTCGTGCTGATCGCGCTGCTTGGCGGCGCGAAGGCCGACGTCAATCTGAGCGAGATCCTGCGTCGCCGGCTGACCATCACGGGCTCGACGCTGCGCCCGCGTCCGGTCGAGTTCAAGGCGCGGATCGCCGCGCAGCTGAAGTCGCGCGTGTGGCCGCTGCTTGCCGACGGCCGCATCAAGCCGGTGATCTATCGCGTATTGCCTGCTGCGGACGCCGCGCAGGCACATGCGCTGATGGAAAGCAGCGAGCATACCGGCAAGATCGTGCTCGATTGGGGTACGAACGCCTGACGGCCCATGTGGCCGGGCTTGACATGCGCGGTTTGACCGGTTCAAGCCGCGCGCAGTAAAATCGCCGGTTTGCTTCGCCAGATCAAACCTGACGGCCGGTTTCCGGCGCGTTAACGACCAAGCGGTGACGAGACAGACACGATGTCGAAACAGAGAACTAAGCGTGTGATCGGCAACTGGAAGATGCATGGCCGGCTGGCCGGCAACCAGGCATTGCTGAACGAAGTGGTGCAGGGCGCGGGCGCGGTGGCGGCCGAAACGTCGGTCGGCGTGTGCGTGCCGTTCCCGTATCTCGCGCAGGTTCAGGCGCAGCTCGACGGTGGCCGTGTCGCCTGGGGCGCGCAGGACGTGTCGGCGCACGAGCAGGGCGCGTTCACCGGTGAAGTCGCGGCCGCAATGGTGGCGGAGTTCGGCGCACGCTATGCGATCGTCGGTCACTCGGAGCGCCGCGCGTATCACGGCGAACGCAACGAGACGGTCGCGGCGAAGACGCAGCGCGCGCTCGCAGCGGGGCTCACGCCGGTCGTGTGCGTCGGCGAGACGCTCGACGAGCGCGAGTCGGGCGCGACCGAGCAGGTAGTCGGTGCGCAGCTCGACGCAGTGCTGGCCGTGCTGACGGCCGACGAGGCCGCGCGGATCGTCGTCGCGTACGAGCCGGTCTGGGCGATCGGCACGGGCAAGAGCGCGACGTCGGCGCAGGCGCAGGACGTGCACGCGTTCCTGCGTGCGCGTCTCGCGGCAAAGGGCGCGGCGGACGTGTCCGTGCTGTACGGCGGCAGCGTGAAGCCGGACAACGCGGAAGAGCTGTTTGCGCAGCCGGACATCGACGGTGGCCTGATCGGCGGCGCGTCGCTGAAGGCGGAAGATTTCCTGGCGATCTGCCGGGCCGCGCGCTGAGCGGTCCGAGATCGAATTGAACCATGACGGCGGCCGGTCGGTCCGGTCGCCCGATCCATTCGGGTGGGTGTGATGCTGTTATTCAAGACGCTGATTATTGTGGTGCAGGTGTTGTCTGCACTTGGTGTGATTGGTCTCGTGCTGTTGCAGCACGGCAAGGGTGCCGACATGGGCGCCGCGTTCGGCAGCGGCGCGTCGGGCAGCCTGTTCGGTGCAACGGGCTCGGCGAACTTCCTGTCGCGTACGACGGGCATTCTCGCGACGATCTTCTTCGTCGCGACGCTCGCGCTGACGTACCTCGGCTCGTACAAGTCGACGCCGTCGGCGGGCGTGCTGGGTGCGGTGGCGACCGCGCCGGCATCGGCGCCTGCAGCATCGGCGCCGGCTGTCGCGGCATCTGCTGCCGCAGGTTCGGCTGCAAGCGCGCCGGGCCAGGACGTCCCGAAATAAAAAGTTAAATTTTTTGCGGTTGTGCGTTGAACAAATCCCGAAGTCGGGTTAGAATTTAATTCTTGAAGCGATTCGCGGGAAACAAGTAGTTACAACCCCGGTTGCATGCAGTGCCGACGTGGTGAAATTGGTAGACACGCTATCTTGAGGGGGTAGTGGCGAAAGCTGTGCGAGTTCGAGTCTCGCCGTCGGCACCAAAGTTACTCAATGCCAGCCGCTTCTAGTGGCTGGCATTTTTCATTTCTGGGGTGTGCTTGCGGTTGTCTTGCGATCGCATGCACTCCGAAATGATTCCTTCCGCCGGAAGTGGTATTCTCCGGACGCTCAGAACCAACCGATAGAGGATTGCCTTGAACCTCGCAGCCTATTACCCCGTCTTGTTGTTCCTCCTCGTGGGCACTGGTTTAGGTATAGCGCTGGTCAGCATCGGCAAGCTCCTTGGTCCCAACAAGCCGGACGTCGAGAAGAACGCACCGTACGAGTGCGGCTTCGAAGCCTTTGAAGACGCCCGGATGAAATTCGACGTCCGGTACTACCTCGTCGCCATCCTGTTCATCATCTTCGATCTCGAAACCGCATTCCTGTTTCCGTGGGGCGTCGCGCTCCGGGATATCGGCTGGCCGGGTTTCATCGCAATGATGATTTTTCTGCTCGAATTCCTGCTGGGCTTTGCCTATATCTGGAAGAAAGGCGGCCTCGACTGGGAGTGATGGGTTAATCGCCGGTTTGCATGGGCGGCCACGCTCGGTCGCTCGTCTGGAGTGGAAAGCAAATGAGTATCGAAGGGGTCTTGAAGGAAGGGTTTGTCACCACGACGGCTGACAAGCTGATCAACTGGACGCGTACCGGCTCGCTGTGGCCGATGACGTTCGGGCTCGCGTGTTGCGCCGTCGAAATGATGCATGCGGGCGCGGCCCGTTACGACCTGGACCGGTTCGGCGTCGTGTTCCGCCCGAGCCCGCGCCAGTCGGACGTGATGATCGTCGCCGGCACGCTCTGCAACAAGATGGCACCCGCACTGCGCCGCGTGTACGACCAGATGGCGGAGCCGCGCTGGGTGATCTCGATGGGATCGTGCGCGAACGGCGGTGGCTACTACCACTACTCGTACTCGGTGGTCCGCGGCTGCGACCGGATCGTGCCGGTCGACGTCTACGTGCCGGGCTGTCCGCCCACGGCCGAGGCGCTGGTCTACGGCGTGATCCAGCTTCAGGCGAAGATCCGCCGCACCAATACCATCGCCCGTCAATAAAGCCCCGAGCGTCCCCTCAATATGGCAAGCAAAATCGAGACCCTGAAGGCAAACCTCGAAGCCGCGCTCGGCGCGCGCGTGGTGAGCCTCACCGAAGCGATCGGTGAACTGACGCTCGTCGTGAAGGCGAGCGATTACCTCGAAGTCGCAAAGACGCTGCGCGACGATCCGAAGCTCCGTTTCGAGCAGCTGATCGACCTGTGCGGCGTCGACTACCAGACCTTCGGCGACGGCGCCTACGACGGCCCGCGCTTCGCGGCCGTGTCGCACCTGCTGTCGGTCACGAACAACTGGCGCCTGCGCCTGCGCACGTTCGCGCCTGACGACGACCTCCCGATCGTGGCATCGCTGGTCGACATCTGGACCTCCGCGAACTGGTACGAGCGCGAAGCGTTCGACCTGTACGGCATCGTGTTCGAAGGCCACCCCGACCTGCGCCGCATCCTCACCGACTACGGCTTCATCGGCCACCCGTTCCGCAAGGACTTCCCGGTGTCGGGCTATGTCGAAATGCGTTACGACCCGGAAGAGAAGCGGGTCGTGTACCAGCCGGTGACGATCGAGCCGCGCGAAATCACGCCGCGCGTGATCCGCGAGGATCGCTATGGCGGTCTGAAACATTAAGGGGGCGTCATGGCAGAAATCAAGAACTACACGCTCAACTTCGGCCCGCAGCACCCGGCAGCGCACGGCGTGCTGCGTCTCGTGCTGGAGCTCGACGGCGAAGTCATCCAGCGTGCCGATCCGCACATCGGCCTGCTGCACCGCGCGACGGAAAAGCTCGCGGAATCCAAGACGTTCATCCAGTCCGTGCCGTACATGGATCGTCTCGACTACGTGTCGATGATGGTCAACGAACACGGCTACGTGCTCGCGATCGAAAAGCTGCTCGGCATCGAAGTGCCGGAGCGCGCGCAGTACATCCGCGTGCTGTTCGACGAGATCACGCGCGTGCTGAACCACCTGATGTGGATCGGCGCGCACGCACTCGACGTCGGCGCGATGGCCGTGTTCCTGTACGCTTTCCGCGAACGCGAAGACCTGATGGACGTGTACGAAGCGGTGTCCGGTGCCCGGATGCACGCGGCGTACTACCGTCCGGGCGGCGTCTACCGCGACCTGCCTGACGCAATGCCGCAATACAAGGCGTCGAAGATTCGCAACGAGAAGGCGCTCGCGAAGATGAACGAAGCGCGCAGCGGCTCGGTGCTCGACTTCATCGACGACTTCTTCACGCGCTTCCCGAAGTGCGTCGACGAATACGAAACGCTGCTCACCGACAACCGGATCTGGAAACAGCGTCTGGTCGGGATCGGCGTGGTCAGCCCGGAACGTGCGCTGCAGATGGGCCTGACGGGCCCGATGTTGCGCGGCTCGGGCATCGCCTGGGACCTGCGCAAGAAGCAGCCGTACGAAGTGTACGACCGCATGGATTTCGACGTGCCGGTCGGCGTGAACGGCGATTGCTACGACCGCTATCTGGTGCGCGTCGAAGAAATGCGCCAGTCGATCCGCATCGCGAAACAGTGTATTGAGTGGCTCCGCAAGAATCCGGGCCCGGTGATGACGGACAATCACAAGATTGCCCCGCCGTCGCGCGTCGGCATGAAGACCAACATGGAAGACTTGATTCACCACTTCAAGCTCTTCACCGAAGGTTTCCATGTGCCGGAAGGCGAAGCGTACGCGGCGGTCGAGCATCCGAAGGGCGAGTTCGGCATCTACCTCGTGTCGGATGGTGCGAACAAGCCGTATCGCCTCAAGATTCGCGCACCGGGTTTCGCGCACTTGGCGTCGCTCGACGAAATGGCGCGCGGTCACATGATCGCCGACGCCGTCACGATCATCGGTACGCAGGACATCGTGTTCGGCGAAATCGATCGCTAATGGTTAGCGCCGCCCGCGCGAGCGGGCGGCGAGCAGCAAGTCACACGCGATGCGCGCTGAACCGGCGCGGCTTCGCAAGCTGTCAACAGTGAGCGCCAGGTCTGCCGTCCATGCACCCCAGTGTGCGGCAGGTTGTTCGTTCGGTAGGAATTGAAAGAGTCGTGTCTGAAAATGATCTCAGCTGAAGGCCTGAAGGAAATCGATCGAGCGTTGACGAAGTATCCCGCCGATCAGAAACAGTCCGCCGTGATGTCGGCGTTGGCCGTTGCTCAGGAAGAGCACGGCTGGCTGTCGCCCGAACTGATGCAGTTCGTCGCGGACTATCTCGGCATGCCGGCCGTTGCCGTGCAGGAAGTCGCGACGTTCTACACGATGTACGAGCTCAAACCGGTCGGCAAGCACAAGATCACGCTCTGCACGAACCTGCCGTGCCAGCTCGGCCCGGACGGTGGCGCGGAAGCGACTGCCGACTACCTGAAACAGAAGCTCGGCATCGGCTTCGGCGAGACCACGCCCGACGGCAAGTTCACGCTGAAGGAAGGCGAGTGCATGGGCTCGTGCGGCGATGCGCCGGTGCTGCTGGTGAACAATCACAGAATGTGCAGCTTCATGAGCCGCGAGAAGATCGACCAGCTGCTTGAGGAGCTCTCGAAATGACGTCCCTCCACGACCGTCACATCAAACCGCTGATCCTCGCTGGTCTGAACGGCGAGAACTGGCACCTCGAAGATTACGTTGCGCGCGGCGGCTACAAGCAGCTGCGCCGCATTCTCGAAGAAAAGATTCCGCCCGAGCAGGTGATCGCCGACGTCAAGGCGTCGGGCCTGCGTGGCCGTGGCGGTGCGGGCTTCCCGACCGGCCTGAAGTGGAGCTTCATGCCGCGCCAGTTCCCGGGGCAGAAGTACCTCGTCTGCAACTCGGACGAAGGCGAGCCGGGTACGTTCAAGGATCGCGACATCCTGCGCTGGAACCCGCACGCGCTGATCGAAGGCATGGCCATCGGCGCGTACGCGATGGGCATCACCGTCGGCTACAACTACATCCACGGCGAAATCTTCGAAGTGTATCGACGCTTCGAAGCCGCGCTCGATGAGGCGCGCGCTGCCGGGTTCCTCGGCGACAACATCATGGGCTCGGAATTCTCGTTCCAGCTGCACGCGCACCACGGTTACGGCGCGTACATCTGCGGCGAAGAAACGGCGCTGCTCGAGTCGCTCGAAGGCAAGAAGGGCCAGCCGCGCTTCAAGCCGCCGTTCCCGGCGAGCTTCGGCGTGTACGGCAAGCCCACCACGATCAACAACACAGAGACGTTCGCCGCGGTGCCGTTCCTGCTGTCCATCGGGCCGCAGAACTACCTCGAGATCGGCAAGCCGAACAACGGCGGCACGAAGATTTTCTCGGTGTCGGGCGACGTCGAGCGTCCGGGCAACTATGAAGTGCCGCTCGGCACGCCGTTCGCGACGCTGATGGAGCTCGCCGGCGGGATGCGCGGCGGCAAGAAGATCAAGGCCGTGATTCCGGGCGGTTCGTCGGCACCGGTGATCCCGGGCGACATCATGATGCAGACGGATCTCGACTACGATTCGATCGCGAAGGCGGGCTCGATGCTCGGTTCCGGCGCGGTGATCGTGATGGACGAGACGCGCTGCATGGTGCGCTCGCTGCTGCGCCTGTCGTACTTCTACTACGAGGAATCGTGCGGCCAGTGCACGCCGTGCCGTGAAGGCACCGGCTGGCTGTATCGCGTCGTGAACCGTATCGAGCACGGCGAAGGCCGCCAGGAAGATCTGGACCTGCTGAACTCGGTTGCCGAGAACATCATGGGCCGCACGATCTGTGCACTCGGCGATGCGGCGGCGATGCCGGTACGCGGGATGCTCAAGCACTACTGGGACGAATTCGCGTACCACGTCGAGCACAAGCACTGCATGGTCGGCGGCCACGCGCACGCGGCGGCAGCCTGAAGCGAACCCGGTTGCGGAATTTGAGCGCACGGTCGGGCGAAGGCGCGAACGGGCGGAAATAGGTTAAGGACCATTCACCATCATGGTTGAACTTGAAATAGACGGCAAGAAGGTCGAGGTGCCCGAAGGCAGCATGGTGATCCAGGCTGCGCACAAGGCGGACAAGTACATTCCTCACTTCTGCTATCACAAGAAGCTGTCGGTTGCGGCCAACTGCCGGATGTGTCTCGTCGAAGTCGAGAAGATGCCGAAGGCCGTGCCTGCCTGCGCGACCCCCGTGTCGGCCGGCATGATCGTCCATACGCAATCCGACAAGGCCGTGAAGGCGCAGCAGTCGGTGATGGAATTCCTCCTCATCAACCACCCGCTCGACTGCCCGATCTGCGATCAGGGCGGCGAATGCCAGCTGCAGGATCTGGCGGTCGGCTACGGCAAGTCGTCGTCGCGCTACTCGGAAGAGAAGCGCGTGGTGTTCCACAAGAACGTGGGCCCGCTGATCTCGATGGAAGAAATGTCGCGTTGCATCCACTGCACGCGCTGCGTCCGCTTCGGCCAGGAAATTGCCGGCGTGATGGAGTTCGGCATGCTGGGCCGCGGCGAGCACTCGGAAATCACGACGTTCGTCGGCAAGACGGTCGATTCCGAAATGTCGGGCAACATGATCGACCTGTGCCCGGTCGGCGCGCTGACCAGCAAGCCGTTCCGCTACAGCGCCCGTACGTGGGAACTGTCGCGCCGCAAGTCGGTGAGCCCGCACGATTCCGTCGGCGCGAACCTCGTCGTTCAGGTGAAGAACAACCGCGTGATGCGCGTGCTGCCGTTCGAGAACGAAGCCATCAACGAATGCTGGATCTCGGACAAGGATCGCTTCTCGTATGAAGGCCTCAACAGCGAAGAGCGCCTGACGAAGCCGATGCTGAAGCAGGGCGGCCAGTGGATCGAAACCGACTGGCAGACCGCACTCGAATACGTCGCGAAGGGCCTGAAGGGCATCGCCGCGGATCACGGCGCGAACGCGCTGGCGATGCTCGCGAGCGCGCACAGCACGGCCGAAGAGCTGTTCCTCGTGAAGCAGCTCGCCAACGAACTGAAGACGCCGAACGTCGACTTCCGTCTGCGTCAGCAGGATTTCTCGGCGCCGGTCCAGGGCGCACCGTGGCTCGGCATGCCGATCGCCGACCTGTCGAACGTGGACGCCGCGTTCGTCGTCGGTTCGTTCCTGCGCCGCGACCACCCGCTGTTCGCATCGCGCCTGCGTCAGGCCGCGAAGAACGGTGCGAAGCTGCACTTCCTGCACGCGACCGGTGACGACGCACTGATCCCGACTGCGCAGCGCATCGTTGCTGCTCCGTCGGCATGGCTCGACCAGCTGGCCGGTATCGCGGCGGCCGTCGCGCAACTGCGCGGTGTCGCACTGCCCGACACGCTCGCAGGCGTCACGGCATCGCCGGCCGCGCAGGCTGTCGCCCAGTCGCTCGCGAACGGCGAACGCCGCGCGGTGCTGCTCGGCAACGTCGCGGTCCGCCATCCGGAATTCGCCAAGCTGCACGCCGTCGCCAAGTGGATCGCCGACAACACCGGCGCCACGTTCGGCTTCCTGACGGAAGCGGCGAACACGGTCGGCGCGCACGTCGTCGGCGCACTGCCGGGCGAAGGCGGGCTGAACGCGCGCGAAGCATTCGCGCAGCCGCGCAAGGGCTACGTGCTGCTGAACGTCGAACCGGAATTCGATACCGCCGATCCGGCGCAGGCGCTTGCCGCGCTGAACCAGGCCGAGATGGTCGTCGTGATGTCGCCGTTCAAGCACGGCCTCGACTACGCCGACGTGCTGCTGCCGGTTGCGCCGTTCACGGAAACGGCCGGCACGTACGTGAATGCGGAAGGCACCGTGCAGAGCTTCAACGGCGTCGTGCGCCCGCTCGGCGACACGCGTCCGGGCTGGAAGGTGCTGCGCGTGCTCGGCAGCCTGCTCGGCCTGCCGAACTTCGAATACGAGACCGCGGAAGAAGTGCGTCTCGCCGCGCTCGGCGACGCCGGCGTCGCGGGCCGTCTGTCGAACCACACGTCGGTCGCACCGGTTCGCGTCGCGGCGAATGCCGCGAACGGCGGTTTCGAGCGCCTGGCCGATGTGCCGATCTATCACGCCGACGCACTCGTGCGCCGCGCAGGTGCGCTGCACCTGACGGCCGCTGCGAAGGCGGCGAATGCCGCGGCACTGCCGGCTGCGCTGTTCGACAAGCTGGGCTTGAAGGAAGGCGACGCCGTGCGCGTGCGCCAGGGCGAGCGTGCGGTGCAGTTGCCGGCCGTGCGCGACGCGAATCTTGCGGAGACCGTCGTTCGCGTATCGGCGGCGACGCCTGCCGGCGCAGCGCTCGGTGGCCTGTCCGGTGAACTGGTGGTGGAGAAGGCGTAAATGAGCTTGTTCGATACGATCAACGCGGGCGGGTCCCAGCTTCTCGGCTTCGCATGGCCGACGGTGTGGGCAATCGTGCGCATCCTCGTCGTCTCCGTCGTCATCCTGCTGTGCGTCGCGTACCTGATTCTGTGGGAACGCAAGCTGATCGGCTGGATGCACGTGCGTCTCGGTCCGAACCGCGTCGGCCCCGGCGGCCTGCTGCAGCCGATCGCCGACGTGCTGAAGCTGCTGCTGAAGGAAGTCATTCAGCCGAGCGCCGCCAGCCGCTGGCTGTACCTGATCGCGCCGGTGATGACCGTCGTGCCGGCGTTCGCCGTGTGGGCCGTGATCCCGTTCCAGGCCGAAGCGGTCCTCGCGAACGTGAACGCGGGCCTGCTGTACGCGATGGCGATCTCGTCGATCGGCGTGTACGCGGTGATTCTCGCAGGCTGGGCATCGAACTCGAAGTACGCGTTCCTCGGTGCGATGCGCGCCGCGGCACAGATGGTGTCGTACGAAATCTCGATGGGCTTCGCGCTGGTGCTGGTGCTGATGACGGCCGGCAGCCTGAACCTGTCGGAAATCGTCGGTTCGCAGCAGCACGGCTTCTTCGCGGGCCACGGCGTGAACTTCCTGTCGTGGAACTGGCTGCCGCTGCTGCCGGCGTTCGTCGTGTACTTCATCTCGGGCATTGCCGAAACGAACCGCCACCCGTTCGACGTGGTGGAAGGGGAGTCGGAAATCGTTGCCGGCCACATGATCGATTACTCGGGTATGGCGTTCGCGCTGTTCTTCCTCGCCGAGTACATCAACATGATCGTGATCTCGGCGCTGACCGCGACGCTGTTCCTCGGCGGCTGGGATGCACCGTTCGAATTCCTGTCGTTCATTCCGGGCATCTTCTGGCTGGTGCTGAAGATATTCGCGCTGCTGTCGGTGTTCATCTGGGTTCGCGCGACGTTCCCGCGTTTCCGTTACGACCAGATCATGCGCCTGGGCTGGAAGGTATTCCTGCCCGTCACGGTGGTCTGGGTGGTCGTGGTCGGCTTCTGGATGATGTCGCCGCTCAACATCTGGGTGAAGTAATCGGACGAAATCATGAGCGCAATCCAACACTTCTTTAAGACCTTCTTCCTGACCGAGCTCCTGCAGGGGCTCGCGCTGACCGGTCGTTACACGTTCAAGCGCAAGGTCACCGTGCAGTTCCCGGAAGAAAAGACGCCGATTTCGCCGCGTTTCCGCGGGCTGCACGCGCTGCGCCGCTACGAAAACGGCGAAGAGCGCTGCATCGCGTGCAAGCTGTGCGAGGCCGTATGCCCCGCGATGGCGATCACGATCGAATCGGAAACGCGCGCGGACAACACGCGCCGCACGACGCGCTACGACATCGACCTGACGAAGTGCATCTTCTGCGGTTTCTGCGAAGAGAGCTGCCCGGTCGATTCGATCGTCGAGACGCAGATTCTCGAGTACCACGGCGAAAAGCGCGGCGACCTGTATTTCACCAAGGAAATGCTGCTCGCGGTGGGCGATCGCTACGAGAAGGACATCGCCGCGGCGAAGGCTGCCGACGCGCCGTATCGTTGATTGTGTTTGCAGTGCCGGCCCGAAGCCAGGGCCGAGCCGCCGCGACGGGTGCGGCACGCGAGAGCGTCCCGCAAGCCGCGCCTGACTATGGCCTAACGATGAACCGGTAATCATGGAATTCACGACCGTACTGTTCTACATCTTCGCGCTGCTCCTGGTGGTATCAGGGCTGAAGGTGATCACTTCGCGCAACCCGGTGGCGTCTGCGCTTTTCCTTGTGCTGGCGTTCTTCAACGCCGCCGCGATCTGGATGCTGCTGGAAGCGGAGTTCCTCGCGATCCTGCTGGTGCTGGTCTACGTGGGCGCCGTGATGGTGCTGTTCCTGTTCGTCGTGATGATGCTGGACATCAACATCGACTACCTGCGCCGTGACTTCAAGCGCTTTGTGCCGATGGCGACCGTGGTCGGCGCGATCATCGTGATCGAAACGGCGCTGATCCTGTGGCGCGGCTACGGCGACACGCAGACGGTGCACGCGATGGCCACCGGCGAGATGGCCAACTGGTCGAACACGCGCCTGATCGGCAAGGTGATCTACACCGACTACATCTTCGCGTTTGAAATCGCAGGCCTCGTGCTGCTGGTCGCGATCATTGCCGCGATCGGGCTGACCGAGCGCAAGGGCAAGGACAGCAAGCGCCAGCGTGTGTCGGATCAGGTCAAGGTGCGCCGCAACGACCGCGTGCGCCTCGTGAAGATGGAAGCGGACAAGCCGCAGCCGGAAACGGCGCAGAGCGAAGCCGGTTCGGGCACCAACGGCTAAGCGGAGGAAAAGAAAACATGCTGACTCTTGCTCATTACCTCGTGCTCGGCGCGATCCTCTTTGCGATCGCGATCGTCGGGATTTTCCTGAACCGCCGCAACGTCATCATCATCCTGATGTCGATCGAACTGATGCTGCTGGCGGTGAACACCAACTTCGTCGCGTTTTCGCATTACCTCGGCGATGTGCACGGCCAGATTTTCGTGTTCTTCGTGCTGACCGTCGCCGCAGCGGAAGCCGCGATCGGTCTCGCGATTCTGGTGACCCTGTTCCGTAAGCTCGACACGATCAATGTCGAGGATCTCGATCAGCTCAAAGGTTAATTTCAGGCAACGCTGTTATGTCAACGACACTCAATGAAAACCTGCTGCTGGCGATTCCGCTCGCTCCGCTGGCCGGCTCGCTGATTGCGGGGCTGTTCGGGAACGCAGTCGGGCGCAAGGGCGCACACCGGATCACGATCCTCGGCGTAATGATCGCGTTCCTCCTGTCGGCGAAAGTCTTCTTCGACGTGATGGGCGGCGCAAGCTTCAACGCGACCGTCTACGAATGGATGAACGTCGGTTCGCTGAAGCTCGAAGTCGGCTTCCTCGTCGATTCGCTGACCGCGATGATGATGGTCGTCGTGACCTTCGTCTCGCTGATGGTGCACGTGTACACGATCGGCTACATGGCGGAAGAAGACGGCTACCAGCGCTTCTTCTCGTACATTTCGCTGTTCACGTTCTCGATGCTGATGCTCGTGATGAGCAACAACTTCCTGCAGCTGTTCTTCGGCTGGGAAGCGGTGGGTCTGGTGTCGTACCTGCTGATCGGCTTCTACTTCACGCGTGAGAGCGCGATCTACGCGAACATGAAGGCGTTCCTCGTGAACCGCGTGGGCGACTTCGGCTTCCTGCTCGGCATCGGCCTGCTGCTCGCGTTCGCCGGCTCGATGAACTACGGCGAAGTGTTCGCAAAGCGCGCGGAACTCGCGAGCCTGCACTTCCCGGGCACCGACTGGGGCCTGCTGACCGTTGCCTGTATCTGCCTGTTCATCGGCGCGATGGGTAAATCGGCCCAGTTCCCGCTGCACGTGTGGCTGCCGGACTCGATGGAAGGCCCGACCCCGATCTCCGCGCTGATTCACGCGGCGACGATGGTCACCGCCGGCATCTTCATGGTGTCGCGCATGTCGCCGCTGTTCGAGCTGTCGGATACCGCGCTGTCGTTCATCACGGTGATCGGCGCGATCACGGCACTCTTCATGGGCTTCCTCGGGATCGTCCAGAACGACATCAAGCGTGTGGTCGCGTACTCGACGCTGTCGCAGCTCGGCTACATGACCGTCGCGCTCGGCGTGTCCGCTTACCCGGTCGCCGTGTTCCACCTGATGACGCACGCGTTCTTCAAGGCACTGCTGTTCCTCGGCGCCGGCTCGGTCATCATGGGCATGCACCACGACCAGGACATGCGCAACATGGGCGGCCTGCGCAAGTACATGCCGATCACGTGGATCACGTCGCTCGTCGGTTCGCTCGCGCTGATCGGTACGCCGTTCTTCTCGGGCTTCTATTCGAAGGACTCGATCATCGACGCGGTGAAGCTGTCGCACCTGCCGGGTTCGGGCTTCGCGTACTTCGCGGTCGTCGCGAGCGTGTTCGTCACGGCGCTGTACTCGTTCCGCATGTACTTCCTGGTGTTCCACGGCGAAGAGCGCTTCCGCAAGCCGAAGCATCCGGAATCGCCGATGGGCATGGCGGCTGCGCACGGCCACGACGACCACGGCCATGGCCACGGTCATGACGACCACGCGCACGAACCGCACGAGACCCCGTGGGTCGTGTGGGTTCCGCTGGTCCTGCTGGCGATCCCGTCGGTCATCATCGGTGCGATCGCGATCAGCCCGATGCTGTTCGGCGACTTCTTCCAGCACGGCGTTGCATTCGACAAGGTGATCTTCATCGGCGAAAACCATCCGGCCCTGGCCGAGATGGCCGAGGAGTTCCACGGCTGGGTGGGCATGGGCCTGCACTCGGTGTCGGGTCTGCCGGTCTGGCTCGCGCTTGCCGGTGTCGTTGTCGCCTGGTTCCTGTACCTGAAGCGTCCGGAACTGCCGGCGTCGATCCGCCGCGCGTTCGGCCCGATCTACACGCTGCTGGACAACAAGTACTACATGGACAAGATCAACGAAGTGGTGTTCGCCCGTGGTTCGGTGGCGATCGGCCGCGGCCTGTGGAAGGAGGGTGACGTCGTGGTGATCGACGGCCTCGTCAATGGCAGCGCCCGGTTCATCGGCTGGTTCGCCGGCGTGATCCGCTTCCTCCAATCCGGTTACATCTATCACTACGCGTTCGCCATGATCATCGGCATGCTGGGGCTCCTGACCCTGTTTGTAACGCTCGGCGGCAAATAAGGCGGGGGACAACTTAATGCACGCTTTTCCGATTCTCAGTACCGCGATCTGGCTGCCGATCGTTTTCGGCCTCCTCGTGCTTGCGGTGGGTAACGACAAAAATCCGGGGACGGCCCGCTGGATCGCGCTGATCGGTTCGCTGCTCGGCCTGGCGGTCACGATCCCGCTGATCACGGGCTTCGACTCGAGCACGGCTGCGCTGCAGTTCGTCGAGAAGTCGACCTGGATCGAACGCTTCGACATCGCGTATCACCTCGGCGTCGACGGCATCTCGATGTGGTTCGTCGTGCTGACCGCGCTGATCACGGTGATCGTCGTGATCGCCGCATGGGAAGTGATCACCGAGAACGTCGCGCAGTACCTCGCGGCGTTCCTGATCCTGTCCGGGATCATGATCGGCGTCTTCTCGGCGGCCGACGGCCTGCTGTTCTACGTGTTCTTCGAAGCGACCCTGATCCCGATGTACATCATCATCGGCGTGTGGGGCGGCCCGAACCGCGTGTATGCGGCCTTCAAGTTCTTCCTGTACACGCTGGCCGGCTCGCTGCTGATGCTGGTTGCGCTGATCTACCTGTACACGGAAACGCATTCGTTCGACCTCGCGACGTGGCAGAACGCCAAGATCGCGATGACGCCGCAGATACTGTTGTTCATTGCGTTCTTCCTCGCGTTCGCGGTGAAGGTGCCGATGTGGCCGGTCCACACCTGGCTGCCGGACGCGCACGTGGAAGCGCCGACGGGCGGCTCGGTCGTGCTGGCTGCGATCATGCTGAAGCTCGGTGCCTACGGTTTCCTGCGTTTCTCGTTGCCGATCACGCCTGACGCGAGCCATTTCCTGGCGCCCGTCGTGATCACGCTGTCGCTGATCGCGGTGATCTACATCGGCCTCGTCGCGATGGTGCAGGCCGACATGAAGAAGCTGGTCGCGTATTCGTCGATCGCGCACATGGGCTTCGTCACGCTCGGCTTCTTCATCTTCAACCAGCTCGGCGTCGAAGGCGCGATCATCCAGATGATCTCGCACGGCTTCGTGTCGGGCGCGATGTTCCTCTGCATCGGCGTGCTGTACGACCGCGTGCACTCGCGCCAGATCGCCGACTACGGTGGTGTCGTCAACGTGATGCCGAAGTTCGCGGCCTTCGCGATGCTGTTCTCGATGGCCAACTGCGGCCTGCCGGGTACGTCCGGTTTCGTCGGCGAGTTCATGGTGATTCTCGCTGCCGTCCAGTACAACTTCTGGATCGCATTCGGCGCGGCATTCACGCTGATCCTCGGCGCGGCCTACACGCTGTGGATGTACAAGCGCGTGTACTTCGGCGCGGTTGCGAACGATCACGTCGCCAAGCTGAAGGACATCGGCCGTCGCGAATTCCTGATGCTGGCCGTGCTCGCCGCGTTCACGCTGCTGATGGGCCTGTATCCGAAGCCTTTCACCGACGTGATGCACGTTTCCGTGGAAAACCTCCTCTCCCACGTCGCGCAGTCGAAGCTGCCGCTGGCCCAGTAATCGCGAGCGGAGGAACTCAAGATCATGCAAAACGCCCCTATGAATGTTCTGTTGCCTGACGCGCTGGTGCTAGCCGCCATCGTCGTCGCATGGCTGAACGACACCTTTACCGGCGCCTCCGGCCGCCGCCTGACTTATCTGATCGCGGTCGTATCGTCGGTCGTCGCCGGCGTGTGGTTCGCGGTGCAGGCACTCGACCCGCAGCAGTACTACTTCTTCTCGAAGATGGTCGTCGTCGACTCGTTCGCGAGCATGATGAAGGCCGTCGTGTCGTTCGGTTTCGCGGTCTCGCTCGTCTATTCGCGCAAGTACCTCGAAGATCGCGACATGTTCCGGGGTGACGTGTTCCTGCTCGGCATGTTCTCGCTGCTCGGTCAGCTGGTCATGGTGTCGGGCAACAACTTCCTGACGCTGTATCTCGGTCTCGAACTGATGTCGCTGTCGCTGTACGCCGTCATCGCGCTGCGCCGCGATGCCGCACAGTCGAGCGAAGCGGCGATGAAGTACTACGTGCTGGGCGCGCTCGCGTCGGGTTTCGTGCTGTACGGCATCTCGATGCTGTACGGTGCGACCGGCTCGCTCGAGCTGGGCGAGGTGTACAAGGCGGTCGGCGGCAACACCGACGCGGCCGTGCTGATGTTCGGCGTGGTCTTCATCGTCGCCGGTATCGCGTTCAAGCTCGGCGCAGTGCCGTTCCACATGTGGGTGCCGGACGTCTACCAGGGTGCACCGACCGCGATGACGCTGTTCGTCGGCGGCGGCCCGAAGGTTGCCGCGTTCGCGTGGGGCCTGCGCTTCCTGGTGATGGGCCTGCTGCCGCTCGCACAGAACTGGCAGACCGCGCTCGTGATCCTGGCCGCGCTGTCGCTGATCGTCGGCAACATCACGGGTATCGTCCAGCGCAACATCAAGCGGATGCTTGCGTACTCGGCGATCTCGAACATGGGCTTCGTCCTGCTCGGCCTGCTCGCAGGCATCGTGAAGGGCGACGCAACGGCACCGGCGAACGCATACAGCTCGGCGATGTTCTACGCGATCGTCTACCTGATCACGACGCTCGGCTCGTTCGGCGTGGTGATGCTGCTCGCACGCCGCGATTTCGAAGCCGAAACGATCGACGACTTCAAGGGCCTCAACAAGCGCAGCCCGGTGTTCGCGTTCGTGATGATGGTCATGATGTTCTCGCTGGCCGGTATTCCGCCGACCGTCGGCTTCTACGCGAAGCTCGCCGTGCTCGAGGCGACCGTCAATGCGGGCCTCACGTGGCTGGCCGTGCTGGCCGTGATCACGTCGCTGTTCGGCGCGTTCTACTACCTGCGCATCGTGAAGCTGATGTACTTCGATGCACCGCAGGATACGACGCCGATCTCGGGCGATTTCTGCAAGCGCACGATCCTCGTGCTGAACGGCCTCGCGGTCGTCGCGCTCGGCCTGATCCCGAGCCCGCTGCTGACGGCCTGCCTGCAGGCAATTCGTCACACGCTGCCGCTGTAATGTCGGCAGCCGGCTGGTTTATCGTGCTGTTGGCGCTCGTCTGCGCCAACCTGCCGTTCCTGAACCAACGCCTCTTCGCCGTCGTGCCGTTCGGCGCGGCGAAGAAGAGCGGGTGGGTGCGGATCGGCGAGCTGATCGTGCTGTACTTCATCGTCGGCGCGCTCGGCTTCTGGCTCGAGTCGCGCGCCGGTAACCGCTTCGAACAGGGCTGGCAGTTCTACGCGATCACGTTCAGTCTTTTCGTCGTGTTCGCGTTTCCCGGCTTCACGTTCCAGTATCTCGTCAAACGACGCTGACGGCTTCGGCCGTCGCGCTCATTCCCGGAGCCGCCGATGGCCGAACTACCCAATCACGACGCCGCACTGACCGAAACCTGCCTCGAAAGCGAGGCGATTTTCGAAGGCTCGTTCCTCAAGCTCAAGCGCGATACCGTCCGCCTGCCGGATGGCAAGAAAGCCACGCGCGAATACGTCCAGCATCCGGGCGCGGTGATGGTGATCCCGCTGTTCGACGATGGCCGCGTGCTGATGGAAAGCCAGTATCGCTACCCGATCGGCAAGGTGATGGCCGAATTCCCTGCCGGCAAGCTCGATCCGAACGAAGGCGCGCTCGCATGCGCGGTGCGCGAACTGCGCGAAGAAACCGGCTACACGGCACGCGAGTACGTGTTCCTGGCCCGGATTCACCCGATCATTTCCTATTCGACCGAATTCATCGACCTGTACCTGGCGCGCGGGCTGACGGCCGGCGAGCGCAAGCTCGATGAAGGCGAATTCCTCGAGACCTTCACTGCGACGCAGGCCGATCTGCAGGAATGGGTGCGCACGGGCCAGATCTCCGACGTGAAGACGATCATCGGCACGATGTGGCTCGACAAGGTGCTGTCCGGGACGTGGCCGCTCGGGCCGGTCCTGACGCCCTGAGCGCGGCGTCAGCAGCCGGTGGGGCGCCGCGTTACAATCCGGTGACGCGGCGCCCTCGCGTCGCGCGATCGATATTTAGCACGACCGTTCACAAAACCGCTTTTTGCGCTACACTCGCCACACGCCCTGATTCAGCATGAAGGTCCTCGATTTACAGTGCCCGCACGGTCATCGGTTCGAAGGCTGGTTCGCTTCCGCCGATGAATTCGAAGCGCAGTTGTCCCGCAAGCTGGTCGAATGTCCGGTGTGCGGAACGACCGAGGTCAACCGTCTGCCGTCGGCGCCGCGCCTGAACTTGTCGGGCGCGGCGCAGGCCCAGCCGGTCGATTCGCGTGCACTGCAGGCGCAGGTAATGCGTGCGCTGCGCGAGGTGCTGGAGAAAACCGAGAATGTGGGCGAGCGCTTCGCCGAGGAAGCGCGGCGCATCCATTACAACGAGGCGCCGGCACGCAGCATTCGTGGCGTCACGACGCCCGAAGATGCGCAATCCTTGGCCGAAGAAGGCATCGACGTGATGCCGCTGCCGATTCCTGCCGCGCTCAAAGAACCGCTGCAATGAAACATGCAGTGAGTCCTTGCCGGGCCGGACGGCTGCGGACAGGAGACACTGCGCATGGATCTGGATTATTCCCCCTCGGACGACGCGTTCCGCGTCGACGTCCGCGCCTGGCTTGAGGCCAACCTGCCTCACGCACTGCGCGCCAAAGTACTCGATCACAAACGGCTCGATCGCGAGGATTTCGCGAGCTGGCACCGGATTCTCGGCCAGCGTGGCTGGTCTGCGCCCGCGTGGCCGGTCGAATACGGCGGCCCGGGCTGGAACGCGACGCAACGACACATCTGGGACGAGGAGTGCGCGCGGATCGGCGCGCCGACCGTGCTGCCGTTCGGCGTATCGATGGTTGCGCCGGTGTTGATGAAATACGGCAGCGAAGCGCAGAAACGTCATTATCTGCCGCGCATTCTCGACGGGTCGGACTGGTGGTGCCAGGGCTACTCGGAGCCGGGTTCGGGGTCCGACCTCGCATCGTTGCGCACGCGCGCGGAGCGTCAGGGCGACCACTACGTCGTCAATGGCCAGAAGACCTGGACGACGCTCGGCCAGTACGCAGACATGATGTTCTGTCTCGTGCGTACCGATCCCGCAGCGAAGAAACAGGAAGGCATCTCGTTCCTGCTGATCGACATGAAGACGCCCGGCATCACGGTGCGCCCGATCGTCATGCTCGACGAGGACCACGAGGTCAACGAGGTGTTCTTCGAGGACGTGAAGGTGCCGGTCGAGAATCTCGTCGGTGACGAGAACCGCGGCTGGACCTACGCGAAATACCTGCTTGGCCACGAGCGTACCGGCATCGCGCGCGTCGGCGCGTCGAAGCGCGAGCTTGCGTTCCTGAAGCGCGTCGCGTCGAACCAGCGCAAGAACGGCAAGCCGTTGCTCGCCGATCCCGTGTTCGCTGCGAAGGTCGCGGCGCTCGAGGTCGAACTGATTGCGCTCGAGGTGACGGTGCTGCGCGTCGTCAGCCGCGAGACGAGCGGCAAGGGCCCGGGCCCCGAGGCGTCGATGCTGAAGATCAAGGGCACGGAAGTGCAGCAGGCGCTCACCGAGCTGATGGTCGACGCGATCGGCCCGCTCGCCGCACCGTTCGACGTACCGTTCCTCGACGGGCAGCGCGAGCACAGCATCGCCGGCGACGACGATGCGGCACCGCTTGCCGCGTACTACTTCAATTACCGGAAGACGTCGATCTACGGCGGTTCGAACGAGATCCAGAAGAACATCATCGCGCAGATGATTCTGGGGCTGTGATCAGGGAACGGAGACAACCATGGATTTCAGCTTTACCGATGAGCAGCAGCAGTTTGCCGACGCGCTGCGCCGTTATCTCGGCGAGCAATACGGCTTCGAAGCGCGCCAGGCAATCGTGCGCAGCGACGCGGGCGTGTCGGACACACAATGGAGCGCATTTGGCGAACTGGGGTTGACCGCGCTGCCCGTGCCGGACGCGCAGGGTGGCTTTGGCGGCGGCCCGGTCGACATGCTGGTCGTGATGCAGGAACTCGGCCGTGCGCTCGTGATCGAGCCATACTGGGCAACCGTGGTGGGCGTCGAGGCGTTGCGCATCGCCGGTTCCGGCGCTGGCGAGGATGCGGCGCTGCTGGAGGCGATCGCGCAGGGGCAGAAGCGCGTGGCTGTTGCATTCCACGAACCGCATGCGCGCTACGACCTGTTCGAACTCGACACGCATGCACGCGAGCAAAGCGGCACGTATCGGCTGACCGGCACGAAATCGGTCGTTCAGCATGGCGCACAGGCGGATGCGTGGATCGTGCCGGCGCGCGTCGATGGTGGCGGCATCGGCCTCTTCGTCGTCGAACGGGATGCCGCGAACGCGAAGGTGGTCGACTACCGGACGATCGACGGCCAGCGTGCCGCGACGATCGGGTTCGATGAAACGCCGGCGCGACTGCTGACGGGCGGTGCGCGCGACGCTGCGGCCCTCGAGCAGGTTGCCGATTACGCGACGTTCCTGCTGTGCGCGGAGGCGGTCGGCGTGCTCGACGAACTGAATCGAGCGACGGTCGAATACACGAAGACGCGCGAACAGTTCGGCGTGCCGATCGCGCGTTTCCAGGCGCTGCAGCACCGGATGGTCGACATGCTGATCCATGCCGAGCAGGCGCGTTCGCTGACCTACCTGGCAGCCGTACGCTACGCGAGCGGCGATGCCGATGCGCGGCGCAAGGCCGTGTCGGCCGCGAAAGCGCGCGTCGGCGCCGCCGCGCGCTTCGTCGGCCAGCAGGCCGTCCAGCTGCACGGCGGCATGGGCGTGACCAACGAGGTCGCCGCCGCGCACCTGTTCAAGCGGCTGACGATCATCGAGACGACGCTCGGCGACACCGATCATCATCTCGCCCGCATCGCGGCGCTGCCCGATTTCGCGCAGACCGACGCGGCATGACGGCGACGCGAGAGCGCACCAGACAAGGAGACACCTAGTGGGCATCAGTTACGAAGACCTGGTGGTCGGCAGCACCACCGAAGTGGGCCGCTACACGTTCGAACCCGACGACATCAAGGCGTTCGCGCAACGCTACGACCCGCAGCCGTTCCACCTCGACGAAGAAGCCGGGAAAGCATCGCATTTCGGCGGGCTCGTCGCGAGCGGCTGGCATACGTGTTCGGTGTTCATGAGCCTGCTCATCAAGAAGCTCGGGTCGGACTCGACGAGCATGGGCTCGCCCGGCATCGACTCGATCCGCTGGCTCAAGCCGGTGCGCGCCGGCGACACGATCACGATGTACCAGAAGGTCCACGACAAGCGCGTGTCGGAGAGCAAGCCCGACCGCGGCATCGTGTCGACGGAGTGGGTCGGCGTGAACGGCGCCGGCGAGACGGTGATCACCGTGCATACCAAGGTGATCTTCGGGCTGCGCCATCCGGGAGGCACGCACGCATGACCGACGTGACCTTGCCGCTGATCGCATCGGCGCAGGCGCTGCAGGCGCGAGTCGGCGCAGAGCCGCTCGCGAGCGGCTGGATCGCGATCGACCAGCGTCGTGTCGATGGCTTTGCCGATGCGACCGGCGATCATCAATGGATTCACGTCGATCCCGAACGTGCACGGCGCGAGTCGCCATTCGGCGGCCCGATCGCGCACGGGTTCCTGACGCTGTCGCTGATTCCCGCGTTGATGGCCGATGCGATGCGTTTCGAGCAGAAGATGGGGGTGAACTACGGACTGAACCGCGTGCGGTTCCTGAAGCCGGTGCCAGTGGGTGCGCGTGTGCGTGCGTTGTTTGCGGTAAAGGAAACCGCCGAGGCCGCGCGAGACGGTGTGCAGGTGACGTGGTCGGTGACGATGCAGGTCGAGCGTCCCGATGTGCCGCTGCCAGTCTGCGCGGCGGAATTCATCACGCTGCATTACTTCTGAAGCGGGAAGCGGCATGCACGGAAGCCGCTCCGCCCGTCACATGTGTGTCAGTGCTTCGCGTATTGCGTTGCACCGAACAGCACCTCGCGTGCCTTGTCGTCCTGCAGCGCCTTGCGCATCGACGCGAGCACTTCGACACCGCGTTGCACGGCCGGTCGCGCGGCGATCGTGTCGTACCAGCGCTTCACGTTCGGCAATTCGTCGAGCACGATGCCCTGGTTCTGCCACGAGCGCGTCCACGGGAACGTCGCAATGTCCGCGATCGTGTACGCGTCGCCCGCGAGATATTCGGATTCGCCGAGACGCTTGTCCATCACGTTGTACAGGCGCTTTGCCTCGTTCGTGTAGCGGTTGACCGCATACTCGATCTTCTCCGGCGCATACAGGCGGAAATGGTGCGCCTGTCCGAGCATCGGGCCGACGCCGCCCATCTGGAACATCAGCCATTCGAGCGTCGCGTAGCGTGCAGCCGGATCGGTCGGCAGGAACTTGCCGGTCTTCTCCGCGAGGTAGATCAGGATCGCGCCCGATTCGAACAGCGAGATCGGCTGGCCGCCGGGGCCGTCCGGATCGACGATCGCGGGAATCTTGTTGTTCGGGCTGATCTTCAGGAATTCCGGCTTGAACTGGTCGCCCGCGCCGATATCGACCGGATGGGCACGATAAGCGAGGCCCGTTTCCTCGAGCATGATGTGCACCTTGTGACCGTTCGGGGTCGCCCAGCTATAGACGTCGATCATCGTGAACTCCTATGTTGCATGCGCGAAAACGGCGCCGGCAGCGCCGCGACAGGCGGTCATTAGAGCATGGATCGATGTGGGCTGCTGGCGACGGGAATGTGCGTGCCGATGCGTGTGCGCGCGTGGTGCGCTACATGGCGCCGGAGGCGATTGCGTATCGTCCCGAGTCGTCGAGACAGAAGCGTCGCCGCGCCGCATCGGGTCGATGCGGCACGGCGACATGTCGATTCGAACGTGGGCGCGACCGTTCAGCGCTTGTAGCGGGGCGGGCGTTTCTCGAGAAATGCGGTGATGCCTTCGAGCCCGTCCGCATGATGGAGCGACGCGACGAAATGATCGCGCTCCGTGGCGAGATGCGCATCGAGTGGTTGCGTCGTCGCGTCGTCGAGCAGCGACTTGATGCGCGTGAGTGCGTTCGGCGAGATGCCGGCGAGCGCATCGGCCCATGCCAGTGCATCGGTCAGTGCCGCGCCGGGCACGGCGAGCCGGTTGACGACGCCGAGCGTGTGCAGACGTTCGGCTGCGACAGGCTTGCCCTCGAACAGGATCTCGGCCGCGATCGCTCGCGGCAGCGCGCGGGCAATGAACCACGAACCGCCTCCATCGGGCGTCAGGCCGACACGCGCGTACGACATCACGAACTTCGCGTCGTGCGCGGCGACGATCAGGTCGCACGCGAGCGCGAGCGAGAAGCCCGCGCCGGCCGCGGCGCCTTCCACCGCTGCGATCACCGGCTTCGTCGAAGCGTGGATCGCCGTTACCCATGCGCCGAGCTGGTCGATGCTGTCGGCCTGGTAGGACGGATCCTTCGAGCGGTTGTCGAGCAGCCGGTTCAGATTGCCGCCAGCACAGAAAAAGCGATCGGCGCCGGTGAGCACGACCGCGCGGATCCCGGGATCCCGTTCGGCGGTGGCGAGCGCTTCGATGCCGGCCGCGTACATGTCGGGATGCAGCGCGTTGCGTGCGCCGGGATTGGACAGCGTGAGGACGAGCGTCGATTCGCTCTCGGGCGGACGTGAGGCCAGCAGTTCAGCACTCATGCGAGCGTGTCTCCATCGGATGGCAGGGCCGCGGCGCCCCACGCGTTGCGCGTGCTGATGCAGCCGATGCCGAAGCGGATGTAATGTTGTCGTGACGGACGAAAAACTTGCTTTAGACTAGCACGAACGTGCTTTTCAGCGCGATGAATCCGGATGCGGCCGACATCGATGCGGCCGCGCTTCAGCAAGGAAGGAGACTCCGATGCTACAGCTGTGCGGTATTCCGTTGTCCAACTATTACAACAAGGTGAAGTTCGTCCTGCTCGAGCACGACATTCCGTTCGAGGAGTCGGTATGTGGACTGCCGGTCAGCGATCCGGCGCAGCTAGCCGATTCGCCGCTCGGCAAGATTCCCTTTCTGAAGACCGAAGAAGGCGCGCTGTTCGAGTCCCAGGTGATCATCGAGTACCTGGCGGCGCGCTATCCCGAAAAAGGCATTTTCCCGGCGAGCCCGTTTGCGGCCGCGAAGGTGCGCGAACTCATCGAGACGCTCGAACTGTATCTCGAATGGATGTCGCGCGAGGTTTACACCGAAGCGTTTTTCGGCGGCAAGGTCAGCGACGGGATGAAGGCGCACGTCGAGAAGCGCCTGCCGCGCGCGATCGATGCATTCAAGCAGATGACGCAGTTTTCGCCGTATGTGCTCGGCGAGTCGTTCGGCCTCGCGGACATTGCCGCGTGGGTCCATCTGCCGGTTATCGGCATGGCGACGAAAGCCGTATTCGGACGCGATTTCCTGCTCGATGCAGGCATCGACTGGAAGACGCATGCGAAGAAGGTGGGCGAGCGCCCTGCCGCACTGCGCGTGGCGGCCGAGCGCAAGGCGTATATCGACGCGACGAGCGTCGCGCGTTCGTAAGCGCGATTCCCGCAGGGCGGTGTGCGACCGCCCGTGCGGGTCTTACAGGCGTGCGAGCCGTTCGAGCGCGGACGCGAGCGTGCTTTCCTGCTTCGCGAAGCAGAATCGGACGACGCCCGATTCGTGCGGCTCGTGATAGAACGCCGACACCGGAATGGCGGCCACGCCGATCTCCGACGTGAGCCACTTCGAGAATTCCGCTTCCGGCAGGTCGCTGATCGCCGAATAATCGACGCACTGGAAGTACGTGCCCGTGCAGGGCAGCAGCTTGAAGCGCGTGCGCTCGAGGCCGGCCCGGAAGTAGTCGCGCTTCTTCTGGTAGAAGTCGGCAAGCGTCAGGTACGGCGCCGGGTCGCGCAGGTAATCGGCGAGCCCGATCTGCATCGGCGTGTTCACCGTGAACACGTTGAACTGGTGGACCTTGCGGAATTCCGCGGTCAACGAGGCAGGCGCCGCGACATAGCCGACCTTCCAGCCCGTCACGTGATAGGTCTTGCCGAAGCTCGACACGATGAAGCTGCGCGCGGCGAGTTCCGGATAGCGCGCGACGCTCTCGTGGCGCGCGCCGTCATAGACCATGTGCTCGTAGACCTCGTCGGACAGGATCAGCACGTTGGTGCCGCGCACGATCTCCTCGAGCTTGCGCATGTCCGACTCGCGCCACACGGTGCCCGTCGGGTTATGCGGCGTATTGATCAGGATCATGCGCGTTTTCGGCGTGATCGCGGCCGCGAGGCGGTCGAACGGGATCGCGTAGTCGGGTGCTTCCAGCGTGACGAACACGGGCCTGCCGCCCGCGAGTTCGATCGACGGCAGGTAGCTGTCGTAGGTCGGTTCGACGACGATCACTTCATCACCCGGATGCACCGTGCACATGATCGCGGTCAGCAACGCCTGCGTCGCGCCGGCCGTGACGGTGATTTCGGTCGCCGGATCGTAACGCCGGCCGTAGACCTGCGCGATCTTGTCTGCGATCGCGTCGCGCAGCGGCGCGACACCGGCCATCGGCGGATACTGGTTGTGCCCGTTGCGCATCGCGGCGGCAACCGCATCGATGATGCGCGGATCGCAATCGAAATCCGGAAAGCCCTGGCCGAGGTTCACCGCGCCTTTTTCTGCGGCAAGCGCGCTCATGACCGTGAAGATCGTCGTGCCGACGTTCGGCAGGCGCGAGGGGAAAACAGGAGTCGTTGGCATGTCTGAAGGAGCGTTCATCGATACGGTCGAAATCGGGTGGTGCGGCCTAGGTCAGGCCGGCGTGGTCGTCGTGTCCGGCGCGGCGTCGAGCGAGCAGGCCTCGGTAAATGGCGCGGGCTGCGCGATCCGGAAGCCGAAGTCGCGTGCGGTGCGCTTCGCGAGCTTCAGCAGCGCTCGGTCTTTCGACACGAGCCAGTCGGCCTGCGCGGCGCGGGCGAGTTCCAGAAACTTCTGGTCGTCTCGGTCCTTGCACTTCGGCAGCGGCGGCGCGTTGGCGTCGACGGGCGGCGGCTCGACGAGACTCGCGAGCCGGGAGACGGTCGCGAGTGCGGCCGCCTTGTCGATGGCGCGCGACTGGAACTGCGGATAGTCGAGCACGTATTCGAGCTCGGTCAGGCAGCGGCAGTCGATCACGGCGGCCAGCGCGCCGCTTTCCAGCGCGGCCCGGATCGGGCGCGTGGCGGGGTCGTCGAATACGAGGATGTCGATCCAGACGTTCGAGTCGAGCACGACGCGGTGCGCGGCGTGCGGGGCGAGAGAGCGGGTCATTCGTTACAATCGGTGGTTTTCGTCTGACCGCAAGGCACGGCGTGCCAGCGAGCCTCTATGATAATCGTTCTCTCTCCAGCCAAATCCCTCGACTACGATACGCCCGCGCACGTCCAGTCTTACACGAAGCCTGCATTCGTCGACGACGCGTCCGAGCTGATCGACGGCCTGCGCAAGCTGTCGCCGCAGGACATCGCGACGCTGATGGATATTTCCGATCCGCTCGCACGCCTGAATTTCCAGCGCTACGCGGACTGGTCGCGAACCTTTACCCCGGCCAACGCGAAACAGGCTGTGCTCGCGTTCAACGGTGACGTCTATGAAGGATTCGACGCCAAATCGCTGTCGTCCGCCGATCTCGACTATGCGCAGCAGCACGTGCGCGTGCTGTCGGGCCTGTACGGGCTGTTGCGTCCGCTCGACCTGCTGCAGCCGTACCGGCTCGAGATGGGTACGCGCTTCGCGAACGCGCGCGGCAAGGATCTGTACGCGTTCTGGGGCGACCGCATCACGCGGGCGCTGAATGAACAGCTCGAAACGCGCAGCGGCGCGGCGCGCGTGCTGGTCAACTGCGCATCGACCGAATACTTCAAGTCGGTCAAGCCGAAACTGCTGGCCGCGCCCGTCATCACGCCGGTGTTCGAGGACTGGAAGGGCGGCCGCTACAAGATCATCAGCTTCCATGCGAAGCGTGCGCGCGGCCTGATGGCGCGTTTTATCGTCGAGAACCGTATTGCCGACCCGAAGGCGCTGAAGGATTTCACGACGGAAGGCTATGCGTTCGATGCAACCGCGTCGAACGATTCGACGTACGTATTTCGCCGGCGAGTCGGCGAGTGACCCTGTCGGCCGTTCACGAGACGGCCGGTGCATGCATGAGGCCGGACAAGTGCTACACGGCCTGTTCCGGTCGCCAGCTTTACATGGGACCGGCGTAAGCGCTAAAGCGCTAACGCCGGTCGACAAAGGAGAGACAGATGGCCCTTTCGATCACCAGCAATTTCGACGCAGGCGCAATCGACGTCGTGTCGTGCGACAGTCCCGATGCGATTCGGCTGCGCGTGCGCGGCGACACCCGCTCGGAATTCGCGCAATGGTTTTACTACCGCTTGACCGGTGCGCGCGGCCAGCGCTGCGTGATGACGTTCGAGAATGCTGCCGAATGCGCGTATCCGTCGGGCTGGCGCAATTACAGCGCGGTGGCGAGCTATGACCGGGTCGACTGGTTCCGCGTGCCGACGACGTTCGACGGCAAGACGATGACCATCGACCATACGCCGGATTTCGACAGCATCTACTACGCGTATTTCGAACCGTACTCGGAAGAGCGTCACGCGGCGTTTCTCGGCGCGGTCCAGCAGTTGCCGCAGGCGAGCGTCGTCGAACTCGGCCGGACGGTTGAAGATCGCCCGATGTCGCTGCTGACGCTCGGTACGCCGGAAACCGACGGCGCGCCGAAGAAGAAGGTGTGGATCATCGCACGCCAGCATCCCGGCGAGTCGATGGCCGAGTGGTTCGTCGAGGGCCTCGTCAAGCGGCTCGCCGGATGGGGCGACTGGGCTGGCGATCCGGTCGCGCGCAAGCTGTACGATCGTGCGACGTTCTATATCGTCCCGAACATGAACCCCGACGGCAGCGTGCATGGCAACCTGCGCACCAATGCGGCAGGCGCGAACCTGAACCGCGAGTGGATGGCGCCCGATGCCGAGCGCAGCCCCGAGGTGCTGGCCGTGCGCGATGCAATCCATGCGATCGGCTGCGACATGTTCTTCGACATTCATGGCGACGAAGATCTGCCTTATGTGTTCGTTGCCGGCTCCGAGATGCTGCCGAGCTTCACCGAGCAGCAGGGCAAGGAGCAGACCGCGTTCATCGAGGCATTCAAGGTCGCGAGCCCCGACTTCCAGACGGAGCACGGCTACGCCGCAAGCAAGTACAAGGAGGACGCGCTCAAGCTCGCGTCGAAGTACATCGGCCACCAGTTCGGCTGTTTGTCGCTGACGCTCGAGATGCCGTTCAAGGACAACGCGAACCTGCCCGACGAACGCGTCGGCTGGAACGGCGAGCGAAGCGCGGCGCTTGGTGCGGCGATGCTGGCGGCGATCCTGGTGCACGTCGACACGTTCGCGTAAGCGTAGCGCGTCGCCGAATGAAAAAAGCCGGGGCATCTCAGGATGCCCCGGCTTTTTTTGCTTATGTCGATGTCGCTTCGGCGGATCAGGACTTCTTCGCGGTCTTCTTCACGACCTTCTTCTGGCCGCTCGACTTTTTCGTTGCGACGGCCTTCTTGCTGCCGGTACGGCCCGATGCCTTTGCCTTGCCCTTGCCTCGGTGCGACTTGCCCTTGAATTTCTTCGTCGAGGACGAGGAGCGCTCGACGCGCGGCCTAAGCGGCGGAACCGGGTCGTTCCAGCTGAACGCGAGCATCTGCTGACCGACATAGCCGCATCGGAATTTCAGCGGCGTCGGGTCGCTGCCGTCGCTGTGGATGCCGAGGCCGTCGACAGTGACGATATTGTCGACCTTCACGCGCTGCTTGCCCTGGTCGAACGAGTCGTTCCATGGCGTGATCGTCGCGTTGCCGCTGTCGAATGCGTTCGGCGCGAAGTCGACGCGGTCGAAGGCCGACGACGTGCTGGCGATGAAGCTGCCGTGCGCTGCACAATCGGCGGCGAGCGGATCGGCATGCATTTCGTTGACGAATTTGTTGATCAGTTCGGAGCGCTGGTCGAGCAGATCGGCGAATGCCGGTGTCGGAAGCGCAAGCGACAGGCCCGCAATACAGGCTGCCAGCTTGCCGAGCGCCCGGAAAATCCGGAGCGACGCAGGAGAGCTGTCCATCTGGTTATTGGTGAGGAGCGAATGAGACATCGGGCACGTATAGATGCCCAATGAAGAACCGGAGTTCAATCTTAGCGTAAAAAAGTTGTGCGGCAGTAGATGTCGCATTCTGCCGTACTGAACGAGAGACTGTCGGCTCGTGATGACGGCGGCGCCGCCGGAGGGTAATTCAGGCGCGCGGGCCGCCGAGACGGTAGCGCCGAACGTCGAAGGTCGTGACCCATGCGGGACGATAGACGGCGATGAGTGCGGTCGCCATGCCGGTGAACCACGCTTCGCCGAGTGCGAGCAGCGCGGTGTTCAGCAGATAGCCGGCGGGAATCACGACGGGAGCGCCATCCGCGAGTGCGAGCTGAACCCCGGCAGCGGCAGCGGCGACCGTGATGATCGCGATTGCCGGCGACAGGAATCCCTGGCCGGTAATGAACGACGCGAGATTGTGCGGCAACCATGCGAGTGCGGCGCGCTGCAGCAATGCCGACACGGCAACCGGCAGCGCGCCGTAGATCAGATAGGTCAGGCCGATGCCTTGCCAGGGCGCATCGAAGATGATCGCGGCGACCGCCGTGACGGCGCCCATCGCGATCAGTGCGAGTGTCCAGTCGAATAGCGTGACGAGCAGCGTCGCGCCAAGCAGATGCATGACGATGCCATCGTCGAGCCACGCATTCGAGGCCCAGAGGACCGCAATGGCGGTGACGAGCGCGAGCCACACGTGCTGGAGCGTGGCGTCCTGCAGGCGCACGAAGGGACGATTCCAGATCGCGAGCGCGAGCAGGGCCACGGCGGCGATCCAGCCACCGATGCCCACCCAGAGCGGAAGCGGTGTGAAAAGAAAACCCATGCGTCCATATTACTCGTTGAGCATCAAAGGTGGGAATCCGCACACGTCGACCGTCGCAATATCGAGACTGTTTGACTAGCGTCCGCGCCGGAACCGCGCTGGCGGCTCGGCGGCGATCGGCAGGTCCTGCGCGCTATCGATCGGCGCCGGCAACGGGTACGGCCGGTCGCTCCGTTGCATACGCAGCGGAACTGGGCCGTGCTCGCCGATGGGCGGCTTGCGCGCGCGATTGCGGTTCGCCAGCAGCACCTCGAGATGGGGCGACAGCCAGCCGTTGTAGATCGCGACCGCGGCGGCGCGGTTGGCGGCGCCAAGCTGCTGGAAGATGCTGGCTAGGTGGATTTTGACGGTGCCTTCGCTGATGCCGAGTGTACGAGCGATCATCTTGTTGGTGTTGCCCATGTGGACGAAGCGCATGATCTGCGCTTGCCGCGGCGACAGGAGGCCGCTCGCCCGCCGCCGGGGAAGCGACTCGGCGAGCGTCTGGAAATGGGCGTCGTAGCGCGCCGCAGCAGTAGAAGGCAGCAGGCGGAGCGCGATCGGCGGAATGTAATGCCCGCCCAGCAGCACGATCTCGAGCGCACGTACGATCAACTGCGGCCGCGTGGAATGCGGGATCACGCCGGCGACACCGTAGTTGAAGAAGCGCTGGATGGCTTCGGGCGATGTTTCGTCGACCAGGACGGCGACGGGTGTCGGCGAGCACGCGCTGCAAATCGCCTGAAGCTCGCTGAGCCGGCCTACGTCGAGCCAGTCGATCGCGACGAGGTCGAAACGCTGGTTACGCAGCAGCCTGCGCGCCTGAAAACTGTCGTGCGCATCGTTGATGCCGGCGTGACGGTCGATCTGTCGCAACAGGGCCTTCAGTCCGTCACGCCGCTCGGCGTCTGAATTGAGTATCAGGAACCGCATATTCAACCTCCTTGATGTGAGCCATTCATATCTGCCGTCTGGCATGTCTTGGGTCTGATGATGACAAAGACCTTACACGATGTCTGCTTGGCTGAAAGGCTTAGGAAAAGTATGAAATTTCGGGTGGCGGGAGGGCGGACAAGTAAAAAGCCGCTCCGGCGGGAACCGTGAGCGGCTTCAGATGGGCAGGCTGTCAGGGCCTGCTGTGCTGCGAGTTAGTGGAAGTGCGGCTGGGCGGGTGACGCGTCTTCCGGCATTTCGGCGTGGACGATTTCGCCTAGCGGATCTGCGTAGAGCGGCACGCCGCAGTCATCGCAATATTCGGGTTCGAAGCGGCCCGCGTGCCGCCTGACGTCGGTTACGCCGCATTCCTTCAGCAGATTCACGATTTCCTCGACCGGTCCTTCGATCGGCGCTTCGCCTTCGAGCGTCGCCCCGTCGATCGACAGGTCGCCGTTTTCGCGACCGTACAGCGGCCACACGACGCCGTAGATTACGTCGTTGCTGGCACGCCGTGTGAAGCCGACACGGTACTCGTCGATACGGCGTTCGCCGAAGCCGGCGACCACCGCGCGCAGCTCTTGCGGTGCTGCACCAAGTGTGTCGAATAGATAACGAATGGCCGTTCGGACCGTATGTGGACGGATGCGTTCGTCCGCATCCCGGCAAGCCGAATAGTACGCGTCCGGAAGCAGGCATTCGAATTCGCAGCCGGGCAGCGCGATCGACAGGTTCGGGCCGCCCTGGGTCGTCCATTGCTCGAGGCACTGGCCGCGTTCGATCCGGCTGCCGTTTTCTTCTTCCTGCCAGCGGAACAGCGGTGCGCCGGCGGGGGCTGCGACGACGGCGAGCAGGAAGCGCGGGTCGGCCAGGATCGGCGAGGTTTCGGGCAGGTCGCCGAAGCTGAGCTTGGGCGTATGCTGGCTGATCGCCGCGTGCGAGAGCTGCTGGGCAAGCCGGTAGGTCTCGACGTGATGCCGCGGTAGCTGGTCGATGCTGTAGAGGAACGGGGCAAGCCCGACGAGGGTCCCGTTCGCAAGGACGTGTGCCTGCAGGTGCGTTCGCAGCGCGTCGGCAACGTCGCCCTTGAGCGGGCCCGATGGAATCATGTAGCGCGTCCAGGCGAGAACCGGGACGGCGACGAGCAGCGCATCGAACGGTTGGCCGTCATGCTCGATCACCATCGACTCGCTGTGCGTCTCGGCCATGTCGGCGAGCGCGCCATAGGTGTCGGGATGATTCTGCTGCAGATGGTCGAGCGCTGCGTCGAGCGTGGTCTGGTTGCCGTTGCGGACAATCTTGGCGAGCAGCGCGTCGAGCTTCGCTTCCCAGAAGCGGTCCTCGATGCGGCTGCCCGAGGCGAAGAGCGCAAGCGACAGACCGACCAGTTTGTCGGCATCGGGGGGGAGGCGTTTGGCGATTCGCTGGCGCATATTAAAGACGTATATAGAAAGAGGCGAAGAACCTCACATTCTAGTCCGTTCTTTGCACCATAAGCGGTCTCGTGCCGACTCGTGGCCGGCCGGCCAAATTGCAGCTTTTGGAAAAGAATTGCTTCAAACCCCTTGCGCAGATCGAAGCGGGTGCCTACAATCACGCCTCTTTCGCGCTAACGGAAACGCGGCGCGGGAGAGGGAAGCAAGGTTGGTGGAGCGCAGCAGTCTGTAGCGCGCAGCCGGCCTGGAAGTTGAGCCCCGCAGTCGCAACGATGTAGTGTAAAAAGTTGTTGACGAGCTGCGAAACACGGTTCATAATCTCGCTTCTCTGCTGCTGAAAACGCAGCGCTGCCGGGAAACACGAAGTTCCTCGCAGAATGCTCTTTAAAAATTAACAGCCGATAAGTGTGGGCGCTTGATGGCAGCGAGCTGATCCTCGGATCAGATAGCGAAAGTATCAAGAGTCTCACACTAAAGTAAGTCAGGTTTATGAAGTAATTCATTTACCTGTCAGCTTTGAGTGAGCGACCGGTTCTTAACTGAACCGAAAACAGTAACAGGTTTAAACTGAAGAGTTTGATCCTGGCTCAGATTGAACGCTGGCGGCATGCCTTACACATGCAAGTCGAACGGCAGCACGGGTGCTTGCACCTGGTGGCGAGTGGCGAACGGGTGAGTAATACATCGGAACATGTCCTGTAGTGGGGGATAGCCCGGCGAAAGCCGGATTAATACCGCATACGATCTACGGATGAAAGCGGGGGACCTTCGGGCCTCGCGCTATAGGGTTGGCCGATGGCTGATTAGCTAGTTGGTGGGGTAAAGGCCTACCAAGGCGACGATCAGTAGCTGGTCTGAGAGGACGACCAGCCACACTGGGACTGAGACACGGCCCAGACTCCTACGGGAGGCAGCAGTGGGGAATTTTGGACAATGGGCGAAAGCCTGATCCAGCAATGCCGCGTGTGTGAAGAAGGCCTTCGGGTTGTAAAGCACTTTTGTCCGGAAAGAAATCCTTGGCTCTAATACAGTCGGGGGATGACGGTACCGGAAGAATAAGCACCGGCTAACTACGTGCCAGCAGCCGCGGTAATACGTAGGGTGCGAGCGTTAATCGGAATTACTGGGCGTAAAGCGTGCGCAGGCGGTTTGCTAAGACCGATGTGAAATCCCCGGGCTCAACCTGGGAACTGCATTGGTGACTGGCAGGCTAGAGTATGGCAGAGGGGGGTAGAATTCCACGTGTAGCAGTGAAATGCGTAGAGATGTGGAGGAATACCGATGGCGAAGGCAGCCCCCTGGGCCAATACTGACGCTCATGCACGAAAGCGTGGGGAGCAAACAGGATTAGATACCCCGGTAGTCCACGCCCTAAACGATGTCAACTAGTTGTTGGGGATTCATTTCCTTAGTAACGTAGCTAACGCGTGAAGTTGACCGCCCGGGAGTACGGTCGCAAGATTAAAACTCAAAGGAATTGACGGGGACCCGCACAAGCGGTGGATGATGTGGATTAATTCGATGCAACGCGAAAAACCTTACCTACCCTTGACATGGTCGGAATCCCGCTGAGAGGTGGGAGTGCTCGAAAGAGAACCGGCGCACAGGTGCTGCATGGCTGTCGTCAGCTCGTGTCGTGAGATGTTGGGTTAAGTCCCGCAACGAGCGCAACCCTTGTCCTTAGTTGCTACGCAAGAGCACTCTAAGGAGACTGCCGGTGACAAACCGGAGGAAGGTGGGGATGACGTCAAGTCCTCATGGCCCTTATGGGTAGGGCTTCACACGTCATACAATGGTCGGAACAGAGGGTTGCCAACCCGCGAGGGGGAGCTAATCCCAGAAAACCGATCGTAGTCCGGATTGCACTCTGCAACTCGAGTGCATGAAGCTGGAATCGCTAGTAATCGCGGATCAGCATGCCGCGGTGAATACGTTCCCGGGTCTTGTACACACCGCCCGTCACACCATGGGAGTGGGTTTTACCAGAAGTGGCTAGTCTAACCGCAAGGAGGACGGTCACCACGGTAGGATTCATGACTGGGGTGAAGTCGTAACAAGGTAGCCGTATCGGAAGGTGCGGCTGGATCACCTCCTTTCCAGAGCTATCTCGCGAAGTTGAGCGCTCACGCTTATCGGCTGTAAATTTAAAGACAGACTCAGGGGTCTGTAGCTCAGTCGGTTAGAGCACCGTCTTGATAAGGCGGGGGTCGTTGGTTCGAATCCAACCAGACCCACCATTGTCTGGCGGTAGGTACCTGAGGTCATCTGTACTCAATGGGGGCATAGCTCAGCTGGGAGAGCACCTGCTTTGCAAGCAGGGGGTCGTCGGTTCGATCCCGTCTCGCCTCCACCAATCTTCAATGACAAACATTCGAATGACGATTGTTCGAGTCTTTGTCATTGGCGATTGAGCCAGTCAGAGGATATCAAGCATGATATCGGCTGTCGTTCTTTAACAATCTGGAAGAAGTAAGTAATTTGGATAGCGGAAGCGTCTTGAGATGGACGTGAAAGTTATCCGGGTTGTGATTGTATCGATGTATCTCAAGATGATTCGAACTCTATGTTCGACTTAAATTGGAATACGGCACAACGCGAGAACTCAACCTGTAGCGACTGTCGATGAGACAGACTCGTTATAGGGTCAAGCGAACAAGTGCATGTGGTGGATGCCTTGGCGATCACAGGCGATGAAGGACGCGGTAGCCTGCGAAAAGCTACGGGGAGCTGGCAAACGAGCTTTGATCCGTAGATGTCCGAATGGGGAAACCCACTCCTTTTGGAGTATCCATGGCTGAATACATAGGCCATGCGAAGCGAACGCGGTGAACTGAAACATCTAAGTAACCGCAGGAAAAGAAATCAACCGAGATTCCCAAAGTAGTGGCGAGCGAAATGGGATGAGCCTTGCACTCTTTATTTGTATTGTTAGCCGAACGCTCTGGAAAGTGCGGCCATAGCAGGTGATAGCCCTGTAGGCGAAAACAGTATGAAAGAACTAGGTGTGCGACAAGTAGGGCGGGACACGTGAAATCCTGTCTGAAGATGGGGACCATCCTCCAAGGCTAAATACTCGTGATCGACCGATAGTGAACCAGTACCGTGAGGGAAAGGCGAAAAGAACCCCGGGAGGGGAGTGAAATAGATCCTGAAACCGCATGCATACAAACAGTCGGAGCCTCGTAAGGGGTGACGGCGTACCTTTTGTATAATGGGTCAGCGACTTACGTTCAGTAGCAAGCTTAACCGTATAGGGCAGGCGTAGCGAAAGCGAGTCCGAATAGGGCGTTCAGTTGCTGGGCGTAGACCCGAAACCAGGTGATCTATCCATGGCCGGATGAAGGTGCGGTAACACGTACTGGAGGTCCGAACCCACTAACGTTGAAAAGTTAGGGATGAGCTGTGGATAGGGGTGAAAGGCTAAACAAACCTGGAAATAGCTGGTTCTCTCCGAAAACTATTTAGGTAGTGCCTCGTGTCTCACCTTCGGGGGTAGAGCACTGTCATGGTTGGGGGGTCTATTGCAGATTACCCCGCCATAGCAAACTCCGAATACCGAAGAGTGCAATCACGGGAGACAGACATCGGGTGCTAACGTCCGGTGTCAAGAGGGAAACAACCCAGACCGCCAGCTAAGGTCCCCAAATATAGCTAAGTGGGAAACGAAGTGGGAAGGCTAAAACAGTCAGGAGGTTGGCTTAGAAGCAGCCACCCTTTAAAGAAAGCGTAATAGCTCACTGATCGAGTCGTCCTGCGCGGAAGATGTAACGGGGCTAAGCTATATACCGAAGCTGCGGATGCGTGCTTAGCACGCATGGTAGGAGAGCGTTCCGTAAGCCTGCGAAGGTGCCTTGTAAAGGGTGCTGGAGGTATCGGAAGTGCGAATGCTGACATGAGTAGCGATAAAGGGGGTGAAAGGCCCCCTCGCCGTAAGCCCAAGGTTTCCTACGCAACGTTCATCGGCGTAGGGTGAGTCGGCCCCTAAGGCGAGGCAGAAATGCGTAGCTGATGGGAAGCAGGTCAATATTCCTGCACCATTGTTAGATGCGATGGGGGGACGGATCGCGGAAGGTTGTCCGGGTGTTGGAAGTCCCGGTCGCTGCATTGGAGAAGGCGCTTAGGCAAATCCGGGCGCGGAATTCAAGGGTGTGGCGCGAGCTCCTTAGGGAGCGAAGCAATTGGAAGTGGTTCCAAGAAAAGCCTCTAAGCTTCAGTCTAACGATGACCGTACCGCAAACCGACACAGGTGGGCGAGATGAGTATTCTAAGGCGCTTGAGAGAACTCGGGAGAAGGAACTCGGCAAATTGGTACCGTAACTTCGGGATAAGGTACGCCCTTAGCTTGACTGGCTTGCGCCAGAAGGGTGAAGGGGTTGCAATAAACTGGTGGCTGCGACTGTTTAATAAAAACACAGCACTCTGCAAACACGAAAGTGGACGTATAGGGTGTGACGCCTGCCCGGTGCCGGAAGATTAAATGATGGGGTGCAAGCTCTTGATTGAAGTCCCGGTAAACGGCGGCCGTAACTATAACGGTCCTAAGGTAGCGAAATTCCTTGTCGGGTAAGTTCCGACCTGCACGAATGGCGTAACGATGGCCACACTGTCTCCTCCCGAGACTCAGCGAAGTTGAAGTGTTTGTGATGATGCAATCTACCCGCGGCTAGACGGAAAGACCCCATGAACCTTTACTGTAGCTTTGCATTGGACTTTGAACCGATCTGTGTAGGATAGGTGGGAGGCTATGAAACCGGAACGCTAGTTTCGGTGGAGCCGTCCTTGAAATACCACCCTGGTTTGTTTGAGGTTCTAACCTTGGCCCGTGATCCGGGTCGGGGACAGTGCATGGTAGGCAGTTTGACTGGGGCGGTCTCCTCCCAAAGCGTAACGGAGGAGTACGAAGGTACGCTAGGTACGGTCGGAAATCGTGCTGATAGTGCAATGGCATAAGCGTGCTTAACTGCGAGACCGACAAGTCGAGCAGGTGCGAAAGCAGGTCATAGTGATCCGGTGGTTCTGTATGGAAGGGCCATCGCTCAACGGATAAAAGGTACTCTGGGGATAACAGGCTGATACCGCCCAAGAGTTCATATCGACGGCGGTGTTTGGCACCTCGATGTCGGCTCATCTCATCCTGGGGCTGTAGCCGGTCCCAAGGGTATGGCTGTTCGCCATTTAAAGAGGTACGTGAGCTGGGTTTAAAACGTCGTGAGACAGTTTGGTCCCTATTCTGCCGTGGGCGTTGGATATTTGAAGGGGCTGCTCCTAGTACGAGAGGACCGGAGTGGACGAACCTCTGGTGTACCGGTTGTCACGCCAGTGGCATCGCCGGGTAGCTATGTTCGGAAGAGATAACCGCTGAAAGCATCTAAGCGGGAAACTCGCCTTAAGATGAGATATCCCTGGGGACTAGATCCCCTTGAAGGGTCGTTCGAGACCAGGACGTTGATAGGTCAGGTGTGTAAGCGCAGTAATGCGTTCAGCTAACTGATACCAATTGCCCGTAAGGCTTGATCCTATAACAAGTCTGCCTTGTAGATCGGCGCCGTGCGACAGCACTGGCTGCGATCCAAAGCGATAAGTTGATTCTCGTGTGTGATACACACAACTCAAGATTACTGCTTCTTCCAGGATTGGTTGTGCTGCGAAGCCAGCGCAACAACCCCTTTTGCCTGATGACCATAGCGAGTCGGTCCCACCCCTTCCCATCCCGAACAGGACCGTGAAACGACTCTACGCCGATGATAGTGCGGATTCCCGTGTGAAAGTAGGTAATCGTCAGGCTCCCTAAGCCAGAGACCCCCGCCCGAAAGGCGGGG